>CAVSLA010000001.1:0-255000 GCA_963728825.1 uncultured Acidobacteriota bacterium
CACGAAGGAAATTGCAAGCAATCCACGGCATTCCTATGGGGGTGGAGCTCTTTCACTCTCCGAACCGCTTCTGGGAGTTCGACGATGCCCATCTTTACTGACTTCATCGAGCGTGTTCCGGAAGCTCACGGGCAAGCCCATTGGCCTCAAGATGGTCGTGGGGTCGACAGCGGAGATCAACGAGCTATGCCGTGAAATCCGGAGGCGCGGCGACGGCCCCGACTTCATCGCGGTGGATGGCAACGAGGGCGGGTCGGGCGCCGCTCCCTTGGCGTGGCCGACTACGTCGGGTTGCCGTTGGTCGACGCGCTCGTAGCGGTTGACAACGCTCTCCGTCGCGAGGCGTGCGTAATGACGTCACCCTGATTGCGTCGGGCAAAATCGCCACGGGTGGCGAAGTTGCGACCCATATCGCCCTCGGCGCCGACCTCGTACACATCGGCCGCGGCTTTCTGTTTTCGATCGGTTGTATCCAGGCGATGCGTTGCCATACGAACACATGTCCGACCGGAGTCACGACGCAGAACGATGGCTCCAGTCGGGCCTGACCCCGCAGACAAGGGAGTGAGAGTCTGCAACTACGCCCTCGCCCTTGCAGCGGGACCTCCAGATGATCACTCACGCGTGCGGTCTGACGCTTTCCGGGCCAGCTTCGCCGCGGCCATGTCATCATGAATATCTCGCCGGGTGTGGGGGAGCCGCTCGTCGAGCTGCTGCCCTACCCATCGAACCCGTCCCAGCCGCCGGCGACGAACCCGAAGAATGGAACGTGAGAGTCCAGTCGCTCTATACGCAGCGTCCTAATAGGTTCGACGGGAAGGCACGTACCGCCTGGCTGGATGTAGAGTGCGGCGAGGCACAGGTAATGGGAGATCGAAACGGCTGCGGCTTTGCCACTCACTTGAAGAAGCTGGACGACTCATCGGGCAGGAAGTACTTGGGACTCAACGGTCTCCGCGAGAAACGTGCATGATCACCGGGGATGCGGACGAGCGGTTGTGGTTTCCTGCCGTACGCCATGCGAAAACCAGCGCGTGGCCGTGGCAAACGACACACACAGTGCCGTTGTGTTCCTTACGGGTTTGCTCGCTACGGCTTTCACATCGAGCTGGAGCGCTGGCCCCTGTGGCCGGGGAATCCAAACCGTCATCGTGACCGTCTGTTGATCGTGATGCCGGGCGCTCCGTGACTGGCTTTGCCAGACGCCCCAGGCAATGGGGCTTTCGCGCCTGCTGCGGCTTCGCCGTCGAAAAGCGCTTCCAGACTGGCGTAACAGATACAGATCGTCGAGGCGCGTGGTTTTGCATCAGGCCGCCCGTGTCGGCCGTGGGCCCGTAGTTGCTGTGCACATCATGCCCGAGCATCGGAGCTCGCCATCAGCTGCCCGCGGTGGTGCGACGTATGGGTCAGCCGCCACGTCATGACCCACGCTCGCGACCGGCGCACGTCGAAGAACTTCGTGTCTTCCTCCCACCACAGATCGCGCTTCTCACGCAGGACCGTGACGCGCTTCCCGCTATCCTCCGCATAGCGCTTCATGAATTCCAAACGGGTTTCCTGCTGCGGTAAGGGCGGCGCGCCTGACGTCGATGCCCAGCATGCCGCGGAACCAGAGATCTCGCTCACACACTGGTGCACCATCTGCTCGTGCACGCTGCGGCCTCGAGGATCGCGCCGGTGCGGGCGCACCGGAAGATCCTCGTCTGTGAACTCACTCCAGACGCTGACCACTTTAACGCGTTCCGTTTCGTAGGTGTCGATCAGAAAATCGTATGGCATCAAACCCCCTCCCGCACCGCCTCTATTCTGCCCCTGATTCTAATCACCCCGATGATGGCCTACGCGAACCAAGGGTCCATCGGGTCGGCCGCGGCCAGCGCCGGTAATCCGTCGCTCGAAGAACCTTACGCCGGATCACGGCTGCTCATCCAAGGCCACTCCTGCTGCTCAATCTCACGTGCTCTCCTCCAGATGTAGTCCCACGCTGGAGGCGGCTGCCGATTGCGAACGAAGGTCGTAAGCCGCCGGCGCACCGTTTCGAGGTATTGCGTGCCCGCACAGTCGTGGGCGTCAGCGATGCCGCGATGATAGGCGCGAATCGCGAGATCGAGGTCGCCACCTGCCTCGTCGAGCATGAGTGACATCCAGATCGCCACGAATCGTGTGGCCATCCAGGGATCGTAGTAAGCGTCGTCATGCAGCGCGACATCGACGACTCCGAGTCGTGCAGTTCACGAATCCTTTTCCGCGCGAAATCAGACGCGCCGGCGAGCCCAATGTCCTGCGTGCCGTCGCCGTTGATGAAGAGCCCGCGGTGGTCGAACCACGATTCGGACATCACAATCGCCGCGAGAGTGTCGGCAACCCGCCGCGGAGGCAGCGCGTACTTGGCCCCAACGTCGTAGTATCCGGTCCAATAGGCGATCATTTGGCGGTAAGCGACCGTGCGGATCGGTTGCGGCACGAGATCCCAATCACTAGCCCGCATCGCGTCCCACGCCGCAGGGTTCATCAGAATGCGCCGATACCTGGCCAACATGTTGTCGAGTCCCTCGTGTCGGAGCCGTTCGGGAACGATGTTCCAGTCAGCCAGATGCATGCGCCTCCAGAGAGTCCAATCAGTTCGAATTGCATGCGCGGTCGTCTGAGAGAAGATGCGCTCGGCACCGGCCGTGACACTTACGGTCACCGGCGTGAGATCGAACAACGCCAAGAACGGATCAATCGTTGGTACCTCGGGCAGAGGTGCTTCGAAGTGTTCATGCAGCCAGGCGTGCCCTCTGGCGGCGGCCAAGACCACGACGACAAGAAGGATGATCCACGTCAGAATCCTGACGCAGCCGATTGTTGCCCGAAGAGGGCGTTCGGCAAGCGTCCGCTCTGGCACGGCGTTCGCGTGCGGCAGAAGAGCATTTCGGTCGCTGGTCCCGACTGTCAAAACCTCGGTGGCGGGCATGTCACGTCCCGACTAATCCGGCTTCTTGAACCGATGTCGACGTCGCTTGAGTCTGTCAGGTCGTAGCGCGAGCTGATCGCGGAGACGACCTGCTCGACTGCCTCCGGGTATTTCTCCTTCGCGTATCGCCGCTCGTAACCTTGGAGTTCACGCGCGAGCGCATGATCACCAAACACGTCACTGATCCATCGTGAGAAGTCGCCGCGGCGCAGGTATCCGCCACTCCCGTGTTACGTCGAGTTGCTCGACGCCTGAGACGAACTCGCGCAGCGTGTGAGCGCGAGTTGCCGCCGCGCGGTGGTAGGAACCAAATACGAAGGCGCGTTCATCCGACACGGGTACGTCCACATACTTTTGTCGATGTCGAACGTGCGGAGTCAGGCGTTCTCCGATGATGAACCGTCGTATTTCGCTGCCTGCCTCGTCTGTCACCGGCAGTGCGACCGCTTCGTCGATGCGGAGGTACGCAATATTTGCCACGCTGACGGATTGACATGGCTGCAGGCGTCGCAGTACTTCTTGAGCGCTTCGATCTCGTCGACATTGGATTCTCGGGTGACGAGGATGACCTCGGAGGCGGCAACGAGCGCCGTCGGCAGCTGCGATGGCCAGTAGGTCACGACGGTGTAACCGTTGAAGTCGAGATCCAGCAGCCCGCGGTCGATGGCGTCATGCAGGAAGTAGTGCCCTTCGTCGACGACGATCCTGTGCGGCGTGCCGGTACGCCGCCGCATGACGTTCAACGCCGGTAACACCGAGCGGATGTACTCGAATTTCGCCTGGTGTTCCAGGCACGAGAGATCGATCACGACGCTGCGGTCCGGATATCGCAGCGCATGAAGGAGCGCGCGCGGCGAAGGTGGAGGCTCTTCACCGCCGAGCACTCGTGACGCCGGGCAACGCGTCGAGCGTCCGGTAGTCGCCTTCTGGATCGATGACGCAGAGGCTGTATCCGTGGAGGATCAAGCGCTCGCACAGCAATCCAGCCAGCCATGACTTGCCGGAATTCGTCTCGCCCAGAATCAGCACGTTGCGCCCGCGAACGCCCAGGGAGAACTCGCGGTCGTCTTCCGTGTGCCCGATGATCAGGCGGCGCCTGGCGCGGGCCGGGATCGGCAGCCGGCCGCTCGCCGCGATCCGTCCGATGAACTCCGCGACGGCTGAGGGGTCCTTGCCGGTGATCACGAGATCCGCTGCCGCCTGCAGCGACCGGCTACCCCACTCGACCGCCGCGCCCACCTCGGCGAATCGAAGCAGTTCGTGATCGTTCTCCGCATCCCCGATGGCGACGGTATTGCGGGCGGACGCGCGCAGCATGCCCAGGGCGGCGCCCAGTCCAGTGGCCTTACTCACGCCTTGGCCAAGCGCCATCACGCGGCTACGGTTGAACGACAGCACGATCGGCAGTTCGAGCTCGCGAATCACGTCGAGCATCCGGTGTGCAGAACTCGCATCCGCGTCGACCAGGCATTGTCCTGCGCGGAATGGAATGCCCAATTCCTCGAGCCGCGCCACAAAGGCTTGCGGGACAGGGGCGCCAGGATCGTCGTGTGGCCGGTGCCCGGAAAGTGGATCACGGCGCCGTTCTCGGCGACGACGCCGTCGACGAAGCGCAGATCGCCGGCAACGCGGCGAAGGTCATCGAGAATGCGGCCGGTCACCAGGATGACGGTGACATTACGCCGCCGAGCGTCCGCGACGGCAGTGAGCACGGACGCATTCGGACGGTCGTCGCGCGTGAACGTCCCGTCGTAGTCCAGCGCCAGAACTGACAGTTTCATGGGTCGTGCTCTCTCCAGATTTCACTTCCAGCAGATGCATGGGCGACGCCAGAGACCGATCCTTGGAACAGGCGCAATGTGGCAGCTCGGCCAAGGACGCGCGATGCAGGACGAAACCGGTCCTTTCAAACTGAAACGCCTCGGCCCAACTCGCCGCGAGTGAACCAGGACTTTCAACCGGAGTGACCCAGGTGAAATCTTCAGCGCGAGAAGGAAATACCCCAAAACACACAAACTGCAGCGACACTGGAGAACCGATGTCGGTTCGGGCGCACGTGGTTCATTCGTTGCTCTGACCTCTATGATGACTAACCGGGGCGCGGAATGAAGATGATGAACAGGCTCGAGCTACGACATATCGTCTGCCCGATCGATTTCTCCGGGCAGTTCAGGCCCTCATTGGCATACGCGAGCGCAGTCGCCCGCGCTCACGACGCCGAACTGAGGGCCCTGCACGTGGTTCCCAGCGAGGGAGCGGCCGTGCCGGCCGACGTTGGCTCCCTGCGGCGGGAGACTCTCATGCAGCGGTTGCGCGACTCTCTGGCCGAGGCCGAGCCCTCGCACGAATCTCGTCGGAGGCGCCGTCCAGCAGGGAGATCCGGGTACGCAGATTCTGCGCTTTGCCAGAGCGATGCGTGCTGACTTGATCGTGATGGGCGGGCCTGATGACGATCGCACGGAGCGCCCATGGGTACCGTGGCATCCATAGTGGTCGCCCGCTCGGAGTGTCCGTTCTGACGGTGCCGGCGCACCCGGCAGCCCGGACTAACGAGGCCGGATTATTCAGCCGAATCGTATGCGCGGTAGAGGCGCGCCTTCGTCAGCGGGGGTGATCCGGGAGGCCCTGTCACTCGCGTGGGAACCGGAGGACGCCTGACCTAAGTCTGTGTTGTCCCGGAGGACGGTCAGCAGCCTCTTCGGAGACTCATGACAATCGCTCGCCACGATTCCGTCCGAAGCGAATCAATGGTGCGAGACAGACATCATCGTCATCAGCGGTGCGCCGAGTATTGAGATCGTGAAGCTGGCCGACGAACGAAAGGTTGATCTGCTGGTGATTGGTGCGCCGCGCCGTTGGACGTCGACAACCAGTTCAGTGCTCAGCCGGTCGCTGTCTCCTGTGCTCGTCACGCACGACGCTCGGCCGCTACCTTGGCCGTGCCTGCAGCGAACCCACAGGCGGACTGGCGCAGCCGGTATGAATCGAAGTAGATCGTGAAGAAAATATGGCAACAGAGCGGAAGCCCTTGGCGTCATGGTTGCGACGGACGTATCCGCGCAAGCCGGGCCGCAAACGCGGCTCTCATAGAGTTTCCATGGCTTGTTCAAACACGCGTACGGGCGGTCATCGCGAGGCAGAGTCGCGTTCACCTCACGCACTCGGTTCTGCTGTCGACGCTCGATCGCAGCGCCGATGATGCGGCGGCCCGCGCAGAGGGGCGCTCGCCGGCGATGGGCTGATGCGGAGGCCGTTGTTGTGCACAAGTCGCCAGTCGAGCGCTCGCTCGAGCGTTTTCGCGGCAATCGGCACTAGGCCGCCGACGCACTGAAGATCAGCACCGTCACGCTCTGGCGCAAGATGAAGCAGTACGGCTTGGGCACCTAGTATTAGTCTCGTCTCCGCTCTTTCCTCCCAGACGCTATCGCCAGTACCTTCATCTTGAAGGGGTGGTTTCTGTTCGAAACGGTCTTTCAAACGGTGACTCCACAACCCCTGGCCAATCCAGGGTCTGGCGTTTGCGCAGCAGCGCACGGACAGGTGGTCCAGCCTTTGCCTCACGCTGGAACGAAAGGAGAACCGGTGTCGCTTCAGGCTGGAGAACATCGGAGGCTGCACTAAAGAGGTATGCCTTTGTTCCGTTGAAATTATGCGTATTGAGGTTATCGGCGAAGACGAATCCGGTAACGTGCAGGCTCGCACCTATGCCGAGTATCGAGTGTTCGCGGCGCTGGCCCGACACACGCCGCGTGTCCGTGGCGCCCGAGTGGTCCTGCGACGGGACAACGCGACGGGACGGCGACACCGTTGTTTGCACGGTGACCGTGGCGTTGGAGCACTCCGGCATCCGTCCGCACCCGGTCACGCGGCAGCACGTATATGACGCGATTAACCGTGCCGTCGAACGCATTGGCGACCTCATGCGTCGTCGAGCCGCGTAGCACCCTTTCATACTGAATCGACCCTTTCGTTTCGAAATCGCGAGCGCGGCACGTCCCGGCGAAGTTTCAGTCGAATGCCGGTTGTTCACCGAGAGAATCGCTTGGGCTGCAGACCATGAGGGTTGGCTCGCGAACTTGCGGCTTTGCTGACATGCTCGCACGCGAGACCGACGATGAAGGCGATGCTGCGAGTCAAATCGTGACAGAGACCTTTGCTCCTGGCTGGCCGGGTATTCCGGCGCGCTGGACGTCGAGTGCGAAGAGCGGCCTCGGTACCGCTGTGAGTCGCGAAAGCCGCGTCTGGTTCACGCTGAGCCACGGGATCCTCAACGAGGTCTACTACCCACGCGTCGATCACGCATGCACGCGCGACCTTGGTTTCATCGTGACCGATGGGCAGACATTCTTCTCGGAGGAAAAGCGGGATGCACGCTCCGAGACGACGCAGGTGGCGCCAGGAATTCTTGCCTATCGGATTCGGAACACGGCCGTTGATGGTCGCTATCGCATCGAGAAGGAGGTGCTGACCGATCCCTGGCGCGACGTGGTGCTCCAACGCGTCCGTTTCGTGCCGCTCCAGGGCACGCTGGCTGATTTCCGCCTGTACGTGCTGCTGGCTCCTCACCTCGCCAACCGAGGCAGCGGCAATACGGCGTGGGTGGGCGACTACAAGGGCGCGCCGATGCTGTTCGCCGAGCGGGACCATCACGCGCTCGCACTCGCCTCAACGGCGCCGTGGCTCGCCCGATCGGTGGGATTCGTCGGGGTTTCGGATGGATGGCAGGAACTGCAGGCCCACAAGCGCTTGAACCAGACCTATACGCGCGCCGAGAACGGGAACGTCGCCGTCACGGGCGAAATCGATCTCGGATCATCGGACGGCACGTTCGTGATGGCTCTCGGTTTCGGTCCCACGGCGATGGAAGCCGGTCAGCACGCGCTCATTAGTCTGCTCGAAGACTTCGACGGCATACAGGCGGCATACGTCAGAGCGTGGGAGGCCTGGCACGCGAGGCTCAAAGGGGGCGTACCACCGAAGTCGCGAAGCCCGCTGTATCACACGAGCGCCGCGGTGTTGCGCGCGCACGAATCCAAGCGCGTGGAAGGCGGGATCATCGCCAGCTTGTCGATCCCGTGGGGCTTCTCCAAGCCTGACGACGACCTGGGCGGCTACCACCTGGTGTGGCCGCGCGACCTCGTGGAGACCGCCGGTGGCTTCATCGCGATGGGTGCTCACGAGCATGTCCGGCGCGTCTTGCGATACCTCCAGGTGACGCAAGAACCGGACGGCCATTGGTCGCAGAACATGTGGCTCGACGGCACGCCGTACTGGCAGGGCATTCAGATGGACGAAACGGCTCTCCCCATCCTCCTGGTGGATCTCGCCGCTCGTCAGGGCGTCATCGACCGCAGCTGGCGAGACGCGTTGTGGCCGATGGTGCGGCGAGCGGCGGCATTTCTCGCGCGCAATGGTCCCGTGAGCCCGCAGGATCGCTGGGAAGAACAGCCGGGCTATTCCCCCTTTACCATCGCGACGGAGATCGCCGCGCTGCTGGTCGCCGCCGATCTGGCCGACGCGGCATCGAACAAGACGGCAGCCGACTATCTGCGAGAGACGGCCGACGCCTGGAATGCCAGCATCGAACGATGGCTGTATTGTTCGGGAACGGAATTGGCGCATCAGCACGGCGTCGACGGGTATTACGTGCGCGTAGCGGTGCCTGATCGAGCGGACGCCGCGTCCCCATGTCATGGATTTGTACCGATCAAGAACCGGCCTCCGGATCAAGCGGTGGGACCGGCGGCCTTGATGGTCAGCCTGGACGCGCTCGCGTTCGTGCGCTTCGGGCTGCGCGCCGCAGATGATCCGCGCATTGTGAACACGGTTAAGGTCGTCGACGCGACGCTCAAAGTCGACACGCCGCGCGGTCCCGTGTGGCATCGCTATCAGGGTGATGGGTACGGCGAACACGCGGACGGCGGGCCATTCGACGGAACCGGCGTTGGTCGCGCCTGGCCGCTGCTGACCGGCGAGCGCGCACACTACGAGCTCGCCGCCGGGCGGAGAGACGTCGCGAAGGAGCTAGCGCACGCCATGGAGGCGCTGGCGGGTGAGAGCTGTCTCCTTCCGGAGCAGGTCTGGGATAGCGCCGACATTCCTGACCGAGGACTGTTCATCGGGCACGCGTCCGGCTCGGCCATGCCGCTCGTGTGGGCGCACGCCGAGTACATCAAGCTGTGCCGATCCCTTCTAGACGGGGAGATTTTCGATCGGCCGCCTCAGACCGTCCAGCGGTACCTCGAGGAGAAGGTGACATCTGGCCACATCATCTGGCGCTTCAACAACAAGGTGCGCGCGATGCCGCCGGGCAGAATTCTCCGCGTCGAGACGCTCGCCCCGGCCGTCGTGCATTGGAGCGTCGATGGCTGGCGTACCGTGCACGATACCCCGACACGTGACACGACGCTCGGCGTCCATGTGGCGGACCTTCAAACGCTGGGGCTGCGCATCGGCGACCGCGTAGACCTCACGTTCTACTGGCCGGAGGCGAGCCGCTGGGAAGGGATCGATTTTGTGGCGTGGGTGGAATGAGCACTGTCGGTGAGGTGTCGAGGGTGGATGAGACCGCCGTCCTTCATCATCGCTCGTTCGACCGATGGCCGATCTGGATCCACGTGTCTCTTCTGTCGCTGTGGGATTACGCACTCGCTTGCAATGAGCGCAGGTCAACGCCTTCGTCCCGAAGCTGCTCGAGATCCACTGCGCGCCGGGACTTGATGAGCGGCATGACACGGCGCACGTCCTTCGCGCGGTTGAGACCGACAGCCGCATCTATTCGGCCCTCACTCACATAACACGCGAGATAGCTGCCCGAATCCAGACGGCCACGCACGACGAGCTGCTCCCACTTCGTGTGGAATCCGGCGTACTGGAGGTTCGCATCGTACTGATCAGACCAGAACCAGTGGATCTCGTCGTACACAACCCGTTTGCCAAGCATGTTGCGCGCCGCAGCGGCGCCTTGCTTGATGGCGTTCTGCCAGTGTTCCACTCGAATCCGGCGATCGAAGATCGGGTGATAATGATTCGCGACATCACCCGCGGCGAAGACACCGGTGACATTCGTCTCGCAGGTACTCGTCAACGACCACGCCGTTGTCTACGACGATGCCGCTGCCTTCGAGCATGTCCACCGCCGGTTCGATGCCGATGCCCACGACGACGAAGTCGCACTCGAGACGCAGTCCTCCTTTTGTGACAACGTAGTTCACGCGTCGCGTTCCCTCGAACGCGGCGACAGTGTCCTCGAAGATGGTGCGAACACCGTGAGCGCGATGAAGGTCGGCGATAGTCTGGCCGACCGCCTCGCCGAGAACGCGGAAGAGCGGCGTCTTCGAGGGGTCGACGGCGACGACGTTCAGGCCTTTCTGTCGAAGCGACGCCGCGACTTCCGAGCCGATGAACCCCATGCCTACGACAACCGCTCGGCGACCGGCAACGATCTCTTTCCGAATGCGATCGGCGTCCTGGATCGTGCGAAGACCGTAAATGCCTTCAAGATCGCCACCAGGAATCGAGACGCGCCGGTTACGTCCGCCCGTGGCAATCAGCAGCGCGTCGAACGGCACTTGACGGTGATCCTCGAGCTCCACCATGCGCGTGGACGGATCGATTCGCGTCGCTCGGGCCCCGAGGAGCGTTTCGATGCCGTGCTCCGCGTAGAACGCGGCCGGTCGCACGAGCGCCTTGTCGAAGGGCACATCTCCGCGCAGGTAGGTCTTGGACAGCGGCGGCCGTTCGTAGGGCGGCTCGTTCTCCGCACCGATCAGCGTCACGAGTCCCATCAGCGCCCTCCTCGCGCAGCGTGATGGCTGCCGTGGCGCCGGCCAGGCTGGCGCCGATGATCACGTACCTCGAAGCCATCACACCTCGATCTGTAACGCATCCCCCGCGACCCGGACGGGATACACCTTGACCGGCACTGTCGCCGGAGGGGCGAGCACCTTCCCCGTCGGCACGTCGAACTCGGAACCGTGGCACGTGCACGTGAGGGTCGTGCCAGCCAGTTCACCATATTCAGCAAGCGAGCACTCCTCATGTGTGCACTCGTCGTCGAAGGCGTAGTAGGTGCCACCAACGTTGGCAACCGCGATCCGTGTGCTCCGGACATCGATGGCCGTGATGCCGCCAACCGGTATCTCACTCGTTTTGATTGCCGTCACAAATTCTGCCGCCATTGGTGCACCCTCCTCGGTGAAACGACTTCGCAGCACTCGTCGCCCGAACCGCGTCAGAGCGACTTCAGGAATTCGACCAGGTCCGCCTTCTGTGCGGCTGTGAGATTCAACCCAAACAGCCGGTCATAGTGATTGACCACCGCCAGGAGATCCGGCGCACTGCCGTCATGGAAGTACGGCGGATGCTGCCACAGTCCGCGCAGCGGAGTGGTGCGATATTTCCCGGTGGCGGTCCGCAGGGCATACGCTGGATCCGTCCCGACTTCGACCGGGTCATGCAGGAACGGCACGGTCCGCGAGGGACCGCTCAGGACGTCCGTGAAGTGGGGCCCCTGGTGGCAGGTGGCGCAGCCGGCCTCGTTGCGGAACAGCCTCCGGCCGCGGTTGGCGGCCTGTCGATCGAAGCTGCCTTTGGGCGGCTCCGGCGTGCGCAAGCTCAATTGATAGTCGAGCAGGGCGGGCAGTTTCGGGGTCACGAGATCCGGCGTCTGCGTGATGAAGAGGCCGATGCGCGGATCGTGAAAGGTACCCTGTCCGCCCATCTGCCCAATCCCCACATAGGCATTCCAATATGAGATGGGCCCATCTGCGCTGAACGTCTCGAAGCCGACTCCCTTCAAGCCGTAGATCGGCGGGAGGACAATCGGCAGCGAGGGGCTGTTCAGCGACAGGAGGTTCGTACCGTCGAACGCGTGGTGGCGCGGGTCATATTTGCCAGGACCCCAGGCGTTGAACTCCTCCTTGGTGGCCGCATCCAGCGCCGGCGACAGGGCGACGATAGCCCCCACGTTCAGATCGATATTGGCCCATCCGTCCAGCCGTCGGCCAATCCCAGTCGCAAACGAGTTATCGACCGACGAGTGGCAGAGGGCGCACGTGATGCCGAGGCTGGTTAGCTGACCCACGTCGTTGACCTTCCCCTGCACGCCGACGACCGCGTTCAGCCGCAACAGTTCGACGGTAACGGCGGGATTCGTGAGGTCAACCTCACCAGCCTGCAGCGCGGCGATGATCTCCGCAGGCAGCGCCTCGACGTCCACCTTGAGGCCTACGGCCAACGCGGTCGCCGGGGGAACCGTCGCAATCACCTCGTGCATCCGCAACACATCGGTCCACAACTGCTCGTCGCCGAAGGTGTCGTAACGGAAGATCGCTTGCCCCCGCCGATGGTTCTGCCCGCCCTTGTCAGAGAGACCGGCAGTTTGGCTTGCCGTGAGGGCAGGAGGGAACTCTGAGACGGCGAGTGTGAACGCGAGCGCGAAGACGATTAACGCAGCACCGATAAGTCGCATGGCCGGTCACTCCTTGTTGCCGCGAGCGCTCCGCGGCTGACGCGCAGCCCATCACCGCAAGCAACGCGCCAGCGCTCGGCCCAGGCCACCGGTCATTTGCGCAAACGGATCCTTTCGTTTTGAAAGCCTCCGGTTTCATTCTGAATCTCCCGGCCCGATAGCCCGCCGCCGTCCTACGCGGGATGACAGGCGATTCCGCGCACCGGCTTGTGGCGCGCCGCGTGCACTTTGACAGACCAGACGAAGGATCAGTCGCAGGACATGCGACAGGAGTCGAAGGACGCAGATGCCTCAGACAATCGCGACGACTAGCCGCCCCGCCTACCAGGCATATCAAATCCTGCACATCGGGTTCATTGTGGCGCCCGCGCTGGCGGGACTCGATAAGTTCACCCACCTCCTCACGAACTGGGATCAGTATCTCGCTCCAGCGGTTGAGCGACTGCTTCCGGTCTCTGGTCACACGTTCATGTTGCTCGTCGGGATCGTCGAGATGGCCGCCGCCGTACTGGTTGCGACGCGTCCACGAATTGGCGCGTACATCGTCGCTGCGTGGCTGCTCGGGATCATCCTCAATCTCCTGTTGATTCCTGGGTACTTCGACGTGGCACTGCGTGATTTCGGGCTTGCGCTCGGTGCGCTTGCTCTCGCCAGACTCAGTGAGGAGTTCGCGGAGCCCTCAGTTCGAAGCTGACGCCCTAGTCGACGCTCCACCTCTCCGCGATGATGACGGGCTCGTTAGAGACGGATGTAGGCAGAACAGAGAGATCCTCATGAACCCACTGCTCGCATTGAATCAACTCGGTCAATTCGTGTGGTTGGACCACATCAGCCGTAATCTGATCACGGGCGGTGGACTGCGGCGATTGATTGAAGAGGATGGTCTGGGCGGTGTGACCAGTAACCCAACCATTTTCGACAAGGCCATTGCCGGAAGTACCGATTACGATGCCGGACTGCATCGCGCGCTCAATGCCGACCGCGACATCAGCAACCGAGCGCTCGCCGAGCGTTTGACCGTCGAGGACATCCAGCTGGCAGCTGATGTCCTTCGGCCGGTGTACGACGACAGTGACGGCGCGAACGGCTTCGTGAGCCTCGAGGTCTCGCCAGGTTCTGCCCACGATACTGGAGCAACCATCGCCGAAGCGCGACATCTCTGGCAGGTTGTGGCGCGACCTAACGCGATGATCAAGGTGCCGGCCACCGCAGAGGGCGTTCCCGCTGTTGAGGTGCTGACCGCGGAGGGCATCAACGTCAATATCACGCTGATGTTCTCACTTGGCCACTACGAGGCCGTGGCGCAGGCCTACCTTCGAGGCATCGATCGCCATCCCGAGCCACATCGAGTCACCTCGGTCGCATCGCTATTCGTGAGTCGACTCGATGTCGTCGCGGATCGCCTGCTCGAGGAGATCGGCTCGCCGGACGCCCTCTCGTTGCGGGGGAGAATTGGCATCGCAAACGCCAAACGCGTCTACCGCCGGTTCCGTGAGCTGTTCGACGTCGAGCCGTTTGCGGCCCTCAAGCGACGCGGCGCGCGCGTCCAGCGGCCGCTATGGGCCAGCACGGGAACCAAGAATGCTTCGTACTCCGATGTCCTGTACATCGAATCGCTGATTGGTCCGGATACGATCACAACCGTCCCTCCTGCGACGCTCGATGCGTTTCGCGATCACGGACGCGTTCGCGTCACCCTCGGCACGGAGGAGGAGGAAGCGGGAGCAGTACTGGCGAGCTGCGGCGGCCCTTGGCCTTGACCTGCACACGATCACCGAACAGTTACAGGCAGACGGAATCAAGGCATTCGCCTCCTCGTTCGATCAGTTGGTCGCCACTTTAGGGGAGAAGCGGAGCCAGATCCTCACGACAGCGAGCTGACGTGAGACCGCTTGTCATTTTCACGATCGGTCATTCGACTCGGACGATAGACGGACTTCATCCGTCTGCTCAAGCCGCACGGCGTCCAACGGGTCATTGACGTGCGCACGATCCCGCGGTCGCGGCACAACCCTCAGTTCAATCGAGACCAACTGTCTCCGGCCCTCCATCGCGCTCGGATGCACTACACGCACATGCCAGGATTGGGCGGCTTGCGGCGTGCCCGACGCAACTCGTCGAATATGGCGTGGCGGAACGCCAGCTTCCGCGGTTATGCGGATTACATGCAGACCTCAGGGTTCGAAGAGAACCTGAATCGGTGTATTGCGCTCGCCAAGCGAGAACGGGTCGTGCTGATGTGCGCTGAAGCCGTCCCCGTGGCGCTGCCACCGCTCCTTGATTGCGGACGCGCTGCTCGTCAAAGGCATCGACGCGAGGGAGATCACCAGCGGCGGTCGAGCGCGGCCTCACTCGCTGACGCCGTGGGCACGGGTGACCGGAACCCGGGTGACGTATCCGGCCACCGGGGTGCCATCAGGGCATCGAAAACGATTGCTCGGGGCCGGATGACCATTCGTTTAATTCCCGTAAGGCGAGCCGACAAGAGGCGACGTCCCGGGTTGCGGAGCGCTACCGCGAGGTAAGTCGCAATTTTCGACCGGGCGCGCGCTTCATCTATGAATGCGGCATGACGATGGCCAGAAAGGAAGACGTGCCAAACGATGTTCGTCTCGTCGTGGCGGATGTTGACGGGACACTGGTGACACCCGACAAGGTCCTGACGCCCCGGACGCGCGCCGTTGTTCGAACAATCATCGAGCGGGGTATCGCTTTCACGATCACCAGCGGCCGGCCTCCACTCGGAATGCAGACGTTGATCGACGACCTGGACCTCCGAGACCCGGTTGCGGCATTCAACGGTGGGTTAATCGTACGGCCGGACCTCTCGATCATTCGTGAACACCTGGTCACCAGACAGGCCGCAGAATCGGTCATCGACATCTTGACGAAGCACAAGTTCGACGTTTGGGTGTACGGTGACAACGAGTGGTACGTCAGGTCACGCCACGGTCCTCATGTGGATCGCGAAGAGTGGACGGTCAAGTTTCCGCCGACTGTCGTGTCCACATACGAGGGTCTGCTGGATCGAGTGGTCAAGATCGTCGGTGTGAGCGACGACGATCAAGCCATGGCACGCTGTGTCATCGAGGTGCAGCAACAGTATGGTCACCTTGTGTCTGCGGCGCTGTCCCAACCGTATTACTTGGATGTGACGCATCCGAAGGCCAACAAGGGAGAGGTGGTCGGCGCTCTGTCGGCGCTGCTGGCCATTCCCTCTGCAGACATCGTGACCGTTGGGGACATGCCGACCGACGTGCTGATGTTCAAGCGCAGCGGAGTGAGCATTGCTATGGGTAACGCCAGTGCGGAGGTACAGCGTGCGGCAACGTTTGTGACGACGTCGAATGGAGAAGAGGGCTTCGCGCTGGCGATGGAACGGTTTGTTCTTCGAACGCAGACCGCTTGAATTTAGGGAAGCGACCGAAGGGCAACGTATTCTTCGGAACAGGCAGGATTGTCAATGGTCATCGTGGTAATTGGAGTCGCAGGATCGGGGAAAACGACTGTCGGCACGATGCTAGCGGCGGCGATGAAGTGCCCCTTCCTGGAGGGCGATTCGCTGCACCCCAAAGAGAACATCGACAAGATGAGCCGCGGTATCCCATTGACGGATTCCGATCGTGGTCCGTGGCTCTCGGCGATCCATGCCCGTATCCTCGACTACTTCCAGCACGGCCAGGACCTTGTCGTGGGATGCTCAGCGCTCAAGCAAGAGTACCGGTGGCTGCTCGCCAAAGGCGTCCCGATAACCTGGGTGTATTTGAGGGGCTCTCCGGCGCTCATTCGTTCTCGGTTGAGGCATCGGTCGAATCACTTCATGAAGGATGACCTGCTTGCGAGCCAGTTCGACTCGTTGGAAGAGCCGGACGATGCTCTGGTCATCGACGTGTCTGCGCCGCCGAGCGTCATCGTGGAGCACATCCTGTCGCAGTTGCGCATACCCAGCCATGCAGGCGCGGCAGAGACGCCGGATAAGAGGGTCTAATCGTTGTGGAGCACAAGGAAGAGCCAGACGTGCGCGTCTTTGCCGACGTGAACGAACTGAGCATGCAGGCGGGCCAGGCCGCGGTCAGAACGATCAATGAGTCCGTGCGGGGCGCGGGCAGATGTTCCCTCGTGCTGTCTGGCGGGAACACGCCGCGCACGTTGTACGGCCTGCTTGCGTCGGAATTTCGAGATCAGATCCCCTGGGCACACGTTCACGTGTTCTGGGGGGATGAGCGCTTCGTAGCCCCTGACGATCCAGACAGTAACTATCGAATGGCGAAGGAAACGTTATTGGATCACGTCCCGTGTCCGGCTGGCAACGTCCATCCGATGCCAACTCACTTCCGGTCAGCGGACGCGGCCGCTCGAGATTATGAAAACACGTTGAGAAACTACTTCGGCACCGATTGGCCGCATTTCGACCTGAGCCTCCTCGGGCTCGGAGAAGAGGGACATACGGCTTCTCTATTCCCGGGCTCACCGGCGCTTGGAGAGCTGGCGCGGTGGGTCGTCGCCGTTGAGACGCCGGCCGATCCGCCATTGCGCCTCACACTGACCCTGCCGGCAATCACTCGAAGCGCCCACACCTACGTCCTCGTGACGGGGTCAAAGAAGGCATCTGCGCTGCACCATGTGCTCACCGGCGTCCCTGACCCAAACACTTACCCGGCGGCCGGCGTCCGATTAGCCGAGGGGACATTGATATGGTGGGTCGATCGGGGAGCCGCGGCACAGTACACGAGCAAGCCCCGTATTCGGTCTGAAGGCGTCGGGTAAGTCAGGTATCGATACTTCACGATGTCTCATCAGGTCTGCTCGCCGCTAGCTCGCTGGCGCGCACATCGATCATGGCTCCTCACGACCCTTTCAGATCCATCTCTCTCGCGATCCGCAACGCCTCGCGGACCAACTGACTCGAATACCCCCACTCGTTGTCGTACCAACTCATAACCTTGACTAGATCGCCATCAACAACCTGAGTCATGCCGAGATCCACAACCGACGCGCGGGGATCTCTGATGATGTCGGACGATACGACCGGATCCGAGGTCACACCGAGGACCCCGCGATAGCGTTCGCTCCCAGCCTCCTCCGTAAACACATCGTTCACCTCGTCCACCGTCGTAAGTCTGGCGGCGACGGCGACGATGTCCGCGAGCGACCCGACAGCAACGGGCGCCCGGACGGCCACACCATCGAATCGGCCGCGATACTCGGGGAGCGCCTTAGCGGTCGCGGCGGCTGCACCGGTGGACGTGGGCACGAAGTTCGCGGCGCCGGCCCTGCCTCTTCGGGCGCGATTGTGTGGAGAGTCGACAATCGCCTGACTGGACGTGTAGGCGTGAACCGTCGTCATGATGGCCTTCTTGATGCCGATCCGCCGGCCGAGAATCTCCATCACCGGCGTGATGCAATTCGTCGTGCAACTCGCGCACGAGATGATGGCGGTGCCACCCTGTGGCCTATTTACGCCGTGGACGATCGTTTCCACGTCGTCGCTTTTCGAGGGCGCCGACAAGATGACGTACGCGGCTCCGGCACGGATGTGAGCATCGAGATCTTCTCGCTTTGTGAACGCGCCCGTGCACTCGAAGACGATGTCGACGTTCAACGACTTCCACGGCAGGAGCGCCGGTTTTTTTTCACTCAGCAGCTTGAGCCGGCGGTCACCAACCTTCAGGTGTCCGTCTTCGGTTGCTTCGACTGTCTTCTCATACCGCCCGTAAACCGTGTCGTATTTCAGGAGGTACTCGACATTGCCCGACGTACCAATGTCGTTGGCGGCGACCAAGTCCAGGCCGGGCGTGTCCATGACGATCTTGAGCGTGGCCCGACCAATTCGTCCCAATCCGTTTATGGCGACCCTGGCCATGAGATGTCCTCCATCTGTCAGTGTGACGCCAGCGGAATCTTGGGTTTCGTACCACGTGGTAGCGCGAGACGTCGAGTGGAGAGAGCCTCGACAGGCTCCGCGTGCTCGAGTGTCTTAGCTGGACATCTCGACAACGAACGATGAGGAACCGCGACGCGACACGATGCGCTCGCGCTGCTCGGCCGCCTCACGGGCTTCTTCGCAGTCCTTGCAACGCACCGCGAAGGGAATGGCCCTTAGACGCCGTTCGGCGATCTCACCGCCGCACTCGAAACAGACGCCGTAGGTGTCTTCGTTGAGCCGTCGCAGTGCCACGTCGATCTTATTCAGCGTTTCCGCCTTCATCTGGATCAACGCGAACTCGATGTCTTCCTGAATGTCGACCTCGGAGCTCTCGCCCTGGTCGAGCACCTGGCGCGCCTTGGTGACGTCGGTCCGCGCGTCGCGAATTCTTCCTTGAACTTCTCGCATCAGTTCGCCGCGGCGGTCCTCGAGCATTTTCCTCAGGTCATGATCCCGGGTTCCGGTCGTCGCTGCCATGGTCTCCGTCGTCGTTGCCATGATGCCTGCTGCTCCTTCTCTGATGGCGATCCGCGCCCCACTAATTGATTCCCCACGCTTGCGAATGGCCCCATAACTAGCTGGAGGGCCCTCGCAGATACGTGCCGCCCGTGGTTTGCCTCAGAACCCCGCGTTCGACGAGCGTCGTCAGGGCAAACGTGCACGTGCTGTTGTCCAGCCCCCACAGCCGCTCCGCCTGGGACACTGTGAGGCTCAGTCCTGGCATCTCGCGGTACTCACCCTCGATTCGCAGAAGCAGTTCGTGTATCGCCGGTGTTGTGTGCGGCGGGGTGTTGCGGACGGTTCGGCTCACTTCTGCCAACTTCACGCGATCTCCTTCGGTGTTTTTCCAGGCCCTGATACCCAGCGCGCCAAGAGCACTTGGACCGGCTCGACGCAGTCGGCCCTCTAGCGCTGCTACCCAGCGGCGCCAGCCGCCAAGTCTTCGCACTCTGAGTCGCCGTGAGGCATCGACCAGCAGTCGAGGTCGCACGCCGGTGTCTCCGCACGCGGTGGTCAGAGGCAAGCCGTGAGCCATCGCCGTTCCGTTCTTGATCGGCTCGAACTTTCAGCATTGGGGATGACTTGCGCTGTCTGGTCACGGAAGGGGTGAAGCCTCTAGTCTGCGCGCATCATTTCAAACTGAAAGCTTGGCGCTCAATCTGAAAGGTCTCGCTCAACGTCCGGGAATTCGACGGTCCTTGTCCCACTGACAATGGGATGATTTGGGGCAGATGGCGTCGCGCATCGAAGACTACGCGTTGATCGGCGACTGTGAGACGGCAGCCCTCGTGGGGCGGGACGGTTCGATCGACTGGCTCAGTTTTCCTAGATTCGACTCGGCCGCGTGCTTCGCCGCGCTCCTAGGGACGCTCGACCATGGGCGCTGGGTGCTGGCGCCGGAAACCGAGATCAAGAAAATCCAACGCCGCTATCGTCCTGGGACCCTCGTCCTCGAGACTGAGTACTACACAGACAGCGGCGCGGTGAGACTCATCGATTTCATGCCTCCTCGCACCCGAACGCCTGAGCTGATCAGAATCGTCGAGGGAATGAGCGGCCATGTCCCCATGGCAATGGATCTCGTGATCAGATTCGACTACGGATCGGTCGTACCCTGGGTTCGACGCTCAGAGGGTGGAATCCGGGCGACGGCGGGACCGGAAACGCTGTATTTCCGCAGTCGCGCGCGGCTCTCCGGTCAGGACCTTCGAACCGTCGCACATTTCAACGTCGCTGCCGGCGAGCGTGTGCCATTCGAGCTGGCCTGGTCGCCTACGCACCAGAGCGAGCCCCAACCGACGGATCCGGAGCAGAGTCTTCAAGAGACAGAAGAATGGTGGATGGCGTGGTCAGGTCGCTGCACATTCCATGGCGAGTGGCATGACGCCGTCGTCCGTTCGCTCATCACGCTGAAGGCGCTGACGTACGCGCCCACTGGCGGGATCGTCGCTGCCGCGACTACATCTCTCCCAGAGCGCATCGGGGGCGTCCGGAACTGGGATTACCGCTACTGTTGGCTGCGCGACGCCACATTCACGCTCTATTCCCTCATGGTGGGTGGCTACACGGAGGAAGCGAGTGCTTGGCGCGAATGGCTCGTGAACGCCGTGGCCGGAACCCCTTCGACGCTCCAAATCATGTACGGCCTCGCGGGCGAGCGGCGCCTGACGGAATTGGAACTGCCGTGGCTCCCAGGATACGAGGGCTCATCTCCCGTCCGAATCGGAAACGCAGCGCATCGACAGCATCAACTCGACGTGTATGGGGAGGTAATGGATTCTCTGCACCTCGCACGGCGGTCAGGATTGCCGCCGAGCGAGAACGCGTGGCGAATACAGCGTGGGCTCCTAGACTTCCTTGAAAGCGATTGGCACAAACCCGACGAGGGCATTTGGGAAGTCCGCGGTCCCCAACGGCAGTTCACCCACTCGAAAGTGATGGCGTGGGTCGCCATGGACCGAGCCGTCAAGAGCGTCGAGGAGTTCGGGCTTGAGGGTGAAGCCTCCAAATGGCGGCGCCTCCGAGCTGAGATTCATGAGGATGTCTGCCGCGAGGGTTTCGATCCGGCCGTCAATTCGTTCGTTCAGTATTACGGGTCGAAGGAGGCGGATGCCAGCCTGCTGATGCTTCCGCTCGTCGGCTTCCTGCCGGCAACGGATCCGAGAATGCGAGGCACGGTGGACTACATTCAGCGACGACTTGTTCGCAATGGCTTCGTCGACCGCTACGCGCCCGCTCCACACGTGGACGGATTGCCAGCAGGGGAAGGGGCATTCCTGCTCTGCACCTTCTGGCTTGCCGACAATCTCGCGCTCCAAGGCCGATACGACGAGGCGAGGGACATCTTCGAACGGCTTCTGAAGCTGCGCAACGATGTCGGGCTATTGTCGGAGCAATACGATCCCGAAGCGGGTCGAATGGTTGGAAACTTTCCTCAGGCGTTCTCACATGTTGGCTTGATCAACACCGCGCGCAACCTGGCCAGACGAGGCGGGCCCGCTGAGGACCGACCAAACCCAACGGGTCGACACACCGAGTGAAGGCGAGCGGCCGTGCGTCGTTCGTCCCGCTGTTTCTCTCGGCGCTCAAGGCCGTCGCCCGGAACGGCGACGCATCGTACTTCTGCGCGAAAAGCGTTAGCGTATCTCGTGCTCGTGACGTTCGTGCTGGTCGGCGATTATCTCTTGCGGCTCCTCGGTCTCGAACAGCTGGCCGTCAACATCGCAGGCGGCATCGTGCTGTTTCTGATCGCGCTACGGATGCTCTTCCCGGCAGAAAGAGGACTCACAGGGTCGAGCCCTCAGCGGCGCGATCCTGCTTTCCTCGACGTTCCTCCATTGCCGGAGCGCAGGCTGACGACCAGTTGCGCTGTGGCAGGGGTGAAGACGTCGCCTATTGGTTCGTCAAGCGCGGCCGTACACGGCGTCGCAGGCCAGTGGCGCAGAGCATTTGGCATACGGAAGGCGTAAGCTCGTTACTGGACTGGCTGCGTCGTCCGGAGTGGAGAATGCCAGGGGACACGATGAACAGACTCTCGTTAAGTCACATTCTCTGCCCGATGGATTTGTCGTCGCTGTCCATGAACTCGCTCGATTGGGCGAACGCCCTCGCGCGCGCGCGAAGAGCGGAGCTCAGGGCGTTCCATGTTGTCGCGACGAGAGGCCTTGTGGCTCCAGAGGCTCTTGGTTCCCACCAGCGTGCTGACACGATTACCAAGCTGCGGGAAGCGCTCATGGCAACAGATTCTGAGAATGTCCACACCGGAGCAGCTGTCAGGCAAGGGGACCCCGGCAGCCAGATTCTCCGATTCGCCAAGTCCATCCGCGCCGATGTGATTGTTATGGGGGCCGCTGGCGCCGACCGCCCGATGCGTCCGATCGGTTCTGTGACTGCGACAGTCGTCTCGCGTTCCGATTGTCCAGTTCTGATCGTGCCCACTGGACGAAGAGTCGATCGGTTGAGAGCGGGCGTGTTCAAACAGATTCTGTGTGCGGTTGATTTGGCGCCATCATCCGTCAGCGTCATCAGGCAAGCGCTTTCGCTCGCATGGGAGACACATGGACACCTCAGATGCGTGTGCGTAATGACGGAGCCAGCTCCGTCTTCGTCGGAGGCTCAGAAGCAGTTAGTGGAGGCGATCCCGCCTGAAGCACACGCGTGGTGTGACACTGAAGTGATTGTGAAGCAAGGAGTGCCAGCCACCGAGATCGTCAGAGCCACTGAGACGTCTGACGTCGATGTCGTCGTAATTGGTCCGCCACGCCAGTGGACATCGACAACGCAGGCGGTTTTGGCGAAGTCGCTGTGTCCAGTCTTGGTGACACATGACACTCGGCCGCTTCCATACCCATCGAGCCAAGAACCAGACGTTACCGCTCGTGGCACCACGTCCTAAACGCGCTGAGAAATCCGCTCGTACTGAGCTTTGTGCGCGCTCTACAACAATCAGGAATCAGGTGGCCCGGCGATAAGGCTCGCGGGAACCGACAGAGATCGGCATCAGTGAGACCATGCGCCTAGGGATCGCGATCGTGACCGTTTTCACGCACTCGCTGTCGTACGGTTAGTACGCTCGACGCTGGATTTCGTCGCGGCTCGGCATAATCGCCCTTCTCAAATCAGTGAACCGCCTTCAATCCAAAAATGCCGCAAACGATCAAACCGATAAAAGCAACACGGAGCATCGTCACCGGCTCACCAAGCAGGACCATGCCGAGAATCGCGGTGCCGACTGTTCCAATTCCGGTCCACACGGCGTACGCAGTTCCTAACGGCAGCGTGCGCACGGCCAAACCGAGAAGTACCATGCTGGCGACGAGTGCGACAGCCGTACCGACAGTTGGCCACAGGCGAGTGAATCCGTTTGTGTACTTCAGCCCAACGGCCCAGCCGATTTCAAGAAAGCCGGCGATGACCAATATGACCCACGCCACGGCAACCTCCAAGATTTAAGCGGGGTCGTCCCCGGTGGACGGACATGCGAAGGATCGTCCCATCGCGGCGAAATCTCGATCTTATCAGCGTCGTACGACACGTCCAGGGTGCCTTCTCCGGTGACGATTTGTCAGGGAGTGTGCGGAGGCAACCGGCGTGGCAGTCCACGTCCTCGCCACCGCTTTGTTCGGCGTCTTGAGCGCAGGTTTGAAGCAACAAAGAACTTGAGCATTCAAAATGAAGTAGGTCACTTCAAGTCTGAAATACCAAGGAACCGTTGTCGATTGCCTTCCCCAACGATGGAGCGCGGAGGCTGGCGCGCAGCTTGCGATTGTCGTCAGTACACGCCACGTTGAGACCGAGGCAAGATGATGGAAAAAATCGTAGAGTGCAGGAACGTCAATCAGAGCGAGGTGCCGGCACCAGGCGACGTACTTGCGTCGAGACCGACAGCCCGCGCCGATTTGTATTTCATCAGCGTCGTTCCCGACGCCGCTCACCTGACCGCCCGACGCCACCCCGAAGCAGTTGACACTGTGCGGGATCTCGCTCGTCAACTGAGAGTCGACGGGTGGTTCACTTACAATCACACGCACTACGCCCGTATTGCGCGCAACCGCTCCTAGGTCGAGACGAAGACCCGGGGTTCTCCGTGGCTTTACGACTTGCACCGTAGCCTTGGCGACTGCCCCGCATCGGCGTCGATGTTGGCGGTTGCGTACTGAGATAGACGCATTTCAATGTGAATAGGCGGTCGGGCGTAGACGAGTCTTTCGTTCTGAAAGCCCCTTACATTTTGAAACGTGCGCCAGCCGCGCAACGCGCCGGTACGGTCGATTTTTGGTGAAAAAACGCAAGCACCGCACGCGTCAGCTCGGATCGAGCTTTGCCTCGAACGATAGCGGAGGCGAGCGCGATGTTCGAGCTGTTTAGTGGAGACCGTCGTCGGACGCCGCACCGGAGCAGGATTCCTGTGCTCATTTCGACTGCAGCGCACGTGATCGTCCTCAGTGTGCTCTTGGCGATTCCGATTTTGTACGTCAGCGCGGATCTGCCGGAGGTACCGGACGTGCTCGCGTTCGTCGTGTCGGCAGCGCCGCCTCCGCCCCCGCCTCCACCACCGCCGCCACCACCTGCACCTGCTACAACACCTTCGAAGCCGAAGGCGAACGAGCCAGTGCCGACCGTAAGCCCGCGGGCTGCGCCAGTCGAGGCCCCGCGAGAGATCGTCGAGGAGACGCAAGTTGATGCCGGCAGTGCAGAAGGAGTCCTTGGTGGGGTTGAGGGGGGGATTCCCGGTGGCGTGGTTGGTGGCATTGTAGGTGGACTCTTCACCGATCTGCCACCGCCACCGCCACCGCCCCCAGCTCCGGTGCCGCGAGAACCGGTGCGGGTGGGTGGTGAGGTGAAAGCGCCTGGGCTAGTCGAACGCGTCGAACCCGAGTACCCGCCCCTTGCAGTGCGAGCGCGAGTGCAGGGCGTTGTCATCCTCGAAGCCGTCGTCGATCGACAGGGACGTGTGGAAGACGTACGTGTGCTGCGTTCGATACCGCTGTTGGACGGCGCAGCTGTCGCGGCTCTCAAGCAATGGCGTTATTCGCCGTTGCTCTTGAACGGAAAGCCGGAGCGCTTCGTGCTCACGGTGACCCTAAGTTTCAGTCTGTCGACTTAGGTCGTATGTGCGGGTCGCGCGTCGGGAATGAGGAAATCGCAGGTCTCTCGTCAAAGCAATTTCATCTGAGCGACCCTCTTCCCGCTCCGTAGAACGGGACGGCCGCAGTTTTTCTGGTCACTGGACGAGGGCGAGGCCGCGGAGGTGCTGTGGCAACGTCGCATAGGTGACTACGCGGTGCCAACTCACCCCGCCATCATCCGAACGGTGCACGCCGCGCTCGTCTGCGGCCCACAGCTCGCCGGCGTTCGCGCCGGCGCACAGCAACGGCGCGATTGTGCTAGGTGACGCTGGCCAGCCGTTGCGGACGCGCTCCCAACGCTCGCGAGTGATACGGCGATACAACCGGCCGTCCGAGCGGCCCGCGACGTACGCGGAGTATGGTCCGGAGGAAGCTGACACCACGACAAGCTCGGGTTGTTCCGGATCAATCGCCACGCTTCGCAAGTAGCCGACCTCCAGACCGCCGGTGGGCGAGCGCCACGTGCGACCCGCATCCTCGCTCTCGAAATACCCATCGCCGGCGGAGACTCGCAGAATATTGGGCGCCTTGGGGTGAATAGCGAGCTCGTGGGTGTCCCGAGGTCCACCGGGCACACGGTCGCGCCATGTGCGACCGCCGTCGATCGTGGACACGAGCGCGCCGGCTTCGATGGCCACCCAGAGGTGCTCCCGCTCGATCGGGTGGCACGCGATCCAGCGGACGTGGTGAGTGTCCGGTCTCGGCGGAAAGGCCCATTCCGACGACGACGACAATGTCTCTAATCTGCTGGTCTGCTCCCACGTAGTCCCACCATCCCGTGATCGCCACACCTCGCTCGGCTCGGTACCCACCCAGACCAGGTCCCGGTCCGCGGGGCTCGGAGTGACGGCCATAATCAGCCGACCCGCGAGACCGACCAACCGCCACGACCTTCCGTCATCATCGGTTCTGAACACACCGCTCCGGTGCGTGCCGCACCAGGCGCGCCCGCGAACAAGAGGGTCGGCTGCCAGGCACGTGGGGCGTTCGCCGATGCCGTGGGCCGACGTGGGGACCCCGCGCTCAACATCAACGACGACGACCTCACGTTCGGTCGCGATTAGTATCGGCATCGATCACTCGCCTTCGAATGATTGTCTCGCGAGAAGACAATGAACGAAGCTGAGCAATGCCTCGCGGTTACAAGCTTGCTCGGCAGCAAAACGAGGAGTGCAGAGATAAAGCGATGCGGACATCGAGGAATTGTCGACACTATGTGCCGCATCTGCCGAGTGCCGTCCCTGTGCGCGCGCGCTTCCCTGGTTGAGTCCTAGCGAGACTGTTCGCTCCGCTCCCAGCGTCGAACAGTTGCGCACAGATGATTGGGGCTCACCGTCAGATTCGCGTGCTACCGTCACTAACAGTGCCTACCCAACGCGACAAGATGCTCGCGGGCGAGTTGTACGACCCGCTCGATTCCGAGCTCGTTGCAGCCCGGAATCGTGCGCGTGATCTGTGTCAGCAGCTCAATGCCACGCGCGAGACGGAAGAAGCCGGACGCCGTCGCATTCTGCGCGACTTGTTCGGCAAGGGTGGCGACACCGTGTGGCTGCAGCCGCCCTTCTTCTGTGACTACGGGACGAATATCGAACTCGGCAAGAGGGTGTTCTTCAATTTCAACTGCATCGTGCTGGACGTTTGCCGGATCCGGATCGGCGACTTCACGCTCTTCGGACCGGCAGTGCAGATCTACACGCCACTGCATCCGTTCAACGCGGAACAACGGCGTCGCGAAGAATTCGGGAAGCCCATCGACATCGGGTCGGACGTGTGGGTGGGCGGCGGCGCGATCATTCTCGCTGGCGTCAGCATTGGCTCACGAGCCGTAATCGGAGCCGGCAGCGTCGTCACGCGAGATGTGCCCGAAGGGATGTTCGCCGCAGGCAATCCCTGTCGAGTAATCCGCGCCCTTACGGAGTGAACGCCGTGTCGCCTGGGGATTCGCGGGTACAACACGACTGCGGACAGGTTCGTCCTGGAGCCGTGTCTGCAATTGACTTCCCCGGGATCCGGAGGTTTGTCATGAGGATCCGGAGAACGCTGGCGCGGTTGTCGCTGCTCTTGCTGGCGGCGACCGTGGGTTGTGGAAAGGAGGCCAGCGGGCCAACAGGCCCATCGCCAGGGCGCTCGTTTCTCGAAGGGACCTGGAGTGGCACCCTGACGATCGAGCGACCCGGCGAGCCAGCATCAACTGGTCAGGTGACCTGGACGTTCCAAACAGTGGACGGGACGAACCTGCAGTCCTTCAGAGTCACCATCCGATCGCAGCACGCCTGGCTGCCGATCACCACCAAGGTGACCAGCGCGATTACGCCGTCCAACCAGCCGCCCGCTCGCATCGCCAAGTGCGAACCGAGATGGAGCGTCACGAGGTCGCCAGTCAAGCGTACGAGACGGCGGGGCTCCAAATTCTAGAACTCGCGCAAACCGCCTA
This sequence comes from uncultured Acidobacteriota bacterium, assembly GCA_963728825.1. Taxonomy (GTDB): domain Bacteria; phylum Acidobacteriota; class Vicinamibacteria; order Vicinamibacterales; family CAVVIG01; genus CAVREM01. Next base: position 27,418 of record CAVSLA010000001.1, read on the forward strand.
TTCCTCGTATGTTGCGAAAAATCCGCACGAACAGGCGCGTTTGATCAGAACGCTTGTATCGAATTCGACGTTCGATCGTGGAAGTCTTTCTCCCACCTACGTTAAGCCGTTCGACGTGTTTGCGAAGGGAAGCGAAACTTGTCCTTCCTGAGCGAGAGGTAACAGCGTATTCCGAGCGGATGGGTGACACTTTGCCCCCACCAGGAGGGGGCATGCCTTGGAAGGAGTGTCACGTCATGGACGAGCGACTCCGGTTTGTCGCCCGCCTGCTCGAGGGCGAGAAGATGGCGCCGCTGTGCGCCGAGTTCGGGATTTCGCGCAAGACCGGCTACAAGATCTTCGACCGCTACAAGGACTGCGGGGTCCAGGCCTTTAGTGATCGGAGCCACCGCGCGCACCGTCAGGCGAATCGGTTGCCGGCGCCCATCGAGGCGACGATCGTGCGCTTGAAGCGTGAGTATCCGGGCTGGGGCGCGCCCAAGATCCGGGAGAAACTCCGGCAGCGGTTCACCGGCCCGCACCTGCCAGCCATCAGCACGGTCCACGCCGTGCTCGATCGCCACGGCCTGGTCCGTCATCGGCGCCGGCGGCGCCCACGCGCCACGGGCACCGCGCTCTCCCGCCCAACCCAACCGAATGTGCTGTGGTGTGCCGATTACAAAGGGGAATTCCTGCTCGGCAATCGCAGGTACTGCTATCCCTTGACGATCACCGACTTCGCCAGTCGCTATCTGCTGACGTGCGAGGCGCTGTTGACCACCCAGGAGAAGTTCGCCTTTACGGTCTTCGCGCGCACGTTCAAGGAGTTTGGCCTGCCGCAGGTGATCCGGACCGACAACGGCGTCCCATTTGCGTCCGCGCATGCCCTCTACGGGCTGAGCAAGCTGGCCGTGTGGTGGCTGCGACTGGGGATCCAGATCGAACGGATCACACCGGGGCACCCCCAACAGAACGGGCGGCATGAGCGCATGCATCTCACCCTGAAACGAGAAGCGACGAAGCCGGCCGCCGCGAACGTGCTCCAGCAGCAGGCCCGGTTCGACGACTTCATCACGCGCTACAACACGGACCGGCCGCACCAGGCGCTCGAGATGAAGGTGCCGGCCGACGTCTACGCCCGCTCACCGCGCGTGTATCGGGGGCTCGAGGACCTGACCTATCCCTTCCACGATCAGACCATCATGGTGACCGGCTGCGGCCGGATCTGCTTCCGAGGCCGGAAGGTGAACCTCAGTCATGTCTTCGCCGGCCAGAGCGTCGGGGTGACCCAGGTCGGTGAGCGCATCTGGCTCGTCACCTTCATGCAGTACGATTTGGGGTATTTCGACGATGAGACGTGTCGCCTAGAGCCGATTGAGAATCCGTTCGGCCCGAAACTGTTACCCATCCGCTCGGAATAAACTGCCACCTATCCGACCGGAAAGGACCACAGGAGATTGGCTCCTCAGGCTGGATTCGAACCAGCAACCCTCCGGTTAACAGCCGGATGCTCTGCCGTTGAGCTACTGAGGAATCTGGTGGGACTGCACGTTCCGGCGCGCCCGTCCGGGCCGCGCCGGAACCATCAATCGTAGCGAATCGCGCCGCGACCCGTCAACGCGGCCGCTATTCAATCTTGAAGATTTCCCGCCGCCCCTGATCGACGAACTCGTGATAACCCTGCATGACTTTCTGCGCCCGCGCATCGCCCATCATTCGAGTGGAGGCGTCCAGGTACGCGGCCAGATCGTCGACTTCCTGCTCAGCGACGACCGTCCAATAACGTTCGCCGCTGACGTCAGTCAGCACCCGCTGCACCCCCTTGAACCCGAGCTCCTTCATCACCGGTTCCATCTGCTTGAACCGCTTCACGAGCTCGCCCACTTTCCCGGGCCGGCATTGCATGATGTCGCGAATCAGATACATTGGCACCTCCCCTTACACGTTTCCGCACCCGGCACCCGGCACCCGGCACTCCGCACGCGGCACCCCGCACGCGGCACCAGCACCCGGCACCACGGCACCCTGCACCCGGCACCCGCTTTATGCAACTTTCGCGTCGACCGTGATCTGCATCGCACCGCGATACGCGTTCGAGACCGGGCACTTCCCCTCCGCTTCTTTCGCGACCTCCGCAAACTGCGCCGCGTCGAGCCCCTTCAGGCCGTACGCGGTGACGCTCAACTTCGACGACATGATCTTGATGCCGGCGTCGCCCTTGTCGGCCGACACCGTCGCGGTCACCACCGTCCGATCGGCGGACGCACTCTTCCGTCCGAGCGTCGCGTTGAGCGCCATCGCAAAACAGGCGGCGTGCGCCGCCGCCATCAGCTCCTCGGGACTGGTCTTGCCGCCCGATTCGCCGATGCGAGCCGGAAACGTCACCGGCAGCGTGAAGGCGCCGCTGGCGGCCTTCACCGAGCCCTTCCCTTCCATCACGGAACCTGCCCAATCGACTTCCGCTGTGCGTTCGAACGTCATGTGCTCCTCCGGGTTGTATGCAGAATTGATTCAGATTCAGGACTTCTTGTGACGACCGGTGACTGCCAGCTGAATGGCGGTTCCCGCCAGACCCACCGCGATCCATGCGAGCAGACTCCACCGCGAGTCGGCCGGCATCGTCGGATACAGGATCCAGACGTCGTCGGCGCCGACCGCCCGGCCGGTGCGGCCCTGCAGAATCGACATCACGCCGACCACGATCGTCCAGGCGCCGCCGAACGCGGTGCCGACGATGATCACGTAGCGCTGCAGGAACATCGCGCCAACCGCGCCGGCGATCGAAGCGCCGACGATCAGCAGCGCGGGCGGATCGCCACTCCCGAACTGCGTCCACAGCGCGTGCGAAAGGAGCGCGCCGAGGGCGCCGCCGACCAGCGCGATTCCGGCGAAGTAGGCAAAGACCAGCGTCAACGCGCCGAGAACGCCGCCGCCCAGCGCGGCGGCCACCATGCCGAGCGTGTTGGTGACGCCGACGATCGAGCTGGCGATCATCGCGCCGAGCACGAAGCCGTAGATGGCCAGCACGATCCGGAACAGCCGGTAGCCGGTCAGGCAGGCCAGCGCGCCGCCGGCGATGATCAGGATCGCGGCCGGAAATTCGTACGAGGCGGGCAACATCCCCCCTCTACACCTCGCGCCGGCCCTCGAGCGCTTTGTGCATCGTGATCTCGTCGGCGTAGTCGAGGTCGCTGCCGACCGGCACGCCCATCGCGATTCGCGTCACCTTCACGCCGAGCGGCTTCAGCAGGCGGGCCAGGTAGATGGCCGTGGCCTCGCCTTCCACGTTCGGGTTGGTGGCGAGAATCACTTCAGACGCTCCGGCGCCGACCCTCTCGAGCAGGCTCCTGATCTTCAGATCGTCGGGTCCGATGCCCTGAAGCGGCGACAGCGCACCCATCAGGACGTGGTAGACCCCTTTGAATTCGCGCGTCTTTTCAATCGCCGAGACGTTCTGCGGCTCCTCGACCACGCAGATGACGTGCCGATCGCGATCGTCATTCCGGCAGAACGCGCACGGATCCGCATCGGTGATGTTGTTGCAGATCGAACAGTAGGTGACGCGCTCTTTCACGTCGCGCACCGCCTCGACCAGCCGCTCCGCCTGTTCGCGCGGGGTTTTGAGGATGTGAAACGCGAGCCGCTGCGCGCCCTTCGGCCCGATACCGGGCAGGCGCTGCAGCTCTTCGATGAGGCGCAGGAGAGGATCGGGCAGCACAATAGTCGGTAGTCGTCAGTCGGTAGTCGCTAGTCGGTAGTCGGTAGTCGGTAGTCGGTAGTCGCTAGTCCGGCGGAATTCCTAATTCCTAATTCCTAATTCTCAATTCCTAATTACAGGATTACAACTTCAACCCTGGCATCAGTCCGCCCATTTTCGACGCGAGCTCCTCGTCGACCTTGCGCTGCGCGTCGTTGACGGCGGCGAGGATCAGGTCCTGCAGCATCTCGACGTCTTCTTTCGACACGACCTCCGGATCGATCTTCAGCGACTGGATCTGCTTGCCGCCGTTGACGACGACGGTGACCATGCCGCCGCCGGCGGTCGCCTCGACGCGGAGCTCGGCCATCTGCTTCTGCAGGCGCTCCTGCATCTGCTGCGCCTGTTTCATCATCTGCTGGATGTTCACATCTCCTCCACGTCGCGGATCTCGGCCGGGAAGACTTCGAGCATCGCCTGCACGCCCGCGTCGGCCAGCGCCTGCTCCTTGAGCGCCGATTTCTTGTCGACCCCGTGGCTTTTGTCGGCGGCCGCCGCCGTACTGCCCGGTGCAGCGCCTGCGGTCGACGAGGCAGGAGCATCGGACTGTGTGCTGTCGACCGCCACCTTACGGCCGGTCAGCTTCTCGGCCACCGACTCGAGCCAGCCGCGGTTCTGCTCGAACATATCGCGCAGCGTCCGCTGGCTGGGCGAAAACGTAAACGTCACCCGGCCGGGCGTGACGTCGATCTTCTGCGCCTGTGCGACGACTGTATTGTAGAAAACCACCTTCGTCTTGCGAATCTCGGCGAGCAAGGCGTCTTTTAAAGCGCCGGCTGAAGCCGGCGCCATGCCGGTAGACGCCGGCGCTGATAACGTCCCGCGCGACGGCCCCTGAAGGTGCGGCGGGCTCACCGGTTTCGCCGGTGCCACCTCACGCGAAGGAGCGGGCGCCGCCCGGGGGGCGGGTGTGACGGGTCGCGGCGCGACGGATTTTCCCGCGATCAGATCTTCAATCGGCGTCAGCTTGCGCAGGTAAATCCACCGCAGCAGCGCCATCTCGAGGTGGTAGCGCGGCTGCGCCGCCGTCCGAATGTCGGCTTCGGCCTTGGTGAGCACGTCGAATGCCCGCAGCAGATCCTCGCGAGAGAAGCGGGCCGCGAGCGCCTTGAGCCGGTCGCGTTCTCCTTCGCCGGCGATTTCCGGATCCTGGAGCCGCGTGGGGTCGACCGACACGACGAGCAGATCGCGCACCATACGAGCGAGCTCGCGGCAGACGAGACGCAGATCAAAGCCGAGCTCCATGGACCGCCCGGCGACGGCAAATGCCGCCGAGGCGTCTTCGCCGGCGACCGCATCGACCGCGTCGAGCAGCAGATCCCGACCGACCAGCCCGAGGACGGTCGACACATCCTCGGCGCCAATCGTCTGGCCGGTGAAGGCTATCACCTGATCGAGCTTGCTTTGAGCGTCGCGCATGCTGCCGTCGGCGTCGCGGGCGATCAGCTGCAACGATTCGTCGCCGACGGTGATTCCCTCGGCGTCGACGATCTTGCGCAGTTGCGCGGCTATTGCCGAAGTGCCGATCGTCCTGAGCTCGTAGACCTGCGACCGCGAGCGCACGGTCTCGGGAATCTTGTCGAGCTCGGTCGTCGCCATCATGAACACGACATGCGGCGGCGGCTCCTCGATCGACTTCAGCAGGGCGTTGAACGAATGGCTGGAGAGCTGATGGACCTCGTCGATGATGAAAACCTTGTAGCGGTTGCGGACCGGCATGATCGACAGGCCGGAGACGATCACCTCGCGGACGTTGTCGACCTGTGTATGTGTGGCGGCGTCGATCTCGAGGACGTCCATGTCGCGTCCTTCGGTAATCTCCTGGCAGGCGTCGCACACCCCGCAGGGTTCCGGCGTCGGACCCTTCACGCAGTTCAGGGCGCGCGCCAGGATCCGCGCGGTCGTCGTCTTGCCAACGCCGCGTGGGCCGGCGAACACGAATGCCTGGGCCAGCCGTCCGCTGGCCAGCGCGTTGCGCAGCGTTCGCGTAGTCGCCTGCTGGCCGACCACCTCGTCGAAGGTCTTCGGCCGCCATTTCCGCGCGATGACCTGGTAGCTCATGGAAGGATGACGGACTGAACTGCGGCCCGGAGAGGCCTGCGGCACATTTCAGGATCTGCTTAGCGCTGCTGCCTTCCGGCCCTGACGCGGTTCACAAGCTGAAATTGCACAGGTTCCGGGCCGCAGTACAGTCCGCAAACCCTCACTGTACTACACGGGCACGCGCGTCGCGAGCAGCAGGTACTTCGCCAGCACCTCGGCGACGACGACCGTGAAGAAGTCGACGTAGAGAATGCCGGTCGCCGACTGCGTCGAGCGGATCTTGGCGGTCTCCCACGTGAGGTAGGCAAGGAGCACCGGACGCGAGGCCGAACAGGACGCGCTGCCAGAAGAAGATGCCGGCTACGGAAAAGATGTAGCGCTCGAAGCTGGGACCGACGCCGGGCTGCCAGGAGACGATCGCCACGATAGATCGCGGCGGCCACGACGACGATGCGGATGACCATCGAAGCGATGTGGACCTTGACAATCGACTGGAGATGAGACACCTGCATGGACGGGATGACGAGATACCAGTGACCGAGGATCATCGCCGTGCAGGTCCCGCCGAGCAGCGCCGCGGAACTGAGGAAGCTGGCCACCGCCAGGACGCGCACCACGAACGCCCAGCCCGCCGTCACGTCCAGTGCCTGCAGCACCAGTGCCGCCGCGCCGGCTGCGCACGCACTCATGACAATCGCCGGCCGCACCGACGCCAGCGCCCGGCCGATGGTCGCCCAGTAGACGACGACTGCGACCTCGACCACCGCCAGAGCCGCGAACGCCGCGCGGCCGAGCGTCGTCACCTCCTCGACCCGCCGGAATGCAAACGCCACGGCGATCAGAATCGCGGCCAGCCCGGCGTTGAACCGGAAAAACTTCACGCCGGCCTCACGCGAAACGAGCAGCAGCGTGAAGACGATCCCGATGGCGAGGTGAGTGAGGAAAAGGTAGAGGACCACGTCAGGGGGCGGGAGAGACGGGAGGGCGGGAAGGGCAGAAGAATCCTGCCTTCCCTCCGCTCCGGCCCGGATCAGCGAAGCCGCTTGTTGATCTCTGCCCAGTTCACGACATTCCACCAGGCGTCGATGTAGTCCGGACGGCGGTTCTGGTACTTCAGGTAGTAGGCGTGCTCCCAGACGTCCACGCCGAAGATGGCCTTCTTGCCTTCCATCAGCGGGCTGTCCTGATTCGCGGTGCTCTCGATCGCCAGCTTGCCGCCGGTGTCGATCACCCAGGCCCAGCCGCTGCCAAAGCGGCCGACACCAGCCTTCTTCAATTCTTCCTTGAACTTGTCGAAGCCGCCGAACGACGAGTTGATGGCATCGGCAATCGCGCCGGTCGGCGCGCCGCCGGCGTTTGGCCCCATGATCTGCCAGAACATCGTGTGGTTGGCGTGTCCGCCGCCGTTGTTGCGGACCGCGGTCCGAATCGCCTCGGGCACGCTGCTGAGGCCGCGAATGAGATCCTCGACGCTCTTCGACTGCAGGTCGGGATGCTTCTCGAGCGCGGCGTTCAGATTGTTGACGTAGGCCGCGTGATGTTTCCCGTGATGAATCTCCATCGTCTGCTTGTCGATGTGAGGCTCGAGAGCATCGTGCGGATACGGGAGCGGTGGAAGGGAGTGGGCCATCGGACGTCCTCCTTAGCGATCGGGCGACTCTATAACCTGGGGATCGTACATCACAAAGGACACGAAGGCGAGATTACCCTCTGTGTCCTCTGCGTCCTGTTGTGTCCTTGGTGTTTAGGCGATCGACAGCATCCGGTCGAGTGCGACCTTCGTCCAGTGCTTCTGCTCAGCCGGCACGACGATGCGGTTGTGGACCTTGCCCTCGATGAGCCCCTCGAGCACCCACAACAGATGATTCGGCGACACACGGAACATCGTCGAACACAGACAGCCGAACTGATCGAGCGACAGCACCGTGCGGTCGGGTTGGACTTCGTTCGCGAGGCGATTGACGAGGTGGATCTCGGTGCCGACCGCCCAGACCGATCCGGCTGGACTATTCTTCACCTGATTGATGATGTATTCGGTCGAGCCGGAGTCGTCGGCGGCCTGAACGACCTCCCACGTCACTTCGGGGTGCACGATGACCCGGAGACCGGGATGCCGGGCGCGAAGACTCTCGATCTGTCGCACGGTAAAACGCGTGTGAACAGAGCAATGCCCCTTCCACAGAATGATCCGGGCGCGCTTCACGGCCTCCGGATCGAGGCCGCCCCAGATCTCAGTCGGATCCCAGACGACCATCTCATCCAGCGGCACGCCCATCTTGTAGGCGGTATTCCTCCCGAGGTGCTGATCGGGCATGAACAGGACGCGCTCGCCGCGCTCCCACGCCCAGCGCAGCGTCGCCGCGGCATTCGACGAGGTGCAGACGACTCCGCCGCGTTCGCCGCAGAACGCCTTCACGTCCGCGGCCGAATTGATGTACGTGACTGGAATGACCGACCCGACACCCATCTGCTCGAGATCGCTCCAGCACATGTCGAGCTGTTCGATGTCGACCATGTCGGCCATTGAACAACCGGCGGCCAGGTCGGGCAGGATCACCTGCTGGTGGTCGGCGCTCAGCACGTCAGCGCTCTCGGCCATGAAGTGGACGCCGCAGAACACGATGAACTCGGCGTCGGGGTGTTTCGCGACCTGCTGCGACAGCTTGTATGAATCGCCGGTGTAATCGGCGAACTTGATCACCTCGTCGCGCTGGTAGTGGTGTCCGAGGATCACGAGACGGCGGCCGAGCTGCGCTTTTGCGGCCGCAATACGCACGTCCATTTCGGCGTCGGACAGACCGACGTATCGCTCCGGCAGCGGCTGGCGCTCGGAGAGGTGCGACTTCTCGTATTCCGTCAGGACTGGTAACAGCATCTCGGTCGACGATCTCCCACTTTGTGAAACTTTTCGCAAAGTCAGGACGCGAAAAAGCCAAGCTCCGTGTTCCGGAAACGAAGCCTGGCGTCCCACAAATTATAACACCCGGTGACGGGCGCGCATTCCCGCGCGCCCGTTCAGCAGGATCGGACCTTACGGCGCGACCGCGTCGGCCATGGGCGGCGGACTTCCACCCGCGTTGACGACGTTATAGAACGTATCCCGCTCGACAGGGCTTCGGCCGGCCGCCGTAATCAGACGCGAGATCTCGCGCGTGGTCATCGCTTCAGGCGTACGCGCCCCGGCCATGTGGTAAATCTTCTCTTCCTGCACGGTTCCATCCAGGTCGTCCACCCCGAACCAGAGCGACACCTGCGCCACCTCGACGCCAGTAGCGATCCAGAACGCCTTGACGTGCGGGAATGTTGTCGAGCATCAGCCGCGCGACCGCGTGGACGCGCAGCGTGTCGGCCGCGCTGGGCGCCGGCAGCTTGCGCATCTGGTTGTTGTCCGGGTGGAAGGCGAGCGGGATGAACGCCTGGAAGCCGCCGGTCTCGTCCTGCAGCCGCCGGGCGCGCAGCATGTGATCGACGCGCTCGTCCGCGGTCTCGATGTGGCCGTAGAGCATCGTGACGTTCGACCGCAGGCCCATGCCGGTGGGCCGTACGATGGATGTCCAGATATCGCTCGGTGCCGCACTTGTCGTGGGCGATCTTCCGTCGTACGCGCTCGGCGAAGATCTCGGCTCCGCCGCCGGGCAGCGAGTCGAGGCCGGCGTCCATCAGCTCGATGAGGACCTGCTCGTCACTCATTGCCGTAGAGGTCGGCGAAGAACGCGATCTCGACGGCCGTGAAGCACTTCAGATGGATGTCGGGCCGGATCCGCTTGAAGCCGCGCAGCAGCTCCGTGTAGTAGTCGAACGGCAGGTCGGGATGCAGCCCGTTGACGACGTGGATTTCGGTCAGCGGCTGGTGTTGTCGCCGGCGCAGCTTCTCCCAGGCCTCCTCGAGCGACATCGTGTAGGCGCCGGCGTCACCGGGTCTCAGCCGCGCAAAGGCGCAGAACAGGCAGCTCGCCACGCAGACGTTGGTCGCTTCGAGGCGGATGTTGTGATTGAAGTAGGTGCGGCGCGCCGTGGCGGCGCTCCCGCTCGCGGTTGGCGAGCCAGCCGACGGCCGAGCAGATCGGGCGAATCGAACAGACGGACGCCGTCGGCCAGTTCCAGCCGTACACCGGCGTCCAGCTTGTCGGCGATGTCGAGGAGACTTGCATCGGCCAGCCGCGCTCTCATGGCGCAGACTGGCCGGCTAAGAGATGCCGAAGATCTGGATCCTCAGCGATCGCGCGCGAGGGCCGTCCAGCTCGGCCATCAGGATGCGTTGCCATTGCCCGAGGACGACTTCACCGCCGCTCACCTGCAGCGTGAGATTGTGGCCGAGGAGCAGCGCGCGCAGATGCGAGTCGGCGTTCATGCGATCGCAGTCGGAGTGCTCGGGATCGTTGTGCATCCACTCGGCGTCGCGCGCGACCATCTGCTCGAGGAAACGCTTGATGTCGGAGAGCAGCGCGATCTGGAACTCGTTGATGAAGAGGGCGCAGGTCGTGTGCATCGACCAGAGGCTCACGATGCCCTCGCGGATATTGAAGCGGCGGACGATACTCCATCACGCGATTCGTGAGATCGACCAGCTCGATCCGTTGATCGGTCTGGACGACGAACGTCTCCCCATGAATCGTGAGGCCGGCAACTTTCGCCGAGGCGACCTCTTCGACAGGCCTCTCGCGAACGGTGACGGTCGAGCTCTTGCTCATGCGTGTCCTCTTTGGATTGTGAACGATGCGAACAAGCTAATGTTAGTGAAAAAACCCCACCCGATGCAATCTGTTATAGTCCTGCTACAACTTGACGCTCGCCCCGGCGGCTGAGGGAAGTTGGGTGAAAAGCCCACACGGTCCCGCCACTGTAAGCGGCTAGCGGCGTCCCACACGAGTCACTGGGAAACGGAATCCGCTCCGCTCCTCCGGGAAGACGGGAAGCCGCCACGATCCGCGAGTCAGGAAACCTGGTCGACGGGGGCGTCCTTGATCGGCGCGTGAGACGCCGGAAGGAGCACCGATGCGACCTCCCTCCGTGCGGCTCCGTACCTTTCCCTGCTTTTGCTGTTATCGGTCGGAAGGCTTTCGGCCTTCGCTCAGGCCCCGACGTCCGGGTCGGTGGTTGACCAGGACGGCCGCCCCGTACCGCGAGCCTTCGTCCGCGCCACTGACGGCAACGGCGCCTCTGTCGGCGTCTTCGCCGACGAGCTCGGCCGGTTCGAGCTGACCATCGCTGCCACGTCCAGCTGCCGGATCGTCGTCACGCTTCCGGGGTTCGCGCCTGCGGAGTCGCCGTGCTCCGCGATGGTGGGAGAGACCGGTCGGATCGAGCTGTCGGTCGCGCCGATCCGCGAGAGCGTCCTCGTCACCGCGACGCGCACCGAAGCGCCGGCCAGTCAGGTCGGCGCCAGCGCCACGGTGTTCACCGCCGAAGATCTCGAGCGTCGTCAGACACCGCTCGTCGCCGATCTGGTCGCGTCGACGCCGGGGGCGATGCTGATCCGGAATGGCGGACCTGGCGCGCTGACGTCATTGTTCGTGCGCGGCGGCGAGAGCGACTACAACAAGGTCCTGCTCGACGGCATCCCCCTCAACGAAGCCTGGCGGCAGCTTCTACCTGAACAACTTGACCACCGAGCATCTCGAGCGCGTCGAGATCGTGCGTGGCGCCTACTCCTCGCTGTTCGGCTCGGACGCGATGGCCAGCGTCATCCAGCTGTTCACGCGCCGCGCGGACGGGACCCGGCGCCGTCCCCGCGCGTCCGTTCAGTTCGACGGCGGGACCTACGGCACGATCCACGGCAGCGCCAGCGTCTCCGGGGCGACTGCCCGCGTCGATTATTCGGCGGGCGCCGCTCAATTCAACAGCGACAATCGCGTACCGAACAGCCGCCTCGAAAACACGACGTTGAGCGGCAACGTCGGCGTCCGACTCGGACCGGTTTCGACCATTCGGCTGGTCGGCCGCGCCGAGCTCGAACACGTCGGTACGCCCGGTCCGACGGCGTTCGGACGGCCCGGACCTCGACGCGTTCTTCGACCGTGATGACGTGGCGTTCAGCGTTTCGTTCGATCGGGCGGCAACGGCGATCGCTCAGGCACCGGGCCGCATACTCAACGGTGGCCTCGGGACAAACCTCGACCAACCTCACGCAGGATCCGCCCTACACCCCGGCCTTCAATGGCCAGACCAGCACTGCGTCAGGCAAATGACTTTCTTGGAGATTCCCAGGCGGATCTCCGGCGCCACCACGCGAGCTATCAGGCAGATCTGCGCATCGCGGCTCATCAAACGGCCGGCGACCACCGGCTGACCCTGGTCGCCGACTGGGACGGCGAGCGGACGACGCAGGAGAATCGTCTCGCGGGAACGACCACCACCCACACCCGGGACAACTTCGGGTTTGCCGCCCAGCATCAGATGCTGTGGCCGAGGGTCTTTGCGACCGTCGGCGCCAGAGTCGAACACAACGAAAGCTTCGGAACTGAAGCCGTGCCGCGAGCAACCCTGGTCTACGTCGCACGGACCCGGTCCGGTTCCTTTGGCGACACCCGTCTGAAGGTCGCCGCGGGCACCGGCATCAAGGAACCGACGATGCTGGAGTCGTTCAGCATCTCGCCGTTCTTTCTCGGCAATCCGGATCTCCGGCCGGAGCGCTCACGCAGCGTCGAGGCCGGCGTCGACCAGCGCTTCGCCGCCGATCGCGCGAAGCTCGATTTCACCTGGTTCGACAACCGGTTCGAAGACATCATTTCCCTGCAATCCGGAGCCGAGGCAGTACTTCAACGTCGGCGTCACCCGTGCCCGGGGTCTCGAGCTCGGATTCGAGGCCGCGCCGGTTGCGGCATTCCGGGCGCGTGGCGCCTATACCCTGCTGTACTCCGAGATCGTCGAGACGACGGCGCCCGGGAACGTCCTCTTTGCTCCCGGTCAGTGGGCGTTCCGCCGGCCGCGCCACTCCGGCTCCGTCGGCGCGACCGTCCAGTTCGGGCGGATATCGGCCGATCTGAATGGTGTGTTCGTCGGCCGCTTCGTCGACAGCGACTTCGCCGGTTTCGTTCCCGCACTGAACGAAAACCCGGGGCATACCGTCTGGGACGCGCGCGCCTCGGTCAAGCTGACGGCTCAGCTCAACGGCATCGTCGCCATCGACAATCTGACCAACGCCGACTACTCCGAACCCTTTGGATATCAGCCCCTCGGCCGCGTTTTCCGAGTAGGCGCACGCGTGATCTTCTGAATGGCTGCTGAAAGGCCCCGTGCGGCCGTGTCATGGAGCGGCGGCAAAGACAGCTGCGCCGCTCTCATGCGCGCCCGCGCGTCCTTCGACGTCGCCGCAATGGTGACGATGTGCGACGAGAACGAGGGCCGGAGTCGATCGCATGGGCTGAGAGCCGAAGTGCTGGACGCGCAAGCCGAGCGGCTGGGTCTCTCGAGGATCACCGGCCGGTGCGGGTGGTCGAACTACGATGCCGCCTATTCCGCGGCACTGGAACAGGCGGCCGGCACCGGGATCACTCACGTCATCTTCGGCGACATCCTGTTCGACGAGCATCGGCTGTGGGCGGAGCGGATGTGCGCCGCCGCCGGCCTGATCGCGGTCGAGCCGCTGTGGGGTTCGTCAACGGACGAACTGTTCGATTCGTGGGTCGCCTCAGGCTGCGATGCGGTCATCGTCACGGCTCGCGCCGAGTTTCTGGATGCGACGTGGCTCGGACGCAGCCTGACGCGGGACATGCGGCAAGAATTCTCCCGGCTCGGGGTGGATCCGTGCGGTGAGCGAGGCGAATATCACACGCTGGTCACGAGCACACCGCTCTTCAGCCGGCCGTTGCCGTGGCGCGCCGGGGCGCAGGTTCAGCGCTCCGGCTGCTGGGCGCTGGACGTGATGGTGGACCCTTGATTCGAAGCCTCCGGTCTCTCGTTCACCTATCCGCGGAGCGGACGCGCTGCCTTGCGCGGCGTCAACGTCACCGTTCGGAACGGTGCCGTCGTCGGTCTCCTCGGCCCGAACGGCTGCGGCAAGACGACGCTGCTGCGGCTGTTGAGCGGGATGCTGAGGCCTGACGAAGGCCAGGTGCTGCTGGCGGGAAGGCCGCTGGCGACCTTGACGCGCCGTGAGATTGCCCGGCGCATCGCACTCGTTCCTCAGGAGACGCACGCCACCTTCGACTTCACGGTCATCGACATCGTCCTGATGGGCCGCTACCCGCATCTCGGCCCGTTCGAGCTGGAGGGGATGGCCGATCTGGAAATCGCGCGGAAAGCGCTGGCGGCGACCGGCACGGTGGAACTCGAACACCGTCCGTTCGGCTCACTCAGCGGCGGCGAAAAGCAACGCGTCGTCATCGCCGGAGCGCTCGCGCAGGCGGCCGAACTGATGTTGCTCGACGAGCCGACCGCGTCGCTCGACCTCTCCTACCAGATCGAAGTCGCGTCGCTGGTCCGGCGGTTGAACCACGCGCAGGGCACCACGATGGTCGTGTCGACACACGATTTGAACATGGCGGCGTCGGTGTGCGACGAAATCGTGCTGATGCGGGACGGGCGGCGTGCTGGCACACGGACCGACGGCCGAAACGATGACGCCCGACAACGATTCGCGCGACCTTCCAGGTGAATGCGGACGTGCGTTTTCATGCCGAGGCCGGTCACCTGGCGGTGGTGCCGATTGCGCGCACATCCTGACGTCCGGCGGCGAATCGCGTTCAGCATCGCGTTGTTCGGCGCACTCGCGCGGCGCGGCGATCCTGTTGGCGCCGCTGGTCGGCAGCACGTCGATCACGCTGACGCGGGTCTTCGATCGCTCGATTCCATTCGCCGACAACGTCGACGCGCAAATCTTCTTCGTCGCGCGGCTGCCACGCGTCCTGGCGGCGGCGCTGGTCGGCGCGGCGCTCGCGCTCGCGGGAGTGGTCTTTCAAGCATTGCTCCGCAATCCGCTCGCGTCGCCCGACACGCTGGGCGTCTCGGCCGGCGCGGCGCTCGGCGCGGTGATCGCGATTACGTTCGATGCGGACTTTTCGATTCTCGGTGTGACCGCCGTGCCGCTGGCGAGCTTCGCCGGCTCGCTCGGTGCGCTGGTTATCGTCTACGGCCTGTCGGCCGCACGGCGGCGCGGCACCTCGACGCTCATTCTGCTGCTCGCCGGCGTTACGCTGACGTCTTTGCTGTCGGCCATCGCCGCGTTCGTGCGCTACCTCGCCGATTTCACCGAAACGCTTCGGACCGTCCGTTGGTTGATGGGCTCGCTTGATGTCGGCGCGTTCGCGCCGATCACCGTGGCCGCGGTGCCGATGGCACTGGCGGTGGTCGGGTTTGCCACCTTGCCGCGCGTCCTGGATCTGGTCAGCATGGGGGCTGAATCCGCCGCCGCACGCGGGGTGGACGTCGCTCGCGCCGAGCGCGTCGCGCTGGTCAGCGCGTCGCTGGCCACCGGCGCCGCCGTCGCGCTCGCCGGCCCGATCGGCTTCGTCGGAATCGTGGTGCCGCACCTGGTGCGATTGCTGGTCGGCGCCGATCACCGCGTGGTGCTGCCTTCGTCGGCGCTGTTCGGCGCGTCGTTCCTGATCGGCTGCGATCTGGTCGCACGGATCGCCTTCGCCCCGACCGAGCTGCCGGTCGGCATCGTGACGGCGCTTATTGGAGGACCCTTTTTCCTATGGCTGCTGTTCCGCCACGCCTGACCTGCCGTTGGTTGTTCTCGTTCCTTTGTGTCCTTGGTGTCCTTGGTGTCCTTGGTGTTCAACGTATTGCCGCACAAGGAACGGCCCCCCGGCGCATCATCTCGCTCATCCCGGCCACAACCGAGATGTTGTTCGACATCGGGGTCAGCGATCGGATCGTCGGCGTCGGCACGTTTGATCGATTCCCGCCGGAGGTCAGCAAGTACCCGCGGGTCGGCGGGCTGCTCGATCCAAATGTCGAACGCATTCTGTCGCTGAAGCCGGATCTGGTGATCGTCTACGAAACACAGACGACGCTCATCGGCCAGCTGAATCGCGTCGGCGTCCCGTTGTTCAGGTACCGCCACCAGGGGCTGCCCGATATCGTGCAAACCATCAGGGCACTGGCGGCCCGCGTCGGAGCGACCGAGGCAGGCAACGCCGCAGCCGTCCGCATCGAGAGCCGGCTGGCGGAGGTGCGCCGGCGCGTCGAGGGCCGGGCGCGGCCTCGGACGCTGCTGGTGCACGGTCGCGAGCCGGGCTCGCTGCGCCGGATCGACGCCAGCGGCGGCTACGGCTTCCTGCACGATCTGCTCGAGCTCGCGGGCGCCACCGATGTGCTCTCCGATTTCCAGCGGCAGTCCGTTCAGATGAGTACGGAAATGATTCTCGCGCGTGCGCCGGAAGTGATCGTTGAACTGCAGTACCGGTGACTCACCGAAGCGCCTGCAGATTGACGCGGAAGCCCGCGTCTGGGAGGCGCTCCCCTCGGTCCCGGCGGTGAAGAACAAGCGGGTCCACATTCTGGTCGGAGACGAGTTCGTCGTTCCTGGTCCGCGGATCGTGCTGGCCGCGGAGCGTTTCGCGCGCGTGCTCCACCCGGACGTCTTCAAATGAAGCGCGTCCTGGTCTCGTGGAGCAGCGGCAAGGACAGCGCCTGGCTCGTGCACGTGCTTCGGCAAGTGCCGGACGTCGAGCTCGGCGGACTGCTGACCACGATCAACGAATCCGCCAACCGCGTCGCCATGCACGCGGTGCGCAGCGAGCTGCTGGAAGAACAGGCCGCAGCGCTCGGCCTGCCGTTGGTGAAGGTGCCCATTCCATCCCCCTGTCCAAACGAGACGTCTACGAGCGCGCCATGGCCGCCGCCGTCGAACGAGCGGTGTCGGACGGTTTCACGCACGTGGCGTTTGGCGATCTGTTTCTCGAGGACGTGCGGCGCTACCGCGAAGAAAAGCTCAGCGGCACGGGCCTCACCCCGCTCTTTCCGCTGTTCGGCGCCGACACGGCCGCCCTCGCGCGCGAAATGATCGTGAGCGGCCTGCGGGCCCGCATCACCTGCGTCAACCCGGCCATCCTTGATCGGTCGTTCGCCGGCCGCGAATTCGACGCGGCGCTTCTGCACGACCTTCCGCCGACCGTCGACCCATGCGGAGAACGCGGTGAGTTCCACACGTTTGCGCACCGGGGACCGATGTTCTCGCGACCGATCCCGATCGAAAGCGGCGTTGTCGTCGAACGCGACGGGTTCGTGTTCGCGGATCTCGTCTCAGGAAAGCACTACGCAGGCCGACCCTCTTAGAGTCGCCGGCTGATTCCGGTCATGAGCAGCTACCCAGAACGCATCGTCTGCCTGACCGAAGAGACAACGGAAACGCTCTACCTGCTGGGCCAGGGCGATCGAATCGTCGGCGTGTCCGGCTATACCGTCCGGCCACCTGAAGCGCGGAAGAAGCCGAAGGTCTCGGCCTTCATCAACGCGCGCTTCGACAAGATCGAGGCGCTGAAGCCGGACCTGGTACTGGCATTTTCCGATCTGCAGGCCGATCTGGCCGCGGAGCTGGTGCGGCGGGGAATTGCCGTCGTCACGTTCAACCAGCGAAGCGTCGCCGAGATTCTGCAGATGATTCGGATGCTCGGCGGCCTGGTGGGCTGTCAACCGGAAGCCGAGCAGCTCGCCGATCGGTTCAAGGCTGATCTCGAACACATCCGCGATGCGGCGACGCGCTTCCCGCGCCGACGGGTGTTCTTCGAAGAGTGGGACGACCCGCTGATTTCAGGGATCCGCTGGGTCGAGGAACTGGTGAGGATCGCCGGCGGCGAGCCAATCTTCCCCGAGCTCGCCAACGCGCGGCTCGGCAAGGAGCGCATCGTCGATCCCAAAGAAGTCGTCCGCCGCGATCCGGAAGTCATCTTCGCGTCGTGGTGTGGCAAGAGGGTGAACTTCGACCGGATCCGGAAGCGGCCTGGTTGGCAGGCAATCAGCGCCGTGAAGAACGGCCGCATCTACGAAGTGAAATCTACCTATATCCTGCAGCCAGGTCCTGCCAGCCTGACGGAAGGTGTCCGTCAGCTTCACGATGCCTTGCGGAGAGGCGCGACTGAACAATCGTTGTCAATACGGTCACGATAGAAACAATCGCTCCGTCACGACGCGACCTGAACCGGCCGCGGCAACGTGTTCGAACAGCAGCCTGACTGCTCGCCTGCCCTCAGTGCCCAGATCGACCGAGTAATCGTTGACGTAGAGGTCGATGTGCTGACGCATCACCTCTTCGTGCATCTCCTGTGCGTGCTCGCGGACGAACGGCATGCTGGCCTGAGGATTGGCCAGCGCAAATTCAACGCTCCGACGAAGCACCCGATCAAGGCGTTGCTTCACTTCGTCAGACAGCGAGCGTTTGACGACGATTCCACCCAACGGGATCGGTGAGGCGGTCTGCGTTTCCCAGTGCTCGCCGAGGTCGACGATCTTCTTCAGGCCTCTCGACTGGTAGGTGAAGCGGTTCTCGTGGATGATGACGCCGGCATCGCACCTGTCGTCGAGCAGGGCTGACTCGATATCCGAGAACACGAGCTCGGTTGTGTTGCGCGCGGCCGGAAACGCGAATCCGAGGAGGAAGTTCGCGGTGGTGTACCGGCCGGGGATGGCGATCGTCAGGTCGCCAGCCGCGATCCGATCGCACGCGATCTGGCGCTTCGCGATGAGGAGCGGGCCGCAGCCGCGCCCGAGCGCGCTGCCGGCATTCAACACGACATAGTGATCGGCGCAGTAGGCGTAGGCATGATAACTGAGCTTGGTGGCGTCGAGCTCACCGGCGAATGCCGATCGGTTCAGCGCTTCGACGTCGTCAAGTCGCAGCGTGAATTCGAGCCCTTCGAGGTCGATCCGCCGGTGGACCAGCGCGTCGAGGATGAAGCAATCGTTCGGGCAGGGCGAGGCACCGATCGAAAGTTTCATGACGCTTCGAGGATGTCGAACACGGCGGCGCCCAGCGTGTGGATCGCTTCGCTCACTTTCCAGCGCGCGCGATCGCGCCGTTCGACGACATTCGACACGGCCCGCACCTGGGCGAACGGCACCTCCTGCGCCAGGCAGGCGTACATGAAGGCCGCGCCCTCCATGCTCTCGACCTGGGGCTTGAAGCGTGCGACCACCGCGTCTATCGAACCTTCAGCGCCGTGCACGGTATTGACCGTGATGCCGTTGACTTTCGGCAGCCGTCCCAGCGCCGCGTTCGCGGGTGGGGTCTCATTGACCAGTTCAGGCCGGCTGAAAGGCGCCTCCCCCGCTTCCAACAGACCGAGTTCCTCGATCGGGAGAAAGCGCTCGCCGTCCTCTGCGCCAAGCTCAGCGAGGCGATCGGCGACGATGTGCACGACGGTGCCTGGTGTCAAGGAACGATCGAAGCTGCCGCACAGGCCGATGTTGAGGGCGACGTCGTAGGTGGTCTCGAGCAGCGCGCGGGAACACCAGGCGGCGGTCGCGACCATGCCGACCCCGGTCACCAGCACGTGCACTTCGTGCCCCGCATATGCGTACTCGATGAGGCGGGGATGACGCTCGCGTCCGGCGCCCAGCCTGGCGCCCAACGAACCGGCTTCGACCGCCGTTGCCGCAACAATCAGCATTCGCATCGGCGGCGCTACTCGACGTCGTCGTCGAGGCCAGTGGCCACGTAGGGCTGTGATGCGCGTTTGATCACGATGGTGAGGCCGAACGCCACGAGCACGATCGAGGCAGCCAGTCCGACGTACATTCCATAGCCGACCGCCACCTGCGGGACCGCGCCCAGCGGCACATCGTCAACGATCGCGACCGCCTGGCTTCTGGTCAGCACGCGGCTGCCGACGGTGCGCGGCATGATCCGCCAGGAGAGGAACATGATGCCCAGCGCCACCAACCCGACGAGCAGCAACGGGTGCCGCGAGTTCTTGCGCGTGATGAGGCTGAGGGTAGCGAGCAGCACCGCCGCCGCACCCAGGCCGACGATCCACAGCGCGGCCGTATCCGGAACACCTCGCAGGGCGAGCTCGTCGTTGACCACGATCCAGGGAAGAAACGCGCTGACGATGAGCACCACACCGGCCGCGAGCGGGAACAGATAAGCGCGCATGCCCGGCCGCAGCATCCCGCGCCAGCTCATTTCGCGAGTCTAGCATAGGGATTCTGCGAGGCGTAGAATGCGCCCCAGGAGGCCGTCAATGAGATCGATCAAAGCGATCCTCGGCGATCGCCAGACGATTACCGTCAATCGCTCCGCGTCGATCGTCGAGACCGCGCGGGTGATGGCCGCCCATCAGATCGGTGCCGTGCCGGTCGTCGACGGCGAGCGGCTGGTCGGTATCTTCTCCGAGCGCGACGTGTTGACGAGGATCGTCGCTGCGGGACGCAACCCCGACGCGACCTTGGTGGGTGAGGTGATGTCGACGGATTTGATCGTCGGCGATGTCAACGAAAGTTATGTCACCTGTCTGACGCGCATGCAGCAGGCGCACGTCCGTCACCTGCTGGTGCTGGAGGAAGGACGTCTGGCGGGCATTCTGTCGCTGCGCGATGTGCTGGCAGCCGACGTGGACGAGAAAGCCGAAGAGCTCACGATGCTGAACGCCTACGTCCATTACATCCCGGCTCACCTGCAGATCAAGACTGCGCGTCCTTGAACTCCTCGTACCAGGCCATCTGAATCGCCTCGAGCTTCGGCTCATTGGAAGTCTTCGGATCGTCGCTGAAGCCGTCGAGCCCGAGCACGCGCTCGCGCAGATCGGTGAACCGGAGGGTCAACGGATCGACGTCCGGAAATTTCTCGGCCAGCGCGATGCCGATGTCTTCCGCATCGGTCCACTTCACGGCCTGACGACCTCCCCGGCGTTGCGCTCCTTGCGGTCGGACTTCCCGAGCTGGATGCCGCCGCCTTCCTGCACGTAGTTCCTCGTATACATCGGCAGCTCGCAGACGACGTCGCCGCTGATTACGGCCTGACAGCCCAGGCGCGACGTGTGCGTGAGCCCCCAGGCGGTGTCGAGGCGATCCGCCTCGTCGTCCTGCATCTCGCTCAGGTTCGGTTCGCCCTGCTTGATGATGACGTGGCAGGTCGTGCAGGCACAGCTGCCGCCGCAGGCGTGCTCGAGGGAGATGTCGAAGTTCTTCGCCACGTCGAGAAAGGACTCCGGCTTGCCGTGATGCGAATACGGCAGCTCGCCGTGCTGGAATTCGACGGTCTGTGATTCGCCGTCGATGATGAAAGTGACTTTGGGCATAGAAGGCCTACATCTGATCGATGCTCTTCCCCGACAGCGCCGCCTGCACCGACCGGTTCATGACGACCTCGGCGAGGTGCCGGGTCGCATCATTGAGCGCGTGTGTCCACTTCTGAATCGTTTCCCGGTCCGACGAGGTCAACACCATCTTCAAGCCGGCGACCACCGATTCGATCTTCTGCTGCTCGCCTGGCGCCAGCTCGCCGCGAGCGATCTCGGCGAACTCAGGCGAGCGCAGCGTCTTCTCGGTTGCGGCGATCACCGATTCGGCTTCGTTGCGCGCCTCGATCAGCTGGCGGGCGGCAAAGTCGGCTTCGGCGTGCTCGAACGAGTCGAGCAGCATCCGTTCCACTTCCTCGTCGGTCAGACCGTACGACGGCTTGACCTCGATCGTCTGCTCGATCGCGGTCCGCAGCTCCGCGGCAGTCACGCTCAGAATGCCGTTGGCGTCGATCTGGAACTGCACCTGGACGCGCGGCATGCCGGCTGGCATCGGCGGAATCCCGCGCAGTTTGAACCGCGCGAGTGACCGGTTGTCGGCGACCAGCTCGCGCTCGCCCTGCAGGACGTGGACGTCGACCGCGGTCTGGTTGTCGACGCCGGTGGTGAACATCTCGCTGCCGGTCGCCGGAATCGTCGAGTTGCGCATGATGATCTTCGAGACCACCCCACCCATCGTCTCGATCCCGAGTGAGAGAGGGGTCACGTCGAGCAGCAGCATCTCGCGGTTGCCGGTGACGAGAATGTCGGCCTGGACTGCCGCGCCCAGCGCAACCACCTCGTCCGGGTTGAGCTTGCTGTGAGGCGTGCGGCGGAACAGATCGCCGACCATCTGGTGGACCAGCGGGATCCGCGTCGACCCGCCGACCAGCACGACTTCGTCGATCTGCGACGGCTGGAGGTCCGCGTCGGCCAGCGCCTGGCGGCAGGGGGTGAGCGTGCGCTCGACGAGCGGCCGGATCATCGCTTCGAGCTCGGCGCGCGTCAGCCGGCTCGCGTAGCTGCCGACTCGAATCTCGGTTTCATCCCGATCGGACAGGTCGTGCTTCGCCTGGATGACGGCTTTTCGCACCTCCTGGACGAACTCGTTCGTCCGGTCCCCTCCCGATCCCAGCTGCTCCAGCACGCGCTGAGTCAGCAGCAGATCGATGTCGTCGCCGCCCAGATGCGTGTCGCCGTTGGTCGACAGCACCTGGAACACCCCGTCCTCGACGCGCAGGATCGAGATATCGAAGGTGCCGCCGCCGAGATCGTAGACGGCGATCACCCCGGTGTGCCGCTTGTCGAGGCCGTAGGCCAGCGAGGCCGCGGTTGGCTCGTTGATGATGCGGAGGACCTCGAGGCCGGCGATGCGGCCGGCGTCACGCGTCGCGGTGCGCTGCGCGTCGTTGAAGTACGCGGGCACCGTGATGACCGCGCGGTCGACTTCGAAGTCGACGACGCCCCGCTCCGCGAAATGCTCTTCAGCGCGACGTTTCAGCTCACGCAGGATGAACGCCGAAATTTCCGGCGGCGTGAACTCGCGACTGCCCAGGCCAATGCGGACGACGCCGGATCCCTCGCCGGAGACGCGAAACGGCAGCAGGCGCGCCTCGTCCTTGACGTCGTCGATGCCGCGTCCCATGAACCGCTTGACCGAATAGACTGTCCGGCCGGCGTCGGTCAGCAGGCGACGCTGCGCCTCGCGTCCGACGAAAATCGTCCCATCGTCAGCAGCGGATACCACCGACGGCACGAGCGCGTCACCGTTCTTGTCGCGAATGACGACCGGCCGGCCGTCGTCCACATAGGCCACGAGGCTGTTGGTCGTACCGAGATCGATGCCGACGACTTTACTCATTCCTCAGCGCCCCTGCATCCTTTGCACCCTTCGCGTCCTCGTCGCTCCTTCACGCCAATTCCCGCTCAATCCCCGCCAACAAGTTGTGGATGTAATTCCGCTCGAGCATCCGCTCGCGCAGCGCCTGCAGCACCTCGCGTCGCTCGCCTTCCGGAGCGCCGCGGTCGACGAGCGCATCCCATCTGCCGAACAGCTCTTCAAGCTGCGACTCGTGCTCGGCACGCTTCCGCTCGATCGGCTCGCGTGCGGACGCCAGCCGGGTTTTCCACCGCTCCGGCGGCGCGCCATCGGCGCGAAGCTCACGTACTGCATCGAGCTCTTCGTTCAGCGCGAAGACCTCTTCGAGCAGCGCCGGCGGAACTTTGTTATCCGACGCGCGCTCACCATCCGGCCGGTCGGCGCGGCGTCGGTCCATGCCCTCGACGCTCAGCAGATACTCCAGACGCGTGATCGGCTGGCGCAGCGTTCGATAGGCGTCGTTCAGATACGACGACCGCTCCAGGCTGGCGCGACGCTCGGCGGGGGCGGCGTTGTAGAAATAGTCCGGATGAAACTGCCGGCTGAGCGCCCGGAACCGCTGCTCCAGGTCGACCAGATCGAGATTGAGCTTTCGAGGAACGCCGAGGAACGAAAAGTAATCACCCTGCCGGCCGAGCGTCAGGATCTTCGTGCACTGCGGGCAGAAGTGCACATCGACCGGAGCACCGCCCCCGCAGGTGCGGCAGATCTGAACGGTGGGGATGGTGGTGGATGACATAAAAGTCTGAAGTACGAGGTCTGAAGTCTGGTCGAACAGAATTCAGACTTCAGACGTCAGACTTCCAAGGAGCGGCTCAGGCACCGAACGAGCTGCCGCAGCCGCAGCTCGTCTTCGCGTTGGGGTTGTTGAACACGAACCCTTTGCTGATCAGGTTGGTGTCGTAGTCGAGCACCGTCCCGTCCAAATAGATCAAGCTCTTGCGATCGACGAAGATTTTCGCGCCGTCCGGACCCTCGTAGACTTCGTCGCCAAGTCTCGGCTGCCGCTCCCAGGCAAACGTATAACTCAGGCCGGAGCAGCCGCCGCCCTTCACGCCCACACGCAGTCCTCCCTCGTCGATGCCCTGCTTGGCCATCAACGTGCGGATCTTGCGCGCCGCGGTGTCGCTGATCTGAATCAACTCCAAATCCTCAAATCCTCAAATCCTCAAATCCTAAAATCTCAGGATTACGCGATCGGCTGTTCGTGCTTGCCCGCCGTCACGCCCGTGGTCGCCGACTGCTTCTTCTTGTAGTCGTTGATGGCGGCCTTGATCGCGTCTTCCGCCAGCACCGAACAGTGGATCTTGACGGGCGGCAGACTCAGCTCGGTGACGATGTCGGTGTTCTTGATGGCGAGCGCCTGATCGACGGTCTTGCCCTTGAGCCATTCGGTCGCAAGGCTCGAGCTCGCAATCGCCGACCCGCAGCCAAAGGTCTTGAACTTCGCATCATCGATGACGCCGGTGTCGGGGTTGACCTTTACCTGGAGCTTCATCACGTCGCCGCATTCCGGCGCGCCGACCAGCCCCGTCCCGACGTTCGGATCCTCTTTGGGCAGCGATCCGACGTTGCGCGGGTTCTCGTAGTGATCGATCACCTTGTTCGAATAAGCCATCTTTATCCTCTTCTCACGGGGCCCACCCCCCGCTCGCAGCCGCGACTTCGCTCTGCCTCGGCCTCGAGCGTAGACTCTCGACCTCGGCCTGTCAGTAAACGTCCGATCAGTGAACTTCCCATTGCATCGTCGACAGGTCCACGCCTTCCTTGGCCAGCTCGTAGAGCGGCGACATCTCGCGCAGCCGCGTGACGACCGTAATCAGCTTCTTCGCAACGTAATCGACCTCTTCCTCGGTCGTCCAGCGGCCGAGTCCGAATCGGATCGACGAATGTGCGAGATCGTCGCCGGCTCCGAGCGCCTTCAACACATAAGACGGCTCCAGACTCGCCGAGGTGCACGCAGATCCCGAAGAAACCGCGACGTCGTTGATGCCCATCAGCAGCGATTCGCCTTCGACGTAGGCGAAGCTGATGTTCAGGTTGTGCGGCAGCCGCTGGTCGACGCTGCCGTTGATGTAAATCTCGTCGAGCCCCTTGTGGAGTTTTTCGTTGAGCAGGTCGCGTAGACCCGCCAGCCGCTGCGTATCGGCGGCCATCTCCAGACGGCAAAGCTCGGCAGCCTTGCCGAACCCGACGATGCCAGGCACGTTCAGGGTGCCGGAGCGCATGCCGCGCTCGTGGCCGCCGCCGTCGATGAGCGGCGAGAGCAGCACGCGCGGATTGCGGCGACGGACGTAGAGCGCGCCAACCCCCTTCGGCCCGTACATCTTGTGGGCGCTCATCGCCGCCAGGTCGACCTTGAGCTCGTTCACGTTGAACGGAATCTTGCCGACCGCCTGCACCGCGTCGGTGTGGAAGAGAATCCCCTTTTCCTTGGCGATGGCGCCAATCTCGCCGACCGGCTGCACGACGCCGATCTCGTTGTTGGCGGCCATGATCGTGATGAGGATCGTCTTGTCCGAAATCGCGTTGCGCAGGTCGGCGAGGTTGACCAGTCCGTCCTTCTGCACCGGCAGATAGGTGACCCGGTAGCCTTCCTTTTCGAGCCGCTTGCACGTGTCGATGACCGCTTTGTGTTCGGTCACACACGTGATGATGTGGTTGCCCTTCTCGCGATACATCTCGGCGACGCCCTTGATCGCGAGGTTGTCCGACTCGGTCGCGCCGCTGGTGAAGACGATCTCCTTGGCGTTCGCGCCAATGAGATCGGCAACCTGTTTGCGAGCCTTTTCGACCGCCTCTTCAGCTTCCCAGCCGAAAGGATGATTGCGGCTCGCCGCATTGCCGAAATGCTCGGTGAAGTACGGCACCATTGCCTCGACGACGCGCGGATCAACCGGGGTCGTCGCGTGGTAGTCCATGTAGATCGGAAGCTTGATGGCCATTATTCGTTTCAGTTCCGGGCGGGTCTTAATACCCGCCCAACGGTTTTTCGGCGGGCCTAAAGAGGCCCGCCCTACGTACGCCTTTAGGCCCGCCCTGCGTGCTACACATGCGGATGCAACACCGCTGCATGCGTCAAGACGGCCGGGGCCGGAACGTCGGCGGCCAGCTCCGCGATGGTGCACTCGCCAAGCGCCGCCAGAATCCGTTCCCTGACCCGCCATAAGGGATCACGGACGTTACATTTCGAAAACTGCTCACACGTGCCCTCGTCCGTAGAGCACGCGGTGACGGTCACCGGACCGTCAATTGCCTGAATCACGTCGGCCACCGAGATCTGCCCGGGTACCCGCGCCAGTTGATAGCCGCCCCGTGTGCCCTGCTGCGACGCGAGCAGCCCACGGCGGACCAGACGCTGGAGAACCTTGGCCAACAGCTCGATCGGGATGTCGTATTGCTCGGCAATTTCCCGGGCACTCGATGACCCGCTGTCGCCGCGCAACGCCAGATGTTTCATGGCCATGAGCGCGTAATCGGCCTTTTTTGAGAGCCTCAACATATCCGACCAGCCAGGTCCTATATTAGCACGCTTCAATACTTCGGCTGTGACGGGTCTACCTTGTCGATCCAATCGAGGATGCCGCCCTTATGGTTCAGCACCCTTGAGAACCCCACGGATCGCAAGAAATCTGCGGCCTTCGCGCTTCGACCGCCCATCTTGCAGCTGACAATGATCTCCGCGTCCTTGTCGAGCTCGGCGTAGCGCCGTGGGATTTCGCCGAGGGGTATCAAAACAGTCCCGGGAATCCGGCTGATCTGGTATTCGTTGGGCTCGCGGACGTCCACGAGCGTCAGCTTGTCCCCACGATCCATCCTCTGCTTCAGTTCGACAGATGTGATCTCGGTCGCTGGATTAGCGGCCACGGTAGTTGTCTCCGGCGCAGCAGGGCGAATGCCGCAAAACTGTTCGTAGTCGATGAGTTTGGTGACCGTCGGATGCGTCCCGCACACCGGGCAGTCCGGGTCCTTCTTCAGCTTCAACTCGCGAAAGCGCATGCGCAGCGCGTCGTAAATCAGGAAACGACCGATCAGCGGCTCACCGATGCCCGTCAGGAGCTTGATGGCCTCGGTGGCCTGGATGACGCCAATGACTCCCGGCAGCACGCCGAGGACCCCGCCCTCGGCGCAGCTCGGCACGAGTCCCGGCGGCGGCGGCTCGGGATAGAGGCATCGATAGCAGGGACCGTCTTTGGTGGCGAAGACCGACGCCTGCCCCTCGAACCGGAAGATGCTGCCGTAGGCGTTCGGCTTGCCGAGGAGCACGCAGGCATCGTTGGTCAGATACCGCGTCGGGAAGTTGTCGGTGCCGTCGAGAATCACGTCGTAGCCGGCAAACAGATCGAGCGCGTTCTCGGACGACAGCGCCGTTTCGTAGGTCTGAACGTCGATGTGCGGGTTGATGGCCCGCAGCCGATCCTTCGCCGAGTCGAGCTTCGATCTCCCGACGTCAGGGGTTCCGTGAATGATCTGGCGCTGCAGGTTGCTGAAGTCGACGACATCGAAGTCGACGACCCCGATGGTGCCGACACCGGCGGCGGCGAGATACATCGCGGCCGGCGAACCCAGTCCTCCCGCGCCGATGCACAAGACACTGCCCGCTTTCAGCTTCCGCTGACCGTCCATGCCGACCTCCGGCATGATCAGGTGACGGCTGTAGCGCTTGATTTCATCGTTCGTCAATTGCGGCAGCTCGCCACCCTCGGCGCCGTCGTCCGTCTGAAGGCGTGCGCCACGCAGGTCCTCGGTCGTCGGCGCGCCGCCGGCCACCGAGGGGATGATGCTGACCGTGTCGCTGGGCGACACCGGCGTCTGCTCTTTCTGCAGATATCGGATGTCTTCGTCATTCAGGTAGACGTTGACGAAGCTGCGGAGCTTCCCTTGTTCGTTGTAGAGATGCGCCTTCAGCCCGCTGTGCCGGCGGGTGAGATCGGCCAGCAGCTCGCCGATCGTCGCGCCGTTGGCCTCGACGGCGTCCTTCTTATCCGTGTAAGGCCGGAGCGGAGTTGGAATCAGGATTTTCGTCGCCATTGAGCTCGCCCTCATCGAAGCTGGATCGATCTTCCTTCAAGAACCACACAGTCATGTCGCCGGCGCGTCCTGCCATCACCGACACGATCACATAGGCAAAGGTCGGCCAGGCATGATCGAGATCGAACTGCGATGGCCGCGCCGGGTGATCCGGATGCGAGTGATAGAACCCGAGCAGCTCGCCGCCAAGCTCGCTCGCCCGCTTCTCGGCAAGCCGGTAATCGGATGGCCGCACCAGAAACCGGCGCCGGGGCCCTTCTTCGGTGGTATTGGGGAGCGGCTCGGCCTGCGTCACCCGCGTGCCGCTGCCGATCAGCGCCCCGCAGCACTCGTGCGGAAACGTCTCCTCGCCGTGGCGACGAATGGCTGCATCCACACCAGGACCGAGGATCGTCGCGGCCGGAGGCTTCATTCCTCGACGCTCCAGAAGGTTTCCGACAGGTACTTCTCCGCCCCATCCGGGAACACCGTGACGATCACGCCTCGCTCGATCCGGTCGACGACCTGCAGCGTCGCGGCCAGGGCGGCGCCGGACGAGATCCCGACGAGCAGACCTTCTTCCTTCGCCAGCCGTCGCACCATCGTGTGCGCCGCTTCCGTGGCAACACGCAGATCCTCGTCGGCGAGCGCGGGGTCGTAGATGGGCGGGACGATCGCGGTTTCCATGTGCTTCAACCCTTCAAGGCCATGGAACGGTCCCTCCGGTTGGAACGAGATCAGCCGGATCGCCGGGTTGAACTGGCGAACAGCCCGACCCGTCCCCATGAACGTTCCGCTGGTGCCCAGGCCGGCCACAAAATGCGTCAGACGGCCGTCGGTCTGTTCGAGAATCTCCGGTCCGGTCGTGTCGAAGTGTGCCCGCCAGTTGGAGTCGTTGCTGTATTGATCGGGATAGAAATAGCGGTTGGGGTTTTCCGACACAACGCGGCGGACCTCGCGAATCGCGCCATCGGTCCCTTCTAACGGATCGGTCAGCACCAGCTCGGCGCCGAACGCCCGCAAGATCAGCTTGCGTTCGGGGCTGGCATTTTCGGGCAGAAAAAGCTTCACATGGTAGCCGCGCGCCGCCCCCACCATCGCGTACGCGATGCCTGTATTGCCCGAGGTCGCGTCAACGATCGTCAGACCAGGACGCAGTGCGCCGCTGGCCTCGCCGTCGAGAATCATGCGTGCCGCCGCCCGATCCTTCACCGATCCGCCCGGGTTCTGCCATTCGGCCTTGGCGTACAACTCGACGCCTGGCTTCGGACGCTCGAAATGCGTCAGGCGGATCAGCGGGGTCTTCCCGATCAGGTCCAGGACCGAAGCAGCCGCTCGAGCAGGCACGGAAGCCGAGGCAGGTAGGGACATGGCGATATGCGACCGTTCAAGTCCGAATTATATCAGGGGGTCGGTGGTGAGGTCGCGACGGCAACGCGGGCGCGGCGGGCGTCAGGTAGTATTTCGACACCTGACGAATGTGGACACGCG
Source organism: uncultured Acidobacteriota bacterium (assembly GCA_963728825.1). Classification (GTDB taxonomy): domain Bacteria; phylum Acidobacteriota; class Vicinamibacteria; order Vicinamibacterales; family CAVVIG01; genus CAVREM01. The sequence goes on from CAVSLA010000001.1 coordinate 56,738, forward strand.
TCGGCGAGTGGCTTTTCAGACATCGGACGGCCATTCCGTTGCCGATTGCGATCGCCATCCTGCTCTTTCCCGCGACAAGCTCTTCCATTGGCCTGCACGCGGCTGGGTTAGCCCTGATTGCGGCGGGCGAGGCGCTGCGCCTGTCCGCTGTGCGGCATATTGGCGCGGTCTCGCGGACCAGGACTGACCGGCTCGGTCCTCTCGTCGCCTCCGGACCCTTCCGGTGGGTGCGAAACCCCCTCTACATCGGGAACCTCGCACTATGGCTCGGTCTGGCGCTGGTCGCCCAGCTGCCCCGGTTGGTCGCCCCGATCGCTCTCCTGCTGATCATCGAATACCACGCGATCGTTCGATGGGAAGAGCAACTGCTCGAGTCCAGGCTTGGCAACAGCTATCGCGACTACATGAAAAGCGTGCCGCGGTGGATTCCACGCCCGCCGGCCCCCGGCGCGTCAGATATTTCGACCAGGCCGGCGCCTTTCACCTGGGGTGAAACGCTGTTCAGCGAGCGCGGGACGTTGATTGCGATCGCCGTCGGGCTGGGGCTGCTGTGGGCGAAGGTTTTGTGGCAACGGCCTTGAGGCTTTCCCAGAGATACCAGCAGGCCACCGAGCGATAGGGCCGCCACGCCTCGCCGATCTTCGTCAGACGCTTCGGGTTCGGACGTTGTCGCAGTCGATAAATGCGCTGGACCGCCGTGCAGATGCCGAGATCGCCGACCGGAAGGACATCCGGCCGATGCAGCCGGAACATCAGAAACATCTCGGCGGTCCACCGGCCGAAGCCTTTTACTTCGATCAGACGCTCGACCACCTGATCGTCCGCGAGCACGTCGAGCTCGTCGAGGCGCAGTCGGCCATCCGAAATTCGCTCGCTCAAATCGCGGAGGTAGGCCAGCTTCTGGCCGCTCAAACCGACGCCGCGCAGCGTTCGATCGTCGAGCGCGCCGATTCCTGCGGCGGTAATCTGCCCGTCCTGAAAGAGATCGTGGAAGCGGCCGAAGATCGTAGCGGCAGCTTTTGACGACAACTGCTGCCCGACGATCGCTCGAGCCAGCGCGGTCAGGTGATCGGAGTGTTGCCGCGCGGCCATGCCGCACGTGCCGATGCGCTTGATGGTGGCGGCGAGAATCGGGTCACGCCGCATCAACGTCCGCCGGGCGCGCTCGTAATCCGCAGTCGTCACTTGATCGTCACCGTCAAGGTGGCGCGCGCTTCGATCTCAATCTCGCCGGCTTCGACCGGCGTTCCCGCGTCGGACTGCGCCGCCTCGCGCATCGCGACCATCGGCATCGGACGCGGCACCTCGCGGCGGGTGTCGTCAATTTTCAGCACGCGATCGACGCTCCGGCCCACGCCCGAGGCGGCCGCCTCGGCCCGCGCCCGCGCGTCAGCCACCGCCAGTCGCAAGGCCTCCCGTTCTGCTCCGGCGCGGTCCCGCAGATCGAAACGGACCTGACTGATGTTCGTGGCACCAGCCTCGACCACCGCATCGAGCAGGTCGCCGAGCCGTTCCAGCGCGTCGACTCGCACTTCCACGGCGTTGCGCGCCAGATAGCCGCGCGGCACACGCCGACCGTTGACGAAGTCGACCTCCTGCTGGATGTTGTAGCCGGTCGTCCGGATGGCTTCCTTGGGAATCCCCAGGTCGACGATCCGCTGCTGGACGGCTGCCATCGACTTCGCGTTCTGCGCCTGCGCGTCGCGCGGGCTGCGCGCCCGCGACTCGACGGCAGCGACCAGGAACGCGCGGTCGGGCGCGCGGCGGACGGTCGCCTCGCCGGTCGTGACGATCGTCGGCACATTGGTCGACACGTCCTGCGCCGCGGCAGGCGGACCAGCCAGCAGCGCCGCGAGCCAGCTGACGATGATCATTCGCTGCATACGATTCTGAACCCAATGCTGTACGCGTAGGTATCCGGCGGCACCTTGTGCCGGTACGCGCACCGTAACATCGACACATCGTCGTTCAACCACGAGCCGCCCCGCACGATCCGGAAGACGCCTGAGCTGGGGCCGGCGGGATCGACCGGGTCACCTTCTGCATAGTAGTCCCGGGCGTACCAATCAGAAACCCACTCCCAGACATTCCCGGCGACGTCGTACAGGCCGAAGGCATTCGGTGGATAGGTGCCGGTCGGACGGGTGCCGCGCTGGCGCTTCGCCGCGGCGTCGGCAAGGAAGTTGCCGCGGGTTGGATCGATGTCGTTGCCCCACGGGAACCTGAGCCCTTCGGCGCCGCCGCGGGCCGCTTTCTCCCACTCGGCCTCGGTCGGCAGCCGCACCAGCTGGCCGATGGCATCGGACAGCCATCGGCAGTAGGCCGCGGCGTCCTCGTACTTGACCAGGACGACCGGGTGGCTGCCGTGGCCGGCCGGCGGCGAGTCGATGGGCCAGATGTACGGCCGGGCCAGGTCGCGGAACAGCCCGTCGTTGTCGCTGGCGATCAACGGCAGCTCGCGAACATCCGGGACCGGATGCCCGGTGGCGCGGACAAAACGCGCGTATTCGTCCTGGGTGACCGGAAAACGGCCGATCTGGAAATCGCCGACGTAGACGCGATGGACGGGACGCTCGTCTTCCTCGGCGTCGGAGGCGCCCATCAGGAAATCGCCGGCCGGTATCCGCGCGAGAGCTGGCGTTGCGGCAAGCGTCAAGGCAGAGGGTGAGTATATTATTCCTCCGCGTCGAGCGCCTGCCGGAGCGCGATCGGGTCGAATCCCCGGACCGCGCGGTCGCCGACGACCGTCACGGGAACCGAACGAAAGCCGCGGGCGATGAGCGCATCATAGGCGCGGTCGTCCTCGTCCACGTTCATCACGGTGAACGTTGCGCCGGCGAGTGAAAGAAACTCCTTCACCTGTTCGCAGCTCATTCAGGCGCTGCCGGCAAACACGACGATCGAACGCGATCCTGCTGACATATGACTCCCCTTCACGGTATCACCGTCCTGGATCTGACCCGCGTGCTGTCCGGACCGTACTGCACGATGCTGCTCGCCGATCTCGGCGCGCGCGTCATCAAGATCGAGCAGCCCGGCAAGGGCGACGATACCCGCGGCTGGGGACCGCCGTTTCAGTCGGGCGAAAGCGCCTACTTCCTGAGCATCAACCGCAACAAAGAGAGCGTGACCCTCGACTTCAAGCATCCGGACGGGCGGGCGGTGCTCGCGCGGCTGATCGCGCGCGCCGACGTGCTGGTCGAGAACTTCCGTCCCGGGGCACTCACCAAGCTCGGGTTCGACTACGCCTCGCTCCAGGCCGGGCATCCGCGACTGGTCTATTGCTCGATCTCGGGCTTCGGGCACACCGGACCGCGGCGCCGTGAAGCCGGATACGACGCGGTCATGCAAGGCGAGGGTGGGTTGATGAGCATTACCGGCGCTGCCGATGGTCCGCCGTACCGGCTGGGCGTGGCGATCGCCGACATCGTGACCGGGATGTTCGCGGCGCAAGGGATCACCGCCGCCCTGCTGGCGCGCGAACGCACCGGCCGCGGGCAGGCAGTGGACATCGCGATGCTGGACTCGGTCGCCGCGCTGCTCAGCTATCAGGCCGGCATCTATTTCGCGACCAACAGCGCCCCGGGACGCATGGGAAACCGCCATCCGACCATCGTGCCCTACGAGACGTTTTCGGCTGCGGATGGAGAGTTCGTGCTGGCGATCGGCAACGACGACCAGTGGCGCCGTTTCTGCCAGGCGGCCGCCATTCCCGAAGACGAGCGGTTCGCGACCAACCGGCAGCGGGTGGTCGCCTACGACGAGCTGAAACCACTGCTGACCACCAGGCTGCGCAGCGAGCCGCGAGCCTACTGGATCGATCGACTCACCGCGGCCGGCGTCCCGTGCGGCTCGGTTCGCAATCTCCACGAGCTGTTTGCGGATCCGCAGATCGCCGCACGCGAGATGGTCGCGGAGCTGCAGCACGAGACGGTTGGTGCGATGCGCGTGCTCGGCACGCCGATGAAGTTGTCTGAGACGGCTGCTTCGATCCGCACGCCGCCGCCACGGCTCGGCGAACACACCGCGGCGGTGCTGACGGCGGAAGCGGGCGTGGCACAAGCCGACCTCGAGACGCTGCGCGCAAAAGGGGTGATCTGAGATGGAAATCTCCGACGTCAGGCGCCGGGTCACCGAGACCGTCGAACGGGCCAGGCGAACGGCCGCGGAACGGCGAACGCGTACTGACGAGGCGGCGCGCGACTACGCGACGTTTCTCGATGTCATCGCCATTCCGCTGGTCCGCCAGGTGGCCAACGCGCTTCGGGTCCAGAGCTTCCCGTTCGTGGTCTTCACGCCCGGCGGCAGCGTGCGGCTGGCGTCGGAAAAGGCAGGCGACGACTATATCGAGCTGTCGCTCGACACCTCGGGTCCGGAGCCGATCGTCCTCGGGCACACGCGCCGGACGCGCGGACGACGCACGATCGAAAGCGAGCGGCCGGTGGGCAGCGGCCCGATCCGCGAGCTGACCGACGAACAGGTGCTGGATTTCATTCTGGAAGAACTGGCAGCGTTCGTCGAGAAATGACGTCAGGCGTACTGTTCGAGCGCGGTCGTGTCGATCCCCTGACGCTTCAGCAGCGCCAGGAAACCGGCACGGTCGGCGGCGCGTCGATAGGCTTCGCGGACATCCACCACTCCGCTCTGAACGTAGCCGACCAGCGCATCGTTCAGCGGGATCATGCCATGCAGGCGGCCACCCTCGATCGCCAGCGGCAACTGCGAGGTCTTGCCCTCCGCCAGCACGCTGCGGACCGCGGGGGTATTCAGCAGCACCTCGCGCGCCGCGACGCGTCCGCCGCTTTTCTTTTGCAGGAGCACCTGGGTGACGAGGCCGCGCAGATTCTGCGCCAGTGACAGCTGCACGGAGCGACGGAGCTCCGGCGGGTACCAGTCGATGATGCGATCGATCGCGCCGCCGGCGCTCGACGCCGGAAAACCGCCGATGACGAGGTGACCGCCGGCGGCGGCGTCCAACGCAACGTTCATCAGCTCGGCGCTGCGGACCTCCTCGAGCACCAGCACATCCGGATCTTCGCGCAGCGCGGTGCGCGCCGCGGCGAGGAAGTCGTCGGTCCCGCCTCTCAGCTCGCGCTGGCTGATGAACGCGCCCGCGCGATCGTGCGTGACGTTGATTTCGCTCTCGATCGTGATGACGTGGTCGCGCCGCGTCTTGTTGATCAGATCGAGGAAGGCGGAGATGACGCGTCCGCTTTCCGCTCGAGCGTGAGCCCGCAACCAGCACCAGCCCTTCGGGCTCGAGCGCCAGCGACTGAACTTCGCGCGTCAACCCGAGCTGTTCGGCCGAGACGCCGCGCGTCCGCATCATGCGGAACACCCCGCCGGGTCCTCGGACGTCGCGGAACGTCATGCAGCGCACGCGCCCGAGATCGGCGATGTCGCAGATCCATTCGGTGGCGATGCCGGTGCGCAAGGCTTCGGCGTCGCGTTCCGGCATCAGTGTCAGCAGCAGTGATTCGACGTCCTGGGGGCTGAGTATGGGAGCGCCGTCCAGTGTCTCGATCTCGCCGTCGATGCGGATCGCGGGCCGCGCACCGGACGAGAGATACAGGACCGAGGCGCCGCGCGCGGCGGCCTGTCGCAACACGCGCTCGAGGTTTGAAATCGTCTGGTCTGCCCGTGGTGGCGGCGGCGGAACGTCGTTCCGGATCGGATTCCGCGTCAGCGGCAGAACCGGAGCCGGCTCCTGCGCGGGGGCCGGAGTCGTGGTCGCGACGCCGATCGGCACCACCGGGGCCGGCAGGCGGATCGGCACCACCGGTGGCGGCGGTTCGGCAGCAGGCGTCACGATGGTGGGTTCAGCGGGCCTCACCGGCGGCGGCAAGACAATCACCGGCGGTTCCGGTGCGGGCCGCGGCGCGGCAGCTTCTGGCGGTGGCGCCGGTTCCGGCTGATCAACTGGCTGGAACATCTCGAGTGGAACCCGATCCTCGTCCGGCACCTGCCGCCGCCGGATCTCCACCCAGATGTCGTCGCCGCCCCGGGCCGCCACAATCGTGAAGTGCTCACCCGGCAGCTCCGGAAACGGTGGCAATTGATATTGAACGGCACCGAACTCGTCGAGGGCGTTCTGGGGTTCCACCGGCAGCAACTGGTTGAGAATGCCGGTTACCGCGTCCAGCGTCAGGCCTTTGGTGGCAAGGTCCACCTGTTCGGTGGGCGTCACGATGTACGGCTTCTCGCCGACATGAAGAACCACCGCCTCGCCATCGAGCCGAACGATTGCCTGGAGCAGTGAAGAGACGAAGCTCATGGCCGGCCTGACCGCCTGTTCGTCACTCCTTCACAGAAGTGCATGGTTCCCGCTGCGCAAATGGCGCGCCGCTGCACAACGAAAGTCTCGGACGTTCGGTCGTCAGTCGATAGTCGGCAGTCGGCAGTCGGCAGTCGGGACCGAAAGTCCACGAGCTCACTCACGCCGGGGAGTGTCGATTTCATAGACCCGGACGAGCTCGACCAGCTTGTAGCCGCGGGTTTGATACGGGGGGACGATCCGTTCGGCCCGGAGGTACTGGAGCATCCCTTCGTCGGAATAGTCCGGCGCGCCGACTCCTTCCAGGCCGATCAGTGCGCGCTCGAGCCCGGCGACATTCAGCGTGCGCTGCTCCACGACTCGCCGCGTCGGCAGAAAGCCAAATCGCGTTCCGCGTTCCTCGCGGGCGGTCGTGGTGAACCTGATGAATATCTCATTGCTGATGAAGTTGTAATCAGCTTCGGAGCGGCTGGCTGGTGCGTCCTCGACCTTGAGAAACGCCACGCCCTCGATCTGCCGCAGCTGGTCGATGAGCACCTGCGTGAAAGTGCCCTCGCCGGACCAGCCCGAGGTGTCTACTTCTGCGACCATGAAATCGTCATTTGATGGCATGGTGGATCGCCATCAGCCCGCCCAGCACCGGGTAGTAGCGAGCGCGAGAGAACCCGCGTGTCTCCATCAGCCGTGCCACCGCCTCCGCGCCAGGATACTGGCGGATCGACGCCGGGATGTACCGGTAGGTGTCTGGATCGCGATGCAGCAGCCAGCCGAGCACGGCGCCGACCGTCGTGAGATACCAGAGGTAGACGGTGCGCACGACGCGATTCGCCGGCCGGTTGAAGTCGAGCGACAGCGCCTGTCCACCTGGCTTGAGCACACGCACCATCTCATCGACGGCGCGCGGCAGATCGGGGACATTGCGCAGGCCGTAGCCGGTCGTCACGATGTCGAAGGACGCGGCGCCGAACGGCAGGGTCTGCATGTCACCGACCAGAAACATCGCCCGCTCCTCACCCGTCGCCTTCATCCTCGCGAGCTCGATCATCCGCAGCGTGATGTCCAGCCCGACGACCCGCGCGCGGCGCGCCGCAAATGCCAGCGCGAGGTCACCGGTCCCGGTTGCCAGGTCGAGCACCCGGACGTCTCTCGCCGGCGCCGCCAGATCGACCAGTCGCCGCTTCCAGCGACGATCCTGAGCGTACGACAGCACCACGGTGATCAGATCGTAGCGGTCGGCAATCGTCGCGAACAGCGTGCGGACGTAGCGCCGTTTGCCGTCCGGCGTGGCAATGCGGTCCCGCAGCAACATCGGTTCAATGGATAATATCGCCGCATGCTTCCGTCGAGTACCCGTCGAGAACTACCTGAAAGCGATCTACCAGGGACAAGCGCTTCTCGCAAAAGACGTCCGGCTCGTCTCGATGGGTCAGGTGGCATCGGCGCTGAACGTCACACCCGGGACGGCGACGACGATGGTGAAGGCGCTGGCCGAGTCGGGGCTGGCGGAATACGAGCCCTACAGCGGCGTGCGTCTGACGGCGGCGGGAGAGAAGCTGGCCGTCCTGGTGCTGCGCCGGCACCGGCTGGTCGAGCTGTTCCTCGTTCAGGTGATGGACATGAGTTGGGACGAGGTGCACGAGGAGGCGGAGCAGCTGGAGCACGTGGTGTCGGACCGGCTGATCGAGCGGATCGATCAGATGCTCGGCCGGCCGACGCACGATCCCCACGGCGATCCGATTCCCACTGCCGAGGGAACCATCACGCCGCGCCACCACGACAGTCTGTTGACGTGCCCGATTCACACGGCGCTGCGGGTCACCCGGATCGCCGATCAGGATCGGGCGTTCCTGCGTTTCATCGAGAGCAACGGCTTGAAACCGGGACAGACGGTGCAGGTCGAAGCGCGCGACGCCGCCGCCGATTCAGTCCGCCTGCGGCTGGGCAACGGCGCGGAGATCACGATCGGCGCACGGGCCGCGTCGAAGCTGCTGGTCGACGCCGACAGCTGACCTACAGCGAATTCAGGAACGCCAGCAAACTGCCGCGTTGCGCGTCGGTCAGCCGTTCGAACCGCATCCGGCTGCGATCCGCTTCGCCGCGGTGCCGCCGAATCGCGTCCTCGGCGGTGCTGACGCTGCCGTCGTGGAGCAGTGGCCGGCGGACGCGAAGGCCCCACAGCGAGGGCGTTCGAAGCTCGTTCGGCAGCGCCGATGCCTGCGGGATGTCGTCACCGGTCCCCACGTCGTGCAGCAGCAGATCTGAAAACAACGGCACCGACTTGCGTGAAAACAGCGGGTGAATGTTCACTCCGGTCGGCAGCGCCGGAACGTGACACGAGTTGCACCCGACCGCGGCAAAGACCTGCTCCCCATCACGCGCGGCCACGTCGATGAGACCGCGCGGCGGCGGCGCCAGGAACTTCATGAACGCCTCGAAGTTGTCGATCGCGGCAAGCCGGGTCCGCGCGTCGACCACGTCTTCGGGATCGCGCGTCGGATCGCAGAGTTTCATCTGCGCGGCGGAGACCCCCGGGGCCGTCTCATCCGGGAACAGTTCGTTGGTGATGCCCATTTCGTTGCGATAGGCGTCGGCGCTGAAGGTTCTCAGCGTCGCGTGCTGGGCCTTCCACCCGAAGCGGCCGATGCGCACGTGGCCGGTCCCGAGGTCGATCACGCGGGCGGCGCGGCCACTGATGCCATCCCCGTTGCGGTCATCGGGATCTTCGAGCGCCAGAATCGTCTCGTCGTCGATCGCCTCGACCAGCCCCGCGCCGAACACCGGAATCGGAACCCGGCGGGCGATGATGTTCGCCTCGGGCGGCAGCACCGGCTGACAGCCATGCGATGGATTCGAGAAGAGATGAAAGAGCGTGTCGAGCTCGGTGCCGTCCGCCGCCCGGAGCTTGTGAATCGCGCCGTGCTCGTCGCGATGCGCCGCGCGTACTTCTGACACGAGGCTGGTGCCGCCAATCGCCGGGACGTTGTGGCACACCGCACAGCTGGCCGCGTTGAAGGCCGGACCGAGGCCTTCTTCGGCGGTCTCCACTTCGACGAAGTCGTCCAGGCCGACGCGAAAGCGTTCGAACTCCGCCGGGATGATCCCGGGAAGCGGATCGCCGAACTTCGGCGCGCCCTGCGCGGGTAGCGAGCGCGATCCGGCCACTACCAGCAGGCAGGCACCGATCGCGGCGAGGAACAGGTTGGTCCAGCGCATCTCAGTTCGCCTTGCCACGAGGCCTCACGCGAATCACGCCGCGCATGAAGCCGTGACCCGCCCCGCAGACATGCGAGCACTCGAACGTGTACGTGCCCGGTTGCTTCGCCTCGATTGTCACGCGGACATCGCCCCGTCCGCGTTTCGGGATCGCGACGTTGATGTCGCCCAGGCCGTGGACGCGAAAGCCATGGTCGGTATCGTCGCTCGTGATCCGCAGTTCCAGGACCGCTCCCGCATCGACGGTGATTTCGGCCGGTGTAAACGCGAACCGTTCCGCCGCGACGTGGACCACTCTGGTTGGTGAGGCCGGCTGGCCATGACCGCCGAACGACAACGCCGCAACGAGCGCCAGGATCCAGGGGATCATTCGTCAGAACCACCATCCGAGGCCGACGTTGACTGAACGCGGCGGCGGCACGATCTCACTGCCGCTCCGCACATGCGAGTAGTCGAACTTGATCGCCACGTCCGGATCGACCCAATAGGTCGCACCGACCACCCAGGCGTCGCGATCGAACTGCGGCAGCTTGAGCGAACCGGCCGGCATCCTGAACTGGGTGTCGAAGTTCTCGTAGCGGACGAACACCGCCGCGTCGTGCGTCACGCGCGCCGGCAGGAAGCGGTAGGCGACCTCGGCGTAGGCGCCAAACAGCTGCTCGGCAATGTTGGGATCGATGCCGGTCAGCCGGCCCATGGCATCGTTGAGCGCGCCGGCGCCGTTGATGAACACCTGCGCGAGCTGACCGCGCGCCTCGACGCGGCCGCGCGACCAGCGGGCATCGAATTCGTACAAACCGACGCTCGTCTCGATGCGCGGCACGTTGAAGCTGGTGTCACCGGTCCAGAAGCTGACACCGGTTTGCAAACCTCGCGTGCCGACGTACTCGAGGCGACCGGTGAACGCCACGTGGCGGACCTGCGCTTCGCTGCCATGCTGGGCCCCGCCCCGCAGCCCTTCCTCGGCGCTGAACGCGGTGGCGTCGAGCGGCGCCATCGCGTAAGCGCGGTAGCGGAATCCCCGGCCGAACGACCCATGCACGCCGGCGCCGGCGTCGAACCAGGTGGTCGGCACGATGACGGTATCGACGAACGGCCGCTCGACGCCATGGAAGACCGGCGGCTCATGGCGCTCGTTGATGATGCCGACCGGCACCAGCAACATCCCGGCTCGAAAGTTCAGCGACGGCTTGACGAGGAAATCCAGATACGCCTGCTCCAGCTCCAGCTCGCCGCCCTCTTCGAGCCCTTCGACGACCGCGTGTTCGAGCTCGAGCTCGCCCACGAACCGGAGGCGATCGGAAAAGCTGTGCGTGAACAACAGGACGAACCGGTGGAAGTCGATGATCGCCGGCGTTTCGTCAGTTGGCACGTTCAGGTGAAAGTCCATGTACCCCGACAACGGGCCGGTCGACGGCGGAGACGACGTCGCCGGCGCGGGCGACTGCGCTGTGAGCGGAGCCCTCGCGACCGTCGCCACGTGCGCCCGGTCGGTGGCGGAAAAACACGAAATCAGCGTTAGTTCCAACAATCCAAACATTGAGTTTGATTATTAAAAACCGTACCGCCCGGCAGTGTATCCGGAGCTCAGCGCTTCTGTCAACGAACCGTCTCCAACCCCCGTGTGGTCTCATGTAGAAGGACGCCATGACCTCCGCAACAGACGAACAGGCGCCGGCCGAAGTGCTCGACCCGGTTTGCGGGATGACGATTTCTCCCGACGAAGCAGTCGGTACGTTCCGGCATCAAGGACAAACCTTCTACTTCTGCAACGAGTCGTGTCTCGAGCAGTTCCGCGCGGATCCGGCGCGCTTTCTCGATCCCGCTCGGCAAGCGACTGAGACGACGGCGCCGCTAGACGCGGTGTTCACCTGCCCGATGCATCCCGAGGTCAGGCAGATCGGTCCGGGTTCCTGCCCCAAGTGCGGGATGGCGCTCGAGCCGGACGTGGTCACTCTGGTTGAGCAGACGAACCCGGAACTCGAGGAGATGTCGCGGCGGTTCTGGGTGTCGCTGGCGCTGGTCGCGCCGATTCTGGTGGTCATGATCGCGGACCTCATTCCCGGTCAGCCGCTGATGCATACGCTGGGGCATCGCACTGTGGCATGGGGACAGCTGCTCCTTGCGACCCCAATCGTCCTGTGGGGGGGCTGGCCGTTCTTCCAGCGTGGCTGGGCGTCGATCGTCAACCGCTACCCCAACATGTTCACGCTGATCGCGCTCGGGGTGGGCGCGGCGTTCGGCTACAGCCTGATCGCGACGATCGCGCCGGACCTGTTTCCTCCGTCATTTCGGGAGGGCGGCCAGGTCGCGGTGTATTTCGAGGCATCGGCGGTCATCGTCGTTCTCGTTCTGCTGGGTCAGGTCCTCGAACTGCGCGCGCGCAGCCGCACCAGCGCCGCCATCAAGAACCTGCTCGGTCTGACTCCGCACACGGCACGGAAGATCGTCGACGGTGAGGAACAGGAGGTCGCGCTCAGCGAAGTACGGGTCGGCGATCTGCTTCGGGTGAGACCTGGCGAGCGCGTCCCGGTCGACGGCGTGGCGATCGAGGGAGCGACGACGATTGACGAGTCAATGGTCACCGGCGAGCCGATTCCGGTGGAAAAGATCGCTGGCACGAAGGTCACGGGCGGAACCGTCAACGGCACCGGCACCTTCGTGATGCGAGCCGAGAAGGTCGGCAGCGACACGCTGCTCGCCCGGATCGTCCGCATGGTCGGAGAAGCACAGCGCTCGCGGGCACCAATTCAACGGCTGGCCGACACGGTTGCCGGCTGGTTCGTGCCAATCGTGGTGCTGGTCGCGGTCGCAACCTTTGCTGCATGGGCGCTCTTCGGACCGGAACCGCGGTTTGCTCATGCACTCGTCAACGCGGTGGCTGTTCTGATCATCGCGTGCCCGTGCGCTCTGGGTCTCGCCACACCGATGTCGATCATGGTCGGAACGGGGCGGGGCGCGGAACTGGGCATTCTGCTGAGAGACGCGGCGGCGCTGGAAGTGCTCGAGAAGGTGCCGACGCTCGTGGTCGACAAAACAGGAACACTCACCGAGGGTAAGCCGCGGTTGGTGACCGTGGAGTCATCGTCGGACCTCGAACCGAACGGACTGCTTCGTCTGGTCGCCAGCCTGGAAAGCGTCAGCGAACATCCGCTGGCCGGAGCGATTGTCGCGGGCGCCCGCGATCGAGGCGTTCCGCTGACGAAGGTCGAGGGCTTCGAATCGGTCACCGGCAGGGGGGTCAGCGGCCTTATCGACGGCCACCGCGTATCGGTCGGTAGCGCCGCTCACGTGGAAGCACAGGGGGTCGATACGCGGTTACTGGTCGAACGTGCCCGCGCGCTGCGCGAGCAGGGCCAAACCGTCGTGCTGGCCGCCGTCGATGGTCGAGCAGCCGGCGTGATTGGCGTTGCGGACCCGATCAAGTCCACCACCAGGGAAGCGCTCGACGCACTTCACGCAGAGGGCGTTACCGTTGTCATGCTGACCGGCGACAGCCGGATCACCGCCGAAGCCGTGGCCCGGAGCCTGGGAATCGACAAGGTCGAAGCCGACGTGCTGCCGGACCAGAAAGCGGCGATCGTGCAGACGCTCCAGAAGTCCGGACAGCGCGTGGCGATGGCGGGCGACGGGATTAACGATGCTCCGGCACTCGCGCAGGCCGACGTCGGGATCGCGATGGGTACGGGAACTGACATCGCCATGGAAAGCGCCGGAGTGACGCTCGTCAAAGGTGACCTGCGCGGCATCGTCAGAGCGCGGCGTCTGAGCCGGGCGACGATGAGGAACATCAGGCAGAACCTGTTCTTCGCCTTCGTCTACAACGTGCTCGGCGTGCCGGTCGCTGCCGGCGTGCTGTACCCGGTCGCCGGCGTTCTGCTCAGTCCGGTGATCGCCAGCGCTGCCATGACATTCAGCTCGATCTCGGTGATCGGCAACGCGCTCCGCCTCCGCCGGGTTCCGCTCTAGACTCAGATCAATTTCACAGGCCCGAGATCGAGGTTGAGGTCATCCGGTTCGAGACCAAACCTTTCACCGATGTCTCGCACCGTCTTTTCCAGCTGCATCAGCGCCTGACCGACGGCCTCGACTTCGGCTTTGGTCAGCGTGTTCTCCTCCATGCGGCGAATCGCCTGACGCTCCATCAGCTTGCGCAGAAACTCGACGATCGTCAGCACGAGCTGAGCAACCGACTTCTGCACATCCTCAGGTTCCGGGTTCCACCGCGCAGGGGGAGCCTGGCCACGTTTCTTGGAGCGGGTCGTCGAGGCGACTCGAGACGATCGCAGGCGCTTCTCGAGCTCGCGTCGAAGCTGGCGCAATTCCGCTGCGGAGACCGGTACCGCTGCCACAGCGCGTCGCGCACCTGTCGAAGCTTTTCGCGCTCGCTTCCGGGGACGCCGCGCCTTTTTCACGGGTTCGTTCTGGGACGACGACGTCTGCCTGTTCGGCGACGCTTTGCCGGTTCAGTCGGCATGACGCGGTCGGTCGCGCAGAGCAGCGCCGACAACCGCAGGTAGATGAGGTCGACGCCGGCGACTCCGAGCGTCACATCGCCCGTTGCCATCACACCCTTGGTGAGCACGTGATCCAGAACATCGAGCACACTCGCCTCGGGAACATCGAGCACGGCATCGGCGAGGGTCCGATCACTCGGAGGGGGCAGTTTTTTCGCCATGGGCAGCGGCGCCAGGGGATTTCGCCGACCGCTTTAGTCTCTCACGAATGTGTACGGGGGCCAGGGACCGGTGGCGATCACGCGGTAGCCATTCGGCTCGAGGGCCTTCGCGTGACGATCGACGGCGGCGCGGAATCGACCTGCGCGGGTGCGCTGCACGAGAAACGCGGCATCGAGCAGCAAGGGGCCTCCCTTGACCGGCAGTTCACTGGCCGCGCGACGCACCGCGTCCTTCGCCCGGCTCTCGAGGTCCTCGTACAGATCGCCCACCACGTCCCGGGCGTGGCTGGCCAGCTCCGCTGCCCGATCGCGTTGGGCTTTCTTTCCTGCCAGGTAGGCCGCACCGGTTGCGTCGCCCGCACGTGATGACCGCGTGACGAGGAGGGACGCCCGCGCACGATCGAGCGTGACACGCACGCCCAGCTCGACGCAGCCGCGGACGCGCTTCACGGCAGCGTCGATGCGCTGGCGATGCGCGCCAATATGGGCAGAGGCTCTCTCGTCGTTGACGAAGATCGTGAACAACTTCATCGGCACGAGTGCGGGCGCGCCGATGAAGGTCTCGACCACCGCCTCGTGGGCGACCGCCAGGCGTGAGACCCAGTCGAGATCGGAGAGGCGCTGGTTGATGGCCGACTCCCCGTACCGTTCGAGCGGCACGTCCGAGACGACCAGCCACGTCTTCAAGCCGCCGCTGGTCTTGCCTTGCTCGATGAACCGGATCGGGCCGGAGCCCGGAAGCCTTCTATCGGCGCGGGCCGCTCGAGGTTGTCGCGCGCCCGCGACGAGACAGTACACGTAGGTGGCAGTGGGCGTCATGAAATCCAGGTCCGGCCCCAGCGCTCCAGCGCGGCAACACCTCGCGGCGGGGGCACATCGAGCGGGGTCTGGATGATAACGCACTCTCCGCGCCGGCAGAGTCGGCGCAGCCGCGCGACCTCGAGCTGCTCGGCGCTGCGAGTCGCTCGGCACCTGGGACATCGGCCGGCGTGTAACGTGAGCGCGTTCACGATGACCGAGGGCGTTGCGATTCGCAGCCGGCGCAGCCGCTGCAGCAGTCGTTCGGTTTCGCGCCGCGGCAGTTCAGCGGCACGGGTCACGACCACGAAGCGGGTGCGGCCCCGATCACGCAGGAGCGTCTGCAGCGCTCTGATCTGACGGGACAGCACGACCAGATCTCCGGCCAGCTGCCCCGGGCGGACAATCTTCCGGTACTTCAGCAGGATCCGTAACAGCGCCTGCACCCATTCCCGGGCGACCGCCGGCGTTTCGAGCAGGCGCAGCGCGTGCCCGGTGGGAGCGGTGTCGACGATGATCGTGTGATAGGCGCTCTTCGCGTCGAGAATCGACAACACACCGAGAAGCTCGTCGATCCCGGGCGGCGCCAGATCGACGAGCTCGGTGATGCCGCGACTTGCGCTTATGCCGAGTTGGCCGCTGGCCAGCCCTTCGGCAAGCGCACGAAGCGAAGCTTCGAGGTGTATCCGTCGGGCGGCAAGCGCCGCCCGAGCGTCGAGCTCGCGTGCCTCCAGATTGGGCGGCGCACCGTGGATCGAGTGGACGGCATCGGTAACCGGCGCTCCCAGGACATCCGCGAGCGAGTGGGCCGGATCGGTCGACAGCAGCAGGATCTTCCGGTCGCGATTGACCCTGCTGAGACGCAGCGCGAGTGCGGCGGCAACCGTCGTTTTCCCCACACCGCCCTTGCCCCCGCAGAACAACAGCTCGATCCCCTGCAGACCCGAGATCGAGAGTGGGCTCGGCGAAGCCTTCGAGAGGCTCGAGCCAGTCCTCTTCTTCAACAACCCGAACGATGAGTCGACGGCAGCGGGCGGCGCATGCAGCAGATCGCCGATACGGCTCAACGCTGCCACACCCCGCGGCTCTTTCGTCTGCGCGCCGACCATCCGCAGAACCCGACCGCGACCCACGGTGCGCCGGACCGCCGTCAGCGCCGTTCGCTCGGCCTGCCGTCGTCGATCGCAGAGGTCACACGGTGTTCCGGGCGGAGTCACGCGATTGACGATCACCTCTGGAATGACGATGCCGGTCTGATCGAGTAGCCGCAGCGCATCGGACGTCTCGGCAACGGACAGCTCCTCAGGCAAGGTCACCCAGTGAAAGACCGTTCTGGCCCGATCGCGAAGCAATGCGGCGGTCTCAGTCGTCTGGTGAGCGAGCAGCGCGATCAAACGGTCGGCCGCTTCGGGCCGGCTGACGCGGGCGATCTGTTCGCGGATGATGCGGTGCTCGTGCTGCAGCGCGTCGAGGACCGTGACGACCGAGCGGACGGTTTCGGGTGACGTCAGCAGGCGCAGCGTGTGACCTGTGGGAGCGGTGTCGACCACGAGCACGTCGGGTCGGCTGATCGATGCCAACCGGGCGATCTCGAGGAGTCCCATCAACTCGTCGACGCCCGGGATGGCCAGCCGCATCAAGTCGTCGACGTCCTCGCGATCCAGCCAGCTGCCGTGCTCGAGGATGTCGCCCAGGGCACGGCCATGCTGACGAAGCCAGCGCGCGAACGCGAGCCGGCCATCGAACTCCACTGCGTGAACGGCCTGGCCGCGACTGAGGCGCACCGCCGACGCGCGGGACGTGAGCCGCACGCCAAGCGCGTCGCCGAGCGAGTGGGCCGGATCGGTGGAAACCGCCAGCACGCGCTCCCCCCGGCGTGCGAGGCCGACCGCGTAGGCCGCAGCGCAAGTCGTCTTGCCGACGCCGCCCTTCCCACCGAACAAGTGGACTCGGGCGGCGACGTCAGCTCTTGCCTTCGTGGTAGGTCTCGACTTCGACGCCGGTGATCCGGTCCTCTGGCGTCACGGTGAAGGCGCCTGGCTGGGCGCCTTTGATTTCGCGGATTCTTCTGAGGATCTCGCGCTCGGTATCGGCGAACTCGGCGTCGGTGATCTCGCCCAGCTCGAGCTGCATCTGGGCTTCGAGCAGCTGTTCGCGCAGCGCGGTGTCGTCCTGGGCCTCGGCTTCGGCCGCCGCGACCACCTTCTCCAGGACGAACCGGATACCTCCGATCAGCAGCGAGTCGAGGATGAACACGTGCCGCCCCGGGGCCTATGCCCGTTCCAGCTTCAACCTGATATTGACGAAGTTATACGGCGGCCACGGACCGGTGTACTTGAACGTCAGCTTGTCGAAGCGGCTGGCAATCGATTTCACTCGCGCATCGAACGCGCTTTCCTTCTCGCGGGAGATCAGAAACGCGGCGTTCATGATCATCTTGTCGCCGATCGGCTTGTTGATTCGCGACGCGACGGATACGTCGCGCAGTTGATCGAGGATATGCGCCACGTAGCGTTCAGACCGCGACTGCAGGGCGGCATCGACCAGCCGGCCGTACTGCATGCGCGCGAAATAGGTCGGGCCCTTCTGCCCGGAGATCTCCTTCTTCAACCGGCCGATGTCCTCGTCTTCGCTTTCCACCTCGCGAATCGCCTGATCGCGATCCCACAGCACCTTCAACCCGAACTCGAGCTTGTTCTGCATCTTGTTGAGCACGTCGCCGAAGGCTTCGGCGGCCGAGCGCAGCAGCTCGACGATGTCCTCACGCGTCTTGAAGATCGTGCCGAACGACATCGGGATGACGGTGTGTTCGCGCATGACCGTCTCGTTGACCCGCTCGTGGGCGAGGACGTTTTCCCGCGTCGAGTCGAGGACCTCGAGGGGCGCATCCGATACGACGGCGGCCAGGGTGCGGTAATGGACGGTGTAGACGTCCGAGGGATCGGCGCCGATGCCGATCGGCCCGAATTTCAGCGGGTCGGTCGCTTCGATGATGCAGTACACGTATTTGCCGCGGCTCGCGGCGGTGGCCGCGCCGGCCTGGGCGCGCGTCCCCTGTAACACCCGCTCAATGCGGCGCTCCGCCAGGCGGCCGGGCTTCGCTGTCGCGGTTCGCGCCTCGGCGGCCCGCGCCGCGCTGCCGTTTCTGCGGGCAGGCGCCTTGGGCGCTGCGGCCGAAGCCTTCTTGATGACCGGCGGCCGTTTCGGACCAGGGCGGCCGGCCGACCGCCGGGCGTTACCCGTTGGTTTTCGCATACTTTCCGCTCCTGCGAGCCTTCTTGGCAGTGGACGTCGACGACTGATCGAGCACTTTTCTGATCTCTTTGACCAGATCTTCAGGGAGACACGGCTTGGTGACGAAGGCGTCGCACCCGGCGCGGCGCGCCCCTTCCGAGATGCCGGCGAGCGCGTGGCCGGTCAACGCCACGACCGGAATCCCGGCAGTCCGCCGATCGGCCTTCAGGCGCCGGGTCGCTTCCCAGCCGTCCATCACCGGCAGCGAGAGATCCATCAGGATGATGTCGGGCGACCGCTCGACGGCCTGCTGCAACGCCTCGATGCCGTTGCCGGCCTCGATGACGTCGAAACCGGAATACTGAAGATACTCGCTGTACATCTCGCGCGCGTCGGGATAGTCGTCGACCAACAGCACGCATGGCCGCGGTGGCTTGCTCTTGTTCATCTGCGCCCCTGAGCCGGCAGCGTCAACGTGAACGTCGAACCCTTTCCCACTTGACTCTGCACGGCGATCCGTCCGCCCAGCATCTGCGCCAGACGGCGACAGATCGACAAGCCGAGACCGGTGCCGCCGTAGGCGCGGGTCGGCGAGTTGTCGAGCTGCCGGAAGTCCTCGAAGATCTTCTGCTGGTCTGCGCCGGCGATGCCGATGCCGGTGTCGGCCACCGTCAGCGTGACCGTGCGGTCGGCTAGGTGGCGCTGCGCGCCGATGGTGATGCTCCCCTGATGGGTGAATTTGAGCGCGTTGCTCAGGAGATTCAGCAGAATCTGCTTGACCTTCTGGCGGTCGCTCGACAGCGGCCGCAGTTCCTTCGGCAGGTCCAGCGTCACCGCCAGCCTCGAGCGGATGATGATCGGCTCGAGCTCCGACTTCACTTCCGCGACGAGATCCGGGATGCGGAACGTCGAGACCTGCAGCGGCATGCGGCCGGCCTCGATGCGCGAGATGTCGAGAATCTCGTTGATGATCGTCAGCAGGTGGCGGCCGTTCGACTCGATGCGCCCCAGCTGACGCCGCGCGGCGGGCTCGAGCGGCCCGGCCACGCCCTGCAGCAGCATCGAGGTGTAGCCGAGCATGGCGTTGAGCGGCGTCCGGAACTCGTGCGACATGTTCGCCAGGAACTGCGATTTGAGCTGCGACGCCTGTTCGAGTTCGATCGCCTGTCGTCGCAGCAGCTCGTTCTGCTGGGCGATGTCAGCGGTGGCCGCCTGGATCTTCCGTTCGAGCTCGTCGGAAGCCTGCTTCAGCTGTTCGTAGAGGCGGGCCTTCTCGATCGCTTCGCGCCGGTCGTGCAGGATCGTCACCACCGCGGTCAGCTCGCCGTGCTCCGACAGGATCTTGCCGGCGATCGCCTCGACCGGCATGTTTTCGCCGCTGCGCGGATCGACCAGGCCGATCTCGCCGACGCGGCGCCGGTCGGCGCTGACCAGCATACCGGCAATGAACGACGAAAAGTGCGCGTCGTTGGCCTGCACCCAGCGCTGCTCGACCGCGCTCGCCAGCGACGGCAGCGTAAACAGCCGCTCCGCCGGCTCGTTCATCAGCGACGTTTCACCGCTCGCGTCGGTGACGACGATCGGATCGGCGACCGAGTCGATGATCAGATTGAGGCGATCGCTCTCGGCGCGCGCCTGCGCCTCCGCCAGCCGCAGCTTGCGGTAGTTCTCCTCGATTTCCTCGCTGGCGCGGCGCAGATCGCTGACGTTGCGGAGAATCGAGACGACGCCAGTGCCGTGCCGCGGATCTTCGGTGACGGTGCTCAACAGCTCGAACAGCAGGTCTGATCCGTCCACCGGGTTGACCAGCAGCAGCTCGCGGCGGGCTGCGCCGGTCTCTTCGATCGCCTTGCTCGACAAGGCCGATGACAACAGCATGTTGTTCATCCGCACGGCGCTGCGGCGTCCCTCGCTCTCCTCTTCCGACGCGGTGAACAACGTCAGCGCGCGGGCGTTGGCGATGAGCAGCCGTCCTTCCGTGTCGGTGAGCAGAATCGGGTCGGTCACCGCGTTGATGATGCTGTAGAGCAGCGAGCGCTCGCGGCCCTGCTTGCGATCGCCTTCAGCGAGCGCATGCTGCCGCAGGATCTGATCCAGCTTCTGCGCGAACACGCTGGTGAACCAGCGCAGCTCGGTCGAGGTCTGCGATCCGCCGCCGAACAGCAGCAGTCCGAAGGTCTCGTCGCTGAAGCTGGCCGTCCCGAACGGGACGACGTGGAAGGCGGTGTCCTCGAACGGCGTCGCCGGCCGGCGGCGACGATCCGACGCCGAGTGAGGCGCGGGATAGTAGGCCTCGCGCCGCGTGTTCAGCGCATGGACCAGCGGATTGCCCCAGTCCTCGAGCGACACCGTGAACGATGACGCGGTGGCGCCGGCAAATCCGCAGGCGGCGATCGTGAAGAGCGACGCCTCGGCGGACGGTTTGATCAGGCAGAGCGACTGCCGGACGCCGAGCATGTCGCCGAGCCAATGCAAGGCGTACTGCGCCGCGTCGGCCACCTCGGTGCGGCTGAGAAAACCCTCGAGCAGACGCATCCGCGCCGCGAGCTGCAGAGCACGAGGATCGTCGACGGGTAGCGCGCGACCGCCTGCGCCGTTCGCCTTAACCGCGCGTCTGGGGGGCCCGGGTGCGGCGCCGACCGCCAGTAGTTCGGGCGACAGGCGCGCTACTCTGGAGCTGGGCCCGGAGTGCGGCGTTTTCGGCAATGACTTCCTCATAGGGCTTGGATTCCAGGGCCGGCCGGCTGGCGGTCGTGGCCGTGGCGACAGCCTCCGTGTACTTCAAATATGTGTCGATCGACGCTACCACCACTCGAGCCTCGACGGTGATGAGGTCGATACCGACCAGCGAGACGCGCACCCACGCGTCGATGACAATCCCCTTGTCGAGCACCCGGTCGAGGACGTCAATGAGACTTGTGCCGCCTGCGGCGCGTTCAACGGGCATATCTCTCCTCTGGCTACGTCAAGCTACCTGCGGTCGAGCGGCGTCGCGACAATGACTGCAGCCGCCGCTCCAGCACCCGAATCTGCTTCTTGAGCTCTTCATTTTCCGCTGAGAGCGCCTGCTTTCCTGGCGAGAGGTGATGATCGAACTTCCACCAGTCCATGCCGATCTGCTCGGCCTTGTCGATCGAACAGATCAGGAGGCGGATTCTGATGGTCAGCAGCTCGACTTCGGCCAGCGACACCTTGATGTCGCCGGCCACGACCAGTCCTTTGTCCAGAACGCGGTCGAGAACATCGACCAGCCCGCTAGAGCGCCCGGGCCCCTCGGTCAGTGACGGCATAGATTCCGTATTCTACGGGGAACAACCCGCGGCGCGCTCGCTTCGACAGCTGTTAAGGGCGAACGGGACAGGCCTATCTCAGCAATGCAGGTGCCACGCGATTGTTCAGGGAATTTGGTGTGGAATGACTGGAACGTGCAGTATTGTCAAACAGTGCCCTTAGCCCAACCGTAGCAAAACTTTACAGAACCGATAACAGCTCGAGCGGCGCGTCGATGACCCGATCCGCAGCTCCGAGCGCCTCAACCGGAAACCCACCGAACCCGAATCCATACCGCGCCACGCACGCGCGCGTTCCCGCCGCGTGGGACGTCCGCCAGTCGATGGCCGAGTCGCCCACCATCAGCGTGTCCTGCACGTCGACGGCCACGGTGGCAGCCAGGTGGAGCAGGCTCGTCGGGTCGGGCTTGCGGGGAAACGGCCCGTCCCCACCGACGACGAGCCCGGGCGGGAAGTGTCGCGCCAGTTCGAGCCCGTCGAGAATGCGCCGGGTCGAGGCCAGCGGCTTGTTGGTCAGGACCGCCAGTGGAATCCGCGGCGCCAGGTCACTGAGCACGTCGTCGATGTGCGGATACGGGCGCGTGAAGCGCAACAGGCGTCCCTCGTAGATCGCGAGGAACCGCGCGAGCGCATCAGACGGCGGTGGACACCCGCTCGCCGCAAACGCGCGCGCCACCAGCACGGCCGCGCCGTCCCCGACCATGCCGCCGATTGCCTCCTCGGTCTGGACCGGACATCCGCACTCGGCGAGGAGCTGATTGGCTGCTTCCGCCAGGTCGCGCCGCGAGTCAACGAGGGTGCCGTCGAGATCGAAGACGATAAAGCGAATCACGAGATTTGAGGATTTCAGGAGTTGAGGATTCTAGGATTGAGGATTTGAGGATTGCGGATTTGAGCGTCTGAATCGCATCATTCACCACTCAAATCCTCAAATCCTGAAATCCTCAATCCTCAAATCCTGAAATCTATTGAGCCAAGTATTCTGCAAACGACGTCGGGGTTTCCCATACTTTGACGCGGACGACCGGCAGACCCTGCCCGCTGGCGTACTCGAAGATCAGCCGCGCGATCCGCTCGACCGTCGGATTGCTGTCGAGCAGGTAGATCGGCTCGCCGAGCGCCTCGAGCGGCTTCACCAGTGGATCGTCGTGACGGAGCACCATCTTGTGATCGAGCTCTCGATCGATCCACCCCTTGACGATTCGCTTGATGTCACTGAAGTCGCAGACCATGTTGCGCGGATCGAGCTGCGTCGTGCGCACCTCGATTTCCGCGACGGCATTGTGTCCATGTGGATGCTTGCAGATGCCGTCGTAGTCGAGCAGACGGTGTCCGTAGCAGAAGTCAATACGTTTGGTGACTGAATACATAAGGAAATAGATGGTGTGATTTCAGGATTTGAGGATTTGAGGATTTGAGGATTTCAGGATTTTTTCCCCGCCCGATTGAGGATTCAACACTACTCCAATAAAATCCCAAAATCCTGAAATCCTCAAATCCTCAGATCTCTGCCGTCCTGCTCTCGGGAGGGCTCGATAGCGCAGTACCTGCTGCTCGACGAGGCCGCCGAGCGGGAGGTGCAACCCGTCTACGTCAGCGTCGGGCTTGCGTGGGAGGCGGCGGAGCGAGCGAGCGTCGCGCAGTTCCTCGAAGCCGTTGCGCCGGACGGTCGCATCCGCCCGCTGTCGACACTCACCGTGGACATGACGGACGTCTACCCTTCGACGCACTGGGCGATACAGGGACGCCCGCCGGCCTTCCACACGCCGGACGAAGAGGTCTATTTACCGGGCCGCAACGTTATTCTGCTCGGGAAGGCGGGGGTGTTCTGCGCCGCGGCTGGCATCGGACGTCTGGTGCTCGGCACGCTGGACCACAATCCTTTTCCGGACGCGACCCCAGCCTTCCGGGCGGCGATGCAGTCGGCGCTCTCTTTGGGACTCGCACACGATCTGACGATCGAGGCGCCGTTCGCGCGGACCCGCAAGGCCGACGTCATTCGGCGCGGCGTCGGCCACGGCGCTCCGCTGGCCCTGACGTTGTCGTGCATGCAGCCAGCGGTCCTTGCCGGAGTCCGGCCGCAGATCGTTCACTGCGGCTTGTGCAGCAAATGCCGCGAGCGGCATCACGCGTTTGTCGAAGCGGGAGTCACCGACCCGACTGCCTACGCCGATCAGCGGCACCTGACGAGCGAAAAATAGAAGACGTCGTTCAGCGGCGTCGCAGCGTAATCGAGCCGTCTCCGGTCCGGATGCGCAGCGGCGCACCGCCCGCACCCAGCTGGCCGCGCAGGCGATTCTTGCCCATCCGGCCCGTGACATTCGAGACGCTCAACTCCTCGACGGCGATTCGGCCGTCGCCTGTATGCGCATCCAGATCCGCATCGAAGGTCTCGGGCAGTTCCAGCGTCACGGAACCGTCGCCGGTCGAGATCGTCCAGTCGGCGGAGGTGGTACTTCCAGCGGTCGCCGCGAGCGTGACCGTACCGTCGCCGGTGTGCACCCTCACTCCAGACAGCTCGCCTTCGACGTTGACGCTGCCGTCGCCGGTTTGGGCGTTCAACGTGCCGTTCGATTCGCTGAGCTTGATCGAACCATCGCCGGTTGCCAGCTTGAGCTCCCCTGACAGGCGGCGGCCGCGGATTGCCCCGTCGCCGGAGCGCAGGTCGATGCGGCCGGCGATGCCTTCGACGTCCAACGAGCCATCACCGCTCCGCGCCTGCACGTCGGCGGCAGCGGGCACGCTGACAATCAGGCCGGCGCTGCGGCCACCGAAGCTCCAGTCAAGGGCATGATCCGGGTTTCGGCGTACTCTCACGTTGATGCGATTGCCGTCCTGCTCCGCGTTGACTTCGATGCTGTCGGCGACGTCCCGGCTGGCAGCGCGCCGCTCGACAATCACCAGCACGTCAGAGCGATCCCACGGCCGAACTTCAATCGAGCCATCAAAGGTCGACAACGTCAGCTCCGGCTTGCCCGTGACGGTGAATCGTTTCTCGACGCGGTCGACGTAGCGAGCCCCGTCGATGGCAACCACCTCGACGCATCCGCTGCAAACCGCCGAAATGGCCGCGATACACGGAAAGTAACGGGACGCCATGCGACCTCCTGCCGCCTTAGACGAAGACACGAGCGTGGGGGTTCTAGGTGTGTTTCCGTCAGGGCTAAGGGCTAAAGGGCTAAGGGCTAAAGGGCTGAAGGGCTGAGGGCTGGGGACTCAGGGCTGAACACTGGGTTTCGAGTACGCGAGCTGGCCGCCGATGTAGGTCTGGACCACCGCCAGGTGTGAGTCGAGGACGACCACATCCGCGACCGCGTCGATCGCGAGCACGCCGTGGCCGACCAGGCCGAGCTCGCGCGCCGGCGTCGTGGCCGACATCGTGACGGCATCGACCAGTGACAGCCCGATTCGTTCGACGAGAACGCGGAAGGCGGCGTCCATCGTCAGCACGCTGCCGGCCAGCGTCCCGTCGGCCAGATATGCGGCGGAGTCCCGAACGGCGATCGCTCGTCCGCCGAGCGATGCGGTGTCGCCGGGTGACAACCCCGCAGCCGCGGTGCCGTCTGTGATCGCAAAAAGCCGCGAAGGCCGCTTGGCGGCGACCGTCGTCCTGATCAGCGCGGGATGGACGTGCACGCCGTCGCAGATCAACTCGGCCGCCACGTCGTCGTTCTGAAGGACCGCTCCGACTAGGCCCGGTGCGCGATGATCGAGCAGGGGCATTCGATTGAACAAGTGGGTCGCGTGTCGCGCGCCGGCGGCGATGGCGTCGAGCGACTGCTCATAGGTCGCTCCCGAATGGCCGAGCGAGACGCGATGGCCTCGCGTCGTGAGCCAGGTGATGAGATCGAGCGCTCCTTCGAGCTCCGGTGCGATGGTCACCGCGCCGACATCTGGCGCACCGCGCTCAATCTCGCGCAGGATGTCGGCTCCGTCGAACTCAGCGAAGTCCGGGCTTCCATGTCCTCCGTCTCCACCCGACCCGCCAGACGCACCCGCCCCACCCGCCCACCCCTGGAGCGCCGATAGCGGGCGGCGGAGACAGCTGGCGGGCTGGGCGCCCATGTAGTCGGGGTTGATGAAATTGCTCTCGAGGTGCGCTGGAAGGACACGGGCGCTCCGCGGTTCCGGTTCGGCCCGCGCCCGGCGGACCTGCTCGAGCACCCGCCGCAGGGCCGGGGGTGAGCATGCCACCGTGGTCGGACAGAACGCGGCGACACCGTAGCGCGGCAGGCGCGCGGCTATCGCACGAACGGCCTGGCCTTCATCCAGCGAATCGACGCCTTCCAAACCGTGCACGTGGACATCGATGAAGCCCGGCACGATGTAGTGCCCGTGCAAGGGAGAGCCGGACGCCTGTGGAGAGCCCGGCCGGATATCGACGATGCGGCCGCTTTCGATCGTCAGAGTGCCGGGCGACAATATCCGGTCAGGCAGGACGAGTTCTGCGCCCGACAGAACAATCATCGGACGATCACGCGTCCCGGCCCCAGTCGGTGTTGATCTGCAGCTTGCGCCGCTCGAGCGGCAGCGAGGCACTTTCGGAGGCCCGTGGAAAGAGCAGACGGTCGACGCGGCCGAGAAGCGCCGACAGCTCGCGTTCGTCGGGCGCATTGATCACCAGCACGCCGCTGCCCGCCTCGGGCGGGAAGCGGCGATCGTCGAGGTAGTCGCGATCCATCGTGACCAGCGTCCGGCGAAGCTGCTGGGCCAGCTGATAGTGCTTGACGTCTGGAGCGCGCCGCAGTCCGTCTTCTTCCAGGACGAACAGGACGTCCCACTCGAGCTCGCTTCTCATGAAGGCGACGACACCGGCAGGAACGTTGGCGTCAGCGTAGATCCTGGGTCGCGGCGTGAGCCGTTCGGCGTGATGACCCAATTCCGAGGCCAGCGTACCCATTCCTAACTGCGGATTTCAGTCTTTTGTTCTTTCTTGTCCCTGACCGCTTTCGCTGCCTTGGTGAGCTCGGCGACCAGGCGGCCGCGCTGGTGGACGAGCTCTTTTCTCTTGCGGCGGCCGTTCGGGCTGGCGATCGCGTACTCGCAGAACAGCGGCAGCGCGATGGTCGAATCGCAGTACGCCACGACGGTATCCGGCAGGACGCCGGGATTGACCTTGCCCCAGCTGACCGCTTCGGCCGGCGTGGCACCCGAGAGACCACCCCACACCACCTGGTCGGTGGTGATCTGGATGAAGTAGTCGTTGCCGCCCTTGGGAATGCCGTAGACTTCCCAAAGCGTCGGCTGCGCCTGCAGATAGAAGTTCTTCGGCGAGCCGCCCCCAAGAATTACGCACCCGTTCTGCTCGGCCGGCCTGAACGATCGCACAGACCTCGTTCACGTCCTTGTTCGGGTCGATCATGAAGTGACTGTCGTTCATCAGCTCGTGGTAGGCGATGTTCATGCCGATCGAGCTGTCACCGGGCGACGAGGTGTAGATCGGCACCCCGGTGACCGCCGCCCGCGCCACGACCGAGTGCTCGTCGCAGCCTGGGAACCGTTCGAGCAGGTCCCGGCCGAGCCGATAGTGGAAGTCCGCGGTCGAGACCGGTTCGTTCAGCCCCGACCTGACGATGAAATCGCGGATGTAGGAGTCCGTTTCGAGCAGCACGGTCGCCGGGAAGAGTACGTCATAGATCCGGATGACGCCTTCCTCGTACAGCTCGACGTCGTTCAGGAACGGTGAACCGCGGCGCAGCGTGAAGTTCAGGGCGTAATGCAGGTCGTGATAGAGGTTCGCGCCGGTCGAAATGATGAAATCGACCAGCCCGCGGTCCATCATTTCGATGATGCAGCCGCCCAGACCGGCCGGGGTCAGCGCGCCGGCCACCGTCAGACCGATCGTCGTATCGTGTTCGGGCGCCAGCATCTTGTCGGCGAAGATCTGGCAGGCCTCGGACAGCCGGCCGGCATTGAAGGCCTGAAAGCCTTCGTCAATCAGCCGCTTGATGTCGGCGCTCCCGGTCGGCCGGTAGTAGCGAATCGGTTTCCCGGTCAGGAACTGCCTGGACTGCCCTGGAGAGCCGGGGGCGCGATGAGGCAAGGGGATACTCCGTTAGTCAGTCGAGAGTCGAGAGTCGAGAGTCGGGAGTTGAGACCCTTGACTCTCGACTACCGACTCCCGACTAGATAGCTTAACATCGAGCCCTGTGACTGGCGAGATGACGGTCGTCTGGTGGATCCTCGGGGTGGCGGCCGCACTGGGGCTGCTGGTCGTGGTCCTGATCGCGCGGAAAGGACGGCCGTTTTCGACCGGCGACGTGTTCCGGGCCAGTCGGATAAGCAGTGGCAACCGGCTGTTTCCCACGCAGGTGCTGATTACCCCGACCAGTGTCGTCCATTTCACCCCGCAGTGGATCGGCAAGCAGGAAGAGACGATTCACATGGCGCACGTCTCGTCGGTGAAAATCGACACCGGCCTGCTCTTTTCGGACGTCCTGATCGAAACGAGCGGCGGCTCCCATCCGATAAAGTGCTACGGGCATCGCAAAGGCGACGCGATACGGATGAAGGCGCTGATCGAGCAGTTTCAGACCGAGTACTACCGCCCCCCTGTGGGTCCGACGCCGTCCGGCCGATAACCTAAGCGCCACGCATGGATGACCTTACCTTCAGCGCGCGCCGCGCTACCGCGACCGCCTCGGTAAAAACGGCTGAGCCGGCCGATCTGGATACACGTTTTCGCACGCTGGTGCAATCCCCGCTGCGTGCGGGGATCCTTCGATACCTGAACTCACGACCCGACGAGGGGTTCGACGTCGAGGCGCTGATGCAGACGTTCGGGCGTCTCCGCCTGGACGTCGAAAACTGCGTCCGTGAGCTGGCCGACTTCGGCGTGGCGCGGGTCATCCAGGGCACGCCGCCGCAATACATCGCCGAACGGCCGGGCAACGCCGGCCTCGCCGAACAGCTCGATCTGTTCCTCGAACGGCGCGCCGCGATCAGCACCGAAGATCAGTCGCCGTCGGTGCAGCGCTTCCGCGAAATGATCGGCCGCGACGAGAAGATGCTGATCGTCTTCGAATGGATTCGCACCGCGGCCAAGTCCGATATCTCGGTGCTGATTCTGGGACCGACCGGGTCGGGCAAGGAAGTCGTCGCGCGGATGATTCACGAGCTGAGCCGCCGCACCAATGCCAAGTTCCAGGCGGTCAACTGCGCGGCCCTGCCCGACACGCTGTTCGAGTCGGAAATCTTCGGCTACGAGAAGGGCGCGTTCACCGGCGCCCACGACCGCAAGCCGGGGCGTCTCGAGCTGGCCAACGAAGGCACCCTGTTTCTCGACGAGATCGGCGACATGTCGCTCATCGCGCAGGCGAAACTGCTGCGCGTCCTCGAGGAGCGGCGCTTCGAGCGTCTGGGCGGCCACAAGGCGATTTCCGTCGACTTCCGCCTGATCTCGGCCACCAACCGGCCGCTCGAACAGTTCGTGCGCGACGGCCGGTTCCGGGAAGATCTCTACTACCGCGTCAACGCGTTCGCGATCCGGCTGCCGTCGCTTCGCGAGCGGCAGGTCGACATCCCGGTGCTCGCGCAGCGGTTCCTGGCGCGCTACTGCGCGGCGCAGGGCATGCCGCTCGACAGCAAAGCGTTCTCACGCGAATCGCTCGACCTGCTGGTCAACTACCACTGGCCCGGCAACATCCGCGAGCTCGAAAGCACGGTGTCGCGCGCTGCGCTGTCCGCGCCTGGACGCACCATCCGCGCCTCGGACATCGAGTTTCTTCACGCCTCAGTGCCGTCGACCGCTCCGAGCGGCGACCGGCTGCCATCGCTCGCCGAAGCGGAGCGCGCTCACATCGTGCGCGTGCTCGAGGCGGTGCAGTGGAACAAGAAAGAGGCAGCCAGAGTGCTCGACATCAGCCGCGGTACGCTGTACCGGAAAATCGTCGAGTACACTCTCGAGCCGGAAGCCCGCACCGGCGCGCCGCGCCGAGCGCGCGATCAGGAAGTCTGACGCGAAGCGGACTTCGTGCCACCGTGAACGACTGCACTGAGCCTATGGCGTTTCGGCGTATCATCGTGCAGACGGCTCCCCCCGCCGCATACCCTGGTCAGTCGGCGTTTACCTGGCCCAACTGATGAAGGACCTCCCAGTCCCGGCGCGGCTCTACGTTGGAGCGGTCCTCGCCGCTGGCGCGCTGGTGCTCGTCACGTTCGCGCCCCGCTCGATAGAAAACCTCGGGCTCTTCACTGCGCTGCTGCTGATCTCCTCGGGCGCTTCCGCTTTCAAAGTGACGCTGCCGCTCACGACCTCGGGCTCGACGATGTCGGTCTCCTACGCGGTCGATTTCGCGTCGCTGCTGCTGCTCGGTGCGGACGCGACGATGCTGGTCGGCGCGATGAGCGCGTGGAGTCAATGCACATTCCGCGTCGAGAAGCGCGCGCCGCTCTACCGGACGCTGTTCAGCATGGCCTCCCTGGTCCTGACCGTGAAGGCCACCGGTCTCGTCTACGCCTGGCTGGGCGGACCTGCGCCCGGTCAGCCGTTCACGACCGCCTCGCTGCCGCGTCCGCTGGTCGGCGCGGCGACGGCGTATTTCATCGGCAATACGGTCTTCATCGCGACCGCGATCAGTCTGTCGACGCGTCAGGCGCTGGTCCGCGTGTGGAACGAGAACTTCCTGTGGAGCGCGCCGAGCTACTTCGTCGGCGCGCTGGCGGCGGCGGTGGGTGCCTGGGTGATTCAGCTCGGCGGCTACTGGATGGCCGCGCTCGCCGCGGCGCCGGTCTACACCACCTACTGGGCCTACCGGGTCTATCTCGGGCGCATCCAGGATCAGCAGCGCCACGTGCAGCAGGTTTCGGATCTGCACCTCGCCACCATCGAAGCGCTGGCGCTGGCGATCGACGCGAAGGATCACACCGCGCAAAGCCACATCCGACGCGTCCAGGTCTACGCGGCGGGTCTGGCGCGGACGCTCGGGATGTCGCACAACGAAATCCAGGGCGTCAAGACCGCGGCCCTGCTGCATGACATCGGCAAGCTCGCGGTACCCGAACACATTCTGTCGAAGCCGGGTCCGCTGACCCAGGAAGAGTTCCAGAAAATCCGCATCCACCCGCAGGTCGGCGCGGAGATCATCAGCGGCGTTCCCTTTCCCTACCCGGTGGCGCCGCTGATTCTGAGCCACCACGAACGCTGGGATGGCAAAGGCTATCCGGCCGGCCTGAAAGGCGACGAGATTCCGCTCGGCGCCCGCATCCTGTCGGTCGTGGATTATTTCGACGCGCTGATGTCGGAGCGGCCGTATCACAAGGCGATGAGCTTCGACGCCGCGATCGGCCTCCTGCGACAGGAGTCGGGCAAGGCGCTCGATCCGAAGGTGGTGCAGACGTTCATCGACATGTATCCGGCCCTGCACGCGGAAGCCGAGATGAGTCAGCAGCCGGCGCGGCGTCTCACCAGGGTGCCGACGCACGCGCCCGCGGCGCAGCCGGCCGTCGGACTGGTCAACGAATCACCGGGCCGCACCAGCGTCTTCGAAGATATCGCGCTGGCGCACCGTGAAATCTACGCGCTCTACGAGATCGCCCAGGCGATGGGCAGCAGCCTCGGCGTGTCCGATACGATGGCGCTGATCTCGACCAAGCTGACCAACATCGTGCCGTTCTCGTGCTGCGCGCTGTTCCTCTACACCGAAGAATCCGAGATGCTCCGCTGCCGCTTCGCGACCGGCGTCGAATCGGAGACCGTGCAGCAGCTGACCATCAAGAACGGCCATGGCCTGACCGGCTGGGTGGCGCGCAACCGCCGGCCGCTGGTCAACGCCCGCCCGAGCGCGGACTTCGAAGCAGCCGGCGTGTCGGCGCAGACCAGTCTGCAGTCCGCCCTGGTGTGCCCGTTGGTGTTCAACGAACGCTTCATCGGCACGATTGCCGTCTATCACACCGCGGCGGCCGTCTACACCGACGATCATCGGCGCCTTCTCGACCGGATTTCCGAGCAAGCGGCCGCGGTCATCTACAACTCGATTGTCTTCGAGCAGACGCAGGAGGACTCGCTCACCGACCCGCTGACGGCGCTGCCGAACACGCGGTTCATGTTCATGCATCTGACGCGCGAGCTGGCGCGGGCCAACCGCTTGAAGTCAGAAGTGTCCCTGCTGGTCATGGACCTCGATAACTTCAAGGAGATCAACGACACCTACGGCCACCACGTCGGCGATCGCGCGCTGCGCGAAGTGGCGGCGGTGCTGCGCGCCGCGATTCGCCCGTATGACATCTGCGTCCGCTACGCCGGCGATGAATTCATCGTGGTGTTATCGGGCTGCGGTGGCGAGGAGGCCGAGCGCAAGCGACTCGAGCTGCAGCGCGCGGTCGATGGACTCCAGTTCGAACCGCGGCCCGGCAAGCTGCTGCCGCTCGCCATCAGCATCGGCGCGGCGATCTTCCCGCACGACGGCGACTCGTACGAAACGCTGTTGGCGACCGCCGATAGCCGCATGTACCGCGACAAGACCCGGCGCAAGCGCCAGGCCGCACCGGCTGACGGCAGTTCGCAACCCAGCGCGGATGTCGCCGGCGGCCTCTCGGACATCGACCTCAAGCGTTCAGCGATCGGAATTCTCTAATCAGTCCTCCCAGTCGGGGCTGAGGCCGGTCAGGCCGGTCCACGCCAGCGCAACGCCAGTCGCTCCGACCACCAGGCTGAGTCCCTCCACCCACCAGGCGCTGAAGCGGCCGCTGATCTGCAGATAGGCAGCCGGCACGACCATCAGCAACCCGATCACCGTCACCAGCAGGCGGCGGCGCACCAGACGCAGCAGCGCGCCGCGCGAGCGGCGGAGGAGTGACATCTCGCTGAGATAGCATATCTCTCCGTGGCGGTGACCCTGGCGATCCGCGAAGTACTGCCTGCTACGCCGCGCGCGCGCGTGGTGAGGATTGGACTGGATGGTCAGCCGTTTTCCTACCGCGCCGGTCAGGCCGTCCTGGTCGCGAGTTCCGGATCCGAGCGTCGAAAACCGTATTCGATCGCGTCCGCGCCCGAAGACGCGGCGCGCGACGGTTTCTTCGAACTGCTGGTTGGAGTCAACGCAGAAGGGGTGGCCGGGCCTCACTTGCCGCTCGAGCCCGGCACCGCGGTGGATGTCGAAGGGCCGATCGGCCGCTTTGTGTTTCCAGACGACCCGAGGGAGCGGCGGTTTATCTTCATCGCCGGTGGCACCGGCATCGCGCCTCTGCGCGCGATGCTCCGCCACGCGCTTCGACTGCCGGGACGAGAGGTCGGCCTCCTCTACAGCGCTCGCACTCCGCACGAGTTCGCGTTCGAGGAGGAGCTCCGCTCGCTCGCACGAGAGGGACAGATCGAGCTCCGTCAGACCGTAACGCGTGAGTTTCCGGACACCTGGGAGGGAACGCGTGGCCGCATCAGCCGTACCGAGCTGGCGCCGCTCGTCCACGACGCCGCGACGTTGTGCTTCGTCTGCGGGCCGCCGGCGCTCGTCGAGGAAATTCCGAGACAGCTCAACGAGCTCGGCGTCGCGCCGTCGAGAATCCGCGTCGAGGAGTGGACCTGACGGACCCCGCCGGCGCGACGCTCAACGGCTACGGTTGAGAAGCGTCCACCTGGAGCGTCGACCTGACGTCTTTGACTCCCGGGATACCCCGCGCCAGCTGAACCGCCCGCTGCTCCTCTGTCCGGTTCCTGACAATGCCGGACATCGTCACCACGCCGAGCGTCGTATCGACGTCGATCTTGAGCCCGGCCACCTGCGGATCGTTCAAGAGTGCGGTTTTCACGCGCGTCGTGATCGTCGCATCGTCGATCGTTTCTCCCACGGTCCGGCCGCAGGCGCCAACGAGCAGCGGAACGACGACGAGCAGTGCGACGTACCATGCCGAAACTTTTCCATGACGGAACATCTCTCACCCTCCCCATCATCAACCGAGAGAACTGATTAGGTCAGCTCCTCAGTTCTCAGCTCCTCAGCTTCAGGAGCTCTGTGGGGGCGGAGGTGCAACCTAAATGCCGATGGCGTGATAACCGCCGTCGACCATGACGATCTCGCCGGTAATGGCGCGCGAGGCGGGGCTGAGAAGGAAGACGGCCGCGTCGGCCACTTCGCCGAGCTCGACGTTTCGGCGCAGCGGCGCACGGTCACGATAGACCTGCAGGATGTTTGAAAACCCCGAAATGCCGGCCGCGGCCAGCGTCTTGATGGGACCAGCCGAGATGGCGTTGACGCGGATGTTCTTCGCGCCGAGGTCACTCGCCAGATATCGCACGGAGGCTTCCAGCGCTGCCTTGGCAACTCCCATCACGTTGTAGTTCGTGAACACGCGCTGGCTCCCGAGGTAGGTCAGCGTCAGGACGCTGCCACCGCCGCGGCGGTCCATCAACGGCATGACAGCGCGGGTGAGGCCGATCAGGGAGTAGGCGCTGACGTCGAGCGCAATCCGGAAGCTTTCGCGAGTCGTGTCGACAAACGGATTGCTCAGTGCGTCGGCGGGCGCGAACGCGGCGCCGTGCACCAGAAAGTCGAGGCCGCCAAACTCGCGATCGATCGCGCTTGTGAGATCCGTGATGTGCTGATCGCTCGTCACGTCGCACGGCAGTACGACGGCGTTGTCGAGCTTCGCGGCGAGCTCGCGAACGTTCTCCTCGAGGCGTTGGCTGGGATACGTAAAGGCCAGTCGGGCGCCAGCCGCGGCAGCCGCCTGCGCGATCCCCCATGAAATCGAGCGCTTGTTGGCCACACCCACGATGAGGCCGTGTTTGCCGGCGAGGTCAGCCATCGACGGTTGCGACGGTTACTTGGAACGCTTGCGACCGGGCCCATGACGCCGGCCGGCGCGAGGCGACAGAGAACCCTGTGGCGGCCGACCGCGCAGCGGCCCACCGGTGTTGCCGTTCGATCGATTCCCTTGAAATTGCTGGCCGCTTCGTTGAGGGCGCGGACGGAATCGATTGGTACGTCCGCCCGGCTGACGGATCGTGAAATCCGGCGCCGGGCGCGTCGGCGGCGGCTGCCCCTCGGGACGCGGCAGCGAGGCGCGAATCAACGGCCGATGCACCGGGCCCTCTTCGCGATCTTCTCCTGCGTCGCGTTCTTCGTCCTCGGCATCACTTGGGTCGTTGGGTGCTTCGGCGTCTGCGGCTGCCATCTCGCGTGCCTCTTCGGCGATCGCCTGTGCCGGAGCCTCCGGCGCGATGTCTTCTTTGACTTCCATCTCTGGTTGACCGTCCACTTGGCCGTTGTCCTCGAGGATCTCTTCGTGCGGCACGCGCTTCGGGGCGCCGCCGGCGACTTGCGCGTAGAGAGCGGGCGGTGAGTCTGACTTGCGGCGTTGACGCGGCACCTTTGCGTGTCGGTACTCGTGCTCCGCATCACACGTTGTGCAGCGCGTCTGCTTGACGTCCGCACCAATCATCGCGACCACGGCGTGGTTGGTCAGCCGCCGCTCGCGAGGACAGTAATCGTCCAGAATGTCACCAAGCCGAAGCTGGCGCTGCTGCATCAAGAGCTCCCGACGGGTCCTCGCTGGAAGGGAAAGAAATTGCGAAAGGCGTCCGAAGATATTAGCAGAGCTTGTCGGCCCGTTTCAACCAGGCCTGGACAGCTGCCAGGGACTCCCGGACCGCGGCCGGCGCCGTCGATTGCGGGGTGCGCTTGGCCGCGACCGACTGCTGCGGCGTGACGCGCTCGATGATGTCCGCTTCGAACAGGTCGCTGGCGTCCCGCCATTCTTCCAGACTCAGGGATCCGAATTCGCGCTTTTCCGCCACCAGTCGCCGGACAAGTCCGCCGACGATTTCGTGGGCGCGGCGGAACGGCACGCCGCGCGCGACCAGGTAGTCGGCAACATCGGTGGCCAGCAGCAAGCCGGATGCCGCCCGCGCCGCGCGCTCGCGATTCAGCGCAAGACCGGTCACGACCGACTGGACGACGGTGAGGCAGCCGTCGAGCGTGTCTTCTGCATCAAAGACGGCGTGCTTGTCCTCCTGAAGGTCCTTGTTGTAGCCGCTCGGCAGCCCTTTCATCGTCGTGAGGAGCGCCATGAGGTCGCCGATCGCCCGACCCGACTTGCCGCGCACGAGCTCGAGCGGATCGGGATTCTTCTTCTGCGGCATCATGCTGCTGCCGGTACTCAGGGCATCTGACAGCTCGAAGAATTGATGCTCGTCGCCTGACAGGATGATGACGTCCTCCGCCAGGCGGCTCAGGTGAATCATCGTCAGCGCACAAGCAAACAGAAACGCCGCCGCAAAGTCGCGATCCGACGATGCGTCGATGCTGTTGGCGACCACGCGCGAGAACCCGAGATCGGCGGCGAGCGCCTGGACGTCCACCGCATACGCGGTCCCCGCGATCGCTCCCGAGCCGAGCGGCAGCCAGTCGGCGTCGCTACGCGCGGTCTCGAGCCGATCGAAGTCGCGCCGCAGCGATGCCGCATGCGCCAGGAAGAAGTGCGCGACGAGCACCGGCTGGGCCGGCCGAAAGTGGGTGAACGCCGGCATGATGGCCTCGCCGGCGGAGGCCGCCTGCGTCGCCAGCCCGCCGATCACCCCCTCGATCCCGCGTTGGAGCGCTCGAATCCGGCGGCGCAGATACAGGCGCAGATCGAGCGACACCTGTTCGTTGCGCGAGCGGCCAGTATGGAGCCGCCGCCCCGCATCACCCAGACGTTCGACCAGCAGACGTTCGACAAAACTGTGAACGTCTTCATCCGATCCCACGAGAAACGCCGGGTCGGAGCGGCCGCGGTCGAGGATCGCCGTCAGCGCATCGCTGATGGCCGAGCCTTCCTTAGCGGTGAGGACACCGGCGCGGGTCAGCGCGCGCGCCCAGGCGAGGCTGCCGGTGACGTCGTCCTCGAAGAGTCTTCTGTCGAAACTGAATGACGAGCCCCATTCGAAGGCCGTGGTGTCCGGCGCGGCGTCGAATCGGCCCGACCAGAGGTGAGTAGTCATCAGTCGTCAGTCAGCAGTCGTCAGTCGTCAGTCGCGGGCGTTTCACGCTGGTGGAGCGGTCAATACCGCCGCGCGGCTGTGGTGGGCCGGCTGGCGACGCCCGGCCGTTCGGCACGCACCCTTGAACAGCTTCAGCCGCACGTCACCGCTGACGCGCTCCTGCACCTTGTCGACGAACGCGTCGAGCGCTTCGCGAAACGGCGTGAACCACAGACCATGGCAGACCAGGTCGGCGTAGTGAGCGCGCACCTGCCGCGTGAAGCGATCGAGATCGCGCGCGGCGATGACCTTGGTGAGCTCCCGATGGGCGGTGTGCAGCACGATGGCGGCCGGCGCTTCGTAGACCCTCCGGAAGCGCCCGCCCGCCGCCCGTGTCTCGACGAGATCCAGTCGGCCCACGCCGTGGGCGCCGGCAATCGTCGTCAGGCTGCCAATCAGATCGACGAGCGGCATCGTGACGCCGTTGATCGCAACCGGTCTGCCGCCCTCGAACGACACTTCCACGTAGGCTGGCTCGTTGGGACACTCGGTGCCGGATTTCGTCAGCGTGTAGAGATCTTCTGGCGGTTCGCCCCACGGTTCGTCCAGCGCCGGATAGTCGACGGAGCGACCCCACAGGTTGGCGCTGACACTGGGCACGGCACCGTGAGCGTCGTCGCGCGGCAGCGTGATGACGTCGAGTGACGGCCCCGCTGTGCGGACGGTGACGTGCAGCGCCGACAACAAGGTCCCGCCATGGGCGACCGACGACGCGTGCTCGATCGCCGCGATCTCGACCAGCTTGCGGGCAATCAGCGGCCAGGCGAGCGCGCCCTCCAGCGGGTAGCGATCCTCGTAGAGCGCATCGGCCTTGAGCACCGGCACGACATAGTTGCGGGCGAACTCTTCGCGAAGATCGAGGACGTGCGCGCGGGCCGCGCCGAGCGCGAGGGCGCGGTCACGCACCGCCGTGAGATCGCCGCCTTGCCCCAGATCGAGGGTCACCGCAATCACCTCGGCGCGGTGGGCCGACTTGAGCCACTCGATAGCCGCGGCGGTGCCGACGCCACCTGAGTAGGCGAGGACGATCCGCTCGGTCATGTTCGGCAATGGCGGCAGCGCGTCATCCTACAGGCCCGCGTACTCTTCGAGCCGCTTGACGAGCTCGGCGGCACGGCGATCGCTGCGGGCGATCACGAGAATCGTATCGTCGCCGGCAATCGTGCCGACGACTTCCGGCAGCCGGGCGCGATCGATCGCCACCGCCAGCGGCTGTGATTGACCGGCGCCGGTGCGCACGACGACCAGCTGCTGCACGCGATCGACTTTTCGCAGGAACTCCGCGGCGGCGTGTTCGAGCGCGCCGAGCACGGTCTGCGGACTCGGCGCGTCGGCGCCCGGCCGCTGGTAGGCGCCGTCGCCCGAGCGCTTGACCAGGCCGAGGTCTTTGATGTCCCGGGAAATCGTCGCCTGCGTGGCTTTCAAGCCCTGGCGATGCAGCAGGCGGCGGAGCTGCTCCTGGCTGTGGAGCGGCTGGCGATCGATCAGCTCGAGGATGGCGCTCTGCCGGCGGGCTTTCATAGCTGCATCCGAGATTATACATCGCGTTCGTTGATTTGGCGGCATGATTCGTGTATAACTATTCTCTTCGATGCATAGTGTCGCGGCAGCCAGCACGATCCCCGGAGCCACCGCCGCCGCCGGCGGCGTCGTCACCCGGGTCGCCATCGCCGGCGCGACCGGTTACACCGGACAGGAGCTGCTGCGCCTGCTGGCGCGTCATCCGTCGGTCCGCATCACGCTGGCCACGTCCTCGAGCGCGGCGTCGGCGGCGCGGCGGCTGCCGGCGCTCGGTCGGATCTGGGACGGCACCATCACGCCGCTCGATGTCGACCTGCTGGCGCGTGAAGCCGACATCGTGTTCCTGGCGCTGCCCGATACCGCTGCCGCGGAGCTCGCGCCGGCACTCGTCGGCCGGGGAGCACGCGTCATCGACCTGTCGGGGGCATTCCGGTTGCGGGACGCGGACGAGCGGGCGCGCTGGTATCCCGAAACGCACGAGGTGCCGGAGCGACTTGCCTACGGGCTGACCGAGCGCGAACGCGACAACATTCGCGAGGCGGCGCTGGTCGCCAACCCCGGCTGCTACCCGACGGCGTCACTGCTGGCGATCGCGCCGCTCGCCGACGCCGGCGTGCTGGTGGCCGGCAAGGACATCATCGTCGACGCCAAATCGGGCGTGTCGGGCGCCGGTCGGACACCCTCCGAGCGGACCCATTTCTCGGAAGTGCACGGCAGCATGTCGGCCTACGGGGTGTTCGGGCATCGTCACGGCGCGGAAATCGAGCAGGGGCTCGGCCGCCAGGTGACGTTCACGCCGCATCTCGCGCCGCTCGATCGCGGCATCTTCGCCACGATCTACGTCCGGGTGTCGGATGGGACGAGCGACGAGACGCTCGACGAAATTTATCAGGCCGCCTACGCCGACGCGGCCTTCGTCCGCCCGGTCGGGACCGCGTTGCCGGAAATCAAACACGTCGCGCAGACCAACTTCTGCGATATCGGCTGGCGGGTCGACCCGTCGGGTCGTGCGATTCTGATTTCGGTGATCGACAATCTCCTGAAAGGAGCGTCGGGCCAGGCCGTGCAGAACATGAACGTGCTGCTCGGCTTACCGGAGACCACCGGACTGCTGTGATCAAGCGGCCGGTGGTCGTCAAGTTCGGAGGAGAACTGCTCGATCGCGCCGCTCATCTGTCAGGCGTGGTCACCGCTGTCGGGAGAGTGGCGCGGCAGCTGCCGCTCGTCGTCGTTCACGGGGGCGGCAAGGAAATCGACACGGCGCTCCGAGCGGCGGGCATCGAGAAACGTCAGGTGGATGGGCTGCGCGTCACCGACGAGGCCACCCTCGACGTCGTGGTCGGGGTGCTGGCGGGGTCGGTGAATACGCGTTTTGTCGCGGCAGCTGTCGGCGGTCGGCGTGAGGGCGGTTGGTCTGACTGGAGCGGATGCGGGCTGCGGTCTGTCAGAGGTGGCGCCGCCCCATCGGTCGGTTGACGGCCAACTGGTCGACCTCGGCCGCGTGGGGATCCCGAGCCGTCGCGCGGACGTCTCCCTGGTGGCGATGCTCGTCGAGCACGAGTTCGTGCCGATCATCGCCAGCATCGGCATCGCCGCCGACGGTCGACTGTTGAACGTCAACGCCGATACGTTTGCCGGGCACATCGCCGAGCGGCTTGGCGCACGGCGGCTGGTTATCGCGGGAACGACGGCCGGCGTGCTGGACGACCGAGGAGCAACCGTCGAAGTGCTGGATCCGGCGGATATCGAACGGCTGATCAACGGCGGGACGGCAACGGCCGGGATGATTGCCAAGCTGCGAGCGTGTCAGGACGCGCTCGCCCACGGCGTCGGCGACGTGGTGATGGTGGACGGTCGCGACCCGAACGCGCTGGAAGCCGCCATGGTCGAAGCGGCACCACCGAACGCGACGCGGATCGTCGCCACCGCCGATCGGGCGCTGTAAGCCGGCCCGCTCGCCGGTGATGGCCGACGATGGCTCGAGCCGAGCCGGGTTCGGTCGATAAAAGGGGAAGACGTGATTACGACGGCGTTACGCACCAGCGACGTTCAAGCGCTCGAACAGCGGCACGTGCTGCAGACCTATCGACGGCAGCCGGTGGTATTCGTCCGCGGCGAGGGCGTCCGGCTGTACGACGTCGACGGCCGCGAGTACCTGGACCTGCTGTCGGGTATCGGCGTGGCGTCGCTCGGACACGCGCATCCCGGGCTGGCCCGCGCGATCGCCGATCAGGCGCAGACGCTGATGCACACGTCGAACCTGTTCTTCCATCCGCTGCAGGGGCAGCTGGCCGAGCGACTCGCCGGCCTGTCAGGGTTGCCGCGGGCGTTCTTCTGCAACAGCGGCGCCGAAGCGGTCGAGGCGTGTCTGAAGTTCGCGCGCCGCTACTGGTACACGCGCGGCGAGGCACGCGACCGAGATCGTCGCGCTCGAGCGGTCGTTTCACGGACGGACGATGGGCGCGCTGTCGGTCACCTCGGACGAGCACTACCGCGCGCCGTTCGCGCCGCTGCTGTCGGGCGTCGACGTGGGTGCCGCCGAACGATCCGGCGGCGCTCGCTGCAGGCCGTCTCGACCAGGACCGCCGCCATCATCGCCGAGCCGATTCAGGGTGAAGGCGGGGTGCGTCCCCTGACGCCGGCGTTCGCCGACGCCATCAGCGAGGCATGCGCGACGAGCGGCGCCTTGCTCATCGCCGACGAGATTCAGAGCGGCCTCGGGCGGACCGGCCATCCGTTCTACTTCACCGCGCTCGGCATGAAGCCGCATCTCGTCTCGCTCGGCAAAGCGCTGGGCGGCGGTGTGCCGATTGGCGCCGCACTGATCAGCGAGGAAGTCGCGTCCACGATCGCGTATGGCGATCACGGCAGCACTTACGGCGGCAATCTGCTGGCCTGCCGGGCCGCGCTCTGCGTGCTCGACGAGCTGGTGGCCGGCGGACTGATCACGCAGATCGGCCGGGTCGGGCGGTTTTTCGACCAGCGGCTGCGGGCGATGGCGGCCAAGCACCCGATCGTGAAGGAGGTCCGCGGCGCCGGCCTCATCTGGGGCATCGAGCTGACGCGCGAC
Source organism: uncultured Acidobacteriota bacterium (assembly GCA_963728825.1). Taxonomy (GTDB): domain Bacteria; phylum Acidobacteriota; class Vicinamibacteria; order Vicinamibacterales; family CAVVIG01; genus CAVREM01. The sequence goes on from CAVSLA010000001.1 coordinate 97,772, forward strand.
GCGGCGCCGGTCGTGCCGGCGGCGCTCGAACGGGGCGTCATCGTCAACCGGACGGCGGAGCGGGTCGTCAGATTGTTGCCGCCGCTCGTCATCACCGAAGCCGACGCCGACGTGGCGCTCGGCCGCCTCGACGCGGCGCTGGCCGCGGTCGCCGAAGAGGGAGGGCCACAGGGATGAACAACCGTCGTGTCTCACTGCGCAGCGCCGACGCGATCGGACGCGCGGCGGCTGCACGCGCTGATCACGGCGAACCTCGAGGAAGGCCGGCTGCTGCCGCGCACGCTCGACGAGGTCGCCGGCCACGCGGATCGCTTCGTCGTCGCGACGCGCGGGCGGACGATCGTCGGCTGCGCCGAGCTGGCGCCGCTCAGCCCGCAGGTGGCCGAGGTGCGCTCGCTGGCGGTCGACGGCCGGGCGCGCGGCGCCGGCGTCGGCACGAAGCTGGTCGAGGAGCTGCGACAGCGGGCGCGCCGCGAAGGGTTCGACAAGCTCTGCGCGTTCACGCACGCACCCGCCTATTTCAGCCAGATGGGCTTCTCGATCGTGCCGCATCTGTGGGTGCCCGAGAAAATCTTCACCGACTGCGTCAAGTGCCCGTCATTCCGACAATGCGGCCAGTTTGCGATGGTGGTGCCGCTCGAGCCGGCGGCCGAGTCGGTCGAGCGGCCCGCCACCATCGCGCTTCGCCTCGCATGAGCGCTCGACGCTCGAATCGGTCGAGATGATTGCCGGCGGCATCACGACGCCGAAGGGCTTCCGCGCCGCCGGCATCAGCGCCGGGATCAAGGCTCGGGAGGGCGCGCTCGATCTGGCGCTGCTCGTGTCCGACCGTCCAGCCACGGCGGCAGCGGTCTTCACGATCAACCGCGCCCAGGCCGCGCCGGTCGTCGTCTCGCGCGACAACCTGAGACGTTCCGGCGGTATCGCGCGCGCGATCGTCGTCAACAGCGGCTGCGCGAACGCCTGTACCGGCGACGCCGGATTCGAGGTGGCGCACGCCATGGCGGCCGAGACCGGCGCGGCTGGTCGGCTGCACCGCCGACCAGGTCCTGGTCGCCTCGACCGGCGTCATCGGCGTCGCGCTCGATTTCGAGAAGATCCAGCGCGCGCTGCCGAGGGCGATCGCCGCCCTCGGCGAAGACCAGGGCGGGCGCGCCGCTCAGGCGATCATGACGACCGATCCGTTCCCCAAGGAAGCGGCGGCGCGCATCGCCGTCGGCGGTCAGGAGATCGCGATCGGCGGCATGGCCAAAGGCTCAGGGATGATCGAGCCGATGATGGCGACCATGCTCGGCTTCATCACGACCGACGCGGCGGTGCCTGGACCGCTGCTCGATCGGGCGCTGCGCGAGGCGGTCGACGACACCTTCAATGCCATCACCGTCGACGGCGAATGCTCGACCAACGACTGCGTGATGGTGCTCGCCAACGGCGCCAGCGGCGCGACGATCGACGAGGCTGAGCTACGAAACATTCACGCACGCGCTTCGCGCGGTCTGCCTGCGTCTGGCGCTCGGCATCGTGCGCGGCGGCGAGGGCGCGACCAAGCTCATCACCGTCACCGTCACCGGCGCCGCTTCGTCCGACGAAGCGCGGCGGGCGGCCAAGGCGATCGCCAATTCACCGCTCGTCAAGACGGCCGTTCACGGCGGCGATCCGAACTGGGGCCGGCTGATCGCCGTCGCCGGCCGGGCGGGCGTCGCCTTCGAGCTGTCGCGGGCGGCTGTGGTCATCGGCACGACCGTGCTGTTCAAAGACGGACGGCCGCACGACGAGGCGGCGCCCGAGGCCGCCGCCTACCTGAAGCACGCCGACATTCTCATCTCGGTCGACCTCGGCGTCGGCGCGGGGGCATCGACGGTGTGGACCTGCGATCTCAGCGCCGAATACGTGCGCATCAACGCCGAGTACCGAACGTGAGTACCGCACCGGAATTGACGCCATGGCCCAACTGACGCGAACCCGGAAGGACTTCCTGTCGGTGCTCGACTTCGACCCGGCCGATTTCGAGCGCTGTCTCGACCTCTCGGCGCAGCTCAAGGCCGATCGGGCGCTCGGCCGCGACGCGCCGACCGCCGACGTGCTCGGCGGCCGTCATGTCGCGATGCTGTTCGAGAAGTCGTCGCTGCGGACGCGCTCGACCTTCGAGATCGCCGTTCACGAGCTGGGCGGCCACGTGCTGGCCCTGCAGCCTGACGCGGCGCTCGGCAGACGCGAAGCCGGTCGCCGACGTCGCCCGGAATCTCGAGCGCTGGGTCGACGCCGTGATCATCAGGACCTTCTCGCAGCGGCTCCTGCAGGAGTTCGCCGCCGCCGCGCCGCGCCTGCACGTCATCAATGCGCTGACCGACGACGAACATCCGTGCCAGGCGCTGTCCGACTGCCTGACGCTGCGCGAGCACTGGGGATCGCTGCGCGGCCGGACCCTCGCCTACGTCGGCGACGGCAACAACGTCGCCGTGTCGCTGTGCGCATGCCGCAGCGATGGCGGGGGCGCACGTGCACATCGCGAGCCCCGAGGGCTACCAGCTGCCCGACAGCGCCGTGCATCAGGCGACCAGCGTCGCGCGCCACGGCGCGCGCCTGCGGCTGTTCGTCGACCCGACCGACGCCGTCGCCGGCGCGGACGCGGTCTACACCGATACCTGGACGTCGATGGGCCAGGAAGATCGAGGCCGAGATGCGCCGCCGGATCTTCGCGCCGTACCAGGTCAACGAGGCGCTGATGTCGCTGGCCAAGCCGGGCGCGCTGTTCATGCACTGCCTGCCGGCGCATCGCGGCGAAGAAGTCACCGCCGACGTGTTCGAGTCGCCCGCCTCGATTGTGTTCGACCAGGCTGAAAACCGGCTGCACTGCCAGAAGGCGCTGCTGCTGATGCTGCTCGCGCCGCCAAGCGCCTGACCGGAGCGGCGCCGACGCCCTTATAATCGCCGCTAGATGAGCCCCCGCGCGCCGTGGCTCGCCCATTACGACACGGGCGTTCCGCCGTCTCTTGCGCCGTATCCGTCCCGGACCCTGCTCGACTATCTGGCGGACGCTTCCCGCGAGCAGCCGCAGGCCGCCGCCCTGCTCTTCAAAGGGACGACCATCAGCTATGGCCAACTCGAGACTCTGAGCGACGCGTTCGCGGCGGCGCTGCAATCGCTCGGCGTCCGCAAAGGCGACCGCGTCGCGCTCCTCCTGCCCAACTGCCCGCAGTTCATGATCGCCGAGCTTGCGGCGTGGAAACTCGGCGCGATCGTCGCGCCGCTCAATCCGACCTACACGGAAAGCGAGCTGGAAGGACCGCTCAGGGACAACGGCGTCGAGACGATCGTCACGCTCACCCGCTTCTACGATCGCGTCAAGCGCGTTCAGCCGCGAACGCCGCTCAGCCGCGTCATCGCCACCAACATCAAGGAGTACTTCCCGCCGGTGCTGCGAATGCTGTTCACGCTCGTCCGCGAGCGGAAGGAGGGCGATCGCGTCCAGCTGGCGACCGGGGATCATGCCTTCGCTGCACTGCTCGCCGCGCATCGAGGCCGATCGCCGAAGCGTGAAGCGGTCGGACCCGACGATCCCGCCGTCCTGCTGATGAGCGGCGGCACGACCGGCACGCCGAAAGGCGTCCTCGGCACCCACGGCGCGTACGTGATGGCCGGCCTGCAGATCAAGGCCTGGAATCAGTCGGTGCTCAGCGACGGCGGCAGTCCGATCCTGCTGCCGCTGCCGCTGTTCCACGTCTACGGCAACGTCGGCGTGCAGTCGCTGGCGCTCATCACCCGCAACGCCGTCTCGCTGGTGCCGAACCCGCGCGACATCCCGGATGTGCTCGCCACGGTCAACCGAGTGAAGCCGGCGTTCTTCAACGGCGTGCCGACGCTCTACATCGCGATGCTCAACCATCCCGACGTACCGGCCGGCAAGATCGACTTCAAGTCGATCAAGGTCTGCTTCTCGGGTGCGGCGGCGCTGATGGCCGACACCAAGCAGCGTTTCGAGACCCTCACCGGCGGCCGCATCGTCGAAGGCTACTCGCTGACCGAAGCGATGATGGCGCTGTGCGTGAATCCGGTGAAGGGCGCCAACAAGCTCGGCTCGGTCGGCATGCCGCTGCCGGACGTGCACGTCACAATCTTCGACGCCGACGACGGGATACGCGAGATGCCGTTCGGCGAGGTCGGCGAAATCTGTTTCGCCGCGCCGCAGTTGATGATCGGCTTCTGGAAGCGCCCCGAGGAGACGCGCGGCGTGCTTCGCGACCACGTTGGCGTGGACGGCACGCGCCGGTACCTGCACACCGGCGATCTCGGCTACATGGACGACGATGGCTACGTCTTCATCGTCGATCGCAAGAAGGATCTGATCAAGATGAGCGGCTATCAGGTCTGGCCGCGCGAAGTCGAGGAAGTGCTGGCCGCGCATCCGGCGGTCGCCGAGGTCGGCGTCGCCGGCGTGATCGACGACGTCAAGGGCGAAGCGGTCAAGGCGTGGGTCGTGCTGCGCGCCGGTCAGAACGCCAGCGAAACCGATCTTCGCAACTTCTGTCGCGAAAAACTGGCGCCGTACAAGGTGCCGTCACGTATCGAGTTCCGGTCGGAGCTGCCCAAGACGATGGTCGGCAAAGTCCTGCGCCGCGCGTTGCGAGACAGCGGGTGACGCGTAACCCGGACGATCTCGCGCAGGCGGTTTACCACGAGCTGCGCCGGCTCGCCGGCGCTTATATGCGCCGTGAACGTCCCGGACAGACGCTGCAGGCGACCGCGCTGGTCCACGAAGCCTACTTGCGGCTGGCGCAGAGCGACCCGGTCTGGACCGATCGCAATCATTTCGTGGCCATCGCCGCCCGATCGATGCGTCAGATTCTGGTCGAGCGGGCGCGGGCGCGGGGCGCGCAGAAGCGCTGGGCCGGCGTCGATCGCGTCACGCTCTCCGAGACGCTGGTCGGTGCCGCACACGAAGACGCGATGCTGCCGGCCCTCGACGAGGCCCTGGGCCGGCTCGAGCAGATCGACGCTGAGCAGGCACGAATCGTCGAACTGCGCTACTTCGTCGGTCTGACCAACGAGCAGACAGCGGAAACGCTCGGGCTCTCGCCAGCGACGGTGAAACGACGCTGGGCGCTGGCCCGGGCGTGGCTGTTCCGTGAGCTGACCGGGACGCCGTCGACAGGGTGATGCGGGAAAACTGGCACCGCGTCCGTGAGTTGTTCGAGCGCGCCCTCGATGAGCAACCTGGCGACCTCGAGGGGTGGCTGGCCCGGGAAGCCGCCGACAACCCCGACGTGCGGGCGGAGGTTCGCTCGCTGCTCGAGCATCATTCGCACGCCGGCCGGTTTCTCGCCCAACCGGTACCCGAACGCATCCCTTCTCTACTGGACGAGGAAGAGCACACCTATCCAGCGGGCCACACGATCGGTTCGTACACGATCGTCCGGGAGCTGGGCCGGGGCGGCATGGGGCGGGTGTACTGGCGAGCGATGCCAAACTCGGCCGCGCGGTCGCGCTGAAAGCGCTCCCGTCCCGACTGACGAGCGATCCGATCCAGCGCGAACGGCTGCGCCGCGAAGCACGTGCCGCAGCGGGCTTGACCGACCCTGGCATCTGCACGATCTACGCGCTCGAAGAGCACGATGGTGAACTGTTCATTGCCGCCGAATACGTAGAGGGGCACACGCTGCGCGAAGAGATCGCCAGCGCTCGCCGTCCGGGGCCGGCCGACGTCGTGCGGACCGCGCGGGATATCTCGGCCGCGCTGGCCGCCGCGCACACGGGCGGTGTGATGCACCGTGATCTGAAGCCCGAGAACGTCATGCGGACGCTGGACGGTCGCGTGAAAATTCTCGACTTCGGCCTGGCGCGCGTCGATGTGCCGTCGAGCGAGCCGCCAGCCATCCAGGTAACCCAACCGGGAATGCTCGTCGGCACTCCGGGTTACATGGCGCCCGAACAGTTGAACGGAGAACGGGGCGATTCCCGCGTCGACGTGTTTGCATTCGGCGTGGTGCTCTACGAATACGCGTGCGGTGTTCATCCGTTCGCGGCCTCCTCCCCGCTCGGCGTGGCCGCCCGGATTCTGCAGAGCGATGCCGCCTCGATCGCGGGGCTCTGTCCGAACCTGCCGCTGTCGGTTGTGACGGTCATCGAACGCTGTCTTCGCAAAGCCCCTGGCGATCGATATGGATCTGCCGTCGAAATCGCGACGGCGCTGCTGTCGGGCGGCGACACGGATCAACGTCCGGTCCGGCGATGGTGGCGAACGCACCAGGCGGTCGCAATCGGCTTGTACGTGATCGCCTCGGTGCTGGCCTGGCTAATCAAGGAGTGGCAGCCGGGCGGCGCCTCGATAGCGGTCTTCGGCGTCGTCGGCGTGGCAGCGACCGCCGCAGCCATCTTCAGGGGACACCTGCTCTTCACCGAGCGGATGAACTCGCAGGGGCTGGCCGCCGAGAGGGAGCGTGCCGATCGAGTGACGCTCGTCATGGATCTTCTGATCGCGTCGGCGCTCGTCGTCGACGCGGCGCTCCTTTCGACCGATCGCACGCTTGCGGCCGTGCTGACGGCCGGTCTGGCGGTCGGGATCGCTCTGGCGAGACTGGTGGTCGAGCGGTCGACAGCGGGCGCCGCATTCGGTTGATAGCGGCGAACAGGCTACTGAGCTACTTCAGCCCGCCTTTTCGCATTGCAGGGTGGAGGGATTGATGAGCCACCCGGCATGCCACCACGTCCGAGAGCACACCAGCCTGCTCGCATCCGTGGAACGACGCGTTCTCCACTGGATCGCGCGGCGTTTGCCCGAACAGGTCACATCCGATCAGCTGTCGGCCGTGGGGCTGCTCTCGATGGTTGCCGTCGGAGTCGGCTTCGCCCTGTTTCCCTGGACACCCTGGGCTGCACCTCTAGTGATTGCGGGGCTGGTCGCCAACTGGTTCGGCGACAGCCTGGACGGAACGGTCGCGCGCGTTCGAGGTCTCGAGCGGCCCCGATATGGCTTTTACGTCGATCACGTCATCGACTTGATGGGTACCACGTTCCTTTTTGGAGGGCTCGCGTTCTCGGGACTCATGAGCCCCATCCTGGCGCTGGTGCTGCTCGCGGCCTACCTGCTGGTCTGTGCGGAAACCTATCTGGCAACGCATGCCGCCAGCGTGTTCCGCATGTCCTTTCTGGGATTCGGACCGACCGAGTTGCGCCTCGTGCTGGCGGCCGGGGCGCTGAAAGCCGCGGGCCAACCGTGGATTTCATTTGGCGAGTCGGCAACGGTCCGGTTGTTCGATGTTGGCGCGCTGGTCGCGATCCTCGGGTTGGCGATCGTGTTCGTGGCGTCTTGCGCGAGAAACATCCGAGCGCTGTACCAAGCAGAGCCGCTTCCCGCAAAGCATCAACGCACGAGGGCGGCGTGACGTCACGCTTCGGCAGATTCGCCGTGGTCGGCGCAGTCGGCTTCGCGCTGCAGCTCGTCGCACTCGGAACGCTGACAACGGCTGCGGACTGGGGCTACGTGTACGCCACCGCGATGGCCGTGGAAATCGCGGCACTGCACAACTTCTGGTGGCACGAACGATGGACGTGGGGCGACCGGAGATTGTCGCGTCGAGCGGTGGCCGGACGGCTCATCAGATACCACCTGACTACTGCGATCACGTCGATGACCGGCAACGTCATGCTCACGGCGGCGTTCGTCGAGCTGGCCGGAGCTCCAGTTATTCTGGCCAACGCGGCCGCGGTTGCGGCGATGGCCGCGGCAAACTTCGTCGTCGCCGATCAGTGGGTCTTCGCCCGCCGCGGCATCGCACTGACCGCCGCGATCGCGTTGACCCCCGGTCTGGCCGATGCTGCTGAACTCGAGCCGGTGACGCTGTCCGCCTGGAATGACTTCGTCGAACAGGCAGAGCGCCGACTGCACTCGTGCTCCTGCGATACCACCAGGCCGCAGGGGACCAGCATCGAAGTGCCCGGCGGTACCATCCATCAATGGCGGGGCTCGGTCCTGGTCAAAGGCGTCACGGTCGATGATGTTCTTCATGCCCTGACCGTTCCGGGGACGCCTCCCCCGCAGGACGATGTCCTCGAGAGCCGGGTCCTGTCCCGCTCCGGCGACAGCATGCGGATCTACCTGAAGCTGAAACGGCGGGCGATCGTCACGGTCACCTACGACACGGAGCACGACGTGACGTTCAGCCGCCTGTCACCTCACTCGGCGGCCAGTCGCAGCATTGCCACACGCATCAGCGAACTCGATGGCGCCGACCGGGGCTTCCTGTGGCGCCTCAATTCCTATTGGCGCTACACACAGCAGCCGGATGGCGTCCGCATCGACCTCGAATCGCTGTCGTTGAGCCGCCGCGTTCCCAGGCTCGTCAGGCCGGCAGCGTCGCCGATCATCAATCGCGTGGCGCGCGAATCGATGACGCGCACGCTCGACTCGGTACGGCGCTTCCTGGAAACTCGAGGAGAGTGAGCGTCAGTCGGCAAGCAGAGCCTGGACGGTAACCCCCGCCTTCGTCAGGCCATCGCGCAGACCTGCCGCGAGGCGGCCGGCGCCCGGTGTGTCGCCGTGGAGACAGAGCGTGTCGGCAGCAATCGGTATCAACGTCCCGTCAAGCGACTCCACCACACCTTCGGTGACCATCCGCACGGCCCGCGCAACGACGATGGCCTGATCCGTGATGACCGCACCCGGCGTCGCTCGCGCTGCGAGCGTGCCGTCAGGCAGGTAGCCGCGATCCGCAAAGGCCTCGGCGGCTACGCGGAGCCCGGCCGCCTGACCCGCCTCGATCAGGCTCGAGCCCGGCGGACCAAACAGCACCAACGATGGATCGAATGCTTTGACCGCCCGGGCAATCGCCTTCGCCAGCGCGGCATCTTTGGCCGCCAGGTTATAGAGCGCGCCGTGAGGCTTCACATGCTGCAGGCGCACGCCTTCGGCCCGCCCGACACCGGCCACAGCCGCAATCTGGTAGAGCACGAGGTCTTCGGCTTCGGCGGGGTCGAGCCGCATGTCGCGGCGGCCGAAGCCTGCGAGGTCGGGGAACCCGGGGTGGGCCCCGATTCTCACGCCCTTCGCCCTGGCGAGAGCGATCGTGCGCCGGAGGACCGTCGGGTCACCGCCATGGAAGCCGGCCGCGAGACTTGCCGAGGTTACTGACGCGAGGATCGCCTCGTCGTCGCCAACGGTGTAGGCGCCGTGCGATTCGCCGACGTCAGCGTTCAGGTCGATGCGCGGCGGTTGGGATGAGGCGATGGAGCGCGATTGTACAAAACAAAAGGGCACCACGATACGTGGTGCCCCCCTGCTTCACCGATCTGGCTCCCCCAGCATTCACGGCGCCCTGCCGTAATCAGATCGGCGACCTGCCAACTCTTATCGCAAGCGATGTACCCACCAAAAAGCTTGGAAATGGAGCCCTTTCGCTGGGAGAGGCCCTCACACGACCACGACTTTGTCGTGTTCGTTACAGTTCTGTTGTTGAGGTCAGAGGAATCGCTTCAGTGAAGGCCGAGACGTTCGCGATCGTAACGTCCCCGCTGGACTCCGTCGCACCAATCGCGGCGCTGGGCGTACCACTGCACGGTCGATCGAAGTCCGACCTCGAAGGTCCGTTCGGGGCGCCAGCCGAGCTCGCGCCGGATCTTCGTGGCGTCAATCGCGTATCGCCGATCGTGCCCCGGCCGGTCGGGAACGAACGTCTTCAAGCGACGAGCGTCGGTCCCGGGCCTCAGTCCCTCGACCGCATCGCAGATGAGATCGACGATCTCCAGGTTCGTCCGCTCGTTGCCGCCTCCGATGTTGTAGGTCTCACCCGGTCGGCCCTGGCGGAGGACCAGCAGCAGCCCCGCGCAGTGATCCTCGACATGCAGCCAGTCGCGGACGTTGCGTCCGTCACCATAGATCGGCAGCGGCCGGCCATCGATGGCGTTGAGAATCATCAGCGGCATCAGTTTCTCGGGGAACTGGTACGGCCCGTAATTGTTCGAGCAATTCGTCGTCAGCACTGGCAAGCCGTAGGTATGCCCGTACGCTCGAACGAGATGATCGGCCGCGGCCTTGCTCGCGGCATACGGCGAGTTCGGCGCGTAGGGCGTCTCTTCCGTGAAGCTGCCGCTCGCGCCGAGGGTCCCATAGACTTCATCGGTCGAGACGTGGAGAAAGCGAAACGTGTCGCGCTTCGCCGCCGGCAGGCTGCTCACGTGCGCGCGCGCCGCCTCGAGCAGAACGAAAGTACCGACGATATTCGTTGCAATGAACGGGTGCGCCGAATCGATCGAACGGTCGACGTGGGTTTCGGCGGCGAGATTCAGAACCGCGTCGGGCCGATGCTCGGTGAATACCCGTGTCATCGCCGCTGCATCGGCGATATCGGCCTCGACGAACACGACTCGCGAGTCGGCCAGCTGGTCGGCCAAATTGAGCAGGCTGCCGGCGTAGGTGAGCTTATCGACGACCACCACACGGTCGGCCGTGTGATCGAGGGCGTGTCGAACCAGATTTGAGCCGATGAAACCGGCTCCGCCGGTCAAGAGCAGTGTCTGCATGGCGAATTCACAATTTACACTTGTAAATTGTAAATTCTAGACAGCCGCCCCCTCCGGGTATTGCAGCGCGAGGCGGAGTTCCTTCGCCAGCGAGTCGACCGTCGTGCCGCTTCGCTTCCAGGCGCCTTCGGTCTCGAAGCGCAGGTCGCCGATGCGGCGTCCCCATGGCGCGATCACGCGGCCAATGGCGCGGAAGTCGGCCCGGTCGGCGTGCTCCTGGTCCAGACGCCGGACGACGTCGGGCGCGACGCGGACGAAGGCGCGCAGGGCCGACGCCGATTTGATGGCGTATTTGCGGCCGTTCCACGCGCCGCCAAACACCAGCGCGATCTGCTTGAAGTAGTTGACGAAGAACTTCCTGGCCTCTTCGTGCACGTCGCCGGAGCGCCGTCCGGTAAACACGTCTGAAGAAAACAGCTTCTTCAGCTCCTGCGCCAGCGGTGCTTGCGCCACCCGGCCGCGCCCGACGCCGAGGAGCTTGATCTCGTCGTAGAGCGGCGAGTCTTCGCGATCGTTCAACGCACGGACGACGTCATGCGCCGTCGCCAGCGCATCGTCGCGATAGAGCTGCCGGCCGGAGAGGCTGACCAGATGCGAAGCGTTCAGCCGGGTGTGCTTCGCGTTGATCGTCACGAACATCTGCACGACGTGATCCTCGGGCAGACGGTCGAAGATGATCGCCGGCACGCTGAAATCTTCCCCCTCGAACCGATCGATGTCGGCATGAAGCGCGAGCAGACGATGCTGGCCGTCGATGGCGCGGAGGATGCCTTCGCGCTCGGGCACTTTCAGAATGCCGACGCGACCATCGTCGCCGGACGCCTGGAAGGAGAGCTTCTCGTCGCAGCTGATGATGACGGCGCCGGGGATCGACGGCAGGTCGCGCGCCTGGCGACACTGTTCGTAATACTGGACCAGCTCGTCGATCTTGCGCCGGATGATCTGACGCTGATAGGCCTTCTCGCTCGACGCGATCCGCCGCTCGAGCAGATCCCAGTTCACCTTGGATGGCGTCACGCCGGGACGCGGCTTGCCGCCACGGACCGGTGGCTGGGCCGAATCGCCGTAGCTAAGCACTTCGAACCGGACCAGTTTGTCGATGTCGCTGGCAGTCAACGACGCCTGGTAGAACTGCACCCCGAACTGCTGCATCCGAATCGCGGCAACGTTGATCATGGTGTGGGTTTCTTCACGCGACAAAAAAGAGGGATTTTACTGAGCGATCCACGCGCGACTCAACGGTTATTTCCCCGTTGAGGTCGGGATCAATGCAAAGGTGCGCAGCTCCGCTCAGACCGTAAGTTATTAGATATGAGGCACTTCGGTCAAGCACCCGCGCCGCGGGCAGGCGGTGGATCAGTTGCGGACGACGCTCTGGAGCCCGCCCGACTGCGGCAGGTCGCGGCGGGCCTTGATGGAGCTGGCCGCGAGCCAACCGAGAGGCAGCAGAACGAGCATGTAGGTCAGATACCGTCCGTACAGGCCATCAGGCCCGTAAGGCTCGGTTGTCCAGTGGAGCCACTCGGCAAAGGGGACCCGGATGTACGCCTCGCTCAACTCGTGCACGCCGTAGACAAGCAGTTGGACGACGAAGACGAGCAGGAAAACGGCTGTGACCTGGAAGAAGAGCGCCAGATTGACGCGATGGCCGAATCGGGACCAGAGCGAGGCGACGGAGGCGGATGCCACGATCCCGAGGACCGCGCCCGTAATGATGTCGATCGCCTGCACCTGAAAGATCAGCGTGCCCATCAGCAGCGCAGTTTCCATCCCCTCGCGCGTGATCATGAGGAGCGTGAACCCAAACACCCCGAGGAAGGCGGCCGTTCCCTGCCGGAGCGCGGACGATTCGAGATGCCCTTCAATGTCCCGCTTGATCCGGCGGGCGGAGCGCCACATGTGAATCGTCAGCGAGGCGACCGAAACCGCGGCGGCGAGCGCAAGCACACCTTCCCACAGCGCCTGATTGGCGGCGCGCTGCAGGAGGTAGCCGGCTCCCATGCTGATCAGGACGGAAACGGCGATACCCCAGTGGACCGCCGGAATCAACTGCCGGCGCCCGCTTTTCCGCAGGTAGGCAAGGCTGATGGCGATGATGAGGAAAGCCTCGAGGCCTTCTCGAAGAGTGATGACAAACGCCTGCAGCATGACAATGACCGGTGGCGGCGCCTGCTCGGGCCAGCCATGAAAACGAGACTGAGTCTCAGAATTAAGACTGCAGTCTACTGCGGGATATCCGACCGGTCAAGTCCGGGATTTGTCGAGGCTTTGCAGTAAGCTGACGCTATGCGGAGATGGGGAATCATCGCAGGGTTGCTTGCCACCGGAGCGGCCGGAGCGGCGCAGGAGCCTCAGTTCAGGTCGAACACCGGGGCGGTGGTCTCGATTTTCGCGACGGTGACGGATCGGGACAACCGTCTCGTCACCGACCTGGCGCGTGAAGACTTCGAGGTGCTCGACAACGATCAACCGCAGGTGCTCACCGTCTTCGAGAATCAGGCGCAGCCGATTACGGTGGTGCTGATGCTCGACACGAGCGCCAGCATGACACTCAATCTCAAGCTGCTCAAGGAAGCGGCCGAACAGTTTCTCCTGCGACTGATGCCAGGCGACAAGGCGAAGGTCGGCGCGTTCAACGACAAGATCGAGCTGAGCGGCCACTTCACCGCCGATCGCGACGAGCTGATTGCGGAGTTGCGCGGCCTCGACTTCGGCAATGGCACTCGACTGCACGACGGCGCGGCGATGAGCCTCGATGAGCTCGCGGGCATCGAGGGACGCCGGGTGCTCGTGATCCTCAGCGACGGCGAAGATACCTCGAGCCGCACCGGTTTCCGCACGGTGATGGACCGCGCGCGAAACGAGGAAGTGATGATCTACGCGATCGGCCTGTCGAGCGAATACTTCGACGGCGAACGGATGGTCCGCTCGCGGCCTGACGGCTCACTGCGGCGGCTCGCCGATGAAACGGGCGGCGGTTACTTCGAGCTGAAGAAAACCAGCGAGCTCGCTTCGACCTTCACTCGCGTCGCGCAGGAACTTCACAGCCAGTACGTGCTCGGCTTCGTCGCCTCACGGCTCGACAATCGACTTCACAAACTGACGGTGAGGCTGAAACAGCCAGGAATGACGGCGCGGGCGCGCCGGAGCTATATGGCGAGCGTCGACAACCCTTCGTCCCAGAGATAGCGGCTCATACGAACATCATCGACACGACCGCCACTGCCAGCAACACGCCCACCACCCATTCCGCCGTCGCGGAAAACGTCCATTCATGCACTGTTCATCACCTGCCTTTCCCTGGGTTAGACGCGTGGTGGCGGGCAAAGGTTTAACGTGACGCTGACAGAGCAGGAGTTTCGCGTCAAGAGCGATGAGGCCCTCGAGCAGGCGCGCCGGGCCCTGCTGCCCCTTGCCGACGCCGAAGAGTTCGAGGTAGAGCTTCAGAACGGCGTGCTGAACCTGGTGTTCGAGGAGCCCGCGGACACGAAGTTCGTGGTCTCGCCCAACGCGCCGGTGCGGCAGATCTGGGTATCGGCGATGGCGCGGAGCTACAAGCTCGCCTGGTCGCCGGAGCGCGCGGCGTTCGCACTGGACGGTGAAACGCTGCCGATCCTGCTCGAGCGGCTGACGCGCGTGTTCTTGCAACAGTCCTGATGCCGGGCCTGAGAGGCCCGGCCTGCGTACGTCATGCGTCATCCCTCGTACATAGGGCGGACCTCTTAGGTCCTCCTGTGACCTCGTACGTAGGGCGGACCTCTTAGGTCCGCCGACGGCAGCGTTTCTTACAGCGAAAACCCCTCGGCGAACGGATCGTCGGCGCTCACCACGAAGGTGTGCTCGCCGGTAATCCAGGCCGATCCCGAAATCTCGCACACGATCGCGTCGGCGGCACCAACGGCGGTGCGGCCGACGAGGCGGCCGGCAAACCTCGTATCGAGGATGCCCTCGTGAACGAACGGCCGGTCGTCGCCGACGAGTCCCATCGCGTCCAGGACAGCCATCACCGCCGCCGTTCCGGTTCCGCCCGGCGATCGCTCGATCTGGCCATCGGTCAGCACCGTGACGTTGCGTAAATCGGCACCCGCGGTGCGCGGCGGGGCGGTGAATATGGTGCCGAAGATCCCTTCGATGCGCTCGTTGATCGGATGCACCCACTCCTGAATCGCTTCGAGAGACCGCGCGAGCTCGATGCCCGCGCGCCGCAACTCAGGCAGCGAGGCAAGGTCCACGGACAGCCCGAGCGACTCGCTGTCGACAATCGCGTAGAACGCTCCGCCAAATGCCACGTCCACGCGCAGCTGCCGTCCCTGCGCCTTCACCGGAAAGCCGCCTTGAACGACGAATGACGGAACGTTCACGACCCTGACACGCTCGATGTGTCCCTCATCTCCCACCGCTTCTGCGCGGGCGGTTCCCGCCGCCGTATCGAACACCACCGTCCGATCGTCGCCGCCGGGCATGAGCAGCCGGCGCTCGAGGGCGATCGTGGTGACCGCGACCAGTCCGTGACCGGACATCGGCGCGTAGCCACTGCCGTTCATGAAGATCACGCCGGCATGCGAGCCGGGATGGGTCGGCTCGGTGAGCACCGCGCCGCACATGTCGCGGTGGCCGCGCGGTTCGCGCATCAGCAGACGCCGCAGCGTGTCCGCATGACGCTTCACCCAGGCGACCTTGTCGGCCATCGTCCGTCCCTGCGGCGCCGGAAAGCCGTCGATCACCAGGCGCAGCGATCCCCCTTCGGCGTGGGCGTCGATTGTTTTCACTGCCACCATTGAAGTAGAAATCTACTCGTGATCGTTCACGACCAGACGATCAGGGAGGCCGTGCATGCCACTCGTCGACGCAGGCAGGAAAGCACCCTCGTTCAGCTTGAAAGATCAGAGCGGCACCGCGCAGCGGCTGGCTGATTATGCCGGCCGGCCGCTGGTTCTGTATTTCTATCCGAAGGACGATACACCGGGCTGCACGAAAGAAGCCTGCTCGTTCACCGACAACCTGCCGCGGTTCAAGACCAGCCAGGCGGCGGTTCTCGGCGTCAGCATCCTCGATGAGAAGAGCAAAGCCCGCTTCGCCGAGAAGTACCAGATCGGGTTTCCGCTGCTGGCCGATCCCGACCACGCGGTCGCGGAAAAGTACGGGACGTGGCAGAAAAAGTCGCGCTACGGACGGTCCTACATGGGCATCGTCCGGACGACGTATCTGATCGACCGGGACGGAAAGGTGGCGAGGCGCTGGGACAACGTCAAGGTGGACGGCCACGCCGAGGAGGTCGTCAACGCGATCGACGACCTCTGAAATCGGAACTGAGGAGGCTGACCTCAGCTCCTCAGTTTCATGAACACGCGCTCGGTTTCCTTCGAAAACAACACCCACAGCCCGTAGACGCCGAGGATCGTCCCGAGCGGGAAGTTGAACAGGTTCAGCAGCGAAATCACGATGCCCCCCACGCGCGCCCAGGTGCGCAGCTGCAGCAGACCGATGCCGATGATGACGGCGGGCAGCGACAGGACGAGCAGGAAGGTCGAGAGGGCGGCGCCGGTCAGGCCGAGAATCGGCACGGCGGCCGCGGCATCAGGATCGCCGGTGGCGCCAACCAGCCAGGTGGCTCCCCCGAAAATCAGCATCAAGGCGACGGCGATCAGCAGGCCGAATGCCCCGAGCACGACGTTCAGGGCGCCGAGCACCTTGACGTGGGTGTGCACTTACTGGGCCAGCAGCTTCGCTTCCTCGGCCAGGAAGTTGCGGAAGTCGGCATCGCTCTGAATGTTCATGAAGCCGCGCATCCGGAAGTGACCAATGCCGCACAGCTGCGAGCAGGCGATCTGATATTCGCCGACGCGATTCGGCACGAACCAGACGGGGATTTCCATGCCGGGAATCGCATCCTGTTTCACGCGCATCTCGAACAGCCCGAAGCTGTGAATCACGTCCTGGCTGGTCAGATGAATCAATACCGGCCGATCCACCGGGAGGTTCAGCTGATTGGTGGTGACGATGTCGTCCTTGGAATCGGCATGCGTGCGGACCAGGCCAATCGGGTTGTCAGCCGCGACGCGAGCAACCTCGCGGGGACCGAACCGGCCGTCGCCGCCCGGATAGTGGGCGAGCCACTCGAACTGCTTGGCGGTGACCCTCACGACCACCGCTTCGCTCTCGCTCGGAAACTCGGCGACGCGCGTCGCCCACGCCGGAATCGCGTAGAACACGAGCAGCACGACCTCGACGACCGCCACACCGATCTCGAGCCCTTTGGCGAGCTTGCCCTTTGCTCCCGCGTAATCGGCCTTCGGGTTCGCGCCCTTGCGGAAGCGGAACAGCACGAAGACAAAAAACGCACCCCAACCAACGAACAGCACCAGCATCAGCCAGTGCACGATGACGATCATGCTGTCGAGTGAAGCTGCGTGCGTCGAGGCCTGCACCGGCAGCCCAAGCCATTCCAGCATCTTAGGCAGTTCCCTTCTGTGGTTGGTCTCGTCGGAGAACATCCGCGCCCGCCGGTTGAGATTGACGATGAACGCGGCGAAACCGGCCAGCACGAGGCCGACGAGCACGAGCATCAGGATGACGCCCGCCTTGATCGCGTTCCCCATCGGTGTGTCGTTCTGGCCGAAACACACCGGGCATGCCAGCGCCGCGCGCGGTGCCGCCAGCATGACCAAGGTGATGAGCAATGTCCGCATCGGTGAAATTCGTCGCCCGGGCTACAGCCGTCTCGTCTTCCGTTGAAAGGCGGCGCCGTAGACGGCAAGCGCGGCGCCCGCCAGGAGCGAAGCCGCCCCGGCAATCGCATAACTCAGCATCGTGTGCGAGCCGGTACTGACCGGCCGCCCAGGCGGCGAAGAACGCCGTCAGCACCACCGACAACGCGATGAACAACAGGTGAAAGGCCCGCAGCGACATCAGTGTCCCGCGTGTTCGTCAGGCGGCGCACCGGCTTCGTGACCGGGCACCGGTCCCGTGACGTGCGTCCCGAACGTGTTCATAATCGTGAAGAGCGGGACGAAGATCAAGATGATGAAAAACGCCACCGTCAGCAGGAGCGACCCGTAGATCCACTTCTTCTCGTGGTTCAGGTGCATGAAGACCGCCGCGACCATCGAGGCCTTGATGCTGGCGATGATGAGCGCCAGCGTGATCGCGGCCGGCACCGACAACGACAGGAGATTCGCCGCGACGGTAATGCCGGTGAAGACCAGCAGCGCCGCGCCGATCATCATGTAGGTTCGAACGCTCTTCTTGACCGCTTCGACATCCGAGTGCATCTGCATCTCCCGCGGCAGGCCTGAGAGGCCCTGGTCTAACCGTTCCCTCGGCGGGCCTAAGAGGCCCGCCCTACCTACGAGATACGGACGGCGCCCCTCTCAGGGGCGCCGTCTACAGCAAGTACAACACAGGGAACAGGAAAATCCACACCAGATCGACGAAGTGCCAGTACAGCCCGGTGTACTCGATCCGGTTGGCGAACTGTTCCGGATTTCTCTTCCACAGCCCCGCTCCCGGCCCGATGAAGTAGGCCATCACCGCCATGCCGCCGACGATGTGCAGGCCGTGGAGACCGGTGAGCGTGAAGTAGATGGCCAGAAACGTGCTGTGCCACGGCCCCTCGCCGTGCGTCAGGTGTTCGGCGTACTCGAAATACTTGTTGACCAGGAAGATCCCCGCCAGGAGGAACGTCGCAATCAGATAGATCCGATGTTTGGCCCAGTCGTTCAGCTTCAGCGTCGCCCAGGCCATCACCATCGTCACCGACGAACTGATCAGGATGACGGTGTTGATTGCGCCCAGCGGCACGCTCAGCCCGCCCTGCGGCCAGACCGGCGCCGTGGTCCGAAGGATGATGTAGGTCGAGAAGAGCGCGCCGAACAGCATCACTTCGGACGCGAGGAACAGCCAGATCCCGAGCTTGCCGTTGTTCAACCCGGTATCGGGGCGCGTTTCGACGGTATAGGGAATATTCATTACGCGCGCTCCGGTTCGAACTGCGGCGTGAAGTCTTTCGCGGCGCCCGGCACGCTGTATTCGTAGGGCCCGCGATAGACAACCGGCTCGGTGACGAAGTTGCCGTGCCCGGGCGGCGAGGGCGTCGCCCACTCCAGCGTCGTCGCGTCCCACGGGTTGTCGCTCACCTGCTGTCCCTTCCAGATGCTCCAGAAGAAATTGAAGATGAACGGAATCTGGAACAACCCGAGCGTCCAGGCGGCCATGCCGATCCACACATGGAGTTCCAGCGGGAACCCCTGGACGTGAGCGTACTGCTGGCCGCCGTCATACAGCCGGCGGTTCATGCCCGCCAGTCCCTGGACGAACATCGGCATGAAGATGATGTTGATGCAGACAAGGGATCCCCAGAAATGGATCTTGCCCAACAGGTCGTTCATCTTGCGACCGGTGGCCTTGGGGAACCAGTAGTAGATGCCGGCGAACAGCGCGAAGATTGTCCCCGGCGCCACCACGTAGTGGAAGTGGGCGATCACGTAGTAGGTGTCGTGCAGATGGATGTCGGGCGGCGCCAGGCCGAGCGGCAGACCGGTCAGCCCGCCGATGCCGAACATCGGCAGGAACGCCAGCGCGAAGAGCATCGGAACCGTGAAGCGAATCGACGCGCCCCACAGCGACAGCAGCAGCGCCGTCAGGATGACGACCGACGGGATCGAGATGATCATCGTCGTCACCTGGAAGAACGAGCTCATCACCGTCCCCATGCCGGTCATGAACATGTGGTGCGCCCACACGATGAACGACATGAAGCCGAGGAAGACGATCGAGTAGACCAGCGCCCGATAGCCCCAGAGCGGCTTGCGCGTGTTGTTGGCGATGATCTCCGACACGATGCCCATCGCCGGCAGAATCAGGACGTAGACTTCCGGATGCGCGAGGAACCAGAACAGATGCTGCCAGAGCAGCGGATTCCCGTTGCCGGCGACTTCGACGGGCTGCCCGGTGACCACGAGCCCGCTTGGGAGGAAGAAGCTGGTGCCGGCCAGGCGGTCCATCAGCTGAAGCACGCCAGCCGCTTCGAGGGGTGGAAATGCCAGCAGCAGCAGGAACGCGGTCACGAGCTGTGCCCAGACGAAAAACGGCAGTCGCATCCAGCTCAGGCCTTTGGCGCGCAGCTGGACGATCGTCACGATGAAGTTGACCGAGCCGAGCAGCGACGAGGTGATCAGGCAGACCATGCCGAACAGCCACCAGGTCTGCCCGCCGAGCTCCAAGACCGACAACGGCGGATACGACGTCCAGCCCGAGCGGGCCGCGCCGTTGGGCATGAAGAAGCTCGCGAGCATGATCACGCCGCCAACGAAGTACACCCAGTAGCTCATCATGTTGAGCTTGGGGAACGCCATGTCGGGTGCGCCGATTTGCAGCGGCATGACGAAGTTGCCGAATCCACCGACCGCGAGCGGCACGACCCCGAGGAAGACCATGATCGTGCCGTGCATGGCCCCGAGCTGGTTGTAACCCTCGGGCAGCATCACGCCGCCCGTCGCCAGCGAGGCCGTAAGCAGGTTGCCGATGAGAGGGATAGGCCGGCCCGGATACGCGAGCTGCCAGCGCATCAGCATCATCAGTCCGAAGCCGAACAGCAGGAAGAGGAGGGCCGTAATGGCGTACTGAATGCCGATGACCTTGTGATCGACCGAGAAGATGTATTTACGCCAGAACCCGAGCTCTTCATGCGCATGGTCGTGCGCATGCCCGTGCGCATGGCCATGTGATTCGACCGTCGACACCTTGTCCAACGCCGACTCCCTTCCGTCCGTGAAAAATCCCCGACTTTCGCGTTTTGCAGGGGCGATTGTATGCAGAAGTCACAAGCGGCGCAAGCCTCTGGCCGGACGTAAGATGGAGGTATGAGTCGAGTGTTCGGGCGGCTTGCCGCGGCGATGCTGATCGCTGGCGGCAGCGCACGCCCGGCTGATGCCAATCCGCAGTCGGAAGTGCTTCGGGCACGAGCGTCAAATGAGCTGTACAACCTGGATCGGGAACGGGCACTCGCGACCTATCGCGAGGCGGTGGCCGCCGACCCGGACGACGCGTCGGCGCATCGCGGCCTGGCCAGCGCATTGTGGATTGCCGAGTCGTTCCGCCGCGGCACGATGACCGTCGACAGCTACCTTGGTGGCGTGTCGCGGTCGAACGTCAAAACGGCGCCGCCGGCCCCTGCCCTGCTCACCGATTTCGAGACCATCACCGGGCGGGCGATTGAGCTCGCACGAAAGAGAGTGGCGGCCAATCCCCGCGAGGCAGACGCCCATTACCAGCTCGGCGCGGCGATCGGGCTGCGCGCATCGTTCGCGGCAACGATTCAGGGCAGCGTTCGCGCCGCATTCGGCTCGGCACGCGAGGCCTACAACGCGCATGAGCGCGTGCTCGAGCTCGACGCCCGCCGGCATGACGCCGGCCTGATCGTTGGTACGTATCGATACCTGGTCGCCAGCATGACCTTGCCGGTGCGCTGGGTCGCTTACATGGCGGGATTTGGCGGCGGGCGCGAGCGCGGCCTGACGCTGGTCCAGGGCGCCGCCGAGTATCCGGGCGAGAACCGTACCGATGCCAGGGTGGGGCTGGTCCTGCTCTACAACCGCGAACGCCGCTACGACGAGGCGCTTCGCGAGCTCGAGCGGCTGCGCGCGGAGTATCCGCGCAACCGTCTCTTCTGGCTGGAGACCGGCGCCACCTACCTGCGCGCCCGGCGGCATGCGGACGCCGACCGGTTTCTGACCGAGGGCATCGACCGACTCGCCGGCGACGAGCGACCGCGCATGTTCGGCGAAGAGGCGCTCTGGTATCAGAAGCGCGGCACCGCGCGCGTGGCGCTCGGGCGGCCCTCCGAGGCAGCGGCCGACCTGCAGAAGGCCATTGCCTCCGAAGGGCGCCGCTGGGTTCACGGCCGGGCGCGGCTCGAGCTGGGACGTCTGGCGCTCAAGGCGAACGCCCGGACGACAGCGCAATCAGAACTGAAGACCGCGGCGTCGCTCTGTGAGAGCGACAGCGACCAGCCGTGCGCCAACGAAGCGCGCCGGCTGCTTCGATGACGATCACGCGTGATTCTCCGGACCGTCAGGCGATCGAGCTCTCGCAGAAAGAACAGATCGAGACCGACTACTGGCGTCAGTCGACTGCCAGCGTCACCGACCTTCACTCGCTCGAATCGCTCACCAACACGATCAACAAGTTCACCGACGCCGGCGTCTTCCTCACCAGCCTGCTGCCGTTCCGGGACGTCTTTGCGCAGGCGAGCTCGATTCTCGAGATTGGCGCCGGCCAGGGCTGGGCCTCGTGCATCGTCAAGCGGCTGTTTCCTCAGGCGGCGGTCGCGACCACCGACCTGAGTCCCTGGGCGCTCAGGTCGTTGCCTGCCTGGGAACGCCTGTTCCAGGTGGAGATCGATCGGGTCTTCGCCAGCCGGAGCTACGCCGTGCCGTTGGCGGACGGCACCGTGCCCTGCGTGTTCTGCTTCTCGTCCGCGCACCACTTCCGGGCGCATCGCAGGACGCTGCAGGAGGTTCATCGTCTGCTCGCGCCGGGCGGGCACGCCTTTTATTTTTTCGAACCCTCCTGTCCGCGCGTCTGGCACCCGGCGGCTGTGTGGCGCGTCAATCGAAAGCGGCCGGAAGTGCCGGAAGACGTGCTCGTTCGTGGCGCCATCCGTCGGCTTTCGTCGGCGTCGGGCCTGACGTGCGAGATCGTGTTCGAACCGCAACTCTTCAAGCGTGCGCCGATCGAAACCATCTACTACGGGCTGCTGCAATCCGTCCCGCCGCTGCAACGCCTGCTGCCGTGTACGGCGACTTATCACTTCGTCAAACCAGGAGGGCTTGCGCGTTGACACCAGCGACCCGCCGAACGTGGTGGCAGGTGATCGTCGCAGCGATCGCCATCGCGACGATCGCCTGCCTGGCGCTCGTCGCGGGCGCCGTCGTCTTCTTCTACCGCCACGTTCGATCGGAGCCTGTCTCAGCGGAAACCGCCGAGTCACGGATTGCCGCCGCGCGAGAACACTTTGCCGGACAACAGCCGCTGCTCCGCATCGACGCCGACGGAGAGGCCGTCGTCACCGGTCGGCCGGATGCCGGTGGATCTCACCGGCTCAGCACGCTTCGCGTGCTCATCTACGATCACACTGACGGCGAGCTCGGTGACGTCAGCATCCCGTTCTGGCTGCTCCGCCTGGCGCCGGAGGGCCGGATTTCGCTGGACTCCGCCAGCGGCATCGACTTCGACGCGGAGCGTCTCAATCTGAATGTGTCGGCGCTCGAAGCGCTCGGCCCCGGCCTGCTGCTCGATCACGCCGACGCCAACGGCACCAAGCTCCTCGTCTGGACCGAGTGATGCCCGTCGCTGTCCCCGCCAAGTGTCACGGCCGGTGACATCGCCGGACTTTTCCCCAAAAACCGCACGAGCCGACTGGTACGGCACTTGAACGATTGAACGCCGCCAGACTGCCACTGAGGGAACCATGTCGAGCGGAAACCGCTGGCTGCGGGCCGGGCTCGTGGGGGTCGTTCTCTTTTCAGCATCTGCATGCGCCTCGGTTGGACCCTACTACCCGGGCCGAACAACGCGGCAGATCGATCAGCGCGCCTACGACAATGGCTTCGTCGACGGCCGCGCACACGGAATCGACGATGCGCGAGCGCGGCGGTCGTTTGACTACGACCGTCACCGTGCATTCCGCAATGCCGATGCTGGTTATCGCGGCTACGGCGATCGCAACGCGTATCGCTCGCTCTTCCGGGAAGGGTTTGCCGCCGGCTATACCGAGGGTTACAGACGCGTCGGGTCTCCGAGCCGTGGACCGTCGTACGGATCCGGTCCGCGTTATGGCTCGCCGGCTGCGCAGACCGGTTATCGCGACGGATTCGAACAAGGTCGCCGGGACCGGGGGGATGGCGACCGATTCGATCCCGTGCGCGCGTCCCGTTATCGCTCCGGGGACAACGATTACGATCGGCGCTACGGTTCACGCGACGACTACAAGCGTGAGTACCGGGCCGCCTTCATTCAGGGATACGAAGCCGGGTACCGGTGACGAGCGGTCCGCCAACTGATACTCGGTAACGGCAGCTGAGCTGGGCGACCAGCTAACGACAAACTCGACGGCGACCGATACGAGGAGTTGAGGAAGGCGGGTCTACAGACCCGCCCGACATACCACTCCAATGCCAACCCTGCCGCGCGTCATCGTCGTCGACGACGAACCGTCGATCTGCTCTCTGGTTCGCGACATTCTCGAACACGCCGGCTATAGCGTCGTCACCGTTACGACATCACACGCCGCGCTCGATGTGGTCAAGGGCGCCACGCGATTTGCACTTGCCATCATCGATGTCGTCATGCCGGCGATGTCGGGCGACGAGCTGGCGACGGCCATGCGCGCCGTGGATCCCGACCTCAAGGTGCTCTTCCTCACGGGATATCCCGGTGCTCTGTTCCAGGCACGGCCAAGATTGTGGGATGGCGAGGCCTTCCTCGAAAAACCGTGCTCCGACAAGGCGCTGCTCGAAGCGGTGTCCCTTCTCCTCACGGCGCGGATAGCCGCCGCATCGGAATCGACGGGCACGCATGTCGGCAGTTCGGGCGATCCCGAACCGCTGTTCTAGTCGTTCTTGCCGCTCTGGCGGGCCCGCTTGCTGGCAGGCTTGCGAAGGGTCGCCTTCGCCTGGGGCGAGGCCTTGGGGGTGTCGACCGCATCGGCTGGCGGGGTGGCGTCCGACACGTCTGCGGAGGCCTTCGGCCGGGCCTCTTCCAGAAGTTTCTCGAGGCGGGCGAGCCGTTCTTCGTTGTCGTCGCGGTCGATTGGCATTGCCGAAACCGGTTCTCTCGTCCCCGACACTATGCACTCATGTCAGCTGATCTTCAACAGCCCGTTGGTTCCCCTTCGCCCCGGGCCGGAAATTTGCTCTGACCCAGACACAGCCTGCTCAGTGCGCACGGGTATAGACTAGACGCACCTGCTATTTACGACGCTGATCGACTCGCCCGCTCGCGGCATCAATGCTAAGCTCCAGCCGGAGAAGCGACTAGAGCGGAGGTCACAGTGAGATTCGCGGTAATAGCCGTCGCGACGCTGACGCTTGCGGGTTGCTCCCGGGAACCGACCCAACGGCTGCCGACCGCACCGACACCACCAGTGCAGCCCGCTCCTCCACCCAGCCCTGCACCATCACCCCCTTCAGGCCGGACGTTTGTCTGGGTTGTGGTTATTGGGAAATTCGGCGGGTGCGTTCCGAGCGCGACCGTCGAAATCGTCAGGGGGCAGGGGCTTGGCCGGAAGGTGATGCAAGCGGACAATTGCTCGTACTGGGACCCTGACTACAACGCCACATTCAACGACCTGGTGCCGGGTGAGGAGTTGACGTTGCGCGCCTCGGCCTCGGGGTACACAGCGAGCGAGACAACCGTGGTGCCAACAGGTGGGCCTCAGAGGGCAGTAGCCTTTGAGCTCTCCGAAATTCCATAGAACTCGGCTTCAGTCTAGACTCCGGCCATGCGGATCCGCTACTCGATGTCGTTCTCGAGCAAGTCGTCGAGCGTCTGCTGGAACTCCGGCAGCACGCGTGACTCAATCGGATCACCGGTCCGGAAAACACGCCGCCCGCTCACGCCGCGATCGGCGAATTCGACAACGGTGATCTCACGGCGATCCTGATGGACCAGCCAGCATTCTCGCACGCTGTACTCGGCAAACCAGCGAACCCGCTCGTCGGTCTGGCCAATCCGTGGATTCGGCGACAGAACCTCGATCACGAGATCTGGCGCGCCTCGAACCCGATCCCGGACAATCCACGCACGCTCATTCGAGATGAACATCAGATCCGGCTGCACGATGAGCGCCTGGCGCTCGTCGAGGACGACATCGAGCGGCGCGATCCAGAGACGGCCCGACCGCCGCTCGCGCACGTGCCGATCGAGCGCCAGGAACAGCGAAGCCACCGCCGACTGATGCCGCGGCGTCGGCGATTCGGCCACTCGAAGCGCGCCGAAGACGAGCTCCATCGGCTTCACCGTTTCCGGCGTGCTGAAATAGTCGTCCACCGTCATCAGCTTCGGCGCAGCCACGGCACCAACCCTCCTCGTCATCTTCGACGACGACGATGCCATCGTCGTCGCCAGATTGCAAGCCTGTCCGGGCGGTTCGCGAGACGCCTGAGGCATCACTTCAGCGGCCTTCGCGGAGTTGTCCCGACAGCGATTTTTAGAAAGGCGACCAGTGCGCGCTTTTCGTCCACGGTGAGCTTGAGTGGGCGAATCTCGGCATCGATCGTGGGATTGGGCCGTAGATGTCCCCACGCATCAGCGTGTCGGCACCAATCGTTTCAGCTCTTCGGTCCAATTCTGAACGAAGATCATGTGCGTCAATGCCGGGCCGGGTACCGGGTCAGCTCTTTGCGACATGACGAACTGCTTGCCATTCGGTGTGACGTCGTAGCCTCTGAACGGCGTCGAGATGGTGTACGGCGCCTCGAACAGCATCCGTGGCGTGCCCGCGGTAAAGTTCGGATCGGGCGAGACGTCGACCGCCATCATCCTCGCCAGGTTAGTGCCCGCGACGACCACGATATAGAACAGTTCCCGTCCGTTTGGTGCCCACGCCGGTTCAAATCCCCCTTCCGTTGACACCTTGTATTGTTTTGCGGAGCCGGGATAGGGCGTCACCCAGACTTCATCGTGTCCCGATTCGTCGGTCACGTATGCGAGCCAGCGACCATCCGGTGAGAACGCCGGATAGCGCTCGACCGCCGGCAGCGAGCCTGACGGTCGCAACCGACGCTCACCCGCGCGCGAGTGAATCCAGATCTCCCAGCCGCCAGTCGAAGACAATTTGACGAAGGCCAACAGCTGGCCGTCCGGCGACCATGAACCGGGGTATTGTTCGGGGCCGACCGTCAGGCGCTCCAGGGCTCCGCCGTCCTGCGGAATCAGGCCAATACCGTACGGTTCGGTAACACCAATAGTCACGCGGGTCCCGTCCGGTGTCCAGATCGGCCAACCTCCGCCTACTGTCAGGGGCGTCACCACCCCTCGCCGCCGGTCGTAAATCGAAGGGCGGCCGGCCCCTCGTTCCGATCCGTGGATCAGGAGCCGATGTCCGTCCGGCGAGAACCTGGGCCCTGTGCCAGCAATCGGCGGAGTGGCCACAGGGGTTGCCGCCCCATTGCGATCCCTCCAGAACAATGTTCGTTGCACACCCGAAAAGATGCCCCCGGGAACATAGAGAAGGGCGCCGGACCGCGAGACGCTGAACTGCGCGACACCGGTGTCCGTGAGCGTCGTCATCCCGGTATTCACCGCGTGCATGACGCCGTCGAGGACGGCTCTGGATGGACCGGTCACCTCGAGCCGCGCAGGGTCGAATGGCGCTGCGATGAGCGTACCGCGGCGGACGAACAGCACATGTCCCGTGAGCACGTAACGCGCGTCCGCGCCCTGGCTGACGATGACGCGACGGTCGCTCGTCGCCAGGGATAACGCGACGACGATGGCCTCGTCGAACTGACCAAGACGTTTGAGGACCGTGAAGAAGAGACCCTCGCCGTCCGGCCAGACATGAGGCAAGCGATGGCTGACCTCCCCGGCCTCGAGATCGAGAGTCGTAAACGGCTCGGGCTCACTCCCGGCGGCCGCCGAAACGCGCAGCAACCCACCGGTCGCATTCGCGAACACAATTCGATTGTCGGATCCCCAGCTGGCGCCGAACAACGGTCCGGTCTTGCACAGCTCTTCTGGCGGCCCTCCGCTCAGCGGCACCTTTTTCAGCACACCAACGGCCCCAGGGCTCAAGACGCCGGACCAAAAGCCGATCCACTCCCCATCGGGTGAAAAGAAGGGACTGTTGCTGTTTTCCGTACCAGGGATGGGCGCCGCCTCGAGGGAATCCAACCAGCGCATGTAGAGTTGCTGCCGGTCGCCGTTGATGGCGCTGAAGACCAACCGTTTTCCATCAGGTGACAGGATGAGGGCCGGCCGCGTAGGCAATGGGGTCAACGCATCGGCGGGCGCTGCTGGAATCAAGCTTCTCACGATGCCGGTCGGATCTGACGCCGCGGGCGTCGAGGCCCAGTAGCGGAAGCTGAGGGTTGTGCCGGCCGCAGCGCCAGCCGCTGCCACGACCGCCGCAGCCGCCAGCCACCCACGGTGACGTCGCTGGCGAGCGACCGTCGGGCGCGCGGTCTCCGCCGTCTCTCCGGGTGGCGGCGCCATCACGTCGTCGATCTCGATTCGGGCATCGCCGATATGCTGCAATCGGCGGGAGGCCTCCTTCCGCAGACAGCGCCGGATCAGGCGCAGAACCGCCTCGGGGCAATCTGGCGGCAGCCGTCCCCAATCGGGCTCGCGTTCGAGAACGCGGCCAGCGTATCCGACATCGTGTCGCCCGCATACGGCGGGGTCCCGGAGATCATTTCGAAGAGCACGCAGCCGAACGCCCAGATGTCCGTGCGCTCGTCAACGTCCTTGCCCCGCGCCTGCTCGGGGCTCATGTACGCCACGGTGCCCAGGATCGTGCCCTGATCCGTCCCATCAACGGTGATGGTGGGCAACGCTCCGGCAGATCCGTCCGGGCCCGTGACCGCGATCACGACTTTGGCGAGCCCGAAATCCAACACCTTGACCCGGTCGTCCTCGGTGACCTTGACGTTCCCCGGTTTGAGATCGCGATGGATGATGCCTTTGGCGTTGCGCGGCCTCGAGCGCCTCGGCGATCTGGCTGGCGAGGGCGAGCGCCCGGCGCACGGGGAGGCCGACGCCGGTCCGGACGCTCCTGGCTCCCGCCTCGCGTGCGCTCGTCAGGACATCCGCGAGGGTGGGGCCGTCCACCAACTCGAGGACGAGGGCCGAAATCTCAGTCGTCTCCTCAAATCCGTAGATTGCGCCGATGCGGGGATGGTTCAAGGCCGCGAGAAGCCGCGCTTCACGTTCGAACCGCGCCAGCCGGGCGCGATCGGCCCTAACCATTGCCGGCAGGATCTTGATCGCAACATCCCGCCCCAGCTTGGTATCGCGCGCACGGTACACTTCGCCCATCCCGCCGGCGCCGAGCCACGCGTCGATACGATACACGCCGATATGGCTCCCGATCAGCGAGCCGCGAGGGTCCTCCATCAGGATGCCCGCCTCCCCGATCGCGGGGCTATTCAAGAAACGGTCGGCTGCGCTCGTTTCGGCGAGGAGTGATTCGACCTCGCGGCAGAGCGACTCGTTTTCCGCGCACGCCTCACGCAGGAAGGCCGCGCGCTCATCGGGCGACACTGCGAGCGCCGCATGGTACAGCTCTTCGACCCGACTCCAGTGCGCGGGCACACCACCTCGCGTATCCAACGCTAGATACTACGCTTGCTGCCATTCCGCCGAACAATCATTCACCCGCGGGAGCTGTGCAATTGTGAACGCGCACGACCCTCGCGGCGGACTGCAGTTCAGGAATGCCACCGCATGTGATGACGCGTTCTGAGGGCCCGCTCAGATTTACGCCTGAAGGGCGAACGTATCGCTTTGAATGTGAGGTCGGAGTCGGTCAGCTCATCGCGGGGATGGCCGATGTTGCACCTTTCATGGTAGCGGTACGGGGAATCGAACCCCGATTTGATGGTTGAGAACCATCCGTCCTAACCGTTAGACGATACCGCCCCGGACCGGCAGGAACCATTGAGTTTAGCAAACTTGTATGATGTGGGTCCATGCGCCGGCTTGGACGCCTGCTCATCTTTTTAATCGTGTTCGCGGCGATTGGTGCGGGAATCACTTATGTGATCGCCGGCCGGGGTGCCCCGCCATCGCTGACCGTCGACAAACCGGACCGGCTGGTCGGCCGGACCGGCGAGCTCGAGGTCACCGCGGCGGCGCCGGGTGCTCGTTTCACCGCGCTCTCCATCACGCTCGAGCAGGAAGGACGGACAACTCCGCTCTTCTCGCTCGACACACCGGACTCCGCCACCGTGACTCAGGTGGATGCCGATCGCATCCGCATCACGCGGGCCATTGGCAAACCGCAGCTGGCCGATCTCCAGGCCGGCAAGGCGCGGATCG
Source organism: uncultured Acidobacteriota bacterium (assembly GCA_963728825.1). Classification (GTDB taxonomy): domain Bacteria; phylum Acidobacteriota; class Vicinamibacteria; order Vicinamibacterales; family CAVVIG01; genus CAVREM01. The sequence goes on from CAVSLA010000001.1 coordinate 127,325, forward strand.
TCGTATCGGCGACGCGCCCCTCGATCCTCGACCTGCGTCAGCTGTCGGCGTCCGCTTCGAAAGACTTCGAAGTCCGTCTCGAACCGCCGCGTCTGGCAATCATCTCGACTCATCACTACATCAATCACGGTGGCGCCGAACTGGTCGTCTACCGGGTGACGCCGCCGGACGTCTGGTCGGGCGTCAGGGTAGGTTCGGCCGAACACCAGGGCTATCCGGCCGCGGGCGCCGGTGTGGCGGGCGCCGATCCCGCTCTCAAGATTGCGTTTTTTGCGCTCGGCCACGACGACGATCTCTCGACGCCGATGGCGATCGTCGCGCGCGACGAGGCGGGCAACGAGGCGAGCCTCGGCTTCGTCGACCGCGTGTTCCCGAAGCCGTTCAGGAAGAGCCGCATCGAGCTCGACGATCGCTTTCTGCAGCGGGTCGTCCCCGACATCCTGACGCAGGCGCCCGAGATGGGGATCGATCCGCGCAGCGCCGACCCGCTGCCGGCATTTCTCAAGATCAACGGCGAGCTGCGACGTGCGAACGCCGAACGAATCACCTCAATCACGAAAGCCAGCGAGCCCACCAGATTGTGGGACGGCCCGTTCGTGCAAATGGGCAGCTCGCAGGTCGAAGCGAGCTTCGCCGATTACCGGACCTACGTGTATCGCGGCAAGGAAGTCGATCGGCAGGTGCACCTCGGCTTCGATCTCGCGGCGACCGCAGCCGCGCCGCTGGTCGCCGCCAACGCCGGGAAAGTGGTGCACGCCGGCTGGCTCGGCATCTACGGCAACTGCGTGATCATCGACCACGGCATGGGGGTGGCCTCGTTGTACGGGCATCTCTCGTCGGTCGAGGTTAAGACCGGCGACACGTTGACGCGTGGCCAGCAGATCGGCCGCAGCGGAATGACGGGACTTGCCGGCGGCGACCACCTGCACTTCACCATGCTCGTCCATGGCCGCGCCGTGAATCCGGTAGAGTGGTGGGATCCGCACTGGATTGCGGACCGCATCGATCGCAAGCTTCGCGAGGCGGGGCGGTAAGGTATTATTAAGTTTTCGTTAGGAGAGAGATCAATGCGTCTACAAAACGTCTGGGTTCATGCTCTGGGGGTGACCCTCAGTGCGTCGCTCGTTGCATGCGGAGGCGGAAGTCAGGAGTCGTCCACCCCGGCAGCCACCACGGCGCCCGCGGCACCGGGGGCTCAGAAAGTTGATTCAGCGACGGCTGGCGATGTGAAGGGAACGGTGACGCTGACGGGCGCCGCACCAAAGAACGAGCCGATCCGGATGAACGCCGATCCGGTGTGCGTGAAGGAAGCCAAGGGACCACAGACCCAGGAGACCTTCGTCGTCAGCGGCGACGGCAAGCTCGCGAACGTGTTCGTGTACGTGAAGGACGGCCTCGGCAACTACGTCTACGACCCGCCGGCCCCAGGCGCCAAGCTGGATCAGCATGGCTGCCGCTATACGCCGCACGTCTTCGGCGTCCGCGTCGGCCAGCCGATCGAGATCATCAACAGCGACCCGACACTGCACAACATCCACGCCACCCCGAAGGCGAATCCCGAGTTCAACAACGGGCAGCCAATCCAGGGCATGAAGATGACGCACACCTTCAAGGCCAAGGAAGTCATGGTGCCCTTCAAGTGCGACGTGCACGGCTGGATGAACGCGTATGTCGGCGTGCTCGACCATCCCTACTTCGCGGTGACCAAGGAAGACGGCTCGTTCGAGCTGAAGGGCCTGCCGCCAGGTACCTACACGGTCGAGGCGTGGCACGAAAGGCTCGGAGCGACGACGCAGAGCGTGACGCTCGGCCCGAAGGAGTCGAAAGAAGTCAGCTTCACGTTCGACGCGGCGAAAGCCACGGCGGACTAGTCCGGGCAGGTTCAGGCTGGACGGGCAGGAGAGGCAGGAAGGGGTCTCTCCCGCCCGAACCGTCCCCCTCTCCTGCGGTTTCCGCCCTTCCTGCCCCAGAAAGCATGCTTCACCTCTTCGCGAAATTCGTGGTCGGCTGCACCGTGGTGCTGGTGCTGGCCGGCAGCCTCGTCACGAGCACCGGCTCGGGCCTCGCCGTCCCCGACTGGCCGACCTCCTACGGCTGGAACATGTTCACGTTTCCACCGTCGATGTGGGTCGGCGGCATCTTCTACGAGCATGGTCATCGACTGATTGCCAGCACGGTCGGAGTTCTCACGATCGTGCTCGCGTTCTGGATCTGGCGGGTCGACCCGCGGTCCTGGATGAAGCGGCTCGGCATCGCGGCACTGCTCGCGGTCATCGTGCAAGGCGTTCTTGGCGGCATCACCGTGCTGTACTTTCTGCCGGCGCCGGTCTCGACCGCTCACGCTGGCCTGGCCGAAATCTTCTTCTGCATGACCGTCGCGATCGCCCTCTTTACTTCGCGGGGGTGGATCGAGCAGACGGCAGCCGTCGACGATCGCACGCTCAGGGCGATCGCGACCGCCACGACGCTGCTGATCTACCTGCAGATCATCGTCGGCGCGGCGATGCGCCACACCGGCGCGGGGCTGGCGATTCCCGATTTTCCGTTGATGTTCGGCGGCCTCGTGCCCGATCACTGGAGCGCGGCGATCGCCATCCACTTCGCGCATCGCGTCGGCGCGCTGCTGGTCAGCACGGCGATCATCGCCACGACTGCTCACGTCTGGTCTCACCATCGCGGCCGCCAGGGTCTGACCCGACCGGCGACGTTGCTGGTCGGTCTGGTCCTGGTCCAGGTCACGCTCGGGGCGCTCACCGTGCTCAGCCGCCGAGACGTGGCCATCAACAGCGCACATGTCGTGTGTGGTGCGCTCGTGCTCACCACGTCGCTGGTCCTGACGCTGCGCTCGTGGCGCGTCCGGTTCGACACGCGGCGGCTCGAGCCGGGCCGGCCGCGCGCCGCGCAGCCGGTCGGCGGCATCCGCTTTCAGACGAACCTCGAGCCAGGAGCGCGTGTATGAATGACGTCGCCCGCGCGCATCTCGCGGTCGGTCGTCGGTCGCCGGGACGCCTGCTCGACTACCTCGCGCTCGCAAAGCCCCGACTGAACGTGCTCGTCGTGGCCACCAGTGCCGCCGGCTACTATCTCGGCGCGCCGGCCTCGCCCGAATTGATTCCGATGTCGCTCGCCGTCGCCGGGACCGCGCTCGTCGCCGGTGGCGCTGCCGTCCTCAATCAGGTCTACGAGCGGGATACCGATGCGTTGATGACCCGCACGCGTATGCGGCCCTTGCCCGACCGCCGTGTCAGCGCCGAAGAAGCCCGTGTGCTCGGAATCGCGCTGGCCGTCGCCGGGGTCGCCGTGCTCGCCCTTGCCAGCAACCTGCTGGCCGCGCTGGTGGCGGTCGCCACGTTGTTCATCTATCTCGCGGTCTACACGCCGCTGAAGCGCCGCTCGGCGATTTCCACGCTGATCGGTGCGGTGCCGGGCGCTCTGCCGCCGCTCATCGGTTGGACCGCGGGGCACGGCACGATTGCCACTGGCGGGTGGACGCTGTTCGCGATCGTGTTTCTGTGGCAGATTCCGCACTTCATGGCGATCGCCTGGCTGTACCGCGACGACTACCGGCGGGCAGGCTTCCCGATGCTGCCGGTCATCGAGCCCGATGGACAGCGCACCGGCCGTCAGGCGGTGCTCTACGCACTGGCGCTGGTTCCGGTCAGCCTCGTGCCGGCGCTCGTCGGCGTCGCCGGGGTGACCTACTTCTGGGTCGCGCTGATCCTCGGCGCGGCGTTCCTGTGGCTATCAGCCAGGTTCGCGTTGTCGAGATCGGAACAGACGGCGCGCGCGCTGTTCTACGGTTCGCTTACGTATCTGCCGCTCATCTGGGCGGCGATGATTCTCGATCACTAAGTGTCGGTTCACGATCTACCGGCCGTCAACGCGACGCTGAACGCCATCGCGGGCGTGCTGCTGTTCATCGGCTTCCTGCTCATCCGGTCCCGGCGGATCGACCTGCATCGCCGCTTCATGATCGGCGCGTTCGCGGCCTCAGCGCTGTTTCTCGTCTCCTACGTCGCGTATCACGCGCAGGTGGGCTCGGTCCGGTTTACGCGGGAAGGGTTTGTCCGGCCGCTCTACTTCAGCATTTTGATTACCCATGTCGTCCTGGCGGCGGCCGTCCTGCCGCTGGCCATCGTGACCCTGACGCGCGGCTTGAACGGCCGCTTTCAGGCTCACCGCACCATTGCGCGCTGGACCCTGCCGATCTGGCTCTACGTATCGGTAACCGGCGTGCTCGTCTACGTGCTGCTGTATCAGCCCACCTGGCTGATTTGAGACCATCGCCGCCGTTCGACCGACTCATATATACTGGCAAACGCTGGGCATAGAGCCTTCAGGAGTCTTGACGATGCGTGCGAATTGCCTGCATGTCGCGCTCACGGCCGCTCTCACACTCTTGTCCGCTGCGAACGTCGCCGCTCAAGTGGGACGGGTCAGTGGACTCGTCAAGGACGATGCCGGAAACGCGATCAAAGGCGCCACGGTAACCGCCGAAAACCCGAACATCGGCCCGACCACTTACACGGCGACCACCGACGACAAGGGACGCTTCACGATCATCGGTCTCAGGGCTGGTCAGTGGCGATTCACTGCCTACTCGCCGGGCCACGCCGGCGACGTCGGCGAAATGGCGGTCCGTTTCGGATCGCCCAACCCACCCGTCTCGTTCACACTGCGGAAGAACGGGCCGTCGCCGACCGCACCACTCGGCAACGTCACCGGGCGTGACCTCCAGACGCAGCTCGCGGCGGCCGACGCGCTGTTCACCAAACAGAACTGGGACGAAGCGATTACCGCCTACCGGGCCATCCTGTCGAAAACGCCGGCGCTGAGCGCGATCAATCTGCAGATTGCCGCCTCGTATCGGCAGAAGAAGGACTATCCGAACGCGGTCAAGGCCTACGAAGCGCTCCTGGCCGTCGATCCGGTAAACGACAGAGCTAAAGTCGGACTCGCCGCGATGAGCGTCGAGCAGGGCGACACGGCGGCGGCCGAGACGACGCTGATGGCGGCGGCCGAGCGTGACGGCGCCGGACGGGACGTGTTCTACAGCCTCGCCGAGCTGCAGTCCTCGAAAGGTGATGCCCAGAACGCCGCCCGCTGGTATCAGAAGGCCGCCGAGGCCGACCCGTCGTGGGGCAAACCGCGCTACAAGCTTGGTCTGATCGCGATGAACGCCGGCGATCGGGCCGGCGCCACTCGCTTGCTGACGGACGTCCTGCGCGTCGATCCTGTGTCCCCGGAGGCAGCGCTGGCAAAAACGGCGCTCGATCAGCTGAACAAATAGCTTGGCCCGTCCATTCCGCTATACGGTGATCGTCGGGCTCGTCGCGCTCGGGGCCGCGCTATCCGCGGTCGGCGGGTGGCGCTACGCGCGCGCTTCGGCGCCAGTCAGCGGCCCGATTGTGCTGCTGTCGGTCGACGCGCTGCGCGCCGACCGGCTCCCCGTCTACGGCTATACCAAGATCAAAACTCCGGCAATCGATGCGCTGGCGAAAGACGGCGTCGTGTTCGATCGCGCCTATTCGCACGCGCCGCAGACGCTTCCCGCCCACACCTCGCTCCTGAGCGGCCGTCTGCCGCACGAAACCGGCGTGCGCGACAACGCCGGGTTCATCGTCAAAGGCGATGAACGGATGCTCGCCGAGATGCTCGAGGACCGCGGCTATTCGACCGGCGCGGTGGTTTCGTCCTATGCGCTGCGTGAAGCGACGGGCATCGCGCAGGGATTCACGTTTTTTGACGACGATCTCCCCGAGGGCGACGCCGGCGATCCGGGCGGCGGGCTGACCCGCGGCGGTGAAGAGTCGGTCGCGATCGCTGAGGACTGGCTGGCAAACGCCGGGACAGAGCGGGCGTTTCTGTTCCTGCACCTGCACCAGCCCTATCGCGCGCCATCGTCGCCATCGCGGCCAGGCGAGCGCTATGACGTCGAGGTGGCGCACGTCGACGAGATCATCGGCGGCTTCATCAGGCATCTCAAGGCTCACCAGCTCTACGACCAGTCGACGATCATCCTGGTCGCCGATCACGGCGAGGGGCTCGGCGACCATGGCGAAACGGGGCACGGAGTGCTCGCCCACGAAGAAGCGGTCAGGATTCCGCTCATCATCAAGCCGGCGGCGGGCAAGGGAGCGGGACGCCGCGTCACCGCGCTCGTCCAGCACGTCGACATCGTGCCGACCATCCTCGATCTCGCCAAAGCGCCGATCCCCGACCGACTGAGCGGGCTCTCTCTGAACCGGCTCGTCGAAGGCGATTCCGACACACCCGCCCGCGTCGTCTACTCCGAATCGCTTTTCACCGCGTATCGATTCGGGTGGCCGGGAGTGCGGACCGTGACTGACGGACGATACCGGCTCGTGCGAGCCGAGACCGACGAGCTCTACGACATCGTGGCCGACCCGGCCGCCCGCAGAAACATCGCGCGCGATCAGCTCGGCGAGCTGACGCGCCTGCGGAACGCCCTCGAGCGGTTCGCCATCGAAAGCCCGCTGCATGTTCCGGTGCCCGAGAAGCCGGACGTCCAGGCCAGGCTGGCTGCGCTCGGCTCGGTCGGACCGGTCGCACGCGTTGCCGCCGACGACGACGCGGATGTGGTCGATCCGGCGGATCAAGTCGCCATCATCGAAACCTACCGGGCGGCGGTTGCGTATGCCGTCGAACGCGAATGGCCCGCAGCGATTGAGCGGCTCGAGACACTGCTTCGCCAGCATCCACGGCTGGCCATCGTCTGGCACGAGCTGGGTGACATCGCCATGGGCGCCGGAAGATTCGATCGCGCCGTCGATGCCTACCGGCACGCAGCGGCGTTGCGGCCCGGCGGTCCGGAGGATCATCTCAGCGCGGCGACGGCCCTGCTTCGCCTCCGCCGGCTCGACGAATCCCGCCAACAGGCGGAGTTCGCCGTGATGACCGCTGCGACGGAGGACCGCGCGTCGCGCGCCGCGGCGCACGAGCTGCTCGCCAGGATCGCCCTTCTCCGCCGTGAAGCGAGCATCGCGCGCGCCCAGGCCCGGCTGGCGCACCAGGCCGACCCGACGCTGCCGATGCCCGCTTACATCGACGGACGTCTCCTCTACGATGCAGGACGCTTCGCGGAGGCTGTAGCGGTTTTTCAGAGCGCGATCGGCGAGATCGACAAGTCGGGCACGTCGGCCGTCTACGAGCTTCACTATTACACCGGGGACGCACTGGTCCGTCTGGAGCGCACGGCGGAGGCCGAGTACCACCTCCTCGAAGAGCTTCGCGCCTTCCCTGGTCACGCACGTGCCCGCGGGGCTCTGGCGACCCTCTATCACCAGACCGGCAGGATTGACGAGGCCGGCGAGGTGCTGACCGCCATGCTGCGAATCTCGCCGACGCCCGATGCCTACGCGCTGGCGGCCCGTCTCTGGACCACGTTCGGCAATCTCCCTCAGGCTGCTGCGACTCGGGCCGAAGCGGCGCGGATCATCTCCGCCACGCCGCGGCGGGCGGGAACTGGCCCGGCTCAATAACCATGGACGGCGCGTGCGGCGGCGCGCGTGGGCTGGCATCGCTGTGAAGCCGTGCGCGGTCCGCTCGGCCATCGCGCTGCTGGCCGGGGCGCTCTGGGCGACCGGGATGCCGGCGCACGCCCGCCAACAACAGGCGGCGAGCCGACTGGTGCTGGCATCGGTCACCGATGGGCGAAACGAAGCGCTCGTCGATCTCGGGCCGGATGACTTCGTCATCAACGAGAACGGGCTGCCGCGCGAGGTGGTTGCGGTCTACGCGGCCGATTATCCGGTCATCATCCTCGTCGACAACAGTGCCGATGCGCGCAGCGATCTCGAAGCGATCCGCTCGGCGGTCGTGCGTTTCCTGTCCCGCGTCGGCCAGCGGTTCGTCGCCCTGGGCACCTTGGCCAACCCGCCGACGATGCTGACCTCGATCGAAGAGGACCGCGCCACCTTGCTGACCCGCCTCGATCGCCTGAGCGCGAGCCCGACCACGGTGCTGATGCCGATCGAGGCGGTGGCCGGCGCCTCGCGCGCCGTGCTGGAGAGCGGCTCGCCATTCGCGGCGATCGTGGTCGTCTCCGCGCACCGCATCGATTCGGCGCAGCCCCAGAGTACACGCCTGCTGCCGGATATCTTCGAGAGTAACGCGATCGTGCACGTGGTCAGCCGCAGCAGTCCTGCCACGGCACCGCGCGGGCGCAGCTACGCACCGCGGCTCGAGGCTGACCTGCTGCGCGATCTCGCCGACCAGACGCGGGGTTACTTCACGACCGTCTTCTCAGCGCCGTCGTACGGGGTCGCGCTCAACAATCTCGCGGAGCGCCTCAGCAGCGAAATGATCGTCGAGTACATCGTGCCGGCCGGCCCGATGCCGCCGGGAGAAGTGCAGGTCGGGGTCAAGATCCCGGGGGCGCGGGTCCGCGGACTGCGGGTGTCGAAATAATCAGGACAGGCGGGGCGGGCAGGCCAGCCCCACCTGCCCCGCCTGCCGGCTCAGAACGTGAACTTGAATCCGATCTGCATCGCGCGCGGCGACTGCCGCAGCGCCGCCTGCCCGTAGTACGGGCTCACCGGAAGGTCCGGGTTGAACTGCGGATTGCCAAACTGATCGAGGTTCGAGTCGACGACCCACTGATTGAACGTGTCCTGGCCTTCGTAGGTGTAGTCCTGATCCACTTCCAACTCTTCGTTGCGGTTGAAGAGGTTGAACACGTCCAGAATCACGCTGATGCTCCGGCCGGCGCCCAGGCGCGTAATCGGCAGCCGGTAGTCCGCGTGGAAGTCGACGTTCCAGTAGGCCGGCGTCCGCCCCTGCGATCCGCGCTCCAGCAGGAAGATGGTGCCATCGCCGTAGCCGTTGACGATCTCGGGGCCCTGCGCTGAAATCGGTGCGCCGGCCGAGATCATGAACCCTTCCGACAGCGTCAACCCCCACGGGAAGGCGTAGGCGCCGAACACCTTGAACTGATAGGGCTTGTCCGAGCGCAGCCGCCCATCGGAATTCGGCAGGAACGACGGGATGTCATAGAGCGCGGTGATGTTCGGGTCGAGCTGATCGTAGCCGCTCATGTACAACCCCTCGTGATTGCCGCTCGCCTTCGCGAACACGAACGAGGAGTTCAAGTGCCAGTTGCCGGAGAACGCGCGCTGCAGCGTCAGCTCGAGCGCGTTGTACGAGCGCTTCGGCTTGTCGAACGGCGAGCCGAAGAATCCCTCGCCGGGGTTGCCGATCACGTAGCCGGTCAGCTCGAGCGGATCGTCCGGATTGGTGAACGTGCCGATGTCTTCGATGATCCGCCGCAGTTCCCGGTTCACGAAGCGTGCGCCGACGCTCCAGGCGGGCATGAACTGATATTCGGCGCCGATGATCAGCTGATCCTCGAACTGCGATTTCAGATCCTCATCGAGCGGTGTGATGGCGGTCAGCTCCGAGACGCGCCGCACCTGCCAGGGACCGTTGATCGCCAGCGGACTTCCCGAGGGGTTGAACCAGTTGTTCGAGTCCAGCGCCCGCGTGTTCACGTACTGCGTGATGATGTAGTCCTCGCCGTTGATGGCGCGGATGTTCATGTCGAGCGGAATCGCCTCGTAGAAGCGTCCCCAGAACCCGTAGATCTTCGATTTGCCGGTGCCGAGCGGGTCCCAGGACACACCAAGCCGCGCCGCCCAGTTGTTGTTCAGGCTGAGCCCGTTGACGGTTCTGCACTCCAGATCGACGATGCAGGTGTTGATATCGGCGTCCGACCGGCCGCCGATCGCGACGTCGTTCGCCGAATCGAGGCGCTGGATTTCGTAGCGCATCCCGAGATTGACGGTCACGTTCGGCGCCACGCGCCAGCTGTCCTGGGCAAACAGCGCGGTGCTGGCCGTCGAACCCTTGCCGCTCAGCGTGTAGTTGCGCTCCTGGATGTAGCTGTTGAAGCCCTCGGACGCGAACTGCGGCCCGAAGAAGCGGTACCACGTCTCCTGTGTTTCAGAGTCGTAGTTGTTGAGCTCGAGGTCGATCCCGTAGCGGAGATCGTGCGCGCCGATCAGGCTGGTGATCCGTCCGGCCAGCGCCGTGCGGCTCGCCGAGTCGTCCTGCTGCCGTGTAAAGCCACCGTGCTCGAACAGGCCGAGCGTTTCGTCGATCTGGCGCGGAATCCTGCGGCCCGCGTCGGTGGCGGCTTCGGTCCCGGCCCGCTGCCGGTGCTGTCCAACCGACAGGTCCAGCAGCCAGTTCGACCCGAGCACGCCGGTATATTTCGCGCCGTAGTTGTGTCCGCCGGCCTGGATGAGCCGAAGCGCCGACGTCTCGTCGGCGTTGGGTGTGGAATTGCCGGTCGTGGAGCCGGCCAGCCAGCCGTTTTCGTCAGTGGGATCACCAAAGGTCGAGAACACGAGCGTGTGGCTCGAACGCGGCGTCCACGTGACCTTGCCGGCGTAGACATCAGAGTTACGCTCGTACTGGCGGCCTGACGTGTCAATCGGGATGCCGTCCTCGATTTGCGAGCCCAGATGCGTCGTGCGGCGGATCGGGCCGTAGGCGCCGAAGAACCATACTTTGTCGCGAAGAATCGGCCCGCCAATCGATCCGCCGACGTCGTAGCTCGCAACCTGGTCGGCAAACGTCGTCAGTTGCTTGTTGCGGCGGCGTTCGAGGCCGGCATCGGTCCAGCTCTTGCTGCGGTTGTAATTGAACACGTCGCCGTGGAACTCGTTGCCGCCGGACTTGGTGACGACGTTGAAGACGCCGCCGGTGGAACGGCCGTACTCGGCCTGATAGCCGCCGGTGAGCACCTGCACTTCCTGAATGAAGTTCATCGTCAGATTGGCGCCCGACGTGCCGTAGCGAGGATCGGTGACGGAGAGACCGTCGATGATGTAGTTGTTTTCGGGAGCCGAAGAGGCGCCGACGGAGGGGCTGTCCTGGAAACGACGGTCGTGATCGCCCATCTCGAGCGTGACGCCCGGCGCGATCGCGGTGAGCTGCTGGAAGCCGCGGGCCGACGGCAGCGTCTCGAACAGGTTGGACGTGATGTTGACGCCGCTGGCAGTGTTGCTCACGTCGACCAGCGGAACCGCACCCGTCACTTGCACCTGCTCGGTCACACCCGCGGGCGCGAGCGTCAGGTTGACGGAGCCTTCCTGGCCGAGAAACACCTGAATGTTGTCTTGAACAGCGTCGCGAAAGCCGCTCAGCGTCGCGGCGACGCGATAGCCGCGTCCCGGCGGCAGGTTACGGAACCGGTAGACGCCTTCGGCGTCGCTGACATCGGTGCGCGTCCCCTGAATGTTCGGGCCGGACACCGTGACGGTGACCCCCGGGAGAACTCCGCCCGAGGAATCGGTCAGCGTGCCGGTGAGGCTGCCGGTGGTGGTTCCCTGCGCCTGCGCGCCGGTCGCAACGGCGAACACGGCGGCGGCCACCACAATCCACACTCGCTTCGAATGTGACATTCCACCCTCCTGCTCTTTACACACTTCGAGGTTACTGCAACCCGGAGCGGAAGGTAGCTCAGCCTATCTAGTGTTTTCGGGTGTCGACCTGCGTCAGGGCTTCGTCGATCAGCCGCTGGTTGTCTTCCTTGGTGAGATTGCGCTGGATGATCTTCGACGCGATAGCCACCGACAGGTCAACAGCTTCCCGACGAATCTCCTGGATGGCCCGCTGGGTCTGGAGCTGGATCTGCCGTTCGGCGTTCTGGATCATGGTGTCGGCTTCGGTCCGGGCGCGCTGCTTGAGGTCCTCGCGCAGGCGCTCGGCGTCGCGCCGCGCCTCCTCGACGATACCGGCCGCCTCGGTCCGCGCCGTCTGCAGCCTGGCGACGTATTCCTTCAGTCTCGCCTCGGCCTCTTCACGGTCATGCTTGGCGTCTGCCAGCGAGCGATGGATGAACTCCTCGCGCTGCTGCAGCAGCGCCAGGATGGGCCCCCAGGCGAACTTGCCGAGCACGAACACGACGAGCAGGAAAATCGCGAGCGTCCAGATCGCATTGCCGACGTTACCGGCGAAGGGACTCAGGGCGGGGCCTTCGGCCGCCGCGTGGTCCTGCGCTTGCGCAGGCAGAGCGGCCAGCGCGAAAACGGTGATGGCTGTCAGTCGCTGCATCATTCGCATATCCAGTCGGCAGCGGCCGAGCAGCGGCGTGTGACCGCTGCCCGACCGCGCACGTTCTTGTTACTTGAGGACCGCCATCATGCCGACAACCACCGCGAACAGCGTCGCGCCTTCGATCATCGCCGAGGTGATGATCATGGCCGTCGAGATCTGGCCGGCCGCCGCGGGCTGTCGCGCCATCGACTCGACCGCCGAGCCGCCGATGCGGCCGATGCCGGCCGCGCCGCCCATGATCGCCAGGCCGGCGCCGACTGCGCCGCCGAGCCACGCCGCGCCGTTGCTGGTCAGAAAGGTGGCCGCCTCGGCCTCCTGCGCCAGCGCCACCGCTGGAGTGAAGATCATCGCAAAGCCGACCGTGACGAATCCCAGGGCCAGCCTGCTCCATCGCTTCCGATCCATCGTCATTTCCCTTTCGTTTTCCGCCGCACGGGGAGCGGCAGCCTCCTCGAAATCGCCATCGCAGTCACGCCTCATGGCCCGCGTCTGCCCCGACGCCTGCGGGCATGGCGAATCGTCAGTGCGCCGCCGCCTCGTGATGATGATCGTCGTGATGCAGCACGACCGACATCCCGATGAACAGCGTCGTCAAGAACGTGAAGATGAACGCCTGCAGGAACGCCACGAACAGCTCCAGCAGGTTGATCGCGGCGCTGCCGAGCACGACCGGGACCGCGACGCCAAGTCCAAGACCGGTGCTTTGCGAGCCTGCCGAGATGATGAACGACAGCAGGACGGCGAGCAGGATGTGGCCGGCGATCATGTTGGCGAACAGTCGGACGGCCAGCGCAAATACTTTCGCGACCAGGCCGATGATTTCGACGGGCACGAGCAGCGGCGCCATCCAGAGCGGGCCAGGACAGAAGTGCGCCAGGTAGGCCGCACCGCCGAGGCGCAGCCCGTTGACGACCATCATCACCATCGTGATGAGCGCGAGCGTCGCCGTGACCCAGATGTTGCCGGTGGCAGTCCCGCCCAGATGGGTGCCGAACAGGGACGACACCGCTGGAATCGGCAGCAGCCCGAGAATGTTCACCGTCAGCACGAAGAAAAACACGCTCCAGATGTACTTGATGAAGCGATCGGTGTGCTGGTGGAGTGCAGGCTCGGCAACTTCCTTCCGCAAGTACTGACAGATCGCTTCGAGGCCGTTGGCGGCGCCGGTCGGCACCAGCGCGTCGACCTCGTTCCGGCCGCGGCGGCGGCGGACGAGCAGCGGGACCAGCGCAATCAGCAGCACCCCCGCGAGCGCGAGCATCGCGATCTGATCCGAGAAGATCGTGATCACGCCGTTCGGCGTCAGCGGACCGAGGTGTGCCGGACGCTCGATCAGCGGGTGCTGAACGATGTGTTCGAGGGGACTGGCGGCGTGCCCTTCGGCGGCAGGTGCATGCGCGTCGGCAGGACCATGTTCCGCTGGCGCCGGAGCGTGTTCGGGTTGGGCATTCATGGGCGCGCTCTAGCTGAAAACCTTCCAGTTATTCGGGCGCGATCGCCAGCCTGACTTCCAGCGGCAGCAACACGACATAGGTCGTCGCCAGCCAGAAGAGCAACGGCATCCGCGCGAACTCTCCGCTGAGCGCCGCGGCCAGTCCCAGTAGAACGACCACGGCGAGCCTTACCACCATCGCCAGAAACGCCCGCTGCATCTTCGCCGTCGGCGTTTCGGACGTCACTGAAACAATCAGCAACGCCGCCAGAGCCGCTGCCACCAGACTGATCAGGCACCCTGCCGCCATTGCGGCGATCGCCGCATCGCCCGCCAGGCGTCGCGTCGGCAGCACACCAACCACGAGCAGCACCAGGACGATCGCCAGAGCAGAAACGAGGAAGCGCGCATATCGCCCGCCTCGCGTTCGGCCCACCTGATCACTCGCCGTCGTCGACGGCTCCCCCCGGACGATCAGCCTCTCGCGCGGAGTCGTCTTCTGCCCGGGCCTCGCGCACGGCCTGCAGCGATTGCTTCACCAAGTTGTAGAGACCACCCACAAGACCCAGGACGATGCCGACGACCAGACCCCACGGCTCGGTTCCGAAGCGCCGATCGACCCAGTAGCCCAGCAGGGTGAAGCCGGCAACCGCACCAGCCAGCTCCAGGCCGACGCCGGAGTGGCGAACCCATCCGGGCATGCGCGTGTCAGCTGACATCTCGCCTCCGGCCGGACACGCCGACGGATAGCAGTCGACCCGACAGGCTCGGACAGCCCGTGAGTATAGCGTACCTTGTGAAAAACTTCACCAAGTCAGCGGATTTCGGCGGAAACTCCCCCGATACTGAGCGATTGGGCGGAAAGTTCGGCCAGCTCGAAGAGCAGCCGCGGGTAGACCCCCAGCGCAATCGTGACAATGACCGCCACCGCCAGCGTGAACGCCAGCGCCGGGCTGGCCGACGGCTCCGAACCGGTCGTTTCCTTCTTCAGGTACATGAACACGACAATGCGGATGTAGTAGTAGAGCGAGATCGCGCTGTTCAGCACGCCGATCACCGCCAGCCAGACGTAGCCGGCTTCGATCGCCGCGCTGAACAACCAGAACTTGCCCATGAAGCCGGCGGTCGGCGGAATCCCGCCGAGCGACAGCATGAAGAGCAGCATCGCAAACGCCGCGAACGGGTGGCGGAAGTGCAGGCCGCTGAGGTCCTTCAGCTCGTCGCCGACGATGTCGTGCCGGCGCATCATGATGACGACCGCAAAGGCCCCGAGCTGCATGAACGAATAGATCAGGAGATAGATCAACATCGCCGAGACGCCCCGCGGCGTCGCGGCCACCACGCCGATCAGCAGATAGCCGGCATGGGCGATCGACGAATAGGCGAGCATCCGCTTGAGGTTGGTTTGGGTCAGCGCCGCCAGGTTGCCGACGGTCATCGTGACGATCGCCAGCACCTCGAACAGCAGCCGCCAATCGGCGTGCATCGAGGGCACCGCAATCATGAAGATCCGCAGCAGCATCGCAAACGAAGCCGCCTTCGACCCGACTGACAGGAAAGCGGTCACCGGGGTGGGAGCGCCTTCGTAGACGTCGGGCGCCCACATGTGGAACGGCACCGCCGCGATCTTGAAGGCCATGCCGCTGACCACCAGAATCACTGCGAGCACCAGGAGCAGGCTGCGCTCCTGACCGGCAAACACCGCCGCCATCACCCGCATGTTCGTCGAGCCGGACAGCCCGTAGAGCAGCGACATGCCATACAGCAGGATCCCGAGCGAGAACGCGCCGAGCAGGAAGTACTTGACCGCCGCCTCGTTCGATCGCTGGTTCGGCTTGATGAAGCCGGCCAGGATGTAGAACGACACCGCCATCGTCTCCAACCCGATGAAGCTCGTGATCAAATCGACGCCGCCGGCCATGACCATCATGCCGAGCGTGGCGCAAAGAATCAGGAAGTAGTACTCACCGGGGCTGGCCCCTTCGATCTCGAGATACTTCGCTGACATCAGCACCGTCATCAGCGCCGACAGGAGGAACACCACCTTGAAGAACAGCGCGAAGCGATCGACCGCGATCAACCCCTGCGCGATCTCGAGATTCGTATTCGTGAACGGCGTCAGCGAGGCGAGCGTCGCCACCAGCACCGCGACCGTCAACCCGACCAGGGCGCGACTGCCACGCGGCAGCGCGACGTCGGCGACCAGCACCAGCAGGGCCCCCGCCGTGATCACGATCTCCGGCAGAATGTAATAGAAATCGGACAGAGAGATGCCGGGAGGCATCAGCGCGGCTCCAGTCCCTGGCGGACTGTCGCCGTCAGCGGCGAAGATGATGTCGGCGCGGCGACGTCGGCTGGCGTCGGTGCGGCACCCGCGAGTCGGCCCGGGCCGTAGTCCGGGCTGACGCGGGCAATCACCCGCTGGACCGATGTATCGAGTCGGCGCAGGAATGGCGCAGGATACAGGCCGATCCACACCGCGAGGACCAGCAGCGGCGCGAACGTCGCGAATTCGCGCACGCTCAAATCGAGCAGCTTCTCGTTCTTGGGATTCTCGATCTTGCCGAACATCGTCCGCTGGTAGAGGTAGAGCATGTAGGCCGCGCCAAGGACGACGCCGCTGGCCGCGAAGGCCGCCCAGAGCTTGCTGGCGACGAACACGCCCTGCAGGATCAGAAACTCGCCGATGAAGCCGTTCAAGGCCGGCAGGCCAATCGACGACATGGTCATGACGAGAAAGACCGCCGCGTAGACCGGCATCACCTTCGACAGGCCGCCGTATTCCGCAATCTCGCGTGTATGCCGCCGCTCGTAGACCACACCGACCAGCAGGAAGAGCGCGCCGGTCGAGATCCCGTGATTGAGCTGCTGGATGATGCTGCCGGTGATGCCGACCGGGTTGAGCGCGAACATGCCCAGCATGACCATCGCCATGTGGCTGACCGACGAGTAGGCAACCAGCCGCTTCCAATCCTTCTGCGCGAGCGCGACCAGCGCGCCGTAGACAATGCCGATAATCGACAACAGCACGATGAACGGCACGAAGGCCCGCGTCGCCTCGGGCAGAATCGGCAGGCTGAAGCGGATGAAGCCGTAGGTCCCCATCTTCAGGAGCACGGCAGCCAGAATCACCGAGCCGGCGGTCGGGGCATCGGTATGCGCATCAGGCAGCCAGGTGTGGAACGGAAACATCGGCACCTTGATGGCAAAACCCAGGAAGAAGGCGAGGAAGATCCACCACTGCAGGTTGAACGGCATGCCGGTCAGCTGCTGGAACTGGGTCACGTCGAAGGTGTACACGCCGGTCTGGCTGTGCTGGTAGAAGTAGAGGGCCAGGATGCCGAGCAGCATCACGACGCTGCCGACCAGGGTGTAGAGGAAGAACTTGATCGCCGAGTAGAGCCGGTTGGCGCTGCCCCAGATGCCGATCAGGAAGTACATCGGCACCAGCATCACTTCCCAGAACAGGAAAAACAGCAGGAAGTCGAGCGCCATGAACGCGCCGAGCATCCCGGTCTGGAGGATCAGCAGGAATATGTAGTATTCCTTCAGCCGTTCGGTAATCGCCGTCCACGACGACAGGATCGCGATGAACCCCATCATGGTGGTCAGCAGGATCAGCAGCGTGCTGAAGCCATCGACGCCGAGGAAGTACTCGGCGCCAATCGACGGGATCCACGGCAGCCGCTCGATGAACTGGAACTCCGCGCTCTGCGGGTTGAACCAGAACCACAGCGGGATCGAGATCGCGAAACCGATGAACGCCACGACGTTGGCGATCCAGCGGATGGCGTTGTCGTTCTGCCGGTTGACGAAGAGCAGCAGCAGCGCGCCGGCGAGCGGCGTGAACAGGATGATCGACAGGTAATAACTCATAGTCTGTACGCAGCCGGGCTTGGCACCCGACCGCCAACTTGTAGGCCGGCCCTCAGTCCGCCCTCACCGCACGAACAGATACATCGTGACGAACGCGAAGATGCCGAACAGCATCAGCAGCGCGTAGTTCTGCACCAGACCGGTCTGCAGGCGGCGGAACCAGTAGCTCGTCTCCTGCGTCGACCAGCCCACGAGGTTGACGGCGCCGTCGACGACCACGCGATCGGCCAGCCCGGACAGCCACGCACCGAAGACCGTCACCCAGCTCGAGCCGTTGACCACCCCGTCGACCACATTGCGGTCGAAGGTCCAGAGCCCTCGTCCCGCCGCAAACGTTCCGGCGATCGCCGTCCCGTTGTACAGCTCGTCGACGTAGTACTTGTTCGACAGCGTCCGGTGCGCCGCGGCAAATCGGGTCGCCAGACGATCCGCGATCTCGGGGTTGGTGACGTAGAACCGCCACGCGAGGCCGATGCCGATGGCGGCGATCAGCACCGAAAAGCCCATCAGTCCGAGCTCGACGGCGCGCGATGCATGCGGAGCGTCATGTGCCGCCTCGGCGCCCTGGGCCGCCGCAGCGGGCTCGGGCGGATGATCGGCGGCGGCGGTGGCCGGCTCGTGGTGCGCCGTCGACGCGACGAAGCTCGGCTCGAGGAAGTGCTCAATCGCATTGCCGCCGCCAAGGGCGGCAGGAATCCCGACGAACCCGGCCACGATCGCGCCGACCGCGAGCGCCATCAGCGGATAGGTCATCGGCGTCGGCGATTCGTGGGGACCGTGCCACGGTCCATGCCCATGGCCGCCGCCTCCATGATCGTCGTGCGCGCCATGGCCGCCGTGTCCAGACACCGCATGCGGCTCCGCCGGGCCGTGGGAGACCTCATGGTCACGACGGTGCGCCTGTCCATGCGCGTGCGGATCGGCGGGATGCTTCGCGCCGTGGCTCGCCGCGACCGCGACCGCCCCGTGTCCCCCGGCGCCCTCCCACGCGGGGCCCCGATAGCCGCCGAAGAACGTCATCGCCATCAGGCGGAACATGTAGAACGCCGTCATCAGCGCGGTGACGACGGCCAGACCCCAGATCAGCTTGTTGCTCAGGAACGCGCGGAAGAGGATCTCGTCCTTGCTGAAGAAGCCCGACAGCGGCGGGATGCCGGCAATCGCCAGCGTGCCGATCATCATGGTGGCGAAGGTGACCGGCAGGAATTTCTTCAACCCGCCCATGCGGCGCATGTCCTGCTCGCCGGCCATCGCGTGAATCACCGAGCCGCTGCCGAGGAAGAGCAGCGCCTTGAAGAAGGCGTGCGTCATCAGATGGAACGCGCCAGCCGCATACGCGCCGACGCCCATCGCCGTAAACATGTAGCCGAGCTGCGAAACGGTCGAATAGGCCAGGACGCGCTTGATGTCGGTACTGCACCAGGCCGATCGAAGCGGCCATCAGCGCCGTGAGCACGCCGACAATCGCGACGACCTCCATGACCATCGGCGCGTGCGAGAACAGCACGGCGTTGCGGCCGACCATGTAGACGCCGGCCGTCACCATCGTCGCGGCGTGGATCAGCGCCGACACCGGCGTCGGACCCTCCATGGCGTCCGGCAGCCAGACGTAGAGGGGAATCTGCGCGCTCTTGCCGGTGGCCCCGACGAACAGCAGCAGGCAGATCGCCGACAGCACGCCGAACTGCGCCGACTCGACCGGCAGCACGGCGGCGGCGTCCTGCACGGCTCGAAAATCGAGCGTGCCGAAGGTGACGAAGATCAGGAAGACACCGAGCACGAAGCCCCAATCGCCGACCCGGTTGGTGATGAACGCCTTTTTCCCGGCGTCAGCGGCGCTCTTCTTTTCGTACCAATAGCCGATCAGCAGGTAGGAACAGAGCCCCACCCCTTCCCACCCTACGAACATCACCAGGAAATTGCTGCCCAGGACGAGCGTGAGCATGAAGAAGCAGAAGAGATTCAGGTAGCAGAAGAAGCGGGCGTAGCCGCCCCGTGGTTCGTCGGCCATATAGGCCGTTGAGTACACGTGGATCAGGGTGCCGATCCCGGTGACGATCAGGATCATCATTCCCGAGAGCGGATCGAGGCGGAACCCCCAGGGGACCGACAAGCTGCCGATCGAGCCGTCGCTGAGCTGCAGCGGAATCGCCGACAGCCAGTCGGCCACGGTCACCTCGAAGGCCCGCTCGGCCGCCGGCAGCTGCAGCAGCTGCCAGAAGGCGACCCCCGACAACACCAGCGCGAGCCCCATCGTCGTACAGGCGACGAAGCCGGCTGCCTGGCGCGAGAAATAGCGGATGCCGACCAGGCCGTTGATCGCGGCGCCGATACCAGGCAGCAGCGGGATGAGCCAGATGTATTCCATGTCAGGCGAACAGCACTGCGAATGTTTTACTGGCTACCATCTCATCAGGTTCATTTCGTCGATGTTGACGGTTTCCTTGTTCCGGTAGAACGCCAGGATGATGCCGAGACCGACCGCGGCTTCGGCCGCGGCGACGGCGATCACGAACACCACGAACACCTGGCCGATCGCATTCTGCAGTTCCGCCGAAAACGCCACCAGGTTGATGTTGACGGCGTTCAGGATCAGTTCGATCGACATGAAGATGATGATGATATTGCGCCGCACCATCACGCCGATCACGCCGATCATGAACAAGGCGGCCGACAGCAGCATGTAATGAGTTGGGGTGATCATGGTCGTCATCCGAAATTGGTGACTTGGTGAGTGGGTGAATTGGCGAAGTAACTCACCAATTCACCAATTCCTGAATTCACCAATTCTCAAAGTTCCCTCTTGGCCAACACGATTGCCCCAATCATCGCCACGAGCAGCAGCATCGAGGCGATCTCGAACGGGATCAGATAACTGGTGTAGAGCAGCCAGCCGACTTCCTCGGTGTTGCCGGTGACCGGCAGCGCCGGGCTCGGTGGCGCCAGCGACGGCGACGGTCGCACGTAGCCGATCGCCGCAATCGCGCCGAGCTCGATCAGCACGGCGGCGGACAAGGCGAACCCCAGCTTGGTGCGCCGATTCGGATCCTGGTGCACCTCGGGCGGGCGCTTGAGATTCACCAGCATCACGACGAACAGATACAGCACGACGATGCCGCCGGCGTAGACCAGCACCTGGATCGCGGCGAGAAACTGCGCGCCGAGCAGCACGTAGAGCGCCGCCACGAACAGGAAGTCGACCACCAGGAACAGCACGCTGTGCACCGTGTCCTTGGTGCTGACGACCAGCACGGCGAACCCGAGCACGAACGCGGCAATCGTATAGAACGCGATGGCTTCGCCCATCAGACCAGCACTTTCACGATCCCGGTCACCACCAGGTTCAGAATCGCCAGCGGGATGAGCACTTTCCAGCCCAGGCGCATCAGCTGGTCGTAGCGATAGCGCGGCAGCGTCGCGCGCACCCAGATGAAGATGTAGAGGAACACGAACGACTTGAGGAGGAACCAGCCCCAGCTGGGAACGATGTCGAGGAAGCTGAGCGCCGCAACGCTCGGAAACGGCCGCAGCCACCCGCCGAAAAACAGCGTGGTCGCCACCGACGAGACGACGATCATGTTGGCGTATTCCGCCAGGAAGAACAGCGCGAACCGCATGCCGCTGTACTCCGTGTGGAAACCGCCGGTCAGCTCCTGCTCCGCCTCGGGCATATCGAACGGCGCCCGGTTGGTCTCGGCGAGACCGCCGATGAAGAAAATCCCGAACGCCAGCGGCTGCACGAACGCGAACCACACGCCGGCGCTCTCCTGCGCGCGAACGATGCTGACCATGCTCAGCGAGCCCGCGACGAGAATGACGCTGACCAGCGTCAGCGTGACGGCGACTTCGTAGCTGATCAGCTGCGCGGACGCCCGCAGGCTCGCCAGCAGCGGGTACTTGCTGTTCGAGGCGTAGCCCGCGAGGATGATCCCGTAGACGCCGACCGACGCGACTGACACGACGTAGAGCAGGCCGACGTTGATATCGGTGATGTAGAGCGTCACCTGACGCCCGAACAGGCTGACCTCGGGACCGAACGGAATCACCGCGTAGACGATCAGCGCCGGCACCATCGCGATGATCGGCGCGGCGGTGAACACCCATTTGTCGGCCCGGACCGGCGTGATGTCCTCTTTGATCATCAGCTTCACGGCGTCGGCGACCGGCTGCAGGATTCCGTAGGGCCCCACCCGCATCGGGCCGAGCCGTGACTGAGCCCAGGCAATCACCTTCCGCTCGAGGAGCACCATGTAGGTGACCCCCACCAGCGTGGCGTTCAACACGATGACGATCTTCAGGAACGGGACGAGGAAGGTGTCGACCATTATTCAGTTCTGCGCCGGGGCCCCACCCCCGGCGCCTGCCGCCGCTCGCTCCCTTCGCTCGCGGCGAATAGTCGCAACCGTCAACCCAGGCCGCCTCACCGGTCGACCTCACCAAGGACGATGTCGATCGAGCCGATCAGCGCGACGACATCCGCGACCAGATGGCCGCGCACCAGCCGCGGCAGCGCCTGGAGATTGCAGAACGAGGGCGGCCGCACGCGGAAGCGATAAGGATTCGTCGACTTGCCGTCGCTGACGATGAAATACCCGAGCTCACCCTTCGGGGACTCGATGGCGTGATAGGTCTCGCCCGCCGGCGGTTTGATGAGCCGCGGTACCTTGCCGACGATCGGTCCGTCGGGCAGCCCTTCGGTGGCCTGGCGGATGATGCGCAGCGACTGCCGGAACTCCTCGATCCGCACCAGGTAGCGATCGTAGGTATCGCCGACCGTGCCGATCGGCACGTCGAACTCCATTTCGTCATAGGCCGCGTACGGCTCGTCCTTGCGCACGTCGCGCGGCACGCCGGACCCGCGCAGCGCCGGTCCGCTCAAGCCAATCGCGACCGCTTCGGGTCCATCGATGACGCCGACGCCCTTGGTCCGCTCCAGCCAGATGCGGTTGTGCGTCAGGAGCTCTTCGTATTCGACGATCTTCGAATCCATGATCTTGCAGAATTCGAGGACCTTCTTGTCCCAGCCGGGCGGAATCTCCAGCGGCAGCCCGCCGATGCGCATCGAGTTGTAGGTCAGGCGCGCGCCGCAGTACTCCTCGAACAGGTCGAGAATCAGCTCCCGCTCGCGGAAGGCGTAGAGGAACACCGTCATCGCGCCGATGTCCATCGCGTGCGTGCCGAGCCACAGGCAATGGCTGGCAATCCGCTGCAGCTCGCACAGGATCGTCCGGACGTAGCGCGCCCGCCGCGGCACCTCCACCGACATCAGCTTCTCGACCGTCTCGCAGTAGCCGACGTTGTTGGTCGCCGCGGCGACGTAATCCATCCGATCGGTCAGCAGAATGATCTGCGTCCAGTTGCGGTTCTCGCTCAACTTCTCGATGCCGCGGTGGAGATAGCCGATGACGACCTCGGCATCGACCACCTTCTCGCCGTCGAGCCGCAGCACGACCCGGAGCACGCCGTGGGTGCTGGGATGCTGCGGGCCCATGTTGAGCACCAGTTCGTTGGTGTCGAACATCGCGCCGTGGTGGATTGCCGGTTGCTGCATTCACTCCCGCCGTTAGAAAATCTCGAGGTTCGGCGTTCGAGCCGAACGACCAACGACTGCTACTCTATCTCAGCCTCTTCCTTGGCCTGCCGCAGCTTCAGCCAGTCGAGCGGGTTCTCCATCAGCAGCTCGCCTGGTCCCTCGAGCGGATAGTCTTTTCGCTGCGGGTACCCCTGCCAGTCTTCGGGCATGAGGATCCGGCGTCGGTCGGGATGGCCGGCGAAATTCACGCCGAACATGTCGTAGATTTCGCGCTCGAGCCAGTTCGCCGCCGGCCAGACCGACGTCACCGAAGGGAGCGGCTGGTGCTCGCCGACGACCGTCTTGACCCGGACGCGGTGCCGATGGCGCGTCGAATACAGGCAATACACCAGGTCGAAACGCCCCGTGGCACGCGGCGGCCAGTCGGTCGCCGTCACATCCGAGCAGAGATCGAACGCGGCGTCCGGCGCGTCGCGTAGATGTCGAGCCACCTCGAGGAGCTGCGTCGCCGGAACGATGATCGTCCAGTCGCCGACCCAGTAGCTGACATGTGACACCGATCCGGCAATTGCCGACTGCAGCGACGCCACGAATGCCGGCGGCGTCTTGTCCGCGGGAGGCGCCGGGTCCGGAGGCCCAGCAGGTGCCGCAGCTTTCGGTGCATGCTCCGCGGCCCCCGCGGCCGGCGCTGCCTTCGCGGCCGGCGCGGCCGGCTTCGGCGCCGGCGGTTTTGCGGGAGCCGCCGGTTGGGTCGGCTTGCCGGTCGCCGAGCTCGTCTCACTGGTGGTGGCGGTCTGGGCGGCCGCCGGATTGGCCGGCTTCGGAGCTGACGTTGCCGCCGGCGCTCCCGGCGCAGCAGCCGACGCTCCGGCGCCGGGCGCATCGGTCCGCGACACTTCGCCTTTCAGTGGTTCTGCAGGCGCGCCGCTCGGCGGTTTGTCGGCCCCCGCCTTCGCGGCCGGCGCATCCGGTGCCGCATCGGCGGGCTTCTCGGGATCGTCAGCCATCTAGGCCCACTCGAGGGCGCCCTTCTGCCAGGCGTAGTAATAGCCGACGACGAGGATGAAGATGAAAATCAGCATCTCGATCAACCCGAACAAGGCCAGCTGATCGAAGATGACCGCCCACGGAAACATGAAAACCGTCTCGACGTCGAAGATGACGAACAGCATCGCCACCAGGTAATAGCGGATGCTGTAGCGGTCGCGCGCATCGGTCGCCGGCTCGATGCCGCACTCATACGGTTCGAGCTTTACTTTGTTGTACTTACTGGGATGGATGAGGCTCGTGAAGACCAGCGTGAAAATCGCAAAGCCGGTCGCGACGACGACGAAAATGGCTATCGGAATGTAGGCTGAAACCATGAAGATGAGACCAGGGTCGCTCGGGAAAAGCGGTTGGTTTATAACACGCGACCTGAGGGGTGTCAAGAAACGCCAGGCCGCCTGATCAGCTCCCGCAAACCCTAGATTTCAAAACAGTTTGACCTATACTTGACCCATGAAGAACCAGCGCGTCGCGGCCTTGATCTTTCTCACTTCTGCCGCCGCGTTCACTGCGTCCGCCGACCTCGGCGCGCAGGCCCAGCAGCGAGCCGTCTACGTGAGCGCGCTCGACAAGAGCGGCGCTCCGGTCTCCGAGCTCACACCCTCGGACGTCGTCGTTCGCGAGGACGATGTCACGCGCGAAGTGCTCAACATCAGGCCGGCGACCGAGCCGATGCAGGTGGCGATTCTCGTCGACAACAGTCAGGCCGCCGAGCGCTACATCAGAGACTACCGTGAGGCGATTCCGGCGTTCATCAGCGCGCTCACCGCCGACCAGCAGCCCGGCTCGAAACATGAAATCGCCCTCGTCGCGCTCGGCGAGCGGCCGACGATTCTTTCCGACTTCACCGTCGAACCCGAACGCGTGCTGAAAGCGACGCAGCGCCTCTTCGCGGCAAATGGCAGCGGCACCTACTTCCTTGACGGCATCATCGAAGTCAGCCAGGGCATCACCAAGCGCAGTGCACCTCGGCCGGTGATCGTCGCCATCGTGACCGAGGGTCCCGATCTGAGCAACCGCCACTTCAGACAGGTACTCGACCCGCTGCGGGTGTCTGGCGCGGCGCTGCATATCGTGATACTCGGGACACCGTCCAACCTGTCCGAAGATCGCTCGATGGTCCTCGATGAAGGGCCAAAGAAGAGCGGCGGCAGCTTCAGCACGCTGCTGCTCGGAACCGCGCTCACCAATCGGCTGAAACAGCTGGCAAACGAGCTGACGCATCAGTTCCGGGTCACCTATGCCCGGCCCAATCGGCTCATCCCGCCCGAGCAGGTGACGGTCACCTCGAAGCGGCCCGACCTCACGGTTCGAGGAACCGCCGTGGATGCCACGCGGGAGCAGTCGCGGCCATGACCAGGACAACACCGGCGGCGGCCGCTTCAATCCTCGCGCTGGCAACGCTCGGGGCGGATGCCCAGCAACCGTCGTTCAGGACCGGCATCGACATCGTGTCGCTGAACGTCACGGTCACGGAAGGCAACTCCCGTTACGTGACCGATCTGGACGCGACCAACTTCAACGTCTTCGAGGACGGCGTCAAGCAGGAGGTCACGTTCTTCACCCGCGCCAACCTGCCGATCGCGCTGTCGCTGCTGATCGATACGAGCGCCAGCATGGAATCGCGTCTCGAAACCGCACAGGAAGCCGCCATCGGCTTCTCCCGGACGCTGCGCTCGCACGATCTCGCGGAAGTCGTCGACTTCGACAGCCGCGCCACGATTCTGCAGCCGTTCACGAACGACGCGGCGCAGCTCGAACAGGCGATCCGCAAGACCTCCGCGGGCGGCTCGACGTCGATGTACAACGCCATCTACATCGCGCTCAAGGACCTGAAGCGCGTCGTGGCGACCTCGGTCGACGACATCCGACGTCAGGCGATCGTCGTCCTGTCGGACGGCGAAGACACGTCCAGCCTGCTGCCGTTCGAGGAAGTGCTCGACCTCGCCAAACGATCGGAAACCGCCATCTATGCGATCGGCCTTCGGTCGGGTGAAGGCTCCGGGGCGACGCGCGGCTTCCGGGAGGCGGAGTTCGTCCTGCGCCAGCTGTCGCAGGAGACCGGCGGGCGGGCATTTTTTCCGAACGCCATCGGCGAACTGCCGGCGATCTACAAGCAGATTTCCGAGGAGCTTTCCAGTCAGTACACGATCGGCTACAGCTCCCGCAACGCCAAGCGCGACGGCGCCTGGCGCCGCATTGTCGTCCGCATCGATCGCCCGGGCACCGCCGCCCGGACCAAACAGGGGTACTACGGACCGACCGTTTCACGCACGCCATGAACTTCGTTCCCGTTGCGTTCTACGTCGCCGCCCTCGCGGTGTACGCGTGGCATTTCGCGCGCCGCCAGCCGGCGGTCGGCCGCACCGCGACCACGCTGCTGGTCCTGGCGGCGCTGGCCCATACGTTCGTCATCGGCATGCAGACGATGGACGTGGGCCACGTGCCGTTCGCGAACGCCAGCGCCGCCACCTCGACCTTCGTCCTGCTGCTGGCCATCGCCTACCTCTACGTGGAGATGACCACCGATGAGCGGGCGATGGGGGTGTTCATCCTGCCGATGTGCGCCGCCTTGCAGTCGATTCCGGCACTGAACCCCACTCACGAAGAACGGGCGGCGCTCTTGTCGGGGCCCTTGTTCAACCTGCATGTCTCGTCGATCCTCTTCGCCTACGCGAGCTTCGCGCTGGCGTGCGTGATCGGCATCACCTACGTGCTGCTGTTCAAGGAAATCAAGGCGAAGCACCTGGGGTTTTTCTACGCGCGCCTGCCGTCCCTGCAGGTGCTCGACTCGATGAACCAGAAGGCGATCGTGGTCGGCTGGCTGTTCCTGACCGCCGGCCTGATCATCGGCGCGATCTGGACCGCCCAGGTGCGAGCGACCGCCCCGGGTGATCCACGGGTTCAGAACATGTCACTGCAGGATCCCAAGATTCTCGTGGCGCTGGTGTCCTGGGCGATCTACTCGTTCCAGGCCTTCGCCGCGCGACGCATCGGCTGGGGAGGCCGCCGGACCGCCTATCTCTCGGCGCTCGGCTTCGCGATCGTGCTGCTGAATTTCGTGCCGATCAGCTATTTCCTCACCCGAAGTCATGACTTCTAATGCACCTGTTCCTGGTCGGAATCAGCCATAAGACCGCGCCGGTCGAGCTGCGTGAACGGCTCGACTTTCACGTCCGCGGCCTGGACGTCGCGCTCCGTGAGCTGACGCCGCGGCTGACGGCCGGCGAGGCGGTCGTGGTGTCCACCTGCAACCGGGCGGAGGTGTACGTCGCCAGCGAGCAGAGCGATCGCACGCGGGCAGAGCTGATTCGCTTCATCGCGGAGTTCCACGGCATCGATCGGACGACGCTCGCCTCGCACGTCTACGAGATGACCGACCTCGACGCCGCGCGCCACCTGTTTCGGGTGGCAGCCGGCCTCGACTCGCTGGTGGTTGGTGAGCCGCAGATTCTCGGGCAGGTGAAGGAGGCGTATACCGTCGCGTCGAGCGCGCAGGCGGTCGGGCCGGTGCTGAACCGGTTGTTCCACTCCTCGTTCGGGGTCGGGAAGCGGGTCCGCACGGAGACGGCGCTCGGCTCGGGCGCGGTTTCGGTCAGCTTCGCGGCCGTCGCGCTGGGCCGCAAGATCTTCGGCGACCTGAAGGGCCGCAGCGTGGTGGTCGTGGGCGCCGGTGAAATGGGCAAGCTGACGGCGATGCACATGAAGTCCCAGGGTGTGCAGCACGTGACGATCGTCAGCCGCACGATGGCGCACGCCGCGCGGACGGCTGAAGCCATCGGCGGCGCGCTCGCGGCGCCGTGGGACGATCTGGATGCCGCCCTCGTCGCCAGCGATATCGTCATCAGCGCGACCGGCGCCGCCGCACCGATTCTCACCAAGGCACGCATCGAGGCGACCACCCGGCAGCGGCGCACCCGGCCGCTCTTCATCATCGACATCGCGATGCCGCGTGACGTCGAACCGGCGGCCGGCGAGCTCGAACAGGTCTTCCTCTACAACATCGACGATCTGCAGGCCGTGGTCGCGGAAAACGTCGCGCGGCGCTCGAGCGAAATCGCGCACGCTGAAACAATCGTGGCGGAGGAAGTCGACAAGTTCGCCGGCTGGATGCGATCGCGCGGCGCGATCCCGACAGTGGTCGCCCTGCGTCAGCGGTTCGAAACGATCCGGCGCGCCGAGCTCGAGCGGCTCGACTTCAAGTTCTCGGCGCTGCCGCCCGAAGCGCGGGCGCGGGTCGACGAGGTCACCCGTTTGATCGTCGAGAAACTGCTGCTGACGCCGACCGAGCAGCTGAAAGCGCTCGGCGATCCCGACACCGTCGGCAGCTATGCGGAGGCGCTGACGCGACTCTTCGGCCTGACGCAGGCCCAGGACGAGGAAGATCGACCGGCAACCGATCGCCGCGTCGAGCCGTTCGTCCGCCCGAAGAACCGCACCGGAAACTGACGTTCTGTGTCTCCAACCAGCGAGCTGCGACTCGGCACCCGGGGCAGTCAGCTCGCGCTCTGGCAGGCCAATCGCGTCGCCGCCGAGATCGTCGCCCGCGGCGGTCCTCCCTCACGGATCGTGGTCATCAAGACGTCAGGCGATCACCTGCAGGACGCGCCGCTCTCGGAAGTGGGCGGCAAGCGCTTGTTCGTCAAGGAGATCGAGGATGCGCTGCTGCGCGAGGAAATCGATCTCGCCGTCCACAGCAGCAAAGACATGCCAGCGGTGCTGCCCGAAGGCTTGACGATCGGGGCCGTCCTCCCTCGTGAAGACCCGCGTGATGCGGTCGTCCTGCCTCTAGACAAGGCCGGTGCGCAGGCAGCTGACCCACCGACGATCGAGACGCTCGACGCTCTCGTGACGCTGCTCGGGCGATCGCCGTCGATCGGTACCGGCAGCGTCCGTCGGATCGCGCAGTTGTCGCGATTCTTTCCGGGCGCCCGGTTCACGCCGATTCGCGGCAACCTCGATACGCGCTTGCGCAAGCTGGACTCCGGCGAGCATGATGCGCTGGTGCTGGCAGCGGCCGGTCTGCGGCGGCTTGGATTCGAGAGGCGTATCACCTTCAGCATTCCGCCGCAGGCGTGTGTGCCCGCACCTGGACAGGGAATCGTGGCCGTGGAGATTCGAGTCGACGACGATCGGACGCGCCGCGCGGTAGCCGGCATCGACGACGGCGACGCGGCAGCGGCGCTCGTCGCCGAACGCGCGCTCGTCGAGGCGCTCGGCGGCGGCTGCCAGACGCCGGTCGGCGCGCTCGCTTCTTCAGCCGGGCCGGACGAAATCGACCTGGTCGGCGCCGTCGTGTCGCTCGACGGAGCGCGTGCGGTGCAGGCCAGCGGTCGGGCAGCGCGCGCCGACGCCGCCGCGCTCGGCCGGCGGGTGGCGACGGCGCTTGTCGAGAAAGGCGCCGCTGACATCCTCGCCGAGGCGCAGCGCGCGCCCGGTGTCGTCCAGGGCCTGCAGCCGTGAGCCGGAGCATCGTCTACCTCGTTGGCGCGGGACCCGGAAATCCGGGATTGATCACGGTACGCGGGCTCGAATGCCTGGCGTCGGCGGACGTCGTTCTCTACGATCATCTCGTCCATCCCCGCCTGCTCCGCCATGCCCGCGCCGATGCCGAGAAGATCGACGTCGGCGTCGCGGCCCCGCAGCCGACCGATCAGGAGGCGATCTGTTATCTCATCGCGGAGAAAGCCCGCGAAGGCAAGGTCGTCGCGCGTTTGAAGTGGGGCGACCCCTTCATCTTCGACTACGGGGGCACTGAAGCGCTGTTTCTGCACGAACAGGGGCTGCGTTTCGAGGTGGTTCCCGGCATCCCTGCCGGTATCGGCGCCGCCAGCTACGCCGGCATCCCCCTGACCTATCCAGGCGGCGGCGACACGCTGACGTTCGTGCGCGGCCACGAGGACAAGGGCAAGACACCGGCGACGGTCGATTGGACGAGCCTTGCACGGCTGGACGGGACCATCGTCTGTTATGCCGGCCCCGATCAACTGCCGCACATGCTCCAATCGCTGGTCGCCCACGGCCGTTCCGACAGTGACTCGGCGGCGATCATTTACGACGGGACGCTCGCCACCCAGCAGACGACGCTCGGCACGCTCGCTGAGATTGCGCAGACCGTCAAGCAGTCGACCGACCGTCGGGCGGCGATCCTGATCGTGGGCCGGGTGGCGGGACTGCGCGAACACTTGCGCTGGTTCGATGCGCGCCCACTGTTCGGCAAGCGCGTGCTCGTGACGCGGCCGCGGGAGCAGGCGGCCGAGCTGGTCGCGCTGCTCGAATCACACGGCGCGGAGGCCATCGAGGCACCGATGATCCGCATCGTGCCACCGGACGACTACGGGCCGCTTGATTCCGCGTGCGCGGCGATCGACGATTTCGATTGGATCGTGTTCGCCAGCGCCAATGCCGTCGACGTCTTCATCAAGCGGCTGCTCGCCACGCCGCTGGACCTGCGGGCGCTCAAGGACGTCAAACTGTGCGCGGTCGGTCCGGCGACAGCGGAGCGGCTGGCCCAGGCCGGTCTGAAGGTCGATCTCATCCCGGCGGAATACCACGCCGAAGCGCTGGTCGAAGCGCTCACGGAAACCGGCACCGTGCGCGGCTTGCGTGTCCTGCTGCCGCGCGCCGACATCGGGCGTGAGGTTGTCGCCGAGGAACTGCGCAAGCGCGGCGCCGACGTCACCGAGGTGATTGCCTACCGGACAGTGATCGTCGATCCCGAACGCGAAGGCGAGGCGGACATCTATCGAATGCTGCTCGACCGGCGGATCGACGTCGTCACATTCACGAGCGCGTCGGCGGTGCGGAACCTGGTGCGGGCGCTCGGCGCCGAGCCGGCCGCCGACCTGCTGCGGACGACGGTGGTAGCCTCAATCGGTCCGGTGACCGCCGAGGCCGCGGCGCAGTACAACATACAGAGTACCGGTGGTGCCCGGCGAATACACGATTCCCGCGCTGGTCGAGGCCATCGTCGAGCATTTCGTTCGCAAGTAGAGGGCTTATGAATCCCACTCTTCACACCGCCCGGGCGACGCTGAAGCTCACCCGCCGGCTGCGGCGGCTTCGGACCTCGGAGCCGATGCGCGCGCTGGTGCGCGAAACCCGTCTGTCGCCGGACATGTTCGTGCTGCCACTGTTCGTCTGTGAGGGCGAGGGCGTCCGGCGCGAGGTGTCATCGATGCCGGGCGTGTTCAATGTGTCCGTCGACGAGGCGGTCCGCGAAGCGACCGCCGCCAAGGCCGACGGCGTCCGCAGCGTCCTGCTGTTTGGCCTGCCGGAACAGAAGGACGATATCGGATCGAGCGCCTACGATCCCGAGGCGCCGGTGCAGACCGCGGTTCGGGCGATCAAGGCCGCGGCGCCCGATCTGCTGGTCATCACCGACGTCTGCCTCTGCGAATACACCGACCATGGACACTGCGGCGTGATCATCGACGATGAGATCGCCAACGACCAGACGGTTGAGCAGCTGGTCCGCGCCGCCGTCTCACATGCAGCGGCGGGCGCCGACATCGTCGCGCCGTCGGACATGATGGACGGGCGTGTCGGAGCAATCCGACAGGCGCTCGACGAACGGTCCTTCGAGAACGTGGCGATCATGTCGTACGCCGCGAAGTACTGCTCGGCGTTCTATGGACCGTTCCGGGAAGCTGCCGCCTCGGCGCCGCAGTTCGGCGATCGACGGTCGCATCAGATGGATCCCGCCAATGCGCTCGAAGCGCTGCGCGAAGTCGAGCGGGACGTGGAGGAGGGCGCTGACATCGTCATGGTGAAGCCGGCGCTGCCCTACCTGGACGTCATCGCCCGGGTGAAGGAGCGTTTCCAGTATCCGACCGCGGCGTATCAGGTCAGCGGCGAGTACGCGATGCTGAAGGCGGCCGCGCGCAACGGCTGGATTGACGAACGGCGCGCCATGCTGGAGAGCCTCACGGCGATTCATCGCGCCGGCGCGGACATCATCATCACCTACTATGCGCGGGAGGCCGCTCGGGCCGTTCGCTGAGACCTGACCGCCGGCCGCCGCCAGTTCGCGGCCGTCCGGTACGAAACCTGCCTCAGTTGACTATGCAGACCAAGAAATCCGCGCGCCTGTACGCGACCGCCCTTGAACTCATTCCGGGCGGCGTCAACAGCCCGGTCCGGGCGTTCAAGTCAGTCGGGGCGTCGCCGCTGTTCATCCGCCGCGCCGCGGGCGCACATCTTGAAGACGTCGACGGCAACCGGTTGATCGACTACGTCATGTCGTGGGGTCCGCTCATCCACGGGCACGCGCCGCGAGGGCTGGTCAGGGCGCTCGCCGCCGCGGCGCGAAATGGCACCAGTTACGGCGCCCCCAGTCCTCTCGAGGTCGAGCTGGGCGAACGCGTCCGTCGCCTGATGCCGGCGCTCGAACGGGTGCGCTTCGTGAGTTCGGGGACCGAAGCGGCGATGAGTGCGCTTCGTGTGGCGAGGGCGGCGACCCGGCGCGAGAAGGTCGTCAAATTCGAGGGGTGCTATCACGGACACGCCGATGCGTTTCTGGTGCAGGCCGGCTCGGGCGCGCTGACGCTTGGCGTGCCGACCAGCCCGGGCGTCACGCGCGGCGCCGCGAACGACACGCTGGTCGCGAGCTACAACGACCCGGCGTCAGTCGAGCGGTTCTTCGAGGCCAATCGCGGCGAGATCGCAGCCGTCATCGTCGAACCGATCGCCGGCAACATGGGCCTCGTGCCGCCCGCGCCAGGGTTCCTCCAAGCGCTCCGCCAGTTGTGCACGACGCACGGCGCGGCACTGATTTTCGACGAAGTGATTTCCGGCTTCCGCGCCGCACCGGGCGGCGCACAAGGTCTGTTGGGAGTCGTGCCCGACCTGACATGCCTCGGAAAGATCATCGGCGGCGGTCTGCCGGTCGGGGCATATGGCGGACGCGCCGAGCTGATGGCTCTGGTGTCTCCAGCCGGTCCCGTCTACCAGGCCGGTACGTTGTCAGGAAACCCGCTCGCGATGACCGCCGGCATCTGGTGCCTCGACCGGCTGAAGCCGCGTCTCTACCGGCAGCTGACAGACCTCACGATATCGCTCGCCGCGGGGCTGGCCGATGCGGCTCGCGCCGCGGGAGTGGCCCTGCAGGTGAACGCATTCGGATCGCTGCTGACACCGTTCTTCACCGACCGATCCGTGCGCGATTTCCAGTCGGCGACCAGCGCCGACACAGAGCTGTACGCGCGGTTCTTCCGCGGGATGATCGTCCGCGGCGTCTATCCGCCGCCGTCGCAGTTCGAAGCCTGGTTCCTGTCGGCGGCACACACTGCGAAGGACGTCAACCAGACGATCGCGGCAGCCAGAGAGGCGATGCAAGAGGTTGCGGAGCCGAGGAGATCAGAAACTGAGGAACTGAGGAACTGAGGAACTGGGAGTTCCCCAGCTCCTCAGTGCGAGTGTTAGCGCAGATCCAACCCGGTATCGAGCCTGATGCGCAGCACGGATCCGGCTGGGAGCTCGACGTCCGTGCCCTCGGTGGCCGCGATCGTGCCGCCCGCGCCGATCAGGATTCCAGTAATCGCTCCTTTGATACCGCCGAGAATGCCGCCGATGATCGCGCCGACGCCGGCACCGGCGCCGATGCGGGCGGTCTCGCCGCGGATGCCTTCGCTCTCGAGCGCCTGCGTGACGGTGGCACGCAGCGGATAGTCACGGCCATTGATGGTGATCTGATCGAAGGCCAGCGTCATCTTGCCCTGGCGTTCGAGCCGGCCGGCCTTCGTCACCGAGCTGACGACGCCGCGCAGGACGGAACCTGCCGGAATCAGCAGCCGATCGCCTTCGCGCAGGTCGACCACAGTGGTGGCCTCGAATCGATCTTCGACCTGTGCGGTGGCGGACGAGAGCGGGTCCTGCAGCCGGACGTCGAGCTCGGTGCCGACGGGCACCTCGACGTCGGATTCCCGGTTCCCAGAAGTCCCCACGCCAGCACGGCGATCGGCTTGAGGCCGCCCGCTCGACGCCGACCCGGACCGCGCCGCGGTGTCACCGCGTGCGCGATTGCGGATGTCGTCGATCCGATCGCGCAGATCGGCATACTCGCCGCGCGTGATCGGCTCGTTCTTGCGCAGTTTCACTCTGAGATAGATCGTTTCGTCGCGCGCGTCGTCGAGCTCGTCCTCGAGCTGCGCGGCAAGCGTGGCGTCGCGGCCCCGCGTCTGGGTCACGTCGCGTGATGCGTCGTAAATGCTGTCTTGCAGTCGCTGAATGTCGGCGTTGCTGACGGCACTCTGTCCGGCGGCTGGCGACGCCGCACCGGCCAGTACCTGCAAGGGCAAGCGTAAGCACGCCGCTCGAGCGCATGAGTCGCACTGAAACCTCCTCCAACTTTGGACGGTTAGTGCAAGAACAAAGCCGGAGGCAGAGGTGGCGCCCTGTCAGCGCCAGGGCATCAGTCGTTCGATCCAGGTGATCCGGGTGAGGTCGTTGTAAATGGCGGTAACCATGAGCATCATCAGCACGACGAAGCCCGCGAGCAGCATCTTCTCTTTGACGCGCATGCTGAAATCCCGGCGAGCCACCCCTTCCATTGCCATGATGAAGATGTGTCCACCGTCGAGGACGGGAATCGGCAGAAGGTTGAGCAGCCCCAGGTTGAGGCTGATGTTCGCCATCAGGTTGAAAAGCGCAATCCACCCCAGCTGCGCCGATTCGCCCGACAGCTGGGCGATCGCGACCGGGCCCATCAGCTGCTTGGGCGAGGTCTGCCCGCTGATCAGTCCCCAGATGGTGTCGAGGATGAGACGCGTCATCTCGTAGTTGCGCTGCACGCTCATCACGATCGCCTGGAAGACGCCCGGCTGCACCTTCTTCATTTCCTCGCCGAGGCCGACGCCGATGCAGCCTTGATCGCCGGCGACTCCCTGGCAGCCGGTGATCGGCACAACGGTGATGTCGCGTTGCTCCCCGTCCCGGCGGACCGATACGGTGATCGGCTTGCCGGTATTCCGGCCGATGATGCCGACCAGCTGATTCGGCAGCACGATCGGTTCATCGTTGATCGCGAGAATCACGTCGCCAGGTCGGATCCCAGCGCGCTCGGCCGGCTCACCGGCCGTCACCCGGGGTACGTTCGGATGCGCGTCCGGCCACACGCCGATGTCGCCAATCTCGTATTTGCTCTCGGGTAGAGCCACCGGTGTGACCTGGCGCGCCAGCTCGCGGCCCTGGCGCTGCAGGGTGACAGTCACTTCCCGATTCGGCCGGGTGGCGACCGCGATGAAGAACTGTTCCCACGTCTTGACGCTGCGTCCGGCGACGGTGAGGATGAGATCGCCGCGGCGGATGTCGGCCTTGGCCGCGGGCGAATCGGGCGACACCGCGCCGACGGCCGGCGGCTGATCCTGATAGACCGGCACGTCGGCGCCTTGGTACAACACCACGGCCAGCAGTACGACCGCGAGCCCGAGATTCATCAGCGGGCCCATGATCAGCACCTGAAAGCGCTCCCACTTCGACTTCGAGAGAAACTCGTCGTCCCGGCCGGTGCGCGCATCCTCCGGATTTTCGCCGGCCATCTTCACGTAGCCGCCGAGCGGCAGAGCGCCGATGCCGTATTCCGTATCGCCGCGGCGGAAGCTCAGAATCGTCGGATTGAACCCGAGCTGAAATTTCAAGACCTTGATGCCGACGCGTTTGGCCGCCACAAAATGTCCGAGCTCGTGCACGAACACCAGCACGCCCAGCACGAACACGAATGCGAGAAATGTCGTCATGCTTCAGACTTCCCACCTCAGACTTCGGACCCGAGTGTGCCCACTTCCGATTGTACCTTGCGGGCAATCTCCAGAGAATACTGGCGCGCCCATTGATTTACCTGACGGACTTCCTGCAGGCTCGCCACGTGAACCGGCTGGTGTGCCGCCATGGCCTGGGAAATCACCTGCGGGATGCCGTTGAAGGCCAATTGCCCCTCGAGGAACATCGCCACGGCAACTTCGTTGGCGGCGTTGAGCACCACCGGCAGGCTTCGCTCCGCCTCGAGCGCGCGGAAGGCGAGTTGCAAACATGGGAAGGCCTCGGTATCCGGCGCGTCGAAATCGAGTCGGCCGGCCCGGGTCAGGTCCAGTGACGGCAGAGGTGTCGTCCAGCGATCCGGATAGGAGAACGCGTACTGGATCGGCAGGCGCATGTCAGTGACGCTCATTTGCGCGATCAGCGAGCCATCGACCAGCTCGACCAGCGAATGCACCACCGACTGCGGATGAATCACGACATCGATCTGCTCACGGCGCAGGCCGAAGAGCCAGTGGGCCTCGATGACTTCGAGCCCTTTGTTCATCAGCGTCGCGGAATCGATGGTGATTTTGCGGCCCATCCGCCAGGTCGGGTGCTTGAGCGCGTCGGCGGCGGTGACGTTGGTCAGTTCGGAGCGGCGGCGGCCGCGGAACGGTCCCCCTGATGCGGTCAAGATGATCCGTTTCACTTCCGACCCGCCACGGGCATGAAGACACTGATGGACGGCGTTATGTTCGCTGTCGACCGGGAGAATCGACACGCCGCGCCGCTGCGCCGCCTCGGTGACGATCCCGCCCGCCATGACCAGTATTTCCTTGTTGGCCAGCGCGATCGTCTTGCCGTGTTCAATCGCGGCCAGCACTGCCTCGAGACCATCCGTGCCGGACGAGGCGCACAGCACCAGGTCGGCGTCGGGATGCGATGCGACCGCGATCAGGCCGTCGCACCCGGTGCCGCCGATCGCCACCTCGGGTCCAATGCCGGTCTGCTTCAGCCGATCGATGGCAGCGGGCGACGCCATCGCCACCAGCCGCGGCCGGTAGCGCGCGGTCTGTTCGGCCAGAAGTTCGGCATTCTCTCCCGCGGCCAGCGCCACCACCTGAAGACGATCCGGATGGGCGTCGACGACCGCCAGCGCGCTCCGGCCAATCGACCCGGTCGATCCGAGGATGGCAACCTGTTTCACAAGTACTTCAGGACCACGTAGTAGATCGGCGCCGCGAACAGCAGCGCATCGATGCGATCGAGGATCCCGCCGTGGCCGGGAATCAGGCTCGAGCTGTCTTTGACGCCCGCGCTGCGCTTCAACATCGATTCGAACAGATCACCGGCGATGCCCAGCGCGACGACGGCCGCGCCGAGCCCGACCCGGATGGCGACCGGCGCCGGCGGCAGCCACCAGCCGCCGACGATGGCGAGGAAGACCGCGCCGCAGACGAACCCGCCCACGGCGCCGGCAATCGTCTTCTTCGGACTGATCGTCGGGGCCAGCAGCCTTCGTCCAAAGGCCCGTCCAGTGTAGTACTGCGCGGTGTCGCTGATCATCACGGTCGACATCAGCAGAAACAGGGCGTCGGCGCCATGCGCCTCTCTGACCGCGATCATCCCGCCGATCGGCAGGCCCAGATACAGCGCCGGAAACAGGGCGGCCGCTGCGGAGCCGAGCGCGTCCCGGCCGCCGCGCCACGTCACCAGCGCCGTGGCGGCGAGCGCGACGAAGGCCGACATCAGCACCACGTCGATCGCGGTGCCGGGCGCCGGGATCAGGACTCGCGAAAACGCCGCGCCGGTTGCCAACACCGCCGCGCCGGCGGCGACCGGTGGCACACTCAGACCCGCGGCGGCAGCCAGCGTCAGGTACTCGCGAAACGCCACCAGCAGCAGTGCTTCGGCGACGATCAGAAACCACACCGCCGACGCGAACCACACGACGGCGATCGCCAGCAGCACGAGCACCGCGCCGCTCGCAACGCGGGTAATCCCTTGGGACACTACTTGGCGCTGACCGCCACCGGCGACGGCTTGATACCGCCGTAGCGCCGTTCGCGTTTCTGGTAGGCGACGACGGCATCGAGGAGATCGCGTCTCCGGAAGTCCGGCCACAGGGTTTCGGTGACCCAGATCTCCGAATAGGCGATTTGCCACAGCAGGAAGTTGCTGATTCGCATTTCGCCACTCGTGCGAATCAGCAGATCGGGATCCGGCTGACCCGCGGTGTAGAGCAACGAGGCGAACCGACCCTCGTCCAGATCGTCGGCCGACACGCCAGCGGCAATGGCGCGGCGCGCCGCATCGACGATCTCAGCCCGGCCGCCATAGTTCAGCGCGATGTTGAACAGCATGCCACTGTTCGACGCGGTCTTCGCGATCCCGGCCTCGAGCTCGTGCTGGACGTCCGGCGCGAGCTCTTCGGACCGCCCGATCACCTGGAAGCGGATGTTGTTCTGCAGCAGCGTGTTCAGCTCGAGCCTGATGTAGCGCTTGAGCAGCATCATCAGCGTGTTGACTTCGGCGCGCGGCCGCTTCCAGTTCTCGACCGAAAACGCGTAGAGGGTCAACACCTCGATGCCGAGCCGCGCCGAAGTCTCGACCACGTCGCGCACCGAATCGATGCCGGCGCGATGGCCCTCGACCCGCGGCAGGTGCCGCTGTGCCGCCCACCGGCCGTTGCCGTCCATGATGATCGCGATATGGGCTGGCAGCTGATCGAAGTTCACCTGGCGGGCCAGCTGTTCGTCCGGTGATCCGGCCGGAATCCAAGCCAGGAGCTGCTCAAGCGACATGCGGAAGGCCCTTCGCCGTAAACGTCGATTCTACCCTACTCATCGTAGGCCACCGCCATCAGGAACAGGCCCTGCGGCGGAGCGGTCGGACCTGCGCCACGCCGGTCGCGCGACGCCAGCACGTCCGCGACCCAGGCCGGCGAACGGCGCCGGCGGCCGACCTCGACCAGCGTGCCGACGATGTTGCGGACCATGTGACGAAGAAACCCCTCGCCGGCCGTGTCATAGAACAACAGATCGGATTCCCGCACCACGCGCGACATCGTCACGGTCCGGGTCGTCGTCTGCGTATCGCTCCCGGTCCCCTGGAAGGCGGCGAAATCGTGAGTGCCGGTGAGCAGCCCGGCCGCATCGTTCATGAGGTCGGCGTCGAGCGGGATCGGTACGTGCCACGCGTAGCGCTGCTCGAATGGACTCATCACGTCGGCGTTCCAGATTCGATAGCGATAGCTCTTGTGCCGCGCCTCGAAGCGCGCGTGGAAGTCGTCCCCGGCCAGCGTGGCGTCGAGAATGCGCACCGACGGCGGCAGGCGGATGTTGGTCGCGCGGATCAACGCGGCCGTCTCGATGTCGCGTCGCAGCTGCATCGACGCCACCTGCCCGCGCGCGTGGACGCCCGCGTCGGTGCGGCCCGCACCAATCACGCTGACCGGGCGGCCGTCGAGCTCCGCCAGCGCCTCCTCCAGCAGCCCCTGAATCGAGACGCCGTTGGCCTGGCGCTGCCAGCCGACGAAGTCGGTTCCGTCGTAGCCGATCGTCAGCTTGAAGGTCGGCAATCGGGCGGTCTCAGGCGACCGGACGGGATCCGGGCTTGACCACCGGCAGGCCCTGCGCGCATAGCGGACAGCTCTCCGGCTCGTAGGTCGGCAGGGCGATGGCGACGAGCGAGCGGAACGGCACGTCGAAGGTCGCCGCGCCGCCGCTGCGATCGACGATCGAGCCCACGCCGACCACGCGGCCACCGGCAGCCGTCGCCACCTGAATCGTCTCGCGAGTCGACTTCCCGGTCGTCAACACATCTTCGACGACCAGCACCCGATCGCTTTCCGCGAGGATGAAGCCGCGGCGAAGCTGCAGCGCGCCATCCTGTCGTTCGGCGAACACGGCCCGCACGCCGAGTGCGCGCGCGACCTCGTGTCCGATGATGACGCCACCCAGGGCCGGCGACAGCACCACGGTCGGATTGAGATCGGCGACGCACGCGCCGATCGCGCGGCCGAGCGCTTCGGCGTGTTGCGGATGCTGGAGGACCAGCGCGCTCTGCAGATAACCCGAGCTGTGGAGACCCGAGCTCAGTCGGAAGTGGCCGTCGAGCAGCGCACCAGACTTACGGAACAGAACCTGGAGGTCGTCTGAACTTGTCATCACGCGATCGGAAGTCCCCTGAATGCAAGCGGTTCGCGGTAGTATACAATTCGAAGGTACGAACCGAACGGACCCGCCTGACGTCTATTACTCAGACGTTCTTTCTCTCTCTTGATGGAGCAGTGTGCAATGCGAAGTGCAGTTCTCAGAGCCGAGCTGACCCTGGTGGTCGTGCTCATGTCCGTGGTGTCCGTTTTCGGTCAAA
Organism: uncultured Acidobacteriota bacterium; assembly: GCA_963728825.1. Taxonomy (GTDB): domain Bacteria; phylum Acidobacteriota; class Vicinamibacteria; order Vicinamibacterales; family CAVVIG01; genus CAVREM01. The sequence goes on from CAVSLA010000001.1 coordinate 167,404, forward strand.
GCGGACAGTCCGCCGCCGCATCGACCCGGCGCCTTTCGGTGGACGACGCGGTGCGCCTGGCGGTGGAACAGAACCTGGGAATCCGGATCGAGCGATTGAATCCGGAGATTCAGGACGTCGCCATTTCGCAGACCCGCTCGTCGTGGTCGCCGTCCTTGACGTCGAGCCTGCAGCGGACGTCGATCGACTCCGCGCCCACCAACGTGTTTGCCGGCGGGCTGGACAAGATCACCGACTCGCGCGTCGAGACCGCGGTCGGCGTCAGTCAGTTGCTGCCGACCGGCGCCAACTACACGTTTACCTGGAACAACTCGCGGTTCGCGTCGAGCAATTTCTTCAACACGTTCAACCCGCAGCTGTCCTCCAACATCAACCTCAATGTTTCCCAGCCGCTGCTTCGGAATTTCAAGATCGACAACGTCCGGCAGCAGCTCGCCATCAATCAGAAGATCCGCGACAACACCGACACGACGCTGCAGGCCACCATCACCCAGACGGTCCGCAACGTCAAGAACGCGTATTGGGATCTGGCGTTTGCCATCAACAACCTCAACGCGCAGCGCCAGTCATTGGATTTGTCGAAGCGGCTGCTCGCCGACAACGAAAAGCGTGTGCAGATCGGCACGATGGCGCCGATCGACATCGTCGAAGCACAGTCCGAAGTCGCCCGCAACGACGAGTCGGTGATTGTCGCCGAGGCCGCGATCAAGCAGGCGGAGGACCGTCTGCGCGCGCTGATCTTCGACCCTTCGTCACCGGACTTCTGGACGCTGACCATCGAGCCGAGTGACGCGGCCCCATTCCAGGCACAGGTCATCGAACCGGAAGCGGCCGTGCGACGGGCACTCGATAACCGGACAGACCTCAGACAGGCGAAGAACGGCCTGGAACAGGACGACATCGGCATCCGCTATCTGCGCAACCAGCTCTTGCCGGACGTGAATGCCAACCTTTCCTACCGCGGGACCGGAACCGGCGGCACGCGTTACCAGACCAACGCGGCGGCCGTGCTGGCTGGCGCCGCACCCACGCGCGAGCTCGTGTTGCAGCGCGGCTACAGCAATGTGCTCGGCGACGTCTTCGGAAACGCCTTCCCGACCTGGGCCTTTGGCGTCGAGATCGGATATCCGCTCGGCACGAGCACGCAGGAAGCCAACCTCGCGCGCGCCCGCCTCGAGTATTCCCAGGCGCAGACGCAGCTGCGGAACCTGGAGCTGCAGGTCGCCACCCAGGTACGCGACGCGGCGCGCACCGTGCAAACCAACCAGAAGCGGGTCGACAGCACACGCGCCGCGCGAGAGCTCGCCGAGCGCCGGCTCGAAGCGGCGGAGAAGAAATTCGCCGCCGGCATCGAGACGAGCTTCTTCGTCTTCCAGGCACAACGCGACCTCGCACAGGCGCGGACCTCGGAAGTGCGGGCGATTTCGGATTACAACAAGTCGCTCGTCGACTTCGAGGCCGTGCAGGAAGTCCCGCTTAGATAGAAGGTGCGAGGCTGGGCAACGCTGGGGGCCAATCCGCTCCGGCCTCAGCCCAGCCTCGTCACCAGCACCAGCACCCAGCACCCAGCACCCAGCACCCGGCACCGCAGCACCCGGCACCCAGCCCCCGGCACCCGGCCCCCCGTTTGTTACACTCCCCCCAGTGCCGAAGCTCTCGGTCACCCTGATCACGCACAACGAATCGGCCAATATCGCCGCTGCCCTCGAGTCGGTCGCGTGGGCCGATGAAATCGTCGTGGTCGATTCCGAGAGCACCGACGAGACCGTGGCGATCGCGCGGCGGTTCACCGATCGCGTCGTCGTGCGCCCGTGGCCTGGCTATGCCGATCAGAAGAATTTCGCGGCGTCGGCTGCCTCTCACGATTGGGTTCTGTCGCTCGATGCCGACGAGCGCGTGACCGCAGCGCTCGCCGCTGAAATTCGGGGCACCCTCGAGGGCGGTCCGGTGCATGCCGGCTACCGGGTTCCGCGCGTCGCCCATCATCTGGGCCGCTGGATCCGGACGACCGACTGGTATCCGGACGATCAGCTGCGTTTGTACGATCGCCGACGTGGGGCCTGGACCGGCCAGTACGTGCACGAATCGGTCGCCGTCAGCGGCACGGTCGGCCGCCTCGCCAACGAAATGCAGCATCACCCCTACCGCAACGTGGGCGATCACCTCGAAACGATCGATCGCTATACCAGCCTGGCCGCACGGCAGATGCACGAAAGCGGACGGAAGGCGGGCATGCTGCAGATCGCCGGTCATCCGCCGCTGGCGTTCCTGCGCAACTACCTCCTGCGCGGCGGCTTCCGCGACGGCGTACCCGGCTTGATCATCTCGTCGCTGAACGCGTACTACGTCTTCTTGAAATTCACCAAACTCTGGCAACTACAGCACGCGGCCCCCGGCCCCCGGCCCCCGGCCCCCTGACGGAGATGTTCTCCCTACACATCGATACGGCCCGGACGTGGCGGGGCGGCCAGAACCAGGTGCTGCTGACCGTCAATGGTCTGGGCGAGCTGGGACATCGCGCGGCGCTGGTCGCTCATCCGGACGGCGAGTTGCGGCGCCGCGCCAGCGAGGGGCTCGAGCTCATTCCGATTGCGCCGCGCACGGAAATGGATCTCTCCGCCGGGTGGCGGCTGTGGCGCGTCGTCAAACGGCTGCGGCCGAACGTCGTCCATGCGCATGATCCCCACGGCATCGCCATGGCGGCTCTGGCGCTGTCGTTCGGCGGCGCCAAGCCCGCACCGGTCCTGATCGCCTCCCGGCGCGTCGACTTTCACCTGAAAGGCAATTCGTTTTCGCGCTGGAAATACCGGCAGGTCGATTGCTTCCTCTCGGCCTCCGAAGCGATCCGTCAGATGCTGATTGGTGACGGCATTCCCAGCGAACGGACCGTCACCGTGCATGAAGGGATCGACGTGGACCACGTGGTGGCAGCGCCACCCGTCAACGTCCACGAAGCATTCTGGCTGCCCCACCAGGCCCCCGTCGTCGGCAATGTCGCGGCGCTCGTGCCGCACAAGGGGCAGCGGCACCTCGTCGAGGCGGCGCGTCTCGTGGTGCAGGAGCTTCCGGACGCGCGGTTCGTGATTCTCGGCGAGGGCGAGCTGCGCGAACAGCTCGAGCGTCAGGTGCGTGACTACCACCTCGAAAAGCACGTGCTGCTGCCCGGCTTTCGCACCGACGTCATCGGCTGCATCAAAGGCTTCGATCTCTTCGTGATGAGTTCGGTGACCGAGGGGCTGGGGACGTCGCTCCTCGATGCGATGGCGTGCGGGAAGGCCGTCGTCGCGACGGAGAGCGGAGGGATTCCGGAGGTTGTGGAACCGGGCGTGACCGGCCTGCTGGTCGCACCCCGCGATCACCACGCCATGGCCGCGGCCATCGTGGCCCTGTTGTCGGACCGGACCCGGCGACAGCAAATGGGCGACGCCGGCCTCGCGCGAGTCCGCTCGCGATTTACCGTCGAGCGGATGGTCGCCGAGACCGCGCGGATCTACGCACGTGTGGCCGGCACACCCCACGTAACGGACATTGAGAGTCCCGCTGTGCACGGTTGAAGCCGCACCCGTCCATCATCCCCAGATGGCAGAGCGCGAAGTCGTACTTCACCGGATCGACCGGATCCAGTTGGCGCAGCGAGTCGGTAATCTCCCGGGCCATCGCCCAGCCTGGGCTGGTGTAGCGGGTCAGCCGCAGGCAGCGGCCCACGCGGATGACATGCGTGTCGAGTGGGACGACCAGAGCGGATCGCGGGACTGCAGACCATACGCCCAGATCGAGCGCGTCGCTGCGAACCATCCAACGCAGGAAGAGATTGAGCCGTTTGCAGGCACTGCCAGCCGATGGCCGCGGGAAGAAATAGCAGACGCCGGGCGATCCTTCCGGGCGGCGCGTCCCCTGCCGGGCGTTCATTGCCAGCGCACGCCGGGAAAAGCTCTCCAGCGCCGGACCCACGTCAACCGCTCCGGTCTGATGCCCTTCGATGAAGAACCGCTCGAGCGACCCGGATCGGTCGAACATCTGCCGGAGGATTCCGAGGAGCGCGACGAGATCCCCCGAGCGGATCCAGCGATGGCCAAGGCCGGCGAGGGCCTCGGCGCGGCGTGTGTCGAACCCGCGGACGAACGCCGCCGGATCTGGTCCCATCACCTTCAGCAGGCGTTCGATGGACTGCAGCACGCTCGCGACGCGGCCGAATGCCAGCCCGGCGGCCAGGAAGCCGACGATCTCCCGGTCGTCGGTCCGCTCGAACCGCCTGACGATGTGGATTGGATCGGTGGCAGAATCTGGATAGTTGAAATCCCGGTACAGCTGATCGAGGGACGTCTTGAGAAGAAGATTGCTAGTCGCCGCCGGCATCCTGGTCGTCATCGTAGCAGCGGTCGGGGCCGGCGCGTTCATCTACGCGCGTCGCTCGCTGCCGCAGATCGACGGGACGATTCAGGTAACCGGCCTATCGGGACCGGTCGAGATCGTCCGCGATGCAGACGCGATTCCGCACATCTTCGCGACGGTCAAACACGACGCGCTGTTCGGCCTCGGCTTCGTCCATGCGCAGGATCGGCTCTGGCAGATGGAATTCCAGCGCCGCATCGGTCACGGCACGCTGTCGGAGGTCTTCGGCACCGCAACGATTCCGCAGGATCGCTTTCTGCGAACGGTCGGCTTCGGGCGTGCCGCCCGATCTGCCTGGGACCGGCTGCCCGCCGATGCGCGTCGGCAGCTCGAAGCCTACGTCGCCGGGGTGAACGCCTTTCTCGCCAGTGAGCCGGCGCTTCCCCCTGAATTCACCCTGTTGCGCTTTCGCCCCGCCCCGTGGACCGGACCCGACGTCCTGGTGTGGGTCAAGATGATGGCGTGGGATCTCAGCGCCAACTATTCGCACGAACTCCTGCGGCGCGACCTCCTGGCGACGGTCGGTCCAGAGCGCATGGCCGATCTTCTGCCACCGTACCCGAGCGATGGACTGAACATTCTCGGCGCTCCTGCCGCACCGCATTCGTCGCATGCCGCCGCCTCACCGGCGCCGACGCGGCCGTCCTCGCAGGAATCGTGGTCTGACGCCTTCGCTCGGGCGCTGGGCGGTCACGAGCTCGTGCGCCGCCGGCTGCTCGGCGGCTCGAAAGTCGAGGCGCTCGGCTCCAACAGCTGGGTCGTCGACGGCACCATGACCGCCAGCGGCAAGCCGCTGCTGGCGAACGATCCGCACCTGGCGACCCACGTCCCCTCGCTCTGGTATCTGGCACACATGACCGCCGGCGACTTCGATGTGATTGGCGCCACGCTGCCGGGTGCCCCGGCCATGGCGATCGGCCGCAATCGCTACATCGCGTGGGGCGAAACCAACGTCGCCGCTGACGTCGAGGATCTCTACCGCGAGCGGCTCGACCCGACCGGCAAGCTCGTCGAATACCGCGGCGCGCTCGAACCGCTGCGAATCATTTCCGAGACGATCGTGGTCAGTGGCGCCGCTCCGGTGCAGATCGACGTCCGGATGTCCCGGCACGGTCCGCTCGTTTCGGATGCGATCAACGCCAACAACGCGCAATCCGCCGCCGAACCGCGGCGCGAACCGATCGAGCCGCTCGCATTCCGGTGGACGGCGCTCGACGAGGCGGACGACACAGTGGTGGCATTTCTGCAGTTGAACGACGCGCGCAACTGGGACGAATTCACGGCGGCGCTTCGCCACTTCGTCGTGCCATCGCAGAATTTCGTCTACGCCGACGCGGATGGACACATCGGCTACTACCTGCCGGGACTCATTCCGATCCGGGCGGCGGGCGACGGTTCGTCACCGGCAGAGGGCTGGACCGGGGAGATGGAATGGACCGGCTGGATACCCTTCGACGAACTGCCACACCTCTACGACCCGCCGGAACATTTCATCGTCACGGCCAATCACCGGCCGGCGGGCGCCGGCTACCCGCATCATATCGCGCTCGAATTTCCTGACCCGTACCGCGCGCAGCGGATCATCGACCGCCTCAAAGGGCGGACGCAGCTGACGGTCGACGACTTTCGCGAGATTCAGGCCGACACGCTGTCGTTGCATGCGAAGCAACTCGTGCCAATCCTGGTACGCCATGCGACGCCGGAGTCGGATGCCGATCGACGGGCGCTCGAGATGCTTCGGCAGTGGAAATTCGATGCCGGAGCCGACAGCGCCGCAGAGCCGATCTTTCAGGCGTGGTTCCTTCGTCTGGCGGCCGCGCTCGCCGGCGACGAGCTCGGTCCGGTGATCCTCGACGACTACCAGGGACGTTTTTCGTACATCACGCGCTTCGTGACCAATACGCTCGCAGCCGGGGAGAGTCCCTGGTGCGACGATGTCACGACCAGCGCACGCGAATCGTGCGGCTCGGTCATCACCCGCGCACTGCACGATGGGGTGGCCGATCTGACCGAGCGGCTCGGCCCCGACATGACCCGATGGCGGTGGGACGCGGTGCACCGCGCCGTCTTTCCGCACCAAGGTCTCGACACAATCGGCGCGCTCCGCCCCTTGCTCAGCCGATCGATTCCAAACGTCGGCGACTGGAGCACCGTCAACGTCGGGACGGTGCTCGTCGATCGCCCCTACACGCAAGAAGCGATTCCCGGCTATCGCCAGATCGTCGATCTCTCTCCCGCCAACCACAGCCGCTTCATCGATGCAGTCGGGCAGTCCGGCCACTTCCTGTCGCGCCACTACGACGATTTCATGACCGATTGGCGGGACGTTCAGTATCGACGGATGCGGATGACCCGCGCCGAAGTCGACAACGGTTCGCTAGGAAGATTGATCCTGTCGCCGGCACCGGCGAACTGAGGTGGCCGTTTCGGCGGACCTGAGAGTTCGTTTTCGGCGGACCTCAGAGGTCCGCCCTACGTACTCACTCTCCAAATCCTTAAATCCTCAAATCCTAAAATCCTCAACTTGGGGATTGAGGTACACGCCTCTCCCGCCGACGATGGTCGCGGCCACGCCGCCGCGCAGCTTCCAGCCGTCGAACGGCGTGTTCTTCGACTTCGAGCGCATGCGCGCGGCCGACACCGTGACCGCAAGATCGGGGGCGAGGACCGCGACATCGGCCGGGGCGCCTTCCGACAGCGAGCCCCCTGTCACGCGCAGAATGCGCGCCGGACCGGTCGACAGCAGCTCGATCAGCCGCGAGATCGGGATGACGCCCGTATGCACCAGCCGGTCGAAGCACAGCGAGACCGCCGTTTCGAGCCCGGTGATGCCAAACGGCGCGCGATCGAACTCGACGTGTTTCTCGTCGTAGTGATGGGGCGCATGATCGGTCGCGATGGCGTCGATACTGCCGTCGGCCAGCCCCCGCAGCATGGCGTCGCGGTCCGCCGCTTCACGCAGCGGCGGGTTCATCTTGACGTTGGTATCGTAGGGAACCGGTGCACCGAGCATCTCGTCGGTCAGCACGAAGTGATGCGGTGTGACCTCGCACGTCACCTTGACGCCGCGCGCCTTCCCATAGCGCACCGCATCGAGCGACTGCCGCGCGCTCATGTGCGCGATGTGCACCGTTCCGCCGGTCAGCTCGGCGAGCGAGATGTCGCGCAGCGCCATGATCGACTCGGCCTCGCCTGGAATGCCGCGCAGGCCGAGGGTGGCCGCCTGAAAGCCCTCGTGGGCGACGCCGTCGGCTTTGAGCGTCTGCTCCTCGCAATGTTCGATCACCGGCATGTTGAACATCTGCGTGTACTCGAGCGCGCGCCGCATCAGGATCGCGGTCGCCACCGGCCGTCCGTCGTCGCTGACCGCCACGCAGCCGGCCTGCTTCAGCTCGGCGATGTCGGCAAGCTGCTCGCCGTGCTGGCCGCGCGACACGGCGCCAATCGGGTAGACGCGCGCCAGATTGGCGGCGGCCGCTTTCTGGAGGATGTAAGCCGTGACGCCGGCGTTGTCGTTGACGGGCACCGTATTCGGCATGCAGGCGACCGCGGTGAAGCCGCCGGCGACCGCGGCGGCCACCCCGGTAGCGACCGTCTCTTTGTGCTCCTGCCCGGGCTCGCGCAGATGCACGTGCATGTCGATCAACCCGGGACACAGCAGCAGGCCCGACGGGACATCGATGACCTCGTCGGCGAGGTCGCGGGGAAGATCCTTCCCGACCCGCGCGATCCGCGAGCCCTCAATCAGCAGATCGAATGCGCCGTCGCGACCATTGACCGGATCGACAACCCGCCCACCTTTCAGCAGCCGCTTCACCTTCACTCCAGTCCGTCAGTCCGCGTCCACTTCGCCGGCCAGCAGGTACAGCACCGCCATCCGCACCGCCACACCGTTGGCCACCTGTTCGAGAATCACCGAGTACGGGCCATCCGCGACCTCCGAGGCGATCTCGACGCCGCGATTGATCGGCCCGGGGTGCATGATGATCACGTCGCTGCGCGCGCGCTTCACGCGATCGACGGTGAGGCCGAACACGTTGTAGGTACTCGCGCAGCGACGGGAAAAACGCGCCCTGCATGCGCTCCTGCTGGATCCGCAGCATCATGACGACGTCGGCGTCAGCGACCGCCTCGTCGATCGAGGTCGACACGTGGACGCCGAGCCGCTCGATGCCGGGCGTCAGCAGCGTCGGCGGCCCACTCACCCACACCTCGGCGCCGAGTTTGGTCAGCAGCAGGGCGTTCGATCGCAGCACCCGGCTGTGCAGCAGATCGCCGACGATGGCGACCTTGAGACCCTCGAGCCGCTGCTTGTGCTGCCGGATCGTGAACGCGTCGAGCAGCGCCTGGGTCGGGTGCTCGTGCATGCCGTCGCCGGCGTTGATGATCTTCGAACGGCAGATCCGGGCCAGCAGGTGGCAGGCCCCCGACGAGGCGTGACGGAGCACGATCATGTCAGGTGCCATCGCTTCGATATTCATCGCGGTGTCGGCCAGCGTCTCGCCCTTGAGCACGCTCGACGCGGCGACCGCGATGTTCAACGTGTCGGCGCTGAGCCGCTTCTCGGCGATCTCGAACGAGGTGCGGGTTCGCGTGCTCGGCTCGTAGAACAGATTGACGATCGTCTTGCCGCGCAGCGTCGGCACCTTCTTGATCGGCCGTTCGCCGATCTCGCGCATCGCCTCGGCGGTGTCGAGCACGCGATAGATCTCGGCCGGCGACAGGTCGGCGATGCCGAGGAGATCCTTCTTCATCCCTCGACCTCCACTTCGTCGCGCCCGTCGATTTCGGTGAGACGCACCTGCACGCTCTGCGACAGCGAGGTCGGCAGGTTCTTGCCGACGTAATCGGCCTTGATCGGCAGTTCGCGATGGCCGCGATCGACCAGCACGACGAGCTGAATCGAGCGCGGCCGGCCGAACTCGATCAACGCATCGAGCGCGGCGCGAATCGTCCGGCCGGTATAGAGCACGTCGTCGACCAGCAGGATGCGCCGGTCGTCGATCGAGAACGGGATGTCGGTGCTCTTGACCACCGGCTGGGCGCCGACCGCATGTCGCATCAGGTCATCGCGATACAGGGTGATGTCGAGCGCGCCGGTGGGCACTTCGTGGCCGCTGATCTCGGTGATGCTGCGCGCAATCCGGCGGGCCAGCGGCACACCGCGGCTGCGGATGCCCACCAGCGCCAGCTCCTCGAGGCCGCGGTTGCGCTCGAGGATCTCGTGCGCAATCCGCGCGAGGGTCCGGCCCATCCGGTCGGCGTCCATCACGATCGGCATGGTGAGACCGTGACGGAGATTTCAGGAGTTGAGGATTTAGGGATGTGAGGATGTGGATTGATGGTGCACCTCTTGGCGCTTTCGCAGAAGCGCATTAAAGAGACGGCACCAGTATAGCCGAGAACTCAGATCGTGACGCGCGCCGCAGGGATCGGTTCGATGACGCTTACCGTTCATAGGTCGGGATGAAGGTAATCGGCCGCTCCGCGGTAAACGATGGTTGAAACACGTCGGTCCGGGCGTAGCCGTCCATGTCCCGTCCGATCGGCAGGCCCAGAAAGTACAAGATGGTCGGGACGACATCGACGATCGAGGCGCGCGGCAGCTGCCGCGTTTTCGCGACCGAGGCGCCATAGGCGAGCAGGAAACCGTCCGGCGCCCCTTCATGCGTGCCGCTCACGTCCGGATCGCCGAGGACCCGCTCGAGGACGCGTTTGCCAAAGCTCAGCGGCTCCATCCCGTAGCCGGAGACCACCAGCAGCAAATCGTCGGGGCCGAGGGCCGACAGGCCCCGGCCGATCGCGTCGTCGATGAAACCGTAGTGGCTCTCGAGAATCTGGCCGTAGCGGCGCCGATCGTCGTCCGATACGTCGCCGAATTCCTGCGGCACCGCATAGCGCAGGAAATAATGGCCGATCGGATCGACGCTTTCGTAGCGGGTAATGGTGACCTGGGCGGGCTCGATCGCCCCGAGCCACTGACTCAATGTGTCGTAAAGCCGATCGGTACGGCCGGGCAGCTGGTGACGCTCGGGGACGGCGATCGTGGTCCCGACCGGGACGATTGCCGGCAGGTTGCTCCACGAACCCTGCCCGACCGGGGCGATGTCCACCAGCAGTTCCGGAGGGTAGACGACGGTTGAATCTTCGACTCCCGAAAGACTCGGTGACTGCTGCACATACTGATCGCTGACGACCCAGCCCCGGACGGCGGGGGCCGGATACGTGAGCGGCCAGTTGATCACGCCCACGCGAATGCCGAGCAAGGTCAGAATGCTCCAGAGTGGTCGGGCGCGCAGCGCCGCCGACGTCAGCGGTTCCTCGGTAAGGACCCCAAAACGCAACAGGCCGCTGGCGTAGCAGAAATCCGGCAGCAGACGGATCGAGTCCAGGCCGTTCGGCGTGCGGTAGACCGCCGCCGATCGCACGCCGTTCTTCTGCGGCAGCTTGCCGGTCGCGACGGCGGTCCACACCGCCTCGGCGGAAGTGGGATGGAGGGTCGCCAACCGCATCACCGCTCCGGAATCGACGATCCGGCCGAAGTTGGGCAGGCGGCCTTCGGCGGTTGCGCGCGCGATCAGATCGAGCGAGGCGCCGTCGACGGCAATCACCGTCACTCTGGCGGGGCGATCCGGCGAGGGTGCGTCGAGCACGGCGTCGAGCGGCCGCGCTTCGAGAGGCGGATGTGTCCCGCGTCCGCGGAACACGAGCGGCGTCGCGACTGAAACAGCCGCGACGACGACCAGGCAGACGCCCCAGAGCAGCCGCTGACCTTCGTCGCTGCCGCGCCGGCCAAACGCCACCAGCACGAAGAGCGCGGCACAAAGGGCCAGCGCGACGGTGCCGCGGGTCATTGCGGCGACCGTTTCCGGCGCCAGCACGAGGCCGAACGTCCGGACATTTGCCCCCATCAACGCCGCTCCGGCCGCGGCGGACAGCGCTCCCAACCACGACAGCACCGCGATGCTGGTCCACGCCGGCGAAAACAACTGGCGAGCCAGCAGCTGCCGCACCACCAGCAGCGCGTAGAACAGCGCCATCAGATGGATCACATAGAAGATACCGACGGACTGCGCGACCGGAACGAGTTTCAGCGGATGAAGCGGCAGCCGCGGATTCAGCTGCAGCAGAAGAATCAGCAGGTAGCACGTCGCCAGCATCGCGGCCGCCAGCGAGTTGCTCAGCATTCGAAGGTAGCGCACGTGCCAGGAGTATACTGCCGCGATGCCCCTCGACATTTCCGCCGAGGTGATTCGCAACGAGCGCTTGTCATCCGACTACAACGTGGTCGCGCTGTCGGCGCCGACGATTGCCGCCGCCGCGGCGCCCGGCCAATTCGTGATGATCAAGGCGGGACGCGGTCTCGATCCGCTGCTGCGGCGACCGTTTTCTGTCTTCGAAGTTCTTCGCGACGCCAGCGGACGGCCCGAGGGTATTTCGCTTCTGAACAAGCGCATCGGGATTTCGACCGGGCAGCTCTACGAGGCGCAGCCGGGTCAGCGCATTGCCTGCCTCGGCCCGCTCGGCCGTCCGTTCACGGTCGTCGAGCCGCCGACCGAGGCGTGGATGATCGCCGGCGGCGTCGGCCTGGCGCCGTTTGCGGCGCTCGGTGAAGCGCTTCGCGCGCGCGGCGTTCGCACGACGTTGTTCTATGGAGCGCGGCGGGCAGCCGAGCTGTTCTATCTGGATCTCTTCCGCCGACTGGAGATCGAACTACTGCTCACGACCGAGGACGGAAGCCTCGGCGAGCACGGACGGATCGCCGGTCCGCTCGAACGCCGGCTCGCGGCATTGGATCGTGGACGGACCGTCATGCTGTACGCCTGTGGACCCGAGGGAATGCTGGCGGCTTGCGCCGCCATCGCCATCCGATTTGGACGGCCCTGTCAGGTATCGGTCGAGCGGGTGATGGGCTGCGGCCTGGGCGGCTGCTACAGCTGCGTCGTTCCGATGCGCGGGGAGCAGGGCGGCTTCCATCATGTCCGCTCCTGCCTCGCGGGACCGGTGCTTCCCGCGGATCAAATCGTCTGGGACTGACATGGATCTGTCCGTTCGCATCGGCTCGCTGACGCTGAAGAATCCGCTGATCGCCGCGAGCGGCTGCTTCGGCTACGGCGTGGAGTACGCCGACCTCGTCGACCTCGCCTGGCTGGGCGGCGTGGCGGTCAAGGGCCTGTTCCTCGCCGAGCGCGAGGGGCACCCGCCGCCGCGAATCGTCGAAACACCGGCCGGGATGTTGAACGCCATCGGACTGCAGGGAATCGGCGTCCGGCGGTTCGTCGACGAGAAGCTCCCCGAGCTGCGAGCGCGTCATGCGACCGTGATCGTGAACGTCTGCGGCACCACCCTCGACGAGTATGTCGAGGTGTCGCGCATCCTGGCGGACGCCGAAGGCGTCGACGCCATCGAGTTGAACATCTCGTGTCCGAACATCAAGGAAGGCGGCATTCAGTTCGGCTGCAGCCTGACCGGCACCTACGACGTGGTCAGCGCCGTACGACGGGTCACCCGGCTGCCGGTGATTCCCAAGCTGACGCCGAACGTCACCGACGTCTCGTCGTTTGCCAGGGCCGCCGAAGAGGCCGGCGCAGACGCCGTGTCGCTGGTCAACACGTTCCTCGCGATGGTCATCGACGTTGAAACACGGCGGCCGAAGATTTCGAACATCGTCGGCGGGCTGAGCGGCCCGGCGATTCGCCCGATTGCCGTGCGCATGGTCTACGAATGCCGCCAGGCGGTGAAGATTCCGATCATCGGGATGGGCGGCATCGCCGACGCTCGCGATGTGCTCGAGTTCATGATTGCCGGTGCCACGGCGGTACAGGTCGGCACCGCGAACTTCGTCGATCCCTTGATCTGGCCGAAACTGCTCGACGGCGTGCGCGATTACCTGCAGCGCCACGGGATCAGTCGGATCGTAGACCTCGTGGGTACTCTGGATACACGCGCCCGGGATCGCGAATGGATCAGCTCTTAGTCGCATTGGATGTCGACACCGCGGCGGAGGCGCGTGCCCTGGCCGATTCACTCCGCGGAGCCGTCGGCGGGTTCAAGATCGGAAGCCGCCTCTTCACGAGTGACGGCCCAGCCCTCGTCGAGCAGCTCGTGGCGCGCGGCGACCGGGTGTTCCTCGACCTGAAATTCCACGATATTCCTCATACGGTCGCAGGCGCGGTCGGCGCGGCCACCCGGCTTGGCGTCTGGATGCTGACCTTGCACGCGGCCGGAGGGGCGGCGATGATGCGGGCCGCCGGCGACGCCGCCCGCGAAGAAGCGTCACGCCGATCGATCGAACCGCCGCTCGTGATCGCGGTGACGATGCTCACGAGCTTGGATGAATCCGCGCTTTCAGAGGTCGGCTTTTCCGGCTCGATGACCGGTCAGGTCGAGAAGCTGGCGCTCCTCGCGCAAACGGCGGGGCTTGCCGGAGTGGTCGCATCGCCCCGCGAGATCGTCCCGATTCGGCAGTCGTGCGGAACCCGGTTCACCATCGTCACGCCGGGCATCCGGGGGCCTGAAGATGCTCACGGCGACCAGAGCCGAACAATGCCGGCGCCCGACGCCCTGAACGCCGGGGCAAACTACCTCGTAGTCGGCAGGCCGATTATCGCCGCCACCAATCCGCGTCAGGCCGCCGATCGACTCGCTGCCGCCTGCAAAGTCTCGCAGAGTACGTGATCCGCGTTTCCATCTACTCCCGCCCGGGCTGTCACCTCTGCGAGGAAATGAAAGCGGTCGTCCACCGTGTGGCCGAGACGATGCCACTGGTGCTCGACGAGATCGACATTTCCGACGATGCGCAGCTCGAGCGACTGTACGGGACGGAAATTCCCGTGCTGATGATCGGCGGACGTAAGGTGGCGAAGTACCGAATCGGTGAGGGCGAGCTGCGGCGGATTCTTGACGCTCTCTGAGGACCGGTAAAACCTGGCAAAGGGGAGGGACAGGAGCGGACTCTCGCCTCCTGCCCTTCCGGCGTTTCCTGCCCGACTGCTTACTTCGCAGTAATGATGAAGTGTCCGCGGCGGTTCTGCTGCCAGCAATCCTCGGTTTCGGCCGTGCAGAACGGCTGTTCCTTGCCTTTACTCACGACCGTGAGGCGAGTGGCCGGAATACCGAGGTTGACCAGGTAGTCTTTCACGGCGGTCGCGCGGCGGCTGCCGAGCGCGAGGTTGTACTCCGAGCTGCCGCGCGAGTCGGCATGCCCTTCCACCGTGATCTGCGTGCTCGTCCACCGCTTCAGCCACTCGGCGTTCTTCTGCAGCGGCCCACGACCCTCGTCGCGGACCACCGACTGGTCGTAATCGAAGAAGACGTCGCTTAGCGGCCGTTCTGCGTTCAGCTGTTCCAGCGTCTTCTGCGCGAAGATCTGCTCCTCGGTGAGCGGCGCCGGCTTTGGAGCCGGGGCGGGCGGAGGCGGTGGTGGTGGCGGCGGCGGTGTCGCCGCAGCAGCAGGCGGCGGCGGAGGCGGCGGCGCCGGAGTCGGCGCGGGAGCCTGTCGCCTGCATCCTGTCGCGACCAGCATCAGGATCGCAAACAGGGCAATCACGGAACCGACTTGTCGGGCGCGAGTCATCGTCACACTCCTGGGAGTTTTCGCAGCTTACAAAGTCAACTGCTGAGTGTCAATCCAATCCGGCACAAGATCGCTACAATCCGACGCGTGGAGCATCTGCTGCACGCCACGTCGCTCGCCGAAGCCCGCCACTTCTGGTTCCGGGGCTTTCGGTTTTTCGTGGCGCCGCTCCTGCGCGATGCGACGAGCGGCGTCACGCATGCGACGTTGCTCGACTGCGGCTGCGGGACCGGCGCCAACGTGGATCTTTTGAGCCGATATGGGAAGGCGTTCGGCTTCGACCTGTCGCTGACAGGCCTGCGGCTCGGCCATCAGGCCGGACGCGGCCGCCTCGCCCGCGCGACAGTTGCCGCCGCACCTTTTCCCAGTAATTCGTTCGATGTCGTAACCTCGTTCGACGTGCTCTACTCGCTCGAGGCGGAAGTGGAGCGCGCCGCCGTCCACGAGATGTATCGGCTGCTCCGCCCCGGAGGTTACCTTGTCGTCAACGTTGCCGCCATGGAGGCCCTGCGGGGCGACCATTCGGTGCTCAGCCGGGAGGTCCGCCGGTACAGCCGGGCCAGTCTGGGGAGGCTCCTGGCGGGCGCGGGCTTTTCTATTGTGCGAATGACCTATACCAACGCGTCCCTGTTCCTGCCGATGCTGGCGGTTCGAGCCGCCCAGAGGATGCGGGGGCTTTCCGCGGAGGAGCACGCCCAGCAGGAAATCACCGTGCCGTCTGCCCCCGTCAATGCCCTCTTGACGGCTGCACTGCGGGCCGAGAGCTGGTGGCTGCGAGTCCTCGACAACCCGTTCGGCAGCTCGCTGTTGTGCCTCGCTAGGAAGCCGGCGTAATCCGACATTCGAGAATCTTCACGCCGAGGCGGCGTTGGTCCGCCGACCGCCACCTGGTTTCCGCCGGCACGAAACTCCCGTCGGTCTCGATCGTCATGATGCTTTCGGGTTTGGTCAACGCCGCCGCAGGAACGGATGCGTTGACGATGAAGGAAGACCCGACCGTCTCGGTCGCGACAACGGCATCATTGACCCGGATGGTGAGGGTGACGTCGCGCCCGGACTCCGATTCACCACGGATGGCCATCGACAGGGCATTGCCCGCGGCACGAACCCGGATGGCCGATCGATCGCTCGTCCATCGCCATGACTCGCCGGTCGAGGGATTGTACTCCGACTCGTGCCACCCCTCCCCGAATCCGTAAACCACGCTGCCGGCTGGCTGGGCATCGAACTGCTCCAGGGCAACGCGGTCGCTATCGGCAACCACCGTCATTCTCGCGTAGTCGCCCTCCCCGGCAGTGGCGCCCGAGGGAAGCTCCAGCATTCGCAGGAAGAACCCGCTCCCCACGGCCGTTTCGTCGATGATCCGATCGTCGATTGAAACGCGCAATCGGGACGTTGCGGCACCTCCTGGGAGAAGTCGGCCACCAATCATCAGCGTGACGGGACCGGGTGTGCGACGAATCCAACCTTGGCTGCCCCCCGAACCCGGTCCGCGCGAATCGCGCGCCGCAACGCCTGCCGCCTCTGGCGTGAGGGCCCACCCTTCACCGAGGTACCAGGCTGGTCGTACCAGCTCGTACCAGTCCATCTCGCTCGGGCGCACTCCACCGATCAACGCGGGAAATCTGAGCCGCCACCGGTACGATGCCTTCGGTCCGTCGTGATCGACGAGCGCGAGATCGCTCCGGAGCGGATCGGCGACAAACCAGACCGGCGCGCGCCCCCCGTCGTTCCAGGTACTTGACCAGCTCGAGCCACTCGACGCGGGGCGGCGCGGGCAGCCGCGACGCGAACGTCGGGGATTCGGGCTCGATCCAGCGCAACGGCCGCCGGAGATCGAAATCCTGCCGGCGGTGCATCGCGAGGACGGGAGCCTCGCGCTCGGGGAGGACGGCCGTCAACGCGCGCATGTCAGCGAGCATGCGGAACGCAGGCGCGGGACTCCCAGCCTGAGCGACCAGCGACCCCTGGCCAACTGAGAGCGCCACCGCAGCAAGCCCTGCGACAAGCCAGGGGGCATGGCGGGGTACGATCCAGGAGACCCCGGCGGTCGCCAGGTACGCGATCGGTACGACCAGCGGCAACGAATAGCGGGTCGTCACCGTTTCCTGAAAGAGCATGTTGAAGACAAGGTAGGGACCGAAGGCCGCGGCAAGCGTGACGAGCGTATCGGGCGCCGTCGCCATCAGCCGCACGATCCCGACGGTCGCCATCGCGAGCAGCACGCCCGCAAGTGGCCACCAGCCCCAGGGCGCCAGAAAGCCATATTCGATCTGTGCCAGAAACTGCCTCGGAGTGGGAGTCGTCCAGAGCATCGTGACGCCGGACAGATCGGCGCCGCCCTGAAAGGCCACCGCGTTCCAATAGACGCGCGGTCCACCGGACAGCGCCAGGAGGGGGAGCGCCCAAAGCAGGACTCCGCCGCCGTACGCGGCCGCAATCGCCAGCGCCGCCCGCGGCCGCCACGCTTGCCGATGTCTCGCAACGGCCAGCAGGATCAGCGGCACAGTCAGCCAGACCACCTGCGATCTGATGCCGGCGCCGACTCCAGCGGCAAACGCCGCCGCGGCCAACTCACGAGTGGTGGCGGCACGCAGGAGGAGCCACTGTGCCAGCAGCGCGGCGGCAAGCCCCGGGACGTCACTCAGTGGACGCGCTGCGGTGATCCACATCAGCGGCGCCGTCAGCGCCAGCAGGGCCGAGCCCCAGGCGATCGATCGACGGTGGCCGCTCTTGTCAAGCACGCCGAACAACGCGACCAGGACGAGCGCGCTGAGCGCGCCGCAGACGATGCCCAGCAGGCTCAGGGTCGTGACCTCGGAGCCGACCATGGCGTTCACGGCCTTCGCGGTGAGGATGAACAGTGGGTAACCGGGCGGATGCGGCTGATGTTCGGCGACGTCGAAGTCGCGAATCCCGAGCGCGAAATTGATCGAGTCGAGATCTTCGAGCGAGCGGGCCGGGTATGGCAGGTGAAGAACGAGAAAGCCGAGCGCGAGAGCCGCCGCGATCGACCGCGACGAACCTGCCACGCGGGCTAGGCGCTCTCGCGCGGCTGCGCGGTAAACGTCGGCTGCAGCAGCAGTCCTTCGTTCAAGCTGCCGGTGCGGTAGCCCTGCAAATCGATGGTGATGTAGCGATAGCCGATCGCCTTGAGCCGGCTGACGATCGCCGATGCGATCTCGGGCTCGAGCGCCCGCGCGAGCTCATCCCGCCCGATCTCGATGCGCGCCAGCTCGTCATGGTGCCGCACGCGGCACACCCGGAAGCCGAGATCGCGAAGCGCTTCCTCTGCCTGCTCGATCGTGCGCAGCTTGCCGTCGGTCACTTCGTGGAAGTAGGGGATTCTCGACGAGAGGCAGGCCGACGCCGGCTCGTCCCAGGTCGGCAGACCGGCGCGCCGCGACAGCTCGCGGATCTCCAGTTTGGCGAGATCGACTTCGTCGAGCGGGCTTCGCACGCCGAACTCGCGGGCCGCCTGGCGGCCGGGACGATAGTCGCCGCGATCGTCGGCATTGTTGCCGTCGACGATCACCGCCTGACGGCGCGCGGCAATCGGCGTGAGCTGCGCATAGAGCTCGTGTTTGCAGTAGTAGCAGCGGTTGGCCGGATTGGCGCGATATTCAGGCCGCTCGAGCTCGTCGGTGCGGATGATCTCGTGGCGCAAGCCGAAACGGGCCGCGATCTGGATCGCCATCTCGCGGTGGCGCCGCGGGTAACTCGGGCTGTCGGCGGTGATGGCGATCGAGCGATCGCCCAACGTGTCGTGCGCGATCCAGGCGAGATAGGCACTGTCGACGCCGCCGCTGTAGGCCACGACGACGGAGCCCAGCGAGGAGAGCCTGTCCCGCAGGGCGCGTTCCTTCTCGATCATTCCTCCCAGTCCCCGTCCGCCTCCTCGTCGTCTTCTTCCTCGTCGTCTTCGTCGTCGTCCAGATCGTCGTCTTCGTCCTCGAGATCATCGTCGTCGTCTTCGTCGTCATCAGGCGCGACGTCGAGCTCGATCGGCGAGACACCGGTTACTTCCAGGTTGGATCCGCACTCGGGGCAGCTCAGTTGATCGCCCTTGTCGACGTCGAATTCGTCGACTTCGATCTCCGCGTCGCATTCAGGGCAGATGGCCATAGGCTCCTCGGCGCGTTCGGCGCCGGCGTGCGGTTTGGCAATTGGAGCGATGACGTGCCAGAATCCCGGCCGGCAGGCGCGATCACGATAAGAACCGGATTATAGCGACAAGGTGCGGTAATCTCAAATTGATGGCCAGCACTTCGCTCTCGTCGAAGACGGTCCTCGTCGCCGACGACACCGCGTTTGTCCGCGAACGGTTCCAGAGCGCGCTCGAAACAGCCGGGCACAAGGCGGTGGCCGTCAAGAGCGCCGCCGAGCTGCTGGCGCGGATCCGCAGCGACGCCGCGACGCTCGATCTGATTGTCCTCGATCTACGCCTGCCGCAGGCACCGGGCGTCGAACTGGTGCGCGCCATCCGCAAGCTCGATGACGGCCGGCTGCCGATCCTGATCTTCAGCGGCACCATCGCCAACGCCGACGAGGTGCGTGAGCTGGCGGCGCTCGGCGTCGCCGGCTACGTCAACGAGTACAGCGCCATCCAGCACATTCTGCCGTCGCTGGCGCCGCATCTGTTCCCCGACAACTTCAACCGCCGCAGCAGTCCGCGGGTCGTGCTCGGTATACCGATTCAGTACCGGTTCGGCAACACGATCGCAGCGGCGCTCACCCTCAACCTCAGTCACGGCGGCATCGCCATCCGCACCACCAGCCCGCTCGAGGCCGGATCGAAGATCAAAGTCCGATTCCGGATGCCCGGCTCGAAGCGCGACATCGACGCGGAAGGGCGCGTCGCCTGGAGTGATCGGCGCGTCGGCATGGGCATCCAGTTCGAACGGGTCGATGCCGCGCACCAGAGCATCATCGACAACTTCGTCGACGCGCACTTCTTTTCCAACCGGAAAGCCTAGCAGCTGCGAGGCGGGTGATGGAGTATTCCTCAGGGGATATCGTCTGGCGTCTGATCGCGGTGCTGGCGCTGGTGTTCGCCAACGGGTTTTTCGTGGCCGCGGAATTCTCCATCGTCACCGTGCGCAAGACCCGCATCGATCAGCTGATCGCCGAAGGCAACTGGCGCGCCCACGCGGTGCGCCGCGCGGTATCCGATCCCGACAGCTACATCGCCGCGACGCAGCTCGGCATCACCATGGCCAGCATCGGGCTCGGCTGGATCGGTGAACCGGCGCTGGCCTCGGTGGTCGAACCGGCGCTGCGCTTCCTGCCGACGCCGCTGGCCACCACGACCGCACACACCATCGCGGTCGCCGTGGCGTTCGCCATCATCACGGCGCTGCACATCGTCCTCGGCGAATTGGCGCCGAAGACGGTGGCGCTCGAGCGCCCGGAGAGCACGGCGCTGTGGGTCGTCAAGCCGACCGAACTCTTCATGAAGGCGTTCTGGCCCTTCATTCGCCTCCTGAACGGCGCCGGCCGCGCGGTCGTCAACCTGATGGGGCTGCGCAGCCGCGGCGGCCACGCCATGGTGCACTCCGAAGAAGAGTTGAAGATGCTCGTGACGGCCAGTCAAGAGGCGGGTGTCCTGGAAGAGGCCGAAGAACAGATGCTGCATCGCGTCTTCGCGTTCGCCGATCTGACCGCAGGACAGGTGATGGTGCCGCGGACCGAGCTGGTCGCCGCCGATGCGGATACGCCAGGCGCCGCGGTCCTCGCGCAGATCATTCGCAGCAACGCCAACCGGATGCTGGTCTTCCGCAACAACCTCGACAACGTCGTGGGAATCCTCTACATCACCGACGTCGTCCGCGCGCTGGCGGACGGCGCCCGCAACCTCAATCCCGCCAGCCTGGCCCGCGAGGCCCTGACGGTACCGGAAACGCTCGCGGCCGACGATGTCCTGGCGGCGATGCGCCGCCGGGGCGTCCAGGAGGCGGTCGTGATCGATGAATACGGCGGCACGGCCGGACTGGTGACCTTCGAGTCTCTGATGGAGCGGATCGTTGGCGATTCTGAGCACCGTCGGCGGCCGCATCAGCGTCCGGCCCGACGGCTCGGCAGACATCGACGGCCTGACGCTCGTGACGGACGTCAACGAGCAGTTCGACCTCGGCATCGACGAAGAGGTGTTCACAACGGTCGGCGGCTACGTGCTGGGGCGACTCGGCCGGCGCGCGCGCGTCGGAGACACGATCGAAGTCGGCGGCCGGCAGATGCGGGTCGAGGCGGTCGACGCGCTGCGGGTCGCGAAGGTCTGGCTCTCGACGCCGAGGCAAAACGAATCGGAGCAGTCAGGGACGTAGTGCGGGCCTCTTAGGCACGAGCTCAGGGTGCTGCGGCTTCGCACGAGGGTGCTGGGAGCACGAAGAATCCACCCAGCACAAGCAAGGATTCGGCAGGTTCAGTCCGCGCGAAGCAGCCTGAGCGCGTTCGCGATGACGATGATGGATGCGCCGGTATCAGCGAGGACGGCCATCCAGAGCGTCGCGACGCCGCCGATAGCGGCCAGGACGAACAACGCCTTGAGCGCCAGCGAGATCACCAGATTCGCCCTGATATTGCGCATCGTCGCGCGGCTCAGCCGCAGCGCGTAGGGAATCTTCAGCAGCTCGTCGGCCATCAGCGCGATATCGGCGCTTTCCAGCGCCGCATCGCTGCCGGCCGCGCCCATCACGATTCCGACGTCGGCGGTCGCCAGTGCCGGGGCGTCGTTGATGCCGTCGCCGACCATCGCCACGGAACCATAACGGCTGCGCAACTCTTCGACGGCTTTGACCTTGTCCTCGGGCATCAACTCGGCGCGCACCTCGTCGATCCCGAGATCGGCCGCGACCGCGGCAGCCGTGGCGCTGCTGTCTCCGGTGAGCATGACCACCGACTCGACACCCTGCTGCCTCAGGATGTCGACCGCATCGCGGCTCGCCTCGCGCGGCCGATCCGAGACGGCAATGATGCCGACCGCCTCACCATTGCGCGCCACCAGCACGGCCGTGCGACCGAGGGCGCTCAGGTCGTGGAGCCGCTGGTGAACGATGGATGAACACAGACGTCGCTGCTCGAACAGGCGATGATTGCCGAGCAACACGTTGGCGCCGTCGACCCGGCCTTCGGCGCCCAGTCCGGCAATCGCGGTGATGTCCACCCCGGCATGGGCGCGCACGCCTGTCCCCTCGGCGTACGCGACGATGGCACGCGCAATCGGATGTTCGGAGCGCTGTTCGATCGATGAGGCAAGGCCAACAATAGCGGCCGGCGGCAACCCATTCAGCGGAATGACGTCGACCACCTCGGGCAGCCCACGAGTGAGCGTACCGGTCTTGTCGAACGCGACACATCGCACGCTGCCGGCGCGTTCCAGATGCGCCCCACCTTTGATCAGGACGCCTTTCCGTGCCGCGCTCGACAGCGCCGCGACGATTGAGACCGGCGTCGAGATCACCAACGCGCATGGACACGAGACGACCAGCAGGACGAGCGCGCGATAGATCCATGGCTGCCAGTCCTCGCCGAACATCAGCGGCGGGGCCACCCCGGTGACGGCCGCGAGAACGATCACGGCAGGCGTATAGATGCGGGCGAACCGCTCGACGAACGTCTGCGCCGGGGCGCGGCGGGCCTGGGCCTGCTCGACGAGATGAATGATGCGGGCGAGCGTGGTATCGCGGCGCAGCTTGGTGACCCGCACGTCGAGGGCGCCGCGCCCGTTGATCGAGCCGGCAAACACCTCGTCGCCGGGCCCTTTATCGACCGGCAGCGATTCGCCGGTAACCGGCGCTTGATTGACGGCGCTGGTGCCGGCGACCACCTCGCCATCGAGCGGCAGCTTCTCGCCCGGCCGCACCATGATCACCGAGCCGATCGAGACCTGATCGACCGGGGTTTTCACGTGGCCGTCGGGACCTCGCACCAGTGCCTCGGCGGGGGTCAGATCCATCAGGGCGCGCACAGCGGTGCGCGCCCGTTCGAGCGTGCGGGCTTCGAGCGCCTGAGCGACCGCGAACATGAAGACCACTGCAGCGGCTTCCGACCATTCACCCAGGAGGATTGCGCCTGAGGCGGCGACGAGCATCAGGACGTTGATGTCGAGAACCCGCGCCCGGACGGCGTGCCATGCCTTGCGCGCGGTCAAGGGCACGCCGGCGGCAATGGCCAGGGCGAAAAACGCTCGGGCAAGACCCGCCGGACCCAGCCCCAGTCCATCAGTCATCAGGCCGGCACCCGCGGCCAGACCTGACACGACGAGGAGCCACCTGCGTCGACGCGCGCCGGATTCGTCGGAGGCGATCGGTTCTTCGTGCTCGAGCCACGCCCGCATGCCGGCATCGGCGACTGCGTCGGCGATCGTCGAAGCCGACAGCTTGGCCGCGTCATACTTGACGTGAAGCCGCCGGGCCATCACGTCTGCGGAGAAGGACTCCAGCCCGGCGAGCGACCTGAAGCGTCGCTCGATGAGCGCAACTTCTTCCCGGCAGTCCATCCCCTCGACCTTGAAGGTCGACTCTGCGTGCAGTTCGCAGACGGCGCACGTGGCCATCGTCAGCCCCGCGCCTTTCCGCGGCCGCTTTCCTGGACGTGCTCGAGCCCCTGTTCGAAGAGCCGGACGATGTGATGGTCGTCGAGGGTGTAGTAGATCATGCGGCCCTCGCGGCGCGGGCGGACCAGTCGGAGGTTGCGGAGCAGGCGCAGCTGATGCGACACAGCTGATTCGCTGAGGCCGAGGAGAGCCGCAATCTCGCCGACGCAGAGCTCGGACCGCGAGAGCGCGTCGAGGATTCGCACCCTGGTCGTATCGCCGAGCAGGCGGAACGTCTCGGCGAGCGCGGCGACGGCGGCGGCGTCCAATAGAACATATGAACTGTTGTTCATATGTTCAAGAGTATACCTGAATCAGGCCAGGGCGGCCACCGCCCCCAATGCCCGTTGATAATCCGGCTCGTTGCGGGCGTCGTCGAGCACCTCTCGATGCCGAACGACACCGTCCTTGTCCAACACGAACACGGCCCGTTTCGCGATACCCTTCAGGCCGATCATGTCCTCGTTGAAAACCCCGTAGTCCTGAATAACCTGCTTGTTGAAATCGCTCAACAGTGGAAAATTGAGCCCCTGCGCCGCCTGGAAGGCCTTCAGGGTGAAGAAGGTGTCCACGCTGATGCCATAGACTTGCGCTTTCGCACGGTTGAGCGCCGCCAGGCTGTCCCGGAACGTACAGAGTTCCTTGGTGCAGACCGAGCTGAATGCTGCCGGGAAGAACGCCAGCACGACCGGCCGGCCCTGCTGCGAGCTCAGCGTCACGGCTTCGCGATCCTGATTGACGAGCGTGAAGTCCGGGGCTTTCGAACCGACGTCGACAGACATGACACCTCCGGGCGTCTTAGGTTACGATTTTTGGCTGGCGCGGCCCAAACCGCACCGTTCCTTATACCAGGAGAACTTCCTTGATCGAGGTCCAGAACCTCACGAAGCGGTACGGACGTTTTACTGCCGTCGAAGACATCAGCTTCCGGGTCGAACGCGGAGAAATTCTCGGCTTCCTGGGCCCGAACGGCGCCGGTAAGACGACCACCATGCGGATCCTGACCGGCTATATGCCGGCGACTGAAGGCCGGGCGATCGTCGCCGGCTTCGACGTCTTCGATCAGCCGGTCGAGGCGAAGCGGCGCACGGGCTACCTGCCGGAAACGCCGCCGCTCTACCCCGATATGACCGTTGCCGAGTACCTCGGCTTCGTCGCCAAGATCAAGGGAGTGCCGTCGGCTGATCGCAAGCAGCGCATCAAGCACGTGATGGAGCGCACCAGGATCACCGACATGGCGGGACGCCTCTGCTCGAAGCTGTCCAAGGGGTACCGCCAGCGCGTCGGGCTGGCCCAGGCGCTCATTCACAACCCCGACGTCCTCATCCTCGACGAACCGACTGCCGGCCTCGACCCGAAGCAGATTATCGAAACCCGTCAGCTGATCAAAGACCTGGCGGGCGACCACACGGTCGTGCTGAGCACGCACATTCTCCCGGAGGTCTCGCAGACCTGCGAGCGGGTGGTCATCATCAACCGCGGGAAGGTCGTCGCGATCGATACGCCGGACAACCTGACGGCCCGGCTGCGCGGCTCGGAGACGATGTACGTGCAGGCTGACACGACGACCGGCGATGCTGGAGCCGCGCTGTCCCGTGTTCCGGGCGTGACCCGGGTCGTCGAGGCCGAGCGCAAGGACGGCGCCATCGCCTTTGAAGTAGACAGCGATCAGGGACGCGACATCAGACGGGAGCTGGCGCGGGCGGTGGTGTCGAGTGGAGCAGGACTGCTCGAACTGCGGCCGATGCGCATGAGCCTCGAACAAATCTTCCTGTCGCTCACCACCGAGGAAACCGGCGAGCCCGACGAAACCGTCGCCGACGCGCCGCAACAGGAGACACCCGCCTATGACTAACGTGCTCGCTATCGCGCAGAAGGAGCTGCGCGCCTACTTCGCCTCGCCGATCGGCTATGTCGTGATTTGTCTGTGGGCCATCCTCTACGGGTTCTTTTTCGCGAGCCTGCTCGGGTTTTTCGTCCGGCAGAGCATGCAGTCGAGTCAGTTCGGCGGCGCTCAGCCGGTCAACATCAACGAGCAGATGATCCGGCTGCTGTTCCAGAACACGACGATTCTCATCCTCTTCCTGATGCCGCTGATCACGATGCGGACGTATGCCGAGGAAAAGCGCTCGGGCACCATCGAACTGCTGCTGACGTCGCCGGTCACCGACCTCGAGATCATCCTCGGCAAGTTCTTCGGCGCGCTCGGGCTGTATGCGGCGATGCTGGCGGTCACGCTGATCCACGTGGCGATTCTCTTCATCTACGGCAATCCCGAGTGGAAGCCGATCGCCACGACCTATCTGGGGCTGCTGCTGTTCGGCGCCTGCTTCATCTCGGTCGGCCTGCTGATTTCGAGCATGACCAAGAATCAGATCATCGCGGGCGCGATCAGCTTCGGCGTGTTCCTGCTGCTCTGGATCATCGACTGGATGGCGAGCTTTGCCGGACCGACCGCCAACAGCGTGCTGACCTATCTGTCGGTCATCGGTCATCTCGAGGATTTCACCAAGGGGGTCCTCGATACGACGCACCTGGTCTATTACCTCAGTTTCATCTCATTCGGCCTCTTCCTGACCGCGAAGTCGGTCGACATGGAGCGTTGGCGCGGCTAGCGCCGGACAGACATGGCGAACAGAATTTTCGGCATCATCGGCTGGCTCGGCACCGCCTTCGTGGTCGCGGCGATCGTGATCTGGGCGGCGACCCGGACGAGCCTCAACCTGCCCGCGCAGTGGGATCAATATCGCTACTACCTCGCCTGGGCCGGCCTGGTCTGCGTGCTGATCTACATGGCGAGCCAGTGGCGCGACGTCGCGGCCATGTTCCAGCGGCGGCAGGCACGCTACGGCACCCTCGCCGCAACCAGCGTCCTCATCGTGCTGGCGATCCTGGTCGCGGTGAACTACATCGGCAAGCAGCAGAACAAGCGGTGGGATCTCACCGAAAACAAGCAGTTCAGCCTCTCGGATCAGAGTCGCAACGTCGTCATCAAACTGGATGCTCCGCTCGAAATCATGGGCTTCATGCCGCCGGGCGATCAGCCGGTGGCCGTGAACACCTTCCGGGATCTGCTGCAGGAGTACGCCAATATTTCGGATCAGATCACCCTCGAGCTCGTCGACATCGACCGGAACCCGTCAGTGGCGAGCCAGAACGAGGTGCGCAGCTACGGCGAGATCGTCATCCGGCATAAGGGCCGGACCGAACGCGTGACGTCGACCAACGAACAGGACATCACCAACGCGCTGATCAAGGTGATCAGCGGCGAGGCCCGCACCATCTACTTCACCCAGGGACATGGGGAGAAGGATCCGACCTCCAGCGAGGCGACCGGCTTCATGTCAGCGGCGGATTCGCTGAAACGCGAGAACTACACCGTCGAGAAGCTCGTCCTGGCGCAGCAGGGTGGTGTTCCGGACAACTCCACCATGGTCGTCGTCTCCGGTCCCAGGGTTGATTTCCTGCCTGGCGAGATCGAGACGCTCGAGAAGTATCTGGCGAAAGCCGGCAAGCTGCTGCTGCTGCTGGACGCGCCCGGGCCAGACGAGTCGGCGCTCCCCAACCTGTCGGGGCTGGCGCGCAAGTGGGGGATCGACGTCGGCAACAACCTCGTGCTCGATCAGACCGGCATGGGTCAGCTGTTCGGCGGCGCAGCCGAAACGCCGGTGGCCGCCAGCTATCCATCGCATCCGATCACCTCGCGACTCGATGTCATGACGGCGTTCCGAGTCGCGCGATCGGTCACGCCGGTCAGCGGCGGGAGCGATGGCCGGACCGCCCAGTCGATCGTGGAAACCAGCCAGCGCAGCTGGGCCGAGGCGGACTTGAAGTCGCTCTACGCGCGCAAGGCACCATCGCCGGATGAAGGGGCCGGCGACAAAGCGGGGCCGATCTCGATCGCCGCGGCGGTCTCAGCCCCCACGGGTGACGCCGCGCCGCCTGCACCAGAACCATCCACCGCGCCAAAGCCTGAGACGCGCGTCGTGGTGTTCGGTGATTCCGACTTTGCCGCGAACGTGCTGTTCGCGGCCGGCGGCAATCGCGACCTGTTCATGAACACGGTCGGCTGGCTGTCGCAGCAGGAGAACCTGATTTCCATTCGACCCAAGGAGGCCAGCGATCGGCGGCTGACGATGACCGCAGCGCAGCAGAGCAACGTCACGTGGTTCTCGCTGCTCGTCGTCCCGGCGGCGATTGTCGCCACCGGCGTCTACAGCTGGTGGCGGAGGCGGTAACCATGCGAGGGCTGAAGTCAACGCTCGCGCTGCTGGTCGTCCTGGCCGGGCTCGGCGCGTACATCTACTTCGTCAGCTGGCAACAGAATGACGGCGGCAGCGCCGCCTCGAACGAAAAGCGGGTGTTTCAGTCGGTCGAGTCCGGCGAAATCCAGGAGCTGACGATCAAGTCGGAATCCGGAGATCGGACCACGGCCCGGAAGGAGGGGGACGCCTGGCAGATCGTCGCCCCCATCCAGACGGCCGCCGCCGAATCGGAGCTCGCCGCTGCCACATCGGCGGTTGCCAACCTCGACGTCGTGCGGGTCGTCGACGAGAACCCGACCGATTCCGCTCAGTACGGACTCGCCACGCCGCGCGTCGAAGTCGAGTACAAGGCGGGGGCTGACCAGACCGCCGGCAAGCTGCTGCTGGGGGCGAAAACCCCGACCGGCGGCCACATCTACGCGATGAAGAACGACGAGAAACGGGTGTTCCTCGTCGCCGAATACCAGAACAACTCCCTTAACAAGTCGACCTTCGAACTGCGCGACAAGAGCGTGATGAAGATCGAACGTGACAAGGTCGAAGGCGTTGAAGTCAACATCGCCGGCAAGGGTGCTTTCCAGTTCGCGAAGAAAGGCGAGGAGTGGAAGCTCACCCAGCCGCTCGGCGCGTCCGCGGATTTTGGCACGGTCGAGTCGCTGGTCGGGCGCGTGCAGACCGCGCAGATGAAGTCGATCGTGACCGAACAGCCGACCCCCGCCGAGCTCAAGAAGTTCGGACTCGAGCGGCCGGAGGTCGCTGTCACGTTGAACATGGGCAGCGCCCGCGCGACGCTCGCCCTCGGCGCCAAGTCGGGGGACGATGCCCTCTACGCGCGCGATTCTGTCGAAGCCGACGGTCGTCACGGTCGAGACGTCGCTCGCCGATGACTTGAAGAAACCGGTCGATGATTACCGCCGCCGCGAAGCCTTCGACTTCCGGGCGTTTACCGCCAATCGCGTCGAGCTGACGCGCGCCGGACAGACCGTCGTCTTCGAGCGGGCGAAGGGCGAAGGAGAGAACGCGCAGGACACCTGGAAGCGCGTGAGTCCCAATCCCGGGGATGTCGACAAGGCGAAGATGGACAGCTTCCTGGCCGGGCTGGCCGACATTCGCGCGACCTCTTTCACGCCGACCACCGCCAAGACCGGGCTCGATCGGCCGGCGCTCGACGTCTACGCGAAGTTTGAGGACAACAAGAAGGAAGAGCGCGTCACATTCGGGCAGAGCGGCAGCGATGTCTACTTCAGCAGGCCGGGCGAACCGGGCGCCGCCAAGGCGGAGCCCGAGAAACTCACCGAAGCGCTGAAGTCCCTCGACGAACTTTCCAAATGACGTGGCGGTGCGCCCCGTTCTCGTTGCGCTGACTGTCGCGGCCGCCGCCGCGTGCGGCGGCGCGCGTGCACCGTCCGCCGGGGCGCCCACTCCGACCACTGCCGCTCTCCGTGAGCTTGATCGCGGCATCGACGCCATCCTGAGTGAACCCGAGCTCCGGCGCAGCAGCTGGGGCATCGCGGTCAAGTCGCTGTCCAAGCAAGACACGCTCTACGCTCGCGATCCGCACAAACTGCTCCTGCCGGCATCCAATACGAAGGTCGTCACGTTGGCTATCGCGGCGGAGCGGCTCGGATGGGATTTTTCCTTCGAGACCGAGCTGGCGACCCTGGGCCCGATCGATCGCGGCACGTTGTACGGCGATCTGGTCGTGACCGGCAGCGGCGACCCGAGCATCGACGATTGGGACGGCCGCGCGACCAGCCTGTTCCAGGGTTGGGCCGCCGAACTGCGTGGCCGCGGCATTACCGTCGTCACCGGTGGCGTGGTCGGCGACGACAACCGGCTGCCCGATGCAACGCCTGGCGCGGGCTGGGCCTGGGACGATCTGGATCGCAGCTACGCGGCGAGCGTCGGGGCGCTTCAGTTCAACCAGAACACCGCCCGTCTGAGAATCTCTCCCGGCGCGGCCGCGGGCGACCCCGCGCTGATCACCATCGAGCCGACGGGCAGCGGCCTGGCCGTGCGCGGCGGCGTCCAAACGACGTCCGGCGAGCTTCCAGCAGCCGTCGAAACCCGTCGGGGCAATGCGAGTCTCGATCTGGAAGTCCGCGGCAGCGTTCCGCTTGGTGCTCCAGCAATCGTCCGCAACGTCTCGGTCCCCAACCCGACGCTGTACTTCGCCCGCGCCCTGCACACCGTGTTGCTGGCGAGCGGTATCGAGGTTCGCGGCGAGGCGATCGACGTCGACGATCTGTCGGAGCCCTCGATCGTCAACCAGCGCACCGTGATGATCAGGCATCGATCGCCCAGCTTGTCCGCGCTGGCGGTCACGATGATGAAGGTGAGTCAGAACCTCTTTGCAGAGACGATCCTGCAGGCCGCCGGCGGACCGGGAGCGGTTCGCACCACGCTGTCGACCTGGAATGTAGAAGATGGGACGGTGGTCGTCGCCGACGGCTCCGGCCTGTCGCGTTACAACATGGCGACCGCCGAAGCACTGGTTACGATCCTGACGCACCTGTATCGCGACAACCGGCTGCGCGAGCCGTTCGAGCTGTCTCTGCCCATCGCCGGCCGCGACGGAACGCTCGGCGGCCGGATGGTGGGGACTGCGGCTGAGGGCAATGCCCGCGCCAAGACCGGCGCGTTTTCGAACGCGCGCGGGCTGACCGGCTACGTTCGCTCGGCCGACGGCGAGCCGCTGGTCTTCTCGATTCTGGCCAACAATTTCGGCACGACACCCGACATCATCGAACGGGCCAGCGATGCCATCGTCGTGAAGCTTGCGGAATTTTCCCGCCGTTGACCGGCGGCGCTACTTGTCGAACTTGATCCCGGTTGGCGCGTTCAGCGGCGCGCCGAACATCTTGAGCTCCACGATGAACGCATCCTGACGGTACCTGCCGCCCGCCTGGCCGCCTGAATCGATGCCGAGCGTCTTGTCCCAGTTCGACGTGAACAGCGCCCAGCGTCCGTCCTGCGAGACGATGGCGCGCGGCGTGTACCAGAACGAAAGCACCGCCGGATTGTCGTCGTTGGCCACATTGCTGCGGTGATGCGCGAATCGCCACACCGTCGCCCCCTGTCCCGTGAAGGCACGGTCGGTTTGAACGGCGATGATCTCCTCATCCCAGGCGCGCCACGGCGTGGTATTGATGCCGACTCGATAGTTTGCCGAAATGAACGGCACCAGCCGCGACGGCTCGGCGTTGGTCCACGACTGATGATCGGCCAGCGCAATCTCCTTTGGACTCAGCACGGGGTTGATCAGATCCGTGGTCGTGAACGGCGCCGCCAGCGTTCGAATCTGCCACTGCGCGGCGTCCCAGGTGGTCGTGGTACAGCAGTCCTGATTCGTGGTGTAGCCGTACCCTATTCCGTCGTGACCTGAGATGCGCGCCGCCAGCAGCGGCAGCGCCGTGAAGGTGTTCGTCGCCAGCGTCCACAGGTACGCGGGAGCCGCGCTGCGCGGGGGTTGTTGATCCATGGCAGGCGGATAGAGCATGACGTATTGTCCGCTCTTGTCCATGAAGGCATGGTGCAGCCGGAAGTTGAGTGGGATGTTGGTCGGCACGCCGTTGAGCGTCGAGGCCATCGTGTTCAGAACGTGGCGCGCACCAGGATTGCGACGTTCGAGCACAATCGCGTAATGATGCAGGCCTTGGGAGGCGCCTCCGAAAAACGCGCACAGCTTTTCGACCGCGCCGGCGCTCGCAGCGAGGCCTCCCACATAGGTCCCGGCGAGACCGCTGACCACGGTGTCAAGATTGAGGATCGGCGTATAGACGTTCTGCGAGAAATCGTAAGCCGTGATCGTGCGCAGATTGCTGCCGGCGCCGTTGTACACGCCGAACACAATCGAGCGGTCGACAAAGCTGAACTCAGGCTCGACGGCCGACCGCAGCAGCAACCCACCGTCGCCGACGCTCGATGGGTTGATCCGCGAGACGGTCATGGTCGTCCGATTGAATGCAAACGGCACGACCGATCCGTCGGTGCTGATCACATAGAAGTACTCTCCGGTCGTGTTCCAGGCGTTCTGGTGCGAACCTGACGGCGAGCGGTACGATACGGCCAGCGCGTTGGGCCGCGTATTGGCGGCGGTGACGCGCAGCAGTCGAGAACCGAAGACCGTATCGGTGAATCGGCTGCCGGCCGCCGCCGGTGCCAACGTCGCCGGCTTGGGGCGCACCAGCCGATCGGTAATCGCGTTGTAGGTAACGGGCTCGCCCGACGACGCCGCCACTGTCGTCAGCGCTGCGGCGATCAGGGCAAGCCCGAGCACGTCAAGGGTTCGTGTCCGCATGGGTGTCCCTAGGGAATCTGCATGACGGCTCCGGTAATCGAACCGCTCATGCTAAGAATCGAGACGTTGAAGGCGAGAGGCGACGTCGGCGCCACCTTGCTGGTGTACACGACCGATCCATTCTTGAAGTACTTGACGAGGCCGTTTTCGACCGCGACTCGGAACCTGTCGCCGGCTGCAAACCGACCCTCGGCGCGGTAGACGTTCCGCTCGCGGATGTCCCATCCGCCATCCGGCCAGAAACTGAAGCTGTAGGCGATGTCGAGCGTGCCCGGAGCAGCGGTCGGACTGCCGAGGCCGGCATACAGCCGGTGCGCCGACGACGGGGTGAACTCGACGAACCCGCTGGCCGCGATCGTCTCCACGCTGACGCCGCCCGCGGCGCAGCCACTGCACCCGGCCGTCTTGGTCAACCCGCCGGCTGAAACCGTGCTGTTGAGGATCGCTCCCCATGTGAATCCCCCGGATGGTGGCGGGGGCGGGGGTGGTGGCGGCGGCGGGGGCGCGGCGCTCTCGAGCAGGAGCGTTGCGTCGTTCCGAACCGCCCCGGGTGCCGTCGTCAGATAGCGCTGCGGCGACAATACGACCTGATCGATCGAAATGCCGTCCTCCCGCCCCTGCACGCGCATTCTCTGTGTGCCGGTCTGGGCAAAGTAGATGAGAGGGCCGAGTGCACCGAGGCCGTAGGCGTTGTCCTGCCAGCCCCAGCCCGAGACACCGCAGCCCGAACAATCCTCGAGAACATACGACGTCGCGGATGTCGAGCCGATGCGATTGATCGCGACGCCACTGGCGGTGACGCTGCCATTGAACTGAACGAATACCGAGTCGTTCGCCCAGTCATTGTTCTCCGCCTTGGCGCGCATCCACAGCCGGTACGGCACACCCGCATCAGCGTAGAACGTCAACTCGAAATAGTTGGCAGGCGACGCAAGCGGCGCTGTGAGTTTCGGTGCCCCGAGGTTCGGATGCCAGAGCCGTGCGCCCGCAGCCGCGGTCGCATCGGCAACCGAGCGCCACGCACCGGCGAGCGTCGCGACGCGCGCCGCATGGACGACGATTTCTCCCGCGGTCGGAGGCGGCGGTGCGGGCGCGTTGTACACGTTGACGGTCACCAGCGCTGACTGGCCGATATTGCCGGCGGCGTCGTAGGCAATCGCCCTCAGCGAATGGTTGCCATTGCTGGAGCCGGTCGTATTCCAGGCGAACACGTAGGGAGATGCGGCCGCCGTTCCGACAACCGCCCCGTCGAGCAGCAGCTCGACCCGCGCAACCGCGCGGTTATCCGAGGCAGCGGCGACGACGGTTATGGCGGCACTGACGGTCGCAGCGGCGGCGGGAGACGTGATAGAAGCCACCGGCGGGATGGTGTCCGGCGGGGCTCCGGAGCCTGGATTCGGGTATTCGACGACGATCCCGTAATGATCGGAGGGCGCGGCAGTGCCGGGCGGGACCATGCCAAACCGTTGAATCGACACCGGCAGGATGTTCCTGGACCACGCGTAGTCGATGCGTTTGAACGGATAGCCAGTCGGGTTCCCGCAACCGGCGCGGTTGGTCATGCCCGTGTAGCCCTCGGCCGAGCCGTTCAAGTAGTACCAGGCATCGGTAAAGTTGGCTGAGCGAAGATTCGTCAGCGGCGTGCTCAGCGGGGTGCCCGCGCAACTGGTCGCAGACTCATAAACGTTCAAGTCGCCAATCAGCACATGCGGCGCGCCAGCCGGCATCGTTGACATGAACGACACGGTCTGTTGCGACTGGGGGTTCATCACCTCGGCGCCGCCGCCACCCCAGTGAGCGGTAAACACGTCGATGGAGTCCGAACAGGCTGCGTCGAGACAGACCCGCGTGCGGACCACCCACTTAGTGTCAGCGGGAGTAGCGGCGAGCGATGTGTCGAGCTGTACCCACTGAGCGGTCCCCACGAAGCCATGACGGGCAACGATCGAGACGCCGTTGCGATCCACGAGGGTCGCGGCCCAGCCGAGTGAAGCACGAACCCGCTCAGGCGCGCCGCACAACCACGCTTCACCCAGGCCAAGCGCCACGACGCGCGGGTCACTGGCGAGTCTGGCCAGTTCTTGGGGCACCAAGCCGACACCCCAGGCATTGAGGGGCTGCGTCGCATCCGTGCAGTTCGACGTGTCGGCGAAGAGGGCCGGGTGCCCAGGGAGTGCGATCTGCCCTTTGCCGGACTTGATGTTCCAGTAGGCGAGCTTGAAGGTCTGTGCGCTGACGGTACTGGCGACCAGAAGGCTGGCAAGCGAAAGCGCGCACACCAGTCTCCAGGTCCCTTGCGGAGTTTGATTTCGCATGGGCGGTGACTCCCTGTTTGTCGTGTGGGCGCGAGCCGCAGCGCCACGCGCCGTGGGGCAATGAGGATGCCACAGCCGTTCGCGAAAGCAACACCCGAATTACCGGAAAATTTGAGGGAAGCGGCGTGAAAAGCCGAGTTGTCTAGAAGTTGACGCTAACGAAGCTGTAATCTGACTCAACAATTATGAATTTGGATGAGTGCAAACTCACAGTTCTGTATTGCCGAGCTCTGCTGAGCTTCGGCCGGCAGACCCGCCGCTGATGACATTTCGAGCCTCTGTGACCAGAATTTCCGGAGAGGCGGTCAGTCCTCCACCTTGAGCCAGATCCGCTTTGCCGCCGCCACGGCCCCCGAAACGTTTCAACAGGGCCCCGAGCAGCTTGTCTGCGGCGATGCCGGTATCGGGCGCTGCCGCCACGACGACGACGGAAGGCGTCTCTCGTGAAACGAGCACAGCAATCCGTCCGGGCTGCGACGTCAGCTTGACCGCAAGCATCTTGAGCGATGCCATGTCGCCCGGGACGACCTGGATGACCGCGAGTCCCGACGCAATCGGCTCGGCGGCGGTATCGAACATGTCCCGCGCGCGATAATCGGCCAGCTCGGACTTGAGCGAAACGCAGTCGCGTTTGACCTCCTTGAAATCGCCCTGCAGACGGTCGATCGCGGGCCCAAGCTCACCAGGGAGAACCGACAACCTGCGAACCGCGCCTGCCAGCGCGTCGCGGAAGGATTGAAATCGGGCGAGCGTCCGGCTGCCGCAGACGAATTCCAGCCGCTGGCCACCCTTGAACCTCTCCCAGCCGGTCGCGGCGATGATCCCCACCGCCCCGGTGCGCGCCACGTGCGTCCCGCCGCACGCCGAGAGGTCGAAGCCTTCGATGTCGATGACTCTCAGGGTTCCCTGGCGGGCAGGCTCCTTGCGGAGCGGCAAGGTGGCGGCCTCCCCGGGCTCGACGAAGCGGATCGCCACCGGCCGGTCTTCCCAGACAATGCGGTTGGCCTCGGCTTCGGCGGCGGCGATTTCCTTGGCGGTCATCTCACGAGAAAGATCGATCGTGCAGATCTCGTTGCCCAGGTGAAAGCTGACGGTCAACGCGCCAAACAACCGATCCAGGGCGGCAGACAACAGATGCTGACCGGTGTGCTGCTGCATGTGGTCGAAGCGACGCTGCCAGTCCACGACTCCGGATACCCGATCGCCAAGCTGCAGCTTCGCCGTGCTGCCCGACTCGTCGAGCAGATGGACGACGTCGCCCTCCTCGTCCTCGAAGACGTCGACGACCTGGAGCCGACTCGATCCGCTGCTCAGTGTTCCGGTGTCGAAGGGCTGACCGCCGGAAGTGGGATACCACGCGGTCTGATCCAGGCGGACGGTGGTTCGAGGGCCGTCCCGGTCGACGCGGACGATTGACGCGTCGAACTCCCGTTTATACGGATCGAGGTAATAGAGTCGTTGGGTCATGGCGGGGAGCGCCCGGCTTCGGTGGTCGGCAGCTCGAAGAAAAACGTGGCACCTCCCCATTCGTTGCGCGCGTAGCCTATCGAACCGCCATAGGAATCGATGATCCCGTAGCTGACCGACAGCCCCAGCCCGGTTCCCTTGCCGACCGGCTTGGTGGTGAAGAACGGTTGGAAGAGCTTCGGCTCGTCGGCCGCGTCCACGCCGGCGCCGTTGTCGAGCACTTCGAGCCTGACTTTCTTGCCGGCGTCGCTGACGCGGATGAGAATCCGGCCGCGTTCGCGGCCGGACGACTCGATGGACTGCTGTGCGTTGATGACGAAGTTCAGAGCGACCTGCTCGAGCTCGGTGAAGTTCGCGTGAACGCGTCGCGCGGACGTCATCTCGAGATCGAGGCGGATGCCCGAGCTGTCGAGATCGCCGCGCCGGAGCTGCACCACTTCCGCCACGACCTCCCGGAGATCGACGAGTGACGGGGGGCCGGTCTGTTGGCTGCTGAAACGAGAAAGATTGCGGATGATCTCGCGGGCGCGGCCGCTCTGGGTTTTCACGAACGAAATCTCATCGAGGGCGTCGGCCGACAGGCCCGGATGCCGCTCCAGCAATTCGGCGGTCCCCAGAATCGCCTGCAGCGGGTTGTTCAGCTCGTGCGCCACCCCGGATACGAGGACGCCGACGGCCGCGAGCCGTTCCTGCCGGACGACCTGACGCTGAAGCGAGTGGAGCGTCTCGTTCATCTTGCGTTCCTGCTCCACCTGCCGATCGAGGGCGTTCCGGGTTTCGCGGAGGTTGCGGGCCATCTGAATGAACGCATCCTGCAGTTCGGCGAACTCGCGATTGGGAGAGGAGATCCGCGTCGGCGGTGACAGATTGCCGTCGGCGATCTGCTCGGCGGCCGATCGCAGGCGATTCAGGTGGAGCGTCGTCTGCCACGCAATCACCACGCCCAACGCGAGCAGGGCGAGGGCGGCACCACCGATGATCCCCGAGTTGCGCAGCCACAGCGGGATCAGGCCTTCACGGACAACGCTGGTCGGGATGGCCACGCTCAGCAGCCACGGCCCCCGCGGCACGATCCCCAGAGCCGTAATGCGCTCGATGCCGTCCGGTTCCGCCGTCATGGTCGCGGTGGCAAGTTTGGCGCCGGTCGGCGGCGGTGTGACGGTCGTGCCGATGAATCGTTCGGGATCGACGCTCCGCGCCAGCACCAGTCCGGAGCGGTCGAGCAGCGTGATCACCGATCCAGCCGGCAGCGGTACCTCGGCGAACACCATCTGCAGCCGTGACAGATCGATGCTCAGACCGAGCGCTCCGACGACGACGTCGCCGTCACCGCGGACGGGGTAGCCAAGGGTCACGACCGGCTTTCCGCTGACCTGCCCTTTGTACCAATCGCTGATCGCCGGCTTACCGGTCGACGTCACCTGGGAAATCCAGGCGCGCGAAATCTGCCCGCTCGACGCAGGCGGCACCGCGGCCGCCGCGCGCAGCGCGCCGTCAGGCAGTGTCAGCACGACGTTGGTGAGCAGTTCCTGCCGTGCGAGCAGATCGGCAAAGAGCGCCTGACAGCAGCCGGGCTGCAGGGCAATGACCGCGGGATGGCGCAACGTCGCCGCCGCGATCGCATCGAGACTGTCGAAGTACTTTTCGAGGTGGGCCGCCGATGCGCTGGCCACTGAGGTCGCATAGCGCAGGATCTCCTGCTGCCGCTCTAACCGGGTGCGGCTCGCCGACCAAACGACCGCGACGAGCAGCGGCACGAGCAGCGCACAGATCGCCGTGACCAGCTGGCCGCGGATCGATTGCCGTTTCAGGAACCTCAACGGGATGAGCGCGATTCTAGCGCAGGAGCAGCGGGTCGGCGACACTCAGCTCGGCAAATCCCCGGGCGCGCAGCACGCAACTGTCGCACGTTCTGCACGGAGATCCATCGGGGCGCGGGTCGTAACAGCTGTGCGTCAGACCATAGTCGAGGTCGAGCTCCAGCCCACGACGGATGATCCCGGCTTTGGTGAGGCCGATGAGCGGCGTGTGGACATGAAAGCCCGCCCCTTCCACACCGGCTCGTGTCGCCAGTGACGCCAGCGTCTCGAAGGCGCGGATGAACTCGGGACGACAGTCCGGATATCCCGAGTAGTCGAGCGCGTTCACGCCGATGACGAGATCGCGCGCGCCGAGCGCTTCGGCCCAGGCCAGCGCCAGCGACAGGAAGATCGTGTTTCTGGCCGGCACGTAGGTCGCCGGGATGTCGGAGGCCGCGAGATCTCGATCATGTGGCACGGGCTCGGACGAGGTGAGCGCCGATCCGCCGATGGTCCGCAGATCGAGCGCGAGCTCGAGCCGTCGGTCGACGCGCAGCGCGTCGGCGACCCGGCGCGCGGCCTCGATTTCGCGCGCATGTCGCTGTCCGTAGTCGATGGTCAGCGCGCAGAGCGCGTATCCGTCCGCTCGGGCGATCGCCGCCGCGGTGTACGAATCGAGGCCACCGCTCAGAAGGACGACCGCGCGCATTCAGACGCCGCGGGTGGCCGGCGGCCAGATGTACTTGTGCAGCTGCACCTGCAGTCGCGCCGCCACGCCGTCGGCGAGCATCCACTCCGAGAGGACCCGGGGATGGAGCAGCCCGTGGACAGGCGAAAACAACACGGCCGCGCAGCGCGCCGGCAGGTTGTGGCGCTGCAGCGCGCCGACCGCGAACTCATAGTCGGCGCGATCCTGGATGACGAACTTGACCTCGTCATGGGGTGCCAGCATGTCGAGATTGCGCCAGTCGTTCTTCCCGGCTTCGCCGCTCGCGGGACACTTGACGTCGACGATCTTGATGACTTCGCGCGGCACTTTGTCGATCGGCCGGTGGCCACCCGTTTCCAGCATCACCGTCAACCCGCTGTCGAGCAGACGCCTCATCAACGGATAGACATCGTCCTGCAGCAGCGGTTCGCCACCGGTGACCTCGACCAGCGGGCAGCGGTACTGCTCGACACTCTGCAACACCTCGTCGAGCGTCCGCTTGGTCCCCTCGTGAAAGGCATAGGGCGTATCGCACCATGAACAGCGGAGGTCGCACGCCGTCAGCCGGACGAAGACACACGGCTGTCCGGCGCGGGTCGATTCGCCCTGGATGGAATAGAAGATCTCGTTGACGGTCAGCATCGGCGCACGAATCTCTTATTATCTTACCGGGCGATGCGGAACCTTCGCATTGGAACGTCGGGGTGGAACTATCCGAGCGGCCGAGGCACGTGGACCGGCGTGTTCTACCCGCCGCGAAAGGGCCGTGCGAAAGACTTCGACGAGCTGACCTTTTACGCGGAGCATTTCGACACGGTCGAAGTCAATTCGACCTTCTATGGGCAGCCGCGCCGCGAGGTCACTCGAGCCTGGGCCGATCGAACGCCGGCGCAATTCGAATTCGCCATCAAGCTGTATCAGAAGTTCACTCATCCGCGGCTGTTCAAGGAGCGGGTCGAACGATCGTTGCCGCCCGACGCGCGGGCCGGCGCCGACGCGATCGAGGCACTGGCCCGCCCGACTGAATCGGATCTGGACGAGTTCAAGCGCGGGGTCGAACCGCTCGCCGCTTCCGGAAAACTTGGGCCGCTGCTCGCGCAGTTCCCGGCGAGTTTCAAGAGGGCCGACCACACCCAGGAATATCTCGGTGCCCTCCTCCGCGCGTTTTCGGGCTACCCGGTTGCCGTCGAGTTGCGCCACAGAAGTTGGAGCGATGCATTTGGCGACACGCTGACGCTGTTGAACGCGTTCGAAGCGGCCTGGGTGCAGATCGACGAGCCGAAGTTCCGCTTTTCGATTCGCCAGAATTATCTGCCGAACGTGAAAGGGTTCTACTACATGCGGCTTCACGGCCGGAACGCCGCTCAATGGTGGCGGCACGACCGGTCCGAAGACCGCTACAACTATCTGTACTCCGATGACGAGCTGAAGGAATTCACCGAGACCGCAACGGCGGCGCGCGAGCTGGTGCGCAAGGCCTATCTCTATACGAACAATCACTTCTCCGCGAAGTCGGTCGCCAACGCGGCGATGATCAAGAAACAGCTGGGCGAACCGGTCGATGGCGACTACCCGCCGGAATTCGTCGACCGGTTTCCCGGGCTGGCCGGCATCGTCACCGTCCAGGGAATGGCCAGCCGGCGGCTGTTATGAGCCGACGATAATCGAGGTGCGTGCCGGGCGCGATCCCAACGGCGCGAACCAGGACACGAGCGCGGCCACGCAGTCCAGCTCGACGATGTAACTTCCCTGACGCTGGGGCGGCATGGTCAATCGCAGCTGGACGCTTTCGCCGGGCGCAATCTCCCTCGGTGAATCAGTCAGCGGGGCAACCCCCGCATCGAACTCCAGCAGTGTTCCCGCGCTGTCGTACAGATGGATGCCGCAACCCACACCGCCGTGACCGGCGCCCCACGGCAGCCACGTGGACGTCCCCGTATTGGTGACGATCGCATCGAGGACAATCTGAGAGCCGCTGGGGAATGCACGCTCGACGGGCGACACATGGATATGGCACCGAAGTCCCTCGGCGCGGCGGCTGTCCAGCCGCTCGTCGCCTTCCCTGGTCAGGAAGAAGGTCCGGGCGTTTCGTAGAAATACGCGGGTCGACGTCGTCCACCGGACAGTGGCTGGACCACCGGCGAGAAACTCCTCGAAGTCGTTGAGGGACACATGAAACGGCGGGGCGTGGAAGACCGCCACCCGCAGATCCCGAAATCCGCAGCCACTGGCGGCCCGCCAGATCGCGTGAACGTCGATGTCATTCTCCACCACGCGGTAGTTGCGCATCTCGAACTGCGACACCGGGGTCCTCGAGTGACGGGGACCTGGCTCTGCGAAGCCGGCAATACCGCCTGGCTTGAGCACCCGACCCAGCTCCTTGAGAATGTCGAACGGATGCGGCGTGTGGTGAAACGCGTGGAAACAGACGACGCGATCGACGCTGGCGTCGGGCAGACCGATCGTTCGGCCGTCGAACAGCAGAAAGGTCGGCGTCGGCCTGTCGCCGATGACCGGCAGCCGTTCGTAGAGCTGACGCGCCAGCGCGAGCGCGGTTTGAGAGACATCCAGCAGCACGACGTGGCAGCCCAGCTGCGTCAGAAAGCGGGCGAACCAGCCCGTGCCGGCGCCGAAGTCCAGCACGGTGCAGCCCGCGGTGAGCTGCAGGCCCTGCATCAGGACGGCCATGTCGATCAGCAGGGTCGGAGCTTCATGGGCCTGGCTGAATGGCTTGGTGAGCTGATGATCCCAGTTGGTGATCGAAGCGAAGTACTCCTCGGCTGCCCGGTTCAGCTCCTCGATCGACGTCTGTTCGATCAAATCGGCGACTTCGACCGGCTCCGGCGCGCTGCCTGAAACGGTCTCAGCCGTGTTTGAAAAGCCCCGGCCGACATGACTACTGCGCTCGGCGGGTTTTTCCAGATACATCACCGCCGTCTCGAGACCCTCGTGCGGTTCGAACACGACATGTAGCGTCTGGATCGCACGTCTCTGGAGGACGTCGAACACATCGGCCAGGTCATAGACGGCGGTGCCGACAAACGGTTCG
The DNA here is from genome assembly GCA_963728825.1 of uncultured Acidobacteriota bacterium. Lineage (GTDB taxonomy): Bacteria > Acidobacteriota > Vicinamibacteria > Vicinamibacterales > CAVVIG01 > CAVREM01. The sequence continues at coordinate 208,869 of CAVSLA010000001.1, forward strand.
CCGGCCGGCCGCCCGCGCGCGACGTTGGCGAGCGCATTCATGCCCGGCAGCGAGCGCCGCAGCCAACGCAGCGCGGCCACCGCCGCAGACGTCGTCGTTTTGAACGGCACATGAAACACGCCGACGCCACGGGGCGTCAGGCGATCGAGGAGCGCATCGAGGAGTCGAAGACCTTCAGCAGGCGGCAGGCGCTGCAGGACGAAATAGCAGCTGACGAAATCGAACGTCCGTGAGCCGTTGAACAACACCGCCGGCGTGCAGAACTCGATGTTGGCGGCACCTTGGCGGTCGGCCTCTTCCCGCGCGACAGCCAGCATCGCCGCCGATCGGTCGACGGCCGTGACCGAACCGCCGTTGCGCGCCGCCCGCCGCGCCAGCGGAATCGCCAGCCGGCCGACGCCGCAGCCGTACTCGAGGATGGCGGTCGGGTTGAAATACGGGCTCAGCTGAAGCTCGATCGCGCGGAACATCGATTCGACGAGCGCGTCGCCGCTGGCGAAGAACTCGCGCCGGCGATCGGGCGTGAAGTTCTGTCGAAGGAATTGCGGGGCCGTCAGCACCGCGAAGTAGGGCTCGCGGGCCGCGAACTGCTCCCAACGCGGATCGAGGTCGTGCGCCATGCTCCGTTATGGCTTCACGTAGACGCGTGAAACGACGTCGCCGCTCTCCAGGAGCTCGGGCACATCCTCGCCGCTCGTCACCTGGCCGAACACCGCATACTGGCCGTCCAGGTCGGGACGGGTGGCCAGCGTGACGTAGATCTGGCTGTCGGCCCTGGCCGGGTCACCCAGGTGCGCCATCGCCACTGCTCCCCTGACGTGCAGGCGGCGGCGGTTGATCTCGGCCACGCCGATCGGTTTTCCGCTCGCGGCCGCGGGTCCGCGGCCCCACAGCGGCCGGGCCGCCAGATCGCGCGTCTGCGGATCGCCGAACTGGACGACGAATCCAGGCACGGCGCGATGAACCCGCTGGCCGTCGTAAAAGCCGCTTCTGGCCAGGGCCACCACGTGCGCCACCGTCAACGGCGCCTCGTCTGGATAGGTTTCGAAGGAGAAGGTGCCGCGGCTGGTCTCGACCACGAGAACCGGCGCGTCACTCTGCGCCGACGTGCTGCAGGCAAGGTGCGTGGCGAGCAGCGCCAGCACCGTCACAGCGCGCAGCAGCGGCCTCATCGGGCGGCGGCCGCCATTGATTGGCGGACCGTCGACACGCGCGTCACACCTACCCGCGGACAGAGAGACCGCAGCAAACAGTCGTCGCAGCGCGGATACACCGGCCGGCAGACGTTCTGACCCCAGGTCACCAGATAGAGATTGATGTACGGCCACCACCGCTCGGGGGTCGCGGTGTAGAGCGCCTGCTCCGTCTCGGCAGGTGTGGCGGTCCGCACCCAACCGAGCCGATTCGAGATCCGGTGGACGTGCGTGTCGACGCAGATGTTCCGGTGACTGCGAAACCCGATGATGAGCACCAGATTCGCCGTCTTCCGACCCACCCCGGGCAGGAGGAGCAATTCCTCCATGGTGGACGGCACCTTGCCGCCGAACCGGTCAAGCAGCAGGCGGCAGGCGGCCTTCACGTGCCGGGCCTTATGACGATAGAAGCTCACTGGATAAATCAGCCGCTCGATCTGTCTGATCTGGAGCTGTGCCATCGTCTGGGGGGTCTTCGCCCGGCGAAAGAGCCGGGTCGAAGCCGCCAGCGTCGTGGCGTCCTGCGTTCGAGCCGACAGCAGCGTGCCGATCAACACTTGGAAGGGATCTGCCTGCTGGACTTCGGAAATCTTCTCAACAGCCGGCAGGTCGAACCTGTCGATCGCGCGCGACAATTCCTCCATGACCGGTTCGACGTTGTTCGCTTTCGGCAGTTTCTTCATACGCTGATCGGCGTCAGCGCCGGACGTCCGTTGAGAACCTCGACCACGTTGTCGACTGCCAGGGACGCCATCGCCATCCGTGTTTCGCTCGTACCGCTGCCCAGGTGTGGAACCAGGAGCACGTTCTCCAGACGCAGCAGATCCGGATGGATCGCCGGCTCGTTTTCGTAGACATCGAGCGCGGCACCGGCCAGCAAATGCTGCTGCAGCGCCCACGCGAGAGCTTCCTCGTCGATGACCGGGCCGCGCGAGGTGTTGACGAGATACGCCGACCTCTTCATCCGGGCGATTGCACGTTTGTCGATCAGATGCCGCGTCGCGTCGGTCAGCGGCACATGGAGCGAGACGACATCCGAGGTGTTGAGCAGCCGATCGAGTGACATGAATTCGGCGCCGGCGACGCCGGCATCCCGCTGGCCGCTGTAGGCGAGGCGCATCCCGAACGCCGGCGCTTTGGCGGCCACGGCCCGGCCAATCCGTCCGAAGCCAATCACCCCCAGCTGCTTGCCCTGCAGCTCGGTCCCCAGCATGAAGTCGAAGGCCCATCCCTTCCAGCCGTTGCGCCGGACCAGGCGCTCGCCTTCGGACAGCCGCCGCGTGACAGCCAGGATCAGCGACCAGGTGAACGCGGCAACCGACTCGGTGAGCACGTCAGGGGTATTGGTCACGACGACGCCCTTGGACTTCGCGTAAGGGACATCGATGTTGTTGTAGCCGACCGCGACATTGGCCACGACCTTCAGGCGGCGGCCGGCGTCAATGACGGACGCGTCGATTCGGTCGGTCAGCATGCAGACGACCGCATCCATGCCGGAGATGCGGCCGACCAGCTCGTCGTGCGGCATCGAACCTTCGGAGTACAGCTCGACCGTCCCGACAGGCTCCAGCTTGGAAATGATCGACGAGGGAAGCTGACGAGTGACGAGGATGCTCGGCACTACCCGATCCACCGACCCTTAATGACCGTACGACAGACAATACCCGCAGTGAGTGCAGCGAACGGATGGCTCGATGAGGCAGGCGCCGTCGCCGTCACCGCCGCGGGCGAGCGGAAGCAGGATGTGGCTGGCATGAGAACCCACCGATGATGATGGCTGCACCGTTTCGAGGTCCCGCCGGCCTCGCCTGGCAATCGCGTCGCGAACGAGTGCGCGCAGATCCTCGTCGGTCACGGTTCTGACCTGAGCGACGTCGCCGGTTCAAAATCCACAGCGTCGACGATCCCGACGATCGCGGCGTCGACCGGGGCGCCTTTTTTCCCGATCGCTTCGCCGGCCGCACGTCCTTCGAGCACAATCAAGACTTTTTCATGCACGCCGGCGCCGACGCCGTCGACCGCCAGGAGCGCCGGGCCCCTGGGTGTGTCGTCGGCGTTCAATGGCTGGACGAGCAGCAGCTTGGCCGACTCGAACTTGCGATGCTTCTGCGTCGCGACCACGGTCCCGACGACCCGCGCGATCAGCATGGGGATAGCCCGGACAATCAGGATTCCACGGTCCAGTGATCTGACGATCCCGACGATGCCGGCGTCGACCGCTGGTTCGGCCGGAGAGAACGGAAAGCTCGCTTCCCTGCCGCGCACGAAAAAGACTTCTTCGCCGACTCCGGCGCCCACTGCATCTGCGGCCACCAGGGGCCGGCCCGCCGGCTGACGCTCGGGCGTCAGCGGCTGCACGATCAGCAGTTTGATGCCCACGAGGTTCTCGTCCTTGCGGGTCACGACGACGTCACCGATGACACGGGCAAGCTGCATGAGCCTGGATGGGAGCGCTATTCGTTGAGGTCCACAGCGTCGATGATGCCGACGACCGCGGCGTCGACCGGACAATCTTTCAACCCGGAGGCCAGCCGCGCCGAGCTCCCGCTGACGACGAGCACCGTTTCGCCGACGCCGGCATCGACGGTGTCGACCGCGACCAACAGGTTGCCGTCGGCTTTGCCACGCGGATCGATCGGCCTGGCCACCAGCAGTTTGCTACTCACCAGCCGGGGATCTTTTCTCGTCGCGACCACCGTTCCGACGATTCTGGCGATCAGCACCTAAGCTTTTCCGACCGTCGCCTTGCCAATCGGCAGCGCGTCCTCGAGATTCGCATGAGGACGCGGAATGACGTGGACCGACACCAGTTCGCCCACCCGACGGGCCGCGGCCGCGCCGGCATCGGTGGCGGCCTTGACGGCCGCAACATCTCCACGCACGATGGCCGTGACGTAACCGGCGCCGATCTTCTCCCAGCCGACGAGGGTCACTTTCGCCGCTTTGACCATGGCGTCGGCCGCTTCGATCATCGCGACAAGCCCCTTCGTTTCGACCATCCCGAGCGCCTCACCCATTACCGTCTCCTTATCAGTCGTTCGTCGATCCCCCGGTCGCCGGGCGTCGTCGGGACGTTCGGCTATTTCAAGCTTCGAATGGCGTCTTCAATGAGGGCCGAGAGCTCGCGGTATGTTAACCGAATTTCCGCATCGCCACCGGGTCGGGACGCGTCTCTCGCGCCGGGCGTCAGCAGATCCGGCACCAGGCGCTGGCCGTCGCCGGGCGGCGCTTCGACCACCTGACAGAGCGCGGCGGCGTCGGCGGCGGGTTCCGGCCGCACGTCATCAGCGCAAATCGGCGCCGGAGCCTTGATACCGTAGGTGCCGCGCAGCTCCTGCAGCCGCTCGACTTCCTCCCGTGCGATGAGATTCTCGCGGCCGAGCAGCCGCGCCACCAGGCTGATCTTCGCGAAATGCTCAATCGTCTCCATCTTGTAATACGCGGAATAGAGATCGGCGCCCACCGTCAGCGCACCGTGGTTCGCGAGCAGCATGCCGTCGTGCGCCTTGATGTACTTGGCCACGGCGTCCGGCAGCTCCCTGGTTGAGGGCGTCGCATAGGCGGCAATCGGGATGCTGCCAAGCGTCGTCAGCACCTCGGCCAAGACCGCTCGATTCAGAGGGATACCGGCCACGGCAAACCCGGTGGCAATCGGCGGATGCGCGTGTACCACGGCCTGAACATCCGCACGTTGGCGGTAGACCTCGAGGTGCATGAGCGTCTCCGTGGACGGGTCTCGATCGCCCTGCAGCTTCCGGCCGTCGAGATCGGTGATGCACATCATGTCGGGGGTCATGAACCCCTTGCACACGCTCTTCGGGGTCATCAGCAGCCGGTCGGGCCCCAGCCGGGCGCTGATGTTCCCGTCGTTCGAGGCGGTATAGCCGCGCGCGTACATGCGACGGCCGACTTCGACAATGTCACCCCGGAGTGCGGATTCGCCGCTCATGCGATCCGGGCCCGGTATTTATCGCGGCAGGCGGTCGAACAGAAGTAGAGGCGGCGATTGCCGACACCCAAGGCAATGGCGCGGTCTGGAACGACGAACGTCCCGCATACCGGATCGCGCTCCATCGGCACGCCGATGGTCGGGGTACGGGGTGTCGCCGACGATCCGCGGATGCCTTCGATGACTCCGTCGACAATCCGCCACAAGGCACGGACGACGATGGCAACCAGGATCAAAACGAGGATGTAGCGGATCACGTCCCCGACTCACTGTGGCTTCGCGCCGGCGGATCCTCCGGAATGCGCCGACCGCAAGCTGTCGAGCGCGCGTCTCGCGGCCTGCCCTTCCGGTCCGTCGGGCGTGATCTTGAGGACCTGTTGCCAGGCCGCCTCGGCCCCGGCCAGGTCCTGTTTGCCGAACGCCTTGACGAAGCCGAAATTCAGCCAGGTCTCGGCATGTTTCGGATCGAGCTTGATCGACCGCTCCAGCTGCTGGAGCGACCGATCGGTCTGATTGGTGTAGTAGTACGACATCCCGAGCTGCGTGCTCACCCTGACGTCGTTGCCGTTGATCTTCAGCGCCTCTTCGTACCACTTGACGGCATCGTCGAAGCGTTCGGCGTCGAAGTAGAGATCGCCGAGCTGCGCGCGGGGCGCGGCATTGGTGGGCTCGCGGTCGGCGACGCTCCGGAACGCGGTGACCTTGGCTTCATCGAGAGATGGCGGCTGCGGCGCCGTGCTGGCGGCAGCGGCGGGTGCGGGAGTGGCCGCCTGCTGCCGGCCCGCTTCGTACTGGGTGCCGATAATCCAGCCGGCAATCAGCCCGAAGAGAATGCCGGCCACCCCGAAGGCAATCGACTCAGCTTTCATCCGAACGATCGATCATAACTCACGGCCTCCGAGAACCGCGAGGTACTCACGGACCACGCGATCGAGGCCGAGAAAGACGGCGCGAGAGATGATGGCGTGGCCGATCGATACTTCGTCGAGATACGGGAGCGTGCGGAAGAGCGCCAGGTTTTCGAGATCCAGATCGTGGCCCGCGTTCACGCCGAGACCGAGCGAATGGGCGAGCTCGGCAGCGCGAGCATATTCGTCGAACGAGCGCTCGGCGTCACCACGCCCGTGTTCGAAGGCGCGCGCGAACGGCTCGGTATACAACTCGACGCGATCCGCGCCCGCCGCGGCCGCCAGCCGCACCCCGGCCTCGGTCGGATCGATGAACAGGCTGACGCGAATGCCAGCGGCCTTCAAGCCGGAAATCGCTGCCGGCAGGCCCGCGTCGATCTGTTCCGTCCAGCCGGCCTGGCTGGTGATTTCGCCGGGCACGACCGGAACGAGCGTGCACTGGTCGGGACGAACCTCCTGGACGAGCTCGATGAAATCAGCGCGCGGATCCCCCTCGATGTTGTATTCGACGCGAGCTCGCATCGGCTCGAGCGCCCGTGCGATGTCCCGAACGTCCGTGGGGATGATGTGGCGTTGGTCGGCGCGCGGATGCACGGTGATCCCATGAGCGCCTGCGGCGACGCAGACCTCCATCGCGTCGAGGACCCGAGGCACGCGGCCGCCCCGCGAATTGCGCAGCGTCGCAATCTTGTTGAGGTTGACGGAGAGGCGGGTCATCAGCCCAGCTCGCGTTTGACAACGTCAACAATCTCCTGAGCCCAGGTCCGGATCTCTTCTTCGCTCGGGCCTTCCAGCATGACCCGCAGCAACGGCTCCGTGCCGGAGTAGCGAACGAGCAGGCGGCCCTGGCCGTCGAGGCGTTTTTCGACCCGCGCCATTGCGGCATTCACCGCGGGAACGGTCTCGAGAGCGACCTTCTCGCGCACCCGCACGTTGAGCAACACCTGCGGATAGCTGACGAGATCGTTGGCAAGATCCGCGAGCGAGCGTCCGGTGAGCACCACGGTGCGCAGGACGTTGAGCGCGGTGCACAGGCCATCGCCGGTGAACAGGTAGTCGGAGAAGATGATGTGGCCGGACTGCTCGCCGCCCAGAGACAAGCCCCGGGCGAGCATCTCTTCCATCACGTATTTGTCGCCGACCGGACAGCGAACCAGACCGATGCCGGACCCCGTGAGGGCCAGCTGAAGGCCGATGTTGCTCATCACCGTCGCGACGATGGCGTTGCCAGTGAGGCGCCCCTCGCGCTGCAGCTGGCGCGCGCACATCAGCAGCACGGCGTCGCCGTTCACGACCTTGCCGGTATGGTCGACGAAAATTGCGCGATCGCCATCGCCATCGAAGGCGACCCCCATCCGGCAGCCTTTCTCGACGACGACCTGCGCGAGCCGTTCGGGATGAGTCGACCCGCAGCGCAGGTTGATGTTCCGGCCGTCGGGATGGTTGCCGATGATCACCGGATCGAAACCGAGCGATCGAAACAGATCCGGCGCGACGGTCGTTGTCGCGCCATTGGCGCAGTCGAGCGCCAGTGAAAGTCCGCCCAGACCCGCCGCGTCATCTGCCAGAACAGCGCGCAGGTGGTCGAGGTAGGGACCGACCAGCGAGGCGGTTGGCAGCGGCAGCGCCTCCCCGGCGTGGGCCCGCCACGATTGATCAATGACGATCGCTTCGACTTCCTGCTCGGTTTTCTCCGTGAACTTCTCGCCGCGCCCGGAGAACACCTTGATGCCGTTGTCTTCGAACGGATTGTGCGACGCCGAGATGACCACCCCCGCATCGAACGCACCCGCACGTGTCAGATAGGCGACCGCAGGAGTGGGCACTACGCCGGTGCTCGTGACCGATGCGCCCTCGCCGGCCGCACCGTAGGCGAGCTCCGCCTCAATCCACCCGCCGGATTCGCGCGTATCGCGTCCGAGCAGCAGCCGCGGCGACTCGATCGTGCGCGGCAGCGCGCGAACCAGTGCCGCGCCGAGTCTCCGCACGGTCGCCGCGTCGAGCGGGTACTGGCCGGCAGTGCCGCGAACGCCATCGGTACCGAATAAGCGCATTTATTTGACGAGTGTGAGGCGGACCTGAACCGTGTCGGGCTCGACCCGGGCAAGACCCGCATCGGGAAGCGCGTCGATGTGCACCGTCAGTGAGTAGTCGCCGGCGCCAAGACCCCGCAGATCGACAAACGGGACCACCTGCTCGGCATCGACGCGGCTCAGCCCCTCGCGACTGCCGCGAATCGTCACGTCAACATTCGAGGGAGTGGCCTGAGCCGTAAGCGTCGGCGGAAGGTCGCGCAGTCGCAACGGCCGATTCCGTACGATCCGCTCGCGTGGACCGAGCCGCACCTGCACACGCACCGTGGCGGTGCGCGGCCCCTTCACACGAAGCGCCGGATCGATGAGTCCGACCGTCACCTCGTCGGTGACATCCGCGGTGGCGCCCGCGATGGCGACGGCCTCCGTCACGGCTTCGGTCGCGGTCTTCACGGCGCTTTCCGGACCTGTAATCTCGACCGTCGGCGGTTCGACGGTCGTTGTGCCGACCACGTACCCTGGCGCGGGATCGCCTTCGACGGCCGCCATGACCGGCAACCGCTTCACCGCGGCCGCCTCGAACACGAGCACCATGCTGGCTGGCGCCACCTGCACCACTTCCACGCCGAACGGCGTCCGCACCTGCTCGGGCGTCAGCTGGAACAAGCGGCGTCCGGTGCGCGCGGTGCCCAGGTCGAGCACGGCGACGATGTCTCCGGGGCCCACGCGGCTGAGCGTGTCCGACGATCCGCGGACGCGCACATCGACCAGCGCGGGGGGCTCACTCTGCAGCTCCAGACCTGCCGGAAACTGCTGCAGCTCGAGCGGCACTCTCAGTCCCCGTTCGACCAGCTGATTGCCGGAAATCACCATCCACAGCAGGAGTGCCACGCCGAATGACAACACCTTCAGCCCGAAATGGCGGAACGGCCAGATCGCCTTCACGCGTACTCCACGCGCGCCTGGCCCGTCCCGGAAGGCCGCTGCATGATCATCGAGCGCAGCCGGGCCCGCAGCGTGTCGGCGTCGAGACTGCGCTCGATCTGCCCGTCCACCACGAGCGAGATGTTCCCTTTTTCCTCCGACACGACGATCGCCACCGAGTCGTTCTCCTCGGTGAGACCGATCGCGGCGCGATGGCGCGAGCCCAGCTCTTTACTGAGCCGCGGATTGACCGTCAGCGGCAGGAAGCAGGCCGCCGCCGCCACGCGATCGCCCTGAACGATCACCGCGCCGTCATGCAGCGGCGACGAGGGCTGAAAGATGGCCAGCAGGAGGTCGTAAGTCATGACCGCCTCGAGCGGGATGCCGCCTTCGATGTAGTTGCGCAGCCCGATCTGCCGCTCGATGGCGATGATGGCGCCGATCCGCTGCGCCGACAGCATGCTGGTGGCCATCACCAGCTCTTCGATCGACTCCTCAGCCGATTCTTCTTTCGCGAAGTAGCGGAAGAATGGCGCGCGCCCGAGGTGGGCGAGCGCACGGCGGATGTCCGACTGAAACAGGACGATGAAGGCGAACACCAGGTAGCCGGCCATGTTGCGAATCAACCAGTTGACCGTCTCGAGGTGGCCCCACACGGAAAAATAGAACAGGCCGACGAACATCGCCGCACCGGCGGCCATCTGCACCGCCCGGGTCCCGCGAATCAGCTTGAGGATCTCGTAAATGAGGATCGACACCACGAGGATGTCGACCAGATCCCACCAGTCAACCGGCGGCCGCCGCATCGTCCCGTTCAACCAGTCCATATCACGTGGGGCTCCGCCCCATACCCCGGCTCGGTCGCTTGCGGGGACCCCTATGCCCCGCGCCGCTCCCTCGCTGGCGCGCCGTGCGCGCCTCAGCCCTCAGCCCTGAGCCCTGAGCCCTTACCTCTCGTCCCCTGACCGTGACGTCGAATCTCCTCGGCCACGCGCACAACCTGGACCATCTCGCTGACGGCGTGGACGCGGACGATATGCGCGCCCGCGAGGACCGCCGAAGCCACGGCTGCCGCCGTGCCCCAGTCGCGTCCGGCCGCCGGCCTGTCGTCTAACGCCTCACGCATGAACGATTTGCGCGACGGCCCGGCAAGCAAGGGTCGATCGAGAGCAGTCGCCAGTTCCGGCAGTCCGGCCAGCACACCATAGCTGTCGGCGGCACGTTTGGCAAACCCGATTCCGGGGTCGAGGATCAGGCGGTCTCGGGCAACACCGGCCGCCAACGCGGACCGCACACTTTCATCAAGTTCCCGAATGACGTCGTCGACGACGTGCGCGTAGCTGGCTTCCTGGTACATCGTCTTCGAGCGCCCCCGGTTGTGCATGAGGACGAGGGCGGCACCGGTCCGTGCGACGACTTCGGCCAATCGCGGCTCGTAGCGCAGACCGCTGATGTCGTTGACGATGGACGCGCCGGCGGCTATCGCCGCCTCGGCGACCTCGGGCTTGTAGGTGTCAATCGAGATCGGAATGTGGACCCGCGCCGCGAGAATACGGACCACGGGCAGAACCCGCCGCAGCTCTTCAGCCGCGGGGACGGGGTCCGCGCCGGGACGCGTCGATTCGCCGCCGACGTCGATGATGTCCGCGCCATCCGATTCCATCCGCAGCGCGACGTCGAGCGCCTCGCCGGCATCGCGTGGCTGCGAGGCATCGGCAAAGGAATCGGGCGTGACGTTGAGGATTCCCATCACCCAGGGACGGGCGGCGAGTTCGAGCACCCGCCCTGCTGGCAACGGAACGAGATAGGAGCGTCGCGGGGGGAAGGAGAAGCGCGGCAGCTTACTCCTGCGGAATCGGCTTGTTGAGGGCCGGGACGATGGTCGTCCGCTCCTTCTGACGCGGACGCGCGTCGTCCTCGTCGCCGGTCGGTGTGACGGGCCGCGATGGGAGCGACTGAACATCCTCGAGCGGCAGACCGGCGGCCAGACGTTTCACTTGCTCGGCGTCCAGCACCTCGCGAGACAGCAGCGCCTCGGCGATCTGTTCCAGCTTGGCCTTGTGCGCCAGCAGGAGCGCGTGGGCGCGCTGGTAATTGCTGGTGACGAAGCGTTTCACTTCCCGATCGATCTTGAGCGCCGTGTCTTCGCTGTAATCCTGATGCTGTGCGATCTCGCGGCCGAGGAAGATCTGCTCTTCCTTCTTGCCGAAGGTCAGCGGACCCATCTCGTCGCTCATGCCCCACTCGCAGACCATCTGGCGCGCCATCTCGGTCGAACGCTCCAGGTCGTTGCCGGCCCCGGTCGTGAGGCTGTCCATCGTGATCTCTTCGGCGATGCGGCCGCCGAGCAGGATCGCGATGCGATCGTTCAGGTAGTCGCGCGAGTAGTTGTGTTTCTCGTCGATCGGCAGCTGCTGCGTCAGCCCGAGTGCCATGCCGCGCGGGATGATCGTCACCTTGTGGATGGGATCGGCGTGGGGCAGCAGGACCGCGAGCAGCGCGTGGCCGGCCTCGTGAATCGCCGTGACGCGCTTCTCCTCATCGCTGATGATCATCGAGCGGCGCTCCGATCCCATCAGCACCTTGTCTTTGGCGTACTCGAAGTCGTGCATCCGCACGACCTTCTGGTTGTAACGGGCCGCATTCAGCGCGGCCTCGTTGACCAGGTTCGCGAGGTCGGCGCCCGAGAAGCCGGCGGTGCCGCGCGCCAGCACCGGCACTTCCACGTCGTCGGCCATTGGAATCTTGCGCGTGTGGACGCCGAGAATCCCTTCGCGGCCCTTCACGTCGGGCCGATTGACGACGATCCGCCGGTCGAAGCGGCCGGGGCGGAGCAGCGCCGGGTCGAGCACGTCCGGCCGGTTGGTCGCCGCCACGAGGATGACGCCTTCGTTCGATTCGAAGCCGTCCATCTCGACGAGGAGCTGGTTGAGCGTCTGCTCGCGTTCATCGTGGCCGCCGCCGAGGCCGGCGCCGCGATGGCGGCCGACGGCGTCGATCTCGTCGATGAAAACGATGCACGGGGCATTCTTCTTGCCCTGCTCGAAAAGATCCCGGACGCGCGACGCGCCGACACCGACGAACATCTCGACGAAGTCCGAGCCGCTGATCGAAAAGAACGGGACGTTGGCTTCACCCGCAACGGCGCGGGCGAGCAAGGTCTTGCCGGTGCCCGGGGACCCCATCAGCAACACGCCCTTGGGGATTCGGCCGCCAAGCTTCTGGAACTTCTGCGGTTCCTTGAGGAACTCGATGATTTCCTGGAGCTCTTCCTTCGCCTCGTCGACCCCGGCGACGTCCTTGAAGGTGACCTTCTTCTGCGAGCTGGACGAGAGCTTCGCCTTGCTTTTGCCGAACGACAGCGCCTTGTTGCCGCCGCTCTGCATCTGCCGCATGAAGAACACCCAGAACCCGATCACGAGCAGGAACGGCGCCCACGTGTAGAGCAGCGACGCCCAGGGACTGACCGTCTGTTCCTTGACGTCGACGTTGACACCCTTGTCGATCAGCAGGTTGGCAAGCCCCTCGTACATCCCCTGGGTCGGGACGATGGTCCGGAACGAGTCTTTGGCCTTGGTGATGCCGGTGATTTCCTGACCGGTGATCGTGACCTGAGCCACATCACCGTTGTTCACCTGCGACATGAACTGGCTGAACTGGACGGGCAGCTCCTTCTGCTGGAATTTGTTCGAGACGTTCCAGATCACGACGCCCACGACGACGAGCACCAGCCAGAACAGCAGACTCTTTACAGTCGAGTTCAAATTACCCCCTAGGGCTGCCTAAGTCTCAAGATTAGCACGGCTTGCGCCGGGTCCGTCACTCGAAACTCGTCGTCGATGACGTGCCCCGCGACCCATACGATCCGGTCGGTCTGATCCACGACGAGCGGCACCTGATCGCGTCGATCCCGCGGTACCTTCTTATCGACAAAGTAATCCTGGAGCTTCTTGCGTCCGCCGAGCCCCAACGGGCGAAATCGGTCGCCTGCGCGACGATTTCGGACCGCCAGCGGCGGTTGGCAGCGGTCCAGTCGGAGCACCCCCATCGAGGAAGTGCTCAAAACGGCACAGCCTGCGGATGGCGCCGATTCGGCGGTCACGACGCACCCCGATTCCCTCAAAGCCACCTCACCTGGAATAGACAGCGAATACCGGAAAAGGTTCGTCGGACCCGGATGAGGAAGCTCCGAGGTCCTGCTAGTTAAGACGAGCGAGTCTCCAACCCGTTCCATCCGTACCCCCGGACCATCGACCGCACCGCCACCGCGCACGGCCAGAACCAGCGCGTCCTCCACATGCCGGAAGGAAACGGCGGTGCCACGGGCGGCTGCCGTCAGCGCCTCGCGGACCACCAGGCGCGCGAGCGCACGCGGAAGGGCGTTCAACGCAGGGACGTTCAGCCGCCAGGCGCCCTCGGCATCGGCGCGAACGACGCCGGGAAGCGCCGCGCCTGCCGCGGCCTGCATCCAGGCCCATTCATCCTGCGCGATCCGTGCTTCGTCGGCCAGCACGTCGACGATGGAAGGATTGAACCGCTCCTGGAGAAGCGGCAGCAGCTCGGCGCGAACACGGTTGCGGGGAATGCTGACGTCGTCGTTCGACTCGTCCTGCACGAACAGCTGGCCGCGCTCGGCGAGGAGCGCCCGAAGCTCGTGCCGCCGGCAGTCGAGAAGCGGCCTGACGACGTGTCCGTTGCGTGGATGCATTCCGGCAAGGCCGCGGGCACCGGCGCCGCGCAACAGCCGTAGCAGCAACGTCTCGGCCTGGTCGTCGCGCGTGTGCCCCAGCGCGATGACGTCAGCGCCGACGTGTCGACGCGCCTCCTCGAGAAACTCGTAGCGCGCGGCACGGGCCGCGTCTTCAATCGAGCGACGCTCGATGACGGCGCGGCTGGCGACCTCGACCCGATGCGCACGAAACGGCAGGTTGAAGCGGGCGGCGAGGTCGGCGCAAAAGGCCTCGTCTGCGTCCGCGCCGGAACGCAGCTGATGATTCAGATGAGCAAGGCCGGCGACACGAAGGTGACCGCGCTCCGCCAGCTCCGCGAGAAGAACGGCAAGTGCAACCGAGTCTGAGCCGCCGGACACAGCAGCGAGGACGCGCGTCTCCGGCCGCGCCAGGTCGTGCGCGCGAATCGTCCGCAGGACACGGCCAAGCAGTGCATGCATGATGACCGGCAAGTCTGGCAGGCCGGCGCCGGTTCATCCGACCCGGCGCTGCCTGCCCGGACCTGCCTCACACGACTAAAGGCTTGCCGGAGGACAGATTCGAACTGTCGACCCCGCGCTTATGAGACGCGTGCTCTCACCAACTGAGCTACTCCGGCAGAAACTCTCATTGTACATCCGGTCCGCACGCTCATCGCTCGTCGCTCTCAGCCACCACCGCCGCCGCAAGGAGCGGAATCATGATCTCGTGGTGTCCGACCAGCGAGTAGCCGCGGCCGCTGCCCGCGGTTGGCCGGGTGACGACGTTGGTCTGCGGTCGATAGAGGCGGACGAAGTCGAGGTTCACGGTCGTGAGATCGGCGAGGGACATCCCGCGGTTGCGCGCGAGCGCGACCGCTTTGAGAAAGACTTCGGGCAGCACGACGGCCGACCCGCAATTCAGATACACTCCGCCCTCGAGTCGCGCGACGTTCGCGACGAAGTAGCGGAAGTCCCGAAGGCTGCCCTCACCAAACGCCGCACCCGAGGCGGCAGGATGCATGTGAATGATGTCGGTGCCAATCGCCACGTGCACCGTCACGGGAATATTCAGGCGCGCGGCGGCAGCCACGATGCTCAGGCGGCTGAATGGCGGCTGCCGCTCGGCCAGATGACGTGCCACCGCCTGGCCGATGCCCGTTCCTGACTGCGTGCCCCTGGTGATCGCGTCGTTCAACCCACGAGCGGTTTCATCGGCCATGCCGAAGCGGCCCGGGCCGAGCGACTCGTCGACGTTCTCCGACGTCGCGCCAACCAGCGCCAGCTCGAAGTCGTGAATGATCGCCGCGCCGTTGGTGGCGATCCCCGATACGAATCCCCGCTCCATCAGGTCGACGAGGACCGGGCTGAGTCCGGTCTTGATGACGTGTGCCCCCACCCCCCACAGGATCCCGCAGCCGCGACGGCGTGCCTCGACGAGCGCGCGCACGACGGCTTTGAAATCGGCGGCGCCGAGCATGTTCGGCAGCGAGTCGACAAACGATCGAATCGTGGTCTGCGGGGCGCACGGCGTGGCGAAGTCCGCCGCTTTCGCCTTGCTCACGCGTGATTCCAGCGGGTAGGTCCGCACGTCCGAAAGGTCGAAGGATTCGTAGGAAAAAATCATCTCGCAGACCTCAGAGAATCAGCATCGCGTCGCCGTAGCTGTAGAAACGATACCCCTCGGCGACCGCCGTCCGATACGCCGCCAGCACCCGGTCGCGCCCGGCCACTGCCGACACGAGCATCAGCAGCGACGATTGCGGCAGGTGGAAATTCGTAAGCAGGCCGGCGATCACCTTGAAGCGAAACCCCGGAAAGATGAACAGATCGGTGTCACCGGCCCCACCCGCCAGCCGACCGCCGTGACTGTTGGCGACCGATTCGAGTGCCCGGGTCGTGGTCGTCCCGACGGCGATGACGCGGCGGCCCTGGTCGAGCGCGATGTTGACCGCCCGCGCCGCCTCCTCGCTCACCTCAAAGTGCTCGGTGTCGACACGGTGATCTTCGACCCGCTCGGTTCTGACGGGTTGAAACGTGCCATAGCCGACGTGGAGCGTCACGCGCGTGATTTGTACACCGCGCGCCTGCAGCGCGTCGAGGAGCTCCGGCGTGAAATGCAGTCCGGCCGTCGGCGCCGCGACCGATCCTCGACGGGCGGCGAACACCGTCTGGTAGCGTTCGCGATCGGACGCGCGGTCGCCGCGCCTGATGTACGGGGGGAGCGGGACGTGGCCGATTGCGTCCACCACCTCGTCCACGTCGGCCTCATCGTCGGTCCATAGCCGGATGAGACGCCGGCCGTAGAAACGGCGCTCGAGCACCTCGCCGTGCAGCGTCCGCTTCCCCTCGAACGTGACTCGCACACCAGGCCTCAGCTTCTGCCCGGGGTGCATCAACGCCTCCCAGACCCCCTCCTCGCACCGCCTGACGAGCAGACATTCGACGGCACCACCGCTTGGAATGCGGCGTCCGAGCAGGCGCGCGGGAAAGACGCGGGTGTCGTTGACGACGAGCAGATCGCCGGGCGCGAGGTGTCCGGGCAACGCCGCGAACACGGAATGCGTCAAGGAGCCGGTCGATTGATCGAGGACGAGCAGGCGCGACGAGGTTCGGTTCGATGCCGGCTCCTGAGCGATGAGATTGGTGGGGAGATCGAAGTCGAACTCGCGAACGTCCATCGGGATACCCATCTTAGCCGTGCCGTCGCCAACTGTTGAGCCGGCAGCCATCGCGGGTCATCGGTGGTGAAGGTCTTGCAACCGCGGAGGCATGGCCCTTTACGACGTGATCGTGGTCGGAGGAGGACCGGCCGGACTCAGCGCCGCGCTGATGCTTGGCCGCTGCCGCCGCCGCGTTCTCGTCTGCGACCGCGGCGAGCCGCGCAATCAACGGTCGCAAGCCCTTCACGGCTATCTCACACGCGATGGGATTCATCCGGCCGAATTCCAGGCGCTGGCGCGACGCGAGCTGGCCCCATACGGCATCGAGTTCTTGTGTGTGGGGGTCAACAACGTGCAGCAGGGTGGTGGCGCGTTCATGGTCTCCCTGGCCAACGGCCGGCTCGAGCGTTCCCGTTTTCTGCTGCTGGCGACCGGCGTCCGGGACGAGCTACCCGATGTGCCGGGAGTGGCGGAGTGCTTCGGCCGCTCCGTCTTTCATTGTCCGTACTGTGACGGGTGGGAATGGCGCGACAAACGGCTCGTGGTGCTGGGGCACAAAGGCGTGCCGCTGGCCCTCTCGTTGAAAACCTGGAGCCCGAGCGTCGTGTTCTGTTCGGACGGCGCACGCGTCGACACGCGCGCCCGGCGGCGCCTGACGCGCAACGCCGTCGACGTGCGAACATCGCGAGTCACCGGACTTCAGCACCTGGGCGGCATGGCGACGGGCATCGACCTGGCCGACGGCGAGCGCGTGCCGTGCGATGCCGTGTTCTTCACCACCGGACAGTATCAGCAGGATACGCTGGCGGCGCGGTTGGGATGTGCCTTCACGCGGAAAGCCACCGTCAACACCGGGACCCATTGCGAAACCAATGTGCCTGGCCTCTTCGTCGCCGGCGATGCATCCCGCGATGCCCAATTCGTGGTGGTCGCAGCCTCGGAAGGCGTCAAGGCGGCCGTGGCGATCAATCAGGCGCTGCAACGCGCGGAGCTTCGGCCATGAGATCGTTGCGCGGACGAACGTCCGGCACCGAGCGCCCGGCGCCGCCGGCTGCGGCCGAGGACACGACCGCGATCCACGTCCCAACCGACGTTCGCAGCCTGTCGCTGACGGTCCTTGCGGTCATCGGATCGATCGTCATGCTCAGGTACGCGCAGGCGGTGATCATTCCGATCGTCCTGGGCATTCTCATCAGCTACGCGCTCCAGCCACTGGTCGCGCGTCTCGTCCGCCTCCGCATCCCGCGGGCCCTTGCGGCGGCGTTGGTGATCGCCGCGGTCGTCGGCACCGGCGGAGCGCTGCTCTACCAGCTGCGCCACCAGACGACCGAGATCATCGAACAGCTTCCCGATGCGGCCCGACGCCTGCGCCGCATCGTCGAACGGGACGGCGGACAGACGTCGTCGACCATCGAGCAGGTTCAGAAGGCGGCGACCGAACTGGAGAAAGTGGCGAACGCCGCGTCGCCCCCGGCGCCGTCCGGCAACGCACAGCGGGTCCAGGTGGAACAGCCGCCGATTCGAATCAGCGACTACGTCTTGTGGGGATCGATGGGCCTGTTCGCGGCCAGCACGCAGCTGGTGCTGATCCTGTTTCTCGCCTATTTCATGCTGGCATCGGGGGACTTGTACCGGAAGAAACTCGTCAAGATCGCCGGGCCGTCCCTCGAGAAGAAGAAGGTGACGCTGCAGATCCTGAACGAGATCGATCATCAGATCGAACGGTTTCTCATGGTGCAGCTGTCCACGAGCATATTCGTCGGCGTCGTCACCTGGCTGGTGTTCCTGTGGATCGGGATCCAGCAGGCGGCGCTCTGGGGCCTGCTCGCCGGGGTCTTCAACTCGATCCCCTACTTCGGTCCGGTGGTCGTCACGGCAGGTATCGCGGTGATTTCATTCCTGCAGTTCGGCACCCTGCAGATGGTGCTGGTGGCAAGCGGCGCTGCCTTCGTCATCACCTCGCTCGAGGGGATGCTCCTGACGCCGCTCCTGACCAGCCGCGCCGCACGGATGAATGCGGTCGCGGTCTTCGTCGGCTTGATCTTCTGGGGATGGGTGTGGGAGGTCTGGGGACTGCTGCTCGCCGTGCCGATGCTGATGATCGTCAAGGCGATCTGCGATCGCATCGAGGATCTGAAACCAGTGGGCGAGCTGCTCGGCGACTAGGGCTGCGGCAGCAAACGGTCCCAGTTCAGGACGACGTTGACCCGCGGCGTCGATCCTTCGTCGGCCTCGAGCATCAGAAAGTTCTGGCCGTCCCGCGAGACATCGTAGTTGGACCAGAAGCTGCCGTCGGCGGTCCGGAATCGGCCGGCAAACAGCTCACGCGGTTCGCCTACGGTGAGCGTGGGCTCGGTACGGACGTCGACACTCATCATCTTCGTGCCATCAACGGAGAGATAGAAAATCTCACGGCCGGTCGGCGACCAGAGCGGTTCGACGCCGCCGCCGGGAGAGACGACCTCACGGCTACCGGGTCCAGGGTACGGCTGAACATAGACCTGCTCCTCACGTCCCGTTTCTCTCGCGGCATACACGACCCAGCGACCATCCGGAGAAAACGTTGCCGCGCGTTCGTCCCGGGCCGTCTCAAGAAACGGCACGATGGTTTCGTCGCTGCGCCGTATCCACACGTCACGGTTCGTCGCGGGCACCGGCGCGCTGAACATCAGCAAGCCCCCGTCTCTCGACCAGGCGAGCGGAAAGAGGGTAGAGAAGCGCTCATCGCGCCTGAACAAGGGCCGTGGTGCGCTGCTGTCGTCGGCTGGAGCCGAATACAGGTTTCCTTCCATCTGGAAGGTGATCGCTTGTCCGTCTGCCGTCCAGATTGGACGTGTCCCGCTCGGGCTGAGGCGCACGCGGTTCCCCCGGGCCGCGTCGTAAATCCAGATCTCGGGTGCTCCGGTGTCGCCCAGAATCGCCAGGACCACGCGTCTGCCGTCGGGAGAAACCCGCGGATGCACGTACAGGACGCCGCTCGCCGTCTAATGGCCGCTGCGCGCCGTGTCTGTCGATCCACATCAGCCGCGAATTTCGCGACAGCCCGGGAAGATAGGCGAGCGTTCCGTCGCGGGCCACGGCGAAATGCGTGTCGTTGCCATCGGTGCGAACACCATCGAGCAGCCGGAGCTCGGGGCCGCTTTGCTCGAGGCGAGCGGAGATCGAACGGCACGGCGAACACCGCCGCGCCACGTGCAAACACAAGGTGACCGCTCGGCAGGTAGATGGGGTTCCTACCCTCGAGAATCGGACGTCGACTGCCGGTCGCCACTTCGACCGCCTCAACGAAGGACCCGGTGCGACGGCGCACCGTGAACAGGACGAACCTGTCCTGGGGAAGCACATGTGGCGATTGATGGCTAATCTCCCCTTCTTGCGGCACGAGCGTCGTAAGAGGTTCTGGCAGGCCGCCTTGCCACGACACCTTGAGCAGGCCGCTGTTCCAATTGCTGAACACCACCAGGCCGCCCGCCCCCCAGCTGGCACCGTCCAGATTCGGCGCGGCCGCCACGGCACGCGGGACACCGCCTGAAATCGGCACCGCTCTCAGCATGCCGCCGGACGCAAACGCGATCCTCTGCCCATCTGGCGAGAAGAACGGACCGATGGCCCCTTCGGTGCCCGGAATCGGCACGGCCTCGAGGTCGCCGAGGCGGCGCAGGTAGAGGCGATCGCCGCTCGCGGTGCGGGCCGCGTAGACGATCTGGTCGCCAGCCGGTGAAATCGCGAGGGAGACTGGCAGACCGGTATCGATCGGCAATTGCTCCCCAGGGAGCAAAGCAATGGAGAACCGCAGCGGTTCACGGCTGTCCGGGGCAATCGGCAGCGACACGACGTAGCCGATCGTCACGGCGGCAGCGACCAGCACGAGCGCGCCGAGCGCAAGATACCAGCCTCGCCAACGCGCAGCCGGTGCCGCAGTCGTGGCCGACAACTCTGCTCGAGTCGGAGAGGCGAGTGCGTCCTCGATCTCGATCCGCGCGTCGGCGATGTCATGGATGCGCCGCTTGCTGTCTTTTTCCAGACACCGTTGCAGCAGGCGCCGAATGCTCCCCGGCGTGCTGTCGGGCAAGCCGTCCCAATCGGGGTCGCTTCCGAGGATGCGAGCCAAGGTGTCCGAAAGCGTGTGGCGCGCAAAGGCTGGCCGGCCAGTGAGCATCTCGAACAACACGCACCCGAACGCCCAGATGTCGGTGCGCTTGTCGACCGGCTGACCGCGCGCCTGTTCGGGGCTCATGTACGCGGCGGTGCCGACAATCGCTCCCTGGCCAGTCGTCCCCACCGTCATGGTGGGCATCTGCGAGAGGTTCCGCGCGGCGTCCGCGTCCATGGCCTTGGCCAGTCCAAAATCAAGCAGCTTCACGAGACCGGTCGAGGTAATCTTGATATTGGCTGGCTTGAGGTCGCGATGAATGATCCCCTTCTCGTGAGCGGCCTCGAGGGCGTCGGCAATCTGGCGCGACACTGCAAGCGCGTCACGCATTGGCAGCGACCCTTGTGACAACCGCTCGCTCAGCGTGGTCCCTTCCACGAGCTCAATCGCGAGCGCGCGGACCCCGTCACTCTCCTCGACGCCATAGAGGGTGGCGATGTTGGCGTGATTGAGTGCGGCGAGGACGCGCGCTTCGCGCTCGAACCGGGCGATCCGATCGGGATCGGTTGCGAACGCGCCGGGCAGAATTTTGACGGCCACGTCGCGGCCAAGGCGCATGTCCCGCGCCCGGTACACCTCGCCCATCCCACCGACGCCGATGCGCTCCCTGAGCTCGTAGACACCGATGCGTCGCCGGGTTGCAGCCGGCGAGGCAGGCGAGTCGTCCAGCTGCGCAGCGATGTCAAACGCCGGCGCGGCCAGGAATTGTTCCGCGCTCGACTGGGAGTCCAGGAGCGACTCCACATCACGCCGCAGCTCTTCGTCCCCGGCGCAGGCATCCACCAAGAACGCGACGCGGTCAGCGCCTTGCTGCGCAGCCGCCGCGTGGTACAACGCCGACACCCGCCGCCAACGCTCGGCATCCATGTCGTTGAACGAGGTAATTCTATGCCACGGCCGTAGAGGCCGTGTCTACACGAAGGTCCGCAGATCGAAACGGCCGCGGGCGGCCAGCAGCGGCTTCCACAGATCGCCTTTCTCGATCCGCTTCGGCACGTTCCGGATCGTGAAGTCGTCGATGGCAATCCCCCGCTCGACTTCCCGCCACGTCACCGGCGTCGACACCGTCGCGTCCGGACGGGGACGCACCGAATAGATCGAGGCCAGTGTCCGGCCCCACGCGTTCTGGTTGTAGTCGACCAGCACCCGGCCCTGCGGCCGCTTGGCCACGCGGTATTCGGCCGTGATCAGCGACGGATGCCGTACCGCCAGCTCATGGGCGAGCGCTTTGGCAAAGGTCCACACCTGCTTCTGCACCGGACCGCGCACGATCGGCACGTAGACGTGCAGCCCCTTGGAGCCGGTGGTCTTGACGACCGACGGCATCTGCAATGTGTCGAGCGCCTGCTTCACAATCAGGCCGGTCTCGCGAACGCGATCGAACGTGGCGCCAGCGCCCGGATCGAGATCGAAGTGGAGATAGTCAGGTCGATCGATGTCGTCACAGGTCGCGTACCATTGATTGAGATCGATGCAGCCGAGGTTGATCACCCACATCAGCGCGGCGCGATCCTGAATCATCGGAAAATCGATGATGTTCTCGGAGCCATGATCGATCGAGCAGATCTGAATCCACGGCGGGCGCGGGGTCGGCGCGCGCTTCATGAAGAAGAACTCGCCTGACGCGCCGTGCGGATAGCGCTTCATGACCATGGCGCGGTTCTTCAGATGCGGCAGCAGCACCGCGGCGACGTCAGCGTAGTACTGGAGGAGATCACCCTTGGTGAGCCCCAGCTCCGGCCAGAAGATCTTCCGCAGATTGGTGAGCCTGACCTCTTTCCGCTCGACGGTGAGGACAACGTTGTCCTGATCGCGGGGAATCACGAGGCGCATGAAAGGTTCGGGAGCTTACGCTGGCAACTTTCTGAGCGCCTGCAGCGGCGGAAGCTTCGGCGGCCGCGCGCCATGCCGCACGGCGCCGGCCACCGCGACGTAATCGAGCTCCACACCGTCGGCGGCGCGGCGCAGCAGCAGACCGCCCCGGCTCATGTCGCCGCGGCCGACGAACTCGATCGGAAACCGCAGCCGATCGCCGAAAATACCCAACAGCACGTCGACGTACTTCGGCGAGGCAATGCTCCCCAGCAGGACGACGTCGCAACTCTCGCCGAGTTCGAGCGCGAGCGCCCGGGCGCTTCGCTCCAGCGGCCGTCGATAACCCATGTTGTCGGGATCGACGTCTTCCCCGCAGAACTTGCGGAACGCGCTGCGCGTGACGCGCGTCTCGGGAGGGCGGAGCCCGGAGTTCGGCGTAATCACGTAGATGCCCGATCCGACCACGGGATTGGCCGGGTCGGGCGGTGCCGCGAATCGCCGGGCGTAGGTGAGCTTCCCGCGAAAATAGAGCCCGCTGACAAACGAGAACACGTCTCCGATAGCCGCGCCCTGGGCGGATCGGAGTCGCTCGGCCACCGCAAAGGTCGCGCGCGGCGACATCACCTGCTTGCCCCGCGTCCCGCGGCAGTTAGCCGGCGACAGCAGAAATACGCGAGCCTGGCCGACGACCACGAATCACCACCACTTGAATTCCGGCGCCGGGACGCCGCTGAGCAGCCAGTACAACAGCAGAACGGGCAGCGCCGCCACCAGGCCGACCACCGCCGCGACGCCCGCAACGAACCACCAATCCGCGGTCGTGTCGAGATCCGGCATCGTCGCATGCCGTTCCAGCAGCGCCATATTCTTCGTGTTCGCCTTCCAGAACAGGTCGGCGACGTCGCCGGCGAACGGTACGATGCCCATCCCGAGGTCGATCGCGAGATTGAAGAGCATCCGAATCTTGACGATGTGCGGCACCCGAACGCGGTGGGCGGCCACGACGATCGCCGCACCCATCAGCGCCGTGAGCAGGTCGCCCGCCCACGGCACCAAGCCGATGATCGCATCCCAGCCGAACCTGAAGCGAGTCCCCGGGATGCGGAACGCTTCATCCAGCAGTCGCTGCAGCCTGCGGAGTGAGCCTAGATCCCCCACCGGACCAGGACGGCGCCGACCGTAAATCCGGCGCCGACTGACGCCAGCAGCACGAGATCGCCTTTCTTCAGCCGTCCCGCGCACACTGCATCGTTCAGCGCCAGCGGGATGGTCGCGGCCGTCGTGTTGCCGAAGCGCTCGATGTTGATAATGACTTTCTGCGGATCGAGCCCCAGCCGCTCGCTCGCCGACTGGATGATCCGGCGATTGGCCTGATGCGACACGAACAGATCGATGTCGTCGGGGGTCAGGCCGATTGCGCTCCAGCAGACGACGCGCGATCTCCTCGGTCTTCCGCACCGCGAAGCGGAAGACCGCCTGGCCGTCCTGCTTGACGAAGTGCAGCCGCTGCTCGACCGTCTCGTGCGACGCCGGTTTGAGGCTGCCGCCGGCCGGCATGCACAGCGCCGGACCGCCGCCGCCATCGATCTCGTGCTCGAAGTCGAGGATCGCGCCGTCGTTGGCCTCGGCGGCCGACACCACCACCGCGCCAGCGCCGTCGCCGAACAGGACGCAGGTCGACCGATCCTGGTAGTCGATGATGCTCGACATCACGTCGGCGCCGACCACGAGCGCATGATCGTGCGCGCCGGTGGCGACCAGCTGACTGGCGGTCGTGAGGGCGTAGGTGAACGCCGAGCAGGCCGCACTGAGATCGAACCCCCACGCCCGCTGGGCGCCGATCTTGTGCTGGATGAGACACGCCGTGCTGGGAAAGAGCATGTCGGGCGTGACCGTGCCGACGACGATGACCCCGATGTCGTTGGGCGAGAGATCGGCGTTGGCCAGCGCCCGCAGCGCCGCCTCTTTGCCGAGATCGGAGGTGGCCACGCCGGGATCGACGATATGACGCTCGCGGATGCCGGTCCGCTGCAGAATCCACTCGTCCGAGGTCTCGACCATCTTCTCCAGGTCGGCGTTGGTCAGGACGCGCGGCGGCACATACGTCGCCAGCGCCTTGATCGTCGTCGGCCGGCCGCCGCAGCGGGAGCTCCGGGCGATCGACGGGGCTACCACAGACGGGCGTCCCGGCCGGGCGCGTCCAGGCCGAAGTAGGCGTAGGCGCGGGCGGTCGCAACGCGCCCGCGCGGCGTGCGATCGACGAACCCGATCTGAATCAGGAATGGCTCGTAAATGTCTTCGATGGCGTCTTTCTCCTCGCTGATGGCGGCAGCGATGCTGTTGATCCCGACCGGACCGCCGCCGAACTTGTCGATGATCGTCCGCAGCAGCTTGCGGTCGACCTCGTCGAACCCGTACTCATCCACCTCGAGCAGCTTCAGGCCGGCGTGGGCCACTTCGGTCGTGATGCTCCCGGAGGCGCGCACCTGGGCGTAGTCGCGCACGCGTCGCAGCAGGCGGTTGGCAATCCGCGGCGTGCCGCGCGATCGGCGCGCGATTTCCTGGGCCGCGGCGTTGTCGGTCGGCACGCCGAGAATCCGCGCCGAGCGCCGCACGATTTCCTCGAGGTCGTCGGCGGCGTAGAACTCGAGCCGGTGGACGATGCCGAAGCGGGCGCGCAGCGGCGAGGTCAGCAGGCCGGCGCGCGTCGTCGCGCCGATCAGCGTGAATTTCTGCAGCGGGACCTTGACAGAGCGGGCGCTCGGGCCCTGGCCGATCATGATGTCGAGCTCGTAGTCCTCGAGCGCCGGATACAGAATCTCCTCGATCGCCGGCGGCATGCGGTGAATCTCGTCGATGAACAGCACCTCGCGCTCGGCGAGGTTGGTCAGAATCGCCGCCAGGTCGCCCGGCTTTTCGAGCACCGGCCCGGACGTCGCCCTGACCGGCACCCCCAGCTCGTGTCCGATCACGTAGGCGAGGGTCGTCTTGCCGAGTCCCGGCGGCCCGTAGAGCAGGACGTGATCCAGCGCCTCGCCGCGCTGCCGGGTCGCCGCAATCGAGACGTCGAGATTCTCGCGAATTCGATCCTGGCCGATGTAGTCGTCGAGCGTGCGGGGCCGCAGTCCCGCCTCGTATTGGGCGTCCTCGTCGACGCGAGCCGCGGTGATGAGGCGGTCGTCAGTCACTTCGCTAGTTCACGCAGCGCCTGTTTCAGCGTCCGCTCGAAATCGCCGTCGGGCGTCCGTTTGATCGCGGCTTCCACGGCTTTTTCGGCGAGTGGCCGATGATAACCCAGGTTGATCAGCGCCGAGAGGAGGTCGTCGCGCAGCAGCGGCGGCGCGTCGAGTGCCGCAGCAGCATCGCCGACCGCGGCCAGTTCGACGCGCGGCAGACGATCCTTCAACTCCAGCACGATCCGCTCCGAGGTCTTCTTGCCGACGCCCGGAATCGCGGTCAGCCTCGCCAGGTCGCCGCGCTCGATGGCGCGAATCAGGTCGACGGGCTCGATCCCTGACAGCACGGCGAGCGCCAGTTTCGGACCAATGCCGCTGATGCCGATCAATCGCTCGAAGAGATCCTGCTCCAGCCGCGTCGCGAAGCCGAACAGCGCGAGCGCATCTTCTCGGACGTGGGTGTGCACGCGCAGCGCGATCTCGCTGCCGGCATCCCCCAGCCCGTAAAACGTCGACAGTGGCACCGAGACGTCGTAGCCCACCCCGTTGACGTCGACCACGATGCGGTTCGGCTGCTTGTCGAGGATCCGGCCGCGGAGGTGCGCGATCACGATCGTGCGGGACGGTACTGCCGCCAGCTGGTGGCCACTTTGGCAGTCGGTCGTCCGATCGCCGCGTCCGCGCGCGCCGGAATCATCGAGTTGATGTGACAGATCGCCACCGCCAGCGCATCGGCAGTGTCGTGCGGCGACGGCACTGCCTTGAGGCCGAGCAGCAGCTTCACCATCTGCTGCACCTGGTGCTTTTCCGCCCGTCCGTAGCCGACCACTGCCCGTTTGATTTCCGCCGGCGTGTACTCGACGACCGGCAGGCCCGCTTCGACCGCGGCCAGCATCGCCACACCGCGAGCATGACCCAGCTTGAGCGCGCTGCGGACGTTGGTGGCGTGAAACAGGTCCTCGATCGCCACGCAGTCGGGGCGGCATTCCGCCAGCACCAGCGCCAGGCGGCTGTGAATGTTCAGCAGCTTTTCCGGGAAGGGTGCGCCCGCCGGAGACGAGATGGTGCCGCTCGAGACAATCCGCTGGCGCGACCCGTTCGTCTCGACGCAGCCGTAGCCGGTGCGTTCCGAGCCGGGGTCGATGCCGAAGATCTTCACGCGAGCGAAGCCTCGATCTCCTTTTCCTCGATATCGAAGTTCGACCAGACGTGTCGCACGTCATCGTGATCGTCGAGCGCGTCCATCAGCTTCACCATCTGCTGCGCCTGCTTGCCTTCGAGCTTCAGATAGTTCTGCGGCAGCATCGAGACTTCGGCCGCGTCCGGCTCGATCCCGAGCTTCTTGATGGCCTCGAGCACCTGCGGGAACGCCTCCGGCGACGACAGCACTTCCCAGTTATCCTCGTCGTCGCGCAGATCGTCGCCGCCGGCGTCGATCACGACCGCCATCAAATCGTCTTCCTTGGCCTTGCTCTTCGGAACGACGATGTAGCCGCGTTTGGTGAACATCCAGGCGACGGCGTTGGTCTCCGCCAGGTTGCCGCCGTGCTTGGTGAGGATGTGGCGAATTTCGCCGACCGCGCGGTTCTTGTTGTCGGTCAGCATGTCGATGATCACCGCGGCGCCGCCCGGGCCGTACGCCTCGTACTGCACTTCTTCGTACGACACCCCTGGCTCTTCCCCGGTGCCGCGCCGGATCGCCCGCTTGATGTTGTCGGCGGGCATGTTCTGCGCCTTGGCATCGGCGATGATCGTGCGCAGCCGCGGGTTCATGTCGGGGTCGCCGCCGCCCGCCCGGGCGGCCACGGTCAACTCCTTGATGAGGCGCGTGAAGATCTTGCCGCGCTTGGCGTCGGCCGCACCCTTCTTATGCTTGATGGAATGCCACTTGGAATGGCCGGACATGTCGAAACTCCCATTAAATCAACGAGATCGGACGGAAAATCTTACACCTTTTCCGCCAGGAGAATCCACACGTCGGCACGGTCGTCCCACACCCTGCCCCGGTAGTCGCCGAGCACCGCCCGCACCCGGAATCCGCACGCTTCGAGACGGCGGCCCATCTCCGGCACCGACAAGGTTCGGAACGTGAGCGTGAACGCGTGCTCCTGCACCTGTCGGCCTCGGCGCTGCACGTAGCGCTGCTCGAAGGTGGTGAGTCGCTTCCGGGGCTGCTGCCGGACGGATTCAATGAGCGTCAAGTGGGCGCCGCCACGGGCCCGGCCGCGCATCTGAACCTTGTTGTCGTACTCGCGCCATTGCGGCACGTCGGGGACGAGATCGATGCCGAGCGTTCCGCCGCTGGTCAACACGCGCTGCGCCGACTGCAATGCCGCCGTGAGCTCGAGATCGGAGAGGAGCGACTGCAGGATTCCGTAGGCCGCGATGACGAACGCGAAACGATTGGCAGGTAGCGGCAGGCTCCGGATGTCGCCCCGCACCAGCGAGAGGACGCCGCGCCGCCGGCCGTCTCGTCGCGCCGCAATCATCGCCGCGCGACGTGACGCGCGCTTCAGCATCTCGGCCGAGCGATCGATGCCGACCAGGGACACGCCGGCCCGCGCCAGAGGCACGGCGATCCGTCCTGTGCCGCATCCCAATTCGACGACCCGGCCGCCGGCCGCCGACGCCATCCGCTGCCAGAAGGCTACGTCACGCCGTCCCAGCGTGCGCGCATTCTCCCAGTCATAGAACGGCGCGTAGTCGTCCCAGCCCTCCCAGCCTTCGCGCTTTCGCATCGCCTGGAATCATAGTTCGGCGGCCACACCTTCCCGCCAGGTGGGATACCGGGGTTGCCATCCGAGGTCGGCGCGCGCTTTGGCATTCGACAACGGCAGACGAATCGCCATCAAGCCTGCCAGGTACGGCGAGATGAGCCGCGGCAGCCAGCCCGGCACCGCGAAGGGGCGTGGTGCGCCCGTCTTCTCGGCAATCCCCGTCACGACGTCGCTCATGCTGACGGCCTGATCGTCGACGATGTCGTACGCCGCCCCGGCTGGCGCGCGCTCGAGCGCCGCGATGGTGGCGCTGACCGCGTCATCGAGGTGGATGAACGGCAGCAACCCCCGGTCGCCGCGGATGACCGGCAGCATCCGGCGGCGTAGGAGCTGAAGCATGTGGGCAGTCATCGGATTGCCGGCGCCGTAAAACAGACCGTAGCGGAGCACCACGCCTTCGATCGCGCCTCGCCGACTGGCGTCGAGGACCTGCGCCTCCATCGACCGCAGAGCATTGGCTGCCTCGATGACTTCGGCCGGCGGGTTCGCCGGCATGTCCGCCTGGAACAGCGCGAACAATCCGACGACGATTCGCTTCGCGCCCGCGCGGACGGAGGCGTCGAGCAGGTGTCGCGTGCCGTCGGCGCGCAGCCGGTTGGTCGCGGCGAGATCACTCGCACGGCGGGCTCCCTGCTTGGGAAGCGCCGTCAGCTGATGGACGACGTATATCGGCCGGGCCTCGATGAGGACGCGCGCCAACGCCTCCGGATCGAGCGCGTCGGCGACCGCCGGGCGCGCGCCGAGCGCCAGAATCTCGTCGGCCTTGTGCGCTGAGCGCGTCAAAGCTGTCACTTCATGGCCGGCCGCGACCAGCGCCCGGACCAGTGGCACGCCGATGGTGCCGGTTCCCCCCGCAATGAACATCCTCTTCGGTGTCATCGTTCTCTCTCCAATGGCGCTGGAATGGCCTGGCGCTCCGCGGCCCGCTCGCTGGCTGTTCGGCGAGCGAAGGCGCGCCGCACGCGCTTTCACCATGAAGACGACTCAGATGCGCGAGCTGTGACAGGTCAGGCGGAGATCACGAACTCGTCGGCGACGATGGGACGGGTGCGGGGCAGCCGACCGAGCCACGCCAGCGTGCCGACAGCGCCGAGGATGCCGGTGAAGATGAAGAGCTTGAGGGTGTCAAACGCCTGAGTCTGCGGAAGTACCTTCCAGATCAGCCACAACACCGGATGCGCGACCGCCACGGCCCAGACGCAGCCGTAGAAGTAGCGCCGCTCGAACCCCTCGCCACGCGTCGAACTTCTGGCGCGTGGCAGGTAGCCGAGCGCGCCGATCACCCACACCGACGCGGCCAGGGGAAAGTAGGCGGTCCGATAAATCTCCTTCAAGTGCCACGTTCCCGTCAGAGCGGCAGTCAGCAGGCCCACGACGTTGAGGATCGTGAAGGTGCAGAGCTCGCTCCAGGCGATCGTGTAGCAGATTTTCCGGTGAATCGGGTTGGGGCAGTCCTCGACGAATCGCACGATCAGCGGCCTGGCTTCGGTGCCCGGCAAACGGCCCCGCAATCCGGCGATTGCAGTCCCAGTCATGACGATCAGCAGCCACGACACGATCCGCATGTCGAACCCGTGCTCGAACAGATCGAAGGTCAGCGGGCCCGGCGCGATGAAGAACACGAAAATCCAGATCGGCCAGTGGTTGACTCGGTAATACAGCTTGTTGCGCGTCCGGATCTTGCGCTGCGACGCGTACTCTACTGGTATGGGCAACACCTGAGTTGTTTATCAGACCTGCGCGAAACGCGTCAATTGCGCCAGCGCGATGCCTGCGGCTACGGCCACATTCAACGAGTCGACCTCGCTGCTGATTGGAATGCGAACACAGTGGTCCGCCGCAGCACGCGCCGGTTCGCTCAAGCCGTCCCCTTCGTTGCCCAGCAGCAGCAGCAGCCGATCGGCCCGATGGCCAGCCGCGAAGCGGTCGAGCGGTTCAGCCGGTTCACGCGCGGTGAGCGCGACAATCGTGAATCCCATTTCGCGAACATCCGCAATCGCCTGCGGCCAGTCAAGACGGGCGAAGGGCACGCGAAGGGTCGCACCCATCGACGTACGGATGGCCTTCCGGTACAGCGGATCGCATGATGCGGCGTCCAACAGCACGGCGTCTGCACCGAACGCTGCCGCGTTCCGAAAAATACCGCCGACGTTGTCGGGGTTGGCGATCGACTCGAGCAGGATGACGAGACGGCCACGGGCGAGGAGAGCGGCGGCCGAGGTCGCGGGCAGCCGCTCCGCAAGGGCGAGGCAGCCCCGATGCAGATTGAATCCCGTGATGTCGCGAAACGACTGGAGGGGACATACGTAAATGGGAACTGATGTCTCGAGGCGGTCGAGGACGGTCACCAGTTCCTGACGGGCGGCTTCGCTCACCAGCACCGATCGGACGCGGTATCGGCCGTCCTCGATGAGCCGCTGGACGATGTGCCGTCCTTCGGCGACGAAACAACCCCGCTGGCGAACCAGCTCGGGCTCTGCGATGGTTGAGAACTCGGCGACCCGTGGATCGGCCGCACCTTCGAGGCGGATGACCGGCACGCTGACTCACTCCTCGTGTTAGGAACCGGTCGATAAATAGTACCATTGCCGCCTTTGAGGACCGCCAGACCTCGCCTCATCGGCGTCCTGACGACCGTCCTGCTGGGCTTCGCGTCTGCGGGCGCGGCGCATCCGTCGCCATTCAGTTACGTCGATGTCCGCCTCGACCGCGGCGTCGTGCACCTGTCGGTCGTCGCGCATGTCTACGACGTCGCGCACGATCTCGGGATCGAACCGGTCGAGCGCGTGCTCGATCCAACGGTGTTGAAGACGCACGAAGCGGCCATCAAAAAGCTGTTCAGCGATCGTCTCAGTCTGGCCGCCGATGGTACACCACTGACCACGGCAACCTGGTCAGCGCCCGAGGCGCTGGTTGACCGGCAGGCGCTGCGATTGCAGACACGGCTGGATCTCGAGAAGCCGGCCGGGGCGGTGGCGATCAGCACGGTGATGTTCCCCTACGATCCCCAGCATCAAACCTTCATCAACTTCTACGAAGGCCAGACGCTCACCTCACAGGCAATCCTTGACGCCAAGCGTACACGCTTCGAATATTTCGCCGGCACGCGGCAGGGCGTGCTGGCGGTCGTCCGCCGGTTCGTACCGTCCGGCGTGCATCACATCCTGATCGGACCGGACCACCTGCTGTTCCTGGTCGGTCTGCTGCTGCTCGGTGGATCGTTGCGGAGACTGATTACCGTCGTGACCGCGTTCACCATCGCACACAGCATCACGCTGTCGCTCGCCGCACTGAATATTTTCAGCCCGCCGGCGCGCGTCGTGGAGCCGGCGATCGCGCTCAGCATCGTCTACGTGGGTGCCGACAATCTGATGGTGCACGGCGGCCGCGATGTGCGCGCCTGGATCGCCTTTGCATTCGGCCTGATTCACGGCTTCGGCTTTGCCAACGTGCTGCGGGAAATGGACCTGCCCTCGCGAGCGCTCGGCTGGTCGCTGTTCTCGTTCAATGTGGGAGTCGAGATCGGCCAGGTGCTGGTCGTGGTGACGGTGGCGACCGCGCTGGCGGCGCTGCGGGCGCGAAATGAAATGGCGGGCCGCCGCCTCGCCATCGCCGGTTCGGTGGTGGTGATCGCGGCTGGAGCGTACTGGTTCATTCAACGTGTCTTCTTTCCGGGAGGGATGGCATGAGACGGATGCACGTGCTGGGCATGCTGATCGCGGTCGTCGCGCTGTCGATGCCGGCGGCCGCCGACCAGCTGGGCGGCAGGAGCGCCGAAGAGTGGATCAAAACACTCGATTCCCCGGCGCGGCTCCAGAATCTTAAGGTCCCCGAGGTCATCGCCGCGCTGAAACTGAAGCCCGGTGCGATCGTCGCCGACATCGGTGCCGGGGCAGGCGCCTTCAGCGTTCCGCTCGCCCGTGCCGTCAGGCCGGGCGGCAAGCTCTATGCGGTCGAAGTGGACGAGAAGCTGCTCGAGCACATCGTCGAAGTCGGCACCGAGCAGGGGGTCACCAATATCGAGCCGGTGTTCGCGGAGTTCGACGATCCGCTGCTGCCGCCTGGCGTGGACCTGGCGTTCATCCACGATGTGCTGCATCACATCGAGAAACGCGACGTCTATCTGAAGAATCTGGCCGGATATCTGAAGCCGGGCGGCCGTATCGCCGTCATCGATTTCAAGCCGGGCGCGGGCGGCCATCGCGACGATCAGAAAATGCAGCTTGGCCAGGAGCAGGTGACGGCGATGATGGCGGCGGGCGGACTCAAGCCGCTCGAAGAGGTGAAGCTGTTCGAAGACAAGTGGTTCGTGATCTTCGAAAAGCAGTAGGAATCAGGTCGCGGGTGTCTTGCCGGTAGGCCCAGGCCCGAGCGGATTCTCGGGCCACCGGTGCTTCGGATATCGGCCCCGCAGCTCTTTCCTCACCTCCGGATAGGTCCGCTCCCAGAAGCTTCGAAGATCGGTCGTTAACTGCACCGGCCGGCCGTTGGGGGCGAGCAACGCAAACAGAACCGGCTCGCGGCGCGGGCCGATGCGCGGGCAGTCCAGCAGACCGAACGCGTCCTGCAACTTCACGGAAGCCTTGACCCGGCCGTCGTCGAGGTATTCCAGTCGGGCCGAGCGGCCGGTTGGCAGCGTCAACGCACGGGGTGCCCGGTCAGCGAGTGTTCGCAGAAGGTCATCGGGGAGCCCGCTGACCAGATCTACATCGGCCAGCGCGCGCCGGCCAGACGACGCCACCAGGACGGCGGCCCGAATGTCGATCTCGTGCCCCGCGAAGCGCACACGTCGCAGCAACTGTTCGTCCTCGTCCGACGGACCTCGCGACAGCCACGCGTCTGACAGCAGGCGGGCCGCTTCATCGGGATCAGGCTGGACATGACGCTCACGAATCGTCAGGGCGTCGTATCGTTCGACTTCGACCGCGCGGACGGCACCCGCGGTTTCGTCGAAGGTATGAACGATATCGATCGCGTTTGCCACCAGCCATTCGCGCTCGATCCGGCTCGCGATGCGAATCCGCGGCTCGTCAGTCTGGGCTCGCAGGTCGACCGCAACCAGAAACTCGGCGTCGCGAACTCCGCTCTCCGTTCCGAGCACGGCACCGCTTCCGGACGCGAGCCTGACCTGCGGGGCCCCGGCGCGCCGCCGCTGGGCCACCCGATCCGGGTAGGCGGCCAGGACCGCGCGGAGAAACCCCGGTTCGTCGATCTCGTCCCCGGCCGGTCCCGCATCGACGACGGACCGGTAGATCTGCTCCAGCTGCCGTGCGGCGCGCTCGAGATGCGGCGGCACGCCAGCCCACCGGTCGACCGCCGACAAGAGATCGGAGCTGGTGGTCGCACTACTTCCCGCTGGCAGCAGCTGGCGGTCTGACAGCAGGGCGCAGGCGCGCGCCACCGGCCTCGCGCCCCGTGACGCGCGAAGCATGCAGGCAAGCCGAGGGTGCAGCGGCAGTCGCGAGATCTCGCGTCCGAGGTCCGTCAACTGGCGGTCGCGAACGGCGCCGAGCCGTGCGAGCAGCGCGAGTGCAGCTTCCAGCGCTTCACTCGCTGGACGATCGAACCAATCGAGCTCCAGTGGGTGTCCGCCCCAGGCCATGACGTCGAGAACCACCGAGGACAGGTCGATTCTGTGGACCTCCGGCTGCGAATGTCGACGCAGCCGGTCGCGCGCATCCCACAGGCGACGCACCTGCCCGGGGGCGAGGCGGCCCGCGCGCCCGGCGCGCTGATCGGCTGAATCCTGCGAGATCCGCTCGGTCGAGAGGCTGTCGATGGCACGCGACGCGTCGTACCTCGCGATCTTGCTCAATCCAGAATCGACGACTGCCGTCACGCCGGGCACTGTCAGGGACGTTTCGGCGACGTTCGTTGCGACGACGACCCGTCGCCGGCCGTCGGCCGCCCCGACGATCGCCCGGTCCTGGTCGGCGGAATCGAGGGCTCCATAGAGCGGAAGCAGTTCGACCTGGCGCGGATCGGTGAGCGCGTTCAACTCGACGAGGGTCCGCTGAATCTCGAAGGCACCGGGCAGAAAGCAGAGGACATCGCCTGTCGTGGCCGCGAGCATCTCGACCGCTGCCGCGGTGACGCTCTGCTGCGGGGCGTAGGTGATTTCGAGCGGATGCGAGCGGCCCGGAACGTCGATCACCGGACAATCATCGAGAAACCGCGCCACCGCGGCCGCGTCGATGGTCGCCGACATCACCACGATGCGGAGATCGGTTCGAGCGTTCCAGGCCTGCCGCGCGAGAGCGATCGCCAGATCGGCGTGGACGCTGCGCTCATGGAACTCGTCGATGATCAGGGTTCGAAAGTCCGAGAGCAGTGGGTCCTGCTGGAGACGGGCGGTGAGCACGCCCTCGGTGGCCACGAGCAGCCGGGTGTCCGGGGCAAAGCGACGCTCGAAGCGGACCTGCCAGCCGATCTCGCGGCCAATCGTCCAGCCACGCTCGACGGCGATGCGCCGGGCGATCGAGCGGGCTGCCACCCGCCGCGGCTCGAGCAGAATGACCGGGCCGTCCACGACGAGCGCCGGCGGCACTCGCGTGGTCTTTCCTGCGCCCGGTTGTGCAGTCACGACGACCGCCCTCGCCGTCGCCAGGGCGGTCTGAATGGGGATGATGAAGGGATCGATGGGGAGGACCGGCGGCAGGGAGTCCGGGCCTCTCACCCCCGGCCGCGATCCGCGTGCGCCAACCCGACCGGACAGCTGACACCGGTGCCGCCCAGCCCGCAATAGCCACCGGGATTCTTGGCCAGATACTGCTGGTGATAATCCTCGGCGTAGTAGAACTCCGGCGCGGGCAGGATCTCGGTCGTTATCGGGCCGTAGCGTGCCCGCGCCAGCTCGCCTTGGAATGCGTCACGAGAACGCTCCGCGGCGACACGCTGCGCGTCGTCGTAAAAGTAGATCCCGGAACGGTACTGCGTCCCGACGTCGTTGCCCTGTCGCATCCCCTGGGTCGGATCGTGATTCTCCCAGAACGTCTTCAGGAGATCCTCGTACCCGACCGCCTTTGGATCGAACACGACGAGCACGACCTCGGCGTGACCGGTCATGCCACTGCACACCTCGCGATACGTCGGATTGGGCGTGTCGCCCGCCGCGTATCCGACTGCCGTCGAGTACACACCGGGAAGCTGCCAGAACTTCCGCTCCGCTCCCCAGAAACAGCCCATCGCGAACGCCGCCCGCTCGAGTCCGTCCGGAAACGGCGCTTCGAGCCGATTCCCGTTGACGAAGTGCTGGGCCGGGACCGGCATGCGGTTCGAACGCCCCGGCAGCGCCGTCGAGGGCGATGGCATCTTCACTGATTTGCCGAACATTGTTACCTCTCCGCGGTTAACCTCACCGTGTGTGCTGCGTTCTTCTATTGTACGCAGCCCGGGACGTGCGCACTCGCGCGTCTCTTTTCAGATCGCCGGCTTGCCGATGCCCGCCGCCTCTTTCGCCGGAACAGGTGTCTAATGCCGGTGGGGCGAACTACGGCCGCCCCAAGCCCGTCTTGTCTCTTGATACAGGAGTTTAGCGAATGGCGCTCTGGCAGGACATCCGTTACGCGGCCCGCCTGCTCATCAAGGATCGGTGGTTCACGCTCGTCGCGGCAACGGCCCTCGCCCTGGGGATCGGCGTCAACGCCACGGTCTTCACGTTCGTCAACGCGGTGCTCCTGCGGGGTCTGCCTTTCGAGAATCCCGATCGCATCATGTGGGTCGGGACACGCGATGCGAAGAACCAGGAGCGCGGTCTGTCGATCGCCGACTTTGAGGACTGGCGCTCGCGGGTGACTTTGCTCGATCACCTGGTGTTGTGGGCCGGCTTCGCCTTCAACGTCAGCGATGCCGGCCGCGAGCCCGACCGGTATCCGGGCGCCTACATTTCCTGGGACATCTTCAAGGCGATCGGCGAGCAGCCGGTTCTGGGCCGCGACTTCACCGCCGACGATGACCAGGCCGGTGCGCCGCCGGTCGTGATCATCAGTCACAGCGTGTGGCAAAGCCGTTACGGCGGCGATCCGAACGTGCTGGGCAAGACCATCACCATCAACGCGTTCATGCCCACAATCATCGGCGTGATGCCGCCGGACCTGACCTTCCCGGCGAACAATCACCTGTGGGTGCCGCTGGTCC
Organism: uncultured Acidobacteriota bacterium; assembly: GCA_963728825.1. Classification (GTDB taxonomy): domain Bacteria; phylum Acidobacteriota; class Vicinamibacteria; order Vicinamibacterales; family CAVVIG01; genus CAVREM01. The sequence continues at coordinate 245,283 of CAVSLA010000001.1, forward strand.
ACATGCCGCCAGGCGTGCGGCCGATGAACCGCGATGCCCGCCAGTTCCAGGTGCTCGGCCGGCTCAAGGGAGGCGTGGCACCAGCACAAGCGGAGTCGGAACTGTCCTCGATCGCGGCGGCGCTCGGGGAGCAATTCCCGGCGACCAACAAGGACATCAAGGCCTATCTGATGACTTTCAGCGAGCGTCAGAACGGTGGCGAAATCCGTATCGTCTTTCTGGCGCTGATGGGGGCCGTCGCCTTCGTGCTGCTCATCGCCATCGGCAACGTGGCGAACCTGCTGCTGGCGCGCGCCGCCCACCGATCCCGCGAAATCAGCGTGCGCGTGTCGCTCGGCGCGACGCGGTGGCGGATCGTGCGCCAGCTGCTCGTCGAAAGCGTCATGCTCGCGGCGATCAGCGGCGTCGTGGGCTACGGCCTGTCGGTGTTGGGCATCCGGATGTTCGATGCCGCCACGCAGGACGTCGGCAAACCATCGTGGATCCACTTCACGATGGACGCCTCGGTGTTTGCCTTCCTGGCGGCGATTACCCTCGGCACCGGCATTCTGTTCGGGCTCGCACCCGCGCTGCACGTCTCGAAGACCAACCTGAACGACGTGCTGAAGGAAGGCGGCCGCACCGGGGCGGGCGGCATGCGAGCCCGTCGCTGGACGAGCGTGCTGATCGTCACGGAGCTGGCGCTGACGCTCGTGCTGCTGGCGGGCGCCGGATTCATGATGCGCAGTTTCCTGATGGTGTATCAGCTGGACATCGGCGTCGACACCACGGCCATCATCACCGCCAACGTCTCGATTCCAGACCGGAAATACCACGAACCAGATCAGCGGCGCGCGTTTTTCAAGCAGCTCGATGAACGGCTCAATACGATCGGCGCGCTCGAGGCGGCCTCGGTCGCCACCAGCTGGCCCGCCGGGGGCGGCGGCAATCGAACGTTCGTCATCGACGGCCGCACACCCGAAGCTGGCGCACAGCTTCCGGCCGCCACCAGTGTCGCCATCGGGCCGCGTTACTTCGAGACGATTGGCGCGCCTCTGGTCCGTGGACGGGCGCTCACCCACAGCGACGGCGTCGCGGGCCAGCTGAACGTAATCGTGAATCAGCGCTTCGCCGCCATGCACTTCTCCGGACAGGACGCGGTTGGTCAGCGTATCGGATTCACCCCGGACGCGGCCAAGCCACCGGCGGCGTGGCTGACGATCGTCGGGCTGGCGCCGAACGTCCGTCAGCGGAATGCGGACCAAGCCGACCCCGACCCGGTGATCTACCTGCCGTACGGCTTCGATCCGCAGCTGAGCATCGGCGTCCTCGCGAGGAGTCGAACGACCGCCGCGGCGGTTGCCCCGCAGCTCCGAAGCGAGCTCAGAGCCATCGATCCGGATCTGCCGCTCTTTCAGATTCGCAGCATGGCCGAGAACCTCGCGCAGCAGCGATGGCCCATTACCATCTTTGGATCGATGTTCGCGTTTTTTGCGTTCATCGCGCTGTTGCTGTCGGCGGTCGGCCTCTATGCGGTGACCGCGTACTCGGTGTCCCAGCGTACCCAGGAAATCGGCGTGCGGATGGCGCTCGGCGCGCAGGCCTCGCAGGTCCTCTGGCTGTTTCAGCGGCGGATCCTGGTCCAGCTGTCGGTGGGCGTCGTCATCGGACTGGCCGGCGCGGTGGGCGTCGGCCAGCTCCTTCAGGGAGTGCTGGTGCGCACCGAACCGACCGACCTCGTGACGCTCGGCTCGATTGCGGCGCTGCTGGTGTCGGTCGCGCTCGCCGCCAGCCTGTGGCCGGCGCGCCGGGCGACGCGGCTCGATCCGGTGGTGGCGTTGCGTAATGAATAACGCATGACCGTCGAGAGCGTTCGCCAGATCTGTCGTGCCCTGCCGGCCGTCACCGAAGATGTCAAGTGGGGCAACGACTTGTGCTTCTGCGTCAGCGGAAAGATGTTCGCGGTGGTCGACCTGACGCCCCCGCACTCGATGGCGTTCAAGTGCACGCCGGAAGAGTTCGCGGAGCTCACCGAACGGCCGGGGCTCGTTCCCGCGCCTTACATGGCGCGAAACATGTGGGTCCAGGAACAGGAGCTCGGCGAAGCACTCGACCGGGGCGAGCTCGAGCGGCTGGTCAGGACCTCATACGACCTGGTGGTGGCGCGGCTGCCACGATCGCGCAGACCCGGCGCCAGGACGTCGACGCCCGGCCGGAAGACGGCGAAGGCTACTCGCAAGCGCCGCAGCCGCTGACGCGTAGCCTCGCCGACGTCGCGGTGGCTCTACGACGCGAGCGCCAACGAGCGCTTGCCGCGTGTCTCGATCCGTCCGTGGACTGTGGCCCCCTCCACGACGTTGATTGAAGGCGCGGCGGCCTCGCCTTCCATCGAGGCTGTCTCTCGCACGACGATGCGGGTGGTCGCGATGACCTTACCCTTGACGGTGCCGGCGACGACGACCGAATCGGCATTAATCGTGGCGTTGACGTGGCTGCCGGCGGTGATGGTGAGCGCGTGCCCCTCCACCGTAACTGATCCCTCGATTTGGCCGGCGATGGTCAGCGGCTCATGCGCCGTGATGTCGCCCTTCAACTTGATCGATGCGCCGATGTGCGCTGGCATCTCCATAAGCCTCCTTGGAACGGCAACCCCACTGGCAAACGCCATTCCGTGTGCCAACACCGGTGGGGCGCGGCAATTTGAAAAAACCGTCGACGGCGAGCCGCTGAGTGGCGCACAAAGCAGTCCGCCAGGTTACGAAACGGTGATTGTCACGAGTCAATCATCTGTTGTTGCAGCCGGCGCATGCCGCGGATCCAGCGGTCGTAGTCATCTGCTTTTCGGCGGAAGTAGTCGCCGACTTCAGGGTGGGGAAGAATCAGGAACCGTTCGGTGCGCAACCCCTCGATGACCGCGGCGGCGACCTGTTCCGTATCAATCGCAGTCGCGGCGACGAAGGCGTGGGCCGGCCCGACCGCGTGGTCGAGCATGCGGGTCCGGACGCCCTGCGGACACAGGCACGATACCTTCAGCCCACGCTCACCGTAGGTGATCGCCAGCCATTCGGCGAACGCCAACGCCGCATGTTTGGTGACCGCGTAGGGGGCCGACCCGATCTGGGTCAGCAGACCGGCGGCCGACGCGGTCTGCAGCAGGTACCCGCCGCCGGCCGCAAGCATGACGGGCACGATGGCGCGCGCGGCATAGACGTGCGCCATGACATTAATCCGCCAGATACGGTCCCAATCCTCGTCGCTCGCCTCTTCACCGCCCGCCGTGAAAATGCCAGCATTCGAGCAGAAGAGGTCCACGCGGCCGTAGGCATCCAGCGCTGCGGCGACGACCTGCCTGACGTCCGCTTCCGCACAGACATCGCCAATGACGGCGCGTCCGCCAATCGCCGCGGCGATCGCCTCGGCCTTCGGATCGATGTCGGCCACGACGACCCCGCCAGCCCCCTCAGCCGCGAACCGCCGACAGAGCGCTTCGCCAATGCCATTCGCGCCTCCGGTGACGACAACGATGCGGCCAGTGAGCTCCATCAGCAGGAATTCTGCGCACTCTATATGCGGCCGCGCCGTCGCTTTACGGCATGACCGTCGAGCAAGGTCCGCGCGTCGAGCGCCGGCTAATCTTTCTGCGGTTCGAATTTCAGCGCAACGCCGTTCATGCAATACCGCTGGCCGGTCGGCTGCGGCCCATCCGGAAACAGGTGGCCGAGATGTCCGCCGCAGTCGGCGCAGTGGACCTCGGTGCGGGTCATGCCGTAGCTGCGATCGGTCTCGGTTGCGACCGCCCCTTCGAGCGGCGCGTAGAAGCTCGGCCAGCCGGTGCCGCTCTCGAATTTCGTGTCCGCGTCAAACAGCGCCTTGCCGCACCCGGCGCAGAAGAACGTCCCGGCGCGCTTCTCCTTGTTGAGCGGACTGCTGCCGCGCATCTCGGTGCCATGCTCGCGCAGGACTTTGTACTGCTCGGGCGTCAGATCGTCCTTCCAGTGGTCGTCACTTTTGGCGGACATTTTCATCACTCTACGATGCTAAGGTCTCCGAGCGGCTTCCGTCATCGCAACAGTTCGAGTATCGCGGACGACACCGCATCAGGTTTCTCGCGCGGCAGAAAATGGCCCGCGCCGGGAACGACCCGGCGCGCCACGAGCGCCGGCAGCGCGGCGCGTTCTCCCGCCGACGCCTCGGCCGCCGGGGGGGCGACGCCGTCGTCTGCTCCGTAGAGCGTAATCGTCGGCGCTGGAATCGGCGGACGCTTCGCGAGCAGCACTTCCATCTCCGCAAATCGTGGTTCGCCGGGCGCATTGCCGTGTCGATGCCGGTAGGAGTGGATCACGACGTCGACGAAGTCAGGGTTGTTGAATGACGCTGCGGTCCGATCGTAGGTGGCATCTGTGAATGTCCAGGTCGGCGACCAGGTCTGCCACAGATAGCGGCAGAGCGCGCGGCGATTCGCCTGCAGCCCGGCGCGGCCGCGTTCGGTATTGAAGTACCACTGGTACCAGGCGCGCTGTTCGGCCTCGGGTGAGCCCGGTCCGCCGGGCTTCAAGGTGTTCTGAATCGTGTAGCCGCCGATCAGAACCGCGGCGCGAACGCGATCGCGGTGCAGCGCTGCCGCGATCGCCGCGGCGCGCCCACCCCAGTCGTAGCCAGCGACCACGAACTGCGGTAACCGGAGCGCGTCGGCGAAGTCGATCACATCCTGACCAATCGCCGCCTGCTCCGCCAGTCGAGGCGCGCTCGAGTCGCGAAACCTCGTTGGTCCGTAGCCGCGCAGATACGGGACGAGCACCCGATGACCGGCTGCGACCAGCGGCGTCACGACGCCATCGAAGGCGCGGACATCGTCGGGGAAGCCATGAAGCAGGACGACCGGCAGTCCGTCCGCGGTGCCACTCTCCTCGTACGCAATCGTCAGAGCCGGGGTCTCCACAAACGAAGTCTTCGGACTGGCAGGTGACTGCTCCACCGTGGTCGCCGACGGCCGCGAGACGGCCGACGCCACGACGACCGCCGCGCCGCTCAACTGCAGGAAGTCACGTCGCGTCGTCCGATCCATGTCGCCTCCCCGCGGGAAGAGTAGCACCTTCCCGCTGGGGTCGTGCTTACCCGGGTCTTCGCGCCGCTCGTCGCCTTTCTCCAGGAAATTGACGCGCGCGATTTTTGCACCGCGCCGCACCATGGACCAGGAACTCGAGGACCTCGTCGCGCGCGCATCGGATCCACGGTGGATTCCGGCGATCTATGAGTACTGCGATCGGCGCTGCGCGCGTTGCCGCTTCAGCGATCGCTGCTTCACGTTTGCCGAGCAGACGCGGGACGACCGCTCCGGCGAGGATGTTGGCGAGGCGGTCGCGGCCAGCCTCCAGCGTGCGCTGCATCTGCTGCAGGCCCTCGCGGAACGTGAAGGGATCGATCAGGATCAATCGACGTCCCCAACCGAGGATGCGATGGATACGCGAATGGCGCTGGTGGACGATCCGCTCGTCACGAAGGCGCGACAGTACGGATTCGCAGCTCATCGCCTGCTTCAACAGCTCGAGGCGGGAGAGGTACCGCGCTCGATGTCCCCCGAGGTTCGCGAGGCCATCGAATCAATCCTGTGGCTGTGCACGCCCATCTCGTCGAAGATCTTCCGCGCCGTGGCCAGCCTGGAACATCCCTTCGCGCCCGACGACCATCCGACACAGAACGATGCCCATGGCTCGGCGAAGGTCGCCCGTCTCATGATTGCCGAATCGCTCGGCGCCTGGCGTGTGCTCAACGAGGCGGGGCGCGCGCCCATCGATTCTCCGACGAGAGCAATCGTGGAGACGCTCGAGCGCATCGACCAGGACCTCTCTGAACGGATCCCTCGAGCGATGGAGTTCGTCCGGCCTGGGTTCGACGAGCCGATCCCCGGCATCGTCCGTCCGTGGAGCCTGGCGGTGGACGACGAGCGCGGCGACCGGCGGTTGTTGGCAGCCGAGGGGATTCTGACGAAGCTGGGCGCTTTCGGCCGACGGTTGTGGCGCACGTGAGCAGCGGGCAGCAACAGCGACGCTCCTCCCGCCGACGGTACTGCATGGGGAAACGACGTTGGAGCTGTCGCTGCGGGCCGTACAAAGGAAAACGCCCGACATTCGTCGGGCGTTTTTGAATAATGCCGGCAGCGACCTACTCTCCCACACAGTTTCCCATGCAGTACCATCGGCGGTAGCAGGCTTAACTTCCGTGTTCGGAATGGGAACGGGTGTGACCCTGCTCCTATGACCACCGGCAAACTTGTCTGCCTGGGGTTCCCGCCTCCGCTCGCTTCGCGAGCTACGACGCGGCAAGCCGCGTCGGCTGCGATCGGCAGCCTGCCTCGCCGAAGCCACTGAGGGCGAAGGCGGGCGGGCGCGGAGGCGGGATCGTCCCAGACAATCTGTCAAAGAGCCATTGGTGATTTCGTGAGTGGGAGCATTGGTGAGTTGTTACTCACCAACGCTCTCACTCTTCAATTCACCAACGTCGCGTTGGCGCAACTGAATATCCTGCAAACGGTAGTTTCTCCGATTCCACTCACGCAGCGTTTCTGCGTGCATTGCGATTGCTATAGAAACAATTTATGGTCAAGCCTCACGGCTGATTAGTATCGGTAAGCTCAACGCGTCACCGCGCTTACACACCCGACCTATTACCTGGTCATCTTCCAGGAGCCTTTAGGGATCTTGCGATCCAGGGAGATCTCATCTTGTGGAGGGTTTCACGCTTAGATGCATTCAGCGTTTCTCCCTTCCGGACGTAGCTACCCGGCGCTGCCGCTGGCGCGACAACCGGTACACTAGAGGTCCGTCCAACCCGGTCCTCTCGTACTAAGGTCAGCCCCACTCAAATCTCCTGCGCCCATGGCAGATAGAGACCGAACTGTCTCGCGACGTTCTAAACCCAGCTCACGTACCGCTTTAACCGGCGAACAGCCGGACCCTTGGAACCTGCTACAGCTCCAGGATGCGATGAGCCGACATCGAGGTGCCAAACCTGAGCGTCGATGTGAACTCTTGGCTCAGATCAGCCTGTTATCCCCGGCGTACCTTTTATCCGTTGAGCGATGGCCCTTCCACGCGGAACCACCGGATCACTAAAGCCTGGTTTCCCACCTGCTCGTCTTGTAGGACTCGCAGTCAAGCTCGCTTCTGCTTTTGCACTCTCTGGCTGATTTCCAAACAGCCTGAGCGAACCTTCGCGCGCCTCCGTTACACTTTAGGAGGCGACCGCCCCAGTCAAACTACCCACCTAGCAGTGTCCCTGTCCTGGATGACAGAACGAGGTTAGAACGCCGAAGCGTTAAGGGTGGTATCTCACCGTTGGCTCCCCCGAGTCCGAGAAGCCCGGGTTCAAAGCCTCCCACCTATCCTGCGCATAACGCGTCAGCATTCACTACTAGGATGTAGTAAAGGTGCACGGGGTCTTTTCGTCTAGCCACGGGCAACCGGCGTCTTCACCGGTACCACAAATTCGCAGTGCCCCTCGTTGAGACAGCGCCCAGATCATTACGCCATTCGTGCAGGTCGGAACTTACCCGACAAGGAATTTCGCTACCTTAGGACCGTTATAGTTACGGCCGCCGTTTACCGGGGCTTCAGCTCGAAGCGTCGCCTTGCGGCTAACCTCTCCCTTTAACCTTCCGGCACCGGGCAGGCGTCAGGCCATATACGTCGTATTCGACTTAGCATAGCCCTGTGTTTTTAGTAAACAGTTGCCTGGGCCTCTTTATTGCAACTCCTCTCACGCTTCGCGGCGCGAGGCCGCTAACGCTAACAGAGCACCCCTTCTTCCGAAGTTACGGGGTGAGTTTGCCGAGTTCCTAAACGAGGGTTCTCACTCGCGCCTGAGGATTTTCTCCTCGCCTACCTGTGTCGGTTTGCGGTACGGGTACCCAACAGACTCCTTAGAGGATTTTCTCGGCAGCGTGGCGTCTGCGACTTTACGAGCCTTGCGGCTCTCGCCATGACACCCTCAGGATAATGACCCACCGGATTTACCTGGCGGATCTCCCTACAGGCCTGAACCTACACGTCCAATCGTAGGCTCGCATAGCCTCCTGCGTCTCCCCATCGTGATAACGTCTGTTAGGTAGTTCTGGAATATTAACCAGATATCCATCCGCTACGCCTTTCGGCCTCGCGTTAGGACCCGACTAACCCTGAGCGGACGAACCTTCCTCAGGAAACCTTAGGCTTACGGCGGAGAGGATTCTCACCTCTCTTATCGCTACTTATGCCGGCAGGGTCACTTCTCACCACTCCACCAGTCCTTTCGGTCTGGCTTCACGGCTGTGAGAACGCTCCTCTACCAATCTGCAGTCCCGCAGGACTGCTAATTCTATGGCTTCGGTCTTGTGCTTAAGCCCCGTTGGATTGTCGGCCCAAAGCCGCTTGACCAGTGAGCTATTACGCTTTCTTTAAAGGATGGCTGCTTCTAAGCCAACCTCCTGGTTGTCTGAGCGTCTTCAGATCCTTTCCCACTTAGCACAAAGTTAGGGACCTTAGCCGATAGTCTGGGCTGTTTCCCTTTCGACGATGAAGCTTAGCCCCCACCGTCTCACTCCCGGGATACGTGTCGTTGGCATTCGCAGTTTAGTTGGATTCAGTAAGCTGGTAAGCCCCCTAGTCCATCTAGTTCTCTACCACCAACGCCGACCTCCCGAGGCTGCTCCTAAAAGCATTTCGAGGAGAACGGGCAATCACGAGGTTTGATTAGCCTTTCACCCCTACCCTCAGCTCATCCGAGCTGTTTTCAACCAACACCGGTTCGGACCTCCATACGGTGTTACCCGTACTTCATCCTGGCCAAGGGTAGATCACCTCGCTTCGCGTCTATTCCCAGCGACTATGTCGCCCATTTCGGACTCGCTTTCGCTGCGGCTCGCTTTCGCTTAACCTCGCCACTGAGAATAACTAGCCGGCTCATTATGCAAAAGGCACGCGGTCAGGCATTCCAGAGGCGAACCTCCGGCATAGCCCTCCCACTGCTTGTAGGTATACGGTTTCAGGTACTATTTCACTCCCCTCACAGGGGTTCTTTTCACCTTTCCCTCACGGTACTGGTTCACTATCGGTCACCAGGGAGTATTTAGCCTTACGAGATGGTCCTCGTAGATTCTCGCGGGATTTCACGTGTCCCGCGATACTCAGGGTACCCGTCGGAGCCAATAAGCATGTCGTCTACCGGGCTGTCACCGTCTCTGGCCGATCGTTCCAGATCGTTCGACTACGCTATTGGTTTGTCACTCCGTGTGACGGGCCCTACAACCCCACCGTGCAAGCACGATGGTTTGGGCTGTTCCGCGTTCGCTCGCCGCTACTAGCGGAATCACTATTGTTTTCTGTTCCTGTGGGTACTGAGATGGTTCACTTCCCCACGTTGTCTTCGCACCGCCTATGGATTCAGCGGAGGATCCTCCGGGATTAGCCAGAGGGGGTTTCCCCATTCGGAAATCCCCGGGTCAAAGCTCGTTTGCAGCTCACCGGGGCTTATCGCAGCTTACCGCGTCCTTCATCGACTCTTGGTGCCAAGGCATTCACCGTACACCCTTAGTAGCTTGACCATAAGAAACTCGAACTGACGTCGAAGCGTTCGCACCAGGCACCGAAGCACCTGGCACCAGCACCCCCACGTGAGTTTCATGCACACTGCGTGTGTGTGGTCGGAAAAAACTACCGTTTGCAGGATATTCAGTTGTCAAAGAACCCGATCGAGAATTGGTGAC
>CAVSLA010000001.1:257500-636804 GCA_963728825.1 uncultured Acidobacteriota bacterium
TCACTGCACGCTCCGGCGGTTAAGCCGACCGTGTTTAGGGGAACCTTCTAAGGTTACTAGTCGCCTCTTACGCTGTCAACCCAAATGTTCGACTTTTTCTTGTCGAGATCAACGAGCTGAGCAGTTGAGACAGACGCTCGAGAAATGACTTTCGAGGACAAAAAAATTTGCTGGGAAGCCCCAGCAAACCTCCGCTGCCCTGCAGCGGGGCACTCCGCTTCGAACGTTCGCAAAGTATCGCGTACCGACCAAGACTCGTCAAGTCAGCCGTACGAGAAACTGCTGCTTCTGACCTTTCCTCAACAAGAACACCCGGCCGCCGATGGCCTGCTCACGGTTGAGGCGCACGTGGGGATCGGCCGTGCGGCGATTGTTGACGTAGACGCCGCCGCCCTGTACCAGACGTCGCGCCTCACTTTTCGACGGCGCCGCTTGCGCGCGCACGAGCAGGTCGACCAGGCCGATACCGTCCGGCTCGAGCTCGCTCACGGCCACCTCGGTTGACGGCACGTCCTCGAAAACCGCGATCACATCGTCCACTGTGAGAGCGGTGATGTCTTCCTCGAACAACAGGGTAGAGGCATGTTCTGCACGGTCCAGCTGCTCGGAGCCGTGCACCAGCGTGGTGATATCGCGGGCCAGCACGCGCTGCGGTTCCCGCTTTTCAGGTGCGCGCCGCAGGAGCTCGCCGAGGTCCGCAATTTCGGCCGCGTCCCGGAACGTGAAGTACTTCAGATAGTTGATGACGTCGCTGTCTTCGGTGTTCAACCAGAACTGGTAGAAGCGAAAGGGCGACGTCCGCTTGGGATCGAGCCAGATCGTCCCCGCTTCCGTCTTGCCGAACTTCACACCGGAGGCCGTTTTCATCAAAGGCCACACCAGCCCGTGCGCTTTGGTGGCGCGCAGCTTGCGAATCAGATCGATGCCCGCCGTGATATTGCCCCACTGATCGCTGCCGCCCATTTGCAGGCGGCAATCGAGGTGATCGAACAGATGCAGATAGTCGTAGGCCTGCAGCAGCAGATAGCTGAACTCGGTGTACGAGATGCCATCCTCTGTTTCGAGTCGGCGGCTGACCGACTCCTTCTGAAGCATGAAGTTGACCGTGAAATGCTTGCCGACGTCACGGAGGAACGTCAGCAGATCCACCGGACCGCAGCCAGTCGGCATTGTTGACGATCCGGGCGGGATTGGTCGGTGACTCGAAGTCGAGAAAATGTTCGAGCTGCGCGCGGATGCCCTGCACGTTCGAGGCAATCTGCTCGAGCGTCTGCAGCACGCGCTCCTGCGATTTGCCGCTCGGGTCACCGATCATCCCGGTCGCACCGCCCACCAGCGCGATCGGCGTATGTCCGAACCGCTGCAACCGTGCGAGGCCGATGACCGTCAGCAGGTTGCCCACGTGCAGGCTCGAGGCGGTCGGGTCGAAACCGATATACGCGGTCAGGCGCTCCCTGCCGAGTGCCTCCTGCACGCCGTCCGTCGCGTCGTGGAAGAGGCCTCGCCACGCCAACTCGTCGAACAGATTCGCCATCGGATTTGTTATGCGTCCGTGTGCATGGTTGCGCGTCCTGGGGGCGGACGTCTTCGAACGGCAGAACGTTTACTATATCAGTCGATGGCGATCCTTCGACAGGCTGAGGGTCGTCCCGAGCGAAGTCGGGGGACGATCAGCCGTCGCACCGCCCTGAAAGCCTTCGCGGCCAGCGGCATCGGCGCCCTCACGGGCGGCGCAGCCTACGGGTTCTTCTACGGCCGTGATGCGCTTCGACTCACCAAGGTCGACCTGCCGGTCAGCGGCCTGCCCGCGCCACTGTCGGGTCTGCGCATCGGCCTGATCACCGACGTGCACCGAAGCCGTTGGGTGACGGCTGACGATGTGAGAAACGCCGTCGGGTTGATGATGACGGCCGCACCCGATCTGGTGGTCCTCGGCGGCGACTATGTGACGTGGGGCGACCGGCAGTTCGTGGGTCCGGCGGCAGAGGCCTTGAGCGGCCTGTCAGCACCGTACGGCGTCTTCGCGATTCTCGGCAATCACGACGACGACAATGATATGCCGGCGGCCCTCGCCAAACATCGGATGCAGGTCCTGCGCGACGCCCGGACGCGAGTTGAGTTTCCCGGAGGCGCCCTGGAACTCGCCGGCATCCGCTTCTGGACCAAGCGGCAGAACGACATCGCCGCGGTCCTCAAAGGCGCCAAGGAACCAGTCGTGCTGCTGGCGCACGATCCGCGACGGCTGACCGAAGCAGCGGCCTTGAGCGTGCCGCTGGTGTTGTCCGGTCACACGCACGGCGGACAGGTGGTACTGCCGGGAGTCGGCGCGATCGCGGCAAGGAAATTTCCGGTGGTCGCAGGCATCGCGCGACGCGATCGCACGACGATGTTCGTGAGTCAGGGGCTCGGTACGGTCTACGTCCCGATTCGCGTGAACTGTCCGCCTGAAGTGGTGCTGCTGACGCTCCGGTCCGAAAACCTGCCACGGCATGTCTGACCGTCCGCGACCACCAGGGACACCGGGCTAGCAGTCCAGAGACGGGCGGCTAGGGCTGTTGCAGCAGCAACCGCCGTCCGTCGACGCGCCACCCGCCATCCAGCATCGTCCGGATCGCCTCGGGATAGAGCTTGTGCTCTTCGATCAGAATGCGCGCGGCCAGCGTGTCACGCGTGTCGTCGTCGAGCACGGGAACGGCCGCTTGAGCGACGATCGGGCCGTTGTCCAGCTCGCTGGTTACCAGGTGAACCGTTGCACCTGTCACCCGAACGCCGTGATTGAGCGCCTGCTGCTGTGCATCGACCCCGGGAAACGATGGCAGGAGCGACGGATGAATGTTCAGAATGGCTTGGGGAAAAGCCTCGAGCAGCGTCGGACCGACCAGTCGCATGAAACCGGCCAGACAGACGAGAGCGACGTCGCGCGCTTTCAACACCTCGATGATCGCCCGATCGTAGGCGTGACGGTCGGCGTACTGGCGATGATCGAGGCACAGCGCCTCGATGCCGGCTTCGCGCGCCCGCAACAGCCCGGCGGCGTCGGAGCGGTTCGACACGACGACGGCGATGGTGGCAGCGAGCTGGCCGCTGGCAATCGCGTCGATGATCGACTGGAGGTTCGAGCCGCGGCCCGAAAGGAGAACGCCGATCCGCCGGTTCACGATTGGTATCGCACCTCGCCGGCGCCGGCGACGACCTCGCCCAAGACCACCGCGTCCGCTTCACCCGCTGCGGTCAGGTGCCTCAGGACCTGCTCGCGATCGGCGGCGGCGCAGACCAGGATCAGGCCGATTCCCATGTTGAAGGCCCGGTACATTTCATCGTCTGAAATCCGGCCGCGGGAGCGCAGCAGCGAGAACAGCGGCGGGACCTTCCAGGCAGCGCGCTCGACGACCGCGGCGCACCCGTCTGGCAAGACCCTGGGAAGATTTTCGGTGATGCCGCCGCCGGTGATGTGCGCCATGCCTTTGACCACTGTCCGGTCGAGGAGCGGCGTGATTGCTCCCAGATACGATCGATGTGTGGCGAGCAGCGCCTCGCCGATCGGCAGGCCCAACTCGGGCACGACGGTGTCGGGCGTGAAGCCGCACCGATCGAAGAACACCCGCCGGGCGAGTGAGTAGCCATTGGTATGCAGGCCAGATGACGGCAGCCCGATCAGCACGTCGCCGGGGGTGATGCCACGACCGTTGACGATGCGGTTGCGTTCGACGACCCCGACGATGAAACCCGCCAGGTCGTATTCGCCATCCGCGTAGAAGCCGGGCATCTCCGCGGTCTCGCCGCCGACCAGCGCGCAACCGTTCTCACGGCACGCTCGAGCGATTCCGCTGATCACCTGTTCGGCGACGTCGGGCGACAGACGCCCCGTCGCGAGGTAGTCGAGGAAGAACAGCGGGCGCGCACCCTGGACGAGAATGTCGTTGACGCAGTGATTCACCAGATCGGCACCGATCGTGTCGTGCCGGCCGGTCATGAACGCCAGCTTCAGCTTGGTGCCGACGCCGTCCGCGCTCGACACCAGCACCGGCGCCTGGTACGCCTCGCGATCGATCTGAAAGAGGCCACCGAACGAGCCGATCTCGGACAGAACTCCGGGCGTGAACGTCGCCCTGGCGAGCGACTTGATGCGACGAACCGTCTCGTTGCCGGCATCGATATCGACGCCGGATTGCCGGTAGTCCATCAAAAATCCAGTTTGCCGATGAGCGTCTGCATCAGGCTTCTGGCGGGCGACGAGTCGGGTGATTGCCAGTAGGTGCGCCGCACGAAGGCGAAAAAGCGCTCTTTGTCGAGATCCTCTTCCAGCATGTCGAAGCCTTCGGCGATCAGATCGAGCAGACCGCCGCGCTCCGATCGCTTTTCGAGAATCGACAGCATCAAGGGCGTGTTGCGCAACGCGACAGTCGCAACGGCGAGGGCGACCGGCGCCCTGGTCGGATCGCGCGACGGCACGCCAATCTGAAATAGCGCGTCGACCGCGGTCGCGCGTCCCGCGACGCCGAGCGCACCAAGGCCGGACGCCGCGCCGCGCAACAGCTCCTGGAACCCGGCGGTCGAATCCGCGAAGCGCAGCGTCTGGATCAGATAGTTCTCATGCGAGTCGCAGTTGACGCCGAGCAGGCAGATCGCCGCGGCAATGGTCGGCTGGATCGCGCGCGGCGCGGTGCGCTGCAGGCCGGCCAGTGTCTCGAGCGCACGTTTATCGCCGATTTTGCCCAACGCCAGGGCGGCATCGTCCTGCAGCGGTCCGTCAAGGACCGCCACTTTTGACAGGGCGTCGAACGCGTAGCGCGCTTTGTAGTCGCCGAGCGCCTCGATGACGGCGCTTCGGAAGAAGTCCTCGCCGCGGCCCGCCTCTCGGACCAGGACGGCCTGGACCTTCGGATCGTCTCCCACTGCGGCGAGCGCCCTGACGAGCGCGGGCCGCACGAACTCGGCGAGCTCGGTATCAACGGCGCCGAGCAGCTCGGCCGTCATGGCCTTCTCGGGATTGCGTTCGACGAAGCTGTAGGCGACCGTGCGCAGACAATCGTTGGGGCTCTTGAGCGACTCACGAATGGCGTCGCGGGTTCGCGGGTCGTTGAAGGCGGTGAGCAGCACGAGTGCGCGGTAGCGCACGTAGCCATCGCGGTGTTCGGCGACGGCTTGCAGCAACGCGGGGACGGCCTGGGTCTCCGGTGTCCGGCGGATCGTCCGCGACGCCGTCGTGCGCGTCGCGTAGTCGAGATCGCCGAGCCTGTCGATCGCCGCCTGAAGCTGCGCCGCCGAGACGACCTGCGGTGCTGAGGGTTCCTGCGCGAACAGAGCAGCGCTGCACAGGACAGCGAGGATGCAAACGGACGCAGCGGATCACTTCGTGAGTGCTTCCTTGTCCAGTTTCAGAGCCAGCTGCAGATACGACTTCTCGTCGCGCGGAAACTCCACGGGATAGTGGCCGGTGTAGCACGAGCTGCAGTAGCTCTGATTGCCCGGCCCGACCGCGGTCATCAGGCCTTCGTGACTCAGATAGCCGAGGCTGTCGGCCTCGAGGAAGTCTCGAATCTCCTCAACCGTGTGGGTCGCGCCAATCAGCTCGGAACGGCTCGGCGTGTCGACGCCATAGAAGCACGGCGAGATGGTCGGCGGGCAGCTGATCCGCACATGGACTTCACTCGCACCGGCCGCACGAACCATCTTGACGATCTTGCGGCTGGTCGTCCCGCGGACGATCGAGTCGTCGACCAGCACGACCCGCTTGCCCTCGAGAATGCTTCGCACCGGATTCAGCTTCACCTTGACGCCGAAATGACGGATCGCCGACTGCGGCTGGATAAACGTCCGGCCGACGTAATGGTTGCGAATCAGCCCCATCCGCAACGGAATCCCCGCTTCGTCGGCGTAGCCCATCGCCGCACACACGCCCGAGTCGGGCACCGGTACGACGACATCGGCGTCGACGCGCTGTTCGCGCGCGAGCATTCGACCGAGGTTCGTCCGCACCTCGTTGACGCTCTTGCCGAAGACGTAGCTGTCAGGCCGCGAGAAGTAGACGTGCTCGAAGACACAATGCGCCAGCGGAGCGGGCGGCAACGGTTTCAGCGAGCGCACGCCCTGCGCGCCGATCACCAGCACCTCGCCGGGCTCGACGTCACGCAGGTAGGTGGCGCCGATCAGATCCATCGCGCAGGTCTCGGAGCACACGACATAGGCATCGTCGAGGCGGCCGAGCGCCAGCGGACGGAAGCCATGCGGATCGCGGACGGCGATCAGCCGATCCTTGGTGAGCATCAGAAACGAGAAGGCACCCTGCACCTGCGACACCGACTCGACGATCGCCTCGTCAACGGTGGCGGCTTTCGAGCGCGCGTAGAGATGCAGCACCACTTCGGTGTCGCTGCCCGACTGGAAGATCGAGCCCTGGCGGACGAGCTCGTCGCGTAGTTCCCCGGCGTTGACCAGATTGCCGTTATGGCAGATGGCAATCTGCCCATGGGCGCAATCGATGAGGATCGGCTGCGCATTCGACAGTTTGCTCTCGCCGGCGGTCGAATAACGGACATGGCCGATGGCGAGCGGCCCGGGCAGATGCGAGAGCTCGGCGTTGTCGAAGGTCTCGGCCACGTATCCCATCGCCCGCGAGACGCGGACGTGCTGCAGGTCGGCGGAGGCGATGCCGGCGCTCTCCTGGCCGCGATGCTGCAGCGCATAGAGGCCGAGATACGTCATGTTGGCCGCTTCGGGGTGACCGAAGATGCCGAAGACGCCGCACTCCTCTCGGAACTTATCGAACATCATGCGACCCTGCGGGCGAAGTGCCGCTCGATCGCGGATGCCCATGTCCGCTCGAGATCTTCAACCGCGACGTCGATTGCCAATTTGCCGGCTACCGCGATCCGGAGCTGCCCACCGCCGGTCTTGCCGATGACTTTCGCCGGCACGCGCGCCGCTGCCGCGCGTTCGAGCACGTCGGCGGCCCGGTCGGGACCTGTCGACACCAGCACTCGGGACGCCGACTCGCCAAACAACGCCGCTGCCTCATTGAGCCGCGCGTCGCGGGCAATCACCACGCCGTCGATGGCTGCCTCCGCTCCGATGCCGTCCGTCCCGAAACAGCTCTCGGCCAGCGCCATCGCGAAACCACCGTCGGAACAATCGTGAGCCGAGCGAATCAACCGGTCGCCGGCGAGCACGACCATCAGCTCGATCAATGCCCGTTCCGCATCGAGATCAAGCGCTGGCGGGACGCCGCGCAGCTGATCGTGGACGACCTTCAGATACTCGCTGCCGCCAAGCTCGCCGTGACCGTCGCCCAGCAGGATGACCACGTCGCCCGCAGCGCGAAAGCGCCGGCCGAGCACACGGTCGGCATGCTCCAGCAGTCCGACGACGCCGATGATCGGCGTCGGGTAGATCGCCTTCCCGTCGGTTTCGTTGTAGAGGCTGACGTTGCCGCCGGTGATCGGAATCGCCAGCGCCCGGCAGGCCTCGCCGATCCCTTCCACCGCTTGCGCGAACTGCCACATGATCGGCGGCCGCTCGGGATTACCGAAGTTCAGGCAGTTGGTGGCGGCCAGCGGCCGCGCCCCCGCGCAGGCGACATTACGCGCCGCCTCGGCGACGGCCAGCATCGCGCCGCGCCGCGGGTCGAGATGGCAGTAACGGCCATTGCCGTCGACCGACATCGCCAGCGCCCGATCGGTCCCCTTGATCCGCACGACCCCCGCACCAAGACCGGGCAGATTGATCGTGTTGGTCTGGACCATGTGATCGTACTGCGTATAGATCCATCGCTTGCTGGCCACGGTCGGCGACGAAGCGATCGCACGAAGTGCCTCGTTCGCGGACCGGCCGCTGGACAACCGCTCCAAATCGAGCTGCTGAACATCGCCCAGGTAGGCGGGTACTTCGGTCGGCCGGCGATAGACCGGCGCCTCGTCGGTCAACGCACGATTCGGGATTTCGGCGACCATCGTGCCCTGATGCTTCACGCGCAGGAAGCCGTCGGCGGTGACCTCACCAATGTGCACGGCGTGCAGATCCCACTTGTCGAAGATGCGCTCGACTTCCGCTTCGCGGCCCCGCTTGACGACCAGCAGCATGCGCTCCTGCGATTCGGAGAGCATGATCTCGTATGGGGTCATCCCGGTCTCACGCTGCGGCACCAGTGCCACGTCGATCTCGACGCCCGCCCCGCCTCGGGATCCCATCTCCGTCGTGGAGCAGGTCAGGCCAGCCGCGCCCATGTCCTGAATACCGACCAGCGCGTCGGTCCGCATGACCTCGAGGCACGCCTCGAGCAGCAGCTTCTCCATGAAAGGATCGCCGACCTGGACGGCCGGCCGTTTCTCCGCCGATTTCTCGTCGAACTCGGCCGACGCCATCGTCGCGCCGTGAATGCCGTCGCGACCGGTTTTGGCGCCGACGTAATACACGGCGTTGCCGACCCCGGACGCCACACCTTTGATGATGTCAGACGTCCTGGCGATGCCCAGGCAGAAGACGTTGACCAGCGGATTGCCGGCGTACGATGGCTCGAATGCGATCTCACCGCCGACCGTGGGAATGCCGATGCTGTTGCCGTAGCCGGCAATGCCCGCCACCACACCCTCGAGCAGCCGCGACGTTCCGGGGGCGTCGAGCGAGCCGAACCTGAGTGAGTTCATCAGTGCGATCGGCCTGGCACCCATCGTGAAGATGTCGCGAATGATACCGCCGACCCCGGTCGCTGCACCCTGGTAGGGCTCGATGAACGAAGGGTGATTGTGCGATTCGATCTTGAATACCGCCGCCAGGCCTTCGCCGATGTCGACCGCGCCCGCATTCTCACCCGGTCCCTGCAGGACCTGCGGCCCTTCAGTCGGCAACGTGCGAAGGTGCACCCGTGAGCTCTTGTAGCTGCAGTGCTCCGACCACATCACGGAAAAGATGCCGAGCTCAGTCAGGTTAGGCGGGCGGCCGAGAAACGTGACGATCCGCTCGTACTCGTCCTGCTTCAGGCCGTGCCGTTCGAGAACTGCCGGATCGATCATGCGCGCGCCACCAGCGCCCCGGACTTGATCGAGTGCACCACCGAGTCGAACAACGCCAGCCCATCGACGCTGCCGAGCATCGGTTCGCAGGCCCGTTCCGGATGCGGCATCAGGCCGACCACGTTGCGCGCTTCGTTGCACAATCCCGCAATCCCCGCCGCTGAACCGTTCGGATTGGCGTCGTCAGTGACGGCGCCCGCGGCCGTCGTATAGCGGAACACAATCTGGCGTCCGGCTTCGAGCTGCGCGAGCATCTCGGGCTCGGCGAAGTAGTTGCCGTCGCCGTGAGCGATCGGCATCCGCAGCACCTGACCCACCCGGCACGTCGCGGTAAACGGCGTATCGGTGTGTTCGATGCGGACGTGCACCTGCTCGCAGCGGAACTTGAGGCCGCGATTGCGAAGCATCGCGCCCGGCAGCAGGCCGGCCTCGAGCAGCACCTGAAAGCCGTTGCAGATGCCGAGCACCGGTCCGCCACGCCGGGCGAAGCTCTCGACTTCGCGCATGATCGGCGAGAAGCGGGCCATCGCGCCGGTGCGCAGGTAATCGCCGTGCGCGAACCCGCCGGGCAGAATCACGACGTCGGCACCCTTGAGGTCGGTGTCTTTGTGCCAGATGTACTCGGCAGCCTGGCCGACGACGTCACGCGCGGCGTGATACGCGTCATGGTCGCAGTTCGAACCCGGGAAGACGACGATGGCAAATTTCACGCGTTGATCCTCTTACCGATGATCACTCG
This sequence comes from uncultured Acidobacteriota bacterium, assembly GCA_963728825.1. GTDB lineage: Bacteria > Acidobacteriota > Vicinamibacteria > Vicinamibacterales > CAVVIG01 > CAVREM01. Next base: position 267,248 of record CAVSLA010000001.1, read on the forward strand.
ACTTCGATGCGATAGCTCTCGATGACCGGATTCGCCAGCAGCTTGTCGGCGACTTCGGCGGCCAGCCGTTTGGCCTGCGCCGCCTCGGTGGTCGCCAGATCGAGCTCGAAGTACTTGCCCTGCCTGACCTCCTCGACGCTCGCGTAGCCGAGCGAATGCAGGGCGTCGGCGATCGTGCGCCCTTGCGGATCGAAGACCGATGGTTTCAACGTGACGAACACCCGCGCGCGCATAGTCCCCCTGACGGTCAAGGCAGGGCCCGCTCGGCCGGCACAGCACCGCGAACCGCCGCGGGTTCTCTCACTGCTGCGTCCGCTGCGGCCCCGAACACCCGATCGAAGACGTGGTCGACGTGACGGAACTGTTCGTCGAGATCGAACGCACGCTCGATCTCGGCGGGCCGGAGCGCCTGGGTCACGTCGCCGTCGGCGAGCAACAACGTCTTGAAGTCCCGCTGCTCGGCGAACGAGCGCATCGCGTTGCGCTGCACCCACTCATAAGCCTGTTCGCGCGACACACCTTTGCCGGCCAGCTCCAGCAGCACGCTCCCCGAGAACACGACGCCGCGTGAGCGCTCGAGGTTCTCGCGCATCCGCTCCGGGTAAACCACCATGCCGGTGACGATGCGGGTGAAGCGCCGGAGCATGTGATCGAGCGCGATGAAGCTGTCGGGCAGGATCACCCGCTCGACCGACGAATGGGAAATGTCGCGTTCGTGCCACAACGCGACGTTTTCGAGCGCTGCATGAGCATTGCCCCGCAGCAGCCGCGCCAGGCCGACGATCTGCTCGCAGCCGATCGGGTTGCGCTTGTGCGGCATCGCCGAGGAACCCTTCTGCCCCTTGGCGAAGGGCTCCTCGACTTCACCGATTTCGGTTTTCTGCAGCCCGCGAATCTCCAGCGCGAACTTCTCGAGTGACGCCGCGGTAATCGCCAGCGCCGAGAGCAGCTCGGCGTGACGATCCCGTTGAATGACCTGCGAGGACACCGGCGCCGCGTCCAGTCCCAGCCGCCGGCAGACCTCGAGCTCGACCGATGGCGGCAGATGCGCGAAGGTGCCGACCGCCCCGGACAGTTTGCCGACGCTCACGACGTGCCGCGCGCGCCGCACGCGATCGCTGTCCCGTCCGAGCTCGGAGTACCAGAGAGCCAGCTTCAAGCCGAACGTCATCGGCTCGGCGTGGACACCATGCGTCCGGCCGATCATCGGTGTCCGCCGGTACTCGAACGCGCGCCCGCGGATCGCCTCCCGCAGCGCCTCGAGATTTTTGAGGATCAGGTCGCACGCTTCCCGCATCTGCAGGGCCTGCGCGGTGTCGATCACGTCCGATGAGGTCATCCCGAAATGGAGCCACCGCGCCGAGGGGCCGACCTTTTCGGCAACCGCTGTCGTGAAGGCAATGACGTCGTGCTGCGTCGTCTGTTCGATCTCTTCGATGCGCGAGATCTCGAAAGCCCCACGCTGCCGGATGTCGGCAGCGGCCTCGGGCGGGACGATGCCGGCAGCCGCCATCGCTTCCGCGGCCGCCGTCTCGACGAGCAGCCAGGTCTCGTAGCGACGCTGGTCGCTCCAGATGCGGCCCATCTCCGGGTGGGTGTATCTCGGAATCATTCAGTGCTACGGAACACAGACACCACGGACACAGAGGCACAAAGTGTCGGCCGAGGGCCGAGAAACTCTGTGGCCGTCGTGTGCTGCGTGTTGAACAAGATCTCTAAACCAGCTCCAGCCGTTCCCGCGGAATCTGCAGCCCGTTGACATTGCCGAGCACGGTCGCTGCCAGCGCCCCATTTCGAAACAGATCGGCGGCCACCCGCTGCACCTCGCCGGCGGTCACACGCTCGATGCCCTGCAGCGTCTCATCGAGTCCGAACTGGCGATCGAAGTAGATCTCCTGGCGGGCCAGGTGCGACATGCGACTCGCCGTGTTCTCGAGGCTCAGCATGAGGCTGCCTTTGAGATGATCCTTCGCACGCTGCAACTCGGCGTCAGGAACGGCGGTCTGCCGGATCCCACGCAGCTCCTCCACCACCAGATCGATGACCTCACCGACCGCCTCGTTCGAGCAGCCGGCGTAGATCGTAAACGAGCCGGCGTCCCGATAGGCGCTGAGGCCGCTGAACACTGCGTAGGCGAGGCCGCGCTTCTCCCGCACGTTCTGGAACAGGCGCGAGCTCATCGAGCCGCCGAGCAGCGTGTTCAACACGTAGCTGGAATACCGATCGTCGTGATTCTGCGGATAGCTGCTCGCGCCGAGACACAAGTGACTCTGCTCGAGCTCTTTGTTGCGAATCAGAATCTTCGGGACGACCCTGGGCGCTTCCTCGCCGGACGGCTCGCCCACTGATTTCAGTCCGCCGAACTTCTCGGCGACCAGCTCGCGGACGCGTGCGTGTTCGAGATTGCCGACGGCCGAGATGATGAGGTTGCGTGACGTGTAGGCGTTCTGAAAGTACTCGCGCAGCAGGTTGACATCGAACGACTCGACCGTTTCCCGCGTACCCAAAATCGGTCGGCCGAGCGGATGGTTTTCCCAGAACCCCTGCGTAAAGAGCTCGTGGACGAGGTCGTCCGGCGTATCCTCGACCATCTTGATCTCTTCGACGACGACTTTCTTCTCTCGCTCGATGTCGTCGGGGCTGAACGCCGGGTTGAGCACGATGTCCGAGAGGATGTCGATCGCCAGAGGCAGATGCTCGTCGAGGACCTTGATGTAGTAGCTCGCGTATTCCTTGGCAGTGAACGCGTCGAGCTGTCCCCCGATTGAGTCGATGGCCTGCGCGATGTCTTCCGCCGTCCGCGTCGCGGTCCCCTTGAACAGCATGTGCTCGACGAAGTGAGCGATGCCGCCCCGCTCGGCCGTTTCATGACGCGAGCCGCGGGTCAGCCAGACACCGATACTGATCGAGCGGACCTGCGTCATCCGCTCGGTGAGGATGCGAAGCCCGTTATCGAGAACGTCCCGGACAATCGGTGAATTTGACAAGTGCTTGGTACGCGATAAAGCGTTGAGCGAGAAGGGATTACAAGATCGAAGGCACATTATAGCATGGTAAGGTGTGATGGTGCCGCGCGACCCCGGTCGTCGTGATTTGGCCGAGCTCGATCGCGTGAGCCTCGAAGCCGAACTCGAGGAGCGGGGACAGGAACGCTTTCGCGCCCGCCAGATCTTCGGGTGGATCTACCGTCGCGGCGTCACCAACATCGATGCGATGACCGACCTGCCGCGCGGGCTCCGCGCGTCATTGGCGTCGGACTTCATCTTGACGACCCCGGAGATCGTCGCGCGGGAACGCTCGTCGGACGGCACAGAAAAATTCCTGCTCCGGCTGACCGACGGACGTCAGATCGAGTCCGTGTTCATTCCTGATACGCCCGCCATGACCTTCTGCATCTCGACGCAAGTCGGCTGCGCGATGGCGTGCGCCTTCTGTCTCACCGGAAAAATGGGGCTGGTTCGCAACCTGACGGCCGGAGAAATCGCTGGACAGGTTCGGGTTCTGGCAGACGCCCTGAACATGAGGGACCGGGCCTTCAATATCGTCCTCATGGGTATGGGCGAGCCGCTCCACAACTACGACGAGACCATGAAGGCTCTCAGAATTCTCGCGGACGAACATGGCCTCGCGGTCCCGCCGCGCCGCGTGACCTTGTCGACCGTCGGCCTGCTGCCCGCGCTCGAGCGTCTGGCCCACGAGCCGTTGATGCCCAACCTTGCCATCTCGTTGCACGCGCCGACCGACGCACTCCGCGGAGATCTGGTGCCGATCAACAGGAAATACGGCATCGCCGAGATCGTCGAGGCCTGCAAACGATTCCCCTTGCGACGCCGAAGCCGGATCACGTTCGAATACGTCCTGCTGGCCGGGGTCAACGACTCGCCGGAGGACGCGCGCCGACTGGCGAAACTGATCGCCGGCATCAAAGCGAAGATCAATCTCATCCCGTTGAACGCAGCGGCAGGCATTCCCTTCGAGCGGCCGTCGGAGGATGCGGTCGATCGATTCGCGCGGATTCTGGCGGAACGCGGGATCACCGTCTCGGTCCGGAAGAGCCGCGGCCGCGACATCCGGGCCGCCTGCGGACAGCTCATCGTGGAAGGACAGAAAAAGTCACCCGGCCAGAAGCTCGCCGTGATGATCTGACGCAATCCGAACGCGCACCCACTCGTTGCGTGCCTGACCGGCAGCAATCCTGACCTTGAGATAGTTCCCGGTGACGACCAGCGATCCGTCCTCCAGCGTCAGCCCCTTGTGGACCGTCCCGATCTGCGCTCGGCGGAAGCGCGCGGTCAGCTGCGCGGCGATGTGGCGGATACGCTGGCTGCGCTCACGCACCACCGCCCCGGGCACTTTGCCGGACAGCCCGGATGCCTCCGTGCCGGGCCGATCCGAATACGGAAACACGTGAACGTGGGAAAGCGGTGAACCTTCCAGATAGGCTGAAAGGCATTCGAAATCTTGGTCGTGTTCCCCCGGGAAGCCGACGATGACATCGGTGCCAATCGAGGCGAGCGGAAGGCGTGCGCGGATGTCAGAGACGAGCGACGCGTAGTATTCGATGGTGTACGGGCGGCGCATGGCGGCAAGGATCCGATCGCTCGCATGCTGCAGCGGAAGATGAAAATGGGGAGCGAAACGAAAGGCTGAAGCCACCAGATCGACGATGTCCCGTGAGCAATCCATCGGCTCGAGCGAGCTGATCCGGAACAGCAGATCATGGCCCGACGCGACGCGGCTCAGCATTCGCAGCAGCTCGAGCAGGGATGAACGCGGCAGGAGATCGCGTCCGTACGATCCCAGATGCACGCCGGTGATCGCGATCTCCTTGAAGCCGGCCGCGGTGATCCGTTCGACCTCCCGCTCGATCTGTTGGACGGGCACGCTGCGCGGCCGGCCGCGGGTCGTCGGAATGATGCAGTACGAACATGACTCCGCACAGCCCGTTTGAACCCGCAGCGTGAATGCGGTACGCCCGGCAACACCCGGCTCGATGACCGCGCCGCAGCTGCCCTCTCCATCGCCGAATCGTTCGGCGGTGGTGTCACCTCGACCAGTAGCGGGATTTCTCTTCGTTGGGAACAATCCGGATGACGTTGGGCAGCGCCGCGACCTGCTGCGGATCTCTGGTCGCGTAGCAGCCGGTGACGACAATCCGCGCATTCGGATTTATCCGCGCGATCCGGCGGATGGTCTGCCGTGCGCCCTGATCCGCGGCCGCCGTCACCGAACAGGTGTTGACGACAATCAGGTCGGCCGTCTCGGGCGGCGCAGGGGACGCTCCGGACCGCAACAGCTCCTCTTCGAAGCCCAGGGAATCCGCCTGGTTGACCCTGCAGCCGAAGGTAATGATGGAGTAGGACTTGGTGTCCTTGGTGTCCTCTGTGTCCTTTGTGTTGATCAAAGCGCCTTTCTGCCAATGTCCCGTCGGTACTGCATCCCGTCAAACGATATCCTGCCGACACCCGCGTAGGCGCGCTCAATGGCTTCGCCAAAGCCGGCGCCGCGTCCGACCACCGTCAAGACCCGGCCGCCTGCCGTGACGAGCTTGCCCTCGCGCATCGCGGTGCCCGCGTGAAACACGGTGACCCCGGTCAACTGCTCGGCATGATCGATCCCTGTGATCACGCAGCCTGATTCCGCGGAGTCGGGATATCCACGAGACGCGAGCACGACTCCGACCAGCCGCTCGGGCGAAAGCCTGCAGGATGTCTGGCGCAGTTGCCCCATCGCGCCGGCGACAAGCAACGGCAGGAGCGGCTCGGCAATACGCGCGAGGATGACCTGTGCCTCAGGATCGCCCAGCCGTACGTTGAACTCGATCACCTTCGGGCCATCGCCCGTCAACATCAGCCCGACGTAGAGAAAGCCTCGGAACGGATGGCCTTCCGCCGCCATCCCGCGAAATGACGGGGTCGACCACTTCCTTCATCACCCGCGCATGCAGCGCGTCATCGACCAGCGGGACTCGGCGCAAACGCGCCCATCCCGCCGGTATTTCCGCCACGGTCTTCGTCGAAAATGCGCTTGTGGTCCTGCGCGGCGCCTATCGAAACGGCCCGGCTCCCGTCCGCGACCACGAAGAACGACACCTCGGGTCCGGTCAGGCACTCTTCGATGACGAGCCGTGCCCCGGCATCGCCGAAGCGGCGGGCGTCCATGGCGCTGAGCACCGCTTCCTCGGCTTCAGCGCGGCTCTCGGCCATCACCACGCCTTTCCCGCCGGCCAGACCGTCCGCTTTGAGAACGACGGGGGGTTCGAACTCGCCCGACCGGAGCGCGGTCATCGCAGCGGCCGCGGTGTCGACGACGCGAAAGCGCGCCGTCGGCACGCTGTTGCGGGCCATGAACGCCTTCGCAAATGCCTTGCTGGACTCCAGCCGGGCCGCGGCCGCGCTGGGACCGAACACCGGGCGACCCATGTCGATCAGGCGATCGACGACGCCCAGACTCAGCGGCAGCTCAGGACCGACCACGGTGAAATCGATCTGTTCGCGCTCGACGATCGCGACGAGCTCGTCCAGCCGGGAGACGTCGGCGGCGATGGTTCGGGCAATCGCCTGCATCCCGGGATTGCCCGGAGCGCAGAGGATCTCGGTGACATCGCGTTCGGCGGTCAAGCCGCGCGACGAGCGCGTGCTCGCGCGCGCCGCTGCCAATCACCAGAACTCGCATGGTTTGAATGACTTAGAGGTTAACTGTGAGCCGTGCACGGGGTTCCGACGCGGCGGGAGTATTTCGTTGACGTGGCTCAGGTTTTACGCCTAGAATCCGCGTTTGCTTGTGCTAGCCTAGCATATTTGTGATCTTGGCCACCCGCGAAAGGGGTGTGATTGTTCGTGGCTGAAGTGAAGATTCAGGAGGGCGAATCGATTGAGAGCGCCCTCCGCCGGTTCAAGCGGAAGGTGCAGCAGGAAGACATCATCAAGGACATCAAGAAGCACTCCTTCTACTTGAAACCGGGTGACAAGCGCCGCGCGAAGCAGGCGCTGGCGCGCAAGCGCAACAGAAAGAAACTCCGACGCGAGTTGGAGTAGACGACACCGAGCCTGGACGAGGTAGCGACCGATGGAGTTCCAAGACCGGATCCTCAGGTGCGTGGACTGCGGGACGGAGTTCATCTGGACGGCGGGCGAGCAACAGTTTTTCGCCGACAAGAACTTCAAGAACGAACCGAAGCGGTGCAAGGGCTGCAAGGCAAAACGGGCCAGCCGCCCGGTTGGCGCGATCGGTCGCGCGCGAGCGGGTCGAAACGCTGACCACATGCTCGGCCTGTGGAAAGGAGACAACCGTGCCCTTCAAGCCGACTCAGGGGCGGCCGGTCTTCTGCAAGGAGTGCTTCCAGTCCCGCAAGTTTGCGGGGGCCGGCGGCGTCTGAGCTCCAGGCGATTTCCTACGCACAAACGACGGGCGGCCGACTTGCCGCCCGCTCTCCGTCTTTCGCCCGGTGATCCGCGGCGAAGGCGGGTCGGCGCGGCCGTAGCCCATGATATTGTGAGCGGGGTAACGGCGGGTGCTTCGGAGCTCACAATCGATCACCGGGAGCGTTTTCCATGCAGATTGATCAGAGGGCCGTCGGCGATGTGGTCGTGCTCGACCTGAAGGGCCGAGTCACCATGGGAGAGGGCGATGAGCTGCTGAAAGACAAGGTCAACAGCCTGGTCAATCAGGGGCATAAGAAGATCGTCTTGAACCTTGCCGAAGTGCCGTACGTCGACAGCGCCGGCCTGGGTGAGATCGTCCGGACCTATACAACGGTCAGCCGCCAGGGCGGGCAGCCTGAAGCTGCTGAACCTGACGAAACGGATCACCGATCTTCTGTCGATCACGAAGCTGCTGACCGTGTTCGAAACGTTCGACTCGGAGAACGAAGCGGTACGGAGCTTCGCCGCGTCGGCCAAGGTATAGCCAGCGTTCGCGCTAGATGGCGCGCAGCCCATCGCCCAACCTGACGGTTCCCGACGCTCCGGTGGGTAGCTTCGCGACGGCGGATCGACGATCCGCCGTCGTCAATCTGCTCATCTCGCTGCGTCCGGGCCAGTGGACCAAGAACCTGCTGGTCTTCGCCGCGCTGATCTTCGCGGAGAAGCTGTTCGACGTCTCCGCGGTGGCGACCGCCACGTCGCGGCATTCGCGATCTTCTGCGCGCTGTCGGGAGTCGTCTATCTCGTCAACGATATCGCCGATCGCCACAGCGATCGCGAGCATCCACTGAAACGGCGTCGGCCGATCGCCGCCGGCGCCCTGCCGGTGGCGACCGCGGCGACCGCCGCGGCGCTGATCGGTGCCGCGGCGCTGGCGGCGGCGTTCGCGCTCGGCTGGCGGTTCGGGCTCGTCGCGGCGGCCTACTGGGCTGCAGGCGCTCTACTCGGGTCCGCTGAAGCACATCGTCATCATCGACGTGCTGACCCTCAGCATCGGGTTCGTGCTGCGCGCGGCCGCCGGCGCCGTGGTGATCAACGTCGTGATCAGCCACTGGCTGTTCGTCTGCACGATCCTGCTGGCGATGTTCATCGCGCTGGCGAAGCGGCGTCACGAGATTGTGCTGCTCGCCGACGGCGCACCCAGCCATCGGCCGATCCTCGGCGAATACAGCCCGTATCTCCTGGATCAGATGATCGGCGTCGTCACGGCGTCGACGCTGATCGCCTACATCTTCTATACGATCAGCCCGGAGACGACCGCGAAGTTCGGCACCGACCTGCTCGGGCTGACGATTCCGTTTCCGCTGTATGGGATCTTCCGCTACCTGTATCTCGTCCACCGGCGCGAGGGCGGCGGCAGCCCCGCCGAGCTCCTGATCAACGATCGTCCGCTGCTCGCCTGCGTCACGCTGTGGGTGGCGGCGGTGGTGCTCATCATCTATCAGCCGTTCTGAACATGCCTGACTTCAACGTGCGCTCCGACTCGGTCAACGTCGAGCAGATCATGGAGCAGATCCGCGCGCGTATCCGCGAGAAGCGCGGCGTGGACTACACCGAGCAGGAAATCCGCGAGCTCGCGGCGGTCAAGCTCGAGAAGTTCCTGGATCCGCGCGGCGTGCGCTCGGATCTGCTCGAACAGTTCCGCCGGAAGGAGTCGGACGGAGACCGCACAGCCGCTGCCGAATTACGCGTTCAACGATCAGACGCTGTACGAATCGCATCGCGGCGCCGATCCGCTGGATCCGCCGGCTGCTCAACCCGATCCTGAAGCTGTTCTTCAACCCGAACCCGCTGATTCAGGCGCTGCACATCCAGTCGCAGCTGAACACGATGACCGTGCGAGCGCGACGCGGCGCGCCGCGGGCTGGTGCAGCTGCAGTACGAGGTGCTGCACAACCTCGTCGATCGAGACGACCCGGCTGGGCATCGAGGTGAAGAACCTCAAGATGCGCGTCGAGTCGCTGACCGGCCGGCTCGAGTTCAACGAACGGCGGGCGCGTGCGCTCGAAAGCGTCGTGGTTTACAAGGCGCCCGAGGAACGGGAAACGCAGGCGCCCCGGCGAGCGCCGATCGAGGCGGCGCCGGAGCCGGCGCCCCGAGCCGGAGCCACCCGCGCCAGTCGAGGCGCCGCGCCGGCGGAGGCCGCCGAAGGCCCCGGCCAGCGCAGCCGGCGGCGACGCCGGCGGCGCGGCCGCCGCGGCGGCGGACCTGGCCGCCGTCGATCATGGGCGGTCCAGCAGACTGCCGGCGACGAGCGGCGGCGACGCCGAGGCCGCGCGCGAAGCCGCGGGCGCGCACAGCGCGACCGGCGGAGACGCATCGAGCAGCGCGCTGCCCGGCTGAGCGAAGCGCTCAGGCCGACGTCGCTCCGCCCGACGCCGCGACTGCCAGCGCCCCCAGGACCCGACGACGAGTGAAGCTCGCGGTCGTCGTTCAGCGCTACGGTCAGGCCATCAATGGCGGCGCCGAGCTGCACGCGCGGTACATCGCCGAGCACCTCGGCAAAGCACGCGGAAGTCGAGGTCCTGACCACCTGCGCCACCGACTACGTGTCCTGGCGGAACGAGCTGCCGGCGGGCAGTCGAGACGATCAACGGCGTCACCGTGCGGCGCTTTCGCGTGAACGCACGAGCGCGATCCGCCTCGACTTCGGCCGGCGCTCCGAACACGTCTTCAGACATCTGCATTCGCTTGCCGACGAGCTCGAGTGGCTCGAGGCCGAAGGACCGACCAGCTCCTGCGCTGATGCGGCTTCATCGCGCGCCACGCCGGTCAGTATGCGTTCTGTTTTTTCTTCAGCTATCGCTACTACCACGCGTTTCACGGCGCTCGAGCAGCCGCCGATCGCGCGGTCCTGGTCCCGACCGCCGAGCGGGACCACGCCATCGGCCTGCAGATTTTTCCGCCGCTGTTTCGCGGCGTCCGCGCGCTGATGTACAACTCGCCGGAAGAGCGGGCGATGATCGAGGCGGTGCGCGGCCAACCACCACGTGCCGTCGGTCGTCGTCGGCATCGGCTCGGAGGTGCCTGCCAACCCGCAGCCCGGGCGCTTCCGGCAGAAGTTCAACATCCGCGGGCCGTTTGCCGTCTACGTCGGCCGCATCGACGAGAACAAGGGCTGCAAGGAGCTGTTCGACGCCTTTGCAGCAGTATCGCCGAGACGGATGCGACGCGCCTGTCGCTGGTCCTGATCGGCAACTCGATGCTGCCGATTCCCCAGCATCCGCGCATCCGGCACCTCGGATTCCTCGACGACTCCGACAAGTTCGACGCCATGGCCGCCGCCGGACCTGCTGATCATGCCGTCGTACTTCGAAAGCCTGTCGATGGTCGCGCTCGAAGCCTGGGCGCTGGGCCGGCCGGTGCTCGCCAACGCCCAATGCGACGTTCTCAAAGGCCAATCGATCCGCAGCAACGCCGGCCTGTACTACGAGAACCGCGACGAGTTCATCGAGACGCTGCGCGCCCTCGAGCGAAACCGCTGGCTGAGCGCCACGCTGGGCAGGAACGGCCGCCAGTTCTTCCGCGAACACTACGACTGGCCGGTGATCGAGCGAAAGTATCTCGACATGATCGCCCGGCTGACCGGCGGAATCGCGCCGCCGCGCCGGGAATCGAACCGCTGCCCGGCTGGTTCGAAGCCGGCGCGCCGACTGCCCGCCGGCAGAAGAAGTCGTTGCAGGCGCTGCGCACGCGGGCCGGTGCGTCGCAGCGAGCCGTCGCCGTGTCGCGGCCGCCCGTCTCCCAGGCGGCGCCGCCGCCCCCGCCAGCGCCACCGCGGCGGCCGCGACAGCGCGCCAGGCCGACCGGCAGCGGCCGGCGGCTGGCAGCGACTCCGCCGGTCGGCATCGGCGCCCGGCAGACGTGACCGCGGTGGCGCATGAGCGCCGGCGATTCACCAGGTGCTCGCGACGCTCGGCTACGGAGACGCGATCGGCCACGAGGTGCTCGGCATCCAGCGGGTGCTGCGCGGCGCGGGCTACGAATCGGACATCTTCGTCGAAACCTCGGAACGCGATGCTCGAGCCGCTGACGCGCGATTATCGCGAGCTGGTCGACGCCTCACACCCGGACAACCTGCTGCTGCATCACTTCGCGATCGGCTCGAAGGCCTCGCGCGCGGCGTTCGCCCTGCCCGATCGAATGGCGCTCATCTACCACAACATCACGCCGCCCGAGTACTTCATCGGCGTGCACCGGCACGCTGGTCGGTCAGTGCTTCCGCGGCCGCCGCGAGCTTCGCGCCTACGTCGACCGCTGCGATCTCGCGCTCGGCGATTCCGAGTTCAACCGGCAGGATCTCGAGGCGCTCGGTTTTCCGCGGACCGGCGTGCTGCCGGTCGTGCCCGACTTCTCGCACCTCGATCGGGAGCCGAATCGCTTCGTGGCCGATCAGTTCGACGACGACTGGACCAACATCCTGTTCGTCGGACGGGTGATCGCCAACAAGAAGATCGAAGATCGTGATCCGCTTCTTCCATGCCTACCACACCCGCCATCAACCGGCGATCCCGCCTGATCATCGTCGGCATGTACAACCTGTTCGAGCGCTACCTCGCGGGGCTGACGCACCTGGCGGCCGAGCTCGGTCTGACGCACGTGCACTTCACCGGGCACATCTCCAACGAGGAGCTGGTCGCGTATTACGAAATCGCCGATCTCTTCCTTTGCGCCAGCGAGCACGAAGGGTTCTGCGTGCCGCTGGTCGAGGCGTTCTACAAGCAGGTGCCGGTGCTGGCCTATGCCGCGACCGCCGTGCCGGGCACGATGGACGGCGCCGGCGTGCTGTTCGACGACCGGGATCCGCGGCACGTCGCGGCGGTGATCGACGCGATCGTCTCGAACGCCGACCTGCAGGACGCGATTGTCGCGGTCAGCTCGCCGCGGTCCGCCGGCTGCAGGCGAAGGATTTCGCGGGCACGCTGCTCGGCTTCGTCGATCGAGATCCTCGCTACGCCGCGGCCGCCGCTGCCGCAGGTCGCGCCCGACTTCTGGCGGCAGTTCGACGAAGCGGAGATACTCGACGAAGTGCGCAAGTACCGGCCGGCCGCATTCAAGAGGCTGCCGACCGCCCCATGATCGTCAATCAGTGGCTGCCGGCCGCGCACCGCGGCGACGCAATCGGCGACGGCGCCAGACGCCTGCGCGATCTGCTCCGCAGCATGGGTCACGACGCCGGCCTCTACGCTTTGACCATCGACGAGGATCTGGCCGGTGAAGTGCAGCCGTTCACCGATCCCGACGCCGGCCGAGGCGACGTGACGATCTTTCACTTCGCGCTGCCCTCGCCGATGACCGAGGCGTTCGGGAAGCTGTCGGCCGCGCCGGGTCCTGCCTGTACCACAACGTCACGCCGGCCTCGTATTTCGCCCCCACGATCCGGCCCTCTTCCGGCTGGCTGTCATTGCGCGTCAGCAGCTGGCGACGCTGGCGGACCGCGATCGACCTGGCGCTCGGCGTCTCGGATTTCAACCGCCAGGAGCTCGAGGCGATCGGATTCAAGCGCACCGGCGTACTGCCGCTGGCGATGGACCTGTCGCGCATCACCCGCGCGGTGCGGCGGCCCGGCGCTCGACAAGCTGCTCGACGACGACTTCGTCAACTTCCTGTTCGTCGGCCGGATCGCGCCCAACAAGAAGATCGAAGATCACATCCGCCTCGCGGAACACTACAAGCGCTACGTGGACGCCTACTACCGCTTCATCTTCGTCGGTCGCTTCGACGCGGTGCCGCGGTATTATTCGACGGTTCGCGCGCTGATGGCCGAGTTCCGGCTGCTCGACGAGCGCTTCATCTTCACCGGCCCGGTGCCTGACGAGGACCTCGCCATCTATTACCGCCACAGCCGCCGTCTACATCTCGATGAGCGAGCACGAAGGATTCTGCGCGCCTCTTCTCGAAGCGATGGCCGCCGACGTCCCGGTGCTGGCCTACGCGCGCGGCCGCCGTCCCGGAAACGCTCGGCGGCGCCGGCGTGCAGTTCGCGCCCAAAGATCTGGAGCAGGTCGCCGAGCTGCCGGCGCGTTGACCTTCGATGACCAGCTGCGAGCGTCTGTCATCGAGGGGCAGCGCCGCCGACTGCTGGCTTTCGGCGACGACCGCATCGTCGCCGGTCTGTCCGCTTTCCTCCACTAGCCTGATGAAAGTCGCGATCGTCATCCAGCGCTATGGCACGGAGGTTCTCGGCGGCTCCGAGCACCTCTGTCGGCTGCTGGCCGAGCGTCTCGCCGGCCAGCACGACATCGACGTGCTGACCACCTGCGCCCGGGACTACCAGACGTGGAAGAACGACTACCCGGAGGGAACCGATCGGATTCGCGGGGTCACCGTGCGACGGTTTGCGAATGCGTCGGCGCGTGACCTCGAGGCGTTCAACAGCTACTCCGACTGGATCTACCACAACCCGCACAGCCGGGCCGACGAGCTGGAGTGGCTCAAGCAGCAGGGACCGTGGTGTCCGGGCCTGATCGAATCATCTGCGCCGCCATCAGCAGGAATACGACGTCCTCGTCTTCTTTACGTATCTCTACGCGCCGACCGTCCTCGGCCTCGAGGTCAACCCTGGCAAGAGCGTGCTCGTGTCGACCGCTCATGACGAGCCCGCGATCAAGCTCGAGATGTTCAAGGAGGTGTTCAGCCGTCCCGCCGCAATCTGCTATCTCACCGAGAGCGAGCGGATGTTCGTCCAAGGCCGCTTCGTCGAGCGGCCGCTTCTCGAGGACGTCATCGGGGTCGGCGTCGACCTGCCACAGCAGCAGCCATATCCGCGGATGCCCGCAACGCGGGAGGACGAGGGCGCTGGTGCCGCGTCTGGTGAGGCCGGTGTGACAGCTGCGTCTGATGGGCCTGGTGCGGCTGACACCGGTGGGTCGGGTGAGGCGGGCGGGCCGGGTGACGGCGTCGACGACGAGCCGGCCGCGCGCGATTACCCTTCGCATCTTTTGAGCCGCGGCTCAGTGTTTCGCCGCCGCCACCGCCTGCACGGGCCAGTCGTGTTGTACGGAGGCCGGATCGATCCAGGGAAGGGCTGCGAGGAGTTGATCGAATACTTCAGCGCCTTTATCAAGGAGGGAGGCGACGCGACCCTGGCGTTGATGGGCGTGAAGATGATGGCGCTGCCCGAGGAGCCGTTCATTCGTTTCGCCGGCATGCTGTCGGACGCCGAACGCCTGCAGGCCCTCGAGGCCGCAACGGTCGTCGCCTGCCCATCGCCCTACGAAAGCCTCTCGCTGCTCGCGCTCGAAGCGTTGTCGGTCGGGACGCCGATCCTGGCGAACGCGCGCAGCGCCGTGCTGGTCGAGCACTGCCTGAAGAGCAATGGCGGCCTCTACTACGCCGACCGTGACGAGTTCGTCGAATGTTTGAAGCTGCTGCTGACGGACTCGCGCCTCAGGGCCGCACTCGGCCGCAACGGCCGTGATTACGTCAGAACACACTACCGCTGGGACGTCGTGCTCGGTAAATACGAACGGATTTTCGCAAAAGTGCGGAACGCCAGATAGCGGCGAGCGCTCGGCGGACCCGAGACGTTCTACTTGTCGTCGAAGGCGCCGGCGGGCGTCAATGGCGGTAGCGGCGGCGAACGCCGCGGCTCGGTGGCCTGATCCGAGTTGCCGTCATGGCCGTTGCTCGGCTGGCGCTTCCGCCGCGGCCGGATGTCGTAGCGCTTGATCATCTCGTTGAGCGTCGTCGGCTTGATATGCAGCAGCTCGGCCGCGCGCTTCTGCACGCCGCCGGCCGCTTCGAGCGTCGACTCGATCAGCTTCTTCTCGAAGTCGGTGATGACATCCTTGAAGGAAATGCCTTCCGGCGGCACCACGAACTGCGGGATGTTGAAGTTCGGCGCCTTGCGCACGTGATCCGGAATCAGCTCGACGCCAATCTTCGACCCTGAGGTGAGCACCACGGCGCGCTCGATGACGTTCTCGAGCTCGCGGACGTTGCCGGGCCAGTCGTAGTCGGTCAACAGATCGAGCACCTCAGGCGCCAGCTCGAGGCCTCCCTTGGTGTTCTCGTCGCCGTACTTCGCGAGGAAATGCTGGGCGAGCAGTGGAATGTCGTCCTTCCGGTCACGCAGCGGCGGGAGATGGATCGAGATGACGTGCAGCCGGTAGAAGAGGTCCTCCCGGAAGCGGCCCTCGTCCATCATCTGACGGAGATCGACGTTGGTCGCGGCGATGATCCGGACGTCGACCTTGATCGTCTCCATGCCGCCGAGGCGCATGAAATCGCGCTCCTGGATCACGCGCAGCAGCTTGGCCTGGGTCTCGAGCGGGACATTGCCGATTTCGTCGAAGAAGATGCTGCCGCGGTCCGCCAGGTCGAACAGCCCTTTTTTCGGATACACCGCTCCGGTGAACGCGCCTTTGACGTGGCCGAACAGGGTCGATTCGAGCAGGTCGGGCGGCAGATTCCCCGAGTTGACGGTGACAAACGATCGTTCGGAGCGCGACGAATTCGCGTGGATCGCCCGCGCCACCAGCTCTTTGCCGGTGCCGCTCTCGCCCTGGATCAGAATCGTCGAGCGGCTGGGCGCGGCCTGAATGATCAGATCGAACACCTGCCGCATCTTCGGGCTGCGACCGATGATGTTGGCGAACTTGTGGTATCGCTCCTGGATGTTCTGACGCAGCGTGCGGTTCTCGGTGACCAGCCGCCGCCGCTCCATCGCGTTGCGGATCACCACCAGCACTTCTTCGTTCTTGAACGGCTTGGTGATGTAGTCGAAGGCGCCACTCTTCATCGCGGCAATCGCGCTTTCGATCGAGCCATAGGCGGTGATGATGACGACCGCGAGGTCCTCGTCAATCCGCTTCAGCTCGTCGAGCGTCGCGATGCCGTCGAGTCCGGGCATCATGATGTCGACCACCGCGGCGTCGAATGGCAGCGCACGTGCCAGCTCCAGGCCCTCGGCGCCCGACGCTGCCAGCCGCACGTCATAGCCGGCGCGCGTCAGCAGCGTCTCGAGAATCTCCCGCATGATCTCCTCGTCGTCGACGACGAGGACGGTGCCCAGTTTGGTAGCCATGTCTCACTCAGTCCGGCTACAGCCGGACGCTTCGCACATCTGCAGTACGGGCAGCCAGCGGAAACGACAGGATGAACCGGGTTCCCTGCCCGACGGCACTATCGCATCTGATCGATCCCTCGTGCTCATGCACGATCCCGTAGGAGATCGACAGACCAAGTCCGGTGCCACGGCCGATCGACTTGGTGGTAAAGAACGGATCGTAAATCCGCGCGAGATGTTCCGATGGAATGCCCGAGCCGGTATCGGCCACTTCCGCGACCAGTTGCTCGCTCTCGAGGCGGGTGCTGACCGTGAGCCAGCCACCGCGCGGCATCGCATCCCGCGCGTTCAGGAAGAGATTCAGGAACACCTGCTGCAGCTGGTGCTCGATGCCCTGCGTCAGCGCGGGAGTTGCGGCCAGCTCGCGCCGCACCTTGATCTTGCCGACCTCGAACTGGTGCTCCAGCAGAGACAGCACGTCCGTGATCACGCCGTTGACGTCGACCGTCGTCCGTTCG
Organism: uncultured Acidobacteriota bacterium; assembly: GCA_963728825.1. Taxonomy (GTDB): domain Bacteria; phylum Acidobacteriota; class Vicinamibacteria; order Vicinamibacterales; family CAVVIG01; genus CAVREM01. The sequence goes on from CAVSLA010000001.1 coordinate 284,200, forward strand.
CCCCCGGGCGTTCCGGGTCGAGACAGGGTCAGCAGACCGTTGACGATCTTCGCGGCCCGGAAGGTCTGCCGCTCGATTTTCTCGAGAAGGGTCGTGCGCGGATCGCTTGGATCGGCGCCGTCAAGGAGCATCTGGGTGAAGCTCGAGATGCCGGTCAGCGGCGTGTTGACTTCGTGCGCGACGCCCGCCGCCAGCAGACCGATCGAGGCCATCTTCTCGCTGATCTGCAGCTGTTCTTCCAGGCGCACCCGATCGGTGATGTTTTCGATCAGCAGAATCGTGCCCGCTACCGCGTCCGGGCCCGCCGACGGCTGTAACGGGACTACCGTGGCGTTCACCAGCAGGCGCGGCTGATCTTCCTCGGTTGACCGCCGGCTGATCAGCGGCACCTTGAACAACGTCACTCCTCGAGGATTTTCAGCGCGCGCCGCGCGCAGCGCCTCGACGAACGAAGAATCGAAAATCTCGAACAGCGGCCGGCCGACGGCGTCGGCGCGAACGACGCCGTAGACGGCCTCCAGCGCGCGGTTCCAGCGCACGATGCGCTCGTCGGAATCGAACACGACCAGACCGTCGTCCAGCGATTCGAGAATGTTCTCGTTGAACTCGCGCATCCGGCCGAGCTCCTCGGCCTTGAGGTGCAGCTGCCGGTAGAGCCGCCCGTTCTCGATCGCCGTCGCCACCTGACCGGCGACCGCCGTCAGCAGGCCCAGGTCTTCGCTGTTGAACGGCTCGTCGGTGTCTTTTCTGCCGAGCGCCAGCACCGCAATCGCGGCGCCTTCGAAGATGCAGGGCACGAAGTAATAGATGCCATGGTCGCGCCAGAACTCGACTTCTTCGGCCGCGAAGCGCGCGGCCGCGATCGGGTCGTCGAGCGCCACGGTATGGCCCGAATCGAGCCGCGCCATGAAGGTCGAAGCGCGGGTCAGGCGCGGCACCGACTTGACGAACCCGTAGTCGCCAATCGTACGGAAGTCGCCCAGTCGCTCGTCGGCGAGCATCAGCGCCATGCGATCCAGCACAAGTGTCTCGACGATACGGGACACCAGACGCTGGCTGAGACGAATCACGTCCAGGTCGCTGTTGAGATCGCGCGCGAAGGCGACCAGCGCGCGCCGGTAGTCGTAGCGGTCGCGATAGAACACGCGATCGAGCGCGTTCTGGACCGCTTCCTTGACCGGCTGGGCGAGCAGCACCACCACGATCGTCGCCAGCAGCGCGACGATGGCGTTGTGCGGATCTTCTTCGCTGGCAAAGGTGAACTCCACCAGCTTCTGCATCGCGACGTAGAGCAGGGCGCTGGCGGCGAGAAATGCCGTGTAGGCGAGCGAGCGCTTGATGATGACCTCGACGTCGCGCAGTCGATAGCGGACGATCGCCGACGCGAAAGTCAGCGGCACGACTCCGAGGGGCACCACCGTCAGCTGAAAAGCAATCGGCGGATCGGCCCCGAGCGCCCAGGGCAGCGCGTAGCCGAGCGCGAACGGACCGACACCGAGCACGGTCCCCCACGCAATCCAGCGCAGCTGACGCCGGCCGGTCAGCGAGGTGATTTCGCCGAACGCGCGGATCAGCACGCCCACTGCCGCGGCCGCACAGACGAACAGATAGACCGGTTCAGTGCGATCGAGCAGGTCCAGCGCGCGCGACAGTTGCGCGCCATCGTCCCGGCCGCGCGCGATGACGACGATGCGCGCGACGACCAGGAGGACCGCCGGCAGGTAGAGCAGCGGCAGAACGATCCGCAACGGTTTCGCCGCCCGCCAGGGTGGACGTTGTGGAAATCCCAGCGTGAAGTGCAGGAGCAGCGGCGACAACATCGCCACCGCGACGGCATCACCCCAGTAGAACGTCCAGTCGAGCGGGTCGAACGGGCCGTTGAAGGAAAAGGTGAACGCGCCGAAAAAGGCGACACACAGCCAGAAAAAGTGCAGCGTCGCCTGATCGTGTGGACGGCGCAGCCGGACCCACGCGCCGACCATCAAGGTGAAGAGCCCGACCGCCGCCAGCACGAAGTAGATGGACCCGCGCGGCGCCACCGGCGCGAGCGAAACGTCGAGCGCTCGCCGTTCGCCGAGCCTCAGCAGCGTGTACGAGAGGAGGGTGCCTTCACTGGCGCGGTGCTGGTACTCGAGCACATCGCCGCGTGACTGAACCGGCGCGCCGTTGATAGCGAGAAGGACGTCGCCGCGCGCGATGCCGGCTCTGTCGGCCGCCGACCCCGCAGCAACCTCGACGGCGGTGATGCCTTCGGCGCGTTCGCCCCAGAACACGCCGTCTTCAACCTCATGCAGACGGGCGCGCGTCGCGATGTTCGCAATCCCCAGCACCGTCAAGACGACGGCGACGGCAGCTATCGCAACCGAACGCACCCACGAAGAGGTATCACGCATAGACAGGGGACGAAGCCCAGTTCCGGTCCGTCGAAATAGCAAACGTCATACCCCGTACCGGATTGTTGGATCGCACCTAAATGACTGATGAAACGACGTTTCAGTGCTCTGGAGTACCCTCGTTCTGGAGGGTGCTCCAAATTCGCGTATAGCTAGTTCAATATTGTGGATCGAAAACCGGCCGCTTTAGAAGTGGACAGTGACGCCGCCGACGATGCGTTTGGGGGGGCGGACGGTCAGGAGCTCGTCGTAGAGCAGTCGGTCCTCGGCGGTCTCACGGAAGAAGTTGCGAACGGCCACCAGCATCTCCCACCGCGCCGCGCTGAAGTCGAGGAACGGCAGCGACTGGCGGACCTGGACGTCGAATCGCGAGTCGAGGCCGGGGCGATCCGGAAGGCCTTCACCGGACGAGGTGGAACGCGCGAACGCGTTGCTGATCCGGTAGAGCACCAGCACCCTCGTGGAGGTTTCGGGAACATTGGCTTGAATCGTGGCCGCCACGTCGTGAATGCGCTCGGGCGCGGGACGCAGCGCGGATGGGGCGAGCAACACGAGGAACCGCATGTTCTCCGCTGGATCCATCTGCGCGGTCGCAATCGAATAGGCGATCGAGCTCTGAATCCGGCCGACAAACATCGTGCTGAACGAGGCCGTGTAGCCGTGCGCCTCGGTGTTTCCCGCGTTGGCGATCAGGTAGTGCCCCACTTTGGCGACCGGCTGCGAAGGCAGCTCCGCACCAAACACCGTCACGAGTTGATCGTCGACGCGCTGATGGAACGCACGAAACGCGACTGTCGATCCAGCCACGTCGCGCTCGAGCTCGACGGCCATGAGCGTCGCGCGTTCCGCGTCCAGAATCCGTCCGGGCTCGAGTGATGAAAACGTCCGCTGCGGCGGCAGCCAGATGCCAGTGTCGCCGGGCGGGAGAAACTCTTCGGCGCCCGGTGCGTGGGCCCGCCGCGAAACGATGGTGGTCACACGGAAGTTGTCGCTCGGCGAGACGGTGAGGACGAATCGCGGGCTGATCAGGGTCCGATGTTCGAGATAGTCGGTACTGAGCGTAGCGGCCACCGTAGGTCAACGACAGCAAGGGACTGATCGCGAACGTGTCGACCGCGTAGACCATCCCGGCGTTCCGGCTGCCGTCGGCAACATCGCGCAGCGCGAGCGGATTGCCGCCGTCATAGCGCTGCGTGCTGTACGACATCCCGAACTGGTACTGATGTCGCGCCGGCGCGCGCGTCCTGTACGACCCGGCCAGCAGCCAGGCTGTGAGATCGGCCTGCGTCAGCGCGCCGCGCACCGTCCAGTCGCCCTGAGCGCCGACCGGCGCGCCGACGCGGACGTAAGCCGTCCCGCGCGACACATTGCTGCCCGAGAAGAGCTGCTGCGGGCTGTCGAACGAGCTCGTCGTCAGCAGATTGACCTGACCGGAAAACGGCGTGTCGGCGAAGAAGCTCGTGGCGAGCCGCGCCGGCGAACCGACCGCACGGCCCAGGACATCGACCGCCGCAAAGGGATGCGCTTCCTCATCGTCCTCGACGATGACCGGCAAGCCGGCGTCTTTGAGGATGCCGCGGCGCGCATGCCGAATCCGCCAGGCCGTTTCGCTGGGATCGTCCACGTCGTCGGCCGCATCCCCCGATGTGCCGGGTCCCGCGGCATCGTCCGCTTGTACGTTGGAATCGACGGAGCCGATCAAACCGACGCCGGCAGCGAGGATCTGCGGGTCGGCCTTTCGCAGCGCGATCGGCGAGGTGATGCGCGAGCCGGCGCGGACGTCAATCGTCAGACTGCGTGACGCGCTGAATCCCTTGCGGTGAGCCCTGACGAGGTACGAGCCGGCCGCGAGGGAGCCGATCTCGAATCCGCCAGTCGAATCGGACACAGCGAGAATCGTCACCGCGCCGACCGCCGAGACCATCGCACCGGAGACCGGCGCACCGCTCTCGTCGGTGACCGTGCCAACGATGGCTCCACCGGAGACCGGCAGCGGTGGTGCCGTCCGGTTCTGCGCGGCGGCACGCGGCAGCGGACCCAGAAGCATCAGGAGGCCGACGACCGCCGCCGCCGTCAATTGCCTGGATGTATCTGGCATCAATCTCTCCGCTGCCCGAACCGACCCTCGAACAGTTTACGCCTGTCGGGCTTCCTTAGGATGCGCCGACCGTGAAGTTTACGTCCTTGGTGATCGTCTTCTCCGCCAGCTTGTCGGTGATCTTGATTTCGAGCCGGTAATCGCCCTCTGGAAACGACGTAAGTGGCACAGCCTGACCGGCTTGCAGCTGGTGTCCGGCCGCGAAATCGAACCCCGGGGGCAACGTCTGACCGTTCAGGTTCTGGGGGGTGGTCTTGTTGAAAAACTTCTCGGCGCCGGACTGCTTCGCGTAGAAGTTGAACTCGACGCTGACGTCGGGCTTGTTGTCCTTGTCGGTCTTCGCGTTGTAAATGAGCAGGAAGGTCTGCAGCTCGTCGCTCTTCGCGAAGGCCGTTTTGACGACCGGCACGATCTCCATCGCGCCCAGGGCGTACGGCCGCTCCGCCTGCTGCTGCGGCGTCAGCGGCGCGGGAAGCGGATCGATCCGCTCGGCCACGAAGACGGAGCTGGTGTTGAGCTCGTCGTTCCACAGATCGGGGACCTGTATGGTGTGTTTCAGCAGGGAGACCTTCGGCGCGGGCGCGTTGCGCTGCGGCTTTTCCGGCGCCGGCTCTTTGACGACGATATAGACATCGTAGCTGCCACCACTCACGGCAAACGAGCGAGCGATGCGCTCCGGACCCTTCGCAGAGCCAGGCACCGTGAAGGTATTCATGTCCTCGTACGCGAACTCGACCCTCGGCGCCGGCTGGGGCTTGTCGCCGGGCTTCTGGTTCGCGGCGGCCGGCGGTGGCGCTGCAGCCGCCGCACCGGTGTTGACGACGCGCCAGTAGACGGTGAGATTCTTCTGGGTGGTCGCAGCAGGATCGAACGTGACGGTGAACGGCACGTATTGTTTGCCGCCCTGCGCCTTCAACAGATCTTCCCGCGCCCAGGTCATCGACAGTTCGTTCGGCGCCGGCTGGCCGGCCGCGACACCATCGATCAGCTGAGTGATGGCAGTGAGCTCCGCTTTCTGAGCGTTACTCAGCTTCGGCTGGTTCTGGGTTTGGTTCCGATTGTTTTGAGCGAGGAGCGTCGCCGAAAAGAGAACGCTCGCCGCCACACATCCTGCAATCGCGCCTCGCCGAGTCAGCATGTCGAAGATCTCCACAACAAAGAAAGTAAGTCGAACAGCCAATAATAGGCGCGTGACCTGTGCAAGTCAAACCGTTCTGTTCCAAGCACTTCAGCCTTTCCGGACCCGCACCGGGCGTGTGTTATCATCGCCTCCCCTCGGGCGCCCATGCAGCTCATCGACGTCACCGTTCCGCTCGATGCCGGGCTGCCTGTCTACCCCGGCAACACACCGTTCTCACTCGAATCGATTCGACGCATCGCACACGGCGGCGCCGCGAATCTCTCGACGATCCACATGAGCGCCCACTCGGGGACGCACGTCGACGCGCCGCGGCACGTCTTCGATGACGGCGCCGGAGTCGACGCGCTGCCACTCGACCTGCTGTGCGGCCGCGCCCGCGTGGTCGAGATCGCCGCGCGCAAAACGATTGGCCCGGACGAGCTGGCGAGCGCCGCGCTGACCGCCGATCTGCGGCTGCTCATCAAGACGAACAATTCGCGTCTGTGGGGATCGTCGGACTTTTACCCCGAGTACGTCGCGCTCAGCGAAGAGGGCGCGCGCTATCTGGTCGCTCACGGCGTGAAGGTGGTCGGCATCGATTACCTCTCGATCGAGCCGTTCGGCAAGCGCGGCGCGCCGGCGCACCACGTCCTGCTGGGCGGCGGCACGATCGTCATCGAGGGGCTCAACCTGCTGGACGTCGAGCCCGGCGTCTACGATCTGTTCTGCCTGCCGCTGCGAATCGTCGGCGGAGACGGCGCTCCGGCACGCGTCGTCCTGAGACGGAGCTGAGGCCGCATGTCGGCGCTGCTCGACGACACGCTCGTGATCGTGCTGGCCGGGGGAGCAGGCGAGCGCCTCTACCCCCTCACGAAAGACCGCGCCAAGCCGGCCGTCTACTTCGGCGGGCCCTACCGGATCATCGACTTCGCACTGAGCAACTGCATCAACTCCGGCCTGCGGCGGATCTTCATCGCCACGCAGTACAAGTCGCTGTCGCTCAACCGCCACGTGCGCATGGGCTGGAACATCGTTTCCGAGGAGCTCGGCGAGTTCATCGAAATCCTGCCGCCGCAGAAGCGCGTCAGCGAGCACTGGTATCAGGGAACCGCAGACGCGGTCTTTCAGAATCTCTACTCCGTGACGCGCGAGAGCCCGCGCTACGTGGTGATTCTCTCGGGCGATCACGTCTACAAGATGGACTACGCACGGATGCTGCGCTTTCATCAGGAGCGCAAGGCGGCCGTCACCCTCGCGGCGATCGAGGTGCCGCTCGCCGACGGGCCGCGCTTCGGCGTCGTCGCGATCGACGAACAGGAACGGGTGAACGGCTTCGCGGAGAAACCCGAGACGCCGAGCGCCATTCCCGGCGCCCCCGATCTCGCGCTGGCGAACATGGGCGTGTACGTGTTCGATACCGACGCGCTGGTGCAGGCGCTCGAAACCGATGCCGCCCGGCCGACGACCCACGACTTCGGCAAGGACATCATCCCGGCACTGATTCACGAGGCACCGGTCTACGCCTACCGCTTCTACGACGAGAACAAGAAAGCCTCGAAGTACTGGCGCGACGTCGGCACGCTCGATTCGTACTTCGAAGCGAACATGGATCTGTGTCACGTCAACCCCGAGTTCAATCTCTACGACCCGGAGTGGCCGTTGCGGACCTATCAGCCGCAGGCCCCGCCGGCGAAGTTCGTGTTCGCCGAAATCGGCCACCGCTGCGGCCAGGCGCTCGACTCGGTCATCTCACCCGGCTGCATCGTGTCGGGCAGCAGCATCTTCGGCAGCGTCCTCTGTCCGAACGTCCGCGTGCACAGCTTCTGTCACATCGAGCAGTGCATCCTGATGCCCGGCGTGCGGGTCGGCCGGCACGCCCGCATCAAGCGGGCGATCATCGATCGCGACGTCCTCATCCCGCGCGGCGCGCTGATCGGCTACGATGCGGAGGAAGACCGGCGCCGCCACACCGTTACGGAATCTGGCGTCGTCGTCGTGACGACGGAAGACGAGCCACTGATCGGTCCGCTCAGCGAAGAGGCGCTCCGTTACGAGGCAGAAGCGGATCGCCGGCCGGTAGAGTCGAAGTCCACAGTCGTCAGTCGTCAGTCATCAGTCGACAGTCATCAGTCGGTAGTCGAGAGCCACATACGATGAAGATCAGCACGAGTCCACGGTCGCGAGATTCTGGATTCGCGCGGTAATCCGACGGTCGAAGTGGACGTCACGCTCGACGATGGCGCGTTCGGGCGTGCCGCGGTGCCGTCGGGAGCCTCGACGGGCGAGCGCGAGGCGCTCGAGCTGCGCGACGGCGACCGGGCGCGCTTCATCGGCAAAGGTGTCCGTCAAGCGGTCGCCAACGTCAACGGCGAAATCGCCGCCGCGATCGTCAACCGGCACTTCGACCAACGGGGACTCGACGAGGCCATGATTCGGCCTCGACGGGACGGCGACCAAGAGCCGGCTCGGCGCCAACGCGCTGCTCGGCGTGTCGATGGCCGCGCTGCGCGCCGATGCCGCGTCGCGGCGACTGCCGTTGTATGCCCACATCGCCGAGCTCTACGGCAATCAGCGATTCACGCTGCCGGTGCCGATGATGAACATCCTCAACGGCGGCGCTCACGCCGACTCGAGCGTCGACTTCCAGGAGTTCATGGTGATGCCGGTCGGCGCATCGTCATTCGCGGAGGCGCTTCGCAGTCGGCGCCGAGATCTTTCATGCGCTGCGCGGCATCCTCAAGGGACGCGGCCAGTCGACCGGGGTCGGCGACGAAGGCGGCTTCGCGCCGAACCTGAAATCGAATCGCGAAGCGGTCGAAGTCGTCCTCGAGGCGGTCGACAAGAGCCGGGCTGAAGGCCGGCGGCGACATCTATCCTCGCGCTCGACGTCGCCTCGAGCGAGCTGTGGGCCGGCAACGGCCGCTACGTGTTCAAGAAGTCGGGCGAGCCGGACCGGACATCCGAGGAGATGCTCCGCCTGTATGAAGACTGGCTGCGCCAGTATCCGATCATCTCGATCGAGGACGGGCTGGCGGAAAGCGACTGGGAAGGATGGAAGGCGCTGACGCGCGCGCTCGGCGATCGTCTGCAACTGGTCGGCGACGACGTGTTCGTCACCAACCCGGAAATCCTGAAGCGCGGCATCGCCGATGGCGTCGGCAACGCGCTGCTCGTCAAACTGAATCAGATCGGCACCGTCACCGAGACACTCGACGCGGTCGGCCTGGCGCGTGACGCTGGCTACGCGACAATCATTTCGCATCGGTCGGGCGAGACCGAGGACTCCACCATCGCCGACCTCGCGGTCGGGACAGCCGCCGGGCAGATCAAGACCGGCTCTGCCAGCCGAACCGATCGCGTCTGCAAGTACAACCAGCTGCTCCGAATCGAGGAGGAGCTGGGCGGTCAGGCGGCCTTCGCCGGCCGCGGCGGCGGTCCGCGACGCTGCAGAAGGCGTGAGGTCGTTGAGTACCTGTGGCGAGTGATGGTCGACGATGCACAAACTTGTCCTGCTGCGACACGGTGAAAGCGTCTGGAACCGCGAGAATCGCTTCACGGGCTGGACCGACGTCGACCTTTCTGAGCGCGGCCGCCAGGAGGCGCAGGAGGCGGGCCGGCTGCTGAAGGAAGGCGGCTACCTCTTCGACCTGGCGTTCACGTCAGTGCTGAAGCGGGCGATTCGCACGCTGTGGTACTCGCTCGACGCCCTTGACCTGATGTGGATTCCGGTCGAAAAGAGCTGGCGCCTCAACGAGCGGCATTACGGACGACTGCAGGGACTGAACAAGGCCGAGACCGCCCGCGAGCACGGGGAGGATCAGGTCAAGATCTGGAGACGGAGCTACGACATCCCCCCGCCGCCGCTGGCGCCCGACGACGCCTCGGCATCCGGCACGCGATCCGCGCTACGCGTTGCGCGATCCGCGAGAACTGCCGCTCGGCGAGTCGCTGAAGGACACCGTCGCGCGGTTTCTGCCCTACTGGCATCAGACGATCGCACCGGCAATCGCCTCCGGGAAACGGGTCGTGATCGCGGCCCACGGCAACAGCCTGCGCGCGCTCGTGAAATATCTCGACGACGTCTCGGAAGCCGACATCCTGGAACTCAATATCCCGACCGGCATTCCGCTCGTCTACGAACTGAGCGACGCGCTGCGTCCGATTCGTCACTATTACCTTGGCGATCCGGCGGCAGCCGCCGCGGCCGCGGCGCGCGTCGCAAGCACAAAACGGCCGGCCAGAGATAGAAACAGGCCGTTCATTCGCGCTACGCGCGAATCGGCCATGTTGGCTGCGGTCGCTGCTTCGTGACAGCTTACTCGACTGGCTCCGCCGTTTCATCCGCCGCGATGCGCAGCGAACGAAGGAAGCGGCGATCGTTGGCCGTGACCTCAAATGTCCGCCGCGGCCTGCATGCTCGCGGACCGGACGCGTCTGCGTGCGACTTTCGCCAGCGCCGAACTCTGCGATCGGTTCACGAATCCGACGACGGCTTCGAGCGTCACTTTCATCTCGAATCCCGCGGCGCGCGCCTTTTCGCGGCAAGCCTCGACCTGCGGATTTTCGGCGACCGCCGCGGCGATCGCGTCGGCCAGTTCACGGGCGAACCGGTTGACGACGTCGTCCATCCTCGTTCCCTCCTACGCCGCCGGGCCGGTTCCGTCGGCGCCTCCCGATCGAATCTGCCTACACCAGGGCGGTGCGGAGGGACCGGGCGCCTCTGATTCGTACGTACGGATTGAGTTGCAGGTGATTCGAGTGTACGGCTGAGTGTGCTCGCTGTCAAGGAGTTACAGGCACTTGTACAGCTGCGACCTCGTTGTGGTACACAAGTCCAATTCGACCCCAGTCGATAAGGAGCGTGCATGCGGACAGTGAAATGGTCGGTCCTTGTCTGCGCGGTGTGCCTGCTGGCCGCCGGCAGTGCGGCAGCCCAGACGATCTCGGCGGGCGTGAAAGCGGGCGTTGCGCTGACAAGCATTCCCGATGCCGGTCAGGTGTTCGATCAGGTCTCAGGTGCCGAGAGCGTGGACGTTTCTGCCAAGATGGGGCTCGCTCGTCGGCGGATTCGTGCAGTTTGCGTTCACGGACCGCTTCTCACTCCAGCCCGAGATGCTGTTCGTGACGAAGGGCGTCAACCTGGATGTCGCCGACAACGTCGGCACGGTGTCCGCCAGCATCAATTACCTCGAGCTGCCACTGCTCGTTCGCTTCACGCGTCCGCTCAGCGACACGCATGCGAGGCTATTTGATCGGCGGACCGGCGTTCTCGGTCCAGATGGGCAACAACGGGAGCTTCGAGGGCGGTCAGGCTGGCACCGATCTCGATATCGATCCCGCGATCGCCAGCAGCGATTTTGGCCTCGTCGTTCGGCGGCGGCATCGAACGCGACCGGTTCCTGCTCGAAGCGCGCTACACGCTCGGCCTCACCGACATGGCGACCGACTTCTATTTCCATGAAGACACGCTGAAGAATCGCGCGTTCAGCGTCATGATCGGCGTGCGCCTTCCATAACCGCCTCGCCGCGCCCGCGCGGCGTCTGGCGGACCCTGACGGATCGCGATCCCGCGCGCTACAATGCGGGCGGAGCGACTTCATGGGTGAATTGGGGCTGCCCGGCGAGTATCCGTACACCCGCGGCATCCAGCCGACCATGTACCGCGGCCGGCTGTGGACGATGCGGCAGTACGCCGGGCTTCGGAACGGCCGAGGAATCCAACGCGCGCTATCGCTATCTGCTCGCCCAGGGCGTCAGCGGCCTCAGCGTCGCGTTCGACCTGCCGACTCAGATGGGCTACGACTCGGACCATCCGCTCGCGGCGGGAGAGGTCGGTCGCGTCGGCGTGGCGATCGATTCGCTCGAGGACATGGCTGCGCTGTTCGATGGCATTCCCGCTCGACCGCGTGTCGACCTCGATGACCATCAATTCGACGGCGGTCATCCTGCTCGCGCTCTACGTCGCCGTGGCGCGCCGGCAGGGCGTTGCGCCCTCCAGAAGCTCTCGGGCACGATTCAGAACGACATCCTGAAGGAATACGTGGCGCGCGGGACCTACATCTTCCCGCCGCGGCATTCGCTGCGCATCGTCACCGACATCTTTGCCTTCTGCAGCGCGCGAGCTGCCCAGCTGGAACAGCATCTCGATCAGCGGCTATCACATCCGGGAGGCCGGCTCCACCGCCGATGCAGGAAGTCGCGTTCACGTTCGCTCATGCGATCGCCTACGTGCAGGCGGCGATCGATGCCGGGCTCGACGTCGATCAGTTCGGCCAGCGACTGTCGTTCTTCTTCAACGCCCACAACGACTTCCTCGGAGGAGATCGCCAAGTTCCGGGCGGCGCGGCGGCTGTGGGCGAGCCTCATGCGCGACCGGTTCGGCGCCACCAACCCGCGCGCGCAGCAGCTGCGATTTCACACGCAAACGGCCGGCAGCACGCTGACCGCCCAGCAGCCCGACAACAACATCGTCCGGGTTGCCGTGCAGGCGCTCGCCGCGGTGATGGGCGGAACGCAGTCGCTGCATTGCAACGGGTTCGACGAAGCGCTGGCGCTTCCGACTGAAGAGTCCGCCCGCCTCGCCCTGCGCACCCAGCAGATCATCGCCGCCGAGACCGGCGTCGTGAACACCGTCGATCCGCTTCGGAGGATCGCAGGCGTCGAGCAGCGGACGGACGAGATCGAGCGCGGGCGCTGTCGCATCTGATCGACCGCATCGATCGGATGGGCGGCACGCTGGCGGCGATCGAGGCCGGCTTCATTCAGCGGCAAATCCAGGAGTCGGCGTATACCGCCCAGCTCGCCATCGATTCCGCAGAGGCCGTCGTCGTCGGCGTCAACCGCTACGCCGAAAAGGGAGTGTTGTCCCAGCCGCTGTTTCGTCTGGATCCAGAAGGCGAACGGCGGCAGACCGAGCGGGTGCGCACGCTCCGAAGCCCGTCGCGACGACGGCGCGTGCCGCGCCGCGCTCGGCGCGGTCGCGGCAGCAGCAAGTGAGGGCGGCAACCTGGTCCCGCCGATCATCGCTGCCGTGGAAGCGATGGCGACGGTCGGCGAGATTTCCGATACGCTGCGCGGCATGTTCGGCGAATACGAGGAGACCGCAACGATCTGATGCTCGAGGTCTCCCACCTGACGACGGTCTTCGATCTGCCAGCCGGACCGGTCGCGGCTGTCGACGACGTGACCTTCGAGGTGCGCGCGGGCGAGACGCTCGGCCTGGTGGGCGAATCGGGCAGCGGCAAGTCCGTCACCGCGCTCTCGATCATGCGGCTCGTTCAGCCGCCCGGCCGGATCGCCGCCGGGAGCATCCGTTTCAAGGGCCGCGACCTGCTCACGCTGTCGGAGCGGGAGATGCGGGCCGTCCGCGGGGCCGAGATCGCGTTGATCTTTCAGGAACCGATGACCGCGCTCAACCCGGTGTTCACGGTTGGCGATCAGATTCGCGAAACGCTGCTGGTCCATGGCCGCGGCACGAGGGCTGAAGCGCGCGCCCGTGCTCTCGAACTGCTCGAGGCTGTCCGCATTCCGGATGCAGCCTCGCGTGTCAACGACTATCCCCATCAGCTCTCCGGCGGCATGCGGCAACGCGTCCTGATCGCCATGGCACTGGCCTGCCGTCCCACGCTCGTCATCGCCGACGAGCCGACAACCGCACTGGACGTCACGATCCAGGCAGAGATTCTCGAGCTCGTTCGCGAAATGAAGGCCGCGTTCAACCTGTCCCTGCTGCTGATTACCCACGATCTCGGCGTCATCGCCGAGACCGCCGACCGGGTCGCGGTCATGTACGCCGGCCGGATCGTCGAACAGGGTCCGGTGCGTGACATCTTTCGCCGCCCTCTCCATCCGTACACCAAGGGACTGCTGGCCTCGATCCCGGGCGGCGCGCCGGGTGAGCGGCTGCGCGCCATCGAGGGCACCGTGCCGCTGCTCGGTCAGCTCCCGGCCGGATGCGCCTTCCATCCGCGATGCCCGGACCGCCTCGAGATCTGCGTCGAACAGCGGCCGCCCTCCTATGACGCCGGCGGACACGACGTCCGGTGTCATCTGGCAGATCCAGCCGAGCGCAAGCCGTGACGCCGCTGGTACGCGTCTCACACCTCACCAAGCAGTTCGTACGCGGCAAAGGTCTGTTCCGGCGCGGCACGATCGTGCGAGCCGTCGACGATGTGAGCTTCGAGATCGAGGAAGGCGAGACCTTCGGCCTGGTCGGCGAATCGGGCAGCGGCAAGACCACGACCGGCCGGTGTCTGCTTCGCCTGATCGAGCCGACGTCCGGAGCGGTGGCCTTCCGCGGTGAGGACGTGCTGTCGTTTTCGCGCAGCCGGCTCCGCGAGGCTCGCCGCGACATGCAGATCGTCTTCCAGGATCCGTACTCGTCGCTCAACCCACGGATGCGCGCGCGTCAGATCGTCGAGGAACCTCTGATCATCCACCGCATCGGCGATCGGCACCGCCGGAAGAAGCGCGTCGCCGAATTGTTTGGACTGGTCGGCCTGGATCCGACGCATCTCGAGCGGTACCCCCATCAATTCAGCGGCGGCCAGCGGCAGCGGATTGGACTGGCGCGCGCGCTCGCGCTGCATCCCTCATTTCTCGTCCTCGACGAGCCGGTCTCCGCTCTCGATGTTTCGGTACAAGCACAAGTCGTGAACCTGCTGATGGACCTGCAACAGCGTTTGAAACTCACCTACCTGTTCATTGCGCACGATCTCCGGCTGGTCGAACACATCTGCAACCGGGTGGCGGTGATGTACTTGGGGAAGATCGTGGAACTGGGACCCGCGGCGGCGCTGTTCCGGTCGCCACAACACGCCTACACCAAGGCGCTGTTGTCGGCGATACCGATACCCGATCCCGATGCGCCCAAACGCAGAATCGTCCTGGATCCGGCGGCCGTTGACAGAGATGCCTCGCTCCGGGAGATCTCCGCCGGGCACTTCGCCGCCGTGTAGGACTAGACTAAAGGCAATGATCCGGGCGCTACGGCCCCGCTGGCGGCAGGCGGCGATGTTGTCCGCCGTCCTGTTGCTGCTGACCTCATCGTCAGCCGCTCAAGGTGGCAGGTTCCGGCGGTACGATTTCGCGTCGCCCAAGTCGTTCGACGGCGCGTTCCAGTTCTGCCGCGTCTACTTCCGCGGTGCCGCGAATGGCGACGGGGCCGACTGGCAGGTCGACTTTCCTCGCGCGGACTCGAACTTGATGACCCGGATGTCGGAGCTCACCAAGACGACGATCAGCCGGCACCCGGAGGGAGACCCGAATCACGTCATCATTCAGTTGTCGCAGCCCGAGCTCTTCAAGTGCCCCTTCATCATGATGACCGAGGTCGGCAACATCTACCTCGACGAGACCGAAGCGAAAGGGCTGCGCGACTACCTGTTGAAGGGCGGCTTTCTCTGGGCCGACGACTTCTGGGGCGAGTACGCGTGGGCGGTGTGGGACAGCCAGTTTCGCAAAGTGCTGCCGACCGGCGCGTATCCGTATCACGATCTGACGAACGACCATCCGATCTTCCGCCAGTTCTTC
Organism: uncultured Acidobacteriota bacterium; assembly: GCA_963728825.1. Taxonomy (GTDB): domain Bacteria; phylum Acidobacteriota; class Vicinamibacteria; order Vicinamibacterales; family CAVVIG01; genus CAVREM01. Next base: position 299,342 of record CAVSLA010000001.1, read on the forward strand.
ACGATTGCCCAATTCCCGCAGATCCCGTCGATCGGTGTCTGGCGCGGGACCGGCGGGGGCACGTCCGAGCGCGGCTTCGAGAGCCGCGTCCCTCATGCCCGCGCGGTGCTGGACGACCGCGGCCGCATCATGGCGCTGATCACGCACAACACCGACTTCGGCGACTCGTTCGAGGAAGAAGCCACCGACCGGGAGTACTTCCTGCGTTTCTCAGTTGATGGCTACGCCTTTGGAATCAATGCCCTCGTCTATGCGATGACGCACTAGTGGATCGAGTAAATGCGCGCCGTCGCGTCCTCGTATTCGAGCTTCAGAATCCGTTCGAACCGCCGCAGCCTCTCCTCGACTGCCGCCCATTCACCTGCCGGATACAGGTTCGTGTGCACCACGGCATAGTCGACGCCGAGTGCTCGTAAGCGCTCGATGCTCGTTTCGTCCGGGAACACCCGAAGCTCGCGAAACAGGTCGGCATGCAGCGGCGGCCGCAACCCGCTGTAGCCGTGCACCGTCTTCTGCCAGTGCGCCATCGAGTGCAGCATGAACATCGTCTGCCGGCGCTCTTCACCGCCTTCGTGGGCTGTCGGCACCGGCACTTCGACCACGGTGAACGGTCTGGGTCGGCCGTCGAGCCAGGCGTCCGCCTGCGGCGGCTGGACGCGGTACGGCGACGTCGCGAGCGGAATCGCCGCGAACTCCAGAACGAGCAGCGCACCGACAACCGCAGCAGCCACCGTCCGTGTGCGTGCCGTCCATCGCAGGGTCACCCGCTCGAAACCGTAGCTGGCGAGCACGGCCAGACACAGGATGCCGAGCAACGTGAAGCGCGACGCCACCCGGATGAAGTTCAGCCCTGGAAGCCAGTACACCGCGCGCCACAAGCCGATCGGCGGTCCGGCGGAGAGCCAGAGGGTCATCAGAAGCAGCACCGCGTAGAAGAGTCTGGGATCGGCGCGGTGACGTGTGCGCCACGCCATCGTGTGCGCTCTCCAGCGCCGGACTCGGCCGAGCGGATCCAATGGCACACGTCGAGTCAGCCAGGCGCGTGCCACGAGCGCCGCGACGAGAAAGAAAGTCACGCGACCCACTTCGCGCACTGAAAAAATCGTCGCCGCGCCGATTCGCCAACGAATCGGACCGACGGCGAGGACGTAGATGCCGACCACGATACCGATCACCGACATCAATTCCAGCGCGAGCGCCGCCCGCGTCCACACCGAGCCGTACCATGGCGTCGGCTGGCCGCGTGTCCGACGTGGCAGGAGAAACGCCGCAGCCGCCAGCATCAACGGCAGATAGCCAGGAAACAGATAGGCCCATGCCTCGTCGTTGATTGGCCGCTCGGTCGCCTGGGAAAGCACGAAGCGATGCACGTGGGTCGGCGACGCCAGGAAGCTCGACGCCGACACCGCCCACGTCGACGCGTCGGCGAGAGAGCGTTTCAGCTGCATCTCGCGCTGAACGGCGAAATACGGCGCGGTGACGAGAACGGCCGGCAGCAGCGCGAGGCAGCCGATGAAACCGAGGTCCGAGAGCCGGCGACGGACACCCAGCGGCTCGCCAAGCGCGACACGATAGCCAATGAGCGCCAGGCTGGCGACGCCGAGAAAGACGGCGCCATGACCACTCGAAAGCGCCTGGAGCGAGAAGAACAGCGCCGCCAACCGCAAATCGCGCGGCCGCCCGGATTCCAGGTACGAGTGCAGGAATGCCAGCGCGAACGGCATCCACTGAATCAGGGTGAGGTGAAGCTGACCGAGGCGCAGAAATCGTGGAGGAGCAAACGCGAAGACCAGGCCGGCGAGGACCGCTGCCGGGCCGCTGAGGCCCAGCCGGCGCGCCAGCAGCCAGGTGCCGGCGCCGCAGAGTGCACACGAAGCGAGCGCCGCGACGTTCATGGCGAGGACAGGATTGCCGGTGAGCCACTGCACCGGCGCCGACAACAGCGCCCCGCCGATCAGATTCTCCGAATAGGCGAGAGTGCGCCCCTGAGGGTAGTAGATGTTGGCGTCGAACATGGACAGCGGCTGCGTCAGGAAGGCGTGCGCATCCCACGCCAGTGTCCAGATGAACAGGTCCGTGTCGGGTGCCAGCGCCAGGACACGGCCGCCCGGGTCGAGGCTCAATGGATAGGCAAGCAGGAGGGTCAGCGCGCTGAAGGCAAGAAGTACTCTCCAGAACGCGCTCGGCACGGGCAGGATTGTACAGTCGTCAGTCGACAGTCGTCAGTCGACAGTCGGACTGGTGACTGATGACTGATCAGGCGGCGCGCCTGACGTCGTTCTCGACCTGGCCGTCGCGGATGTGGATCGTCCGATACGCGTAGGCCGCGACGTCGGCTTCGTGGGTCACCAGCACGATGGTGTTGCCGCCCTTGTGCAGCCGTTCGAAGAGGCCCATGATTTCCAGGCCGGTCTTGGAATCCAGATTGCCGGTCGGCTCGTCGGCGAGCAGAATCGACGGATTGTTCACGAGCGCGCGGGCGATCGCGACGCGCTGCCGCTGACCGCCCGACAGCTCGTTCGGTCGATGGTGCATGCGCGACGTCAGCTCCACTTTCTCGAGCGCCCCTCGGGCACGTTCGTCGCGATCCTTCGACTGAACCCCCGCATACACCAGCGGCAACTCGACATTGCGCAGCGCCGTCGCCCGCGGCAACAGATTGAAGGTCTGGAAGACAAATCCGATTTCTTCGTTGCGAATTCGCGCCAGCTCGTTGTCGTTCATCTGGCTCACCTGCTTGCCGTTCAGCAGATACGAGCCTTTGCTGGGCGTGTCGAGACAGCCGATCAGATTCATCAGCGTCGACTTGCCGGAGCCCGACGGCCCCATGATGGCGACATATTCGCCCCGCTCGATTTCAATCGTCACGCCCCGCAGCGCATGAATCTCTTCGCTGCCCATGACATAGGTTTTCCAGAGGTCGACGGTTTCAATCAGAGCCATGTATCCCATTGTCATACGAGAAGCGGCTGAAAAGGTTCAGGAACCTCGGGTCAGCGCGATCCGCCGATCAGGCGGCGGAGTCGGCCCTGGGCGTCCCGGAGGAGCACCGAATTCTCTGAAATCTGAATGCGTCAGCTGGATCCCAGTGTCGTCAAGCGGCTGCGGACCCGGGCAGCAAGATCGGGGTGGCCGACCGTGCCGTAGCGCAGAAACGCCCGATAGTGAGTGACGGCTGTCGTCGTGTCGCCCGCCTCGTCCGCCACCACGGCAAGGTTGTAGTGCGAGCCTGCGTGGCCGGGATCCAGCGCAATGGCGCGGCGCAGGAGGTCGCGCGCCTCGGCAGCCCGCCCGGCGGTCTTCTGCACAATCGCCAGATTGACGAGCGATTCGAGGTTCCGCGGTTCGAGATCGAGCGCGACGCGAAGCTCGGCGGCTGCTTCATCGAGCCGTTTGGCGCGAAGGTGCGCCACACCGAGGTTGTTGTGCGCCTTGACGTAGCCGGGGTCGAGCGAGATGGCGCGGCGGAACTCGCGGATGGCCTCGTCGACGTCGCCGCGCTCCTGGTACAGGAGGCCAAGATTGTTGTGGACCTCGGCACTTGCATCGTTCTTCTCGAGCAGCGTGCGGTAGTGCGTGAGCGCATTGTTGAAATCGCCGACGCGGTGGAAATACAGCGCCAGCGCGAAGTGATCGGCCTGGGGCGGCACCGGCGTCGAAGCGGCTGTTGCGACCGGCGCCTCCGTCGTTCCTTCTGACTCGCCTCCGGGCGGCGGGCTTCCGCGGAGCGGCGGCGCGGACCGCTGCGCCGCCACTGGCAGCGCCGCGGCGACCGGTGCGGCTGCTGGCGGTGCGGCCGGTGGCGGCTTCGGCGTCGACAGCGCCGCAACGGAATCCGTCGCCAGCGGGGTTGTCCGCGGCGCGGGTGGCGCTGCGGGAGCAGTGCTCGGCGCGAATGCCGGTGGCAGCTCGGCTGACTTCGACGACGTCGTGGGCATCAGCGCTGTGCCGGAAGCGGTCGACGGTGGCGTCGCAGGCGCAGACGGTGGCATCGCAGAAGGCGGCGGCGCAGACACAGAAGGCGGCGTTGCAGGCAGAGAAGGAGCCGGTGCCGGCGCGCGCAACGCCGGCGGTGCAACGGTTCGTGCGGCTGCTTGTGTTGGCGGCCCCGCTTGACGGGACAACCAGTAGACTGGCAGGGCTACTGCCAGGAACCCGACCGCGATCGCTCCCGCCCCTATCCCGAGCAGCCGCTGGCCGCTGAAGCCCCGGCGGCTCCGGCGAGGGTAGCCAAGCGACGTCGGCACACGATCAGTGCTCGCACCGCTCCCCTCATCCGAGTGCTGCTCCCCTTTCGAGCGGCGCCGAAGCGCGTCGAGAATGAGGCTCACGGGCGGCGTCCTGCTCCTCTCGAAAGCACGCGAGCCTCGAGGACCGGAGCCGCCGCCTTCAGGCGGGCGGCGTCCCACGACGCTGTCTCGTATTCGTGCTCCGAATACGTACCTGCCAGGTACTCGCCGCCATCGGCCTTCCCGGCCGAGGTCGACGCGTTCGTAATACACCTGATGACCCGATGCCTCGAGCCAGGCAGTCAGTTGACGAATCGCCGGTTCCGAGTTCACCTCGTCTGGATACGATTCGACCAGGACCGTCACGGCTGCATCCGCGGGAAGTTGCCGATCCGAATGCAGAGTGGCGCCCGGTGGCGCCGCTTCGGCTGCGCTCGCCTGAACCGTTTCGAAAGCGAACTGCTGATAGAGGAATGCCGTCAACGCCACGGCCGACGCCGATGCGGCCAGCATGACGGACGCGGCCGCCAGCAGCGAGGCGCGGCGGCCAAGCCAGGCGAACCGGGGCACCAAAGACGGGGCGATGTCGAGGTTCTTCGCGGCGTGTCGCACCATGTCGGGTGTGATCCTTCCTGCCTGCAGCGAAAATCCGGCGAGCAGCGCTCGATCGCAGATCAGATTGATGAGTCGCGGAATGCCACCGGACAGCTTGTGCACCAGAGCGAGCGCTTTCGAGCTGAAGGCCACCGAGCCGGCGCCGCCGGCAATCGTCAGACGGTGGCGGACGTAGGCAGCGGCCGCCTCAGAGTCGAGCGGCTTCAGCTGATAGCGGATGGAGATCCGCTGATCGAGCTGACGCAGATCCGGAGAGCGCAGCAGGTCATGCAGGTTCAGCTGCCCGACCAGGATGATCTGCAGCAGCTTCTCCTTGTTGGTCTCGAGATTGGAGAGAATCCGAATCTGCTCGAGCACCTGCCGCGGCAGATTCTGCGCCTCGTCGATGATCAGGACGGCGCTGGCGTTGAGCGGAATCAATCCGAGCAGAAAATCGTAGAGGGTGTCGATCAGCTCCTGCTTCGACACGCCGGCCAGCCGGCCCGCCTTGACATCCGCGCGCGAAATCACGCCGAAGTCCTGGAGAATCCGCTTCAGCAGGTCCTCTTCCGTCAGAAAGGGATTGAGGATCAGCGCCGTGAACGTCGTGCGGTTGATCTGTTCGAGCAGGGCGCGGCACACAGTCGTCTTGCCGGTGCCGATGTCGCCGGTGACGACGACGAAGCCCTCACGCCGCTGAATCGCGTACTGCAGCAGCTCGAAGGCATTGGCGTGTGACTGGCTCCGGAATAAGTACTTCGGATCCGGCGTCAGGTTGAACGGCTTCTCGGTGAACCCGTAGTAGTGCTCGTACATCACAGCGCTCCGAGCGGGCTCAGAATCTTCGGAGTGAGCATGATCACGAGCTCGATCCGCTTGCGGGTCACCACCGTCGTCCGACCGAACCAGCCGCCGCGGATGCCGCCGCTCTGACGCTCCCGTGTTTCCCGCTGCCGTGTGAAACCGCCGAGCACGAGCGTCTCGCCATTCCCGACGCGGGCGAGCGTATCGGTCTCGCGGATCGTCGTAACGGCCGGGGCGTTGCGGACATCGGCGTCCTGCAGCGTCACGATCGGGCTGAGACTCAGCGTGATGACGCCCTCACTGGCAATCTGCGGGGTCACTTCGAGCGTCACGCTGCCCAGGGCCGGCCGCTCGCCCGGTCTGGCGCCTGGCGCTTCGGCGCCGGCACGCACCAGCGCGGGTTCGTTGTTCAGCGCGACGACCGAAGGCGCGGCGAGGAACGACACGCGGCCTTGTGTCGCCAGTCCGGCCAGCAGCTGATTCACGTCGGCGACGCGCAATCCGATCATGTTGGGACGGGACGGCGTCACGCCGCCGCTTTCCGCACTCTGCGCCAGCAGGGCCCAGTCCAGCATCTGGGCCTCTGCGTCATTCAGTTCCACTTCGACGATTCGCACGTCAATCTGCACCTGACGATGGACGCGGTCGTGCACGGTGTCGAGGTAGAGCGAGACGCGATCGAGACGCTCCGGGAAATCGGTCACCTGCAGCAGGCCGGCCTTCCGGTCGACGTTGAAGGTGGCGCGCTCGGAGAGCAGCATCCGGACGCCGCCGGCGATCTCGCCGAACACGTCGGTGGTGGTCGTTCCGGCGACGCTGGCGCTGCTGCCACCGTTCGACGCTCCGCCCACGACCGTGCTTCCGGTCCGACCGGTGGCGATGTAATTGATGTCGAAGAGACGCGTTTCCGGCTCCCGCCGGCCGACCCGGATGAACGCCCCATCGACCCGGTAATCGAGGCCGAGCGGCGGCAGGATGAGGGTCAGCGCCTGGCGCACGGTCACCTTCTTCAGCTGGCCGATGAAGGTGCCCTCGATTGTCGGATCGGGCACGATGCTCAAGGAAGTGCCGCGAACGAGCAGCAGCAGCAGGTCCTGGATGGGGACCGGCTGGGCAAACGTCAGGGTCAATGCGCGGTTATCCAGATCCGCGGCAAGCGCACGCTCGTCGAGCTGGGTCAGCGGCAACGGCGGCAGCTGACCGGGCGCGACCGTCTGGCCGCGAAGGGTGACGCCAACCAGCGCCACCAGCAACGCGGCCGGGGGGAGATACCGCACGTCCCTGTATTTCGGACGGTGATGCCCCGTGCGATAGCGGGGCAAGCTGTGCAGCGCGTCGGGACTCCCGACTCCCGACTATTTATTGGATAGAGGGAACGTCGATGACCGGAGGCGCGGGGGGTGCGGGCCTGCGGAAGATCAGGGCGCCGAGCACGCCGCCGAGCGTCGAGAACACCACACCAGCCATCAGCGCAAAGAAAAAGCCCAGGACCAGGCCGAAGGCGGTCCCCATCCCGGACGTCATCATCTCGCGGAACTCGGGGGGCAGATTGCCGCCGTCGATGACGCGTTCCATGAACGCCCGCTGCATCGGCGCCATCAGGATGGTGATCGGGATCGAGAGGATCAGGTTGACGAAGGCACCAATCACGCCGGCGATCAGACCGACCACGGCGCCGTCGCTCACCTGAATCGGCTTGGAGTCCTTGTCCTGGAGCAGATAGGCAGCGACGGCACCACCGCTCACCACCCACAGGCAGCAGCAGGTGTTGAACAGGTTGACGAACGGCAGCGCCGACAGCACGCCGCTGACCAGCCCGCCGATCAACGCCGGTTGCTGATATCTGCTAGTCGTAGTATTCCCGTCCAAGGTGAGTGATCAGCTCCTCACCTTTCAAATAGCGCAGCGTGTTCTTCAGCTTCATCAGCTGGATGAACAGATCGTGCTCGGGGTACAGACCCGGCGCGTGCACCGGGCTCTTGAAGTAGAACGAGAGCCATTCCTGGATGCCATACATGCCGGCGCGTTTGGCCAAGTCGAGAAACAACGCGACGTCGAGCACGATGGGTGCCGCCAGGATGCTGTCGCGACACAGGAAATTGATCTTGAGCTGCATCGGATAGCCGAGCCAGCCGACCAGATCGATGTTGTCCCAGCCTTCCTTGTTGTCGCCGCGCGGCGGATAGTAGTTGATCCGCACGACGTGACAGAGGTGCGCGTAGAGATCCGGATAGAGCTGCGGCTGGAGGATGTAGTCCAGCACCGACTTCTTGCTCTCTTCCTTGGTCTTGAACGATTCCGGATCGTCGAGCACTTCGCCGTCGCGGTTGCCGAGAATGTTGGTGGAATACCAGCCGTCGACACCGAGCAGCCGCGCCTTCAGACCAGGCGCGATGATGGTCTTGATCAGCGTCTGTCCGGTCTTGAGGTCTTTTCCGGCCAGCGGCGCTCTGGTCGTCGATGCCAGGTTCACCAGCGCGGGAATGTCGGCGCTGAGGTTCGGCGCGGCATTGGCGTAGGGAATGCCTTCGCGAATCGCCGCGTAGGCGTAGACCATGCTCGACGGAATCGAGGGGTCGTTCGCTTCGAGCCCCTTCTCGAAGCTCTCGATGGTCGCGTGGGCCGGCGACTCGGTCATGAAGACCTCAGTGCTGCCGCACCACACCATGACCATCCGATCGAGATTGTTGTCGGACTTGAACTGTCGGATGTCCGAAATCAATTGTTCGGCGAGGTCTTTCTTGTTCCGGCCCTTCTTGACGTTGGGACCATCGAGCCGCTTGACGTAGCGTTGATCGAACACGGCCGGCCACGGGCGGATCTTCTCGAGGTCGGGCCGGACTTTGTCGAGCAGCGACGGTTCGATCACTCCGGCGGTGCGGGCGGCCGCGTAGCAGTCGTCTTCGAAAATATCCCACCCGCCGAATACCAGATCGTCGAGCGTCGGGAGCGAGACGACATCGCTGATTTTCGGCGAACGCCCTTCGGTGCGCCGGCCGAGACGGATCGTGCCCATCTGCGTCAGCGAACCGATCGGCTTGGAAAAACCTTTGCGGATGGCGAGGACGCCGGCAATCGTCGTGGTGCTGACCGCGCCGAGCCCGACGAGCAGAACTCCCAGTTTCCCCCGCGCCGGAGCAATTTCGACGGGTGTAGACACGAGGAAAAACTATATCATCACTGCCGATGATTCCCCTGCGGCGCCGCCGCGACGATCCGTATCTGCTGGTCGTCGGCATGACCGGCGTCCGGATGGGCGATCGCGTTGCACAGATCGGCTGCGCGCACGGCGGCCGCCTCGCCGCCGTCGCGGCCAAGGTCGGTATCTCAGGGCGCGCCGTCGCGGTCATGCCCGACGAGGCCTCCGCCAGCCGCGCGCGCAAAGGGGTTGAGGACGCCGGCGTGCTGGTGGACATCAAGGTGGCACCGACGACCAGGCTGCCGCTCGACGACGACGCATTCGACCTCGTGATCGTCGACGACACCGGCGGCCTGCTCGCGCCGATGCGCGCCGAGGACCGGGTCGGCACGATCCGCGAGGCGCTGCGCATCCTCCGGTCCGGGGGGCGCGTCGTCGTCATTGGCGCGGGCGTGCGCGGCGGTCTGGGCGCGCTCTTCAGCCGCGGCGCTGGGGCGGCGCGGTTCGATGTCGCACCGTCACTCGAGGCCGACGGTTTCAAGCTGGTGAGGACGCTCGCCGAACGCGACGGTCTCATCTTTGTCGAGGGCGTAAAGCCGAAGGCCTAGCGCATGCCGAAGTTTGCCGCCAACCTCACCATGCTGTTCAACGAGGTGCCGTTCCTCGATCGGTTTGCCGCGGCGCGGCGCGCCGGCTTCGCGGGGTGTCGAATATCTCTTTCCGTACGAGTTCGAGGCGCGTCAGCTGCGACAACGGCTCGACGAACACGGCCTGACACAGGTGCTGCACAACCTGCCCGCCGGAAACTGGAGCGCCGGCGAACGCGGAATCGCCTGCCATCCTGATCGCGTTCGCGAGTTCGATGAGGGTGTCGACCGTGCGATCGCGTACGCGACCGCCCTCGATTGCGGTCAGGTCAATTGCCTCGCGGGGATTGCCGCCGGCCGGCGTCGAGATCGGCCGGGCCCGCGACACGCTGGTTGCAAACCTGCGCCGCGCCGCGCCGCGCCTCCACGATGCGGGCATCCGGCTGCTCCTCGAACCGATCAACACGCGCGACATTCCCGGGTTCTTCGTCAACCGCACGGCCCAGGCGCTGGACATCATGGCCGACGTCGGTTCCGCGAATCTGTTCCTGCAGTACGACGTCTATCACATGCAGATCATGGAAGGCGATCTGGCGACGACCATTCAGCGCCACCTCGAGCGGATTGCCCACCTGCAGATTGCCGACAATCCCGGCCGGCACGAGCCGGGCACCGGCGAGATCAACTATCACTTCCTGTTCGAGTTCCTCGATCGGATCGGCTACGCGGGCTGGATCGGCTGCGAGTACAAGCCCGCCGCCACGACCGAAAGCGGGCTCGCCTGGTTAACGGGGACTGTCCCCATGCAGAGGCTGACGATGGCAGCGATCGGCTTTATCGGGCTCGGCATCATGGGGCGGCCGATGGCCCTCAACTTGATCAAAGGTGGCCACACGCTGTGGCTGCACTCGAGCAGCGGCGCGCCGTCGGATCTGCTGCAGGCGGGCGGACAGCGCCTGCACGACACCCAGGGAGGCGGCCGGCAAGGCGGACGTCATCATCACGATGGTGCCCGACACGCCGGATGTCGAGATGGTGCTTTTCGGGCGCGACGGTGTCACCGACGGGTTGACGCCTGGCAAAACCGTGGTCGACATGAGCTCGATCTCGCCGATTGCGACCAAGACGTTCGCCAGGCGGATCAACGAACTGCAGTGCGATTACCTGGACGCGCCGGTGTCGGGTGGAGAAGTCGGAGCGAAGAACGGCACGCTCAGCATCATGGTCGGCGGCAGCGAGGCGGCCTTTGCGAAGGTGCGTCCCATCTTCGAGCTGATGGGCAAGAACATCACGCTCATCGGCGCAAACGGCGACGGGCAGACCTGCAAGGTCGCCAACCAGATCGTCGTCGCGCTGACGATTGAAGCCGTCGCGGAAGCGCTGCTGTTCGCCTCGAAGGCCGGCGCCGATCCGAGCCGCGTCCGCCAGGCGCTGATGGGCGGATTCGCCTCGTCACGCATCCTCGAAGTGCACGGCGAGCGGATGATCAACCGCACATTCGACCCGGGATTCCGGATCGAGCTGCATCAAAAAGATCTCAACATCGCACTGACCGGCGCACGCGCCCTTGGAGTCAGCCTCCCCAATACCGCGACCGCCCAGGAGCTCCTCAACGCCTGCGCCGCAGCCGGCGGCGCGAAATGGGATCACTCAGCGATGGTCCGCGCGCTCGAGAAACTCGCCAGCCACGAAGTCACGAAACGGGCTTAGCACCCGGCACCCGGCACCCGGCACCCGGCACCCGGCACCCGGCACCCGAAGGAGACACCGAATGTCAGGCCCGGAGCACAGCCCGGCCGGACGCCGGTTCGACTGAATTGAGCTGTCAGCAAGGAATGGCCGAAAAAGCCGCATTCAAGCCGGGGGTCGACCGGGACCGATCGGCAAGCGTTTTGCCTCGTCGAACCTACACATCCATGTCCGAACCGGAGGTTTACTCGCCGCGGGAGATCGCCCGGGCCGCACAGGTCCCCGAGGCGCGCGTCGTGGCGATTCTAGGGTCGGCGCAGGGCTTCGTCCCCCACGCCGACGCCGTGCGGCTCGGCCGCGAGCTGCGGCAGCGGCCTGGGCTGTTTTCGGTCTTCGGACCGGCCGCCCGTGAGGCGCAGCCGAAGAGCGTCCCGCTCGCGGTATCGGGTACCCTCCACGCGAGCGCGGTCGCTGTTGCCGTCTTCATCGCCAGCCTTGGCCTGGCACCGACGGCAAAGACATTTGCGATAGAGGAACCGGCCAGGGAGATGCGCCTGGTGTTCATGAATTTGCCGGGGCCGGGCGGCGGCGGAGGCGGTGGTGGAGCGAGGCAGAAAGCGCCGCCACCAAAGGCGCAGCGTCACGGCCGCAGCACGGTCAGCAGTCCGATGCCGCCGCGGAGGCCCCCTCAGCCCGTCGAACCGCCGCCGCAACCAGTGCCCGAACCGCCGGCCACGCTGAACTCGGAACCGATGCCGATCGTCTCCGCGCCGATCGTCCAGGCTCCCGCCGAAGATCGCAACCGCGCCGGCGTTCTCCAGGAGGCGCGCACCGAGGCCGAGAGCCGCGGACCGGGTACCGGCGCCGGCACCGGCAGTGGAACGGGCACGGGCATTGGTCCCGGCGACGGCAACGGCGTGGGCCCCGGCTCGGGTGGCGGCACCGGAGGTGGTCCGTTCCGCCCCGGGTCGGGCATCGAGGCGCCGCGGCTGCTGCGCGAAGTGCGCGCCGATTACACCGAGCAGGCTCGCCGCAGCGCCGTCGAAGGCGAGGTGGTCCTCGAGATCGTCGTACGGAGCGACGGCTCGGTCGGCGACGTCAAGATTGTCAAACGTCTTGGTGCGGGGCTCGACGAGCGCGCGGTGCAAGCGGTCCGGCAATGGCGGTTCTCTCCGGCCCGACGACTCGGCTCTCCCGTCGATGTCATCGTTGAAGTCGCGGTCGAGTTCAAGCTGCGGTAGGTGTGGGCCATGGACACGTTGCTTCTGACAATCACCTTGATTTCGGTGACCGGCGCGATCGGCGCCGGACTCTACACCTGGCGCGTGATTCGTCACGACCGTCAGCGCTCCGAGGCGCGGATTGCAGCGCTCGCGGCCGCAATCAGCGACGGCGATCCGGGTGAGGAAGCGGTCGTCGAGCTGCCGATTCGCGCCGCGCAAGCTCCGCCGATGCCGGATGATCGGTTCGCGCTGGAGCGTCCCCTGGCCCGAGGGTCTCGTGGACTGGCCGTTGCCCTGGCCGGGGCAGCGGTTGTCACGGTTATCATCGGCAGCATTGTGATCACGAGCTCGCCTCGTGATTCGTCAGGCGCACGGAGCGCCGACCGGGCCGTGGCGGACACGCCAGCGCCGAACGCCACCGCGCTACCGCTCGAATTGATTGCGCTCGGCCACGAACGGGAATTGGATCGGCTGACGATTCGCGGCGTGATCCGCAGCTCGTCGACAACCGCCGGCATCGGTCAACTCACCGCCGTGGTGATGCTCTTCAATCGGGACGGCGCCTTCATCGCCAGCGGCCGCGCCGCGGTCCACGATTCGGACGCGGCGCCGGGTGCCGAACGGAGATTCATCGTCAGCGTCCCGGCGGCGGCCGAAGTCGGCCGCTATCGCGTCAGCTTCACGAACGACGACCGCATCGTTCCGCACGTGGACAAGCGAACCGACGCTGGAACCCAGAAATCGGTAGTCTGAAGGTGACCGCCATGCGCTCCGGACCCATCGTCAACGTTGTCGCCGTCGTGGTCGCGGCCGCCACGCTACAGGGCCAGCAACCGGCGCAGGACGGCGGATCGTTCCGCTTCAAGACCGGTGTCGAGCTGATCAACGTCACGGCGACCGTCTCGGACGCCAGCGGCCGATTCGTCCATGGCCTGAGCAAGGAAGACTTCACGGTCTACGAGGACGGCCAGCTGCAGGAGGTGACGCATTTCAGCGCCGAGCGAACGCCGGTCAGCCTCGGGATCGTGCTCGACACGAGCGACAGCATGGACGGCGAGAAGATGCAGGCGGCGAAGGCGGCCTTGAATCGGTTTTTGTACGATCTGCTGGATGAGCGTGACGAGATCTTCCTGTACACCTTCGACGACGATCCGACGCTGGTGCAGGGCTGGACGGGCGATCGCCAGCTGCTGACGCGCGCGATCAATCGCATCCGGACCGACGGTGCGACGGCGATGTACGACGCCGTGGCCGAGGCGATTCCCCTCGCGGCCACCGGCCGACATCAGAAGAGGGCCATCCTCCTCATCTCCGATGGGAACGACACCTCGAGCCGCACGCCGCTGGTCGACCTGAAGCAGCTGGTCCGCGAAAGCGAAGTGCTGGTCTATGCCATCGGCATCGACGGCGACGGCGGGCCGGCGCTCCAGCCGTTCCCGCCCAGGCCGCAGCCGCCGGTGCGGATCCCGATTCCCATCCCGTTTCCGGGAGGCCCACGGCGACCGCGTCCTCAGCTTCAATGGCCGCCGCGACCGACCGGCGGCAGCAACGAGCGCGTCAATCCGGTGGCGCTGCGCGACCTGACCGATGACAGTGGCGGCCGAACGGAAATCATCCGCCAGCCGCGCGACCTGAATCCTGCGACAGAAGGAATCGCCAGCGAGTTGAACCAGCAGTACTACCTGGGCTATCCGTCGGCGGGCAAGAACGACGGGCGCTGGCACGCGATCCGCGTCGAAGTCAAGAACCGCGCGTACCGGGTGCGCGCACGACGAGGGTACGTCGCAAGCTAGAATGCTGCGTGCCTTTACTGGCAACGGCGGTCGGCCTCAGTCTGCTCGGCAGCTTCGGCGGACTCCTCGTCGCTTCCTCGCTGCTCCTGTTCACCGATCGGGTCCGCACACGCATGGTGCCGTGGCTCGTCAGCTACGCGGTCGGCGCGCTGCTCGGGGTTGCGCTCCTCGCCCTGCTTCCCGAGGCGCTCGAAACAATGGCGCCGGCCCAGGCATTCGCGACGCTGCTGGCCGGCATCCTCGTTTTCTTCGTGCTCGAAAAGCTGGTGCTGCTCCGCCACTGTCACACCGACGAGTGCCACGTGCACGGCGCGACCGCCGCCCTGGTGCTGGTCGGCGACGCCTTCCACAACTTCATCGATGGCGCGACCGTCTGCGCCGCGGTGCTCACGTCGGTGCCGCTCGGCGTCAACACGGCGATCGCGGTCGCGGCCCACGAGATCCCCCAGGAGGTCGGCGACGTCGCCATCCTGCTGGCCGCCGGCTACAGCCGTCGGCGGGCGCTGATGCTGAACGTGTTGTCAGGTGCCTCGGGCATCGCCGGCGCCCTGGTCGCCTACGTCGCCGTGGGTTTCCTGCCCGGCGTGCGCCCGGTGATCCTTGCGCTATCGTCTGCCAGCCTCCTCTACATCGCCATGTCCGACCTGATTCCTGACCTGCATCGCGGTCAGATCGACAGCAGCGGCCTGCGGCAGGTTCTGCTGATTGTGGCGGGCGTCCTGACCGTCGCCCTATTTGGTCGGCTCATCGGGCAGTGACACTCATCGGCTACGACGCGGCCGTCGAAACGGCCCAATACCCCCGGTTTCTGGTTGGCACCCGATTTGTAGCTCTGATCCGTGACGCCTCGCCTGCAGAAATCGCGGCTGAACATGTCATTCAGGGTTCTTCTTCTTGTTGTTGGATGGTCGGTGTTGCCGGCCGCCGTCTCAGCGTCCCAGGCTCTGAACGATCTGCGGATTCTCGACGACGCCGCGGCGACCGTGAACGCGTATCCCCACTTCACGATCTTCGATGACGTGAGCGTGGGCGTCGACAGTGGGGTCGTGACGCTGACCGGAAAGGTCACGATGGGCTACAAGCGTAGTGAGCTGCAAAAGAGGGTCGCCGGCATCGCCGGGGTCCGTCAGGTGGTCGATCAGTTGGCGGTGTTGCCGGCCTCCTCGTTCGACGATGCGCTGCGGCAGCAGATTTCACGAGCCATTTACAGCAACTCGAACTTCTGGAACTACGCCGTGATGCTCAACCCGCCGATTCACATCATCGTCGACCGCAGCCACGTCACGCTCACCGGCGTGGTGCGCAGCGACGTCGATCGCCGGCTGGCGCAGGCGCTGGCCACGCAGTTCGGCGCGTTGTCCGTGACCAATGCGCTCCGAACGGACGCCGAGATGCGGAGCGCGCGTGTTGCAGCCAAATGAGCTGCCGGTCCGAATCAATCGTGACGCGGCGGTGACCGCGCTGGTCTATGCGGCATCCACTCCCAAACTGGATGCCGCACTGATTCTTGCCCACGGCGCGGGTGCCGGCCAGCAGAGCGCGTTCATGACGTCGTTCGCGAGGGCGCTCGCCGGGCTCGGCGCCGACACCATCACCTTCAATTTTCTCTATACGGAACAACAGCGCCGCATCCCGGATCGGCGGCCGGCGCTCGAAGCCTGCTATGCCGCGGTGATTCAGGCGGTACGGGACGAGGTCGACAGCGCAGGACGCGGATTGTTCATCGGCGGCAAGTCGATGGGCGGTCGCATCGCGACCCATGTCGCGGCCGCCGGCCTCGCTGAATCA
Organism: uncultured Acidobacteriota bacterium; assembly: GCA_963728825.1. Classification (GTDB taxonomy): domain Bacteria; phylum Acidobacteriota; class Vicinamibacteria; order Vicinamibacterales; family CAVVIG01; genus CAVREM01. Next base: position 315,188 of record CAVSLA010000001.1, read on the forward strand.
CCACGCGGCCTGGTGCTGCTCGGATATCCGCTCCATCCCCCCGGCCGGCCCGACGATCGGCGGGACAGCCATCTTCCTGATGTGAAATGCCCGATGCTCTTCGTCCAGGGCAGCCGCGACACCTTCGGAACCCCGACCGAGCTCGAGCCGGTGATGAAGACGCTCCACAGTCCTGCGGAGCTGCACGTCGTGGCGGGCGGCGACCACTCGTTCAAGGTGTCCAGCGACGCGAAGCGACAAGCACCGGTGTTCGACGAGGTTCAGCGCAAGATCGTGTCGTGGATGCGCGGCGTCATCGGCCGGCGCGCTTGAGAAATGCGGCCGCCGCTTCGCTGAACTCCGCCGTCCACTCGTGTCCGGTGTCCGTCGTGACGACTGACACCGGAACGGCTGCCGAATGTAGCCGCGCCAGGTCAGCCTCCATCTTTTCCGCCGTGTACCACTCGTCCCGGCTGCCGCGCCCGACGAGCGTTGCTGCGATGCGCGACAACGCCTCTCGATCGAGCTCCGGTGGAATGTCGCCTCCCACTGAGATGACGCCCGATACCGGCCGGGCCGCGGCGCAAGCGGCACGATAGGCCATCGCCACACCCTGCGAGAAGCCGGTGTAGACGAGCATTCCTCCGGTATAGCCGGGTCTTGAGACCCGGCCTCCATCTGACTCCTGTGACGACTCGAGCCAGACGGCGTCGACTACCGACGAGACATAGCGGTTGTTGTCGGCAATCGCCAGCTCGCGATCCTGCCTGGTCATCCAGCTCGCGACGACCTCGCGCGTCCGCCCGCGATAAAAGCGGTGCAGCGCCTGCACCGCCACGAGCGTCCAGTCGTCGGTGCCGGGAATGCCACGCAGGCGATCCATGGCAGCCTCGGCCAGTTCGCCGTAGCCGTGAAATCCGACCAGCAGGCCGCGCGATTGCCCTTCCGAGGCAGGTTGGACGAGGTAGCGGCCGTGCGTAGTCGTGGGAATCGTGCGGGCCATCATGCGCTGACACGATACCGCAACGGTGCCGCTATCCGGGCCGTTCAGGAGGAGAGCGGGTGAAGGTCAATCAGATGGGCCCCGACCACCCGGCCGGCAATGAGGTGCTCCTGGATAATCCGTTCCAGGACCGGAGGATCGCAGGCACCGTACCAGGCGCCTTCTGGATAGACGACGGCGATCGGACCGCCTTCACAGATCCGGAGGCAGTTCGCCTTGGTCCGGAGAATCCCTCCCTGGTCGGAAAGGCCGAGCTCCTTGAGCCGGCGCTTGAGGAATTCCCAGGCCGCCAGGCCCCGTTCCTTGTCGCAGCACTTTGGCGTGGTCTGATCGCAGCAGAGGAAGATGTGGCGGCATGCGACAGGAACGCCGATCGTCCGCGCGATCTCTCTCTGAGATTCAGTCATGGTTGAAGAGTGGCGGGCCTCAGGAGGCCCGCCCTACGTACGCTCGGCTAAAACGATAACGTCGTGCCGAAATGCGCTCGCGTCCCCACGCCGACGCCGCGCGCCACGACAACATTCAACTTGAGGAACGCGGCCGACACCCACACTCCTCCGCCGATTCCCTTTGCAAACCGCTGATCGGCGAGGCGCGCGCGGTGATGATAAATCGTCGCGGTATCGAAGAACGCGTTGACCCCCAGCTTGCCGACGTTCAATGGCGAGGTGATCGGCACCCGCAGCTCGATTGAACCCGCGACCAGCACGTCGTTCACCGACGACCCGGCTTTGAAGCCGCGCAGATTGTCCATGCCGCCGAGCATCGGCTGCAGGAACAACGGCAACCCCCGGCCGGCGCCATTTCGATAAGCTCGGGCAACGAGCACGCTCTGGCCGAACAGGCCGGCATATCCGCGTAGATCGAGCTCGTGCTGATCGAAGTTGGCGTCTTCGTCGAGCCGGAAACGGTTCCATGCCGCACGAGCGTAAACCGCGTTGCGCGCCAGCATCGGATCGACCCGCGTATCGAAGACCAGATCGGCGCCCGTCTGAAAGAACCGCTCTTCGTTCCCCAGGAACGAGACGTGCTCGGACCCGATGGTGAGGCCGCCGCGCAGACGCGGCGCCAGACCGCGCTCGAAGCGCGCCCATACGCGCTGTCGATCGTCGTTCTGTTCGTAAAACGGGTGCTCCCGGCGCGACACTGAGACACCGGCCGTCACGCGATCGACCGGGCCGCGCGCAAAGTCCTTCTCGAGCTGCGCCGCGGCCCGTTTGTCGCCGCCCCAGGTGAGAGGAAACGCGAGGCGGCTCCGGGAACCGGCCATGTTCGGCAGCGCGAAGCGGACCCCGTAGGTCAACCCGTAGCCATCTTCCACATCGAGGATGGGCAGGAACATCAGCGTCGGGCCTCGTCGCCGCACCGTGCGCGCCTCGCCCGAGCCGCGATCCCACTCGATCTTCACCGGCCCTTCATCAACCATGATGACGATGATGATCCTGGAGGGATCGGAGATCGATGCGAAGCGCTTCAGGACTTCGATCTGACGGAATCGACCGCTGTCGCGCAGACGGCCTTCGACCGCCAGCAGCGTGCCTTCCTCGAACGGCGCGCCGATCGCGACGCCGGCCAGCCGGATGACTTCTTCTTCGGTCATCACGGCGTTGCCGTGCACGCGCAGCTCGGCGATGACTTCCGGAGATTGGGCAACCGCGGCCGCCTCGAGTGCGAGCGGGGCTGCGTCAGTCAGTGCGAGCAGCAGCAGGAGGCCGAGCACGATCAACGAGGCTCGGGAATGCGGATCGTCGAGGTGACATCTGCCCGCCGGTAATCGTAGTAGTCGAGGGTGTAGCGCATGTCGAACTGCCCCACCGCCATCCCGACGGTAAATTGCATGTCGAGCGCGCGCGGCAGCCACACCTCCGGAAACATTTCGCCCATGGTCATGGAAGCGCGCATTTCTTCGACCTGGGCGAGCCAGCCGAGCGGCAGCGCGTTGACGGAAACCGAAATCGCCGACAGGGCGCTGCCGACGTTGTCGAAGGTGTACTTGAGAATCTGGTGCGTCGCCGGATCGATCCACAAGGTGACCAGCGACGCCTTGTTGATCACGCGCTGGACCTCCTGCCGGAGCGGCTCGGCCTGCTGCTCCCGCCGCCGCTGCTCGGCCCGCTCGGGCCGGTCGCTGCGGGATCGATCGTCGGCAAACAGCTGCGTCGGGTAGTACTCGATTTTGAGGACCTCGCGTCCCTCGAGCTGTTCGCGACCGACCAGGGCGTACTTGCCGGTCTCGAACTTGAAGCGCAGAAAATATGCCGAGGTGACGAACTGCGGCTCGCGCGGATCACCGATCGGACTGTCCGCTGGCTGCTCGCTCCGCCGTTTTTCGCGCTCCTGCTCGCGGCGGAGGAAGTCGGCCTCGAACTTCCGTCGATCGGCGTCGCCGATCTCGACACCGTTGAAACGGACCGGGCTTCGCACGAAGAACCCGTCGCGCAGGTACCAGGTGAATTCGCGGCGCTCGCCCCAGATGACGTTGCGATCCGGGCCGCGCAGATCGAACACCTCCCGCTCGTCGAGGATGTACTGCTGCAGCCGCTGCCAGTTGTCGTCGCGCCGCGCCAGCACGCGCTGCATGAACGGGTCGAGGTCGCTCTGCGCAGCCATCGAAGGCAACCACAGGCAAAGCAGCGCGGCCGTCGCGGTGAGCGCCCTGGAGACTGCAGCCGATCCGGCTGTGGCGGGAAACATAGAGGATTAGACCGGATCAGGCACCGAATTGTTCGGGATCCCAGGTCAGACCCAGCTCGCTCGGCGGTGCCATGTAGCCGACGAGTGCTGACGCGGCCACGACCGCGGGGCTCGCGAGGTACCCCTCACCGCCCACGCCCATCCGATTCTGCCAGTTTCTGTTGAACGAGGTGATGGCGCGCTGGCCGGGCCGGAGTGCATCGGGTCCCTGACCGAAGCAGGGGCCGCACCACGACTCACGGATCAGACCGCCGACCGACCGAAACACGTCGCCAATCGACTCGCCGCCAAGGCGGGGATCTGGTCGCTCGATCAGGCGGCCGACGCCCCCGGATCCGGGGAAGACCACGAATTCCCGCGCGGTACGCGCGATTCCCTGATCGCGCGCGGCGCGGATGACCAGCGCGGCGCTGAGGAGATCGTCGTAGCTGCCGTTGGTGCAGGATCCGATCATCGCCTTGTCGAACTCGATGCGCTCGCGGGCGACTTCGGCGGCGGCGAACGCGTTGCCGGGACTGAACGGCTTGGCGACCATCGGCTGAACGCCGCTCAAGTCGATCGCCTCATCGATCTCGTAGATCGCGTCGGCGCCGGGGCTGAAGCGCGGATACGGCAGGTCCCTGATGCCCTTCGCGTCGTACCACTCATCGGTGAGATCGTCGGGCGCGAAGATGCCATTCAGCGCCTCGCCTTCGGCCATCATGTTGGCGATGGTATTGCGATAGACGATCGGCAGCTGGCGGTCGGCGTCGACGAGCTCCACCGACATGCCCTGGGACTGCGGCGCACCCCAGCGGCGCAGGAGCTCCAGCACGATGTCCTTGCCGCTCACCCACGGTTGCAGCGCGCCGGTGAAGACGACCCGCCGGGCCTTCGCGAGCGTGAAGTAGACGTAGCCGGTTGCCCAGCCGAACCCCAGCGTCGTCGATCCGACGCCGATCCCGACTGCGCCGTATGCCCCGTACGCCCGGCTATGAGAGTCGGCGCCCGGGATGAGCTGACCCGGGAAGATCAGTCCCTGTTCGGGAAAGTAGAAGTGAAAGATCCCGTCGCCGGGCGTGGCGTAGTACGGCTTCTGCAGGCCGTTGGCCCGCGCGAAGGCGCGGCCGATACTCGTCTGCTTCTCATCGTCGTCGCGGCCGGTGAAGACGAAGTGATCGTTGGCGATGGCGGCTTGGCGCGGATAGATCGTGTGGCCGCCGGTGATCTGGTTGAAGGTGTGAATCGCGAACGGCGCGGTGCCGTCCGAGGCCGGCAGCAGGTCGGCGAAGACGCGCAGTGTCGCGCCTGGCTTGACCTCGGCGTGCTTGTCGACGCGGTGCGCCCAGAGAATCTGCTCGGTCGAGGTCATCGTGCGAGCGAGAGCCGGTGGCGGCCATTCGATGCGTGGCGGGGTGTCGAGAGACGATCGGAACTCGCGCCGGCCTGCGGCGATGATGCCGCCGGTGCGGCGGATTTCGTCTTCTTTGGGTGTCAGCGGCAGCGACTCGTAGGTCTTGCCCTGGGTTTCGTTGGTCAGGCGTCTCGTGACCGGGTCGAAGCTGAAGACGTCATCGTCGCGCGCGTCGGCCACGGCCTCCGGGCTTTGCGCAACCTCGAGGCCGAGATTGAGCGCGTTGCGGCGGAAGATGTCGCCCATGTTGCTGCCGCAGACGACCACCAGCTGCAGGCCCGCCTCTTCGGCGACGCCCTTCAACCCCGCGGGACTCATCTCGCGCGACGAACCGATCGCAAACCGGTCGCCGGCCACCAGGAACGTTTCGCCGCGATGCACGCGCTCGCGGAAGTCGGGCATCAGATACCGGAAGGAACCGGCTTTCCATCGTTCGTCGAGGGTCTCGAGGCTTTCCGACACGCAGTCGGCGGCCGGGGTGATCTGATCCGTGTCGATCGCATCGAGCTTTTTCCGTTTTCCCGGGTACTTTCAGATCCCAGAAGATGAGCGCCCGGCCGCGAATGATCGCCGAGGAGGCCGATGGGTCGCGGCTGACGGTGGCGGATCGGTCGAGCCCGGCCCGGGACGCGGCCGCCTTGAGCGTCGCCGCACGGATCGTGTGCATCACCCCTATGTTAGAACGGCCCTTCACACTTCTGCCGCCCCCCTTTCCTCTGAAAAAACGCTGGTATGATGGGTGGAACCCATGTCCGAGCTCAAAGACGCGACGCCGCACCACAGCTCGTACTCGGAGGCGGTGACCAATAACGTCCGGGTCGAGGTCGAGTCGGAGCACGTGCCGCAGCAAGCCAGTGCTCAGGCGTTTGCGCTCAACGGTCAGTGGCTGTTCCACTACACGGTGCGGATCACGAACGAAGGCGACGAAACGGTGCAGCTTCTCAGCCGGCACTGGATCATCACGCACGGCAACGGCCGCACCGAGGAGGTCAAAGGCCCGGGCGTGGTCGGCGAACAGCCGGTGCTGGCGCCGGGCGAGTCGTTTCAGTACACCTCGCGCTGTCTCCTGGCGACTCCCAGGGGATCGATGCGGGGCACCTATCAGATGGTGGCGGAAGACGGGACCTACTTCGACGTAGAGATTGCCCCCTTTACGCTCCACGAGGTCTACACCGTTCACTAAAAGAGGTCCTGGGCTTCTTCCCCCCACGCGGTTTCTCGCCATCTTTTTAACCTGAGCTATTGGCATAGCGGTTGCCCCCGATAGGACATAGCAGTACGGAGGCGACACATGTCACGGCCGCTGTCGAAGTTCGTCTGGACGTTCTCTTTCCTGGCCTGCGCGGTTGTGCCCGCTTCGGCACAGAGCCGCGCCGGCCTGACCTGCGATCCAGGCGCGCTCGATCCTGACAGCTACGCGCTGACCACGCGCGCCGTCGCCGAGGTCGTCACGGAACAGCGAACGAGCTGGTGGGACGGCTTCTCCGTCGGGCGTCATGCCGCCGCTCTGCGGGACCTTCATTTCTCGGCGACGAGCGCTGCCGAGCATGCACTCAGGCTCGACAACCGCAATCTGCTCGCTCATGGGATTCTCGCGCGCCAGTACGTGGTCGTCGGCGAAGACGCCGAGTACGCGGACACCTCGTGGCGGGCGGTGCTGGACAACGGCGGTGCGGTGGTGTGGACGGCGACACTCTACGATGTCGACGTCAAAAGCTATTTCGTGCTGGCCTTCGACCGCAGCGCACTGCGCGTGTATCGCTACGGCGAGCTCGCCGGACCCTTCGAGAAGACGATGGGAATGCCAAAGTTCGTGGGCGCCGATCGCGAGCGGTTCTGGCGCGCGCATGCCGGCTGCATCGATCCCGGTGCCCGGCCCGAAGCGGTCATACCGTGGAGCGAGGTCCGCGAGATCAAAGGCGGCAACTGGGTACTGTGGTTCAAGCTGCACGACAAGGTGACGATCTCATCCGACAACGGCAAGCGGAAAACCCTGAACGAGATCAAGGTGAACCTCCACGGCGCGATGGGAACGGTCGATGTCAACGTCACCCACGACTCGCGCAATCCGGAGAACACCAGCATCCGGCCGGTTGGGATGGGGCCGTTCGACTACAACCTGCGGGTCCGTTACACGATCGCCAAACATGTCGACCCGGAGGGCCGCATCAAGCTGCCGAAGGCGTCCCGTTCCGCCGGCTGGTAGGTCGCGTCGAGCCTGCCCCAGCCTTTCGAATCTCTGAGCGATCAGCTACCCCGGTTTACGGAAAATGCGAATCGCATCCAGAAAGGCGTCACCGAAGTCAGCTGCCTTCCGGACGCCGACGCCATAGATGTCGTGGAGATCGTCGAGCGTTCGTGGACGACGATCTGCCATCTCCTGCAGCGTGCGATCGTGAAAGATGACGTAAGGCGGAACACCGCGCTGCCGCGCCAGTTGGAGACGCACGTCGCGCAGGACGTCGAACAGCTCCGGATCGCTCGCCCGCACCTTGGCGCCGCGCTGGCGGCCGCGGGCCTTGAGCTTGGGCGGCACGATTTCGCGATACAGCGTGAAGCTGCCGCCGCCCTTCATCAGCGAGGCGCCGGTCGCCGTCAGCCGGAGGACCGGATACGGCTCCCCGTCTCTCAGCAGCAGGCCGTCGGCCACCATCTGCTCGATGAATCCGCGCACGGCTGAGGGTGATTCGTCTCTCAACAGGCCAAAAGTCGACAGGCGATCGTGCTGCTGCGCGGCGATCTTTTCGCTGGCGCGGCCCACCAGCACGTCGGTGACGTGACCGATCCCCCAGCCCTGTCTCAGACGGGCGACGCAAGACAGCACCTTCTGCGCGACGATCGTTGAATCGGCGACCGGATCGAGCTCCTTCAGACACCAGTCGCAGGCGCCACAGCTGCGCGCCTCGAAGGTCTCGCCGAAGTACTCGACGAGCGAGCGGTGCCGGCACCGTGTGCCGCACGCATACCGCTCCATGTCGCGCAGCAGCGCTTTGACAGTGTCGGTCAACTCGCCATTGGCGTCGAGCAGCTGCCGCCAGCGCGCGAAGTCATTCCCGGAGTAGATGAGCACGCATTCGGCGGGCAGTCCGTCCCGACCGGCCCGCCCCGACTCCTGCTGGTAGTGTTCGGGCGATCGGGGCGCGCCCGCATGAATCACGAAGCGGACATTCGACCGATCGATGCCCATCCCGAACGCCACCGTCGCGACCACGATGTCGACCTGCTCGTTCAGGAACGCTTCCTGGTGCTGCGCCCTGACCTCGTCAGGCAACCCGGCGTGATAGGGGGCCGCTCGGAAACCCTCTCCTGCCAGCCAGCCCGCGGTCTCTTCGACCTCCCGGCGGGACAAGCAGTAGATGATGCCGGCCTGGTCTTCATGGCGGGAGAGGACGCGCAGAATCTGGCGCCGCAGTTCCGCCCGACGAAGGACACGGTAGGTCAGGTTCGGGCGATCGAACGATCCGACGAGCACCAGCGGATCGCGCAGTCGAAGCTCGGTGACGATGTCGCTCCGGACGCGCTCGGTGGCCGTCGCGGTGAAGGCGTGCAGGGCGACGTCCGGAAACTCGTCGCGCAGACGCCCGAGCTGTCGGTACTCAGGCCGGAAGTCGTGTCCCCACTGGCTGATGCAGTGTGCCTCGTCGATGGCGATGAACCGCAGGCCGCACTCGCGAAGCATTCGGCGCAGCCGGTCGCCGCCCTCGCCGACCAGCCGCTCTGGCGACACGTACAACAGTCGGCACCGATCGGCGCGAAGGCTCGCGATCACCTCGTCGCGCTGGCCGACGTTCAGCGTGCTGTTCAGATAGGACGCTGGCACGCCGTCAACGCGCAGTCCGTCGACCTGATCTTTCATCAACGAGATGAGAGGGGAGACGACCAGTGCCACACCCTGGCGCCTCGAGGGCAACGGATCGGCCTCGACGATCGCCGGTGCCTGGAAACAGAGCGACTTCCCGCCGCCGGTCGGCAGGACGACCACGCTGTCGCGTCGGTCGAGGACGGCGTGCATCGCCTCGCGCTGCAGCGGACGAAAATCAGAAAAGCCCCACACGCGGTGGAGCGCGTCCGTCAGCAGACGATCGGCCGAGGAGACCTGGATTGGGGCATTGTCTGACACAATCGCCTGACCCGATTACTGACTCCGTCGTTTGTAATTGGTGGCGACGTAGCTGTCGACGAGACGCTGGAATTCGCCGGCCAGCTCGTCGTAGGTACCGCGCAGCGTGGCGACGTGCTCGCCGTCGATGTAGATCGGACAGTTCGGCGCCTCGCCCGTCCCCGGCAGGCTGATGCCGATGTTCGCCGCTTTCGATTCACCCGGTCCGTTGACGACACAGCCCATCACGGCCAGCGTCATCGTCTCGACACCTTCGTAGCGCGTCTTCCAGTCCGGCATCTGCTCGCGGATGTAGTCCTGGGTCCGCTCGGCGAGCTCCTGGAAGGTCGTGCTGGTCGTCCGGCCGCAGCCCGGGCAGGCGGTGACGCTCGGCGAAAACGACCGGAGGCCGAGCGCCTGCAGCAGCTCGCAGGCGGCGTAGACCTCTTCGCGTCGATCGCCGTTCGGCCGCGGCGTCAGCGACACCCGAATGGTGTCGCCGATGCCTTCGTTCAGCAGCACGCCCATCGCCGACGCCGACCAGACCAGCCCCTTGACGCCCATCCCCGCTTCGGTGAGTCCGAGATGCAGCGGCTGATCGGTGGCGCGCGCCAGCGCGCGGTAGACGGCAATCAGATCGCGGGGCCGCGACGTCTTGCACGAGATGATGATCTGGTCCTTGCGCAGCCCGCTCTCGATCGCCAGCGCGGTCGATTCGACCGCGGACAGAATCATGCACTCGTTGATGATCTCTTCCGACGTCTTGCCGAGATTCCGATCGGTGTTCTCCTGCATCTTGGCGACCACCAGCTCCTGATTGAGCGAGCCGCCGTTGACGCCGATCCGCACCGGCTGGCCGCGCTCGACCGCCACCTTGCAGATCGTCGCGAACTGCTCGTCGCGGCGCCGGCCGGTGCCGACGTTGCCCGGGTTGATGCGGTACTTGTCGAGCGCGTCGGCGCAGTCCGGAAACTTCGTCAGCAGCAGGTGGCCGTTGTAATGAAAGTCACCGATGAGCGGTGCCGTGCAGCCGGCGTCCAGCATGCGGCGTTTGATCTCGGGCACCGCTGCCGCGGCTTCGGGAAGGTTGACCGTGACGCGCACCATCTCCGAGCCCGCCTCTGCGAGCTCGATGCACTGTGCGGCGGTCGCGCGCGCGTCAGCGGTGTCGGTCATCGTCATCGACTGGACGACGATCGGTGCGCCGCCGCCAACCTGCACGCGGCCGACCTGCACGCCAACGGTCTTGTGAAGCCTGATCAGTGACATCTGGCAGCGGAATTTCTCATGATAGCATCGTGCCCCATGCGCGCCATTGTCGTCCGCGAGTTCGGCGGTCCCGAGGTCATGCGTGTCGAAGAGCGTCCCACACCGAAGCCCGGGGCCGGCGAAGTACTGGTGCGCGTGCATGCCGCCGGCGTGAATCCGGTCGATGCCTACATTCGCAGCGGCACCTACGCGCGCAAGCCGGCGCTACCGTACATCCCTGGCTCGGACGGTGCCGGCGAGGTCGACAGCGTCGGCGCCAACGTCACCGGCTTCAAGCACGGCGACCGCGTCTACATCGCCAACGACAACCTCAGCGCCGGCGGCGCGGGCACCTACGCCGAGTATGCGATCTGCGCGACAACGCAGCTGCATCGGCTGCCGCCACGGATCACCTACGGACAGGGTGCCGCCCTCGGCGTGCCGTACGCGACTGCCTATCGTTCGTTGTTCCATCGCGCCGGCGCCCGGGCCGGCGAGACGGTGCTGGTGCATGGCGCCACCGGCGGAGTCGGCATCGCGGCGGTGCAGTTCTGCAAGATGCATGGCCTGCGCGTGTTCGCCACCGGCGGCACCGAGCGCGGTCTCGAGCTCGTTCGCGAGCAGGGCGCCGACGCGGTATTCAACCATCGTGAGGATGGGTATCTTCAGGCGATCATGGCCGCCACGGGCGGGCAGGGGCTCGACGTCGTCCTCGAGATGGCGGCGCACATCAATCTCGACAAGGACCTGTCGTTGCTCGCACGGAACGGCCGCGTCGTCGTCATCGGCAACCGCGGCCGCGTCGAGATCGACGCGCGGCAGACGATGGCGCGCGATGCGGCAATTCTCGGAATGACCCTCTTCAACGTCAGCCCCGCCGAGCTGACCGCCATCCACGTCGCAATCGGAGCGGGGCTGGCGTGTGATGCGCTGCACCCGATTGTCGGCCGGGAGATGCCGTTGAGCGACGCCGCGCGCGGCCACGACGCGGTCCTCGAGCCGGGTGCGCTCGGCAAGATCGTGCTCGTCGTGTGATGAGCGTATGTAGCATTGGAGCAGCCTATGAAATGGCAGGCGTGGATCCTTGCCGCCGTCACCGTCGTCACCCTCTCGGTCTCCGCGACAGCGCAGACCGTGACGAAATACGTGCGTTACCAGGCCGGCAACGCGACCTCGTACGGCATGCTCGAAGGCGACACGATTCGTGAACTGCAGGGTTCAGTCTTCGAGAACCCGAAGCCGACCGGACGGACGCGGAAGCTCACCGAGGTCAAACTCCTCGCGCCGGTCGAGCCCAGGAAGGTGATCGCCGCCGGCTTCAACTACAAGAGCCATCTCGCCGAGCAGCCTGCCGCCAAGTACATCGGTCTGTTCACGAAGCTGCCATCGTCGATCATCGGCCATGACGACAACATCATCTATCCGGCCGACGCCACCGATCTGCATTACGAGGCGGAAGTGGTCGTCGTCATCGGCCGGCGGGCCAGCCATATCACCGAGGCCCAGGTCCCGCAGCACGTCTTCGGCATCACCGCCGGCAATGACGTCAGCGAGCGCGCCTGGCAGAAGCAGGATTTGCAGTGGTTCCGGGCGAAGGCATCGGACACGTTCGGGCCGATGGGCCCGGCGCTGGTTACCGGTCTCGACTACAACAACCTGAGCCTGATCGGCCGGCACAATGGCAAAGTCGTCCAGGAGACGAACACCAACCTGCTGATTTTCTCCATCCCGTATGTCGTCAGCTACGTGAGCCGCTACGTCACGCTCGAGCCGGGCGACGTGATCTTCACCGGCACGCCGGGGGTCACTCAGGCGATGAAGCCAGGTGATACCTTTGAAGTGGAAGTACAGGGCGTCGGCGTACTGCGCAACCGGGTGGTCGCCGCCGGCCAGCCGTCGCGATCGGGTCAGCAGTAAGCATTCGCATCGGCAAAGGAGTTCACATGAAGCGGGTCATTTCGGCGGTCGGCATCATCACATTCGCGCTGGCGACGATCGCCGCGCAGTCGAAACTGCCAGCCGGCTGGCAGATGCGGACCGATGACGGCGCGACGCAGCCGCCGGCGGGCATCATGTTCATGACGATGGGAACGGGATTCCATGTGATGAGCGGTCCGGCGGCGATTTACTACCGACCTGACATGACGAAGAGCGGCGCCTATCAGGTGCAGGCGACGTTCCAGCAGATGGAGCCCGCCGAGCATCCGGAAGCGTACGGCCTGATCGTCGGAGGCGCAGACCTGCAGGGCGCCGCACAGAAGTACACCTATTTCCTCGTCCGGCAGGACGGCATGTTTCTCGTCAAGCGCCGCGCGGGGGCGAACACGCCGACCGTCAAGGACTGGACCGCTCACGCGGCGATCAAGAAGACCGAGAAGACCTCCAAGGGTACGAACACATTGGCGGTCGCCGTGGCCGCCGACAAGGTGCGCTTCCTCGTCAACGGCACCGAAGTCGCGTCGGCCGCCGCCAATCAGGTCGACACCAACGGCATCGTCGGCCTGCGGATCAACCACGGCCTGAACGTGCACGTCGATCAATTCAGTGTGAAATAAAAACCTGCTGAGGGCGCAGAGGAAGCCAAGGACGCAGAGGACCACTCCACTTTGAAAGGATAATCATGCGAACACTGATGTTAGTTGCGATGTTCACGGGTGCCGCCGCGCTGGCGGCCGCCCAGAAACCGATTCCGGCTCCGCCAGACGTGAAGGCTCCGCCGTCGGACGCGAAAAAAACTGCGAGTGGCCTCTCATACAAGGTGCTCACGCCGGGCAAAGGCAAACAGCATCCCACCGCCACCAGCGAGGTGACGGTCCATTACTCAGGCTGGACGACCGACGGTAACATGTTCGACAGTTCGGTTGCGCGCGGTGAGCCAACGTCATTTCCCTTGAACCGCGTGATCAAGGGATGGACCGAAGGCGTGCAGTTGATGGTGGAGGGCGAAAAGACCCGCTTCTGGATACCGGGGCCGCTGGCCTACGCCAACAGTCCCGGGCACCGTTTACAAAGCGCCGGCACGCTGGTGTTCGACATCGAGCTAATCAAAATCCAGTAAAGGTTGGGGGGCCGGGTCCAAATGGACCCGGCCTACAGATGCACGCGACCCTAATCTACCGGCCTGACCGACCGGGCTTGCCGGATCCACCCGACGCCCCTGGCCCCCCTGACCAACCCGTCCCGCTCGGCCGGGCCTGCGTGGCGCGCTCGGTGATGCGCCGGCACGCTTTCTGGAAACGATCCGCGAGACCGCGGCGCGATTCCTCGGGGACGGGTCCGATACGCGACCAGTTCGACTGCGCCTGACGGACCTCTTCCACCGCGGCTCTCATCCGGCTGTCCTCGTCGGCCCGGCCGCCGATCGTGTTCGCAGCCAGTGCCTCCTTCAACATCGCCGCCAGCCGCACTGTCGGCGACATCGAGGCATCGTCGGCGGACTGGACTCCAGCCGGACCGGCAATGGACGCAGCGAGTTCTTCCATGCGCTGAACGAGCGAGTCCATCCGCTTGCGGTTGGCATCGGGATCGAGATCGGTGCCCGCAAACGCCGCCGGCCACCGCGCCAGGACGGCCGCGAATGCGTCGGCAAACCGGCGATCGAGCGCTTGCGCGCGCTCGGGATCGACGCCGCGCGCGGCGATTTCCTGCTGCCAGCGGCCCCGCAGCCCGCGGACCTTGGCGATCAGATCGGACGGCGCTTCGACGACGTCGGCTTCGGACGGCGCGAGGGCCGCCATCTCGTCGCAGATCGCCTCGCGAGCCGACACCCGCTCGGCGCGGGCGATGTCGTGACGCTGCGCGTAGCGGGTGAAGAACTTGTCGCACGCGGCGCGAAAACGCTGCCAGATCGCGTCGGAGCGGCTCTTCTTGACCGGACCGACCGTCTTCCACTCGTTCTGCAAGCGGCGGATTTCAGCGGCCGACGGTTCCCAGTCGGACGATTCGGCAATCGCCTCGGCGCGGGCGCACAGCGCATCCTTTTTCGCGAGGTTCTCCGCCCAGACCTTCTTGCGCTGCGCGAGATCCTCGTGGCGCCGTGTGAAGAACCGGTCGCAGGCGGTGCGGAACCGGTCCCAGATGGTTTTCTCCCGTCCGCGTGACACCGGACCGATGCTCTTCCACTCGGCCTGCAGCTGCTTGATCGATTCGGCGGTCTGAATCCAGTTCGTGGAGTCGGCGAGCGCCTCCGCCTTCTCACAGAGCGCGACCTTCCGGGTCAGGTTCTCGGCCCGAGCCTGCGCCTCGGCGGCGAAGTGCGCCTCGCACTTGGTCCAGACCTCGTCGTGCGCGGTTTTGAAGCGGCGCCAGAGCGCGTCGGCCTGCGCGCGCGGGACATCAGCAACCTTTTTCCATTGCTCCTGCAGCGACCGCACTTCGCGGGCGATCGCCTCGGCATCGTCCTGCGAGCGAAGCGCTTCCATCTTGCCGATCAGCTGTTCCTGGATGCTGACGTTCGCCCATCGCTGCCAGTCGTCCGCGTCGCGCAGCTCGAGGACCTTGGGCGTCAGCGCGTCCTGCGCGGCTCTCAAGCGGCGCGCGACATCCTCGAAGTCCTGTTTGGTCGGGAGCGGTGGGATGGCGTTCAGGGCGGTACGGACGTCGCGCAGCGCGCGATCGGCCGCTTTGAGCGTCAGATCCGGCTTGGCAATGAACGGTTCGACCCGGCCCAGCAGGTTGTGCACCCGCGCCAGCGCTTCGCGCCGGGCGCGCTGATCGGCGTCGCGCGCTTCAGCCAATCGCGTCCGCCGCTCGGCCTCCTGCTTCTCGTGCTCCTCGACGTCCCGGGCCCGTTGCGCAGCGAGCTCCTGGCGGCGGCGGTCGGCGTCCTCGGCGCGCTGACGCTCGGCTTCCTCCTCATGAAGTCGGCGGGCCTCGGCCTCCGGATCTTCCTCGGTTGATTCAGAAGCGGGCTCGGCCAGCGGCGCCAGGTCGATCTCGCCCGAAGCAACGTCGAGAGTCTGAGGAGGTGTCGGGATCGATGTCACCGGTTCTGCCAACGCGGCCGACGCGGTAGCCAGCGCCGCCGCGTCGACGTCTGCGGCGGCCGCGCCTTCGCGCGCCGCGCGTTCCTCGGCCTCGCGCAGGATGGCGCGGGCGCGCTTGCTTGAAGCCTTGTTTCGACCGCGAGTCGCGATCTGCTCGAGCTCGGCGGGATCCTCGATCAAATCGACTGCCGCGAGCGCGGTATCCTTGAACTCACTGTTCATCGCGACCGCAACTATCTCGGTGTGCTCGGCACGCTCTCGCAGGCGGTCGACCGCAGCCCGCCGAACGGCTTCGATCGACGCGTGCCGGGCAATCGAACCGAGCGAGTGCACGTCGCCGGTTCGCAGCAGCGCGCGCAGCGCGACGATCTCGCGCGACGAGCTCTTCGCGATCTGGGCGAGCAGACGCGGATCGGCGATCGCGTCCACGGCGTCGAGGCTCTCGGACTCGCTGGTGCCTTCGAATGCTTCCAACGCCAGGTCGCGGAGCATCGCGCCGGCGGCCGATCGGACACCTTCGTCCGCGTCGTCCCGGGCGATCGCGCCGAGCGCGGCGGCATCCATCAGCTTGGCCACCGCGGCGCGACGCACGCGCGGGTCCTCGTCCTCGCGCGCGATCACCGCGATCATCTCGCGATCGTCGAGCGGAATCTCGCCGACGTACGCAAGTCGAACGGCGGGGTCAGGATGCTTGTGACGTGTTTGGGTACGGAATCGATCGAGCAGCGTCATCGAGGCGCTCCAGCCTGGTCGCGGCAACCAGCTTGTGACGGCACCGGGCGAAAGGTTTCTGCCCGTGCCAGGAGACAAACCATGTCATTCTATTCGTCATTGGACGCTGCGCTGACCGGCGCGGTTGCACCTTTTTCCTTGTGATGTCCGTCTCTCCAAAAATGCGGATCCTCGCGGCAGCTCTACTGGTCATTTGTGGGATTGGTGCGACAGCCTGCGACAAACTCGGACTCGGTGACGATGATCCGACGTCACCGACTCCCCCGGCGGCGGGCACGCCGATCCGTTACGCGGCGGTCGGTGCCAGCGATGTCGTCGGCGTCGGGTCGAGCTCGCCCTGCCTTGCGATCTTTACCGATTGCCCCGACGGCAAGAGTTACGTGTTCGTCGCGGCCTCACAGCTCCGGGCGCAGGGCCGTTCGGTGACGGTCAACGCCCTGGGACTGCCGACCGCCACGATCAGCCGCCGTTTCATGGATCTGGGGGCACAGTACGGGCATCTCGTCGCGGCCAACTTCATGGACAGCGCCTTACCCTTCGTGCCGCGCGAATCGACAGTGGTGACGATCTTCGCGGGCGGCAACGAAGTCAACGTGATCACGGCCGCACTGGGCGGAGGCGCCGGCGCGAGCAACCAGGCCGGCTTCATCGATCTGCACGTGCAGAACTTCGCCGCCGATTACCTGGCGCTGGTCAACGGCATCCGCGATCGGGTTGGTCCCTCCGCGCGAATCATCGCCCTGAATCTCCCGAACCTGTCCCGGCTGCCCTACGTCGCCGGCACGCCATTGGCGCAGAGGCAGGCGGTCCATCGCGCCTCGCTCGGGATCACGACGACGGCCATCAATCCTTTGACGACCCAGGGCGTCCGGGTCGTCGACCTGATGTGTCTCGCGCAGCTGTATCAACCCTCATCGCTGTCGTCAGACGGTTTCCATCCGAACGACGCGGGCTATGCATTGATTGCTGCGGAAATCGTGCGTGCCGTGACGGCGCTGTCGTTCCCCGGCCCGCTCGCCAGCTGCCCGCAGATGTCGATGTGAGGTTCGAGCACGTCATCAACCGGATCGCCCCGGCGCTGAACGGCATACTCCCCGGCGAAACCGCGCAGGACCTTCTCTCCCCCATCCCGAGACGCGAGTGGCCGCCACACTGGAATCCGGCGCGCATCCGGCACGCGGCGGGCCTTCTGCTGATGTTCCCCGTCGACGACCGTGCGCACCTCGTCCTGACCGTCCGGTCCGACTCCGTGCGACATGGCGGCCAGGTGTCGATGCCGGGCGGAGTGGTTGAACCGGGCGAAACCTTCGAGCAGGCCGCGCTCCGCGAGGCACACGAGGAAGTCGGGCTGGCGATCGAGCTCGTCCGTATTCTCGGAGCGTTGTCACCAGTCGACATTCCCGTCAGCGGATTTCGTCTTCATCCAATCGTCGGGGCGGCGTCCGATGAGCCTCGACTCCATCCCGCCGATGCCGAAGTCGCGCGGATTCTGACTGTCGATGTCGACACGCTGCTCGATCCTGCCGCAGTGACCTGGCGGCAGATGACCCGTGACGGCACGACCAGAGACGTGCCCGCGATCAGCGTCGCGGGCGCGGACATCTGGGGCGCGACCGCGATGGTGCTCGCCGAATTCCTCTCCCTGCTGGGCTGGGCGGGGCCTCTGCGCCGGTGATCGCGAGAACGTGCGCGATTTGCACGATCACGTGATCGGCCTGCAAGATTTGCGGTGAGAATAGCCATTTCAGGCGTAATTTCTTGCCAGATCTGCACGATTTGTTGAATAATGCACACTTCAACAATCCCGGATATCATTTCGGGTTTCCAGCACCTCGGTTTCGAGGATCGGTTTCACGGTCGGGTGGATCAAAGGGGGACGCGATGGGTTCGGCAGTTTTGGGCGAAGCGATCGGCGCCATTCGGGACTGGTCGGTAGTCAACAAGAAAGAGCCGGGCGATTCGCGCGCGGCCAACCTGTACGGCAGCCTGGTATTCAACGAAGCGGAGCAGGAGAAGCGTCTCCCCAAGCCCGTCTACCACGCTCTGCGCCGGACCGTCACGCAAGGCGAAGCGCTCGACGCCTCGGTCGCCGATGCGGTCGCCTCCGCCCTCAAGGATTGGGCGGTGGAGCACGGCGCCACCCATTACACGCACTGGTTCCAGCCGCTCACCGGCATCACTGCGGAGAAACACGACTCCTTTCTGACGCCGACCAGCAACGGCAAGGCGGTGGCCGAGTTCTCGGGCAAAGAGCTCGTGAAAGGCGAACCGGACGCGTCGAGCTTCCCGTCAGGCGGCATGCGATCCACCTTCGAGGCCCGTGGCTATACCGCCTGGGATCCGACCAGCCCGCCCTGGCTGCTGAAAACCGGCGGTGCGGTGACGCTCGTCATCCCGACGGCGTTCGTCAGCTGGACTGGTGAAGCGCTCGACAAGAAGACGCCGCTGCTCCGCTCGATGGAAGCGCTCTCGAAACAGGCCGTTCGCGTCCTGAAGCTCTTTGGCTCGACCGCCGAACGGGTTATCACGACCTGCGGCCCCGAGCAGGAGTACTTCCTGATCGATCGCTACTTCTACCTGTCGCGCCCGGATCTGATCAACGCCGGCCGGACGCTGTTCGGCGCGAAACCGCCCAAGGGCCAGGAGCTGGAGGATCAGTACTTCGGGGCAATCGCCGACCGCGCGATGGCGTTCATGTCGGAAGTGGAAACCGAGCTCTACAAGGTCGGCGTGCCGGTCAAGACGCGCCACAACGAGGTCGCGCCGAGCCAGTACCAGATCGCGCCGATCTTCGAAAACGCCAACCTCGCCACCGATCATCAGATGATGACGATGGAGACCATGCGGCGGACCGCACCGAAGTACGGGCTGGCCTGCCTGCTCCACGAGAAGCCGTTTGCCGGCGTCAACGGGTCGGGCAAACACCTCAACTGGTCGATGAGCGACGACGAAGGCAATAACCTGCTCAGCCCGGGCGCCGACCCCCACCAGAACATCCAGTTCCTGGTGTTCTGCAGCGCGGTGCTGCGCGCCGTCAACAAGTGGCAGGGGCTGCTCCGCGCATCGATCGCCAGCGCCGGCAACGATCATCGTCTCGGCGCGAACGAAGCCCCGCCGGCCATTCTGTCGGTGTTCCTCGGCGACATGCTGACCGACATCTTCGAGCAGATCGAAAAGGGCGGTGCCAAGTCGACCAAACACGGCGGCATCCTCGACACCGGCGTCATGGTGCTGCCCAAGCTGCCGCGCGATGCGGGCGATCGCAACCGCACCAGCCCGTTTGCGTTCACCGGCAACAAGTTCGAGTTCCGCGCGGTGTCGTCCAACCAGAGCATCGCCTACCCGAACATCGCGCTCAACCTCGCCGTCACCGAATCGCTCGACTACATGGCGACCGAGCTGGAGAAGGCCACCAAGGGCGGCAAGAAGATCGAGCAGGCGGCCGCCGACCTGCTGCCCAAGGTGATCAAGGAGAACAAGCGGATCATCTTCAACGGCAACAACTACTCGGCCGAGTGGGAAAAGGACGCCGGCAAGCGCGGTCTGCTCAATCAGAAGAACACCGTCGATGCGCTGCCGAACCTGATTGCCAAGGACGTCGTCGCGGCGTTCGAGAAGTACAAGGTCCTCAACGCCCGTGAGCTGCACGCGCGCTACGAGGTGATGGTCGAGACTTACAACAAGACCATCAACGTCGAAGGGCAGCTGATGGTCCTGCTGGCCAATCGCTACATCCTGCCGGCCGCGCTGGAATATCAGAAACAGGTGGCGCAAAGCGTCGCGGCGGTCAAGTCAGCGGGCGCCAAGTCGACCGAATCCAGGAAGGTCCTCGATCAGGTCATCAAGCTGACCGACGAGCTGAAGCGCCAGTCTGACAAGCTGCAGAAGGCGCTCGATCACGAAAGCAACGGATCCGCGGAAAAGCACGCCAAGCACTTTCGCGATGCGGTCGTGCCGGCGATGGCCGTCCTGCGCGAAACCGGCGACGCTCTCGAGTGCGTCGTGCCGCACGAACTGTGGCCGCTCGCCACCTATCGGGAGATGTTGTTTATCAAGTAATCCGTCAGGGCTCAGGGCTCAGGGCTTAGGGCTGGAGGGCTATCACGTTAGCCCTCAGCCCTTCAGCCCTCAGCCCTGACCGCTATCTTGCCGGGTCCGAAAGGACCCTACCTCACCTGAAACTCCCGAGCGTCTTCTGATCGATCAGGCAACTGATCGTCCGTGCCTTGCCGACCATCTCGAGCGTCACGCTGCCGGTCGGCGCGAACGCCGCGTAGTCGAAGGTCCAGCGGCTGCTGGCCAGTGAGCCGTCGACCGGCGGCACCGGCTTGCCGCCGCGCTTCAGGGCCAGATCGGCGAGCACGTTTTTCGATCCCTTGATCGCCGACAGGGCGATGGTCACGCGCTGCCGCTGCGCCGCCTGATAGTTCGGCTGCGGCGCCGGCTGCTTCTTGCGGACCGCCTGCCACACCTCGTAGGCGACCTGTTTGTACGGCGTGTACATGGCGATCGCGAAGTCGTCGTTGTGGCACAGCCCGGTATCCCAGAACACGCACGGTGGATCGTCGGCGCCCTGCTTGCCGCACTCGATCGCGTGGTAGTAGCTCTCGGGCGTGAGCGCGACAATGCCGTTCGACCATGGCGGCGCGCCGCCGGCGCGAGGCTGCGCGCGGATCTGCTGCGCCGCGACCGACGGTGCACAGACGGCGACGAACAACAGCGAGGTCAACAGGAACCGCATCGGGGGCGAGTATACCTTGTGCCTCGCGGTACAATGAGCCACCGCGAGGACCAAAACGCCGTTGGCCAAACGCCGGAAGCCCGCCTCTCCCTCACTGTTCGACGACCTCGAAGCCGCCGAACCGGCGCGCGCCGGAGCGCGTGAGGCGGCGATCCGATCGACGCTGCTCGGCGGCGGTGCCGGCGGTCCGGGATCGACCGACAACGTCGCGCTGCACGAAGCCGCCCAGGCACGCTACCTCAATTACGCGCTGTCGGTGATCACGGCACGGGCGCTGCCGGACGTCCGCGACGGGCTGAAGCCGGTACAGCGCCGCATCCTCTACACGATGTGGCAGCAGAACCTGACCGCCGATGTGAAGCCGCGCAAGTGCGCCAAGGTCGTCGGTGACGTGATGGGGAGCTACCACCCGCACGGTGATGCGGCGCTCTACGAGACGCTGGTCCGGATGGCCCAGTCGTTCTCGCTGCGTTACCCGCTGGTCGACGGGTCGGGCAACTTCGGTTCACTCGACGGGGATTCGGCCGCCGCGATGCGCTATACCGAGTGCCGGCTGGCGCGGATCAGCGACGAGATGCTCGGCGAGATCGAGCAGACCACCGTGCATTTCCGTCCCAACTACGACGGCACCAAGACCGAGCCGGTCGTGCTGCCGGCCAGGATTCCGAATCTGCTGGTGAACGGTACCACCGGCATCGCGGTCGGCATGGCCACTAACATCCCGCCGCACAATCTGGGCGAGGTTTGCACCGCGCTGGTCAAACTGCTCGACAACGAGGACATCGGCAACGCGCAGTTGTGCCGCTACATCAAAGGACCCGATTTTCCGACCGGCGGCCAGATTCTGAACTCGCAGGAGGAGCTGAAGGAGATCTACAAGACCGGCAGCGGCAGCATCCGGCTGCGCGGCACCTGGGATATCGGTCCCGAGACCCGCTCGACCAAAACGATCTACATCGACAGCATCCCCTACGCGGTGAACAAGGCGCAGCTCGTCGAGCGGATTGCCGATGTGGTGCTGTCGCGCAAGCTGCCGCAGCTGCTCGACGTCAAAGATCTGTCGACCGAAGACGTCCGCGTCGCGCTGGAAATGAAGAAGGACGCCGACGAGAAGATGATCATGGCGTACCTCTTCAAGCACACGCCACTTCAGGTCAACTTCGCCGTCAACCTCACCTGCCTGATCCCGACCGAGAACCCGGAAGTCGGCCGACCGGAGCGCCTCGACCTCAAACAGATCCTCTGGCACTTCCTCCATTTCCGGCTGGAAGTGGTGACCCGGCGGCTCGAGCACGAGCTCGCCGCGCTCAAGAAGCGGATTCACATCCTCGAAGGATTCGAGGCGGTCTTCGACGCGCTCGACGAAATCATCCGGATGATTCGCAAGTCCGACGGCAAGGCGGATGCCGCCGAGAAGATCATGAAGCGCTTCGCGCTCGACGCCGAGCAGACCGACGCGATCCTCGAGCTGAAGATCTACCGCCTGGCCCGGCTGGAAATCCTGATCATCCGCAACGAGCTCGAGGAGAAGCGCAAGCGCGCCCGCCAGATCACCGCCCTTCTCAAGGACGAGGACAGCCGCTGGAAACTGGTGCGCACCGAGCTCGAGGAGATGCAGAAGGCCTACAGCGACGGGAAAATCGACCGGCGCCGGACGCGCATCGTCAGCGACAGCGACGAGCCCGAGTATTCCGCCGACGACTTCATCGTCGAGGAAGACAACGTGGTGATCGTGTCGCGCGACGGCTGGGTGAAGCGCCAGAAGGAGGTCAAGGACCTGACGACCACCCGCCTGCGCGAGGGCGATTTGGTGCTGGCGGCGTTCGCGGGCAGCACCAGGGCGAGCTGCGTGTTCTTCACCAATTTTGGCGCCGCCTACACCTGCCGGATCATCGACGTGCCGGCCTCGACCGGCTACGGCGAGCCGATTCAACGACTGTTCAAGCTGAAAGATGGCGAGCGGGTGGTGGCGGCGATGAGCCTGGACGCGCGGGCGATCGGCGACATCGCGCCATCGAAGAAAAACCCCGATGCCCCGCCGCCGGTTCACGCCGTCGCGGTATCGAGCGACGGCTACGCGTTGCGCTTCGGCCTCGAGCCGTTCGTCGAACCGAGCACCCGCGCCGGCCGGCGGTATGCGCGGCCGGCGGGCGGAGCCCAAATCACCGGGGTCGCCCGACTCGGCGGCCGCGAGATTTTGATCGTGGCGACTGCTGAGGCACGTGGCCTGCTCTGTCGCGCCGACGAGGTGAATTTCCTGTCGGGCCCCGGCCGCGGCGTCATCCTGATCAAGCTGGCGTCGAAAGACGACCGCGTGCTGGGCTTCATCGCGTCGACCGGCGATCGCGACCTGCTGACGGTCGAAACCAGCCGCGGCGCCGAACAGACCATCAGCACGGCGAAATACGAGATCACCGGACGGGGCGGCAAGGGGCGCGAGCTGCTGCAGCGCGGGCAGTTCTCGCGGATCGTGTGGAGCATGCCTGACGCGCCGCCGCCGCTCTCGGGTGAAGTAGAATAGAGGCGTTCAACAATCGGTCCGGTGCTCGACCGCTGCGCAAGAGTGAAGCTGATGTAGACATCCGGCGGGACCTACATACAGCTGCTGCGGTCAGTCGCCCGATCCCATCCCACATAAGGAAGAGCCCGTTTTGCCCTCACAAGAACGCGTCAACATCGCGGTATTTGTCGACTTCGACAACATCGAAATCGGCGTCCGCACCACTCTCAACGAACACTTCGACGTCGGTGCGGTCCTGGAAGCGCTCAAGGAACGCGGCGAGGTGGTCACCAAGGTGGCCTATGCCGACTGGACCCGTGCCGGCGAATACAGCCGCAACCTCACCCAGCACGCCATCCGTCTCGTTCAACGGAACCTGACGCCCGGCGGCGACAAGAACGGCGCCGACATCAACCTGGCGCTCGACGCCCTCGAGATGGCGTTCACCCATCCGCACATCAACGCTTACGTCATCGTCGGCGGCGACAGCGACTTCCTGTCGCTCGTCGAGAAGCTGAAGCAATACGACAAGAAGGTGTTCGTGGTCGGGGGACGGGCCTTCACGAGCATCATCCTGCAGCGCAACTGTCATGAGTTCATCGCTTACGAAAACCTGATGAGGAAACAGGGCGCCAAAGGCGAGCGTCGCGTTGCGCCCGGCGCGTCCTCCCCCATCGATCAGGCATTCCCGATCGTCCGCAGGGCGCTGAAGATTCTCGCTGACCGCGAAGTGACGCCGCAGACCGGCCTGCTCAAGAGCACGCTGCTGCAGCTCGATTCGACCTTCTCGGAGCGCAACTACGGCGCCTCATCGTTTCTCGACTTCGTCGAAAAGCTGGCCAAGGGCGGGCTCGTCCAACTGAAACATGCGGGCCGCAGCACGATGGTCGAGCTGACTCACCAGAGGGCCGTCGAGGACGCAGAGCCCGCATCCCTCGACTTCGCCCGGAATGGAAAGGCAGAAGATACCGAGACGGTAGAGGCGAGGCCCCTCCCCACGAGCGAAGGCAGTGCTCCGACCGATCCGACAGCCGCCGCCGTGCAGGTGGTCAGGCCTCCCGTCGAGATCGCCGGAGACAACGCCGAAGGAGTACGGGTTGCCGGCAGAATCATCGCCGCGGCGACCGGCGCGCGCTGGCCCATGTATCTCCGCAACTTGAAACAGATTCTGCGCGCCGGCGGGTTCGACGAGCGCCGCTACGCGTTCGGCGGACTGATGGATTTGCTGCGCGCGTGTCAGAAGGACGGGTTGATCCGGCTGGAGCGCGACCGGCGCGGCGGGCTGCGCGTCTTCCAGGGCGCTCAACTGTCGAGACCCGCGCCACTTGCGCAGCACCCTGTCGAAGCGGTCGAGGAGCCGGCGCTGGAGGCCGTGGACGCGATGCCGATCGGATCGACCTTCGAGCCGCTCGATTCACCTTCCGATGCGGATCTGGACGTCGAGTCCCAGCCGGCAGTTGTCATCGACACGACCGCCGAGCTCCTGGGGCGGGCGAAATCCAAACGCGCGCCACGACCACCTCGCGCCGCGGCGCCGCGAAAAGCTGCGGCGAAACGCACGCCGGCAGCCGGGGCTCGGCGAACGGCGCGGCCGAGAAAGACCGCGGCGGATTCGTAGGCGGCCTTACGGTTTCTCGAAGGCTCGGGTGATCGTGCGGGGCGCGGCGTTGGGAGCCGTCAGCACCGCGCGCAGCACATATCGACCGGGCCGTAAATCGCGAACTGCTAGCACCTGCGCCAGTACACTTCGATCACGCCCTGCTGCGGTAGCGACGATCGGTACTGTCGCCAACGCCGGACCGTCGATCGACGCTGCAATTTCAAACCGGCCCCTGACGGCCGGGGCCTCGGCGCCGTACGCCTCGATGAGGCCCTGCACGTACTCCCCGCGCACGATCGGTCCCACCGGCGGCGGCACCGCGACCGCCGCACTCGACACTCCGCCGACGACCAGATCGCTGAAGCTCACCGATCCGCTCGACTCGATCGACGCGTGAACCGGATGTTCGACTGAACCGACGCGATCGCCATCGGCGACGGCGAACTTCATCGTGTAATCCCCGGGTTCGAGCGTCACGCTGGTCGTTACCTGCAACGGCGACGGCCGGCCCGCGGCAACCGGCCGGAGCGTACTGTTGCCGGCGCGCCGTTGGACGACCCGATCGTTCCGGTCGGCGATGACGAATCCAACGACGACACTCTTCTGCGCCGTGTAGTCGGCGCCGACCTCGGCGTGAATCATCAGCTGGATGCCCGTCCCGGCGGGATTGCGTACGGCGAATGTCGCGACGCGGATCGGCAGCGCGCCAATGGCCGTCGGGGAGCTGAAGGCGGGAAGAAGCGCTTCCTCGGGCGTGCGCGGCGGCGGCGGCGGGCGATTCACAATCAGCTGCCGGCGCGATCGCACGGTGACGCCGGGCCGATCGACGTCGACTTTGATGCCATGCGGTTTGCCGTCCCTGGTTGATGGATCCGCTTCGACACCGAGCAGGTAGTAGCCGGAAAGTTCCGAATCGATCCGCGCGAACGCCGGGTCGGCCTTCATGACGACCGTGAACATCGATCCGCCGGTGACGGCGGCAACCGAGTAGAGTCCGCCGCCGGCCTCGACGCCGTCGGGAACCGGTCCATTCGCGGGACCGGGCATCGTCTCGGGGCCGCCCGCATCGGGAAGCCCCTGACCTCTGGCCCCACCACGGCCCCCGGCCGCGGCAGGCGCCGTCAGGTCCGGACCAAGAGCGGTGTCCTGCGTCGTTCGCCGGATGTCGTTGATTCGGGAGTCCAGCTTCAGCGCGTAGACGATCGTCCGTGCTTCGGCAGCCAGGTGCTCGATCTCCTGGAGCAGCGGACGCTTCTCGTCGCCAACGGCCACAGTCGGGACCGGGAAGCCCTCAGAGATCAGGACGATGGTCTTGGGGGCGTCGATCGGTTTCAGGGCAATGAGCAGTTCGCGAAGGGCAAACATCGGATCGGGCGCGTCGAGGCCTCGCTGGCCGACGATCGACGGTAGTGTGCGCTTCACACGCTCGTGATCGGTCGTGAACGGCACACTGGGCGCGGAGCCGTAACCGGACGCGACCACCGAGAGCCGGTCGGACGGCTGGAGCCCGTCGATGAATCCCTCGATCGCCGCCCGGTGCGCGGTCATTCCCTCGAAGCGGATGTTCCGGCGATCGACGAGCAGCATGATGAAACGCCCCGGCACCGCCGTCTCGTTGGACGAGTAAGGTTCCGGAGGAGCAGTCACAGTAGCAACGGATTGGGAGCGGGTGGCCGCTGGCTCCGCCGGTGTGAGCGCGATCCACTCCGCCGTGATGACTTGTCTGCGGCGGCCGTCGACTTCGACGACAAAGTCGCGCGGCTGCAGATCTCGGATCGGACGTCCGTCGCCGTCAACCACCGTGACGTCGACGGTGACGACCTCGACGCCGCTCTGAAATCGCGGTTGCGGCTGATTCTGGCTGGTAGCGGTGTTCGCGGATGCGAACAGCAATCCCAGAAGGCTCGCCACACCAACGAGCGGAACGATTAACGGCGTTCGATGTGCTCGAGCCATAGCTGCACCAGCGCCCGTTCACGGCCATCGAGTTTCTGATAAGCAGCCGCGTACTCACGCGCGAGCTGCGCATGATTCGGCGCGCCGGCACCGGCGCGGCGGAGCGTGTACAACCACTCCACCGCGAGGCCCAACGCGTCGACGTCGTCCGGTCGAGCGGCGACGTAGCGCTGCAGCATCTGTACCGCGTCGGCCGACCGTCCGAAGGTGGCGTAGACCAGCGCGAGCGGCTTGAACAAATGCACCGCATCGGGCCACTTTTCGTGGGACTCCTCGAGAAGATCGCGTGCCGCGCCGAGCTGGCGGTTTGCGACCAGCGTCTCCACTCTGCGCCACGCCGCAGCGCGGTCATCCTCGATAGAGGACGCCGCCGGTGGCGCGAGCCGTCCAGCCAGCTCGTCGACCGGTAAGAACATTTCGCCGGGCGCTGGTGCAGGCGATTCAGGGATCACAAAATCGCTCGTCAGCGTACACGCGCGCGGCAACGAAGATGTCGTGTTGCAGCCGGTTGCCTGGACGATTGCACGCAAAATGTAGCGGCCTGGAGGAAGACGTCCCACCGGGATCACGCGCGTGAAGATTGCGCGATCGTCGCCAACCGGCCGCACCAGAGTATCCGCTCCCAGCAGCGCTGCCATTTCGCCGCTCCGCGCAATTTCGTACCGCACCGTCGTCTTCGGCGCCGTTACCCCGTACGCTTCGAGGAATGCATGCAGATTCCCGAAGGCCACCGACCACGTGAGTGTCGGCTGGAGGGGATTCGTCACCTGCACTGGTCCACCGGCGCCGAGATCGCTCAGCTTGACCGCGCCGGCGTCGCCGAGACGCGCCGACACCTTTCGTTCCACGCTGCCGACGCGGCGGCCATCACTGGCGGCCAGGCGCAGCAGGTACTCGCCCGGGTCGACGCTGATCGTCGTCGTAAATTCGAGTGGGGAAGGGACGCCGCTGACGGCGGGCCTCAGTTCGCGCTCTACACCGCGGCTCTCGACGATCTGCCCCTTCTCCCCAATCACCAGATAGCCGACCAGCATCGAGCCTGGTGATGTGTAGTCGTCGCCAATTTCGGCACGAATCAGCAGCTGAATCTTCCCCGGTTCCTGACCGCCGAGTGAGAACGTGCCGACTTGAATCGGAACCGCCGGGTTGGGCAGCGGCGACGCCAGAGCCCGCGCCGCCAGATCACGAGCGGTGCGAGGTGCGGCGTCCGCTACCACCTGGCGCCGCGTCCGGACGGTCACGCCCTCGCGCCCGACAGCAACCTCGATGCCCCGCGCTCGTTCGGATCGATCGGACGGATCAGATTCGACGCCCAGCAGGTAATAGCCCGAGAGCTCGAGCTCGATGCTCCGTAAGGCTGCGTCTGGTGTCGTGACGACGTTGAACACGCGGCCGCGGGTGACGTTCGCCAGTTGATCGAGACCTTCCCGCAGCGAGAGCCGGTCCATGCCGGCGCTCCCGGGCGACCCCGCTCCCCTGAGCGATCCATCCATCACCCGCTGGTCGAGACGCAGCGCGTAGAGGCTGACGCGTGACTCGGCCGCCAGCCGCTCCAGCTCGCCGAACGAGGTGCGGCTCTCATCGAGCACAAACCCTTCGGTCGCGAGCACCAGCGACTTGGGCGCGTCGACCGCGCGCATCGCCTCGAACACGCTGCGCAGGGCGCTCAACATCCGCACGCCATCGTCGACCGCGTTGACGGCCATCGAGGCGGCCTGGCTTTGGACCTCGGCGATACAAGCGGCCACGGTGGAGCCGCCTTGTCCAGGCTCCGCGCCGCATTCGCGCAGGACGACCGCACGAAACACTTCACTGTCGTCCTTGTGGATGGCGAGCGCCTCCCAGACTGCAATCTGCCGTCGAAAGCCCTGGACGACGAGCTTCTGGCCGACGAAGCGCGACAGAGCGGCCTTGATCGCCTCGCGATCGGCGGTGAACGGCAGGTTCTGCCCGCCCCGTCCGAGAATCAGGAGGCCAATGCGATCGGCGGGTTGCAGCCTGTCCACGAAGTCAACCAGCGCATCTCGAATGGTGTTGCCGCCACCGAAGCGGATGTTCTGTTGGTCGATCGCAATGAGCAGGATGCGGCCGGGCGGGCTGTTGACGTTGCTGCTGAAGGTGAGCGGGACGAAAGCGGGGTCCTGGCCGCGCCGATCGACCGCCTCGGTCAACGGAATCCAGTCAGCGGTGATCACGCGACGGGGCGAGCCGCCGATGCGTACCGTAAAGTCCTGCGGCGCGAGACCGAGCACCGGACGGCCGGCGCCGTCCAGGACGGTCACGTCTAACGAGATGAGGTCGACGTCCGCGCGGAAACGCGGCGGTTGATCCTGCGCCGACACTGCACCGCTGACCGCGAGGGCGGCGAGCAGTTTGACTAGGGCCGGCGCGCCTCGATGAAGTCGATCCATTGCTTGACGAGCGCGGCCTGCGGACCGTTCGCGCGTTCGTAGGCACTCGCGTAGGTCCGCGCCATCTTGATGTCTTCAGCGCGCGTTCGGGCGACGGCTCCCAGGGAATGGAGGTTGTAGATCCACTCGACGCCCATCATCAGACCGTCGACGTCGGCCGGCTGCGCCTCGAGGTGGCGCTGCAGCAGCCGCACCGCCTCGCGGCCGAGGCCCATCGTCGCGTAGAGCATGGCGAGCGGCTTGGCGAATCGCGCGTCAGTGGGCCATTTGGCGACCGCTTCCTCGAGCACCGCCCGCGCGTGCGGCAGATCGTGCGAGCGCAGCAAGGTATCGCCGAGCCACTGATAGATCTCGGGGATCTCCGCGCCATCGATGAGCGCGGTCTGCCAGGCGCTGGCGGCTTCCCGATCGTGGCCGGCGGCGGCAAATGTCGCAGCGAGGTAGGTGAGCCCCGCGGAGCTGTCCTCGGTCGGCGTAATCGCTGCCTTGAAGCTCGTCTCGGCTGCGGCGAAGTCGCCCGCGGCAAGCAAGGCCACGCCCTTGTCGAAGGCCCCAGTGGTCGTCGCCGCCACGCGCGATCGGAAGGTATCGAGGATGGCCGGCTTTGACATGTCGGTGCGATCGAAGGGACGTGCGAAGACTTCCTCGCCGACCGGCAGGAACAGTTCGGATGCGGACGGCGGCGCGGGGGCTGCGCTCTCGGCCGACGTCAGCAGCACGGCAGGCGGCGCGATCTCGAACGGGCGCGTGATAATCAGCGGGCTCTTCGCCAGGCCGGTCTCGGCGGTCAGCACCGCGCGCAGCAGGTAGTTGCCGGGCGGCAGCTGCCGCACTGGCACGACATAATTGAAGATGGCGCGCCCGGCGCCGGCGGCGCGCGCTGGAACATCCGCACCGAGCAGGGCCGGCGATTCGATCGATCGGGAAATCTCGTACCGGACCTTGAGGCCCTTGACGCTGTCACCGTACGCCTCGAGATATCCCTGCAGGTTGCCGAAGCTGACCGTGTGGCCGACGGTCGGACGATCGTTCGCAACCAGCGGTCCGCCCACCATCAGCTCGCTCAAGGAAATCGCGCCGGCGTTCAGCAGCGTCGCGCGCACTGGATGCTCCAGGCTGCCGACCAGATCGCCGTCGACGACCGCGATTTTCAGGGTGTAGTCGCCCGGCGGCAGGCTCGCGCCGCCGGTGAACTGCAGTGGTGACGGGACACCGTCCATGATCGGCCTCAGTCGCGCGTTGGCCGCCTGGCTTTCGACGATCCGCCCGTCCTTGTCCGTGAACATGTAGCCGAGCGCGACCGGGCGAGGCGTCGCGTAGTTGACGCCGACGTCCGCGTGAATCAGCAGCTGCACGTTGCCGTCGGTCCCCTGTCCCTTGAGCGCAAAGGTTGCCACCTTCAGCGGCAGTGCGGACAGGGTCAACGGCGAGGTCAGACCGGACATCACCGCTTCGCGACCCGTCTTCGGACGGTTGTCGTCGGGGAGCATCGTCAGCTGGCGGCGCGAGCGAACGGTTACGCCGCGGCGATTGACCGACACCTCGATCGGGTGGGGCTTGCCGTCCTTGTCGACCGGACTCGATTCGACGCCCACCAGATAATGACCCGACAGCTCCGACTCGATCCGCTCGAACGCATAGTCGGCGCTGTTGACGACGTTGAACAGCGAACCGCGCGTCGAGTGGGCCAGCATCTCGATGCCGATGCTCTTCTCCAGCCGATCGTCGAAGCGGGTCGTCGGCTCGGTGGCCACCGCCTGGGTGACGTCGGAGAACATCTGATCGTCGAGCTTCAGCACGTAGATGCTGGTGCGGGCGGCAGCGGCCAGCGAGCTGATCTGAGTGAACGAGGGATGCTGATCGTCGAGGACGAATCCCTCGGTGATCATCACGAGCGTGTTCGGCGAGTTGACGGACTTCAGGGCGTTGAGCAGATCGCGGAAGACGCTGACCGTCTGCTCGCCGTCGAAGGCACCGGCGGCCGCCGCGGCGTTGGCCTCGGCTTCGACCGAGACGTAGCACATCTCGATGCGCGGCTGCTCGCGTGGCGGCGCGGTTGACAGATCGCCGCATTCGCGTCGCTGGACACGCTGCAGCGCCATGCCGTCGCCGCGTCTGATGGCCATCGCCTCGGACACGGCGATGTTGTAGAAACCCTTGCTCAGGCTGCTGCGCTGCCCGGTCGTCCGCTCGACCGCTTTCCGGACGCGCTCGCGGTCGGCGGTAAACGGCACCGACGGCGCCCCCGGACCGATCCCGACCAGCGCCACGCGATCGGTCGGCTGCAGACGGTTGATGAACCCGTTCACCGCGTTACGGATGCCGATGAAGCCGCCGAACCGGATGTTCGGCTGATCGACGACCAGCAGAATCAGCCGGCCGCCGATGCCGCCTTCGTTGGTGGTATAGCCCTCGGGCGGAGGAGGGGGCTTCGGGCCGTCCGGCGCAGTGAGTGGCACCCAATCGGCGCTGATGACGCGCCGCGGGCTGCCGTCGAGGCGCACGGTGAAATCCTCGGGCTTGAGTCCGAGGATCGGCCGGCCGCGCTCGTCGACGACCGTCACGTCGACCGACGTGACGTCGACGCCCGATCGGAATCGCGGCGGTTGATCCTGCGCCCGAGCCGCACCGACGGCGAGCCCCACGCCGAGCAGCACGGTCGCCTGTCTGAGGTATCTCGTGAATGTGGTGCCCATGATTTACTGCCTGGGTGCTGCGAACTGATACCCGTTGCGCGCCCGCACGTTCCGGTAGCCATCGACACGCACCGCGATCTGATGGTACTTGCCGTCGCGGCTGTTGCCAGGGGGCGGATAACCAATCAAATACTGGTGCGACAGTTCTTCGAGGAGCGTGTCAAAAGCGTTGCTCAGGTCGTCGATGCTGGACATGGCGAACACGCGGCCGCCGGTCGGATCCGCCAGACGCTCCATCACTTTCTTGAGACGATCGACCGAAAGCCCGCGACCCTGGCCGATCATGTAGAGCGTGACGTCGCTCGCCCGCAGCCGCTGCTCGACCTGATCGATGGTCACATGGCTGCCCTGATCTTCGCCGTCGCTGAAGACAACGAGCGCTTTGCGCCCGGTCCGCAGCCCGAGGGTGTCGACGCCCCGGACGATGACGTCATACAACGCCGTGGCACCCCACGGCGCCAGGCGGTCGACCGCCTTGATACGTTCTTCGGGGGGATCGGTCGGCCGGCGCGTGAGCGCAAACACCGAGTCGTTGAATCCCAGCAGCGACAACCGATGCTGGGCCGGCACGGCGGCGAGAAACGCCTTGACCGCTTCTTTCAGCTTCGGCATGGCCGGCGCCATGCTGCCGCTGACGTCCACGGCCACCACCATCTCCAGGGCCACGTCTTCCGCTGCAAAGTAGGTGATCGTCTGCGGCTTGCCGTCCTCGAACACCTGAAACGCGCTGCGTGGAATGTCCGACACGAACTCGCCGCGATCGTTGGTCACGGTCACGGTCACCTGGACGATGTCGACGTCGACCTTTTCGACAATTCCCAACCCCTGCGTTCGGACGATCCGCGGGATGCGACCACCGCTCGTCAGGTTGGCGATCATCCGGATTTGCCGCTCGACGACGTCGGAGCCCGCGTCCCACTCGCACTCGAACGGCGGCCCGACGATGGTGCACGCTTCTTTACCGTCGACGAAAAAGATGATGCTGGTGACCGCCGAAGGCGGATCGACCGTCGCGCGTAGCACCACCGGACCGGTCAGAAACGCCGCTTCGTCCGGCGATGCGATCTCGATAATCGGACTGCTCGAAGAAGGCGCGGGCGCCTGCGCGACCAGCGCGACTGCGATGCAAACCCACACGACTGGCAGAAGGAAGCGGATCGCCATGCAAGTCAGCGCGCTGGCGCCGCGATTGGTACCAGCGGTCCGCCGACAGCTGCCGCCGCGGCGATCAAATCCTCGAGCCGCTCGCGTGACACCTCCCGCCCGCCCCGGACGAGCGCCAGCCAGTCGTTGCCATCATTGGGCTGGACGGTATCGACGAACTGCTGCATTGCGGTGCTCAAAACGCTCCTTGCCAGACCGGCTGGCAGGTCAAGGTCGTGAAGGCTCGCCGCGACGTGAAGCGTCAGATCGGGCACCGAGGAGCCGAGCACCCCGACCTGGGGCCGCCCCGTCAGGAACCGCCAGGCGTTCGGTGGCGGCATTCTGGTGCACAGACAGCCCCATAACGGAGTCATCGCCGGGCCCCAGGCGTGCAACCCTCCGATGTCGCCGCCGCCAAGCATGAACAGCTCGGTCAGCGAGAGCAGCGTGAGCGTCCGCTCCGGTTCGTTGGCGACAGCCCAACGCAGGGCACGACGCCGCCAACCGTCCATCCGCACCGCATCGGCCAGGACGTCGATGTCCGCGTCCGTGCGAGCCAGGGCGACGCGCTGACGGCCCCGCGCAATGGCCAATCCAATCGTATCGCGCTCTGCGTCATTGAGAGCGTACGGATTCAGCAGGGCGACCGACCGGGCGAAGGTCTCCCGATCGTTGGATCCCAGAACGGGGGGACCAAAGAAAGCGTCCCCAGCCAGCCGCCTCAGGGCGAGGGGGGCGAGGGCGGCATCCAGGCCGATCAGCGAACCGGAGACATGCCACGGCACTCCCGGGTCGAAGTGCTGTTCCGGTATCGACCACGGCCGTTCGTTGCGAACGCCGGGTACCCGGGAGCCGACCCCGAAATCATGGCGGCGGGCCACGTCCCCGCCAAGGAGCGTCGGCGCCATCCGGATCGCCGATGCTCAGAGCGTAGGCGATCGAGCTGAGCACTTCCGCGAGGACCACGTCTGCCGCTTCGACCAGGTCACTGGCAATCTCGCCGGCCCGTCGCGCATCCTGCGGTCGTGAGATGCGGCCAAGCTCTCTCAGTCCGCGGTCGACGACCTCACGCGGATCCTCCAGCCCCTCAGCACCACCCGGGACAAAATCGGAAGGGCTGACCGGCGCCTTGCGCGGCAACAGGCGCTGCAGCCGCTCGAGCGCGGCGCTGCTGCGTTTGATGCCATCGAGGTCGATGGACGCGACGCTCAGCGACCGGGCTGTCGAATACAGCTGCACCGCGGCATCGAGCGGATAACCGTCCTGGCGTCGACGCACGCGACGGAGCCGGTCGATCTCGGCCGTAGCCGGGTCGAAGCGATAGCGGCCACCCTCCCAATCGACGAAGGGCGTCACCCTGGTCGCCGGTCCGGCCAGGGCCGCCAGCAAGGTGTCCTCGGCTCGTGAATCCGCCTCGCCCTGCAGCACCTGCTGCCGCAGCCACTCCACGGTGCCGCCGGCCATCCGCCCATCGGGCGTAAGTGGGATCGTCGACAGCGAGGTGACCAGCGCCTCGATGCGGCTCGGCGTCAGGTCGCCGCTCGCGGCCAGGCGGACGAGAATGGCCAGCGCTCCCTGGAACTGACCCATCGCCACAAACGCGCGGCGGTCGTCGAGGCGGGTCAACGCCTCGGCGCGACGCGCAGCGGCGACGTAGACGGCGGGGGTCCGCAGGCCCATTTGTTCCACGGCGAGCGCGACGGTCCGATAGCCCACAAACGCCCGGAGGGCAACCAACACACCTTCTGCCTCCGCGGGGCCGGTGACGTCGAATACCCGATAGCCGAATGCGAGCTGCATCAGGCGCTGGCCGCGCGAGCGGACGTCGACGATCGCGACGTTCTCCGCAAGCCACGCCGCATCGATGGGCCCTTCGCGGTCGGCATCGCGAAGCAGACGTGCCGGATCATCCGGCAGATCCTGGCTTTCAAAGGCTCGCTCCCAGAGCCGCCGCGCCGACGGCAATTTGGGGCTGCCGTCCGCGTTCACCGAGATTGTGTTGAACAAGGACCCCAAATCGTGCAGCGGACGGACGAAGGGACGCTCGTTGGTAGGCCACTCCGGGTAGGCCGCGGCCACTGCCGTGACGAGCGCCCGCATCCGCGCAATCCGCACGGCGGGATCTTTCATCCACAAGTTCAGGGCGAAGGCGGCGCGCGGCGGGTCGAGCTCGCCGATCGTGTCATACAGGTACGCGAGACGTCCGGTGCGTTTCTCGAAAACGGCTGCGATGAATCGCGCCGGCTCCGCGGTTCTCGCCTCGGCCAAATCCTCCCAGATCAGGCGCACCGGATCGCCGAGCGCCTCACCGGGCGTCAGGACGCGGCCGTTGCGAATCTTGAGATGGTTCCCGAATGCCGCGAACGCTGCCGACTGGATGTACAAGCCACGCAGCACGTCTGGATGCTCGGCCACATATTGAAGCGTCAGATCGTCCAGTCCGGCCAGGCCGTGACAGAGCAGCGTCGCGCGCTCGTCGGCGAGGATCGCGGCAAACAGCTCCGTCGGCGGAACCCTCCGGCCGAGAATCTCATCCGACCAGACCGTCGACGACAGCGGCACCGGTACCGTGTCGACCGGCATCGCCATCGTCACCGCTTCGCCGCGGTTCAGCGCCGCGGCCAGCGCGCCGACGTCGATACCGAGGTTGCCGAGCAGACGAGCCCGCTCCATTGCTTCGCTGTTGCCGGTCGGCTCGACGGAATACGTGCCGCGCGTGTCACGCAGCCGCAGACCGATCACGTCGAACAGCTCGCTCAGCCTCCGTCTGGTCGTCCCATTTCGAGCATCAGCGAGGGAAACCACCCCGTCCAGCTGCGCGGCTGTCAGCGCGCGTTGAAATCGCGCCGCCGCGAGCAGGTGCGCGCTCAGACGGCCGGCGGCCGAGACCGGGTTCTGCCGATCGCGGATCGGCGACTCGACTAGCAGACGCGTGATCTCCGCCACGAACCGGGACCGATCGGGGACGACGCGAATCCCGGCGGCACGAACCAGTGCCTCAGTACCTCCGGGAATCGGGATGTCTTCGGAAATCAGCCCGGCGGCGCCGGCCGTCAGCGGAAATGCCGCTACAATCGTGGCGCAGAGGATCGCACGCAGCATTTTTCGAGGCTGATTATTCTACATGGCGACCCCCAACTACACGGCGAAAGACATCACCGTTCTCGAGGGTCTGGAACCGGTTCGCAAGCGTCCCGGCATGTACATCGGGGGCGTCGGATCGACCGGTCTCCACCACCTCGTCTGGGAAATCCTCGACAACTCAATAGACGAGGCGATGAACGGCTATGCCTCGAATGTCCGGGTCACCCTGCACGACGACGGCTCATCCGTCACCGTCGAAGACGACGGCCGCGGCATTCCGATCGACAAGCACCCCAAGACGAAGAAAAGCGCGCTCGAGATGGTCTTCAGCGTGCTGCACGCCGGCGGAAAGTTCGAGCCAGGCAATTACAAGACCGCCGGCGGTCTGCACGGCGTCGGCGCCAGCGTCGTGAACGCACTGTCGAAAGAACTGGTGGCGACGGTCAAGCGCGACGGCGCGCAGTGGGAAATGCGATTCAAGCAGGGCAAGGCGGTCTCGGCCCTGAAGAAGCTCGGCGCGGCGCGCGGCAGCGGGACGACTGTCTACTTCCACCCGGACGCGACGATTTTTCCGAAGATCGAATTCGATCCCGCCGTCATCCGCGAGCGGCTCGAGGTGGCGAGCTACCTGCACAAGGGTCTGAAGATCGTCTTCGACGACGAGACGACGAGAACCAAGACGGTCTTCGAGCAGCGCGAAGGGATCATCGACTATCTGAAGGCCATCATCGCGGCGCGCAGCGTCAAGCCGATTCACGAGGCGCCGTTCACGCTGGCCAAGGACGACGGCTGGCGCATCGATCTTGCGCTCCAGTGGACGGAGGCCACCGAGGAACACGTGCGGTCGTACGTGAACGGCATTCCGACCAGCTCCGGCGGCACGCACGAGAACGGGCTGCGCGCGGGCATCGGCAAGGCGGTGCGCAACTTCATCGACACACACAACCTCTCACCGAAGGGGGTCGCCCTGACCTCGGAAGACATCCGCGAGGGGTTGACCGGCATCCTCAGCGCGTTCATCCAGGAACCGCAGTTTCAGGGCCAGACCAAAGACCGGCTGAACAATCCCGAAATGCTGTCCACCATCGACGGCATCGTCCGGCCGGCGCTCGAGCACTGGTTGAATCACAACATCAGCGTCGCCGAAGCGATTGTCGCCCGCATCATCCTCGCGGCCCGGGCGCGTGAAGCAAGCCGCGCCGCACAGGCCGAGGTCTCGCGGAAGAGCGCGACCTCCACGCGTCTGAATCTCCCCGGCAAGCTGAGCGACTGCACCAACCCGACCAGCGACGGCAGCGAGCTGTTCATCGTCGAGGGCGATTCGGCCGGCGGCTCGGCCAAGCAGGGACGGGATCGAGCGCGGCAGGCGATCCTCCCGCTGCGCGGCAAGGTCCTGAACGCCGAGAGCGCCTCGCTCGCCAAGGTTCTCGAGAACAAGGAACTGTCCGATCTGGTCACGGCGATCGGCTGCGGCCTGGGCAAGAACTTCGAGCTGTCGAAGCTGCGCTACGGCAAGATCATCATCCTCGCCGACGCCGACTCGGACGGCAACCACATCGCGACCCTGCTGCTGACGTTCATCTATCGCCACCTGCCGCAGTTGATCGCGGGCGGCAAAGTGTTTCTGGCGCAGCCCCCCCTCTATCGCATCGACATCGGCAAAGACACGCACTGGGCGCTCGACGACAGCCAACGCGACGCCATCCTCAAGCAGCACGGCAAGAACGGCAGTCGCGCCACGCCCGAGATCACGCGCTTCAAGGGCCTCGGCGAGATGATGCCGAAGGTGCTCTGGGAAACCACGCTGAACCCGCGCACGCGCCGTCTGCTGCGGATCGAAGTCACCGATCAGATCGTGACCGACCGGGTGATCAACGAGCTGATGGGCAAAGACGCGTCGGCGCGCTTCCGCTTCATCATGGACCGGGCGGAGGAGGCGGAGGAGTTGGATGTGTAAGGCGAAATTTCAGGATTTCAGGATTTCAGGATTTGAGGATTTGAGGATTTGGCGTTGAAGAGCGCAGGAACTGAGGGATGTCGCGGACGCTGCTCAGAACGGCCGCGGCGCCCTTGAAGTGCTGCTGCAACGTCAGTCCACTGGGCACGATCACACAGCGGATGCCCGCCTGCGTCGCCGCTTCCAGGCCGCGTTCCGAATCTTCGATCGCCACACAGGCCCCAGGCTCGACGCCGCTCCGCTCGATCGCCATGACGTATGGATCGGGACAGGGTTTGGTCCTCGAACAGTCGTCGGCGGTAATCACGAAGTCGAAATATCGGAGCAGACCGGTCTCCCGGTGAATCAGCTCGAAGTGATCGCGGCGCGAGCTCGTGACGATGCCCATGACATAGTGGCCATGGAGACCCGCCAGTGTGTCGGCAACGCCGGCCAGCAGCCGGGGTGCCTCCTGGATCAGCTCGCCGTAGACGATGTTGCGCTCTTCCTTCAATTGCTGGATGCGGACCGCCGCGACGCCGCGTTGCTCGGCCAGATGCCAGGCGCCCTTTCCCTGAGCGAGAAACAGCTCGCGGTAGTGCGCTTCGGTCAGATCGACCCCGACCGAGGCGAGCACGCGGCGCGTCGCCTCGAAGTAGAGATGCTCCGTCTCGACCAGGACGCCATCGTTGTCCCAGAAGATGGCCGCCACACTCATCGCGCGAGCATCGCGTAGAACGTGAGGCTGGCCTCGGTGGTCGTGGCGCCGGGGATGGAGCCATGTTCGGAGGTCGTATAGAAGCCTCGACTGTCGGCCGCGAACGCGATGGCTTCGCCCTGCGCTTCGGGCACCAGCGGCAGCGTCTGACCCGGTTGCGATAGCAGCGTGACCAGGCTCATCGACGCATCCGGACGGCTCCAGTACGAAGCGGCGAGCGCCGGCGGCGTGCCCGCGTCGATGGTGTTCGAGTAGCGCCGGATGAGGACCTGCAGGCCGTCCGGGGAGATAGCGGCGCCGGTCGTACCGGTCGTGCTGAACCGGCCGACGCGCACCAGCGGGTTCGTGGTGCGCTCCCTGGGCGAGACCGCACGATACAGACGGTTCCCGTCGCGCTCCCGCTTGCTGACGACGTAGAAGTCGCCGGTCAGGGGATCGACCATGAACCCTTCCGCATCGCGCGGGCCGTCGTCGTAGACGAAGTCGTACGGTGTCACGACCGACAGCGTCTCGATGACGGGCGACGGCTTGTTCGCGACGGCGGGCTCCCTGACGCGATACACACGGACGGAAGCGCGGCGTGCCGTGTTGTCGCCGATGTCGGCGAGGTAGAGATAGCTTCCGCCGTCCGCCGCTGGTCCGATCGCCATGTCTTCCCAGTCCACTGCCGTCGCGCCGGCGAGCGTGTAGGTTCCGAGCAAGGCGCCCGAGCGACCAAAGGCATAGGCGCGGGGCCGGTCGCCGGAGTCGTTGTGAACCCAGAAGACGCCGGGATTCGTCCGACTCTCCGCCAACCCTGAAACCTCGTCCAGAAACGTGGGAAGCTTCGCGACTTCGACGCCATCGGCGAATGATGCGGCTCGGACGAGCGCCGACCCGACGAACAACGCCGCGGCGATCGCCCAGCCACGTGATCGGCCGACTCTCATCGAGGCGTGGATCCTTCCAGGATGGCGCGCAGTCCGTTGACGAGTCGGCCGATGCCTTCGGTGACGGTCTCTTTCTGCAGCGCGCCGTAGGCGACCCGCAGGTAACACCCGTCGGTCATCCCGAAGGCCGACCCCGGAATCACGGCGACCTTGTGCTCGCGAATCAGCCGCTCGGCAAGGACCATCGGATCGATCGCCGTCGCCACCTTCAGCAAACAGTAGAAGGCGCCGTCAGCAGCCGGCACATGGGCGAGCGGCGCCAGCGCCGCCAGCCGTGACAGCACGACCTCGCGGATTTCCGCCAGCTCGCGGATGTGCGGCGCGCAGTAGGCGCGGCCGACGTTCATGGCGGCGACCGCCGCCAGCTGGGAAGCGACCATCGGGCAGATGAGAATCGTATCCTGACTCTTCATCATGCCAGCCTCGAGGTGACGGGGATAGACCGCATAGCCGATGCGCCAACCGGCAAAGCCGTAGGCCTTCGAGAGCGAGTAGAGCGACACCGTGTGAGACGCGGCCTCCGCAAACGATCCAGGGGACACGTGCCGGGCGCTGCCATAGGTGAAATATTCGTACGCTTCGTCGCGAGAAGTGATAGATGCCGCGGTCGCGGCACAGCGCGTTCACCGCGCGCAGGCTGCGCTCCTGCAGCACCGCACCGCTCGGATTGTTCGGGGAGATCGTCACGATCGCGCGGGTCCGCGCCGTGATCGCCGCGGCGATCGCGTCGACGTTCAGTTGATACCGATCGTCGGTCGGCACACGTATCGCCCGGCAGCCGGCCATCTCGATCGCCATCTCGTGATTGAAATAGAACGGGACGGGCAGAATGACCTCATCGCCCGGCACCGTGGTCGCCATCACGGCGTGCATGAACGCCATGTTGCCGCCAGCGGTCACCATGACGTTGCTGCCCGCCGACAGATCGATGCCGTTTTCCGACGCCAGCTTGACGGCGATCCGCTGACGCAGCGCGGGCAGCCCGGCGACCGCCTGATATTCGTGCGTCGCCGCGCTGCCGAGCGCCGAGCGAACCGCGTCGATCGCGGCCGGGGGCGGGCCGTAGTGGACCACGCCCTGGCCGAGCGAAATCGTGTCAGGCGTCTGACGAATCCATTCGCCAACCACCGCCACGATCGGTGCCTGGATCGCCTCCATGCGGCTGACGATGTGAACCGCTTTATCCATTTGTGTATGAGGAGGTGCTGACCTATTCTCTCTTAATGGCCGTTCGCGCCCAGTCCGGACGTGCGCCGCGCGCCGCGCTCATCATCGTGGCCGCGGCAGTGTGTCTTGGCACCATCGCCGGAGGGCTCGACGCGGCTGGAGCGCTGCAGCCGCCCGACCAGTTTATCGGGTTCAAGGTCGGCGCCGACAACCAGCTCGCGCGCTGGGACAAGATCGTCGAGTACATGAAGCTGGCGGCTTCGTCGTCGGATCGCGTCCGCGTGCAGGAGCTCGGACCGTCGACCAACGGCCACCCGTTCATCAGCGTGCTCGTCGGCAGCGCCGACACCATCAAGAACCTCGAGCGATACCGACAGCTGGCACGGCGGGTCTACTTCCGCAACGGCATGCCCGGCGTCCGCGAACGCGAGGAGATCTTCCGTCAGGGCAAGGCCGTCGTGCTCATCACCGCCGGAGTGCATTCGACCGAGGTCGGTCCGACCCAGGCGACGCTCGAGCTCGTCCACCGCCTGGCGACCGATGACTCGACCGCCACGAGAAAGATCCTGGACAACGTCCTGCTGGTTCTGGTGCCGAGCGCGAATCCGGACGGTCACGTGATGATCGCCGACTGGTTCTCGCGCAATCTCGGAACACCGTTCGAGGTCAGCCCGCTGCCGCAGCTCTACCACCGCTATGCCGGCCACGATCTGAATCGCGACATGTACATGCTCACGCAGAAAGAGAGCCAGTACATCGCCCGACTGGCCTGGCAGGACTGGCTGCCGACGGTCTGGCTCGATCAGCATCAGATGAACAGCAACGGCGCGCGGATGTTCGTGATGCCGGCCGCCGATCCGATCAATCCCAACGTGCATCCGCTGATCTACCGGTGGAACGGCATCCTGGGCCAGTCGCAGGCGGCGGCGCTCGAGGCGGCCGGCAAGGAAGGGATCATCTACAACTCGACCTACACCAACTTCTGGCAGGGGCCGCTCGCCTGGAGCGGCTGGTGGCACAACCAGATTGGTCTGCTCACCGAGATCGCCAGTGCCCGCATCGCGGCGCCGATCGATCAGCTGCGCGCCAGCGTCGGACAGCCCGGGCCGCCCACCGGACGGGGCGGCGCGCCGCGCTTCGACTCTGCGCCGCTGCTTCCGCCGTCCGATATCACGCCGCGAACCGAGTATCCGCGCCCCTGGATGGGCGGCCGCTGGACACTCCGCGACATCATGGACTACAGCCTGATCTCGACCTATGCCCTGCTCGAGACAGTCGCCGATCGACGCGAGACGATCCTGCGGAACATCTTCGAAATCAATCGGCAGACGGTCGAGGAGCGCCGGCGGACCGATCCGACCGCCATCCTCATTGCACCCGACGAGCAGCACGACCCGCGCGAGGTTGGACACCTGCTCGGACGGCTGCGCATGGCGGGTGTCGACGTGTATCGCGCGGACGGGCCGATCGAATCGGAGCGGCGACGCTACGTCGCCGGCACCTACGTGATCCCGATGGCGCAGGTCTTCGGACGCTACGCCAAGGACCTGCTCGAACCGCAGAGTTACCCCGAGGTCCGGCGCGCCCCGAACGCTCCGGTCGAGCCGCCCTATGACGTGACGGCGTGGTCGCTCGGGATGCTGCTCGGCGTCAACGCCGATTTCATCCACTCGCCGCTGCCGGCCGATGTCCGGATGTCGCTCATCTCCGGTCCGCCGGCGACCGACGGAGCGGTGACCGGCAGCGGACCGCAGTTCACCTTCGAGTACGCCGGCGCGGACAGCGCTATTGCCGTCAATCGGTTGCTCAAG
This sequence comes from uncultured Acidobacteriota bacterium, assembly GCA_963728825.1. Classification (GTDB taxonomy): domain Bacteria; phylum Acidobacteriota; class Vicinamibacteria; order Vicinamibacterales; family CAVVIG01; genus CAVREM01. Next base: position 358,013 of record CAVSLA010000001.1, read on the forward strand.
GCGGGCGCCCGCGTGGAATTCGATCGCGAGTCGCGCATCGCCGTCAGCCGCGTCGAGCGTCCGGCCGTCGATGAGGTCGCCCGCGAGTTCGGCCTGCAGGTGACTGCGGCGGAGCGGGCGGCGGAAAGCGCTGGCACCGAGCCGCCGCTGGCCGTGACGCGTGCACCGCGCGTGGCGGTCTACTCGCCCTGGACGGGCGGCAACATGGACGAGGGGTGGACGCGCTGGGTGCTCGAGCGATACGAGTTTGAGCCCACCAGCGTCGACAACGAAACGATTCGCCGGGGGAACCTGCGGCAGCGGTTCGACGTCCTGATCCTGCCCGACCAGCTGCCGCGCGAAATCCTCGACGGCTACTCGGCGGAAACGGTACGCCCTGAGTACCGCGGCGGCATCGGTGAGCCCGGCGTCGAGGCGATCGCGCGATTCATCGCCGATGGCGGGACGCTCCTCGCATTGGGTGCCGCATCCGATCTCGCCATCGATCGACTGCCGATTCCGGTCCGCAACCTCAAACGCGCCCTGCGGCGCGAGCAGCATTACGCCCCGGGGACGATCGTCAACGTGCAGGCGGATCCCTCGCATCCGCTTTCACAGGGCCTCGCCGCGGAGACCTTCGCCTTCTACACCAACAGCCCGTTCTTCGCGCCGATCGAAGGCTTCACGTCCTACAAAACTACCGTCGCCGCCCGGTTCGCCGCGGTCAACGTCGTCGCCTCAGGCTGGCTGCAGGGGGAGGAACTGATGGCCGGACGGGCCGCGGTCATCGCGATCGACATGAATCCCGGCCGGGTCGTGCTGTTCGGCATCCGGCCGCAGCATCGCGGTCAGACTCACGCGACGTTTCCGCTGCTCTTCAACGCCCTCTACCAGGCGGCGGCCGACGCCGGACCGGCAAGGACCACCGATCAGTAAGTGATCCGCATCTTCGTCACCGGCGGCACCTTCGACAAGCAGTACAACGAGCTCGCCGGCACGCTCACGTTCAAAGATACGCACCTGTCCGAGATGCTGCGGCTGGGTCGGTCGCGGATCGAGGTGTCGATCACCACGCTGATGATGATCGACAGCCTCGAGATGACCGATCGAGATCGCGCGCAGATCGTCCAGGGCTGTCGGAACGCGGCCGAGAATCGCATTCTCATCACGCACGGCACCGACACGATGATCGAGACGGCGCGCGCCATCGCGGCGGCGCTGCCGGGCGGCGGCAAGACCATTGTTCTGACCGGCGCGATGGTGCCGTATGCGTTCGGCAGCTCGGACGGCCTGTTCAACCTGGGCAGCGCGCTGTCTTTCGTGCAGGTCCTGCCCGCCGGCGTCTATGTGGCCATGAACGGGCGCTGCTTCGACTGGAATCGCGTGCGCAAGAATCGCGATACAGGGATCTTCGAGGAGATCGGTAATAGGAATTAGGAAGTGGGAATGAGTTCGAGCTGTTTCAAGTGGTGAATCTGGTGCCCGGCGAGGGTATGGATGATCCAGTCCACGGTGATCGATCCGTATTCGGGGTGTGACATCGCTCGTTCGCGATCGGCGGGTGACAGACCCTCGAACAGGGCGACGTTCATGCGGCTCACGCTGACGAACGCGGCGACGGCTTCGGCACCGTTCAGACGCGTCTCGCGAGCCATCCAGGCATCCTGATCGAACGACTGGGCGGCGTAGTCGGGGGTGGCGAGGGCCATGCGGACGCGAACGCCGAGCGCCAGCTCGGTCTGCGCGAGGTGCGTAATCACGTGGCGGGCGGTCCACTTGCCGGGTGCGTAGGGCCGCTCAAAGTCATCGGCCGTCCAGCGCCCGGTCAGCGTCATGAGGTGCGCGGCGCTCTCGCGCATCGCCGCCAGCGGTTCGCGATCGCCCAGATCGGCGGAATAGTTCGCCATCTATATCCACGCCTGGACCACCGTTTTGGCGCTGCGATGATCGTCGAGAACCTGCGCTGACAGCCGCTTGCTCAAATACACCTTCGACTGTGCGTTGTCGGCGGTGTTGCGCTCGTACTTGACGACTTCGAAGCGCAGGTGGTCCAGTGTCCCGCGCATCTCGTAGAACTTGTTCTTGGTCTTGACCACGATTTCGTCGAAGCCCTGCGCGATCGCCCAGAGCTCCTGCTGCTCGGTCAGCGCCCGAAAGTGCCCCTGGCCGCGCCAGTCGCGACGGGTCCCGCCAATCCAGGTGTACAGGACGCGCCGGCCGTCGAGTTGGACGTGCCCGGTCAGCCGGGCCACCAGATCGGCCAGCTTCGCGTCGCCGTTCTCGTGGGGGCGGATCTCGTGCGCCACCTTGAACGAGACCGGGACGACGCTGCCCGGATCGTCGGGCAGCGGGGCGTTGGCGAGCAGGATGAGATGGTCGCGGCCCTGCAATCGGCGGACGATTTCGGCCGCGGTCTTCTTGCGGGGAAACTCGCCGAAAAACTCCTCGATGTACTGGATCTCGAGCGCTCCCTGTTCCAGCTCGTATTGGGTGATGTGATATTCCAAGGGCGTAACAGCTTACGCTGAGATTCGAAATTTGCGATTTCAGATTCAAGATTGGCCGATTCGCATACAATCTGCAGCCTTGCGAATCCGCAACCTCAAATCTTAAATCCGAAACGCGTGAATCCCAAACTTCAGGGAGGGCCTGATGTCCGCTGACCGCGCCGCCACGATCCTCGCCCGGTTCCATACCGCCCAAAACTCGCTGGTCGGAAGGCTGCGCGAGCTGCCGCCGGAGTCTGCCGAACAGCGTCCCGCACCGGAGGCCTGGAGTGCCGCACAGATCGCCTTTCACGTGGCGACGACCAACGAGTGGATCGCCGGCGTGCTCGACGGATCGACGCCGATGGCGCAGCCGGCGCCGCCGGGATTCGCCGAGAGCTTCAATCCGAAAGCGTTGCCCGCAAAGGTCAAGACCTTTCCGACACTCGAACCGCCCGCCATCGTGAGCGCCGAGGTCGCCCTCGAAAAGCTGCGCGCGAGCGGCCATCGGCTCTCCAAGGCCATCGCCGCGTTGACGCTCGAGCGGGGCGGCGGCCAATGCGTCACGCTCCCCTTCGGCACGCTGTCGTTGTTTGAACTGGCCGACTTCACCGCCGCCCACGTCCTGCGGCACGTCCATCAGATCGAGCGGACCGCCGCACACGCGTAACGGGTCACCCCATAGATCTGGTCCACGGCATGCATCAGGTTTCCATCGCCAGGGAACCTGATGCATATCGTGGCTCGTCTGTTCGGGGCGGCGGTACTCGCGAGTGTTGCCGCAGCCTGCACGAGCGCGTCGACGTCAGTTGCTGCGCCCTCATCGGACAAGTGTCAGACCGGCGCCACCAATCAGACCTCCTCGTTTCCACACAGCGGCGGCTCCGGGTCGGTCAAGGTCGACGCGACGCGCGACTGCACCTGGTCGATCAGCGCTGACGCGCCATGGATCGCCATCGCCGGCGAGCGGAGCGGGCAAGGCGAGGCGGTCGTCGGTTACACGGTTTCGGAAAATCCGCTCCCATCCCCGCGAACCGGAGCGCTCCTGCTCGACGGCCAGCGTCTGCCGCTGAGCCAGGCGGCAGCGCCATGTGTCTTTACCCTCAATCCCTCTGAAGCGGCGATCGGCGCCGCCGGCGGGAGCGTGGCAACCGCCCTGACCACGCTCACTGGCTGTCCGTGGACGGCGGCAAGCAATGCCTCGTGGATCGGCCTCTCCGGGGACTCGAGCGGCAGCGCCAGCGCAACCATTCGCTTGAATGTTGCGCCCAATGCCGGCGCGCCCCGCGATGGTGCGGTCTCCATCGCCGGACGAGCCTTCGTCATCCGCCAGGCGGGAGCCCCCGATCCGCCAGCCACTCCACCACCGTCGCCTGCTCCACCGCCACCTTCCCCTGCTCCTCCGCCCCCGGCGCCGGCGCCGCCGACCGAGGTTGAATTCGAAGGCACGGTGCTCTTACTCACCGGCAGCTGTCCGAGCGTCTCGTTCTGGGCGGCTGGTCGTTTCGTGATCGCCAACGACAGGACTGATTTCAAGCATGGCAACTGCCGGGATCTTTCATTTGGCGATCGCGTCAAGGTCAAGGGAACGACGACGGGGGGAGGCCCGGTATACGCCACCAAAATCGAGTTACAGGATGATGACGACTAGAGTTCTCGCGTTCGTCGCGGCGATGGCGTTCGGAACCGTCGGCAGCGCGTCGGCACAGACCGTCGCGGGCGTCATCGATTTTCTCGTCACGGGGCACTCTGTCGAAACCGGCAGCGTCGAGCGCGACGCCGCGGCAGCGGCCGCGACGAGCTTGACGATTTCACGCGCGCTGCAGGCCAATCTCGCCACGCTGCCGGTCTCGACTTCGTCCGGCGGCTTTGTCTACCGCTTTCATCCCGAGCTGGGAACCGTGCAGCGCGCCTCATCGAGCTTCGGGCCGTTCTTCGTCGAGCGCGCGTTGACCACCGGCCATGGCGCCGCCTCGATCGGCCTCACGCTGCAACATTGGCGCTTCAACGAGCTCGACGGCCGCAGCCTTCGCGCCGGAACACTCGAAACGACCGCGAACCAGTTCGTCGACGAACGCGAGCCGTTCGACGTCGACAGGCTGAGTCTCGCGATCGACGCCGACATCGCGACGCTGCACGGCAGCGTTGGCATCGGCAGCCGGATGGAACTGGCCGCCTCGCTGCCGTTCGTCGCCTTGAGGGTGAACGGAACGCGCGTCAACGCCTATCGCGGCCAGGTGTTCACTCAAGCCCAGGCGTCGGCCACGGCGGTCGGGCTCGCTGATGCCGTGGTGCGGACGAAGGTCACGATCTTCGAAGAGAGCGGTGCCGGCGTGGCGGCGGCCGTCGAAGCCCGCCTGCCGACCGGGCGTCAAGAGGATCTGCTCGGCACCGGCAGCATGTACTGGAAATTCATCGGCATCGGATCATTGGAAGGCGACCGGCTCGCGACGCACCTCAACGTCGGAATGGGATTCGGCGGGCTGGCGCGCGATTTCACGGCGTCCGGCGCCATCGCGGCTGCCGCCACCGAGCGGCTGACGCTGACCGGCGAGCTGGTTGGCCGGTGGATGGACACGCCGGGCGGCATCAGGACGGTTGCGGCCCGGCACCCGACCCTGATCGACGTCCGCACGCTGCGATTGACGCCCGACGACTCGAAGCTGGCGATGATCTCGGTGTCGCCCGGCTTCAAATGGAACGTCAGCAGCACCTGGGTGCTCATCGGCAGTGCCGCGATCCCTCTGACGGACGGCGGTCTGACCGCCAGGGTGACGCCGTTTATCGGTTTGGATTACTCGTCGGAACGTTGAGACTGACGGCGCGGTGGCTGGGGGTCACCGCTCTGCTCGCGCGGTCTCGATCAACCACTGCTCGGCGCTTTTTCGCAGCGTGAAGCTCCAGACGCGCGGCTCGACGCGCGGCTCGCGGCTGCCGACTTTGGGGGTGTAGCGCACGGAACCGGTGCACACGGCCGTGGCCGAGACACCGCGCGGCTGAATCTCGCAGGCACTGAAAGTAAGTGATTGCGCCTCGAGATCGTCGAAGGCCCGCGCCAGCGCGGACTGGTTGACGGAGGGCCAGACGGTCTGCGCGAGTCGCGCGTCGAGACGATCGTACGCCGCCTGATACTGATTGATCACCGCCCTCACCCGGCCCACATCGTCGATGACCGCCGGAGGGGCGGGAATCGCTTCGATGGCAGCGGCGACAGCCGGGGCGGGAGGCAGCGCCGTGACATTGGGCAGCGCCGCCGGGGCGGTCGCCGGGGTGCGCGCGGGCGGCGGTGGCGGAACGAATACCGGTTCGACCGTTTCTACCACGCCACCTGGCGGCGGGACGAACCCCGACGGAAGGGCGACCGGTGGAAGTGGTTCGGGGTTTCGTGCGACCGTGACCGCGCTCGCGAGATCGACGAACGCGCCCGTGGTGGCTTCCACAGGAGCATCGACCACGATCTCGCCGACGACGAGTGACGGCTCGGGAATCGGAACGAGCGCAGCGACCTGACCGATCTGGTACGACCGAAGGAGTGCGGTGTTGTCGGTGGTCGGCGACGCAGGGACTTCCGCCGTGTCAGTTCGCGAAGGGAATCGGGTATTGCCAATCCATAAGACGCCGAGCGTGATCGCGGCAAAGGCCGCAGCCGCGGCCACAAATGCCCAGGCATGCCGGCGCGGCTGTTGAGGTCGTTCGGCTGCCGCAAGCGCCGCCGTCAGCGCCGTGATCTCGGGCCGTGACGGATCCAGCTCGTTGAGCTCGTCGAGCGCGGCGTGGGCATCCTCGAAGCGGCGACGCTCGATCGCGGTTCGCGCGGCCTCGAGCCGCCGATCGATGCGCTTTTTCAGCGCACGTTGTTCGAAACGCGCCCAGCCCTCGAGCGAGACCAGTGGCCGCGATTGTTCCTCCGGACCGTCCAGCCGAGGTGCCTCGGAAGTCTGGCTCAGCAAGGGCACGCCGCGCCGAGCTGCAAGACGAGTTCCGGAACGCTACGGCTGTCGCTGCTCGATTTTCGCCCACGTGTCGCGCAGGGAGACGGTCCGATTGAACACGAGGACCCCAGGAGTGGAATCCGGGTCGACGCAGAAGTAGCCCAGCCGTTCGAATTGAAACCGACCGGCCACTTCGGCGCGAGCCAGGCTTGGCTCTGCCTTACAGCCGCTCAGCACTTCGAGCGAGTGCGGATTGAGGTAGTCGATGAAGGATCCATCCGCGTCCCGTTCAGGATCCTCCACAGTGAACAGGCGATCGTACAGCCGGATCTCCGCCGGGATGGCATGCTGCGCCGAGACCCAGTGCAGGGTGGCCTTGACCCGCCGGCCATCCGGCGAGTCGCCGCCGCGCGTCGCCGGATCGTAGGTGCAGCGCAGCTCGACGACCTCGCCGGCCGGGTCCTTGATCACTTCCTGGCACGTGATGAAATAGGCGCAGCGCAGCCGGACCTCGCGGCCGGGTGACAGACGGAAGAACTTCTTCGGCGGATCCTCACGGAAATCATCGCGCTCGATGTAGAGCTCGCGCGAGAACGGCACCTTTCGATACCCGGCCGACGGGTCCTCGGGATTGTTGATGACGTCGACCTCCTCGACCGAATCCTCGGGGTAGTTGGTGAGGACGATCTTCAATGGCCTGAGGACCGTCATGACGCGCGGCGCCCGCCGGTTCAGATCGTCACGGATGCTGTGTTCGAGCTGCGCCACATCGATGACGTTCTCTTTCTTGGCGACGCCGATGCGGGTGCAGAAATCGCGGATCGACTCCGGGGTATAGCCCCGGCGGCGCAGACCGCTGATGGTCGGCATGCGCGGATCGTCCCAGCCGGAGACGCGCCGCTGCTGCACCAGCTGCAGCAGCTTCCGCTTGCTCATCACCGTGTAGTTCAGATTCAGTCGGGCAAACTCGATCTGTCGCGGCCGATCGTGCTCGATCAGGTTCTCGACCAGCCAGTCGTAGAGCGGGCGATGGTCCTCGAACTCCAGCGTGCAGAGCGAGTGCGTAATCCGCTCGAGCGCGTCCGACAACGGATGCGCGTAGTCGTACATCGGGTAGATCGGCCAGGTGTTGCCGGTCCGATGATGCGCGGCGTGGCGGATCCGGTAGAGGGTCGGATCGCGCATGTTCAGGTTCGGCGACGCCATATCGATCTTCGCGCGCAGCACATGGGCGCCGTCCTCGAACTCACCCGCTCTCATCCGGGCGAACAGATCAAGGCTCTCGGCGATCGGCCGATCGCGGTACGGGCTGTTCCGTCCCGGTTCGGTCAGGGTGCCGCGGTGGGCGCGAATCTGATCGGCATTGAGCGAGTCGACGTAGGCCTGGTCGCGCTCGATCAGCTGGACGGCCATCTGGTAGAGCCGCTCGAAGTAGTCGGACGCGAACAAGAGGTTGTCCCAGGTGAAACCGAGCCACTCGACGTCCTCTTTGATCGCGTCGACGTACTCGACGTCTTCCTTGGCCGGGTTGGTATCGTCGAAGCGCAGGTTGCAGGTCCCGCCGCGCTCGAGGGCCACCCCGAAGTTCAGGCAGATCGACTTGGCGTGGCCGATGTGCAGATAGCCGTTCGGTTCGGGCGGAAACCTGGTGGCGACGCGCCCATGGTGCTTGCCTGACGCCAGATCCTCATCGATGATGGCGCGGATGAAGTCGACGGGCGCGGCGGCTGCCGTGGGCATCGGATCCTCGGACATGTGTGTGGCGTGGACTATATTATTCGACAGGCTTCCAGCGCGACGCGACGCGCCGCCCTTCATCGCCGGGCACCCACACCACCACCACTTTTGCACCGGCGGGCCCGGTCTTGTGCCGCACCTGATCGGGCGGCTTCACGAACCCGGCCATGCCGGGCGTCAGTCGCTGACTGCGGCCGTTGACGACGTGCTCGAGTTCGCCGGAGACCACGTAGAACATCTCGATCGCCCCATGCGTGTGATCGCCCGAATCCGAGTTGGCCGGAAACGTCAATTCTCCCAACGATGCCTCGGCGCCGAGGTTGGTCTCATCCAGCATCAGTCGCAGCGTCGTTCCCGACGGTGAGCGATAGGCAGTGCCTTGCAGTTTCGGCGTCTGCGCGCTCGAGCCGCCGGCGGCGCCCAGGAACGACAGAATCAGGACGGTCAGCAACGTTCGCATCGTGCCTCCTAAATGTGCTGGGTTTTCCACCTGCCAAGACGAAACAGCAATCCGCTGACGACCGCGAGCGCCGAAAACGCGACGCTCACCGCCACGAACACGCCGGTCGGGCCGAATCCCAACGGATAGGCCAGCAGCCAGGCGAGCGGAATCTCCAGCAGCCAGAGACAGACCAGGTAGATGAGGGTCGGGGTCCTGGTATCGCCGGCGCCGTTGAACGCCTGGGTCAGCACCATACCGTAGCCGTAGAACAGAAATCCCGCCGCGACGATCCGCAGGCAGCGGACACCGTAGGGAATGACCTCCGGATCGCTCGAAAACAGCCGAATCAGCTGCGGCGCGAACAACAGAAAGATCAAGCCGACCGTGACCAGACAGCCGGTGTTGTACAGGCCGGCCCGCCAGACTGCCGCTTCCGCGCGGTCCGGGCGCCGTGCGCCCAGGTTCTGCCCGACGAGCGTCGCGGCAGCGTTGCTCACGCCGAACGAGGGCAGCAAGGCAAACATGATGATCCGGATGCCGATCGTATTACCGGCCACCGCCGCACTGCCAAAGCCGGTCAGGATGCGGACCAATCCCATCCAGGAGGCGGTCGCGATGAAGTTCTGGAACACGCCGACCCCTGACATCCGCATGATCGACGCCATCACCGGACCGTCGATCCTGAAATGCGCAGCGGTCAGCACAACGCGGCTGTCGCCTCGCGTCAGCCGGTACAGCTGATACACGACGCCGGAGGTCCGGCCGATCGCGGTGCCGACCGCGGCGCCGGTCACGCCCATTTCAGGAAACGGACCCCAGCCGAAAATCAGGCACGGCCCGAGGATGATGTTCACGGCATTCGCGAACCAGAGGACGCGCATCGCAATCGCCGCGTCGCCGGCGCCGCGAAAGATCGCGTTGATCAGGAACAGCAGCAGCACGCTGCCGCTGGCGCCGAGCATGATGCGCGTGAAGTTGGCGCCGGTCCGCACCACGTCCTCGCTGGCACCCATCAGTCGCAGCAGCGACGGCGCCGTCGCCACGCCGATTCCGCCGACGACGATGCCGACCAGCACGCCGACCACGATCGATTGCACGGCGGCCCGCGCCGCACCGTCCGGATCCTTCTCACCGATCCGCCGTGAGACGGTCGCGATCGCGCCGATCGAGAGCCCCATCGCCACCGCATAGACGATCGTCATCAGCGATTCGGTGATGCCGACCGTGGCGACGGCGTCGGCGCCGAGCCGGCCGACGAAGAAGATGTCCGCGACCGCGAACACCGACTCCATCATCATCTCGAGCACCATCGGCACGGCCAGCAGGATGACGGCGCGGCCGACCGGTACTTCGGTGTAGTCCTGGTGGGAGCCCTTGACCGCCTCGCGCAGCGTCGCCCACACCCCTGGAGACGGGGCTACAGCGGTGGCGGCGGCCGGTTGAGACATCCGCTCAGTCTAACCTACGGGGTCAGATCTTGATTCGTGACGCGGCGCGATCGTCGTCACGAATCAAGATCTGACCCCTAGTACGCCACCAGCAGCCGCGCGGCGCGTTCAACCCGCGCCTCGCCGGGCAGAAAGTATTCTTCGAGCGGCGGCGAATACGGCACCGGCGTGTCGAGTGCTCCGACCACCCGGACCGGCGCATCGAGCCACTCGAACGCTTCTTCCTGCAGAATTGCGGCGATGCTTTCGCCGATGCCGCCGGTCCGCGTATCTTCGTGCACGACCAGCACGCGGTGACAGTGCCGCGCGAGGTGCAGCAGGGCGCCGCGATCGAGCGGAGCGAGGCTGCGGAGATCGAGCACCGAGGCTTCGATGCCGTCTGCGGCAAGCCGCGCCGCAACCCGCAGCGCGACGTGAACATAGGCGCCATACGAAACAATGGCGAGGTGATCGCCCTGGCGGCGGAGGGCGGCGCGGCCGATGACGAGCGGCGGCGGCGGATCGGCGGCCAACACCTGCTTGATCCGCGGGTCGCGGTAGAGCGCGATGTGTTCGTAGTAAAGGACCGGATCGGGGTCGGCAACGGCCGCCGCCATCAGCGCCCTGGCGTCAGAGGGCGTCGACGGCACGACGATCTTCAGACCTGGCGTTCGATAGAACCAGGCCTCCGTATTCTGCGAGTGGTACGGGCCGGCGTGGCGCAGGCCGCCGAACGGCATGCGGACCACCATCGGGACATCCGCGCCCCAGCGGTAGCGGATCTTCGCGGCATTGTTGACCAGTTGGTTGAAGCCGGTCGCCACGAAGTCGTTGAACTGCATCTCGCCAATCGGCCGCTGCCCCGCCAGCGCCGCGCCGACACAGACGCCGAGAATGGCGCCTTCCGCCAGCGGTGAGTTGAGGATCCGATCGCCGAAGTCGTTCAGCAGCGGGCGCAGCAACAGGAAGGCGTTGCCGTATTTGCCTCCGACGTCCTGCCCGTAGACGAACACGCGCGGGTCAGCTCTCAGCGCGTCGCCGACGCCCAGCATCACGGCCTCGAGAAACGTCCGCCCTTTCGGATCGACCGGCGGCCCCGGGTCCAACGCCAGTCCTTCGGAAACGCGCGTTCCCGACACGCCTGTTGTCAGCCGGGCCTCAGGATCGAGGACTTCGACGTGCGTTCTCGGCGGCTCGCCGGCGAGGACTCCCGCGCCCGCCGTCCACGGTTCCGGCCACGGCGCATCGATGATGGCTCTCGCCTGCGACTCGACGACCGACTCGGACTCGGCGCGAAACCGATCGATGTCCTGGGCAGACACGATGCCGTCCGCCTGCAGGCGCGCCGCATAGGTCGCAAGCGGATCACGTGCCGCCCAATAGGTATAAAGGTCGCGTTCGACGTATCCCTGCTCGGTCGCGGCCGGATACTCCCAGGACGGCTGAGGATCGCGGCCCAGATAGAGCATGTCGTCGTGGTGGGCATGACCGCACATCCGCATCGCCACCAGCTCGATGAGCGCAGGACCCAGACCCGCCCGCGCCCGCTCCGCAGCCCAGCTGAACGCGGCAGCGATGGCGTCCGGGTCGGTGCCATCCAGGGTGATGCCCGGCACTCCGTAGCCCGCTGCCTTGTCCGCGAAGACGCGGACGATGGATTGATCGGCGATCGGGGTGGACAATGCCGTCTGGTTGTTCTGAACGCAGAAGATCGCGGGCAGCCGGCGGACCGCGCACAGATTGATCGCCTCGTGCCATTCTCCGAGCGAGGAACCGCCGTCGCCGATGAACGAGATCGCTACCCGGCCGGTGCCCTCGCGCTGGAAGGCCAGCGCGAGACCGGCGATCGTCAGCGACGCGATCCCCAGCGGTGCGGTCGGCGGAAGAATGCCCCAGGCGAAGTCGCCGATATTCAGGTCCTTGCCGTCCAGCGGCGGACCGGCTTTCGCCATCTGGGCGTTGAGTACCATCCGAACGGTCGCCGGATCGCAGCGCATCGCCAGCGCAGCCCCGAGATCGCGGATGAGCGGGGCGATGACATCACCGGTCCACTTTCCGTCGACCCGCCACTCGGCGCCGCGCCGCAGCCTGATCGCCGCCGCGTAGATCGCTTCCTGCCCGAGCGATCGAAAACCCTTGCCCTGGAAGGCGGTGTTCTCATACCGGACTTCGCCGCTCGAGAAGAACGCCTTGAGGCGGTTGTCGGTTGCCCTCGTCAGGATCATGCCGCGCAGGATCTCCCGTCGCTCGTCCGGTGTGAGCGATGCCGCCAGGGCGGCGCGTCGGAGGAATCCGTCGCAGGCCTCCACGAGCTCGTCAGCGGCCTGTCTGATCCGCATGGCGGCGGTCGCCCCCGGCGTCGGATCGGGAAGTTCAGGAAAAGTCGGCTTCGCCGACAGCCGGCGGCGCAGCTCGCGCGCCACGGCGGGACGCATCGCGTCAATATCGGCGGCCTCGGCCACTGACAGGACGGCCTCGGTCACCTCGTCGAGCGCGAACGGATATCGTTCGGCGATGAAGGCGGCGAGCCTCGGGAGAACGCCCGCCATCTGTTCGACTTCTCTGGGCATCGGTAAGTTATCGTAGCGGGTCGAGAGCGTCTTTCGACACCTGATCTTGACAGCGCGACATGACCTTCACGACGCTGATTGACCCGACCACCCTCGCCGCACGCCTGGAAGATCCCGCGTATGTCGTCGTCGACTGCCGGTTCATGCTCAATGATCCGTCATGGGGTCGGATCGCGTACTCGACGGCCCATATTCCGGGAGCTGTGTACGCCGATCTCAATCGGGACCTGTCGGGCAGACCAACCGGCACCAACGGACGTCATCCTCTACCGGATATCGACGCGCTCTCAACAACGCTCGGCGGGCTTGGCATCGACAACGACCGGCAGGTCGTGGCGTACGACCAGGACAGCGGAATTTTTGCGAGCCGGCTCTGGTGGTTGATGCGCTGGCTGGGACACGACAGTGTTGCGGTATTGGACGGGGGATTCGCGGGATGGACCGCCGCAGGGTTTCCCGTGTCCTCGGCCGTCGAGGCGCCGGTCCAGCGGAGGTTCGTGGCCAGACCGCGGCACGACGCCTCCATCGCGGTCGGCGAGGTCGTGGCCATCGTCGAGTCGGGCGGCCAGCGCCTGCTCGACGCCCGGGCGCCGGAACGCTTCAACGGTTCGGTGGAGCCGATCGACCGCATCGGCGGACACATCCCGGGGGCACGCAACCACCACTACATGGCCAACCTGGACGCGAACGGTCGTTTCCGGTCGGCAGCAGCGCTTCGGTCGCAAATCGAGGAAGCACTGGACGGCGCGGCGCCTGGGGAAACGGTCTGCTACTGCGGTTCCGGCGTCACCGCTTGTCACAATCTCCTGGCGATGGAACACGCTGGGCTGACCGGCGCGAAGCTCTATGCGGGCTCGTGGAGTGAGTGGTCGAGTGACGCTGGCAGGGGCATCGAAAAGGCGTGAGATCCCCTGTTGTGGTTGCCGGGCCGGCCGAGCCTCAGTGCACGCGCGAGTACAGCCGCGGGTGAAGCCGCGCCTCGCGTGAGGCTCGCCAGTCGTCGGCGATAATCGCGTAGAGCGCCTGGTCGAGAAATTCGCCGTTGCGCAAGAACGACTTGCGCAACATGCCCTCCTGTACCGCGCCAATCTTGCGGAGCGCCCCGGTACCGCGTCCGTTCCTGACCGCCGCGCGCGCTTCGAGTCGATGCGCCCCGAGCGTTTCGAACACGAACTGAAGCACGAGCTCGGCGCTGGTCTGAAAAACACCGGATCCCCAGAACGCTGATCCCAGCGCAAATCCCCATTCGGCGATGCCGAAGCCAGGCTCGACCTCCCGGACCTGAAAGATCCCGATGGCTGTGTCGTAGCCCTTCACGGTAACCGCAAAGCAGACAAACGCACCCGCCAGGCGCTGCCGGCAGGTCCAGGCGATGAACTGCTCGAAGCCCTCGAGGGTCGTCGGCGGCGGAGAAATGAACCGCGCCACCTCGTCGCTGGTCAGCATCGCGAACAGCGACGCTGCGTCGGATGACCGCAATTCGCGCAACTCGACCTGCCCGCTGCACAGGACCGGCAGCTGCTTGCGCCAATCGGTGGTGACTGAACTTTCGGCTGACGGCGCGATCGCGCCAAGGCCGGGTTGCACGCGGTACGGCATCTTGTCCATGTCTAATGGCCCCCGAGCTTCGGAAGCAGACGCGGAACGCTCCACGGATTCAGGAACGAAGTGAGCGCGTCGATGAGATCGAAGAACTGTTCGTCGGTGTACGACGAGAGGTAATAGCTGTAGAGCGAGTAGTAGTAGTCCCACAGCGCGACCGGCTGCAGATTCGTCGACGACCACGAGGTGATCGCGTCGGCCGTGCCCCAGATGATGTTGTCGGGGTCGTCGGTGCCCCAGATGATGTTGTCGGCATCCTCGCCCGCGGTACCCCAAATGATGTTGTCGTCGCCGCCAGTGCCCCAGATGATGTTGTCGTCTTCGCCCGTGGTGCCCCAGATGATGTTGTCGCCGCTGCCATCCGTGCCCCAGATGATGTTGTCGCAGTCGGCGCCGCCGCAATCGGTGCCCCAGATGATGTTGTCGCCGGGAACTTCGGTGCCCCAGATGATGTTGTCGCCCTCGCTGAACGTGCCCCAGGTGATGTTGTCGTCGCCGCCGGTGCCCCAGAGGACGTTGTCGGACCCCGAGGTGCCCCAGATGATGTTGTCGCACCCGTCGCTACAGGTCGTACCCCAGATGATGTTGTCGCCGTTGCTGGCGGCTGCGACCCCCCAGGTGGTTCCGAGCGCGAACGCGTTGGCGGCCGGATTCAGAACTCCACCCGACAGTCGGTGGCTGCCCCAGTGAATTTTCTTGCTCCACGACGCCTGGAGTGGGTAGGCGGCGCCGGCGTTCGCCGTCGCAAAGAAGCGCGCGAAGCGAACGGCGCCGATCGTGTTCAGCAGGCCGGCGCCCTGTGTCAGCGCGTTCTGCCCCCCTCGCTGTTCCGCGGTGTACTGCAGAATCGCCTTCACCGCATTCGGTGTCAGAGAGGGATTTGCCTGCAGCATCAACGCCGCCGTGCCGGCGACCACTGGCGCGGCCATGCTCGTCCCGCTGAGCGCGAGGTAGGCGCGATCGCTGCCGGCGACGCTGCCGTTGACGAGTTGCGGCGCCTTCGTCACGTAGAACAGACTGGCGGGATTGGACAGCGAGATGCTGCCATGACCGGGTGCGACGAGGTCGGGCTTCGCGGACCAGTCGAGATAGGTCGGGCCGCGCGAACTGAAGGCCGCCATCGAATCGTCGTCGCGGGTCCCCGAGCCGTTCGTGCTCGACGCGCCGACGGTCAGCACCCAGGGTGCGTTGCCGGGCGCTGTGATGCCGCCGTAGAGCGCCTCGCCCGCGCCGTTCCTTCCGAGGTTGCCGGCCGCCGTCACGACGACGACGCCTGCGTCGACCACGCGTTTGGCGGCGAGCGTCAGCGGATCGGACCAATACGATTCGCGCACCGCGGCGCCTACTGACAGGTTGACGACCCGG
This sequence comes from uncultured Acidobacteriota bacterium, assembly GCA_963728825.1. Taxonomy (GTDB): domain Bacteria; phylum Acidobacteriota; class Vicinamibacteria; order Vicinamibacterales; family CAVVIG01; genus CAVREM01. The sequence goes on from CAVSLA010000001.1 coordinate 373,553, forward strand.
ATGTTGTAGCGTTGCCGGTTGGCCAGCACCCAATCGAGCGCTGCGATGGCGTTGCTGATGGTGCCGCGGCCGTACGCGTCGAGCACCTTCAAAGCGACCAGGGTCGCGTCCGGTGCCACTCCCGCATGACGTCCATGCGAGTCGCGCCCATTGCCCGCAATGATCCCCGCGACGTGCGTTCCATGTCCTTCGTCGTCGTACGGCAACGCGCGGCCATTGACGAGATCGACGAACGCGGTGACCCGCTGGTCGCCGTACGGATACATGGTTGGCGTCCGGCTGGTCAGATCGTTGTGCCACGAGGTGATGCCGGAGTCGATGATCGCCACGCCGATCCCCGCACCAGTCAAGCCGAGCCCGAGTTGGACAGCGCGCGCACCGGTCGTGATAGCGGTTCTGAAGTTATGCGCAGTTGTAGGACGGTCGTGATGAATGCGGAAGACGTCGGGATGAGCTTCGAGCTGGCGCAAGACGGTGCTGGGCAGATCGAGAACCTGCCCATTGATGATGTTCAGCCGGCCCTTGGAGCGGGCGAATCGCTTGAACTCCGGCGGGAGTTCCGCGCCAGGGACGAGCGTGACGATGACACTGGTGATTTCGCGGCCGCTGCGGCTGTCGCGTCGGGCAAGCTCGGAGTCGAGCTTCGAGACGCGGCCCGCGGCGAACGCGGCGGACGGCAGCCCGAGACTCAGAGCGACCAGGAAGGCGGCAAGCGCAGTCGGACGACGACGCGGATACCAGACAGCTTTGTATCTGACGGGGGACGGAGGCATGTGGCGTGCACGGAACAGCAACAGACGGGCCATCTCTGTTGCTAGTGTACGTCACAGCGATCAACTACTTACATATGTGAAATTTAGCGGCACATCGGTGCGCAAGGTGAGACTGGCGTGATAAACCTGCGGTGTCCTACATCGTGACATTGACCGACGGAAATCGGCATTATCACTAGCGGAAGTACCGGAAAATCGGACTAAATCTAACTAAAGTCGCCGTCGTGTCCCATTAAAGAACACTTATGACAAAATGGGACATGCAAGAACATGCTGTTCATTGCAGCGGCGTGAAAAGCGGGAAGCAGGTTCGCACGCGGTTCACCTGCTTCCCGTTTCCTGCCTAGTGCACCATCGGTGCGGCCACCGCGCGTCCGCCGCGGACGCTCGCCCGCCATTCTTCGTCGACGATGGCGTAGAGCGCCTGGTCCAGGAACTCGCCGTTGCGAAGGAATGACTTCCGAAGAACTCCTTCCTGAACGGCGCCGAGCTTTCGAAGTGCGCCGTTGCCACGGCCGTTTTTCAGTGCAGCGCGTGCCTCGAGTCGATGCACGCCGAGCGTCTCGAACGCGAATTCAAGAACGAGCTCCGCGCTTTCCTGGAACACGCCGGTTCCCCAGAAGGGAGATCCGAGCGCGAAGCCCCACTCCGCGGTGTTGAATCCAGGCTCGGTCTCTCGCACCTGGAAGATCCCGATCGCCGTGTCATGCCCGGCGACGGTGACGGCGAAGCACGCATAAGTGCCGGCCGCCCGCTGCCGAATCGTCCAGGCGATGAACCGCTCGAACCCTTCGACGGTGGTCGGCGGCGGCGAAATGAATCGTGACACTTCTTCCGTCGTCAGCAGTGCGAAGAGCGATGTGGCATCCGAAGCCCGCAGCTCCCGCAAGGTGACCTGGTGTCCGTTCAGGACCGGGAGATGCTCCCGCCAGTCCGAACTCGTGACATCGGCAGCCGGGGCCTCGAAGGTCTGCACCGCGAGGTCGGCACGATAGGGCATTTTTTCCATTAGAGCACCCCCTCGACGACTTCACCGAACTCCAGTGAGATATCCGGCAGCGGCTCCGACGCGGCGTCATCGGGGTAGATGACCTCCTGGTCTCCGGAGCTGCCCCACGCGTCGTCGGAATCTGCCGACGTGCCCCAGATGATGTTGTCCAGGTCGTTCGAGAGCCAGACAACGCTCGCTCCCTGATCCGCCGTGCCCCAGATGATGTTGTCCGAATCACCGGTGCCCCAGATGATGTTGTCGCAGTCCGCGCCGCCGCAGTCCGTGCCCCAGATGATGTTGTCAGCGAACTGGGTGCCCCAGATGATGTTGTCGCCGATGAACTCCGTCCCCCAGATGATGTTGTCACTGAGGTCGGTGCCCCAGATGATGTTGTCGAGGAGGTCCAGCGTTCCCCAGATGATGTTGTCGACACCCGCGTCGACCGTGCCCCAGATGATGTTGTCGCACCCATCGGAGCAGTCCGTGCCCCAGATGATGTTGTCGCCGTCGAGCGCCCGCGCAGCTCCCCACATCGTCGACGGCAGCCACGCGTTGGCCTTCGGGTTGATGTAGCCACCGGAGATCCGGTGGTTGCCCCAGATTATCTGCTTGCTCCACACCGACTGGACCGGCATCTTCGAGCCGACGGTGTTGTTCGCGTAGAACTTCGCGAGCCGCACCGCGCCCAGGGTATTCAGGAAGCCGGCTCCCTGGCGGAGCGCGTTGTAGCCCGGATACTGCTGCGCGGTGTACTGCAGGATGGCCTTCACCAGATTCGGCGTCAGCTTCGGATTCGCCTGCAGCATCAGTGCAACGCTGCCGCTGACGACCGGCGCAGCCATGCTGGTGCCGCTCAGCGTGAGATACGGCTTGTAGCCGGTCCTGCCGTTCACCAGATACTGCGCTTTGGTCGAGTAGAAGGTGCTGCCGGGCGCAGCCAGCGACACTGTGCCTGTCCCGGGCGCGACCAGATCGGGCTTCGCAGCGAAGTCAACATTGGTCGGACCGGAGGAGCTGAAGCCGGCCATCGTGTCGTCGTAGCGCGACAGCGTCCCGTTGGTGCTCGAGGCGCCGACCGTCAGCACCCACGGCGCATTCGCCGGCGCGGTGATGCCGCCGTACTGCAGCCCGCCCGCCGCGTTCTTGCCGAAGTTGCCGGCCGCCCCGACGACGACGATGCCGCGATCGGTGAGCACTTTGGCCGCAACAGTCAGCGGGTCGGTCCAGTACGATTCCTGTGATCCGCGCACCGACTGACATGTTGACGACGCGGATGTTGTAGGTCTGGTGGTTCTGCGCGATCCAGTTCATCGCGGCGATCATGCCGCTGATCGTCCCGACGCCATTCGCGTTGAGCACTTTCAACGAGACAATGCCCGCCTTCGGCGCGATGCCGGCTTTTTCGCCGAAGTTCGAGTCGTAGCCGTTGCCGGCGATGATGCCCGACACATGCGTGCCGTGGCCGTTGTCGTCGTACGGCTGCGACTGACCGTTCACGAAGTCGACGAACTTCCGCACGCGCTGATTGCCATACGGAAATGACTGCGAGCTGCTGGCCCCGGACAGGTCGTCGTGCCAGCTGGCGATGCCCGAGTCGATGACGGCGACGCCGACACCGGCGCCGTCGTAGCCATACAGGGCGCGCGCCGTCGAGGCGCCGACCGTCACGGACGTGCGGTAGTTGAAGCCGGACGTCGGACGGTTGTGATGAACCCGGAAGATCTCCGGCCGTGACTCGAACTGCTTCGAGTACGCCGTTCGGCACGTCCAGCACGAGACCATTGATGATGGCGAGCCTGTTGCCGCGGACGAACTTCTTGAACTGCGACGGCAGCTGCGCGCCCGGTCGGAGCGTCACGATCACGCTGGTCGTATGAGAAGGATTGCCCTTTGACCGCCGGATTACTTCGTCGTCGAGCTTGTAGTTCTTGACCCCGGCGTGCGGTGACGCCGGCTTGGCCTTCCTGCCCTGGGTGCCATGCTTACCTTTGCCGGACTCGGCCATGGCACTGGGGGCGAAGGCCATCGCGACGGCGAGCAAGGCCGCCAGGGTGGCTTTAGGACCCCAGACGGCTTTGCGTCTGATGCCCTGCGAACGTGTCAGTAGAGTCATATCGAGTGCTGTAAAAGCAAGTGCTAGGCCAGCCCTTCCGTTTCGGACCTTGGCCCTATAACGACCTATGATTCAGTGAGTTAGGAAGTCTAACAGAATGGTGCGACACCGATGACTTGTTGCAGTTCAGCACAGGGGCTGTTGGGCACCTGACCTGCCTGCCTGCAGGAATGCAATTTCAGGCCGAAATCCGTCGATTGTCGGGAATGTTCCGTTTCACCACATGATTCTCAATTTTGAGCACCGGCTCGACCTCAAATGTCGTCTTATGTCCTATTGAATTCTCTCGTGTCGATACTATTAGTCAACCAAAATCGTTAGCAGCGCGCCGGTTCGTAGGCCAAAGACTGACCGACCCAGCGTTCAACAGCCTCCACCGCCAGCCCTTTTCGCCTGGCGTAGCTCGCAATCTGGTCCTCGCCGATGCGCCCGACGGCGAAATATCGTGCCTGGGGGTGCGCGAAGTACAGCCCGCTGACGCTGGCGGCCGGCGTCATCGCCGCGTGTTCGGTCAGATCGATTCCAACCGCCCGGGCGTCCAGCAGATCGAACAGCTTGAACTTCTCGCTGTGATCCGGACACGCCGGATAACCGAACCCGGGCCGGATGCCGCGATGCCGCTCCGTCAGGACATCTTCGGGCGTGGTCCTGTCGTCGATCTTCAGCTCGGCGCGCACGCTGGCGTGCAGATACGCGGCAAACGCTTCGGCCAGCCGATCGGCTAGCGCCTTGACGAGAATCGCGCTGTAGTCGTCGTTCGCCTGCTCGAAGCGGCGGGCCAGCGCATCGGCGCCGATGCCGGCGGTCACGGCGAACGCGCCGATGAAGTCCCGCGCCCCCGACGAGCGATCCGCGACGAAATCGGCCAGCGACAGGTTGGGCCGGCCGTCCGAGACTGCCTCCTGCTGCCGCAGCATGTTGAATCGCGCCAACTCGTCGGTCGGCGCTCCCTCGCGATACACGATGATGTCGTCGCCGTCGCTGGCCGCTGGCCAGAAACCGTAGACTGCGCGGGCGGTCAGCAGCTTCTCGGCGACGATCCGATCGAGCAGGGCGCGGGCGTTGTCGTACAGCTCGCGCGCCGCCGCTCCGTACTGCGGACTGTCGAGGATTGCCGGAAACCGTCCCTTCAGCTCCCAGGCGGCAAAGAAGAACGTCCAATCGATGTAGGGCACCAGTTCGGTCAGCGGCAGGTCGTCGATGATGCGGCGCCCGATCGACGTCGGCACCGGCAGCCGCTCCGCCGCGCCAGTCGATTTTCAGGCGGTTGGCAACCGCCGTGTCGTACGAGCAGCAGCGGACGCTCGCGACGGGCGCTGTGCTGTTCGCCGGAGTGTCTCTTGCTGGGCCCGGTTGTTTTCCTCGAACGTGGCGCGTTCGGCAGTGTTGCTGAGCAGACTGGCGACGACGTCGACCACGCGCGAGGCATCGAGCACGTGCACGGTCGCTTCGCTGTACTCCGGTGCGATCTTCACCGCCGTGTGCTGACGGCTCGTGGTCGCGCCGCCGATCAGCAGCGGCGTCTTGAAGCCGCGCCGCTCCATCTCCCGCGCCACGAACACCATCTCGTCGAGCGACGGCGTGATCAGCCCGCTCAGCCCGATCAGATCGGCCTCTTCGGTCGACTGCCGTCTGCAGGATCCGGTCGGCCGGCACCATCACGCCGAGATCGACCACCTCGTAGTTGTTGCAGCCGAGCACCACGCCGACGATGTTCTTGCCGATGTCGTGCACGTCGCCCTTGACGGTCGCCATCACGATCTTGCCCTTTGCCGCTGCGCCGCGCCGTTCTGCCGGATTCCCCTTCCTGCCCTTCCTGCCTCGTCTGCCCCTCGAGCTTCTCCCGCTCCATGAACGGCTGGAGGTAGGCGACCGCCTTCTTCATGGCACGTGCGCTCTTCACCACCTGCGGCAGGAACATCTTGCCGGCGCCGAACAGATCGCCGACGACCTTCATGCCGTCCATCAGCGGGCCTTCGATGATGTCGAGCGGCCGCGGGTACTTCGCTCGCGCCTCCTCGACGTCCTCGTCGATGAAATCGACCACGCCGTGGACCAGCGCGTGCGACAGGCGCGCTTCGACCGGCGCGGCCGCGCCAGGCCAGGTCGCGCTCCTGTTTCCTGCCCGTCGCCTTTGACGGTTGCCGCGAACTCGACCAGCCGCTCGGTCGCGTCGGGGCGGCGGTTGAAGATGATGTCCTCGACCCGCTCGAGGAGATCCGGCGCGATGTCCTCGTAGACGGCCAGCTGCCCGGCATTGACGATGCCCATGTCCATGCCGGCCTTGATGGCGTGATAGAGGAAGGCGGAGTGGATCGCCTCGCGGACGATGTCGTTGCCGCGGAACGAGAACGACAGGTTGCTGACGCCGCCGCTGACCTTCACGCCCGGGCAGGTCGCCTTGATGATCCGCGTCGCCTCGATGAAGTTGATCGCGTAGTCGTTGTGCTCTTCGAGCCCGGTGGCAATCGCCAGGATGTTCGGATCGAAGATGATGTCCGACGGATCGAACCCGGCACGCTCCACCAGCAGCCGGTAGGCGCGCTGGCAGATCGAGACCTTGCGCTCGATGGTGTCGGCCTGGCCCTGCTCGTCGAACGCCATCACGACCACGCCGGCGCCGAAGCGCCGGACGAGCGCCGCCTTCTGCAGGAAGTCGGCCTCGCCTTCCTTCAGGCTGATCGAGTTGACGACCGGCTTGCCCTGCACGCACTTCAGCCCGGCGAGGATCACCGACCACTTCGAGCTGTCGACCACGATCGGCACGCGGGCGATTTCCGGCTCGGTCGCGATGTAGTTCAGGAAGTCGGTCATCGCCTGCTCGGAATCGAGCATGCCCTCGTCCATGTTCACGTCGATCAGGTTGGCGCCGCCGCGCACCTGGTCGAGCGCCACCTGGGCGGCCGCGGCGTAGTCGGCCGCGCGGATCAGCCGCGCGAAGCGCGCCGACCCGGTGACGTTGGTCCGCTCGCCGATCATCTGGAAGTTCGCGTCGGGGCGGATGGTCAGCGTCTCGAGACCTGAGAACTGGGTGAATCGGGTGTCTGTGCGATGGCGGCGGCCGCGGGGCGGCAGGCCCTCCACCGCCGCGGGCGATGGCGGCGATGTGATCGGGCGTCGTGCCGCAGCAGCCGCCGACGATGTTCACGAAGCCGCTGCGCGCGAACTCCTCCAGGTAGCCGCCGGTGTCGGCCGGCTGCTCGTCGTACTCGCCGAACGCGTTCGGGCAGGCCGGCATTCGGATAGCAGGTGACGTAGCACTCGGCGATCCGCGCCAGCTCCGCGACGTACGGCCGCATGTCGCGGGCGCCGAGCGCGCAGTTGATGCCGACGCTGAACGGCCTGGCGTGCGCGACCGACACGTAGAACGCGTCGATCGTCTGCCCCGACAGCGTCCGGCCGCTGCGATCGGTGATCGTCACCGAGATCATCAGCGGCAGCCGGACGCCACGCTCCTCGAACACCTCCTCGATCGCGACGATGCCGGCCTTGGCGTTCAGCGTGTCGACGATCGTCTCGAGCAGCAGCAGATCGCAGCCGCCGTCGATCAGCCCGCGCACCTGCTCTTTGTAGGCCTCGCGCAGCTCGTCGAAGGTCATGTTGCGGAACGCCGGGTTGTTGACGTCGGGCGAGATCGACAGGATCCGGTTGGTCGGCCCCATCGAGCCGGCGACGAACCGCGGCCGATCGGGCGTGCGCGCGGTCCACTCGGTCGCGGCCGTCTTGCGCCAGCCTGGCGCCCTCGACGTTCAGCTCGTAGACCAGCTCGACTCGAGCCCGTAGTCGGCCTGCGCGATCCGGTTGCTGTTGAAGGTGTTGGTCTCGATGATGTCGCTGCCGGCCTGCGAGATAGGCGTGGTGAATGCCCGCGATCACGTCGGGGCGCACCAGCACCAGCAGGTCGTTGTCGCCGCGCAGGTCGCGCGGGTGCGCCTTGAAGCGTTCGCCGCGGAAGTCGGCCTCGGTCAGCTTGTGGCGCTGAATCATCGTGCCCATCGCGCCGTCGAGCACGAGAATCCGCCGGGCCAGCAGCGCCGTCGAGCACGCCGCTACGTATTTTTCGTCGACTCTTCGTGTCTTGGAGGCATGTGGTTTCGGTCCCGATGCAATCAACACCGTGAACGGATCGCCGGCCTTGCGTGCGCCGACGCCGACCTTGACGTCGCGCAGCCCGGCGTCCGTCAGCAGCCGCGCCAGCTCGTCGTCGCGGAAGCCGAGGCGGCGATCGCCGAGCTTGGCGCGCACCCACTCTTCGCCGTGCGAGCGGAGATCGAGCACGAGCACGCGGCCGCCGGCCTTCGTGATGCGCGCGGCTTCGGCCACCGCGCGTCCCGGATCGTGCGCGTGATGCAGCGCCTGCGACAGCAGGGCGACGTCGACCGCCTCGTCCTTGATCGGCAGCTTGTCGAGCTCGCCGCGTTTCCAGACGACGTTCGAGACGCGGCGCCGGCGGGCAAGCCCTCTGGCGCGGTCGAGCACGACCGCCGATCGATCGACGGCAATCACCCGCGATGCCCAGCGCGACGCTTCGATCGTCAGATAGCCTTCACCGCACCCGAGGTCGGCGACCTGGAGCGGCGGCAGCAGCAGACCGAGCGCGCGCGACCACGCCGCCCAGCTCCGGCCGGGCACGAGCTGACGGGCGTCGCGCGTATCGGCGCCGCCGTGGGTGTCGAAGTTCTCCTTGCGCAGCCGCAGCACTTCCTGCAGCCGCGCCTCGTCCGCGCGGACGATCGGATCGGTCGACGCGTCCTCGAACTGTCCCTCGAGCATCGTCCACAGCGCGTGGTGGCCATCGGCGCGCAGGGCGGGCGAAAGGGTGTAGTAGGTGAAGCCGGCGTCCTTCTCCTCGACAATCAGGCCGGCATCTTTCAGCAGGCCGAGATGGCGCGACACGCCGGACTGCGCGAGGCCGAGGATGCCGGTCAGCTCCGTGACGTTCAGCCGCTCGCGCGCCAGCACCCGCAGCAGCCTGAGCCGGGCCTCGTCGCCGAGCAGCCGGTAGAGCGCCGACGGCGTCCTTCACATCACTAAATCTACATTTGTTGATGAGGCATTGGCAAGGGTCATTCGAGGCGGCGCGGCCAGTCCTCCTTGAGCAGGCGCGACAACGAGCGGTCCGCCAGCAACCGCCCGCCGGTCTGGCAGACCGCGCAGTAATTGCACTCGTTGTCCGCATAGACGATCCGCTGCACCGGCGACCCGCACACCGGACAGGGCAGCTTGAAACGGCCGTGCACCGCCATCTGCGTCGTGAAAGGCGGTGACCTTCTCGGGGAAACCGCCGTGCGCCGCCGCTCGCAGCCGCTCGATCCACGTCGTCAACGTCGCGCGGGTCGCGCCGTGCAACCGCTCGAGCTCTTCGTCGGAGAGCGAACGCGTCAGCTTCAACGGCGACAGGCGCGCCGCGTGCAGGATCTCGTCGGAATAGGCATTGCCGATGCCGCTGACCAGGTGAGGATCGGTGAGCGCGCGTTTGATGGTGTGGTTCTCGCGCGTCAACGCCGCCCGAAACTCGTCGACCGCAGCCTCGAGCGGTTCGATCCCCCCGGGGTCGAGCGCGCGGAGCGCCGCATGCCCTCGGACGACCTGGAGCGAGGCCCGCTTCTTCGATCCCGCTTCGGTGAAGAACAACGTGCCGTGCTCGAACTCGAATGCCGCGAGGATGATCTTGGTCCCCAGGCCGATCTTCTGCCCGGGCGCGCGCCACCGCAGGCGTCCCGCGATCATCAGATGGATGACGAGGATCACCGTGCGGTCATCGGCGAGCGGGCCAAAGATCAGCGCGATCCGCTTGCCGACCCGCGTCACTCCCTGGACAGTGCAACCCGACAGCAACTCGATGGGCGGGTCCACCGTGCGGAGCACGAACGGGCTCAGCAGCCGGGCCCGCTCGAGCCGTCGTCCGACGACGTGCGTCTCGAGCGCTTCTATGTACACTGTGACGTCAGGCAGTTCGGGCACTGGTTTCAGACTAGCAAAGCTCGGGTGCCGAAGTGCCGGGGGCCGCGGTGCCGGGTGCTAGTGCCGAGTGCCTGGTGCTCGTGCCCGGTGCGTCCAGCGGTTGACCCACGGCGTCTAAAAGTCCATGCGTTGCCTCGTCATCGCACTGGCGATCCTCATGACGGCTGGGCTCGCGGGAGCCCAGGACGAGACACCCTCGCTCGATCTGCCGGTCTCGCTCGAACGCATCCGTGAGGCGCTGGCGAATCCCGACAAACCGTCGCTGCTCGGAGCGCTCGACAAGCAACCGAATTTCCGCATCGAGATCGAAGAAAAACGTCCCTCGTTCGCCGACATGTTCAGCCCTGGGGCCTTCGACGCAGGGCCTGTGCCTCCCGGGGGGCTGTATGCCTACGAGCAGCAGCGGATGCTCTTCCCCAATTCCACCCCGGCGCTGTTTTCGATCGACGCGCTGCCTGGTATCCGCCAGCTGATCGGCGCAATCGGCGACTGCGCGGCGCGCCCGCTCGGCGGCCGCCGCGCGCGAAGAGGTCGAACGTGCGATGGCGGTGTTCTGCGCAGCTCAACCAAACGGGGGAGACGGGGTTGCGGGCTGCAAGGGCAGGTAAGCCGCCCCCCGGACCTGCTCACCCGATCCCTTTCCCACCCCATCGTCCCTGAGTGGCGTACGTCATGCACTCCGGATAGGCTAAGGATCCAGCAGCTGATCGGGGCCTGGCGGACATTCGACGTTATGCGACTGTTTTTCCTGATGTTTGCGGCTACGCTGCTCACCGCCCCCGCCTATGCGGAGGGCGGGCAACCGTCCTCACCTGAACAGCCGTCATCCTCGACAGAGGACGCTCGGCGGACGACGCTACCGGTTTCGCTCGACCGCATCCGCGAAGGACTGGCGTCCACGCCGCCCAAATCTCTCCTCAGCTCGCTGGAACGGCCGCCCGATTTCAAAGTCGAGATTCAGGAAGAGCACACGATCCAAGACATCCTGTCGACGCTGGACTTCAAGACCGGTCCAGCGCCTGCCGGCGGCCTCTACGGGTACGAGCAACAGAGAATGCTGTTCAACCCGGTCGACCGTCCGCTGGCGCAGCCTTATGCCGCGTTCAGCCCCGCAGAAGCGATCACCATCGCGATTCAGAACCTCATGTTCAAATATCTCGGCGGCAAGCTGGTCGACGCCGTGACGAGCGCCGAGCGGGCCCGCGCCGAGGCGGCCGCCCGCCGTGAGGTGACCGACGCGATTGCGACCTATTGTGCGGCCAACCCCGAACGAGCCACGCGCCTGTCCATCTGCACGAGGTGAAGCTGTGAACGTCTCGACCAACGCTGGGTTCCGGCTGCTGGCAGCGGCCGCGATTCTGGTCTGCTCACTCGCGCCGGAGGCGTCGGCGCAATATTTCGGCCGCAACAAGGTTCAGTACAAGGACCTCGACTTCCAGGTCCTCAAGACCGAACACTTCGACATCTACTTCTATCCGAGCGCGCGCGAAGGGGTCGACATCGCAGCGCGCATGGCCGAGCGCTGGCACGCCCGCCTGCAGAAAGTGCTCGGCCACGAGCTGCGCGGCCGCCAGCCGCTCGTGCTGTACGGGTCGCATCCCGACTTCGAGCAGACCAACGTCATCCAGGGTGATATCGGCGAGAGCACCGGCGGCGTCACCGAGTCGTTGCGTCGGCGCATCGTGCTGCCGCTCGGCGGACCGCTGGCCGACACCGATCACGTGATCGGTCACGAGCTGGTCCACGCGTTTCAGTTCGACATCACGACGCGTCCCGACAGCGCGCGCCGGTGAGACCGGCGCGCATCGCCTGCCGCTGTGGTTCATCGAGGGGATGGCCGAATATCTGTCGATCGGGCCAATCGACGCGCACACCGCGATGTGGATGCGCGATGCCGCGCGTCAGGAAACGCTGCCGGTGATCGAGGATCTCGACAACCCGAAATACTTCCCGTACCGGTGGGGTCAGGCGTTCTGGTCGTACGTCGCCGGCCGCTGGGGCGACGAGGTGGTCGGCGTCATGCTGTCGACGGCGGGAAACGCCGGCGATTTCGAAGTAGCCATCCAACGCATTCTCGGCGTCACCTCGAAGGACCTCTCCGAGCAGTGGCACGCCGCGATTCGGCGATACCTACCGGCCGATCCTGAACGTGGCGCGCCCGCCAGCCGAAGTCGGGCGCGGCGTGCTGAAGGGGGGCAGCGGGCTCGGCGGCGATCTCAACGTCGGACCCGCGATCAGTCCCGACGGCAAGCTGATCGCCTTCCTGTCGGAACGGACCGGATTCTCGATCGACCTGTTCGTCGCGGAGGCCGAGACCGGGCGCGTGCTGCGGAAGCTGACCAGCACCGCAACCGATCCGCACTTCTCGAGCCTGCAGTTCATTTACTCCGCCGGCGCCTGGGACTCGGCCAGCCGGCGGATTGCGATTGCGACGGTGGCCGACGGCCGCGCGGCGGTGGCCATCTTCGACGCGCACACCGGCGACAAGGAACAGGAGTTCCCGATCAGCCAGGTCGACGAGATCTTCAACCCGACCTGGGCGCCTGATGGGAGTGCGGTGGCATTTTCCGGCATGAGCCGCGGGCTGTCGGACCTCTGGGTCCTCGATCTCTCGACGGGTCAGGTGCGGCAGCTCACCAACGACCCGTTCGCCGATCTGCAGCCGGCCTGGTCGCCCGACGGCCGCCGCATCGCGTTCGCGACCGACCGCTTCTCGTCGCGGCTCGAAACGCTCGACATCGGCGCGTATCGTCTGGCGCTCATCGACCCGGCCGGTGGACGTCCCGAGGCGATCGGCGCGTTCACCCGGGGCAAGAACATCAACCCGCAGTGGGCTCCCGACGGCCGGTCGCTGGTCTTCATCTCGGACCGCGACGGTGTCTCGAATCTGTATCGCGTGACGCTCGACGGCAACGTGACGCAGCTGACCGAGATCGCCACCGGCATCAGCGGCATCGCCGCCTCGAGCCCGGCGTTGTCGGTCGCTTCACGGGCCGGCACCGTGGCGTTCAGCGTGTACGACGACGGCAAGTATCACGTCAATGTGCTCGAGGCGACGGCGCTCGAGCCCATCCCCCTGCGCGAGATCGGCGCCGGCGACGTCCCGGTCGGCGCGACGCTGCCGCCGCTCGATCGACGCGAGAGCGAGGTCATCACCATTCTCAGCGACGCCAGCTTCGGCCTGCCGCCGGTGCAGGACTACGAAGTGGCCGACTACTCGTCGCGCCTCTCGCTCGAGGCGGTCGGTCAGCCAACCATCGCCGTCGGCGCCGATCGCTTCGGCGCGGCGATTGGCGGCGGCATCGGCTTCTTCTTCAGCGACGTGCTCGGGAATCAGAACCTGGCCACGACGGTGCAGCTGAGCACGATCGGCGGGAATTACAGCTTCAAGAACACCGCCGCCCAGGTCGCCTACATGAACAAGACGAACCGCTGGAACTGGGGGCTGGTCGGTGGGCAGGTGCCGTATTTGAGCGGAGGGGTTCGAGCGCGGACTGGCTTCATCGACGGCATCCCGTCGTACATCGAGGAGACGATTCTCTTCCGGCAGACCGATCGCAGCGCCGCCGGCGTGGTCGCGTATCCTTTCAACCGCGCCCAGCGGCTCGAATTCCAGGGCGGCGTCAGTCAGATCTCGTTCGACCAGATCATCCAAATCGAAGCGTACGATCTCAGGTCGCGGCAACTTGATCCTCCGTGACAGCCAGGAGCAAGCGGTCGCCGACACGTTGTCGCTCGGAACCTCCTCCGCGGCGCTGGTCTACGACACGTCGATCTTCGGCGCCACCAGCCCGGTCGGCGGCCAGCGCTACCGTCTCGAGGTGGCACCGACCTTCGGCACGCTGAATTTCGCCAGCGTCCTCGCCGACTACCGGCGCTACTTCATGCCGGCGCCGTTCTACACTCTTGCCGGTCGCATTCTTCACTATGGCCGGTACGGCACCGAAGGCGAGGACGAGCGGCTCTACCCGCTCTATCTCGGCTACCCGTCACTGGTTCGCGGCTATGACGTCAACACGCTCGACGCCAGTGAATGCCCGACCACCATCCTCAGCGGCTGCCCGGCCTTCGATCGGCTCCTCGGCAGCCGTCTGCTCGTCGCAAACCTGGAGTTCCGGTTCCCGCTGCTCCGCCCGTTCGGAGCGTCGCAGGGAATGTACGGACCGCTGCCGGTCGAAGTGGCGTTTTTTGCCGATTCCGGCGTGGCGTGGAGCCGCGGCTTCCGGCCCGAAGTCTTCGGCGGGGACGCCGAGATGGTGTCGAGCGTGGGCGTCGCCTTCCGTGTCAATTTCCTCGGATTCGCGGTCGGCGAATTCGACTTCTCGCGTCCGCTGAACCGCGAGCGGGACTGGGTGTTCCAGTTCCACTTCTCGCCGGGGTTCTAAGGACGACCACACACGTAGTTGGTGAATTGGTGAGTTGGTGAATTGGTGAGTTGGTGAGTGGTGAGTTGGTGAATTAATGGGGTGGTGATTGCGGTCAATCGCCAATTCCCGAATTCACCAGTTCACCCAAGTTCCTGTTTTTGGTGGCGTTGTGGTATCCTTTCATCCGGCTATACGGATGAATGGACGCGCCCCCGCCATCCTCGACCATCTGGCCTCCCTGGCCGATACTACCCGCAGCCGGCTGCTGCTGTTGCTCGACCGCCGCGAGCTCACCGTGTCGCAGCTGTGCGGCATCATGCAGCTGCCGCAGTCGACGGTCAGCCGCCATCTCAAAGCGCTCGCGGATACCGGGTGGGTGGCGGCCAGAGCCGAAGGGACGAGCAACGTCTATACGATGACGCGCGAGCTCGATGCCTCGGCAAAACGGCTGTGGGTGATCGTCCGTGAGCAGATCGGCGGCACCAGCGCCGCGTCCGAGGATCAGCGCCGCCTCCTCGCGGCGCTCACGGAGCGCCGCAGCAAGTCACAGGAGTTCTTCTCTTCGTCCGCCGGCCAATGGGACCGCATGCGCGACGAGCTGTTCGGGGATCGCTTTCACCTCGCCGCGCTGGCGGCCTTTGTCGAGCCGGCCTGGGTAGTCGGCGATTTGGGTTGTGGAACCGGAGCGGTCGCCGCAGCCCTCGCGCCGTTCGTGGCCCGCGTCGTCGCTGTGGACGCCTCGGCGGCCATGCTGCAGGCGGCGCGAAAGCGGTTGGCGTCCGCCGACAACATCGACTTCCGGCGAGGCGAGCTCGAAGCGCTGCCGATTGACGACGACCGTCTCGACGCCGCCACCGTCATGCTCGTGCTGCATCACGTGCCGGAGCCAGCGCGGGCGCTCGCCGAGGTCGCGCGCGTGCTCAAGCCGGGTGGACGCGCGGTGATCGTCGACATGCTGCCGCACGATCGCGAACCGTATCGTCAGCAGATGGGACACCTGTGGCTCGGGTTCGCCGAAGAGCAGATGCGGGCGCTGCTGGGTGAAGCCGGGTTCGGGGAGATCCGGATCGCGCCTCTTCAACCAGACACGCGCGCGAAAGGACCCGGATTGTTCGTCGCGACCGCTGCTGTGCCGCGAGGCGAGGTGTCGCCGTAGCTCGCCGAATGGGCCGGCGAGCGGAGGCGGAGGGGCCCCAGCGCCATTGAACAGGCGCCTGCGGCTATGCCAAGCCGAGGAATCGTCTCTTATCCGAGGCGAGGCATCATCGTAAGCACGCGCTGGGGGTCGGGCCCCAGCGCATTGAAAAAAGAGGACAAAGAATGTCGACCGTCACTGAAAAACTGCATTCCTTCGATGCCGCCGCGACCGCTGGCCGCGAGCCCTACAAAGTGAAGGATCTCTCGCTCGCCGAGTTCGGCAGGAAAGAGATCCGTCTGGCCGAACAGGAAATGCCCGGCTTGATGGCCCTCCGCCGCCAGTACGCCGGCAAGCGTCCGTTGGCGGGCGCCCGGATCATGGGCAGCCTGCACATGACGATTCAGACGGCGGTCCTCATCGAAACGCTCACCGAGCTCGGCGCCGACGTTCGCTGGGTGTCCTGCAACATCTTCTCGACGCAGGATCACGCCGCGGCCGCGGTGGTGGTCGGGCGTCCCGAGACCGGCGGCACGATGCAGAAGCCGCGTGGGATACCAGTGTTCGCCTGGAAGGGCGAGACGCTCGAGGAGTACTGGTGGTGCACGAGCGAAGCCCTCGAGTGGCCTGACGGCTCCGGTCCAACCCTCATCGTCGACGATGGCGGCGACGCGACGCTGGTCGTCCACAAAGGCGCCGAGTTCGAAAAGGCCGGCAAGGTGCCGGGGTTCAACGCCGATGCCGAGCCGGAGGAATGGGGCGTCATCCTCGACTGCATCAACACGTCGATCGCGAAGGATCGATCGCGGTGGACCCGCATTGCGGCAGCGATTCGCGGCGTCAGCGAAGAGACGACGACCGGCGTGCACCGGCTGTATCAGATGATGGAAGCAGAAACGTTGCTCTTCCCTGCCATCAACGTGAACGATTCCGTCACCAAGAGCAAGTTCGACAACATCTACGGGTGCCGCCACTCGCTGCCGGACGGTCTGGCCCGCGCCACCGATGTCATGCTCGGCGGCAAGGTCGCCGTGGTCTGCGGCTACGGTGAGGTCGGCAAGGGTTGTGCGCAGGCGCTGCGCGGCCAGGGTTGCCGTGTGATCGTCACCGAGATCGATCCGATCTGCGCGCTGCAGGCGGCGATGGAAGGCTACGAAGTCAACACGCTCGAAAACGTCCTCGAGCGCGCGGATCTTTTCATTACCGCGACCGGCAACCACAACATCATCACCGTCGCGCAGATGGCGCGGATGAAGGACAAGGCGATCGTCGGCAATATCGGCCACTTCGACAACGAAATCGACATGGCCGGGCTGAAGAAGTATCCGGGCATCGAGCGGATCAACATCAAGCCGCAATACGACGAGTGGCGGTTCCCGGATGGCCATAGCGTCCTGGTATTGGCCGAAGGCCGTCTGCTGAATCTCGGTTGCGCCACCGGTCACCCGAGCTTCGTGATGTCAGCGTCGTTCACCAACCAGGTGATCGCGCAGCTCGAGCTGCACGCCAACACCGGCAAGTACCAGAAGAAGGTGTACATGCTGCCCAAGCACCTCGAC
Organism: uncultured Acidobacteriota bacterium; assembly: GCA_963728825.1. Lineage (GTDB taxonomy): Bacteria > Acidobacteriota > Vicinamibacteria > Vicinamibacterales > CAVVIG01 > CAVREM01. The sequence continues at coordinate 390,455 of CAVSLA010000001.1, forward strand.
GAGCAGGTGGCGCGCCTGCATCTCGATCATCTCGGCGTGCAACTGACGCGGCTGACGAAGGATCAGGCCGACTACATCGGTGTGCCCATGGACGGGCCGTACAAGCCAGAGCATTACCGGTACTGAGTTCATGGCAAATTGCAGATGGCAGATTGCAGATTGATGAGCTGAACTGACAATCTGCAATTTGCCATTTGCAATTTGCGATGTCAGTGGCCTACCGCTACCTGCTTGGCGACGCGGCTCGAGAGGCGGCGCGGCTCCGGGCGCAGGCGCGCCTCTGGGATCCGGTTTCGCTCGCGCTGTTCGACCGGATCGGCGTCAGGCGTGGCTGGCGGGTTCTCGAGATCGGGCCCGGGCAAGGGTCCCTGCATGTCGCGCTGCGTCGCCGCGTCCGCGGGGCGGTCGATGCGGTCGAGCGGTCGCCGGCGTTTGCGGCACAGCTCGAGAAGCTGATGGCGCGTGACGGCTATGAGATTGGCCGCATCTGGCAGACCGACCTCGCCGCGGCGCCGCTGCCGCGCGCGCATTACGATCTCATCTTCGCGAGGTGGGTGTTTCTGTTTCTGCCCGATCCGCTCGGGCACATCCGCAAACTGACGCGCGCCCTCAAACCCGGCGGGCTGCTCGCCCTGCAGGACTACCACCGGGAAACGCTCGCGCTCGTGCCGCGACCTCCCGAGTGGTACGACTTTCTGGCCGCCGACCGGGCATTTTTCGCGTCGCAGGGCGGCGATGTCAGCGTCGGCGGCCGATTGCCGACTCTGTACCGCCAGGCTGGACTGCAGGTCATCGACACGCACGTCACGATCAAGACTGGACGGCCAGGCACACCCGTCTGGACCTGGCTGACCACCTACTTCATGGGGGTGATGGACCGGATGGCGGTCTTTCCGCCTCTTTCCCGGGACCGGGCGACACGTCTGCGACGTCAATGGCTGGCCGCAGCACGACAGACGACGTCCCTGCTGATCTCCCCCGCCGTGCTGGACGTCGTCGGACGCAAGCGACGCTGATCGCAGGACGCTGAGCAGGTGCAATCCGGGCGCCGTCGCACGGAGCTCGCCTCGTCGGCACGTTGACACCGGTCGACCGCAGGAGGTAGTCTCACCCGACATGTTCGCCGTCGGCCATCATCACGTGCACCATCATTCCAGCCGCTTCCGGCGGAGTTGCGCGTGATCTAGTCGAAGCCGAACGACAATCAGCTCCCACGCAACCCCGCCCGTGAACAGCGAGCGGGGTTTTTTTGTGTCAGGCGGATGAACGCATGGATTTCTCGAAACTGGACGGGTTGATTCCGGCGGTGATTCAGGACGTCGACAGCGCCGAGGTGCTGATGGTCGGCTTCATGAACGAGGAAGCGCTTCGGCTCACGACCGAGAGCGGCTTCGCCACGTTCTTCAGCCGTACGCGCAACCAGCTGTGGATGAAGGGGGAAACCTCCGGCAACCGGCTGCAGGTGGTCCAGATGCTGACCGACTGCGACGATGACACGGTACTGGTGAAGGTGAAACGGCTCGGGGACGGGAATGTCTGTCACACGGGGGAACGAAGTTGTTTCTTCCGATCCGTGGTCGACAACACCAAGGACACTAAGGACACAAAGGAACAAAAGGCGTCGCATCAATGAAGCTCAAGCTCGGCATTCCGAAAGGTTCACTCCAGGACGCGACGATTCAGCTGTTCGCGCGCGCGGGGTTCAATATCTACGTGAGCTCGCGGTCGTACTTTCCGGCGATCGACGATCCGGACATCGAATGCATGCTGATCCGCGCTCAGGAAATGGCGCGGTACGTCTCGGATGGCGTGCTGGACGCCGGGCTGACCGGGCAGGACTGGATCGCCGAACACGAGGCCGGCGACGGCCGCACCGGGGTGCTCGAGGCGCTGGCCGATCTGATCTACGCGAAGCAGAGCTTCGGCAAAGTGCGCTGGGTGCTGGCGGCGCCCGAAGAATCGTCCATCCGCTCGGCCCGCGATCTGGAAGGCAAGACCGTCGCGACCGAGCTGGTTCGCGCGACGCGCGCCTACTTCGATCGGCAGGGCGTCAAGGTGAACGTCGAGTTCTCATGGGGGGCGACCGAGGTCAAGCCGCCCATGCTCGCCGACGCGATCGTCGAAGTCACGGAGACTGGTTCGTCGCTGCGCGCCAATCGGCTGCGGATTGTCGATACGGTGATGGAGTCGAACACGCAGCTGATCGCCAACCAGACGGCGCTCGCTGACGGCTGGAAGCGCAACAAGCTGGAAAACATCGCCCTGCTGCTGAAGGCGGCCATCGAGGCGCACGGTCGGGTCGGCCTGATGTTGAACGTGCGCCGGGTCGACCTCGGCAGCGTGCTGGCGCTGCTGCCCGCTCTCCAACGGCCGACCATCTCGGCGTTGAGCGACGACGACTGGGTCGCGGTGAACACGATCATCGAGGAACGGACCGTGCGCGACCTGATCCCGCGGTTGAAGCTGGCGCGCGCTCAGGGCATCGTCGAGTATCCGCTCAATAAGATCGTCTTGTAGCACGGGTGGGGATCTTGAGAATCATCGACAGCGGGAACCGGAAAGCGCTGAGCCGCGTGTTGGCGCGCGGCGGCACGGCGGATCGGGCGTTCGACCGCAGGGTTGCGGCGATCGTCGAACGCGTTCGCCGCTTCGGCGACACGGCCCTGCTCGGGTTCGCTCGACGATTCGACGGAGCGACCCCACCGCTCGAAGTGTCACCGGCCGAAATGAGGACAGCGGCCGCGCTCGTGCCCATCGAGGTTCGGCGGGCCATCGAACGCGCCGCCCGGAACATCGCGCGGGTCGCGTTCCGCCAGGTTCCCAAGCATTGGGACGTCCAGGTGCTGCCCGGCGTGGTCGTCGAGCAGCGGGTCGAGCCGCTCGGCACGGTGGGCTGCTACGTGCCGGGCGGACGATTTCCGTTGCCCTCTTCCCTGCTGATGACGGCGATTCCCGCCCGCGTGGCCGGCGTCGCCGACGTCATCGCCATGTGCCCTCGTCCGGATCCGGTGGTCATGGCGGCGGCCCTCGAAGCGGGCGTCAGCCGGCTGTTTCGAGTCGGGGGGGCGCATGGCATCGCGGCGATGGCCTACGGCACGCAGACCGTCCCGCGGGTCGACAAAATCGTCGGCCCGGGCAACCGCTACGTCGCGGCCGCGAAGGCGCGCGTCTCTTCTGATTGCGCCATCGACTTCTACGCCGGGCCGACAGAAATCGTCATCGTCGCTGGCCCGAATCGAGGCGCCCGGTCGTTCCCGGCCGAATGGATCGCGGCCGATCTGGTCGCCCAGGCCGAGCACGATCCGGACGCGCGTTCGATTCTGATCACGTGGAGTGTGCCGTTCGCCACACGAGTCGCCAGGCTGGTGACGAAGCGGGCAGCGGGGCGTGCCATCGTCAAGCAATCACTGGCGGCGCACGGCGCGATCGTCGTCGCGAACAGCCCGGACGAATCGATCGCCCTGGCCAACGAGATTGCGCCCGAACATCTCGTCGTGGACTCGGAGGCGCTCGTGCGCCGGCCGATCACGGCGGGCGCCGTCTTCGTCGGTCCCTTCAGCGCACAGGCGGCCGGCGATTACGCGACCGGCTCGAATCACGTGTTGCCCACCGCCGGAGCGGCGCGGTTTCGTGGCGGCTTGTCCGCCGCCGACTTCGTCCGCGTCATGGCGGTCCAGCGGCTGACCCGCGCGGGGCTGGCAGCCCTCGCACCCGCGATTGTGGACCTCGCCTCGGCAGAAGGCCTGCGCGGGCACGCGGAATCAATCGAAGTCCGGCTAGCGCGAAGGAACTGACGTCATGGCCGACTACGACAAACCGCCGGAGCTCTACGACGGGCTGAGGCTCCACCAGAACGAGAACACCGGCGGGTGCTCGCCGCGGGTGACGGCCGCCCTGGCGGCGCTGCGCCCCGATCAGATCAGCGTGTATCCGCCCTACTCGAATGTCGTGAACGCCTGCGCCCGGCACTTCGGCGTCGCTGCGGCTTCGATTGCCCTCACCAACGGTCTCGACGAAGGGATTCTGGCGACGGCCATTGCCTGTCTCAGGACGTCGCCCTCAGGCGTCGTTCCCGAAACGATCGTACCGCAGCCGGCGTTCGAGATCTTCGAGCTCAACACGTCGGTCGCCGGCGGGCAGACGGTGAAGGTACCGCCGCGCGCGGACTTCAGCTTTCCGCTCAACCGAGGTTTTGACGGCGATCACGCCTCGCACGCGCCTGATCTTCCTGACCAACCCGAACAATCCCACCGGAACCTCCGCAACCCTGGACGACATCAAGAACATCGCGCGTCAGGTCCCGCCAGGCGCCCTGGTGTTCGTCGACGAGGCCTACGCCGACTTCGCCAACGGGCGGACGTTCATTCCGCATCTGGCAGCGCATCCCAACGTGATCGTCGGCCGGACATTCGCGAAAGCCTACGGTCTGGCCGGCCTCCGCCTGGGAGCGCTGCTCGGCACACCCGAGACGCTCGAGCCGATCAGAAAGGCGATCGGCGTTTACAGCGTGAACGTCGCGGCGGTCATTGCGCTGCAGGCAGCGCTCGAGGACCGGCCGTTCATCGACGATTACCTCCGGCAGGTGCAGGAATCGAAGGCGCTGCTCTATACAGCGTGCGATCGACTCGGTCTGCAGTACTGGAAGAGCGACGCCAATTTCGTCCTGGTCCGCGTCGGCGAACAGGCGTCGCGCGTGGTCTCGGACGCGGCCGCGCGGGGAATCTACCTCCGGGATCGTTCCAGCGAGCCGGGCTGTGCCGGCTGCATCCGGATCACGACCGGAGTCGTCGATCACACACGACGGGGCCTTGCCGTCCTGGAAGAGGTGCTATGCGGCGTGCGGTAGTGAATCGGCGGACCACGGAGACGAACATCCTGCTGTCAATCGCGCTGGAAGGAAGGGGCCGATACGAGGTCGATACCGGGATTCGTTTCCTGGATCACATGCTCGAGCTGTTCGCGCGCCATGGCGGCTTCGACCTGCGGATCAAAGCCAGGGGCGATCTGGACGTCGACCAGCATCACACCGTCGAAGACCTCGGCATCGCCCTCGGCGAGGCGGTGCTCAAGGCGGTCGGCGGCAAGCGCGGCATCAACCGAGCCGGCTATTTCGTCATGCCGATGGACGAGACGCTGGCCGTGGCGGCCATCGACCTGAGCGGCCGCCCGCACACCGTCGTCGATCTGAAGGGTGCCGCTCGCCGGGTCGGCGATCTCCAGACCGAGCTCGTCCACGACTTCTTCGAGGGATTCGCGTCGGGCGCCCGTGCCAACGTTCACGTCAAAGTGATCTACGGACGTTCGAGCCATCACAAGGTCGAGGCGATTTTCAAGGCGTTCGCGCGGGCCCTTCGCGTGGCGTGCGCGAAGGATCGGCGGCTGGCGCGGATGCTGCCGTCGACCAAGGGTCTGCTGTGACGCCAATCCCAATCGCGTTGATCGACTATCGAGCCGGCAACCTGACATCGGTCAAGAAGGCGCTCACCGCGGTCGGTGCCGAGGTCTTCGTGCCGGAAGCGCCGGCCGATCTCACGCGCGCTCAGGGGATCGTCGTCCCCGGCGTCGGCCATTTCGGCGCCACTCGGGCCATCGATCGCGGCTGGACCGCGGGGATCCTCGCCCGGATCGAGCAGGGGCGGCCCCTGCTCGGCATCTGCCTCGGCATGCAGTGGCTCTACGAAGGAAGCGAGGAGGCGCCACGACTGTGACGGGCTCGGCGTCCTGGGCGGCCGCTGCTATCGTCTACGACCGTCAGCAGCGAAGGGAATCGAGCGCTTGAAGATTCCGCATGTCGGCTGGAACGTTCTGGAATGCCGCCGTGACGATGCGATTGCCGAAGCCGTCCCGGATCGATCGCAGGTCTACTTCACACACAGCTATGTGGCGCCGGTGACGGGCGACACGGTGGCGGCCACCACGCACGGCGAGCCATTCGCGGCGATCGTCCAGCGCGGTCACATCGCCGGCGTCCAGTTTCATCCGGAGAAGTCGGGAGAGGTCGGCTTGCAGATTCTCCGAAACTTCGTCACCAGCGCAATCTGATCTGACGAGAGACGGATCTGTGCTGTCCAAACGCATCATCGCCTGCCTCGACGTCCGGGACGGTCAGGTCGTCAAGGGCATCAACTTCGAGGGGCTCCGCAGCGCCGGGAACCCGGCGGAGCTGGCGCGACGCTATAACCGGGAAGGGATCGACGAACTGGTGATCCTGGATGTCACGGCCACGATCGAGCGGCGCCGGGCGATGGCCGAGACGATTCGAGCCGTTGCGCGGGAGCTGTTCATTCCACTCGCGGTGGGCGGCGGCATCCGCACCGAAGACGATGCGGCGGCCGCAGTCGATGCGGGCGCCGACAAGGTCAGCCTCAACACGGCCGCGTTGGCGAATCCGCAGCTGATCACCACCTTGGCGAGCCGCTACGGCAGCCAGGCGGTGGTCGTCGCGATCGACGCCAAGCGCGACGGCGACCGCTATTCGGTGTACGCGAGAAGCGGTCAATCGGCGGCGAACCGGGACGCCGTCGAATGGGCGCAGCAGGCCGAGGCCTACGGCGCCGGCGAGATCCTGCTGACCTCCATCGATCGGGACGGCACCAAGGCCGGCTTCGACTGCGAAATGACCGCCGCCGTCTCGCAGGCCGTCTCGATTCCGGTGATTGCGTCCGGCGGCGCCGGTCGACTCGACGACTTCGTGGAGGTCTTCACGGACGGATGCGCCGATGCTGCCCTGGCGGCGTCGATCTTTCACTACGCCGAAACGAGCGTGCGCGCGCTGAAAGAGCACCTGCAGCACCACGGCATCCCGGTGCGGACGACCGCAACATGAACGCTCGAAACAGTCGCCACTCGACGATCCACGGGTTCCCATGCTGATCCCCTCGATCGATCTCCAGAATGGCGCCGTCGTGCAGCTCATTCAGGGCGAGCGGCTCGCCATCCGCGACGACGATGTGTTCCGCTGGGTCAAGCGGTTCGAGCGATTCCCGAAAGTGCAGGTCATCGATCTCGACGCGGCCATGAACGTCGGCGACAACCTGGCGATCGTCCGCCAGATCGCCTCGAGCCTGTCCTGCCGGGTCGGTGGCGGCGTACGGACCGTCGAACGGGCGCGCGACATCCTGTCGGCCGGGGCGAAGCAGATCATCGCGGGGTCTGCTTTCTTCAAAGGCGGCCAGGCGAACACCAGCTTTGCGAGCGAGCTGGCCGCGGCGGTCGGCGTGGATCAGGTCATTGCCGCCGTCGACAGCCGCGGCGGCAAGGTCGTCGTCAATGGCTGGAAGACCGCGCTGCCGATCACCGCCGTCGATGCAGTCAGGGCGCTGGCGCCGTACTGCGCCGAGTTTCTCTACACACACGTCGACGCGGAAGGACTGATGGGCGGTACGAACATCGACGCGATCCTCGAGGTCCGTCGATCGACCAGCCGCCGCGTCACGGCGGCGGGCGGCATCACGACCCTGGAAGAAATCGAGGAGCTCGGGCGCCACGGCGTCGATGCGGTGGTCGGCATGGCGTTGTACACAGGAAAGCTCGATTGGACGGCCCTTCCGTAGACAGAGTGTCAGAGACGACCGGAACCGTGCTCATCACCGGTGCGGCCGGCAACATGGGGACGATGCTCGCACGGCATCTCGTCAACCGGGTTCCTCGCCTGCGGTTGATGTACCACCGCACGCCACTGCCCGAAGACCTCGCTGGATCGCCGAACGTCGAGGCATGCCGCGCAGACCTTGGAGATCCGCAGACGATCCCGGCTGCGGTCCGCGATGTCGACGTCGTCGTACATTTCGCGGGCGTCCTGTTCGCGCCCCGGCCGGAGCGGTTTCTGCCGATCACGAACGTTCAGTGGTTCGCCAGTCTGCTCGACGCCGCTCTCGCCGCCAACGTGCGGAAAGTGGTGCTCGCCTCGTTTCCACAAGTCGAAGGTCCGACTTCCGTCGACCGGCCGGCGACCGGCCGATTGGACTGCGTCCCGATCTCGGTGCATGCGCAGACGCGCCTCCAGGAGGAGCAGGCGCTGATGACCAGGACGCGCGGCAGCGGCACGACGCCGGTCGTGCTCCGGTTGGGCGTTGTCTACGGCCGCGGCGTCCTGCTGATCGAAGCGGCAAGGCGGCTCGCCCGACTGGGGCTGTTATGCGTCTGGCGCGAGCCGACGCTGCTGCAACTCATTTCGGCCCCCGACTTCGTCCGGGCAGCGGAAGCGGCGGTGCGCCAGGCCAACGTCGCCGGCATCTACCACGTCGGCGACGAGCAGCCGATTACGATTCAGGAGTTTCTCGACGGCGCCTGTGCTGTCTGGGGACACCGGCGCCCCCGCCGCGTCCCGATGTGGGCCGTCACGAGCGGCGCCGCCATCTCCGAGCTGGTCTCGTTGCTGGCCGGGACGCGTGCGCCGCTGACACGCGACATCATCAAGCTCGGCCGGGTGTCTCACTGGGGAGACACCCGGCGGGCAAGGGTCGAGCTGGTTCCTCACCTCCTCTACCCCACATTTCTCTCCGGCCGATCCATCCTTTGAGGGACTAAACGGCCATTGGCGCTAAATCCTTATAGAATGGGTCTTTGCCTTCTCTGAGGTGAGGCTGTTCTAGACCCGGTGAGTGTGGCAATCGAGCGTGCACCCGAACTCCAACGGGAGCCAACTGAGGCGACGTCTGCCCGAATTCAAACGGACGGCAAGTTTCTTCAAGCAGGGGACGTTCGATTCCTCCTCAAGGGTGTTACTTACGGAACGTTCGCGCCCGACAAGGACGGCTACCAATACCCGGCAGCTCGTCAGGTCGCCGACGACTTCCGGCAGATGGCCTCGCTCGGCATCAATACCGTACGGCTTTACACGCCACCTCGACCTGATCTGCTCGACGAAGCCGCCCGGCAAGGCTTGCGGGTCATGGTGGGACTGCCATGGATGCAGCACGTCGCCTTTCTCGACGACCGTGCGACGCGCCGGGCGATCGCGAACGAGATCGTTGCCAGCGTGCGCGAGCTTGGCCGTCATCCCGCCGTGGCGCTGTTCGCCCTTGGCAACGAGATCCCGTCCGGCGTGGTCCGATGGCATGGCCGGCTCAGAGTGGAGCGTTTCCTGAGAGGACTCTTTGACGGGGCGAAGCAGGCCGCGCCCGAGGCGCTCTTCACCTACGTCAACTTTCCGCCCACCGAGTTCCTCGATCTCTCCTTTCTCGACGTCTGCGCCTTCAACGTGTACCTGCACCGAGAGGCGGAGCTGCGCGCGTATCTTGCGCGGTTGCAGCACATCGCCGGCCACAAGCCGCTGGTTCTCGCCGAGGCGGGAGCCGACAGCATCCGAGAGGGGCTGACCGGTCAGGCCGAGATCACCGCGATGCACCTGCGCGCCGCGTTCGAAGAGGGCGCAGCTGGCGCGATCGCGTTCTCGTGGACTGACGAGTGGTGGCGAGGCGGCCACCCGGTCGAAGACTGGGCGTTCGGTCTGGTTGACGCCGCACGCCGACCGAAGCCCGCAGCGGCGGCGGTGGCGACGACCTTCAACAATGCGCCGTTCCCGCGCGAACAGCGGGCCAGCTGGCCTCGGGTGTCGGTGGTCGTCTGCGCCTACAACGCCGCCGATACGCTCGAGGATTGCCTGATCGCGCTCGCACGGCAGGATTACCCCGACTTCGAGATCATCGTCGTCAACGACGGCTCGCGGGACGCCACGAGCAGCATCGCCCGCCGGTATTCCGGCGTGCGGGTCATCGACATCCCCAACGGCGGTTTGAGCGCAGCGCGCAACGTCGGCCTGGCTGAGGCCACCGGCGCCATCGTCGCTTACACCGACGCGGACACGCGGGCCGATCGTGACTGGCTGAAGTTTCTCGTACAACCGTTCGTCACGTCTGAAGTGGTCGGCTCGGGCGGGCCCAACGTCGTGCCACCGGACGATCCGCCGATGGCACAGCGCATCGCGCGGGCGCCCGGCGGACCGACCCACGTGCTGCTCGACGATCGGATTGCCGAGCACGTTCCGGGCTGCAACATGGCGTTCCGGCGCGACGCGCTCGCCTCGATCGGCGGATTCAATCCGATCTACCTGCGGGCGGGCGACGACGTGGATGTCTGCTGGCGTCTGCAGGGGCGCGGATGGAAGATTGGCTTCGCGTCCGCTGCGCTGGTGTGGCATCACCATCGATCGTCAGTGAACTCCTACTGGAAGCAGCAGGTCGGTTACGGCGAAGGTGAACGCTGGCTGATGGCGCACCATCCGGAGAAGTTCCTCGACGGCCGGATGCTCTGGCACGGTCGGATCTACAGTCCGCTGCCGTTCGTGCGATCGCTCTGGGGCGAACGCGTCAATGCCGGCACCTGGGGTACGGCGGCGTTTCCATCGGTGTATCGCACCGACGTCCATCCGTTCGCCTTTCTGCCGCACTCGGTCAAGTGGCAGATGATCTCGCTGGCGCTGGTGCTGGGCGGGGCCGCCGTCCTCTCGACCGGCGACCATCTCTGGGCAGCCTCGTTGCTCCTCGTGTCCGGCGCCGTCGGCGTTGCGGCGACCGTCGCCAAGAACATCTCCTACGCGGCGCGCTCGAACGTGGACTCGCTGCGAGGCCGACGGATCTGGCACCGCGCGATCGTCGCGTATCTCCATTTCCTTCAGCCGTTCGCGCGGATTGCCGGCCAGATCAGGGGAATTCTGGCGCCGCCGGAAGTTGCGCTGCCGGTCGCCAAGCGGCAGACGAGCCGGGGCCCTCGGCCGTCGTTCCGCGAAGCGACCCGGGCATTGCTCCTGCTGTCGGGCGGCGTCGTCGAAGATCGCTATTGGAGCGAGAGCTGGACCAGCATGGAACGCGTGCTCGGCCAGCTCACCGACTGGCTGCAGCGTTCGCGGGCCGTCCGCGTCATCGAGATAGACGATGGCTGGGCGCACGATCGAGACGTCAGTGTGCTGGCCGGCCGCTGGGCGTGGATCGATCTGCGGGCGCTCGTCGAGGATCACGGCTCTGGCAAAGCGCTGTTGCGGGTCGGCACTCACCTGCGGCCGACCACGTTCGGCGTGCTCGCGGCGGTGCTGATTGCCACGGGGCTGCTGGGCGCGGCGATCACCGGCGTCGCGCTGCGCTGGCCGATCGCCGGCATCACCGCCGCTTCGCTGACGGCGTTGATCACCGCCTTCGCGGTGTGGCGGACCGCACAGACCACGGCGATTCTGCGCCGCGGCACCGATCACGTCACCGGGCGGCTCGGGATGAGCGCGCTGCGCTCGGGACCGGCCCGCGTGCCGCTGGTCGCGCCTTCGGTGCTGCGCACGTACGGGCTCCGCAGCGCGATGGTGTTCGTCGTGATGATCCTGGCGCTCGGCGCGAGCACGTTCATGGTGCGGGAGGCCGCGACGGCCCAGGTGATTGGCGCGGCGCCGGGCTACGGCGGCGACAACGGCCCCGCCATCGAGGCGTCACTCGACGCACCGGGCGGCATCACGGTGACCGCGAACGGTGACGTCTACTTCGCCGACTCCAACAACCACGTCATCCGGCGGATCGACGCCCGCAACAACATCACGACCGTCGTCGGCAACAACGCGCTGGGCGCCGCGTTCGGGGGTGATTACGACGCCGCCACCGCGGCGCAGCTCGACACGCCAAGCGATGTGGCGATCGCGCCCGACGGCGACCTGGTCATCGCCGACTCCTACAATCACCGAATTCGGCGGGTCGATCGCGAAACCGGCATCATCACGACGGTGGCCGGTTCGGGCGAGGCCGGCTACGACGGCGACGACCAGCCGGCGACCGAGGCGGCGCTGCACACACCGAACGCCGTCGCCGTGGCTGCCAACGGTGACCTCTACATCGCCGATACCCTGAACTACCGGATCCGGATGATCGATCACGTCACCGGATTGATTCATACGATTGCCGGAGTGGGCGTCCCGCGGCAGAACGACGGCTCCGTGGGCGATGGCGGGTTGGCCAGCCAGGCGCTGCTCAACATGCCAAGCGATGTCGTGATCGGGCCGACCGGCGACATCTACATCGCGGACATGCATCACCAGCGGGTCCGCCGCATCGACGCGCGGACGCGCATCATCTGGACGGTCGCCGGAAACGGTCAGTGGGGTTATGCCGGCGACGGCGGACCGGCCACCAGTGCGCTGCTCGCCGGGCCGGCCGGCATCGCCGTGGTCCCGGCCGACGGCGGCGGCGTGACCCTGTACATCGCCGACTACTACAACGGTCATGTCCGGGTGGTCAGTCCCGACGGCATCATCCGCGACATCAGCGCCGACGGGCGCATGACGTTCGGCTCGCCGACCCGCGTGGCGTTCGCCGCCCAACGCGGGACGTTGTGGATCGCCGATTCGAGCCGAGACAAGCTGGTCGCGTATCCCATCCGGCAGCCATCGCCCGCGTTGCCCGTCGGCGGGGCCGCGCCGCGCCGCGCCGGACGTTCGGCTGCGGATCAATGACGAGGCCGGTCCGCGGCGACTCATCGCTCCTTTTCTGGACGCTGTCGTTTCTCCGGCCCTACCGCGGCCGCGCGGTGGTGCTGTCGCTCCTGCTGCTGGCGCAGATCGGGCTCGGCGCGCTGCAACCCTGGCCGCTCAAGCTGATCATCGACAATGTCCTCAACAACGCCGAGCAGCCGTTTTCGGAACCGTTGCGCTCGTGGCTCGGCGTCGCCACTGGCAGCAACCTGGTGGCGATTCTGGTCGTGATCGTCATCGGCGGCGTCGTGCTGCAGATCGTCAACCACTTCGTCACCGCGCACGCCACGCAGCTGCAGGTCGACACCGGGCAGCGCATGGTCTACGACCTCCGAGCGGTGCTGTTCGAGCACCTGCAGGCGCTCGGGCTCCAGCACCACATCACGACCAACACCGGCGACGCGGTCTACCGCATCGACGTCGATTCGTATTCGATCGAGAACCTGGTGATGAGCGGCCTCTTCCCGCTGGCGACCTCGCTCGTCACGCTGGTCGTGATGTTCGCGATTCTGCTCAGACTCGATATGACGGTGGCGCTCCTGTCGCTGGCGATCGTGCCGTTCCTGCTGCTGTGCCTGCGGTCGTACACCCGCACCGTCGCCACGCAAATGGAACGGGTCAAGGAGCTCGAGTCGAAGCTGATTGAAAGGCTCTATGAGGTGTTCTCCGCCATTCGCCTGGTAAAGAGCTTCGCGCGGGAGCAGCACGAAACGCGGCGCTACGCGGGCTTCGGCCACCAGGTCATGACCGCTCGGATCGCGATTACCTGGAAAGAATCGCTGTTCTGGGTCGTCGTCTCGACGATCACGATTCTCGGTACCGCGCTGGTGCTGATCGTCGGCGGTTTGCAGGTCCTGCGCGGTCAGATGACGGTCGGCGAGCTGACGGTGGCGATCGCGTATCTCGGAGCGGTCTACGGCCCGCTCTCGACGATCGCCCACACCGCCGGCACGCTGCAGGGCGCCATCGCCGGAGCGAAACGGGTCCGCACCGTGCTGGCGCTGGTGCCGGAAACGGTCGACGCACCGGGAGCGATCGAGGTCGAGGACGTGAAAGGTGACGTCGCATTCGACAAGGTGTCGTTCGTGTATCCCGACGGCACCAAGGTGTTGGACGACATCAGCTTTACGGCACGGCCGGGCGAGATGGTGGCACTGGTCGGCCTGACTGGGGCCGGCAAGACCACGCTGGTCAGCCTGATCCCGCGGTTCTACGATGCGACCGACGGTCGCGTGCTGGTGGACGGCGTTGACGTCAGACAGTATCGGCTGCGCTCGCTGCGCGAGCGGATCGCGATCGTCCTGCAGGATCCGGTGCTCTTCGCCGGCACGATTGCCGACAACCTGCGCTACGGCCGGCTCGATGCCACCGACGCGGAGGTCGAAGAGGCGGCCCGCGCCGCACATGCCCACGAGTTCGTCTCGCACCTGCCGAAGGGCTACGCCACGCCCGTCGCCGAGGCCGGCGGTGGGTTGTCGGGCGGCGAACGGCAACGGCTGAGCGTCGCCCGCGCCATCCTCAAGAACGCGCCGGTTCTGATCCTCGACGAACCGACCTCGTCGCTGGATGCGATCTCCGAGGAGATCGTCTTCGCCGCGCTGCGGCGCCTGCGCACCGGCCGGACGACAATCGTCATTGCGCACCGGTTGTCGACGGTCCGCGACGCCGATCGCATTCTGGTGCTCGACGGCGGGCGGATCGCGGCGCAGGGTGGTCACCAGGAGCTGCTCAAGAGCAGCCAACTCTATCGGCGGATGTGTGCGCGGCTGTCGGTCGGCCGCTCGCTCGACGAGCCGGAAAGCGTCGACGAGTTGATCGAAGCGGCGCGGGAGTGACCGGCACCGCGCGGGACGCGTCGACCGCCGCACGACGGCCATGAAGATCTTGTTCGCGGGAATCATCGCCCGCTATCCATTCGGCGGCGTCACCTGGTGTTCGCTGATGTATCTGCTCGGGCTGCGCGCGCTCGGCCACGAGGTCTTCTACATCGAGGACACCGGCGAGTGCGTCTACGATCCGGTCCAGAACACCCGCTCGACCGATCCGTCTGTACGGGACGTCCTACATCCACGCCGCGCTCGAGCCGTTCGGGCTCGGCGATCGCTGGGCGTTCGTCAACTACGACGGCAGCTACCACGGTCGGACCGCCGAACAGGTCCGCCGCTACTGCGCGGACGCTGATCTGTTCCTCAACCTGTCCGGCGGCTCGTGGTTCTGGCGCGACGAATACGCGCGCATCCCCCGCTCGGCCTTCATCGACTCCGACCCGGCGTTCACGCAGCTCGCGATCGCCAAAGCCGAGCCCTGGTACGTCGCGTTCTTCGAACGCTTCACCCACCTGTTCACGTTCGGCGCCAACATCGGCACGTCCGCTTCGCCGATTCCGGTCGGTCCGTTCACGTGGCGCAAGACCTGGCAACCGGTCACGATCGCCGACTGGCAGGCCAGCGAGCCGCCCGGCGAGCGCTTCACCAGCGTCATGACCTGGCAGATCGAAAGCTTCACGGACGTCGGCGGCAACAAGGATCAGGAGTTTGTCCGCTACCTCGATCTGCCGTCTCGGACGGACCAGGGCTTCGAGCTCGCGATCAACGGACCGCAGGCGCTGCTGCGCGATCACGGCTGGGCGACCGTCGACGCGATGAGCGTGTCGCGCAGCCTCTGGGACTACCGCGAGTTCATTCATCGATCGAGAGCGGAATTCGGCGTTGCCAAGCAGACCTATGTGGCGAACCGAACGGGATGGTTCAGCGATCGGACGGAGTGTTACCTGGCATCAGGCCGTCCGGCGCTGGTTCAGGACACCGGCTGGTCCGCGCACCTGCCAGCCGGCGAAGGCCTGCTGTCCTTCTCCACCCCTGACGAGGCGCTCGCCGGCATCGATCGGATCAACAGCAACTACCCGGTGCAGGCGCGCCGCGCAGCCGAGATCGCCCGCGAGCACTTCGCGGCGGGACGTGTGCTGGGACGGCTGCTCGACGAGGTGACGGCGTGACGCTTCGTGTGGCCCACGTCGGACCGATCGCGACGAGCATTCCCCCGCCCAAGTCGGGGTCGGTGCAGGAAATGACGTCGCTGCTGACCGAGGGACTCGTCACGCTCGGACTCGACGTCACGCTGTTCGGCACCGCGGACTCCAGGACCACAGCCAAGCTGCACGCGACGTTCGACCACGGCTACTGGCATGACGAGGACATGTGGCCCTGGGAGCTCTACGAGATGCTCAATCTCGCGGCAGCCATCGAGCGGGCGCAGGCCTTCGACATCATTCATTACGAGGCGGCCTACTACCCGATGTCGCTGGCGTTCACGCGGCTGTCGGCGACGCCGATCGTCCAGACGCTGCACCATTCGCCGACCGAAGCGGAGCTGAAGCTGTGGGCACACTATCCGGAAGCCCGCTACATCGCCATTTCCAACGAACAGGCGCGCATTCTGTCGGGGTTCAACATCGTCGGCACCGTGCTGCACGGCATCGACACCGACCGCTTCACGTTTCGGGAACAGCCTGATGACTATCTGCTGTTTCTGGGCCGGTTCACCGAAGGCAAGGGCCCGGTTCAAGCGATCGAAGTGGCGCGCCGCGCCGGCATGCGCCTGATCCTGGCCGCCGCCGAGGAGCCGTATTATCACGACAACGTCGCACCGCTGGTTGACGGCAGCCGCATTGTCTACTACGGTGAAGCCGACTTCGACGCCAAAGTGCGGCTGTACGGCGGCGCCCGCGCGCTGCTCTACCCGATTCAGGCGCGCGAGCCGTTCGGGCTCGTGCTCGCTGAGGCGATGGCCTGCGGCACACCGGTGGCGGCGCTCGATCGCGGAGCGGTTCGCGAGGTGGTCGATCAGGGTGTCACCGGGCTGGTGTTCGACGACCTCGATCAGATGGTGAGCGGCTTGCCGCGCGTGTTCAGTCTCGATCGAGCGCGCATCCGGGAGCAGGCGGTCGCCCGCTTCGGCGGGGCGCGGATGGCCCGCGAGTACGCCGCGGTATACGAACAGGTGGTCGCAGCGCATCGTGTCGCAACTGCCAGGCGATAACACGACGTGGAAGGGGCGCACGGTGCTGGCCGTGTTCGCTCACCCGGACGACGAATCGCTGGCCTGTGGCGGCACGCTCGCCCGGCTCGCCGCGGCCGGCGCGCGGGTCGTGCTGGTCTGCGCGTCGCGCGGCGAGCGCGGCTCGGTGTCCGGCCCGGTGCGTGACGATGCGCTCGGCGCACTGCGCTGCCGCGAAGTGCAGGCGGCCGGTCGCGCCCTCGGCCTCACCACCGTGATTCTGATGGACCACCCCGACGGCGACCTGCGGTGGGCGCGCGTGGCGGAGCTGCACGCCGACATCATCATGGCGATTCGCAGCTTCAAGCCGGTCGCGGTGATTACCTTCGGCGAAGACGGCCTCTACTGGCACCAGGATCACATCGCCATCCACGAACGGACGACCACTGCGGTCCAGACGTTCGGGGCGGCGGGTCCGGCACTCTACTTCGTGACGATGCAGACCGGCACGATGCGGGCGATCGTCGATGCCGCCACCGCGCGCGGCTGGCAGCCGACCCCGCGGGGCTTCTGGAGCCTGACACCCGACGCCTTCGGACTCCACGCCGCGGCGCCGACCTTTACCGTCGACGTCGGCGACTGGGTGCCGCAGAAACTGGCGGCGCTGCGCTGCCATCAGACGCAGATGGGCGCCGGCCACCCGTTCGACGAGATCGCACCGGCGGACGCCCGCCGCTGGCTGGGCGTCGAGCAGTTCCGCCGCGCGGCGGCGTCCGGCGGCGCGCCGGTCCTGGAAATCCTCGGCCAGAGCCAGGTATTACGCTAACATACGTAACGGCTACGTGAGTTGACGTAATGCACAACCCGTTCGTCTACGGCGAAGTAGTGCCGGCCGCGGCGTTCGTCGACCGGGTGGTCGAGCTGGACCGCCTGATCGGCGACCTTGCCGAAGGCCAGAAGGTCTTCCTGATTTCGCCGCGCCGCTACGGCAAGTCGTCGCTGGTCCGCCACGCGCTCGCGGCGATGGCGCGCCGCGGCGCGCTGACCGTCGACGTCACCGTCAGCAGCTTCAGCTCGTACGTCGCGTTTCTGGAGGGATACGCCCGCGCGCTGGTCGCCGCCGAGAGCCGCTGGGACCGGGCGCGCGGCTGGCTGGTCGAGGTGATCCGCTCGACCCGCCCCGAAATCCGCGTCGCCGCCAAGTCCGATCCACTCGGCAGCCTGACCGTCTCCTTTCCCAACGTCAGATCCGAGCGCGACATCTCGCGGCTCGCCCAGGAGGTGTTCGCGCTGCCGGCGCGGCTCGCCGAGGCGCGGCGCCGGAAAGTCGTCATCGCGCTCGACGAGTTCCAGGCGATCGCCGGCTTCAACGGCGGCTCGGTCGAGCACGCGATGCGCGCCGCCGTCCAGCACCAGCGCGACGTCGGCTACGTCTTCGCCGGCTCCGAGCCGAGCTTGATGGAACGGATGATCGGCCCCCGACGGCCGTTCTACAAGGCCGGGCCGGTGATGCGTCTGGCCAAGATTCCGTCAGAGGAGTTCGCGGCCTTCATCGAAGCGCGTTTCAACCGATCCGGAATCCGCGCCGAGGCCGGGCTCGGCGCCGCCGTTGTCGAGCTGGCCGGCAACCTGCCCTACGACGTCCAGCGGCTCGCGCACGAGACCTGGGATGACGTGCGGGCCGGCGGACGGCGGCGCGCCACGCTCGACGATCTGCATCAGGCGCTGCGCCGTCTGCTGACCGAACAGCAGATGATGTTCGAAACGCTCTGGCAGCGTCTGACGCTGCCGCAGCGCGCCGTGCTGCGCGCGGTCGTTCTCCAGGATGGCCGCGAGTTGCTGGCCGCCGACGTCCGCCAGCGCCATCGACTCGGCGGCGCCTCGACCGTCCAGGCGGCGCTCGGCGCGCTGCTGCGCGACGACGTCATCGCGCGCGAAGAGGACCGCTACGTCGTGGTCGACTCGTTGCTCAAGGAATGGGTGGCGCGGATGACCTTCTAGGCGAGGCGCTTCGACGAACGCACGATCGCCAGCAGCAGAATCGACACGCCCCAGGCGGTCAGCGCCAGCGCCTCGGGCCAGAAGGTCTCGAGGCCCACTCCCTTGAGGAAGATCGACCGCACGATGACCAGAAAGTAGCGCAGCGGAATCACGTAGGTGATCCACTGGATGACGACCGGCATGTTTTCAATCGGAAACACGAAGCCGGACAGATAGACCATCGGCATCAGAAAGAAGAACGTCGTCGTCATCATCGCCTGCTGTTGGGTGGCGGAGATCGTGGAGATGAACAGGCCCAGGCCGAGGGTGGTCAGCAGGTAGACCGCGCACATCGCCAGCAGCAGCGGCACGCTGCCGCGCATCGGCACCTCGAACCACAACACCGCCACCGACAGCACCAGCAGGACTTCGATCATGCCGATCAGCGCGTACGGCAGCAGCTTGCCGACGATCAGCTCCGTTCGGCTGAGCGGCGTGACGTTCAGCTGCTCCAGCGTGCCGATCTCCTTCTCGCGGACGATGCCCATCGAAGAGAGGTTGGTGGTGACGACCATCAGCAGCAGCGCGATGACGCCTGGAATCATGAAATGGCGGCTCTCGAGCTGCGGGTTGAACCACACGCGGATCCGCGGATCGATCAGCGCCGCGGCGGGCGCGCCCGGCCGCCGCCGCGCCACGACTTCCGCGCCGAACTGCGCCAGCAGACTGCCGGCGTAGGCAACCGCCAGCCCCGCGGAGTTCGCGTCGCTGCCATCGGCGACGATCTGAATCGTCTGCGGCGTGGCATTGTGAAGCCGTTCACCGAAGCCAGGCGGGATGGTGACCGCCAGCCACGCGCGACCTTCGTCGAGATAGCGGTCGATTTCGGACGGGCTCGACGCCAGCGCAACGATGGTGAAGCTCGGCGATGCAGCGAACCGCGCCACGACGTCGCGACTCGCCGATGACCGATCGGCGTCGACGATCAGGACCGGTACGTCGCGGACGTCGGTGGTCGCCGCGTAGGCCAGCAGGAAGAGCTGAATCATCGGCGCGAGAATCACGATGAACAGCAGCCGCGGGTCACGCCGCAGTTCGATCAGCTCCTTCCAGACGAGAAAACGCGTGCGCCGCATGTCAGGTCCACTGCCGGCGGAGCCGGATTGACGCAAAGGTCAGCACGAGGCCCGAATAGACGACGAGCGCCGCCAGATCGGGCCACACCACTTCCAGGCCGACGCCTTTCAGCACGATGCCGCGCAGCGCCGTCAGAAAATAGCGCGCCGGGACGATTCGCGTGATCGCCTGGAGGATCTCGGGCATGCTCGCGATCGGAAAAATGAACCCCGACAGCATCAGGGTGGGCAGGAACGACGCCAGCAGGGCGAGCTGAAACGCGACCTGCTGCGTCTCCGCGACACTCGAGATCAGCAGCCCGAGCCCGAGCGCGCCGACCAGAAACAGCGACAGAGCGCCGAACAGCACCAGCCACGAGCCGCGCATCGGCAGATCGAACAGCGTCATGGCGACGAAGACGATGCCGATTGCCGAGGCGAGCGCCAGCACGAAATAGGGAATCGTCTTGCCGAGCACGAAGGCGAATGGCCCGAGCGGCGCCATGCGGACCTGTTCGATTGTCCCGCGCTCCTTTTCACGGACGATCGACAGCGCCGTCGACACCACCGCGCTCAACATCGAGATGTAGGCGATCAGCCCGGGCACCAGAAACAGCGCGCTGCGCAGCTCGGGGTTGTACCAGATGCGCGGTTCGACGGAGAGCGGCGGCACGACGCCGAACGCGATGCCCCGCTTCGCGGTCTCGTTCTGGACCAGGGTCAGTGCATAGCCCAGTACGGTCGTGGCGGTGTTGGCGTTGTCGCCGTTCAGCAGGATCTGCACCGACACCGGTCGGCCCTGCGCGACGTCCCGCTGCAGGCCCGGCGGAATGACCAATACCGCCCGCGCCTCGTTCCGATCCATGAGCCGGGCGAGCTCCTGGTCGTCGTCGACGATGGCGACGAGATCGAAGTAGCCGGAATTGACGAACGCCGAGATCAAGGCGCGGCTGTCGACCGATCGATCTCGATCGTCGACCGCCAGCGGGATGTGGCGGACGTCCCAGTTCAGGGCGTAGCCGAACAGCAGCAGCACGAACGCCGGAAAGAACAGCAGGATGCCGAGACTGCGGCGATCCCGGACGATCTGATGAAATTCCTTGCGGCCGACGGCCAGCGCTTTGCGCACGATCAGCTCCGCTCGCTCACGACATCCAGGAACACGTCCTCGAGCGAGGGCGCCACCCGGTCGATAGACGTGCCGCCGATCCCTGCCGCTGCGAGGCGGCGCTGCAAGAGCAGCGGCGCCTGCTCGTCGGCGCGGGTCAGGACGGCATGCACGGCCGTGCCGAACATGCTCGTTTTCTCCACTTCCCGCATGTCATCGAGCAACCGCATCGCCTCGACTGGCCGGTCCGAGCGCACCTCGAGAATCGAGCGATCGGCAAACACCCGCTTCAGTTCATCGGTGGTGCCCAGCGCCGCGAGCCGGCCGGCATGGATGATCGCGATGCGGTGGCAATGCTCGGCTTCGTCGAGATAGTGGGTCGTGACCAGCACGGTCGTGCCAGCCGCGGACAGCGCGTCGATCAGCTTCCAGAACATGCGGCGCGACACCGGATCGACGCCGCCGGTCGGCTCGTCGAGAAAGACAATGTGCGGCTCGTGGAGGATGGCGCAGCCAAGCGCCAGCCGTTGCCGCCAGCCGCCTGGCAGATCCGCGGTCAGCATCGGCTCGCGCCCCTGGAGGCCGGCCATCTCGATGACGAACTGCCGCCGCTCGTCGAGCTTTCGTCCCTGGAGCCCGTAGACGCCGCCAAAGAAGCGGATGTTCTGATCGACGGTCAGGTCGCGATACAGCGAGAACTTCTGCGACATGTAGCCGATCCGCCGCTTCACACCCTCCGGGTCGCGGGCCACGTCGATGCCGCCGACAATCGCCGTGCCGGCGGTCGGCTTCAGAAGACCGCACAGCATGCGAATCGTCGTCGACTTGCCGGCACCGTTTGCGCCGAGGAATCCGAAGATCTCTCCGGCGCGGACGTCGAAGGAGAGATGGTCCACGGCGGTGAAATCGCCGAAGCGGCGCGTCAGCCCCGAGACCGTGATGGCATCCATGACGCGCTACTCCCCCACCGTTCGCGCCAGCCGCGCTTCGGCGATGCGCGCGGAGGCCAACGCCTGCGTCCGATCGAGCTCGGCCTGCAGCAGCGCCACCTGCGCGTCGAGGACCTCGGCGCTGGTCGCCACGCCGGCGAGAAAGCGTTCGCCCGCGACGCGCCGCGCTTCCGACGCCGCCCGCACGCCCTGCTCGGCAGCTTCGATGGCAGCGCTGCTGGTCCTCAGATCTGTCAACCGTTGTCGTATCTCCAGTTCGAGCGTGGCGTCGAAGTCCTCGAGCCGCGCGCGCACCGCGCGCCCCTGCGCAGCGGCCTCGGCCACTTCGGCGCGGCTACGTCCGCCGTCGAACAACGGCCAGTTGACGTTGACGCTGGCGTCCCACGACGTGCGCCACGTGCCCTCCCGCGGAAAGATCCGCGGGTTCGGCCGCGCGTGGTCGACCCCGCCCGCAAAGCCGACCATCGGCCGCTGGCCGGCTTGCGCGGCCTGCTGGCGGGCTTCGGTTGCCGCCAGCCGCCGCTCCATCGCCTCGCGTTCGCCACGCAGACGTGCCGCCTGCGCCACCAATGGATCGGCCTGATCGTCGCGGGTCGGCGGCGCGGCCAACGGCGAAGCCGGTGCGAGCCGTGCCCGGGGCATACCGATCAACCGGCCGAGGTCGGCTTCGGCAACATCGCGATTGCCCCGGGCCTGGATGGCCAGCAGCTGTTGCCGCGCCTGCTGCGCCTCGATCGACAGAACTTCGTGCGGCGCGATCACACCCGCTTCGAGACGTTGACGCGCTTCGGTCAGGTGGGTCTGGATGTGGAGAATCGCCTGTTCGACCACGCCGATCTGCTCGATGGCGGTCACCAGCGTCCAGTAAGCACGGGCGATGTCGAGGGTCAGATCGCCGCGCACCACCCGCCGCTCGGCGGCCACGGCCTCGCTTTCGCTTCGAGCGGCGCGCTCGAGCGCTGTCACGCGCCCACCGTCGTACAGCGGCCACTGCAGGTCGAGTCGCGAGCGGAAGTTGTCGGGGATATCCGGATACAGAATGCGCGGCACGATCGAACCGGGCGACGGTACGCTGAACGCCTCGACGTGATTCGTCCTGGTGAAACCGGCCTGGGCGGCGACCTGCGGCAACGCGAGGGCCTGGCGCTGATCGACGACCGCTCCGGCGGCGTCGGCGCGCGCGTCGACTTCGCGCAGGCGCGCGCTGGTCTGCATGCCGCGCTCGATCGCCTCGGCCAGGGTCAGCGTGACCGCAGGGGCCCCCTGATTGGTCTGCGCCCGGACCTCCCACGCCGCCGCCAACAGGAGAACTGCCGCCGCTATGCATCTCATGATCTGGCCTCGCCAAGTCGCGCGATGAAGACGTCCTCGAGTGACGCAGGAATGCCGCGGGCGCTTTCGACGACGAAGCCCTCGGCGCCGAGCCGCGCCGAAAGGTTCGCCGGGTCCGGGATGATCGCCGGATCGAACCGCACGTGCGCGCGCTCACCGAACAGCTGCACGCCGAGAACGCCAGGCATCCGCTCGAGCCGCTCGGCGGCGCCCCGTCGATCGGCCGCGATCAGCTCCGCCACCCGGCCGGGGAGCGCTTCGCGAAGCGTCTTGGGCTGATCGAGGGCCAAGAGGCGTCCGTCGTGCAGGAGCGCCACGCGCGAACAGCGCTCGGCTTCGTCGAGATAGGGCGTGGCCATCACGATCGTCACGCCCCGGGACAAAAACTCGGCGAGCAGCTTCCAGAATTCGCGGCGCGAGACGGGGTCCACGCCGGTCGTCGGTTCGTCGAGCAGGATCAGGGTCGGCTCGTGAACGAGCGTGCAGGCCAGCGCCAGCTTCTGTTTCATTCCACCCGACAACTGCTGCGCCAGCCTGGCGCGGAACGGCGTGAGCCCGGTCAGGTCGAGCAGGCGGTCGCGAGCGGCGCCGTAGTCGCGGACGCCGTGAATCTCGGCGAAGAACGCGATGTTCTCGTCCACGCTGAGATCGCCGTACAAACTGAATTGCTGCGACAGATAACCCACCGCGTTGGTAATCGCGCGATGATCGCGCCGCGGATCGAGTCCGAGGACGCGGACCGTTCCGCCATCGGGACGCTGCAGGCCGCAGATGATGCGAATCGTCGTGGTCTTGCCGGCGCCGTCCGGTCCGATCAGACCGAACATCTCGCCGCGTTCGACGGTCAGCGACAGCTCGTTGACGGCCTGAGTGGCCCCGTAGCGCTTGGTGAGGCGGTCCAGCACGATCATTGGCCGAACGGAATGTCCGCCTCCACCGGCATGCCGGACTTCAGCACGCCTTCCTTGTTGTCCGCGGTCACCTTGATGCGATACACCAGCTTCGAGCGGTCTTCGGCCGTCTGCACGTTGCGAGGCGTGAATTCAGCCGACGGGGAGATGAAGCTGATCACGCCGGGGATGCCGGACTCACCCGCGTCCGTGAACAGGGTGGCGGCTTGACCGATGCGCAGGCGAGGAACGACCGGCTCGTCGACGTAGACATTGGCCCACACGCGGTCGAGATTGGTGACGATGGCGATCGTTCCCCCCGGCGGCACGAGCTCACCGACGTCGATGAGCCGTTCCGTGAGGGTTCCCGTGACTGGCGCCACCACCACCGCATCGGTAATCGCCTTCTGAAACGTGGCGATCTGGGCATCGGCGACAGCGACCCGCGCGCGTGCCGCATCGACTTCCTCCGGTCTGGCGCCGGCCCGGACTCGCGCCAGGTTCTCGCGTGCCGTCCGCACGCGATCGTCTGCGCTGCGCGCGCGCGCGCTCGCCACATCTCGCCTGGCCACGGCATCGTCGCGCTGCTTGCCCGTGCCGGCGTTGGACTTGAGCAGCGCCTCAAAGCGATCGGCATCGGTTTCTGCCGCGCTGACCTCGGCGTGCGCAGCCCGTGCTTCGGACTGCGCCGTCGCCAGTTGCGCCTCAACCTGTCGCACGTCCTCGACGCGCGCTCCGGCCTTCAGCAGGCGCAGCTGGGCATCGGCCTGATCTCGCTCAGCGCGGGCGCGCGCCAGCGCCAGCTCGGCGTCGGCCGCGTCCAACCGCGCGATGACGGCCCCCTCCGAAACGCGATCGCCTTCGGCCGGCGCGAGCTCGAGCAGGCGGCCGCCGACCTGCGCCGCCACGTGGACCTCGGTCGCTTCGACCTGTCCCGACGCGCGCACGCGGTCCGACGGAGCGTCCGCCCCACATCCCGCGCAGAAAGCGGCCGCAATGAGAAAACGCCTGGAACATGTCATGACGTTGGCCTCGCGGAAACATCGCCGGACCGGTCGAGTGTGCGGCGCATGCTCTCCTGAATGTGTCGAACGAACGCGTCGGGTGAGAGGGCCGGACTGCCGACGAGCTGCTGCGCCGACAGCTGCTCGCGGATCGGCGCCCCGGCCAGGTACACCACCAGAGGGGCAAGCATGCTGAAATAGGTGGCAAGCGGATTCACCGGCCGGAACACGCCCTCGTCGACCCCGCGCTGAATGATGCCGGCGACGATGCGGGGAAGGGCAGCCAGGGCCGCCAGCGTGTCGGGATCGAGGTGAGAGCCCCTTTCGGCCACTTCACGCAGCATGATCGACGCAAAGAACGGATGCTCTCGAACGAACGCCGCAATGCCGGCGATGATCCGGTCGAGCTGTTCGGCTGGCGCGAGGTCGGTGGCGGCGATAGCGCGCAGACGCTCGCCGGCGCGGCCGAAGGTATCGCGCAAGAGCGCGCGGTACAGGCCCTGCTTGCTGCGGAAGTGGTAATACAGCATCGCCTTGTTGACGCGGGCGCGCCGCGCGATGCGGTCGACGCGGGCGCCGGCGTAGCCGCGCGCGGCGAATTCGAGGGCGGCGGCGGCCAGGATGCGGTCGGGGGAGACGCGCGCGGGGCGAGGCATATAAACTAACCAGTTAGTTAATAACATACCATGAAGACGATTATTGCCGGCGGCTCCGGGTTCCTCGGGCGCGCCCTCGCCCGCGCGCTCGTCACCCCAGACCACGACGTTGCCGTCCTGACGCGTGGTGACGCCGGCGGCCCCTCATCCGGGGGCCGCAAGGTCACCTGGACCCCCGATGGCACGGCCGGCCCCTGGGCGCAGGAGATCGACGGCGCGACCGCCGTCGTCAACCTGGCCGGGGAATCGATCGCCGCGCGCCGGTGGAGCACGGCCCAGAAGCAGCGGATCCGGGACAGCCGGATTCTCGCCACGCGCAGCCTGACTGCGGCCATCCGGCGTGCGGCCAAGCCGCCCCGGGTGTTCATCAGCGGTTCGGCGGTCGGCTACTACGGTCCGCGCGGCGACGAGGTGATCACCGAAACGACGCCTCCCGGCACCGACTTTCTGGCGCAGGTCTGCGTGGCGTGGGAAGCGGAAGCGGCCGCCGTCAGCGAGCTGACGCGCCTCGTCTACATCCGCACGGGGATCGTCCTCGACCGGAACGAGGGGGCGCTGCCGAAGATGCTGCCGCCGTTCTGGATCGGCGCCGGTGGGCCGGTCGGATCGGGCCGCCAGGTACTGGCCGTGGATCCATCGTCAGGATTGGATCGATCTGGTGCGCTTCGCAATTCAGGCACCCTCGGTGACCGGCGCGCTGAACGCCACGGCGCCGACGCCGGTGACCAACGCGGAATTCGCGGCGGCGCTCGGCCGCGTCCTGCACCGGCCGGCGTTTCTGCCCGCCCCTGGTTTGGCCCTGAAGCTGATCCTTGGCGAGATGGCGGGGCCGTTGCTTTTGTCGGGCCAGCGCGCCATCCCGGCTCGCGCCGAAGCCATCGGCGTCACCTTTTCCTTCAAGGATGTGGAAGAGGCGCTGCGGTCAATTTTCAACCGGTGATCGTGTAAGCTGTTGCCCCTAACGTCATACGGAGGATGTGCGATGAAGCGTTTCGTGTCTTCATGGACTCTCGCGTTGTCGGTCGGCCTGGTGCTCTTCGTTGCGCCCGCGATCGCCCAGCAGGCGCAGGCGCCGCTCCGGTCGCCTGACGTCATCTTCGTGCCGACGCCGCCCGAAGTCGTGAAGGCGATGCTCGAAACCGCGAAGGTCAGCAAGGGCGACATCGTCTTCGACCTCGGGTCGGGCGACGGACGCATCGCGATCGCCGCGGTTCGCGACTTCAATGCCCAGCGCTCGACCGGCATCGATATCGACCCGCAGCGTATCAAGGAAGCCACCGCCAACCTGGCGGAAGCCGAGAAGAAAATGCCCGGCATCAGCAGTCGCGTGCGCTTTCTGAATCAGGATCTGTTCACGACCGACATCAGCGAAGCAACGGTCGTCACGCTCTACCTGTTGCCGAGCCTCAACGTGAAGCTGATGCCGAAGCTCAAGTCCGAGCTGAAGCCAGGCACCCGGATCGTGTCGCATTCCTTCGACATGATGGGCCAGTGGGAGCCCGAGCGGACCGTCGATGTCGGCGGCCGGACGGTGTACTACTGGACGATTCCCAAGAAATAAAAACTGGGACGGGGATATTTTTGCCGCTCTAGAAAATATCCCCGTCCCCTGTTCAGTAGGCTGCCAGTTTTCTCAGTGCCTCAGCAATCTTGTCAGCATTCGGCAGGTTCGCTTGCTCGAGCACGTGCGAGAAGGGGCAGTGCGTGTCGGGATAGGTGACGCGCATGACCGGGGCGTCGAGGTGATCGAATCGTTCTTCCATGATCACCGCTGACAGCTCGGCGCCGATGCCGAGAGTCCTGACGTCCTCGTGCACGACGAGCGCGCGGTTGGTTTTCTCCACCGATCGCAGGATCGCCGCCCGATCGAACGGCAACAGCGTGCGAAGATCGATCACTTCGGTTTCAACCCCCTCTTTCGACAACCGGTCGGCGGCCTCGAGCGACGGCGTCACCATCGCGCCGTAGGTCAGCAGGGTGATGTCATCGCCCTCCCGCACGGTCGCCGCCTCGCCAATCGGGACGATCGCGTCTCCTTCCGGCACCGGTCCCTTGGCGCGGCGATAAAGATACTTGTGCTCCATGAAGATGACCGGGTTGTCGTCGCGGATCGCCGCCTTGAGCAGCCCTTTCGCGTCGTAGGCGGTCGAGGGCGCCACCACCTTCACGCCGGGACGATGGATGAACCAGCCCTCGGGATTCTGAGAGTGATAGAGGCCGCCCCCGACGTTGCCGCCGCTCGGCGCCCGGATGACGATTGGGACGGCCGCCCGCCCGCCGTAGCGGTAGCGCAGTGTCGCCGCCTGATTGACGATCTGATCGAAGCCGCAGGAGATGAAATCGGCGAACTGCATCTCCGCGACCGGCCGGTAGCCGCGCAGTGCGGCACCGATGCTGGCGCCGACGATCGCCGACTCGGAAATCGGCGTGTCGATGACGCGCAGCTCGCCAAACTCGTCGTACAGCCCCTGCGTGACGCCGAATGCGCCGCCGTATGCGCCGACGTCCTCTCCAAGCACGAACACTTTGGCATCGCGGCGCATCTCCTCGAAGAGCGCCTCGCGGATGGCTTCGAGGTAGGTGAGATCAGGCATACAGGTCCGTCGCTGCGTCTGCGGGATCGGGGTCGGGCGCGTTCATGGCGAAGTCGACTGCATCGTCGATGGTGGCTTTGATGCGCGCGTCGATTTCACCGATCTGCTCGTCCGACAGCTCGTGCAGGCCTTTCAGGTACGAGGCGAAGGTCGGGATCGGATCGCGGCTCTTCCACATCGCGAGCTCTTCCTTCGTGCGATAGAACGCCTTGTCGTGCTCCGAGTGTCCGTGCCAGCGGTAGGTCTTGCACTCGATGAGCGTCGGACCCTCGCCTTTGCGGGCCCGGGCGAGCGCTCCCTGAGTCGCCTGATAAACCGCCAGGACGTCGTTGCCGTTGATCGCCACGCCATCGAACCCGTAGCCCTCGGCACGATCCGCGACGTCGTCGATCGCCATGCTCTTTTCGACCGGCACCGAGTAGGCGTACTGGTTGTTCTCACAGATGAAGAGGACCGGCAGGCGCTGGACACCGGCGAGGTTGAGCGCCTCGTGGAAGTCGCCGACGTTGCTCGCCCCCTCGCCGAAGTAGGCGATTACGACGTGGTCGGTCTTGTCCATCTTGAATGTCAGGGCAAGCCCGGCCGCGACCGGCAGGTTGGCGCCGAGCATGCTGGTATTGCCGAAGATCCCGAGCTCGGAAACGCCGCTATGGAGCGCTGAATCGCGGCCCTTCGACAGCCCGGTCGTCTTCGCGAACATCTGCGACATCATCGTGCGGGCCGAGACGCCTTTCATCAGAAACGCACCGAGGTCGCGATGCAGCGGGCAGATCCAGTCCTCCTGGCGAAGGCCGAAGCAGGTGCCGACGATGATCGCTTCCTGACCGATGCCGGTGTAGACACCGCTGCGCACTTTGCCTTGCTTGACGAGGATGCTGAGCCGCTCGTCGAATGCCCGGATCAGCTTCAGCCAGTAGAACATCTCCAGCAGCTGGTCGTGGCCCAGCTTGAACTTCGTACGTTTGATCGGAGGCATGGCCGGGAGAGTCTAGCTGGATTTCGGTCGGGGCGATCGCTGGAATTGGGTGATTGGGTAATCTGGAACTACGCGATGACCCGATTACCCGATTACCCGATAAACGTCAGGTCCTGCCGTCTGAAGTTTCCGCCGAGGATCGTCTGGGAGTTCGCGCCCAGCCACTGTTCGATTACCTGGGCGTAGACCGAGCGGAAGTCGATGGCGTAATGGACGTCGTTGCCGTTGTTTTCGAGGGTGGGGTTCTGCGGATCCGGACTCAGCCGTGCAGCGGTGCCGTAGAAGCCGCCGTTCACCCGGCCACCCATCGCCATCATGAGCGACCCGGCGCCGTGATCGGTGCCGCCGCTGCCGTTTTCACTGATCCGCCGCCCGAACTCGGAGAAGGTCAGGAGCAGCGTGTCGCTGAGCAGGCCCTGATTGCGCATGTCGTTGTAGAACGCCAGCAGGCCGTCGTTCAGCACGCCCATCAGGTTGTAATAGGAGCCGCCAACCTGATTGACGGCCTGACCCGCGTGTGTATCGAAGCCACCGGTCGTGACGTAAAACACCTTGGTGCCGATGCCGCGCACCATTGCGCCGGCGACGGCCCGCATCGCCTGGCCAAACGGCGTATTGGGATACGTCACGGTCTGAGCGTAGCTGGCCACCAGCGCGACGCGATCGAGCGTGGACATCGCCGCCTGCGCGCTGCTGTAGACGAACGCCACTTCCGGCCGGTCCACCGGCACGTGGGAGTTGATGCGCACGGCCGTTGCCCGCTCGGCAGCCGCCTCGACGCCGGAATTCGGGCTGTTGAACGAGTACTGCGCGGGATTCGGAATGGCCGGCACGGCGACGTTGCGGGACTGCAGCACTCGAGGCAGATCGCGGGTCGTGTTCCAGCCGGCGAGGGCATCGACCGGCGACGGCAACGTGTCGAGATACCGGCCGATCCAGCCGAGTCCTGTCGAGTTGGTGGGGCTTGCCGTCGCCCAGATGTCGGTGCCCTGAAAATGCGACCGGCTCTGGTTGTCATAGCCGGTCCGCTGTATGAGGGCGAGCGCGCCCTGGTTGTAGATCTGTCGAAGGCCCGTGAGACGCGGATGCAGTCCGAGCGCCACACCGGACGAATCCGATCCGATCTGAAGCACGCTGCCGGCTGGCACGGCCAGCGTCCGGCGCCGGCTGGCGTAGAACGGATCGTTGTACGGCACGAGGGTGCTGAGCGCGTCGTTGCCACCGCTCAGATAGAGAATGATCAGATTGCGGACCGACGCTCCCTGTGCGCGCGCGAGGTCGCTCAGGAACTCCGGCGCCGCGAAGGTGACCGTGAACGCCGCCGCGCCGCCTTTGACGAACTGGCGTCTGGTGATTTTCATACGAACTGGTACTCCGCGGTTCCGACCAGCAGGTGCACCACACCGGCCACTTTGTTCTGGAGCTGCGTCGGACTGCCGGTCCACGGCCCGGTCGCGCGCACGTAGTCGAGCAAGTCGCTCTGGACGCCGGCCGCCAGCGGCGCGGTCTTCATCGCATCGAGCGCCCAGCTGACCAGCTCCTGCGGCGTCGAGGCGTGTTCGGCGGCGGTCCGGGCCAGTTCGAACTTCTGATTGCCGGCCAGCGCCGAGGCGAAGTTCATACGCGACAGCATCGCGCCGGTCGAAAACCACGACGGCCCGGTTTCCCATCCGGCGACATCCGGCGGATCGAACAGCACCTGGCCCATGTTGGCGAGCGCCAGCCGCGCGTCGTTGAGCGACAGTCCCCGCCAGCCGACGTCCTTGATCGCGCGAACCGCGAACTCGGCCGGCCACGAATAGCGGGTGTAGCGGTTGCGTTCATCCCAGAACTGGGGCGACCAGAGCACTTCGCGCATCACCGCGCGCATGTTGTAGCCGCTGCGGAAGTAGGCCGACGACACCCGGTTGACGAAGTCCTCGTCGACGTCGCCGAACTCCGAGATGAAAAAGCGATAGAGCTTGCGCGCCAGGTAGGCGGCGGTGTGCGGGCTGCGCGCCAGCGCGGCGATCAAGTCGAGGCCATCCTGCATCCCGGCGGCGGCCGCACGCGCCTGAATCGTCCTCGATCCGTCGGGGTAAATCGGAAACGTGAACTCCTTGGCGGTCGGGTCGTGCTGCGCCGGATTGTAGAGAAAGCG
This sequence comes from uncultured Acidobacteriota bacterium, assembly GCA_963728825.1. Classification (GTDB taxonomy): domain Bacteria; phylum Acidobacteriota; class Vicinamibacteria; order Vicinamibacterales; family CAVVIG01; genus CAVREM01. Next base: position 421,641 of record CAVSLA010000001.1, read on the forward strand.
GAAATACGGCGCCGGACCGGCCACGCGCTGCAGGTTCCAGCCGGTGAACACGCGGGCCGCCGCATAGACATCGGCCTCGGTGTAGTGGCCGACGCCCATGGTGAACAGCTCCATGATCTCGCGGCCGAAGTTCTCCTGTGGCATGGCCCGGAAATTCGAGCGTCCGTCCAGCCAGATCAACATCGCGGTGTCTTGGGCAATTTCGACGAGCAGCGTCTGGAAATTGCCCAGCGCGTGGTCGCGCAGCAGCTCGATCTGCCCACGCACCCCACCCGCATCCTCCGACGGCCTGGCGGCCATGTAACGCGTCGCTTCCGCCTGATTGACGGCCCCGGCGATCTTCGCGTACGACGTGGCGAAGTGGTTGTGCCAGAAGAGCGTCATCTTCTCCTGGAGCGGGCGGTTGGTGTGCAGCATCCGGAACAGCCAGCGTTGCTGCGCGTCGGTGATGACGGTGTTCGGTGAAAACGCACGGCCCGGAGCCGCGACCTGCGCGTAGCCGGCCGTCCCGACTTTCGTGTCGACATCGTCCAGGATCTGTTCGTAGTTGAGGAGCGTCTCGATCGCCTCGCTGAAGGACATGCGGCGATACGTGTCGAGCTCGTCCGGCCGCGCGCCGAAGCCGGCCCGGCGCAGCAGATGCTCGAAATGCTGATCGTAGATAAACGCCATCTCAAGCCGTCCCTGCAGCCTCAGCCGGCGGCCGCATCAACATTCTCAGACGCTCCCAGAACAGCCGCATGCCGAGCCGCGGCGCCTGGGCAAATAACCGCCGCCGGAGGGTCCGGTACGACATCCGGCCACGCGCGAAGTCCACGATCAGCCGCGTGACGTCCGGCGCATGGCGCGCGCCTGCGACGACACGCGTGATGCGTCGTCGATCTGCGAACAGATACCGCTGGATCAGCACCGAATCGCGCAACTCCGGGCCGAGTTCGTCGTCGACCGCTTGCGCGTAACGGCCGACCAGCGTCCGGACGGCCTGCGGCCTCGTGTCGATCACCACCTTGGCGGCCAGCTCGCCCGAGACCATCGCGTAGTAAATGCCTTCGGCCGTGAACCCGTTGACGGACCCGCCGGCATCTCCAGCCAGCACGACCCGGCCGTGGCCCGGCCGCCGCAGCGGGCCCCCGACCGGGATCAGAAACGGTGTGAAGTTCGCGCGTCTCGACTCGCCCTCGACGATGCCGCGCTGCTGCAACCCGGCGACGAATGCCCGCTGCAGGTCGTACGGATGCTCGTCGATCGATCGACGGTAGTGATCCAGCACGTAACCGAGACCGACATTCACGTGATCACGCTTCGGAAAAATGTAACCGTAGCCGGGACCGTCATTGACACCGTACGCGATCCACATCGTGTCGGGACCGCGTCCTTCAAAACAGTCCGTGGCGTCTCCTCCATCATGTCGAGTGCGATCGAGGTTGCAGGCCACCCACGGCTGATGCCGAGTCGACGGGCGACGACGCTGTGGACGCCGTCAGCCGCGATGACCATCGCACCTTCGACGCAGCGTCCGTCACGCGCCGCCAACGTCACGCCGTCTGGGGTCGCCGAAGCCCCGACGACGTCGAATCCCTCGATCAGTTCCGCGCCCGCCTCGCACGCCAGCGAGACCAGCAGCGCGTCATACTCCACGCGACGGATCATCAGCGCGGCCGGCGCCCGCACGCGAATGACCGCCGAGTCGCCGTCCGGACCCTCCAGGTAGAGTCGTCCGACCTGGTGTGTCCCGATCCGGGACAGTGCCGGTTCGAGGTACGGGAAACGCTGCATCACCCGCAGACTGATCCCGCCACCGCACGGCTTGTTCCTGGGGAAGTTAGACCGGTCGATCAGCCGAACGGTTACTCCGGCTCGCGCCAGGGTCCGTGCCGCCGTCGCCCCTGCAGGGCCCGCTCCGGCGACAAGGACAGACATTTACTTCGGGCTGATGAGATTGGCGAGCAGCTGATAGGCCCCGTTGACGCCAGCCGGCAACTCGCGCCACAGGCCCAGACCGACGTAAATCCAGCGTCCCTTCCCGTAGTTCGCGACCACCAGCGCGCCTCGCTTCACGCCGGGGTTGTTGGGGAACGGATCCTCGAGCTCGACGAGATCGCGGTATCGCGAATCGTGCTCGCCCAGGAAGTACAGGCCGCGTTCCTGGACCCAGCCGGCCCACGCGTCGTCGGTGATCTTGTTGGGTGTCGTGAAGATCGGATCGGCCGGCACCAGCACCGTCACCGGCGCTGTTTCGTCCGTCACGCGGTCCTGCGAGACCTCCGCAGTATGCGGGCCAAACTGCGCCTGGTTGAACTCCAGCTTGTTGTACTGGACGACCAGCCGCCCGCCGTTCCGCACGTAGTCGAGCAGCCGGCTGTTATTCGCCCGCAGATCCGCCCGCCGCTCGTAGGCGCGCACCCCGGTGACGATCACCGGAAAGCGCGACAGATCGCCCCAGGCCAGATCTTCCGGTCCGATGAGCTCCGCGCGGGCGCCAAGCTGCGCAATCGCTTCCGGCACCTCGTCGCCGGCGCCCATGATGTAGCCGACGGTCAGGTTGGGAGTGACACGCACGTCCATCACCTTCATTCGTGATGTCGCCTCGTGAAAAAGATGCTGCCGGGTGGTGTGCGGGTACTCGATCACCTGGAAGCCGCGCCGGAACGTATCCGTACCGGCCGACGCATTGGCGGTCAAGTCGTATTCGCCAGCCTCGATGCCCTGTGGCGCGCGGATCTGAAAACGGACGGTCTGTGATTCGTCCTCGCGAGCGAACGTCAGCTTGTGCTCGGCCGGCGTTGACGTCCAGCCGGATGGCACATTCAGAGTGACGACACTCTCCAGTTCGCCTTTCGAGTCGTTGATGACGGTCACGCGGACATCTCGCGTCGGGCTGGTTTCAGCCGGGGGCTCCGCTCGCGGTGGAGCCGGTGCCGCGCCCCGTCCGCGCCCCGCTGGTGGTGGTGCTGCCGCGCCGCGTCCTCGCGCGCCAGTTGGGGCAGGCGTTGGAGCCGGTGGCGGCCGCGGCATCCACGGGACGATCGTGACGCCGGGGGACAGCCGCACCGAAACCGGTGGCACGACGAGCAGCGACGATCTTTTTTCTCCGCTGAAGATGTCCCCTTCGTAGCGGTACTGCACGGGCACGCCGCCAAACACTTCGGTCGTCCCGGGACCGAAGCTGAGGGTCGCCTGAACGTAGAAAGCGGTCGGCCGGTAGGGCAGGCCGAACGGGGCGTCCTCGTCGAAGACGTAGCGGCCAGCTTCGCCTTCACGATGCCAGTACGGTTCGCTCACTCGCGCGTCCGTCGGGATGGCCAACGGCACGTCACACCGACCCACTTGATCCTTGGCCAAGGCGGTCAGCGGCGCGCCCTGCGGCGCCGCGCCGGCCGCTCCCGTCGCCGGTCCGCCTCGGCCGCTGCCGGTGGGCGCGGTGAGCGTGCAGACGCCGTTGCCGCTGAAGCCCTCGAAGCCGACCTGCCGCACGCCGACGTTCGCCGCACCGCGATTGGCGATGACGAACGAAACCCGCACCGGCTGTCCCGGGACGACGACGCCATCGTCGGCGAGCGCCTCGAGTCGAACGTTGCCGGCCAGCAGTATCGCCTGTTGAAACTCACGTTCCTTCTGACGGAGACGGAACTCAATCTCGTAGCGACCCGCATCAGCAACCGGCAGCATACGCAGCTCGGCGCGCAGTTCGCGCGTCAGTCGCAGGCCCGTCAGCAGCGGCTGCAGCGTGATGTCCTCGCTGCCGGGCGCGGCGGCATCGAATCGCTTTTGCGCGTCCTGCACGGCGGTTTGAATCGCGGCGAGTCCACTCGTGAGCTCGCGCGGCGGCTTGGGTCCGGCGAATTGAGCGAGCCCCGCCAGCGAGTAGTCGACACCGTCGAACAGGCCGCGATCGGGCCGATTGGCGCCGCCGGCGAGCGCCGATTCGGTGAGCTGGAACGTGCTGATCGACGGACCAGGCAACGCGAGCAGCTGCCCCATGCCCTGGCACTTGTGCATGCTGCGCGCTTCGGTGCCTATCTCCGCGTAGGTTCGGCCGAGCAGCGGATCGTAACCCGCCAGGTTGACCGACAGCCCGGGGCTGGCGGGATTCGGCGCCGCGCCACGACCACCCGCGCCCTGCGCCGGCACGTAGAACTTCTTTGGCTGCCAGGGCCGCAGCCCGGCTTTCACCTGTTCAGGGTAGGCCGCCGGATCGGCGGCGAGCTTGAACGCTTCGCGGGCGATCACTGAGGACGCCTGATGATGCTGACCGCCGCCGGCGCCGTCCGGACGCAGCGCGAGCACGACGTCAGGACGAATCGTGCGAATCAGCCGCACGAAGTCGCCGGTGATGTCCTCGCGACCCCACTTCTCGAACGTTTCCTCGATGCTGAACGAATATCCGAAGTCGACGGCGCGGGTGAAGTACTGCTCGGCGCCGTCGAACCGGTGCATGGCGGCCAGCTCCTCGGTACGGAGCACACCGAGCGCCTCGAAGATCTCGGGGCCGATCTCGTTCTGACCCCCGTTGCCGCGTGTCGCCGTCGCGAGCGCGGTTCGGAACCCGAGGCCGCGGCTCAACATCACCAGCAGCCCGTTGTTTTCGTCGTCGGGATGCGCGGTCGCGTGCATGAAGATGCCGGTATTGGCCAGCCGCCGCAGCGCCAGGCCGAGCCCGACATGCCCCTGCTCCCGGTCCACAGGAGCGACTCGCATCTGCGCGGTCGTGGGTGCAGAAGTGAGTACAGAAAAGTAAGCGAGGATGGCGATGCAGACCCAGCGCGTCATCGTGGGAGTCCGAGTATACCGCCCGGCGGAATGGGTGTGTAACCTCAGCCGCGACGGGCCCTGCGTAGACCCCCTGCCCTAGGTGGCCAGGATCTCTTCGTAGTACGCCTCGTAAATCGGGACGATCTTCGAATCGCAGTAGCGCTCGTGCGCCACGCGTCGCGCGGCGGCCGACGCACGGCGATAGAGATCGTCGTCGGTGAGTAGACGGTACACGGACTCGGACATGCCGTTCAAATCGTCGAGCGGGTGGAGAAAGCCGGTGACGCCATGCTCGATGACCTCGGGCAGTCCGCCAACGCGGGACGCGACGACTGGCACCTCGCAGGCCATCGCTTCGAGCGCCGCCAGACCGAAGCTCTCCTGCGTCGAGGGCAGGAGAAATACGTCGGAGGCCGACAGAAGCTGTACGACCTGATCCTGTTCTCCGAGGAACTCGACGTCCGAAGCCACGCCCAGCGTCCGGGCCAGCCGCGACGCGTCGGCCACGTCCGGACCGTCGCCCACCATCAACAGCCGACACGCGATCCGGCGGCGGACCACGGCAAAGACTTCGACGGCCGCGGTGACCCGTTTGACGGGCCGGAAATTCGAGACGTGAATCAACAACTTCTCGCCATGCGGCGCCAGCGTTTTCCGGAGAGCGCTCACTTCGCGCCGCCGATGCACGCTGCAGTCGAGAAAGTTCGGAATCACGCGAACGTCGTGCTTGATGCCCAGCTCGCGACAAGTATCGGCTTTCAAACTCTCCGACACAGCGGTCACGCCGTCGGACTGCTCGATGCAGAACGCCACGGTCTCGGAATACGAGCGATCGCTGCCGAGCAGCGTGATATCTGTACCGTGAAGCGTGGTGATCACTTTAGGGACCTTGTTTACTCCGGGGACTCCTCCCCCCCGGCCCCACTCCCCTTGAACTCTGCTGCTGAGAATCTGCCGCGCCAGATAGCCCGCGGTGGCATGAGGGATGGCGTAGTGCGCGTGGACGATCTCCAGGTCTTCATCGCGCGAGACCTGAACGATCTTGTTCGCCAGCGATAGGATGTACTGGGGCTCGCGGAACAACGGGTAGGCCGGCGTCTCGACCCGGTGGAAGAACAGGCCGGGTTGGTACTCACCGAACCGCGCCGGCATGTCACTGCTCAGAATGTGGACGCGGTGGCCGCGCGTCGCGAGGACCTTCCCGAGCTCGGTGGCGATGATGCCGCTGCCGCCAATTGATGCGTAGCAAACGATTCCGATATTCATGTTCACTCCGGGGGCCCCTACCCCCCGGTGATCAAAGGCTCTCCCCAGCGTACAGCTTCCTTGGTGTCCTTTGAGTCCTTTGTGTCCTTTGTGTCCATCTCTAAGTCACACCGCCTCGCAGCAGACTGCCCCTGACGACCGGCTCGCGAACGACGAACCCTTCCGCCCACCGCACGCCGGCGCGCGCGCCGAACTGTGCGTCGCGGCTTTCGACGAGCTGACGAAAGAGCGGCGTGTTCAGGCGCGTCGCCACCGCCCCGTCGACCGACGGCGCCTGAAACTGACTCGCGTGGCAATCGAGCGCGGCGCGTTTCTGATCGTAGTGGTCGGTGACGTCGACGACAAACGAGGGCTCGGCGGCATCATTGATGAAGTAGTAGCAGATCCATTCCGCCTTCCACGCCTCGCCCTCGGAGGCGTAGCGCCGCAGGCCCGCGTTGAACGCGGCCTCGGTGAGCACGTGGCTCGCAGCGCCGTGGTCCGGATGTCGATCGGACCAGTGCGGAATCGCAATGGTCCGCGGCCGATGCTTCCGGATGAACGCAGCGGCCTGCGCGACATGTGACGGATCGCTCCCGATTCGGCGGTCGGGCCAGCGCAGGTTGTGACGCCACAGAGCGCCGAGCACCAGCCGCCCCGCCTCCGCTTCGGCGAGTCGCTCCTCGATGGTGCCATTGCTGCCCATCTCGCCGGCGGTGAGATCGCACAAGCCGACCCGCAGCCCTGCGGCAGCATGGCGCGCAACCGTTCCGCCGAGACCGATCTCGATGTCGTCGGGGTGGGGACCGAAGACCAGGACGTCTACTGGCATGCTCGTCTAACTTTCTTCCACTGGCGCTGGGGCCCCACCCCCAGCGCGTACTTACGCTGATGCCTCGCCTCGTCCCTCGACTTTGCTCGGGACGACCCTGAGCTCGTCGAAGGGTCGGATCGATCAGTCCTCGGCTCGGCATGGCCGCAGGCGCTCTGTCCTTCTCGCTCCATGTCGATTATCTGTTGAACCCGAACGCTTCGTCCGCCGCATCGGCTTCGCCGAGATGATGCCGAAGCAGAACGCGGCTCGCGAGGTACGCGCCAGTCACCCCGTGACTGGCGTCGCCGAACGCGAAGAGATGGTGCGGGAAGTTGCGATGAGCCCCGAGATACGGAACGCCTTCGGCGGTGAGCGCGTACGGTGCGTCCCATCCGAACGCCGGCATGATGCCGGAAATTTCCGGATACATGGTCGACAGCTCGTACATCAGTTGCCCGGTACGCTGCACGATGGTCTTCTCCCGGAGTCGCGGCAGCACGATCGCCGCGTCCGCCCCGGCAATCAGCAGCCGATCGTCGTCCACCCAGCGCACGATGTGTGCCGGCTCCGCAACATCGCGGATGACGAGCTCCCGTTTGCCGAGCTGGTGACGGATTCTGGCGGGCAGCGGCTCGGTCAGGACGAGATACGAGCTCTTGAGCCAGAAGTGCCGGATGAGCGACTTGAACAACTGGGTCGGCATTCCGGTCGCCACGATGATCCGCCTGGTGCGGATGTTGCCGTCATCGAGCACGACGTCGGCGGTGCGCCGGCCGAATTTCGTCCGGATGACAGGCGTCCGCTCGAAGAGCTGCGCGCCGCGTTCGACAGCGGCGGCCGCAAGGCCGAGCGTCGCTCGATAGGGATCGAGGACTGCCCCATCCCGTGTTCGAACTCCGCCGGCGGCATGGATCGCCGCTTCCGACTGAATCGCTTTCGGGCTGAGGGACGGCGCATCAAGACCTGCGTCCTTACGGGCTTTCTGTTCCCGCGCGACGAGCGCAAGCTGCGCCGGCGTCATCGCGGCGAGCAGTGTCGACCGGGGCTCCAGATAACACTTGACGTCGAGACGCCGCAGCAGGGTCGCGAAGTCGAGTGCGGAGCGACGCCACGCCTGCCAGCCATGGCGTGCGGCCCGCAGGCCAAGCAGCTTCTGGGCGGAGAGGAAGCTGGCGCCGGGATCGTCGGATATCCAGCCGGTCGAACATGCGCTGGCACCTCGACCGATCTGCGCCGCCTCGACCAGCGCGACTTTGATGCCGGCCGCCGCGAAGGAGTACGCCGTGGCGCACCCCGTCAGGCCGCCGCCGATGATGACGACGTCGATCTCGTGGCGGCCTCGAAGGCGTGGATACGAAGGAACGCGCGACCTGGGAAAACGGTCGGTCCATGGGGAACGGCCGTATTTCGTCATGAGTAGGGAATATTAGTCGACATTTGCACGTTCCCGGGCGAGCAGGGCCTTCTTGCGCGGTGTCCCCCAGCGGTAGCCGCCTGTGCTGCCGCTCGCCGGCAGGACGCGGTGACAGGGAATCGCGAGCGCGACCGGGTTGGCTGCGCAGGTGCGCGCCACTGCTCGAACGGCTCTCGGTCGGCCGATGGCCGCCGCCACTTCGGCATAGCTGCGCGTGGCACCGTACGGGATTGCCGCGAGTGCCTCCCACACCTGCCACTGAAAAGCGGTCGCTCGGATGTCCAGGGGCAGATCGAGGCGTGGCAGGCGACCGGCCAGGTGATCGAGGATCCGTCGCGTCCACTCGACGAGCTGGCCGCGATCCCGGCTGATGATGGCGTTCGGATATTCGCGGTCGAGCGCGGCGCGAAGGTCTGCGTCCGACTCCCCCATCGATACCGCACAGATCCCGCGCGGCGTCGCTGCAACGAGCAGCCGCCCGACCGGAGAACTGACCGTGGTGTAGTCGATGCGCGTCCCGGCCGCACCACTTCGGTACGTCGACGGCGTCATGCCAAGCTTCGGCACGCCGCGTTCGTAGAAGCGGCTGCTCGAGCCGTAGCCGGCCTCGAGGGTCGCCTCGGTGACCGACCGCTGCCCCTTCAACTCGCGCTTGACCCGCCGCAGACGGCAGGCGTCTGCGTACTGGCGCGGCGTGATGCCGACGATCCGCTTGAAATTGCGCTGCAGGTGATACGGACTGCCGCCGAGACGACGGGCCAGCGATGCCAGTGTCGGGTGGCCCTCGACATCCGCGAGATAGGCGCAGGCGCGGCGGATCCGCTCGAGCCAGGGATCGGACACCGCCGCGTCGCGCGGCCGGCAGCGGCGGCACGGCCGGAAACCGGCGCGCTCCGCTTCGGCGAATGTGTCGAAAAACGTGACGCGATCCCGCCGCGGCCGGCGGCTGGCGCATCCGGGACGGCAATAGATACCCGTGGAGCGAACGGCGTAGACGAAGTCGCTCGCCACGGCACGGTCGCGTGAGACGAGGGCGTCCCACCGTGCGGACTCGGTTGTGTGCGGGGCCGTCTGAATCATGTCCGTACTATGCGCCGGCTCGCCATCCGGCGCCATCCGGGGCTTGCGGACAAATTGTACGGCTTTACGGGCGGACCTGAGTGGCGGCTGGAGTCGGCAGCAAATTCTCAGATGTGGGCCGGGCCTCTTAGGCCCGGCAAAACCTTGATGTAGACGCCGGGACGGTCGCCCGCGGTATCGCTCCGATCACCGCCGCAGCCACTGATCGAGCCGTCCCACCAGCTCGTTCCACCTGGTTTCGTCAGCCGACACCTGGTTGAGAGCATCGCTTTCCCGGGTCCGCAGCTGCTGCAGCTGGGCGGATACCGATTCGAATTGGGTGCGCAGGTCGGTGCGATGATGCTCGAGCGCCTGTCGGGCGTCAATGGGCGGCAGACCCCCTGGCAGCGTCAACTCTTTGGGGCTCATCTGCTCCGCTTCGGCCATCGCGCGCGAGAGGCTCTGGAATCTCGTGGTCGTCGCATCGAGCTCGCGGCGCACGGTGTCGAGCCGTCCGTTGGCTTCGGCCAACCGGCGCTGCTGGACCTCGAGCAGGCCCGTGATCGCCTGTGTCTGGATCTGTGTGTCCGCATAACGCTCGATGACATTCCGGAGCGCGCGCATCTCGTTGACGAGCTCCCTCGAAACCGCCGGCTCGACGTCCCGGCTCTGCGCCGACAGAACGACTGCCGTGAGGGCAACGACAACGCCTGCGATAACGAACGCACCTGTCTTCTTCATGCGAGCTCCTCCTCGATTGTTCACTCCGGGGGCCCCTACCCCCCGGTTTGATGCTGTTCACTCCGGGGGCCCCTACCCCGGCTTGATGCTGCAGCTGCTACGCGTAGTCCTGCCGCAATGCCTCCGTTGGTTGAATGCGGGTCGCCCGCCAGGCGGGCAGTCCAACGGCGACGACCGCAACCGCGATGAGCAGCCCGATCGCGGTGACAACCGAGGCGATGTCGGTCGGCATGACATCGAACAGCTCGGCCCGCACCAGCCGGGCGACGATCGAATGCCCGGCCGCGCCTGCGATCACGCCGACCGCGAGGACGAGAGACGTTTCCCTCGCGAGCATCCAGCCAATACGGACACGGCTTGCACCCAGGGCCATGCGCACGCCAATCTCGCTGGTGCGGCGGGCCACCGCAGCGTTCAGCATCCCGTAAAAGCCGACGGCAACGAGCAGCAGCGCCAGCGCACTGAATGTGGTACCCAGTGTGGCCAGCAGGCGCTCCCGGCGAAGACCGTTTTCCAGTTGCTCCTGAACGGTCCTCATCCGAAGCACGCCGACGTTCGGATGAAGCTGCTCGACGGTTCGGCGCGCGGCCGCAGCCAGCAGTTCGGGATCTCCCGCCGTTCTCAGAACGAATGTCGTGCCGCGAACATCGCCTTGCGAACGAGGCGCGTAGATCATGTTGTCGGTCGCCCGCTTGAGTCCGCCGTCACGAACGTCCCTGACGACGCCGATGATGTGGAAAGGCTGATTCAGCTCAGTGGGCGCGAACGAAACGGTTCGACCGACGACGTCGGCTGCGTTGAAGAAGTGGCGGGCAAAAGACTCGTTGACGATCGCCACCCGCTGCGATCCCGTCTGGTCGGTTTCGTCGAAGTCACGCCCCGCCAGCAGGGTCATGCCGACCGTGCGGACGAAGCCCGGCCCGCCGTACGCGACGCCCGCCGAATCGCGCCGCGGATCGGGCGTGCGGTCGGAGGCCGGCGGCGCGATGTTGAAATAGGTGCCGACCCCGACACCGAGCGAGCCGTACGAATCGGTGACCGCCTGGACGCCCGGCAGCGCGGACAGCGCTTCGCGCCCTTGTGCGAGGAAGGAGTGAAAACGGGTCTCATCCAGATCCCTTGTGCCGATGTCCATGGTGACCGTCAGCAGACGGTCCGATCCGAACCCGACGTCGATGCGGCGGAAATTGGTGAGGGTCTGCAGGAAGAGCGCGGCGCTGCCGACGATGGTAATGGTCAGCGCGACCTGGGCCGCCATCAGGCTTCTGGTCAAGCGCGGCGACCCGTGAGCCGAGATGTTCCGGAGCGCATCCTGCGGGTTGGTCGCTGACGCACGAAGAACCGGCGCGAACCCCGACAGGAGCGCGGCGCCAATCGCCACCAGCGCCGTGAAGCCGAGCATCCACGCGTCAGGACGGAGATCGACGCCGTCGAGGGCGCCGTCGCCAAGCGCGAGGTAATAGCCGGCGGGCGCAAGCCACTGCGCGAGGAGCAGGGCGAGTACCCCGCCCGCAAGAGCGATGAGCAGGATCTCGGTGAACAACTGACGCATGAGCCGGAAGCGGCCGGCGCCAAGTGCGAACCGGAGCCCCAGCTCCTTCTGGCGGTTCAGCGCACGCGCGAGAAACAGCCCGGCAAGATTGGAGCAGGCGATCAGAAGAACCAGAGCCGTGGCGATCATCAATACACGCAGCGTCGGCTGAAGCGATCGGCGCACGCCGGATGTCGCCCCGGTCGACGCCACCCGCACGTCGACCCTGATGTTCTCGGCATTGAGACCCAGTTTCTGGCGCATCCCGGCCGGGACCGCAGCGATCGCTGCCTCCGATGCTGCTCGGAATACCGGGGTCAGCCGCTCCGCGGCCCGTTCGGTTGAGACGCCGGGCTGGAGGCGTCCGATGAAGATCAACCACCCGCGATTGCCCGCGGTCAGGATGCCCGGCGGATAAAACAGCTCTGCGTCGGTGAGCGGCAGGAAGACGTCGTAGCTCTCGCCGAACGCGAGACCACGAAAGTCCCGCGGCAACACGCCGGCGATCAAGACGTCGCGGCTGCCGAGCACAAATGACTCGCCAATGACCTCGGGGCGTCCTGCGAAGGCCCGGCGCCAGTAAGCGTGGCTGAGCACTGCGACGGACGGTGAGCCAGGCCGCTCGTCTGACGCCGCCAGCACCCGTCCGGCGGCGGCCGAGATGCCGAGCACATCGAACAGGTTGCCCGAGGCCAGCATGGCCGTGATTACTTCGCGGCGCCCGTCGATGACCGCGACGACCCCGCCCGGCGTCGGCGCAACGGCGGCGATACCGGTCAGGCCTTCGTGTCGGTCGGTCAGCATCTGGAATGCCGGGTACGACTGCAGGCACGTCCGCGAGCCGCCGGTGGCGCCCGGGCCCGACCCGCAATCGATCTGCACGAGCTCGTAAGGATTCGGCACGGGCAGGGTCTTGACGAGCACCTCGCGGACGACGCTGAACAACGCGGTGTTGACGCCGATGCCCAGTGCCAGCGTCACGACGGCCAGCGCGGCGAAGGCGGGGGTCCGGCGATACGTCCGTAGCGCGAAGCGGACGTCACCGCGGAAATCGTCCAGCCAGACCGAGCGCGTGGCCGCCCGGACGTCTTCCCTGATCTGCTGCCGGCCGCCAAATTCGAGTCGAGTGAGCCGTGCGGCTTCGGCGGGAGAGCGTCCCGACGCGATGTGCTGCGCAATCTGCTCGTCGATGTGAAACTGCAGTTCCCTGTCGATCTGCTGGTCACGACCGCGCGTGAACAACCGACGCAGGACGCTCATGACTGTTCCTCCGCCGTGCTCAGCACGAGGCCGATCGCCTGCGCCATTCGTTCCCAGTTCAGCCGTTCGACGTCGAGCTGTTTCCGCCCGGCCCTGGTCAGCGTGTAGAACTTGGCTTCGCGCCCGGTTTCGGTGTTCTTCCACTCGGCTTTGAGCCAGCCCCGCTCCTCCAGCCGGTGGAGGGCGGGATACAGCGAACCCTGCTGGACCTGCAGTGCCTCGCGTGACAGCTGTTGCAGACGCTGCGCGATGGCATAGCCGTGGAGCGGACCAACGGCCACCACTTGGAGAATGAGCAGGTCGAGTGTGCCCTGCAGCAGATCAGATCTTGAAGCGCTCATGCCCACATACCTAGCCTGTCGACATATGTAACGCTTCTATATGTAGGATGTCAAGGTATACATCTCCGGGTGCCGGGTGCCGGGTGCCGCGGTGCCGGGTGCTGCGGCGCCGGGTGCAGAGCGCAGAGTGCGCGGACTCGCGCGGGGAAATTGCTCTAGCGGTTGTGGGACCGACCTTTCGGTGAAACTCGTTTGGATGGGGGCGGCGCTATGGTGCCGCCTTTGGCATCCCGCTGGGTTTGCGAACAGGAGAACTATCTGAGTAATTGGGTAACCGATCGGCTTACCAGACTACCCAATTACCCAATCACCCAATTCTTCAGCGTGATGCCGTCGTCGGCGCTGGCCGCAGCGAGGCGATCGTCTTGCCGACCAGATCGTTGAGGCCATTCGCCCAGCGCGTGACGATCACGAGATCGTTTTCCCAGTCGACGTAGACGATGTTGTTGCCGTTGCCGACGAAGCGCACGGCGGTCGCCGGCGCGGCCGGTAACGGCTTGCGGTCGGTGTTCAAGTACCAGTTCGCGAAGCCGTAGGTGGCGTTGGCTGGACCCGGCTTGCGCGCCATCTCGATCCATTTCTCCGAAACGATCGCGCGATCCTTCCATTTGCCGTTGCGCAGGAAGAGATACCCGAAGCGCGCCATGTCATACGCGTTGATGAACATCCCGCCGCCCCAGTGGCCGCCGCCCGACACCGACTGCACCTTCTGTCCGTCGATGTCGACCCAGGAATTCTCGTACCCGTGCCACCGCCACGTCGACGAGGCGCCGATCGGTTCCATCAGCTCCTCGCGAAGCAGCTGCGGCAGGGGCTTGCGGATGACCTGCAGTGCGGCAAGCGACAGGACGTTGACGCGCACGTCGTTGTACTTGAAGTGCGTGCCGGGCTCCCGGAGCGGACGGTTGGGCCAGTCGGCCGACGTCTTGCCTTCGGGTCGGTCCGCCCAGTCGGGCTTCCCCCACAGCGTGCCCTGCCAATCGCTCGTCTGGCGGAGCAGATGATCCCAGGTGATCTTCTGGTTGTGCTCCGACTCGAACAGATCGACGCCTGGCGGCATGTAGCCGCGCACCGGATCGCTGAGGTCGCGAATCAGCCCGCGCTGCCACGCCAGGCCGACCACCGTCGTCAGGAAAGTCTTCGTCACGCTGTTGCTCATGTCGACCCGCAACGGTTCGCCCCATTCCGCGACGATGTAGCCGTTGCGGATGATGAGGCCGCTCGCGGGGCCGCGCGGCTTGATCGGACCGATCACCGTATCAAACGGCTCGCTGCGTCCGAAGCTCGTCGCCTGCTCCAGCGCAAGATCCCGATTGGCGCGAATCTCGGTGCTCACCGCGGCCTGCACCGCCTCGGCGACGAGCGCCGGCGACATCCCGACTTCTTCAGGACGTTTGTGCTGCCAGTCGAACCGCTCGGGGAAGTAGGTCGACTGCGCAGACGGCCGCGCCGCCTGGCTGGCGGCCGGCGCGGTCGGGCGCGGCTGCTGGGCAGAAAGTGACGCGGCAGCGACGAAGGCACCGACGACGGCGACGGCACAGATGGCTTTCATGCGCGCTCCTCTCCGGAGATTCAGCGCAGTATAGCGCCTAGGCGTGGAAGGCGTATTGAAACTGGTCGACGATCACGCCGTCTTTGATGGCGCTGCGCTCCAGACGGGCTTCCAGCACGTATCCGGCTTTTTCCAGAACCCGGCAGGAGGCCGTGTTGTAGGCAAACGGCACGGCAAACAGCCGCGTCAGCTGGTGCCGCTCGACGGCGTATCGCGAGATCGCCATCACCGCTTCCGTGACGATGCCACGGCCCCAGAAGGCCTCGCCGAGCCAGTAACCCACTTCCGCCGAGACGCGCTCGACGTCGGCCTGGAGCACGAACCCGATGCCGCCGACCGCTTCGCCGTCCACCGCGATCGCGAAGAAGGTCTCCGGGGTCATCTTGCGCGCTTCACGGAGGAAGCGGCGACCGTCCGAGTAGGTGTACGGATGCGGAAAGCGATCGCGCAGATTGATCCAGACGCTGCGGTTGTTCGCATGACGGACCAGCGAATCGAGATCGGAGGACCGCCAGGAGCGCAGTTCGCTGCGCTCGAGCGTGAGAGTCATCGGGCGAGCCCTAAATGCGCAGGCCGAAGAACGGGCGCAGCTTCGTACCGACGGCGTTGCCGGCAAACGCCGCGGCGAACCAGACCCAGCCATGGACGCTCGACGAGGCGATGCCGCTGAAGTACGCGCCGATGTTGCAGCCGTACGCGATGCGTGCGCCGTAGCCGAGCATCAGACCGCCGACGATGGCCGCCACCAGCGATCGAATCGGCACGCGCCAGGACGGCGCGAAGCGTCCCGCCAGCCCGGCGGCGGTCAGCGCGCCCAGCACGATGCCGAAATTCATCACCGAGGTGACATCGTCGAATACCGTGGCCTGGAGCTCCGCCGACCGGGCCGCGGTTTGCCAATACGGCCAGCCGGCGACGTCGACGCCGGCGGCGCCGACGATCTTCGATCCCCACAGCGCGAACGCCGACGTCACGCCCCACGGCCTGCCGGCGAGCAGGAGTGTCGCGATGTTGACCGCCGCCAGCCCCAATGCGCCGGCCACGATCGGCCACGGACCGCGCCACATCGACTGGGTCGCAGCCGGTTTCTCGAGCGCACCGTGGCGACGCTGTTCGACCACCGCCGAGACCATCGTCACCGATCCGAAGAGGATGAAACTGCCAGCCAACGCCGGGCCGAGCCCGAGGGACGCGAGGAGTGTCGTTGGCGCGAGTGACGGCGTGGCTTCCCACATTGGCATATGGAGGACGCCGACCACCGATCCGGCAATGAACGCCGCGAGCGTCACGATCATCCGCACGCTGCCGCCGCCGGCCGTGTAAAGGGTCCCCGACGCGCAGCCGCCACCGAGCTGCATGCCGACGCCAAAAATAAACGCGCCACAGATGACCGACAGACCGATCGGAGCCACGGTTCCGCGCACCAGGCGGCCGAAGACCTGACCGTCGGCCAGCAACGGCAGAAATACGGCACACGTCACGGCCAGCATCAACATCTGCGCGCGCACGCCCCGGCCGCGGCCGTCGGCGATGAGCGCCCGCCAGGCCGACGTGAAGCCGAACGCCGAATGGTAGAGGACGAGCCCCGCCGCGGCGCCAACCAGAAACAGCGCGCTCTGACGCCACGTGAACGCCAGCGCTAGATAGAGCGCGCCGGCGGCGATCAGGCCGACCGCAATCGAAGCCGGGCCACGTCTGTTGGGTTGAGGCAACCGCTACATTATGCGCCGGTGAAGCCGCCGCTCAGGAAAACCCAGCCGCCGCGCGAAAAAACCGCGATCTCGTCCATCGGCGTGAACCCGAGCTTGGCCCCGAGCCTCAGCGAAGCGGTGTTCGACTCGAGTGCGCCCCAGACCGGATCCAGCCCCTGACCGCGCATCAGGTCGACCATGAACCAGACGGCCCGTGCCCCGAACGATCGACCGCGATGCTCTTCGACCGTATCGATCGAAATGTCCCACAGCCGTTCCGTCCTCCAGACCGGATAACAGAACGAGACCGGCGTGCCTTTGACGAAGACCGCGCCGACCGGCGCGAAGTCCTGGGCGTGGGTCATCTCGTGGCGCAGCCCGGCCGGCAGATGCGAGAGCGAATCGTCGCGCGTCAGGACTCGTATCTCGAGTCGCGCGTCGGGATCCGGGCGCGGGGCAGGAGCGCTGAGACGATGCAGAATCGCCCGTTCGCTCGTCCAGGAGACTTCAACCGGACCCTGCAGCGCCCGGGCGACATGGGCGGCGTCGATGGTCTGGGCGATCACTGGCGTGAGCTCGGTTGCCCCAACCAGCGCCGAGCGAATCGCATCGGCAGGCGGCCGGCCGACGACGGCCACCGCCGCCAGTGCGCCGTGGGTGACGCTGACGACGAATCCGGCGTCGAGCGATTCGCCGCCGGTGACGGCAGCGTGTGGGCTGAGGAGCATTCCGCGCGTCTCCAGCCACCGCGGCTCATCGGGCAGTTGCGCGGCAAGCCGACGAGCGAGGTCCACGGGCGCTCCTATTGACGAGGGCGCTTCGCCAGAATCGCTTCCATCTCGTCCATCACGCGATTCATCTCTTTCATGGTGAGTTCGAGCGGCTCGTCGGTGGTCATGTCGACGCCCGCCTCCTTCAGGAGGTCAATCGGGTATCGCGACCCGCCGGAGCTGATGAAGGCGAGGTAGCGCTTCTTCGCCGCCTCGTCACCCGACTTGACCTTGGCGGCCAGCGCCGACGAAGCGGTGAACGACGTCGCGTACTGGAACACGTAGAAGTCGCGGTAGAAGTGCGGGATGTAGCTCCACTCGTGGGCGATGTAGTCGTCGACCAGGCAGACGCCCTGGTCGTGTCCGTAGTAGCGCTTGGTGATGTCCATGTACAGCTTGGCCAGCGCCTCCCCGGTGAGCGGCTGACCCTTCTGGGCCATCTCGTGCATCCGGAGCTCGAACTCGGCGAATTGCGTCTGACGGAACACGGTCCCTTTGATGCCCTCGAGGTAGTTGCCGAGGACGGTCAGCTTCGTATCATCGTCTTTGATCGTCTTCAACATGTAGTCGATGAGCAGCGATTCGTTGAAGGTCGACGCCACTTCCGCGACGAACGTCGGGTACGAGGCCAGCGGGTATGGCTGCGTTTTGTTCGAGAAGTAGCTGTGCATCGTGTGACCGAGCTCGTGCGCCAGCGTGCTGACGTCGTCGTACTTCCCGTTGTAGTTCATCAGGATGTAGGGATGAACGTCATAGGCGCCGCCGTTGGAGTAGGCGCCGGAGCGTTTGCCCGGATTGGGAAAGAGATCGATCCATCGTTCGTTGAAGCTGCGCTGCAGGACGGCGATGTACTCCGGCCCGAGCGGCGCCAGCGCGGCCAGCACGTGTTTCTGGGCTTCCTCCGGCGTGTAGGCGAGGTCGACCGAGCCGACGAGCGGAGCGTATAGATCGTAGTAGTGGAGCTCGTCGAGGCCCATCATCCGCTTGCGCAGCTTGAGATAGCGATGGAATGACGGCAGCGCGCGGTTCACGCCTTCGATCAGGCGGGTGTAGACCGACACCGGGATATTGGGGCCATCGAGCACCATCTCCAGCGTCGACGGATACTTTCGCGCTTTCGAGTAGAACAGCACCTTCTGGACTTCGCTGTTCATCGTCGTGCCGAACGTCCGGCTGAAGCCGCCGAGAGATTGAAAGAACGACGACATCACCTTTTGCCGATCGTTGCGGTCCGGGACACCGCGCAGCGTGCTGAACGCGGCGGCGTCGAGCTTCGCCGGCTTGCCGTCGCTGAGCGTGACGGTCGGGTACGGAAAATCGGCGTTCGACAGAATGTTGTAGATGTTCGACGGCGAGGCGGCGAGCGGGCCGGCGGCGGCGAGAATCTTTTCCTCGGCGTCGCTCAGCGTGTGAGGCGCGCGCCGGATGATGTCCTCGAGATAGAAACCGTAGACCTTCAGGCGCGGCTCCGCGGCGATGAACTTGTCGAGCGTCGCTTTGGGAATCTTGAGGATCTCCGGCTCGATGTACGACGCCTCGGCGGCGAAGGCCGCGCCGACCTGGACCATCTCCTCGCGCATGCCCTGCGGGGCCGATTCGCGCGTGTCCTGATCGGCGAGCATGCCGACGTAAACGAACGCGCGCGACAGCTCCTTGTCCAGCGCGTAGAGGGTGTCGAGCGCGTCGGCCAGCGTCGACGCCGACGCGCCAAGCTTGCCCCTGAACTGGCCGATCTTCGGCAGTTCCTTCGGGATGCGATCCTTCGCCGCCCGCCACGCCTCGGTGGACGGGTAGATGTCGGCGAGGTTCCATTTGTATCGGTCGGAAATCTGCGCGCGCTCGCGCTGCTGCGCGACGCTATTGAGCGTAAGCGCGAGCAGCACGAACGCCGCCGCGACGAGGCCGACGGAGAACCGTTTCATGACAGGGTTCATATCAGGGCGCATGTCAATCATTGTATCGGGGTCGAATCTGACCCCGCTACCCGGCCAGGGCGATCAGCGGATCGATTCGCGTCGCCCGTCGGGCCGGCAGCGCACACGCGGCGATCGCCACGCCCGCGAGCACAGTGGCCGCGGCCACCAGCACGAGCGGATCGGTGGCCGAGACGTGGAACAGCTGGCTTTGGAGGCTGCGCCGCAAGGCCAGGGCACCGGCGGCGCCCAGGGCAAAGCCAACGGCAATCAGCATCAGGCCCTCGCGGAGGATGAGATCGAAGATGCTGCGACCGCTGCTGCCGAGCGCGAGCCGGATGCCAATCTCCCGCGTGCGCTGTGTCACGACGTAGGCGAGGACGCCGTAGATGCCAATCGCCGACAACAGCAGCGCGATCGCGCCGAACGCCAATGACAGGACGACCGGCGATCGCCGGTTGACGAGCGAGCGATCGACACGCTCGGTCATCGTCAACATGTCGAAGAGGGCCAGCTCGCGATCGAGCGCGGCGATCGCCTGGCGCACCGAGCCGCCGAGCGCCGCCGGATCGCCAGCGGTTTTGATGGCGTAGTTGAGCGCGAAGCCCTGCGCCTGCGGCGGCGGCATGTTCTGCAGAACCGGGAAGTAGACCGCTCCCACGAACTCGTCTTCCTGCGTGAGGCTCTGCAGCTTCATCTCGCGAATCACCCCGACGACGTCGATGAACACCGTCCGCTCGGTGATGGCCGTGAGATTGCTCGGATCGGTCGGCAGATACATCCGGCGGCCGATCGGGCTCTGACCCGGCCAGAACCGTCGGGCGAGTCGATCGTCGACGATGACCACGCGCGGCTGCGGAGCGCCGAACGCGGATGGCGCGGCGTCAGGCGGAGCCACGTCCCGTTCGTCGAAGAACCGGCCTGACATCAGCTGGACGCCCATCGCCTCGAAGAATCCGGGCGAGATACTCGACTGCGTCGGAGCGATCGCGGCCTCACCCGGCCGCATCTGGTAGCCTTCGGCGAAAATCACGCTGTTGTTTCCGCTGCCGCCGAGCGGCATCATGCTCGTCGTGCCGGCCGCCTCGACGCCGGGCAACGCGCGAACGCGCTGCAGCGACTCGTTCAAGAACCCGATCATTGCGGTGTTTTCGCGGAACCTGGCTCGGGGCAGGACGGCCGATGCGGTCAACACGCGGTCGGCGGTGAAGCCGGGATCGACCGCCAGCACCTGCCGAAAGCTGGAGAACAACAGTCCCGCCCCAGCCAGCAGCACGAAGGCAAACGCCACTTGAGTGACGACGAGGGTGCGTCGCAGCAACCGCGTGCCGCGGCCGCTCGTTCCCGTCCGTCCCTCCTCGCGCAGCATCGTCGTCACGGTCGACGGCAGCACTGCCGCCGTCGGGATCAGCCCCAGCACGAAACCGATGGCCGCCCCGGCCGCCATCGTGACGGCAATCACGACACCGTCGAGTCGAATCTCGGCGCCGCGCGGCAGTTCCTGGATGTTCAGCGCGCCGAGCAGGCGAAGCGCCGCCCAGCCGACCGCGAGGCCGACCGCCGACGACGCGAGCGCGAGCATCAGGCCTTCGGTGATCAGTTGGCGCGCGATCCGGCTTCGACGGGCGCCGAGCGCGACGCGCGTCGCCAGCTCCTTCAAGCGCGCGCGCGATCGCACCAGCACCAGATTGGCGACGTTCACACAACCGATCAACAGGACGAACAGCGCGCCGCCCCACATCAGATAGAGGGTCGTCCGCACATCGCGCACGAGGTCGTCCTGCAGCGGGCTGACAATCGTGTGGAAGCCGGCGTTGACGACCAGCTCCTTGAACTGGGGGAACCGATCGAGATTGGCGGTGTTCAGCCGATCGATCTCCGACTGCGCCTGCTGGAAGCTGGCGCCGGCTTTCAGTCGTCCGATCTGCTGGAGGTTGTTGCTGTGCCGTGACTGGTCCGACTTCTGGACGGGAGTAAACGCCAGCGCACGCCACAACATGACGTCGGGCCGGAGGTAGACGAAGCTCTGTGGCATGACGCCGACCACGGTGTAGGTCTGGCCGTCGATCGGCACGTCGCGGCCGACGACGGTCAGATCGCCGCCGAATGCCGACTGCCACAAGCCGTAACTCAGCACGATCTTCCGCTGATTGCCGGGCTCACCCTCGTCGTCGGTGAAGGTCCGGCCGTGCAGCGGCTGAACCGCCAGCACTCGAAAGAACGACGGCGTGACGTTCATCGCACGAACGCGCGTCGGTGTGCCGTCCTGGTCGATATTGACGCTGGCGTTGTTGTAGACCGCCTGCTCCGCAAACGCCGTCGTCTCACGCAGCCGATCGAAGTAGTCGGGCACGCCCACCGCCCGCAGGTTTGCGGCCCCCGCTTTGGGGTAGGCGTTACCGATGATCGCGATCCGGTCGGACTCGGACATCGGCAGCGGCCGCAGCAGCACGTTGTTGACGACCGCGAACAGCGCCACGTTCGCGCCAATGCACAGCGCCAGCGTCACGGCGACGGTGGCGCTGAAGCTGCGGTCCTTCCACAGCAGCCGCAACCCTACTTTGACGTCATGACTGAGCATGTCAGTGCCTGCGGATCCGTACGTAGGTCGGGCCTCTCAGGCCCGACCTCTCCAAAGGTCAGGCCCGACCTCTCCGACCTCCCGGGGCCGCACTCCGCTTAGACGAGCCTGTGAATATGAAAGTTGTGGGAATCAGCTCGGCAGACCGAACTCGACGAATCGCTTCAGCCGCCGGACCTGGGTGGTGAGCACCTGATCGACGTTCTTGACGACCGAATCGAGTCCCCCTCGCATGTAGCCGCCGACCACGTAAGTCATCTCGACGCGCGTCCGAGACCCCGCGTCGGTCAGGGTCCAGGTCATGGTGCCGATGACGGCCTGTTCGTGCAAGGGACCGAGCGCTCCGCGCAGCCGGAGGGTCTTGCCAGGATCGGCGAGGGTGACCGTCATGTGCTGAACCGTGCCACCGCTGGTCAGCCTTTCACAAAAGCACCCGTCGGCCCGCGCGTCAATCGTCATGTTCCGCGGATTCCCGGACCACGTGTGTTGTGGATCCCACCAGGCCCCGACCTGTCCCGTCAACGCGCGATAGACGGTGCCCGACCCTGCGGAAATCTCGGCGGTCGTTTTCGTCGTGAATCCGGCGGGCGTCGACTCGATCACCTCGGCGCGGCCGGCCGACCCGAGAAAGAGGCCGATCACGCCGATCGAGAAGAGGACGGTCAACCTTCGTTGCATGACGGCTCCGGCTTCATTGGTACTGCTGCGATCGCGACGACATCGCCGCGCAGTACCCTCGCGCGGCCGATCGAGCGGCGCATCGTCACGGAAAACCCCGCGCGACCGAGCGCCGCACGAATCGTTTCACGGTCGTAGAGCCGCACATGATGGATCTCGCGAGAGCGGCGATAGTGGCGGCCGACTCTCCGGAACGTCGTCATCTCGCGCGTCAGCATCCGGCCGTTGGCCTCGGCGCGCGTCACGATCGCCCAGTCTTGTCCGGTGCGTCCCTGGCCATCGAAGGTCCGCCCGTCGGCCGATTCCATGAAATCGAACAGCAGGAGGCCGCGCGGAGTGAGGGCGCGAGCGGCGCGATCGAAGAAGTGAAAGAGCCTCGTATCGTGGCGCCGAACGGCGGCCACGCCGCGACCCGGAAGGTAATTCACCACTTCGCCGAGCGCGACGATCGCCTCACACCGGGGAATCGCCGCTGCAGCAAGCGTCCCGACTTTGAACGCCGCGCCCGGCGCCTGGTCACGCGCGATACGAATCATCGCCGGCGACTGATCGATGCCGAGGACTCGAAAGCCCCGTCTTGAAAGATCGCGCACCAGCGATCCGCCGCCGCATCCGAGCTCGATAACCAACGGCCGCTGCCCGGTCGGCCGCTTTTGCCGGAACCGACGACGGAGCAGGCGCGCGATCTCGGGCGCAGCCTGATGTATGAAGTCCTCGAACCCCGCATGATGGATGTAGGCGAGGTCATCCGAGTAGATCATTCCCGGTACAACCAGGCCCCGGCAACGGACGCTAGAACGACCTCGCCGAAGGCCCAGGCCAGGCTGACCAGGATCACGCCAGGTGGAAACATCTGCATCACCGCATTGCCCATCTGCGGCCACAGAAACGCGAAGAACCAGACGAGGGCGCCGTTCAGCACGGCCGTCGGCACGCCAGGTCCGAATCGCGTCCGGATGGCGGCGTACAGCCACACGATGCCGATGCCGAGCCCGAAGCACATGAACACGAAGCTCATGATCTCGCGCGTGCCGAGCGGCGGCAGGTTGCGCGCGGCAATCGTGGCCTCCATCTGCTCGGCCACGACGAACAGGTTCAACACTGATTCGCCGATGTTGAGGACCAGACCCGCCAGCAAGCCGCCGGCGATCACCCGTCCGATGTTGATCTTTCCCATCCGGCCCTCTTCTCTCAATGGCGTTGTGGCGCCGGCAGCGTTTGACGCTGATGCTGCGGGCGCTGCTGTTGTCGAGGTCGCTATACTGCCAGAAACCTCCTATCACCGGTAGTACGATCGGCGCCGCATGACCGACCCGCGGCGCGTCATCGGGGAACTGCGCGAGCTCGAGGCGCTGACGTCGAACCAGGACGGCGCGCAGCGGGTCGCCTGGAGTCCCGTCTGGCAGCAGGCCCGCGAGTGGTTCGGCGCCAAGCTCGCGGCCTTGGGCGTCGCGCGCGAGCTCGACGCCGCCGGCAATGCCTGGTTCACCATGCCAGGCCGGTCACCAAAGACGGTGATTCTCGGCTCGCATCTCGATTCAGTGCCGAACGGCGGGTGGCTGGACGGAGCGCTCGGCATGCTCGCCGCGCTCGAGGCGGTGCGTGTCCACGCCAGTCAGTCACCGGTCACACTGCGACTGGTCGACTGGGCGGACGAGGAAGGACGGTTCGGCTTGAGCCTGCTCGGGTCGTCGGCCGCCGCCGGCCGGATCGATCTCGATGCGGCGCGCCGTGCGTCGGACAAGACCGGTGTCCGGCTGGTGGACGCGCTGCGGGCGAACGGCGTCAGCCTCGAGACCATGCCTGCCGCGCGGCAGTATCTCCAGGCGATCGATGCCCGCGCCTATCTCGAGCTGCATATCGAGCAGGGGCCGGTGCTCGCCTCTCAGAATGCCGCGGTCGGCGTTGTCAGTGGAACGTTCGGCGTCGAACGGCATCTGCTGCGATTCGCCGGCCAGGCCGCTCACGCCGGTTCGACGCCGCTCGAGATGCGCCGCGACGCGTTTCTGGCCGCCGCCGAGACGGCGATCGAATGCCGCGCGATCGCCCGGCGCCTGGTGGAACGCGGAACGCCGGCCGTCTGCACCACCGGCTCGGTCAACGTCCAGCCCAACATCCCGACAGCGATTCCGGGGCTCTGCGAGATGTCGCTCGATCAGCGCGCCCTCGATGCGCACGCGCTCGCCACGATCGTTGCTGAGGCACGCGCCGCGTCCGAGCGATGTGCCGCTGCCAATCGCGTGAGCGTCGACTGGCGGACGCTGTGGCGCATCGAGCCGCGGCCGTTCGACGCCGCGCTGATGGCGTCGTGCGAGGAAGCGGTCCGCGAAGAGACCGGCCAGGCGCCACGTCTGCCGTCCGGGCCGGTGCACGACGCGACCGAGATGGCCGCACTCATGCCGGTGGTGATGATGTTTGCGGCATCACCCAACGGGCTATCTCATTGCAAGGAGGAGGACACACCCGAACCCGTTCTCGAACACGCGATCCGCGCCTACGTGCGGCTGGTCGGCAGGGCGATCGAGCGGGCGGCGATTAGCTGAAGCGGGGCATCGGCTGTGACGCGTCCACATCTGTTATGATCCGCCGCCCGAAGTGGAAGGACCACGGGGTGGAGATCGCAGATCATGAATCGATGGCTTCCGGTTGTCGGTGGCGTGTGCATGAATCTCGCGCTCGGTTCGCTCTATGCGTGGAGCGTATTCGTGCTGCCGCTCGAGAAGGAATTCGGCTGGACCCGCGCGCAGACCTCATGGGTATTCACGATTGCGATCGTCGTCTTCGCCGCAGCGTTCGTGCTCGCGGGACGCATTCAGGACAAGCGCGGGCCGCGGATCTGCGCGGCCGTCGGCGGCACGCTGGTCGGCCTCGGTTTCATCCTGGCGAGCTGGACCACCACCCTGCCCTTCCTCTATCTGATCTTCGCGATCATCGGCATCGGCAACGGGTTTGGCTATGCGACGCCAGTACCCGTCGCGTCGAAATGGTTCCCCGACAAACGCGGCCTGGTCGTCGGCCTGATGGTCGGAGGCTACGGCGGCGGCTCGGCCATCTTCGGACCACTGGCCATCCGCCTGATCGAAACTGTCGGCTGGCGACAGACCTTCCAGATTCTCGGCGTGTTGTTCTTCATCATGGGGATGATCGGCACCTGGCTGCTCGTCAACCCTCCCGCCGGCTACCAACCGCCGGGGTGGAAGCCGGTCGCGACCGGCGCGGTCGCGCAGCGCAGCACTCGCGATTACTCGACTGCGGAAATGATGCGCACACCGACGTTCTATTTTCTCTGGATCGCCTACTGCTTTGGCGCCACGGCGGGTCTCATGACCATCAGTCAGCTGGTGCCGTTCGCGCAGGCCTCGGGTCTCGGAGCCGCCGCCGCCACCCTCGTCCTGCCGATCAGCGCCGCGGGCAACGCCGGAGGACGGATCCTGTCGGGCTGGATGTCCGATACGCTCGGACGGCTGACGACGCTCCGTGTCATGGTGATTCTGTCCGCCGTCGCGATGCCGGTCTTGTTCGCCGTGCGTCAGGAGGTCTTCCTGTTTTTTCTGCTCGTGGCGGTGGTGTACTGGTGCTACGGCACGCAGTTGTCGGTGTTTGCTTCGACGACGGCCGATTTCTTCGGGACGCGCAATCTTGGGCTGAACTACGGCGTGCTGTTCACGGCGTGGGGAATCGCAGGAGTGCTGGGACCGATCATCGCCGCTCAGGTCTTCGACGCATTCGGCGATTACCAGTATGCCTTCTACGCCGCCGGCGGGCTCGCGCTGCTCGCGTTCGTGTCTCTTCTGCTCGCCCGTCCGCCGAGTTTCTCGGTTGCACCGGCAGCTGACGTGATGGCGCCGGCGGCGGCCAAAACGCGGCCTGTTTAGCTCTTATCGAGGAGTGATTCATATGTCAGAGGTCAAAGACCAGCGGGACGTCACCGAAGCTCAGATCGCGTCCCACTGGAAGGAGGAAGGGTTCCTGCACCCTCCCGTCGAATTCGTCGCTCAGGCCAACATGGCGGATCCGGCCGTGTTCGAGCGATTCAACGGCAAGAACTTCCCGAATTGTTTTCGCGAGTACGCGGATCTTCTTGACTGGGATCAATACTGGCACACCATCCTGGACTCATCGAATCCCCCGTTCTTCAAGTGGTTCGCCGGCGGACGGCTGAATGCGTCTTACAACTGCGTCGACCGGCACCTGACCAAGTACCGGAACAAGGCGGCGTTCATCTGGGTGGCAGAACCTGAGAGCGAGCCCGACCGGGTCATCACCTACCAGGAGCTCTGGGTCAGGGTCAACGAGTTCGCGGCGCTGCTCAGGGATTTCGCCGGTTTGAAAGCGGGTGACCGGGTCACCTTTCACCTGCCGATGACGCCGGATCTTCCGGTCGCGATGCTGGCCGCGGCGAGACTGGGCGTCGTCCACTCGCAGGTGTTTGGCGGATTCAGCGGCGCGGCCTGCGGCGATCGCATCGCGGACTCCCAGTGTCGAGTCCTGGTCACGATGGACGCGTATTGGCGGAACGGCCAGTTGATCGATCACAAGATCAAGGCCGATGAGGCGGTCGAGAACGCCGCCAAGCAGGGGTTCAAGGTCGACAAGGTTCTGGTGTTCCGCCGCTACGCCGGAAAAAACTCGTCGCCCACGCCAATGGTCGAAGGCCGCGATTTTTTCGTGGACGACGTTCTCAAGGATTTCCGCGGCAAACGGGTCGAGCCGGTCTCGATGCCGGCCGAGGCGCCGCTGTTCCTGATGTACACCAGCGGTACGACCGCCAAGCCCAAGGGTTGTCAGCACAGCACCGGTGGCTATCTCTCGTATGTGGCGGGCACCGCCAAGTACTACCAGGACATCCATCCCGAGGACGTCTACTGGTGCTTTGCCGATATCGGATGGATCACCGGCCACTCCTACATCGTCTACGGCCCGCTGTCGTTGGCAGCGACCGGCGTCCTCTACGAAGGTGTGCCGACCTTTCCCGATCCCGGCAGGCCATGGAGAATCGCCGAGCGGCTGAACGTGAACATCTTCCACACGGCCCCCACGACCATCCGGATGCTGCGGAAGGCCGGACCGGACGAACCCGCCAAGTACAACTATCACTTCAAGCACATGACGACGGTGGGCGAACCCATCGAGCCTGAAGTCTGGAAGTGGTACTACGATGTGGTCGGCAAGAGAGAGGCTGCGATCGTCGACACGTGGTGGCAGACCGAAACCGGTGGCTTCATCGGCACGACGCTGCCGGCGCTTCAGCCGATGAAGCCTGGCAGCTGTGGTCCCGGTGCTCTGGGAATCTCTCTCGCGATCTTCGACGAAGAGGGGAAACCGGTCGAACCTGGAAGCGGGAAGGGCGGCAACATCTGCGTGACCAATCCGTGGCCAGGTCTGGAGCAGACGATCTGGGGCGACCCTCAGCGATTCGTCGCCACCTACTTCAAGAAGTACTGCAAAGACCCGAACAGCAAGGATTGGCGCGACTGGCCCTACGTGACCGGCGACGGAGCGATGCAGGCCAAGGACGGCTACTTCCGCATCGTGGGCCGCGTCGACGATGTCATCAACGTTGCCGGCCACCGTTTGGGTACCAAGGAGCTCGAGTCGGCGGCGCTGACCGTCGAGGCGGTTGGTGAGGCGGCCGCGGTACCGGCGGTCGACGACCTGAAAGGCAGAGTCCCCGAGATCTACGTCTCTTTGAAGCCAGGGTACGAAGCGTCCACCGCGGTGGAAGATCAGGTGAAGCAGGCGGTCACGAAGCTGATCGGCCCGATGGCGCGGCCGACGCGCGTGTGGATCAGCAGTGACCTGCCGAAGACCCGCTCAGGCAAGATCATGCGACGGGTCATCGCGGCGATCTCGAACTTCATCGATGTGGGGGACGTCACGACATTGGCGAATCCCGAGGTCGTGGAAGTGATCCGCAGGCATGTCCAGAGCGTCAAGGCCAAGGACGGCGCGATTCCGAAGTCGATGTCGAAGGAAATAGAGGAGGAGCTGCGCAAGTTCGGAGATGTGAGCTAAGGCACCTCTTCGACTGGCTTTCCGTTGATCGACTCGGTACTGGTAGGTCATCGTCATCGTCGATTTGCCGGCGATCCGGACGCTCGCCACGGATTCGAGCTTGACGGGCACACGGACGCCGGCTCTCCGTTCATAGGTTCGAACGATCTCGACTTTACGAGTCCAGAAGGACGGGGTTTTCGAAAGCGCTCCTTCGATGCGGACGAGGTCGCCGTCGTGCGGCCTCAGGAAAATCGATCCGTTGACGAGCAGGACGTCCTTGCGCCGTGGTGTGACGCCGATCCATGCGAGCCCGGTCGGCTCCGCGCCACGATCTTCAAAAGTGTAATTGGCGAGCGTGAACGCGCCGCGATCGCCGGCGCCCCACATGGTGCGCTCCGTCTCGAGGGCCTGAACGAACACGCGTTCACGCACGTAGCCGGAGCCGCCCTCGCCGACGATCTCGTAGTGGAAGCCGGACTCATCGGCCTCGGTCCAGACGCTCATCCAGGCGGCCTCGCTCAGGCGATCGTTTCGCACCTCCATCCGGCGCAACGCGCGGTAGGCGGTCGGTCCCTGTTCGACGGTTGTGAGAAACCGCTGAAGTACATGTGGAAGCTGACTCTCGTCGAGCTTATCGGCGCTGATGGAAATGTCGCAGAGTAGAAGGGCCGGGAGGAGCGCGCTGGTGGCGAGCGCCCTGCGCATGCCCGGCAGGTAGCAAGGAGTGCGCCATCAGAGCAGCGACTGCTGGCGAACCTGCTCGGCCAGTTCTTCGCGGTATGCCTGCAGTTTTTCGCGGAGATCGGGCCGGGACGTTGCCAGAATGGCCACCGCCAGCAAGCCGGCGTTGGCCGCCCCGGATGGTCCGATTGCGACGGTCGCTACCGGTATGCCTTTGGGCATCTGAACGGTAGACAACAGGGAGTCGAGCCCGTTCAGGGCGCTGGTGACCGGCACGCCAATGACGGGCAGCACGGTGTGCGCGGCGATGACGCCAGCCAGATGGGCGGCGCCGCCGGCGCCGGCAATAATCACCTGCAACCCGCGCGCGGCCGCGCCCGAGGCGTAGGCCGCCGTGTCGACCGGCGTTCGATGCGCGGACATGACGCGCGATTCGTGGGCAATCCCGAATCGCGTCAGCATCTCGTCGGCCTGACGCATCGTCTCCCAATCCGACTTGCTTCCCATGATGATGGCAACGAGTGGCGTATCTGACATTTGTTAAGCTCTCGCAGGGCCGAGCCCCGAAAACCGAGCCGTCATTGTACGGGAGTAGAATCGCTTCATGAAATGCGCCGTCCTGGTACTGGCGCTGCTCGCGGGTGTCTCGCCCGCGCTCGGGCAGACGACGATTCGGGTTCCGTACACGCATTTCACCCTGCCGAACGGGCTCGAGGTCATCCTCCACGAAGACCACAGCGTGCCGATTGTCAGCGTGAACGTCTGGTATCACGTCGGCTCGGCGAACGAAAAGCCGGGGCGCACCGGGTTTGCGCATCTCTTCGAGCACCTGATGTTCATGGGATCGGGCCACGTGAAGCCCGGCGAGTTCGATGCGTGGCTCGAAGGCGCCGGCGGCAACAACAACGGCTCGACCAGCAACGATCGCACCAACTACTGGATCAACGTGCCGTCGAACGCGCTGGAGCTCGCGTTGTTCCTCGAGTCCGATCGCATGGGGTATCTGCTCGACAGCATGACCCCGCAGACCGTCGACGCCCAGCGCGACGTCGTCAAGAACGAGCGGCGCCAGAGCTACGAGAACCGGCCCTACGGCATGGCCGATCTGCTGCTGATGGAGATGCTCTATCCCAAGGGCCATCCGTATCACTGGCCGGTCATCGGTTACATGGAGGACCTGACCGCCGCCAGTTATCAGGACACCGTCGAATTCTTCAAGCGCTACTACGCGCCTTCGAATGCCAGCCTCGTGATCGCTGGCGATATCGAACCGGCTGCGACGCGCCGGCTGGTCGAGAAGTGGTTCAGCGACGTCAAACCGGGCCCGCGCGCCGAGCCGATGACGCTCCCCGGCGTCGCGCTGACCGACGTTCAACGCAAGACGATCACCGATCGCGTGCAGCTGCCGCGCCTGACGCTGGCGTGGCTCACGCCGCGGCATTTCGCGCCGGGCGACGCCGCGCTCGACGTGCTGGCCGACGTCCTGGCCGGCGGCCGGAACTCACGGCTCTACAAACGCCTCGTCTACGACCTGCAGATTGCGCAGAACGTCAGCGCGTTCCAGGCCTCGCAGGGGCTGTCGTCCTATTTCCAGGTGGAAGCGACCGCACGCCCGGGCCACACCGTCGAAGAGATTCAGAAAGTGATCGACGAGGAGATCGGCAAAGTGCAGCAGGAAGCGCCAACCGAACGCGAGGTCCAGCGCGCGATCAACAAATTCGAGGCGTCGTTTTTCAATCGGATGGAACGGGTCGGCGGATTCGGCGGCAAGGCCGACCTGCTGAACTCGTACTTCTCCGAAACCGGCATCCCTGACTGGTTCAACGAGGACGTTGGACGCTATCGTGTGCTTTCGCCGGACGACGTCCGTGCCGCCGCCGCCGCTTTCCTTCCGGCGACGCGGCGCGTCGAGCTGATTGTCCTGCCTGACAAACAATGAGCATCTCTCGCCTGCTCATCGCGCTCGTCCTGTGCGGCGTCGTCGCGTCGGCGCAGGCACCCGATCGCTCGAGGCCACCTGCAACCGCTCCGGCGCCAGTGCTGAAACTGCCGACCATCGTCAAGCGACACCTGGCGAACGGCCTCGGCGCCTGGATCGTCGAGCTGCACGAAGTACCGGTCGTGCAGGTCAACCTTGTGGTACTGGCGGGAACGGTCAACGACCCGCCAGGCAAGTTCGGTGTGGCCAGTCTGACTGCGGCGATGCTCACCGAAGGAGCGGGATCCAGATCGTCACTCGAAATCGCCGATGCGGTGGAGTTCCTCGGCGCCGACCTGAACGCATCGGCCGGCATCGATTCCTCCGCGGTTCGGCTGCATGTGCCGGTCGCCCGCATCGCCGAGGCGCTGCCGATCATGGCCGACGTCGCGACGCGGCCGACCTTCCCACGTGAAGAGCTCGAGCGTCAACGGCAGCAGCGCCTCACCAGCCTCCTGCAGGCGCGGGACGACCCGGCCACCCTCGCGTCGCTGGCGTTCTCGCGCGTGCTCTACGGGCCGTCGCATCGCTTCGGCACGGCGACGATGGGAACCGCCGACGCCATCAAGGCATTCGCGCCGGAAGACCTGGCCTCCTTCTACCGGAGCGCCTTCCGTCCGGAAAACTCCACGATCGTCGTCGTCGGCGACGTCACGCCGGATCGCATGTTTCCAATGCTGGAAAAGACGTTCGGCGGGTGGAAAGCCGCCGGGGCGCCGAGCGCACCCACGACGCTGCCGACGGTTCGGCCGCCAGCCCGGCGTCAGATGTATCTTGTCGACAAACCGAACGCACCCCAATCCCAGATTCGGATTGGCACCATCGGCGTCGCACGGGCGACTCCCGATTTCTTCGCGATCCAGGTGATGAACACCATTCTCGGCGGCTCGTTCAGCTCACGTCTGAATCTGAATCTGCGCGAGAAGCACGGGTATACCTACGGCGCTTCATCCGGGTTCGATATGCGCCTCACCCCGGGTCCGTTTTCTGCGCAGGCCGGAGTGCAGACCGACAGGACGGCCGAGGCGCTGGCCGAGTTCTTCAACGAACTGAACGGAATCCTGAAGACCGTTCCCGCCGACGAGCTCGCGCGGGCGAAAAACTACGTCAGCCTGCGATTCCCAAGTTCCTTCGAGACGAGCGGTGATATCGCCCGACGGCTCGAGGACGCGATCCTCTACAAGCTCCCTGATGACTACTACTCGCGCTACGTCCAGAACGTGGCGGCGATTACCGCTGCCGACGTCGAGCGCGTGGCGCAAAAGTACATCCAGCCAGACCGGCTCGCGGTGGTCGTGGTCGGCGATCGCAAGATCATCGAGCCCGGCCTCCGCAAGCTGAACCTCGGGCCAATCAATATCCTGACAGTCGACGAGCTGTTCAAGTGAGTCGCGCGATCGCCTAGACGCGCGACCGCGTGCGGGCGCCGGCGACCACGAGTGCGATGCCGCCAGCCAGCGCGGCGACGCCGACGATTGGCGACAACGGAATGGTCTCGCGGTCCTCCGACTGCACTTCCACCGGCCCGACGTCAATCACGGTGTCGCGGTCCGTATAGCTGATGCCGCCAACGACCAGCGCGAAAATCCCGAACGCGATGAGTACGTAACCGATGAGCTTCACATCGACCTCCGCTCATCCGTTATGCACGTGCCGGGCCAGTCGCATGCCGTCGTATGTAGGCCGTGTCTTTTTTTAGTCGCAGGACGTATGTAGCCCGGGTCTTTAGACCCGGCATTTTGGTCTGGTGACTCGTCAGTTGAAGTACTGCTGGAAGGCAAACAGCGCGGCGAGGACCGCGATCCACAGGATGACCACGCGCCGGTAATTCACAGGGCGCGGCTCCTGGCGGCCAGCCGCCCGGCGGCGGCCGCAAGCGCCTGACGGGCGGCCTCGAGTCGCGACTCGTCCACAGCGAGGAGGTCACGGGACGCGGCGAGCGCCTTCGCCGTTTCGTCGGGAGCAGGTCCGCCGGGCGTTCGTCGGACTCCGACGAAATGAGACGGGCTGAGTATCTCGGTCAGCGACGACTCCGAGTAGCTGACGGGCTTGCCAATCACCTGCGTCGAGACATCGTCGAGCAGCTCCGAGAGGCGGCGCGCCGGCTCACGCTCCCGGGCAGCCACCAGGCGCGCGGCAATCGCGTGCGCGGAAGAGAACGGCACGTCCTGGTCGCGCACCAGGCTGTCGGCGAGCTCGGTCAGCGTCGTCCAGCCGTCGGCCGCTCGCGCGCTCAGGCTGGCGGCGTCGAACTGCGCCGTCCGCATCGCCGCGGCGACGAGCTTCACGGCGCGCGACGCGTCGCCAAAGGTGGAAAACACCAGCGGCTGCAAATCGTCTTCGGTGTCGACGATGTCGCCGAACGGCGTGTTGTGCACGGCCAGGACGATGGCTTGCGTCTGCCCGAGCGCTTTGCTGGCAATCGCTCGCGCATGCTCCAACGCCACCGGATTCCGTTTCTGCGGCATGATGCTGCTGCACTGAACGAAGCCCTCGCCGAGGCGGAGGTAATTGAATTCAGACGTTGTCCACTGCAGCAGGTCCTGCACCACCCGGCCCAGCCCCACCAGCATGACCGCCGCGGCTGAAACACTCTGCAGCAGGTAGTCGACCGTCGCGATGCTGCCGTAGGTGTTGCCGGTCGGGGCATCGAAGCCGAGCAGGCCGGCGGTCAACTCGCGATCGATGGGAAACCCGGTGCCGGTAATCGCGCAGGCGCCCAACGGACAGCGATTGGTCGTCTCATAGGCCGCCCCGAACCGCGTGACGTCCCGCTCGAGCTGCTCGACGACCGCGAGCAGGTAGTGTGCGATGGTCGTCGGCTGGGCCCGCTGCGTGTGGGTATGCACCGCCACGATCGTCTCGCGGTGCCGATCGCAGACGTCGAGCAGGACGCGCCGCAAGTCGCAAGCGGCCGCGGCCAGCGCCAGCACGAGCTCCCGCTGGCGCATGCGGTACATCGTCATATCGATGTCGTTGCGGCTGCGTGCGGTGCGCAGGCGGCCGGCGGTCTCGTCGCCGCAGGCGGCGGCGAGGAGCCGTTCGATATGGAAAAACAGATCCTCCGATCGGCCATCGAACGCCTGCCGCTGAACCTCGGGTTGCGAGACTGCGTCGAGAGCCAGCCGCAGCGCCCGCGCATCGTCGGCGGCGACGATGCCCTGCGCCGCCAGCATGACCAGGTGGGCGTAGTGAATCGACATCAGCGGCGCCAGGAACTGCTGCTTGGCGTCGTCGAAGTTTTCGTTCAGGACGTAGGCGACGTACTCCGGAGCGAAGCGCATTATTTGGCGGCTTCGACGGGATTGCCGTCGTTGAACCAGTCCACCCACCCGCCGGTCAGGGCGCGGGCGTCGCCCACCCCGGCGTCACGCAGCGTCCTCGCGATGCGCAGGCTCGTGATCTCGGCCGGGCACGCGCAATAGATTACGACGGGCACCTTCGATTGGCGCAGCGCGCCGATGATTTTCTCCGCGGCCGGTGACCGCGCCGCGAGATCGGTGTCTGGCAGCGAGATCGCGCCCGGGATGTGCCCTCGGGCAAATTCGACTTCGCCGCGCACGTCCACGATCGCGACTGCCTTTGCCACGGTGAGCTGCTTGAACTCCGCCTGCGAGATGCGTTCCTGCGCCGGAGCAGCCTGCGCGAGCAACGCACACAGGGCGCCCGCGGCGGGCCCGCCGACCCACGGGCGCACGCGGTCAAGTCGTGGCACGGATCTAATATAGACCCGTGGCGGGATATTCGATGCGCGCGCGGCTGCCGCTGAACGGCGCCGGTCGCGCCGATATCACGCGCGATCCCGACATCATCCGCTCGTACCTCGAGGACGCCGCCCACTTCACGGGCGGGCATGCCGGCGAGCTGGTCGCACCGGCCAACGAAGCGCAGCTGGCGGACGCCCTGCGCAACGCGACCGCAATCCTGACAGTCGGCGCCCAGTCGTCGCTGACCGGCGGCGCCACGCCGATGGGCGAAACCATCGTCAGCACGAAGCGCCTGACCGGCATCGAGTTTCACGGTTCCACCCGCGTACGGGTTGGCGCGGGAGTGACCATCGAGGAGCTGATCACCGCTGTCGAATCGGCCGGTCATTACTATCCGCCGGCACCGACTTTCAAAGGCGCGTTCGTCGGAGGCACGATCGCCACCAACGCCGCCGGTGCGGCAACCTTCAAGTACGGGGCAACGCGCGACTGGGTCGAGTCGATCACCGTGATGTTGCCGTCAGGCGATGTCCTGGACATGGAGCGCGGCGCGACCCGGGCCAACGGTGACGGATTCTTCGAGCTGCAGCTGCGGTCGGGGACGGTCAAGGTGCCGGCTCCCGGCTACCGGACGCCCCGGTTGCCGAAGCTGTCGGCTGGCTACTTCGCCGCGCCGCAGATGGACCTCGTCGATCTGTTCATCGGATCGGAAGGCACGCTGGGCGTGATCACGTCGGCAACGCTGCGCATCCTCGCCGCTCGTCCCGCCATATGCGTTGCCCTGGTGCCGTTCCCCGACGAGCGCGCGGCCTTGAAATTCACCCGGATCCTCAGAGACGCGTCGCGTGAGACATGGCGCAGCTGCTGCCGGCGCGGCGTCGACGTTGCGGCCATCGAGTACATCGACGATCGCTCGCTGGCCATCATCCGCGAAGACGGCGCCGACGTGGTGAACGGCGTCAGCCTGCCGGCCTCAGCCCACAGCGCTCTGCTGGTGGCTCTGGAACTTCCGCCAGACGTCGATGCGGCTCAGGCCTTCGACCAGATCGGACGGGTGCACGACGCGCATCGACCGGACACGCCGCTCATCCGGTTCTGCAGGCTGCTGCTGGACGCCCAGGTTCTCGACGATGTCGAGGTCGCGGTCCCAGGTGATGCGGTACGAGCCGCGCAGTTCGCGGCGATTCGCGAAGCCGTGCCGGCGGGCGTCAACCAGCGGGTCGGCAGAGCGAAGCAGGACGTCGACCATCGAATCGAAAAAGTCGCCGCTGATATCGCCGTGCCGTTCGATCGCCTCGAAGATCTCATCGATCGGTTCCATGCCGAAGCGAAGCGGCGCGGCCTGCACGCCGTCGTCTGGGGGCATGCCTCTGACGCCAACCTCCACCCCAATGTCATCGCGCGATCGTACGAGGAGATGCAATGGGCCAAAGCGGTCGTTGCTGAAATCGGCCGCATCGCCATCCAGCTCGGCGGCGCGCCGATGGCTGAACACGGCGTCGGCAGAAACCCCATCAAGCAGCAGCTGCTCCGCGACCTCTATGGCGCCGACGGCATCGAGCAGATGCGCTCGGTCAAACGTGCGGTCGATCCTGATTGGAAACTGGCTCCGGGGGTTCTGTTCAGCCGTTGATGCGCGGTGATGATGGGTGCGTGATATAAGGGGTTCGATGGTTCGTCTGGTCATCTCCGCGGCAATCGGGTTCGCCATCGCGATCTCGCCGCTCTCCGTACTGTGCGGCCCCGACTGCGACACGGGGGGGCACGCGGCGGCCGCTGTCGAAGCGCCCTGTCCCTTGCACGACGCGCCGCCGGCCGATCACCACGACAGCTGCGACCACGAACATGCCGTGGCGCCGGCGACCGCCGGCAAAACCGACAAAGCCATTACCGCTCAGAACGCCGCGCTGGAAATGTCCGAGCTCGACCAACTGTTCGACGACCAGGTCGCCCCCGCGCTGCCGGACGTCCGTGTCGATTCCACTCCAGCCGAACTCCTCGCACGCCGTTTCTTGCCGCTCCGCATCTGATCCCTTCCGGCGTTCTGACACGAACTTTTCCGGAACGAGGATCAACCGATGTATCGAACTGCTGGCGTCGTGTGCCTTGGTCTGTTTTTTTGTGGGGCCACGGCCCGTGCCCAAACCCCTCAGCCGCACGATCACACCGCCCATCAGATGGCGACTGGTTCGTCGTGGAGGTTCGCCTACGACGGCGTGCTGTTTGCGACGGTCAATCATCAGGGTGGACCCCGCGGTGGAGACGAAGTGCTCGCGACCAACTGGTTGATGGGCATGGCGACTCGAAGACTTGGAAGCGGTGACCTGACCCTGGGCGGCATGATCAGCTTCGATCCGGCCACCGCCGGCGCGCGCGGCTATCGCGAGCTGTTTCAGGTCGGCGAGGCTTACCACGGTGAGCCGCTGATCGATCGACAGCATCCACACGACTTCATGATGCAGATGTCTGCCTCATGGCGCGTGCCGCTCGGCGCCACGCGCCTGACCTTGTCGGCCGCGCCGGTTGGCGAGCCGGCGCTCGGTCCGGTCGCGTTCATGCACCGTCCGTCCGCGGCGGAGAACTCGGTCGCCCCGTTGAATCACCACCGGCTGGACTCCACCCATATCGCGATGGGCGTGCTCACGGCGGCGCTCGAGCGCCCGGCCTGGACGATCGAGTCGTCGCTCTTTCACGGCCGCGAGCCCGACGACAACCGCTGGGACATCATGGATCCCGGACCGCTCGATTCATGGTCGGCGCGGGTCTGGTGGCGGCCCTCGTCTGCCTGGTCGCTGCAGCTGTCTCACGGTTTTCTGAACGAGCCGGAGGAGATCGAACAGACGGACGTGCGGCGCACGACCGGGTCGTTATCGTGGTTCAAGACACGGGAACACGGATTCACCGCCGCCACCGCCGCCTTCGGCCGCAACGACGAAGAGCACGGCGCGACCAACGGCGTGCTCGCCGAGGCGACGCACAAGGCAGGATTGAACTCGATTTTCGGTCGATGGGAAACGCTGCAGACCGAAGGGTTGCTCGGTCCCGAAGATCATCAACCTGACGACGATCAATCCGTGGTGACGGCGCTGACGATCGGCGCGGTCAGGGAGCTGCCGCGTTGGAAAGGTTTCGAGCCTGGCATCGGCGCAGATCTGACCGCCTACCAGGTTCCTGCCGACCTCAGGACCGCGTACGGCGATCACCCGTTCTCATTCCATCTCTTCTTTCGCTTGAGGCCGCCCGCCGGGACGATGGGCCGGATGTGGAACATGACCATGGGCGGAGGGCATTGAGTCGACAGTCGAGTCGGTAGTCGGTAGTCGGTAGTCGAGCGGGAATGTAGGGCGGGGCCTTTTGGACCCGCCTCGATCTCGAGTGGCCGCGCGCTATGCGATCAGAACGGCCAGGCCGATCAGGCCCAGTCCGCTGATGATCAGCCACGGCGCAAGGGCGCCGGCAGGCCCGCTCGAGATTTCGCCTTCCCCTTGAAGGCGATGCGCCACAGTCGCCTGGGCGGAAAACGCCACGCCGGCTGCCGCAAGCAGCAGCACCCAGCCGACGCCGAGCGCGGCGCGTGCCGCAGGCACGCCATTGAGGAGCTCCGTGGAAAAGAACAACGTTGCCAGCCAACTGGCGACGGCGACGCCCGCCACCAGCCTGAGGCGACCGATCTCCCGGTCGCCGGCCTGACGCCGCAGCTCGAGTTGCAGCGCCCGCTCGGCTCTGGCCCGTTCGCCCTCGAGCTGATCCCGTTCCAGTTCCAGGCGCCGCGAGTCGCGGTCGAATGCTTCCTTGAGCGCCGCGACCACCACGCCGGCGAGCCTCGCTTCGAGGGGACCGGTGGCGCCGGGCGCGAGCTGCTGCGGTTCATCCCGACGCGTCACTCGACGCGCGATGTCGGTCATGCCGAGCGCCGCGTCCATCAGACGCAGCCAGGGAATTGCCATCAGTTCACCCACCGTTCTCGAAATGCGCGCTGCGCCGCGCTCAACGATTGACCGCTCTGCTCGATTGGCACGATCTGGATGGCCGGATCCTCGGCAAGCGTCAGAGCGGTCGTCCGCTGCCGACCGGTGCGGTCGGTGAAGACAATCGAAATCCTGTCGCCAGGACGTCGCCGCGCCAGAACCGCGGCGATCTCGCTCGCGGAGCGGACCGCCGTTCCGTCGAGCTGCCGGATTTCGTCGTCCACATCCAGCTCCGCGTTGTAGATCGGCGATGCAAAGGCCGGCGGCGAGCCAAGGCGAACTCCACCGCCGCGGGGCTCGAGCTCCACGTCACCGAGCCACGCGCGACCGTTCGCCGGCCGCCGCAGCACGAAGCCGGCCCGCAGCAGCAGGACCGCGTAGTCGGCGACCTCGCGACCTCGGATGAATCGCGCGAAGAAGTCACGCGCGAATGCAGCGTCGCCCGCCACTTCCGCCAGGCGCGCTTCGGCGTCTTCAATGGTGTACGGGCGGTCGACAAACCCGGGACGCGCGCCGCCCGGCTTGCCGTGCGCCCGCCACATGGCGCGCATGTAGTCGTCCAGCGTCACGCCGCCGTCCGAGCGCTGCCGGAGCGTCAAGTCGAGGGCCAGCGCAATCGCGCCGCCGAAGTCATAGTAGGAAATGAACGTCTGAGACCAGTTCGTCCGATCCAGCGGCCGGCCCAGGTCGGTGAACGAAGCCATCTGACTCATCTCCTCGGCAGACCGCACGGATCGTGCCGGATTCGAGGCAATGCTCGCCACCAGCTGGCCGAGTGCGTCGGCCAGGCCGGCATGATTCAGCAGCCCGGCGCGGGCCATCGTCAGCGGGCCGAAGTATTCCGTGAACCCTTCAGCCAGCCACAGCTCGCCTGACATGTTGGGTCCCTCGAAGTCGAATGGCTCGAGCGATCGTGGCCGGATGCGTTCGACGTTCCATCCGTGGAAGAACTCGTGCGCGACGCCGCGCAGCAGCGTGCCGCGACCGCTGCCCAGCGACATCGACGAGGTCAACACGCTGCTGTTGCGGTGCTCCATGCCGTCTTCGGCCGCGTACGGCAGATAGTCGGCCAGGAACGTGTAATGCCCCGAGTCGTAGACGGGGAACTCACCGAAGACATCGCGCTGCGCACGGACGATTCGCTCGACGTCCCGCACGAAGCCATCGACCTCGTTGGCCGAACCGGCGTGATGGACGGCGACCCGGATCGGTTGCCGGTCGACCGAGAATTCGCGAAGCGTCGGCAGCCCGAACTCCGCCGGCGAATCCATGAGGTACTGCAGATTAGGGGCGGTGAAGTCGAACGGCGTTCCGGCGGGATGGAGCTGCGTCACGACTCGCCAGTCACGACCCGGCGGTGGCTCGAACCGCACCGCGATCGGTCGGTCATCGAAGCCTTGGGCCCACATCACGGCGGCCGGCATGTTGATGTGGGCGTGAGTCGGATCGACCGCCAGATAGGTGCCATCAAGCCGATCGCCGAATACCTTGTACCGAATCGTCGCGCTGCCGCCATGGTCGCGCACGACCCACCCGTGGGGATCCGACCGCACCGCAGTCAGCTCCCGTTGGCTGGATACCGCGCGGACGTCATACACGTTCTTCGCGAAGTCGTGTTGAGAGTAGCGGCCTGGAGAGGACCGACTCATGCGAAGCTCGAGCGGCCGATCGCTCAGGTCGGTCAGCCGGATCTCAACCTGCATCCATCGGTGCTGGGGCTCAGGAAACGTCAAGACGTACTGGATGAGAGGCTGCGCCCGCGGCGCCTCGAGCCACAGCGCGACCAGCGCCGCCACGAAGAGACCGATGAAACGGATCCGCATCCAGGACGAATTGTAAGTTCACGCGTCCCGATTGGTGGCGTCCGTCCCGCCCAGGGCCTGGTCGATGAACGCATCCTCGGGCACGGCGCCGAGGACCTCGGTGGTCTCGTTCACCACCGTCTTGGGCACGGCCGAAACACGGTACCGCCGCGCCAGATCGGGAAACTCCGTCGCCTCGACCGCAAATGCCGTGACCTGTGGGCTTGCGAATGCCATCTCATGCGCCAGGCTGACCGCCCGCGGACAATGCGGTCAAGTCGGTGTGGTGAAGACGTGCATGACCATCGGCTTGTCGAGGGCGGTCAGACGCGCGCGATTCTGGTCGGACAGATCGGGCGGCCGCCCGCCGCCGGCCAGCAGCACAGCCCTGATCAACGAGATGAACTCGTAGCCGGCGGGCGTGCCCAAGAAACGGATGCGCGAATCTTTCAGGTCCTCGCCCTCGAGGAACGTCACCGCCACGGCTGGTACTCGATCGACACCGTATTGTGCGGCCTTGTCCGGTTCGAGGACGAAGTTCACTTCCTCGATGGAGATCTTGTCTGACAGGGGTGGCAGTTCGTCCAGCACCTGACGGGTCAGCAGGCACGTCTCGCACCCGAGCGTCTGCGTGAAGAACAGCAGCCGCACCGGGCGCGCCATCTTCGCGAAATCCTCTCGAAGGCGCGCCTGATCGGCAGCCGATATCAAAGCCATACCGGGATTATCGCCGAGCCCTGGTCATTCTCACCGTGTACACGAGCTGCCGGTCGGAG
Source organism: uncultured Acidobacteriota bacterium (assembly GCA_963728825.1). Taxonomy (GTDB): domain Bacteria; phylum Acidobacteriota; class Vicinamibacteria; order Vicinamibacterales; family CAVVIG01; genus CAVREM01. Next base: position 462,892 of record CAVSLA010000001.1, read on the forward strand.
CTACCGAACGCACCCGCAGTGAAGAGATCTCGAGACGGGTCTGCTGTTCGGTGGCCACCTTCGGGGTAGGACCCGCGCCGGCGGCCGGTGCCTGCCCGGCGGATGTGCCAGTCGACTCGCTGCCGCTTGTCCCGACGCCGGGCGACGCCGCGACCGCTGGCGCAGCCTCACGAACAATCGCCACCTCAGGCGTGTCCGCCATACCGCTCACACGTACCTGACGGCCGACGTGCTGACGGAACACGCTGGCGTCGCCGATCAAGCGGTAGCTCTCGGTCGACGGCGCAGCGATCGTTGTTCCGGTCTCGGCCCGGTCGAGCTCGGTCAAGACGAACTCGTCGCCAGTGCCGGTCAGACATCCGGTCACCTCGACTTCAGATTTCATCTCCGCAGGATCCTGATTGCCGGCACCACAGGCCACTACCGACGCGGCGGCGCAAAGGATTGCCGCATGAATCGCGTGTTTCATCGCGTAGTTCCTCCTGCATGGGAGCCACAGCAGAAAGCGGGCCATGGCGCCTCTGCAGCCGGACGTCCTCGACAGTTTTACTTGAAGAGATCGTCGAAGGCCTGGCGCGCGCTGGTCGGCCCAGGTGTGCTGGTTTGCCGTTCGACGGTGGTGCGCGGTGCAAAGTACGCGCAGAGGTTGCGCTCGTCCTTGGGCGTCACTCGCGCCGTCAGCGCCTGCTGGGTACATTCCCAACGTGCGCTGGTGTCGAACGATGCGCAGTTGATGCAGCTGTGGACCGCAACGCCACACCGGGCGCAGCGGCTGTCGCTTTCGACGGGGACGGCCAGCTTGTTCCCGCAGCGGGCGCAGCGGAAGACTTCATGCGCGCCCATGAGGTTGGGCGTTCGCGGTCCCGAAGCGTCCTGCAGTTGACGCCCGGGCGCCCGCGGTTCCGGTGCGGGCTTGGGGCGCTTCGGCCCCTGTGCCCTCGGCTCGTCCTGATATCCGCGCTGGCGGTACTTGCGGTCGGACATGCCCGGATCCTGACGCGGCCTGCCGCTCTCGTCAAGCGCTCGACTCGCGACTCGCGGCTTTGGGGGAAGAGGGGAAGAGGAATTGCTTGCCGTCGGCGGCGACGGCAAAGCATAAAAATACTTGAGTTTTGGCCTGATTGGACAATTACGTGAAATGTTTCACAAAATAGGGATCGCGTGGCCACGGAAAACGGGGTAAGCTCCCGTCAATTCGGCCGCGCGCGTGACCATGTAAATGGCCCAGATCTTTCACCGCAGCACCAACACGATTTCCCGGGTCAGCATCTTCGGCACGCTCTTCATCGTCGCCGGGCTGCTCTGGCTGGTTGCCCAGATCCATCGCTCGTCGTGGCTCACCGATGCGCTGGTCGCCCGCGAGCAGCCGATTCAGTTCAGTCACGAGCGCCACGTCGGCGGCAACGCGATCGATTGCCGCTACTGCCACACGTCGGTCGAGGTCTCGCCATTCGCCGGCATTCCGCCGACCAAGACCTGCCTGAACTGCCACGGTGAGATTTTCGCCAACAGTCCGTTTCTGCTGCCGGTGCGAACCAGCTTCGAGTCGAACCGGCCGATCGAATGGACCCGCGTCCACGATCTGCCCGACTTCGTGCACTTCGATCACAGCATTCACGTGAGCAAGGGCATGGGGTGCACGACCTGCCATGGTCCGATCGATCGGATGGGGCTGACCTGGCAGGACAAATCGCTGCAGATGGAGTGGTGCCTGGACTGCCACCGCAATCCCGAACGCTACGTGCGACCGAAAAGCGAAGTCTTTTCCGTCGCCTATCGTCCGCCGCCCGATCAGATGGCGGTCGGACGGCGTCTGGTCGCCGAGTACGGCATTCAGAAACTACAGAGCTGCTCGACGTGTCATCAATGAGCGAACAGTCCAGGACTTTCATGGCGTTGAGCGGCCCCGACGGCTTGCCGAGCCGAAGCGGCCTCATCGATCGACAGGGCCGCGACGGCTGGTGGAGAACACTCGACGAGCTCGCGGAGGATCCCGCTTTTCTCGAACAGCTGTACAACGAGTTTCCTTCGCAGGTCGAAGCGATCTCCGACCCGGTGCAACGCCGGACGTTCCTCAAGTTGATGGGCGCCTCGTTGGCGCTGGCCGGCGCCGGTGCGTGCACGCGCCAGCCGCTGGAGAAAATCGTCCCCTACGTTCGTCAGCCCGAAGACATCATTCCCGGCAAGCCGCTGCACTACGCCACCGCCATGACGATTGGCGGGGTCGCCTCGGGGCTGCTGGTCGAGAGCCACGAAGGGCGCCCGACGAAGATCGAGGGCAACCCCGATCATCCCGGCAATCTCGGCGCCACCGATGCATTCGCGCAGGCGGCCATCCTCGGCTTGTACGATCCGGATCGGGCGCGCGCGGTCACCAACCTCGGCGAAATCCGGCCGTGGCCGTCGTTCCTTGCCGTCTTGCGCAACGCGCTGACCGCGCAGGAACCGCTGCAAGGCGCGAACCTGCGGATTCTCACCGAAACGGTCACGTCGCCGACGCTTGGCGCGCAGCTGCAGGCCGTGCTCGGCCGCTACCCCGGCGCAAAGTGGTACCAATGGGATCCGGCCGGCTGCGATAACGTCCGCGAAGGCGCTCGCCTCGCGTTCGGCGAATACCTCTCGACCCATTACCTGGTGGCCGCGGCCGACGTCATCGTGGCACTCGATGCCGACTTCCTGGCGTGTGGCCCGGGCAGCCTGAGATACGCCCGCGAGTTCGCGTCGCGCCGAAAGCCGGAGCAGGCCGTTCGGATGAACCGGCTCTACGCGGTCGAAACGATGCTGACGTCGACCGGCGCGCGCGCGGATCATCGCCTGCCGGTCAAGCCAAGCGAGATCGAGCTCGTCGCGCGCCAGCTGGCGGCCGCGCTGGGAGCGGCCGGCGCGGGTGCGCCCGTCAGCCTGCCCGACGACGACGCCCGGTGGATTGCGGCGGTCGCGAAGGATCTCCAGGCGCACCGCGGCGCCAGCCTGGTCATCGCCGGCGAAACGCAGCCGCCGGCCGTCCACGCGCTGGCGCACGCCATGAACAACGCGCTCGGCAACGCGGGCCGGACCGTGGTTCATACCGAACCGATCGAGAGTGCGCCGACCAATCACCTTCAGGGCCTGCGGGATCTCGCCGGTGAGATGGACGCCGGCACCGTCGACATCCTGGTGATCGCCAGCGCCAATCCCGTGTACACCGCGCCAGCCGATCTCGCGTTCACCGCCGCCATGGACAACGTTCCGCTGCGCGTGCATCTCAGCTCGCACGTGGACGAAACGTCTGCGCTCTGTCACTGGCATATTCCGGAAGCCCATTTCCTCGAGTCGTGGAGTGATACGCGAGCGTATGACGGCACGGTGTCGATCGTGCAGCCGCTGATCGCGCCGCTCTACGCGTCGAGATCCGCGCACGAGTTGATCGGCGCGATGAGCGAGACGCCGGAAAAGACGCCTTACGATCTCGTCCGCGAGTACTGGATGGGAAGGGCAAAAGAACCCCAGGCTGGCGGACGGAGTGCGCAGGGAGACGGCGCGGTCGATCCGGCGTTCGAGGCGGCGTGGCGGAAGTGGCTGCACGATGGGGTCATTCCGGATTCGGCGGCCGCTCGAAAGACCCCGGCGCTGGCGCAGAATCTGGCTGACGCGGCTCCGCCTTCGCCGGGCGACGCGGCGGGACTGGAGATCTCATTCCGTCTCGATCCCACCGTGCTCGACGGCCGGTTCGGCAACAACGGCTGGCTGCAGGAGCTGCCCAAGCCGATCACCAAGTTGACGTGGGACAACGCCGCGATCGTCAGCCCGGCCACCGCCGCGCGCCTGACCGGCGGCAATCCAATCGAAGTGTCGATGTCGGGCGGCGAACGCGGACGGGTCGACACCGAGCTCGTCGAGCTGAGATATCGCGGCCGCTCGGTAGCGGCCGCGCTCTTCACCGTGGCCGGCCATCCCGATGACTGCGTCACGGTGCATCTCGGCTACGGCCGCACGCGCGCCGGCAGCGTCGGCAACGGCGCCGGCTTCAACGGCTACCAGATCCGTCCGGCCGACGCGCTGTGGCACGGCCGCGGACTGGAAGTGGCCACGACCGGCGACCGTTACTCCCTCGCCTGCACGCAGTACCACCACCTGATGGAAGGCCGCGGCATGGTGCGCGCGGTCGGCCGCGACGAGTTCATGCAGGACCCGCAGGTCGTGCACGAGGGACATCACGATCCGCCGCGCACGCTGACGCTGCATCCCGAATATCCCTACGAAGGCTACAAGTGGGGCATGGCGATCGACGTCAACGCCTGCACCGGCTGCAACGCCTGCATGGTCGGTTGCCAGGCCGAGAACAACGTACCGATCGTCGGCAAGGCGGAAGTGCTGAAAGGCCGCGAGATGCACTGGCTCCGCATCGACAGCTATCACCGCGGGCCCGCCGAGAACCCGGAAACCTACTTTCAGCCGATCCCCTGCATGCACTGCGAGAACGCGCCGTGCGAAGTCGTCTGCCCGGTCGCCGCCACGGTCCACAGCGACGAAGGGCTGAACGACATGGTCTACAACCGCTGCATCGGGACCAGATACTGCTCGAACAACTGCCCGTACAAGGTCCGGCGCTTCAACTACCACCTCTATCAGGACTGGCACACGCCGAGCCTGCAACTGGGACGCAACCCGGACGTCACGGTCAGAAGCCGCGGCGTGATGGAGAAGTGCACCTACTGCGTGCAGCGGATCAACGAAGCGAAGATCGAGAGCGAGAAATCGAATCGGCGCGTCGCCGATGGCGAGATCCGCACCGCCTGTCAGCAGGCCTGCCCCTCGGAAGCGATCGTCTTCGGCGACCTCAACGATCCGAAGAGCCGCGTCACCCAGCTGCAGGCGGCGCAGCGCAACTACTCGCTGCTGGCGGAGCTCAACGTCCGGCCACGGACCACCTATCTGGCGGCGGTTCGGAATGCCAACCCGGAGCTTGGTGAGTGATGGCGGCGATGCCTCAGCGCGCTGATCAGGAGCCGCACGGTGCGGTCACCGGCGCGGGCGACCGCGCCGTCATCGCCCCGGGCCATACCTTCGGCTCGATTACCGACAAGATCACCTCGATTGTCCTGACCCACCGGACGCCGCTCTGGTGGTACGCCGGCTTCGCCGTCGTCTCGAGTTTCTCCGGCGTCCTGCTGATCTCGCTCGCCTACCTGGTGGTCTCGGGCGTCGGCATCTGGGGCAACAACCAGCCGGTCGCGTGGGCCTTCGATATCACGAACTTCGTCTGGTGGATCGGCATCGGCCACGCCGGGACGCTCATTTCCGCCATCCTGCTGCTGCTGAAACAGACCTGGCGAACGTCGATCAACCGCTTCGCCGAGGCCATGACGCTCTTCGCGGTGGTGTGCGCGGGCATCTTCCCGCTGTTCCACACCGGCCGCCCCTGGCTCGCCTACTGGATGGTGCCCTACCCGAACACGATGAACGTCTGGCCGCAGTTCAAGAGCCCGCTGGTCTGGGACGTGTTCGCGGTCTCGACCTACGGCCTGGTGTCGTTGATGTTCTGGTTCATCGGCCTGATTCCCGACCTCGCGACGTTGCGCGATCGATCGCAGTCGCGCACCGGGCGGATGATCTACGGCATCCTGGCGATGGGCTGGCGGGGATCGGCGCAGCACTGGTACCGCTACGAGACCGCCTACCTGCTCCTGGCAGGGCTGGCGACGCCGCTGGTCGTGTCGGTGCACACCGTCGTCAGCTTCGACTTCGCGGTCGGCATGGTGCCCGGATGGCATACGACGATCTTCCCGCCGTACTTCGTCGCCGGCGCGGTCTTCTCGGGGTTCGCGATGGTGCTGACCCTGGTCATTCCGATCCGCGCGCTCTACGGCCTCGAAGACTTCATCACCATGCGCCATCTCCAGAACATGGCCAAGGTGATGCTGGTGACCGGTCTGATCGTCGCCTACGGCTACGCGACGGAAGCCTTCATCGCGTGGTACGGCCAGAACCAGTACGAAACGTTCATGTTGTGGAACCGGATCACCGGGCCCTACTGGTGGACCTACGCGCTGCTGATCCTCTGCAACGTGATCACGCCGCAGACCCTGTGGTTCAAACGCGTCCGCACCAGCGTGCCGGCGCTGTTCGCGCTGTCGATCGTCATCAACATCGGCATGTGGCTCGAGCGCTTCGTGATCGTCGTCACCAGCCTGCACCGCGACTTCCTGCCCTCGTCGTGGGGCCGCTACAGCCCGACCATCTGGGACATCGCCACCTACTTCGGCACGATCGGCTTGTTCTTGACGCTGCTGATGCTGTTCCTGCGATTCCTGCCGATGATTTCGATCTTCGAAATGCGCACGCTGCTGCCGGCGGCGCGGGTCGAGGAAGACGCGAGGGAGGCGTAGGCGATGGCGACCCGAACGACGATCTACGGCCTGATGGCCGAGTTCGACGACCCGAACGCCCTGGTCGCGGCGGCCTACCGCACGCAGTACGAGGGCTATCGGCGGGTCGACGCCTACTCGCCGTTTCCGATCGAAGAGCTCCACGAGGCGCTCGGCATCCACCACACGCGGCTGCCGCTCATCGTCTTCCTCGGCGGGCTCACCGGCTGCATCGGCGGCTATCTGCTCCAGGTACTGGGCGGCCGGCATCGCCTACCCGTTGAACATCGGCGGCAAGCCATTCAACGCCTGGCCGATGTTCATCCCGGTGACCTTCGAGTGCACGATTCTCGGCGCGGCGCTGGCGGCGGTGCTCGGCATGCTGGCCCTGAACGGGCTGCCGATGCCGTACCACCCGGTGTTCAACGTCCCGCGCTTCGCGCTGGCCAGCCGCAACCGTTTCTTCCTCTGCATCGAAGCGCGCGACGCGAAGTTCAACCTCGAAGCCACGCGGCGATTCCTCGAGACGCTCGGACCGCGGGAGGTGTCGACCGTTGCCAACTGAAATCCTGTCGAGGACGCGGAGCAAGCAAAGGGCGCAGAGGCTGTTCAGCCTGCGCGCCTTGCGGGTCCCCTGCTCGCTCCGCGGCGCTGGCTCCCTTTGCGTCCTCTGCTCCCTCTGCGTCCTCGTCCTGGGCTGCAGACAAGATATGCACGACCAACCCACCTACACCGCGATGGAGCATTCGTCGTTTTTTCCCGACAACGCGGCGTCGCGGCCGCCGGTACCGGGGACGGTGGCGCGCAGCCAGCTGCGTGACGACGAGCTGTTGTATCGGGGCACAGTAAACGGCGAGGCGGCGGACGTGTTTCCGTTCCCGGTCGACGAGGCGGTGATGGCGCGCGGGCAGGATGTGTTCAACGCCTTCTGTTCGCCGTGTCACGGCCGCACCGGCCGCGGCGACGGCATCATCGTCCAGCGTGGCTTCACGCGGCCGCCGGATCTGACCGACGACAATGCGCGCAGCGCGCCGGTCGGCCACATCTTCAACGTCATCACCAACGGATTCGGCGCGATGCCCGATCATGCGGCGCAGGTGCAGGTCCGCGATCGATGGGCGATCGCCGCCTACCTGCGGGCGCTGCAGGTCAGCGCGTCCGCTTCGATCAACGACATTCCGGCGGCGGAACGCACGCGGCTGGAGGGCGCCCGGTAATGCGGCTCGCGCAAAGCCCCGATCGGTTCATTCCGGAGCTGGCGCGCTACCAGCGTCAGCTGCTGATCGCGGGGGGCGCCGGCGCGGCCGTGTCGCTGGTCGGTCTGTTCATCGATCGTCGACAGTTCTTTCAGTCGTATCTGATGGCCTACCTGCTGCTGCTCGGTGCGACGCTCGGCTCGCTCGCGCTCGGCATGATTCATCAGCTGTCGGGCGGCGCCTGGGGCGTCGTGACGCGCCGGATTCTTGGCGCGGCCTCGCGCGTCCTGCCGGTGCTGACGCTGTTGTTCCTGCCGCTGCTGCTCGGCCTCCACGATCTCTACGAGTGGACGCATGCGGAGGTCGTCGCCGCCGATCCGATCTTGAGGGGCAAGCAGCCCTACCTCAACATCCCGTTCTTCCTCGCTCGCGCCGTTCTCTACTTCGGCGTCTGGAACGCCTTCGCCTACTTCCTCAACCGCTGGTCGCTCGATCAGGATCGCAGCCCGGATCCGCGCATCGCGCGCCGCATGCAGAGGTTGAGCGGCGGCGGCCTGGTCGCCTACGTGTTGACGATGACCTTCGCGTCGTTCGACTGGGTGATGTCGCTCGATCCGCATTGGTACTCCACGATCTACGGCGTGCTCTTCCTGGGCGGACAGGCTCTGACGGCGCTCGCCTTCCTGGTGATTGCCCTGGCCTGGTTGAGCCGGCGCGAGCCGTTGAACACGATCGTGGTACCGACGCACTTTCACGACCTCGGCAATCTGATGCTGGCGTTCGTGATGCTCTGGGCCTACTTCTCGTTTTCGCAGTACCTGATCATCTACTCGGCGAACCTGCCGGAAGAGATCACCTGGTACACGCGCCGCCTGTTCACCGGCTGGCGGGTGATTGGCATCGGTTTGGTGATCTTTCACTTCGCCGTGCCGTTTCTCATCCTGCTGTCGCGGGCGGTCAAGCGGAATCCGCAGCTGCTCGTCAAAGTGGCGATCGGCATCATCGTCGTCCGGCTGATCGATCTGTTCTGGCTGATTGCGCCGGAGCTGCATCGCGACGGCTTCGTCATCAGCTGGCTCGACGTGCTGTTGCCGCTCTCGCTCGGCAGCGTGTGGCTCGGCTGCTTCGTGTGGCAGCTGCGCGGCCGGCCGCTGCTGCCGCTGCACGATCCGCAGTTTCACGAAGCGCTCGGGCCGATCATCGACCGGCGACAGGAGCGGCCGATATGAGCGACGAACGCCAGCACCATCTCGAGTCGATCGATCAGCCGTCGGTGCATCACGAAGAAACCGACATCAACATCCGCGCTGTCTTCGGCTTCGGCGGCGGTCTGCTGGTCACGACCATCGTCGTGATGCTGGCGATGTGGGGGCTGTTTCGCTACCTCGACGGCCGGGCGGAGCGGCTCGGTGGTTCGCTCCGGCCGCTCGCGACGAATGAAGTGCGGCTGCCGCCTGAACCGCGACTGCAGATCACGCCGCGCGCCGACGCCGCCGAGTTCCGTGCGCAGGAAGACGCGCTGCTGAACGGTTACTCATGGGTCAATCGGGAAACAGGCACGGTCAGGATCCCGATCGCTGAGGCGATGAAGATGACGTTACAGCGAGGGTTGCCCGCGCGCGAGCAGCCGGCGGGTCAGCAGAAATGACGCGACGTTTTGTGTCCTTGGTGTCCTTGGTGTCCTTTGTGCTCCTGACATCTCCGCTCGCCGCCCAGATGAGCGGTGCCCCCAGCGCCGGATACCGCCTCGAGCCTGGAGTGGCGGCATCGGTCGTCCCGCAACCGCTGCGCGAGATCGGATTCGATCAGCGGCTCGACGAACGCGTGCCGCTGGACGTCGAGTTCAGAGACGAGCTCGGGCAAACCGTACGGCTCGGTCAGTACTTCGGGCAGAAACCGGTCGTGCTCGCCTTCGTGTACTACGACTGTCCGATGCTCTGCACGATGGTGCTCAGCTCGATTACCAGCACGCTGGGCGTCCTGTCGCTCGATGCCGGCACGGACTTCGAGCTCGTGATGGTGAGCTTCGACCCGCGGGAAACACCGGAGCTGGCGGCGCGGAAAAAAGCGGAATATCTCGGGCGCTACGATCGACCTGGTGCCGCGGGCGGGTGGCATTTCCTCACCGGCAACCAGGCCTCGATCAGCCGGCTCACCGCAGCCGCCGGGTTCCGCTACACCTGGGACGAGGACACGAAACAGTTCGCGCATCCAGCCGGCATCGTGGTCCTCACGCCTGACGGCCGACTGGCCCGCTATCTGTTCGGCCTCGAGTTCGGTCCGCGAGACCTGCGCCTGGCACTGATCGAAGCCTCCGGTGGCCGCATCGGCACGGCGGTCGACACGGCGCTGCTCTATTGCTACCACTACGATCCGATGACCGGCCGCTACGGCCTGGTCGTGATGCGCGTGCTGCGCATCGCCGGCGCCGCCACGGTGCTGGCCCTCGGCACATTCATTTTCGTCATGGTCAGGCGAGAACGCACCCGGCACCTACGCACCCTGCACCCGGCACCCGGCACCCCGCACCCGGCACCCGGCACCCGGCACCAGCCCCCGGCCCCCGCTCCCGACGTGAGGCAGTGAAATGTGGCCCGGTACGCCGCTGTTTCCCGACACCGCCTCGACCATCGCGCCGCGCGTGGACGCGTTGTATTTCTTCCTGGTCGGCGTCGCCGCCTTCTTCTCGCTGCTGATTGCCGGCCTGATCATCTACTACGCGATCAAATTTCACCGCCGCGCCCCTGACAGCGTCGGCGCGCGCATCTCGGGCGGCCTGGTCCTCGAGATCACCTGGAGCGTCATCCCGCTGGCGATCGTGATGGTCATCTTCGTCTGGGGAGCCAGTGTGTTTTTTACGATGGCCCGTCCCCCGGCCGATACGCTGAACATCTATGTGGTCGGGAAACAGTGGATGTGGAAGTTCCAGCACCTGAACGGCGCCCGGGAGATCAACGAGCTGCACGTGCCGATCGGCCAGCCGGTCAAGCTGATCATGACCTCGGAAGACGTCATCCACGATCTGTTCTTCCCGGCGTTCAGAGTGAAAGCCGACGTCATTCCCGGCCGCTACACCCAGATCTGGTTCGAAGCCACCCGGCCCGGCACCTATCACTTGTTCTGCGCCGAATACTGCGGCACCCGGCACTCCGGGATGATCGGCCAGGTCGTCGTGATGGAGCCGAGCGAATTCCAGACGTGGCTGAGCAGCGGTCAGGCCGAGGGGTCGCTGGCGTCCGCCGGCGGCAAGCTGTTTCGAGACCTGGCGTGCAACACCTGCCATCGCAGCGACGCCCAGGGGCGCGGTCCGGTCCTGGACGGGCTGTTTGGCAAGACGGTCACGCTCCAGAGCGGCGAGAACGTCGTCGTGGACGAAGCGTATATCCGCGAGTCGATCGTCAATCCGAACGAGAAGCTGACGGCGGGCTTTCAGCCGATCATGCCGGCCTATCAGGGACAGGTGAACGAGGAAGGCCTGCTCGAGCTGATCGAATACGTCCGCGCGCTCGGCACCGGCGCGGCCGCGCCGGAGCTGCGGCCCGACGCCGGTGGTCCGCGGCCGGGTGAAAACACGCCGTCCCGGGGAGGAGACGTCCCCCGTTAACCGTATGGCCAGAACGAATCCGGTTCTTCTTCCGCCGCGGCACTACCTGAACGACGGCTTCGGTGTCGGGTCATGGCTGCTGACGCGCGACCACAAGCGCATCGCGCTGCTCTATCTCGCCGCCGTGACGCTGTTCTTCTTCGTCGGCGGCGCGTTCGCGGTGATGATCCGCCTCGAGCTCGCCACCCCGGCGGGAGAGCTGGTCACCGACGATACCTACAACAAGCTGTTCACGCTGCACGGCGTGATGATGGTGTTTTTCTTCCTCATTCCAGTGATTCCCGCCGTGCTCGGCAACTTCCTGATCCCGCTGATGATCGGCGCCAAGGATCTGGCGTTTCCGAAGCTGAACCTGGCGAGCTGGTACATCTACATGATCGGCGCGACCTTCACGATGTACGCGGTCGTGACCGGTGGCCTCGATACCGGCTGGACGTTCTATACGCCGTTCAGCTCCACCTTCTCGACGACCCGCGTCATCCCGGCGGCGATCGGGGTGTTCATCACCGGCTTCTCGTCGATTCTCACCGGCTTGAACTTCATCGTCACCATCCACCGGATGCGTGCGCCGGGACTGACCTGGTTCCGGCTGCCGCTGTTCGTCTGGTCGCACTACGCCACCAGTCTGATCATGGTGCTCGGCACGCCGGTCATCGCCATCACCATTCTGATGCTCGCCGCCGAGCGGCTGTTCGGGTTCGGGATCTTCGACCCGACCCGCGGCGGCGATCCGGTGCTGTTCCAGCATCTGTTCTGGTTCTACTCGCACCCGGCGGTCTACATCATGGTGCTGCCGGCGATGGGCGTGATCAGCGAACTGATTGCCGGCTTCTGCCGGAAGCAGGTGTTCGGCTACACGTTCGTCGCGTTTGCCAGTCTGGGCATCGCCGTCCTGGGCTTCCTGGTCTGGGGCCATCACATGTTCGTGGCCGGCCAGTCGGTCTACGCGGCGATGATCTTCTCGATTCTCAGTTTTCTGGTCGCCATCCCGTCGGCCATCAAGGTCTTCAACTGGACGGCGACGATGTACAAGGGGTCGATTTCGTGGGACACGCCGATGCTCTACGCCATCGGCTTCATCGGGCTGTTCACGATCGGCGGCTTGACCGGTCTGTTCCTCGCGGCGATCGGCCTCGACGTGCACGTCCACGACACCTACTTCATCGTCGCGCATTTCCACTACATCATGGTCGGCGGCACGATCATGGGGTATCTCGGCGGCCTGCACTACTGGTGGCCGAAGATCAGCGGACGCACCTACAACGAGCTGCTCGCGAAGGTGAGCGCGGTCATCATCTTCTTCGGGTTCAACCTGACCTTCTTCCCGCAGTTCGTCGTCGGCTACCTGGGGATGCCGCGGCGGTATCACGCCTATCCGCCCGAGTTCCAGCTGCTGAACGTGCTCTCGTCGGCCGGCGCGTCGATTCTCGGGGTCGGCTACCTGCTGCCGATGATCTACCTCGCGTGGTCGCTGCGCTACGGGCGCATCGTCGGCTCGAATCCCTGGGGCAGCGTCGGGCTGGAGTGGACGACGACCTCGCCGCCGCCGACCGAGAATTTCGCGGAGACCCCGGTCGTGACCTGGGACGCCTACGAATATCCGACCGAGGTGCAAGGGCATGTCGCCTGACACCGCCGCGGGCGCGACCCGGCCCGGACACCACCGCCTCGACGACAGCGGCCCTGGGCACCGAAGCCTTGGCGGAGGTGGCCATCGGGCGCTGGCGCATCACTTCGACAACCTCGCCCAGCAGCAGGAAGCAGCCACGCTGGGCATGTGGGTCTTCCTGGTCACCGAGGTACTGTTCTTCGGCGGGCTGTTCGCCGCCTACTCGCTCTACCGCGCCTGGTATCCGGACGCCTTTGCCGCGGCGAGTCATACGCTGGACATCACGCTCGGCACGGTGAACACCGCCGTCCTGATCACCAGCAGCTTGACGATGGCGCTGGCGGTCCACGCGGCGCAGCTCGGCGAGCGGCATCGGCTGATGCTGTTTCTGATCGCGACGATGATTCTCGGCGGCGTGTTCCTGGGCATCAAAGGCGTCGAATACGCCCACAAGTTCACCGAGCATCACGTGCCCGGTCCCTCGTTTCACTTCGAGGAAGAGCACCTGTCAGCCCAGGCGCAGCTGTTTTTCTCGCTCTATTTCGTGATGACCGGCCTCCACGCGCTGCACATGGTGATCGGGCTCGGGATCATGGCGTGGATGCTGTGGTGGGCGTGGAACGGCACGATCGGACGTGACTACTACAGTCCGATCGAAGTCAGCGGCCTCTACTGGCACTTCGTCGACATCGTCTGGATCTTCCTGTTCCCGCTCTTATATCTCATCGGAAGACACGGATGACGTCCTGTTCTTGATACGCGCGAGCACAACGGTGCGAGCGCGTCGGCGAGTGGGGGTGGGGCCCCACGAGAAGTAAAGTTGACGTCCTGTTCTTGTTACGCACGAGCACTGCGGTGCGAGCGCGTCGGCGAGTGGGAGTGGGGCCCCACGAGAAGTAAAGTTGACGTCCTGTTCTTGTTACGCACGAGCACTGCGGTGCGAGCGCGTCGGCGAGTGGGGGTGGGGCCCCACGAGAAGTAAAGAATGTCTGACTACATCGTTCCGACCCGCACCTATTACCTGATTTTTGCCGCCCTGATGGTCGGAACCTACATCACCGTGCAGGCGGCGTTCATCGATCTCGGGGCGCTGAACACCGTCGTCGCGCTGGCGATCGCCTGCATCAAGGCGACGCTCGTCATCCTGTTCTTCATGCACGTGAAGTACAGCACGCGCCTGACCTGGGCGGTCGTGGCCGGGAGTGTCTTCTGGCTGGGAATCCTGCTGACGCTGACCTTCAGCGACTACCTGACACGGGCCTGGCGGACTTTCGGATAGCGTCAGGCATAGCCGCAGCGCGCCTGTCAGTTTTCAGGCGGGCGATTATACTGTCGGCGTTTCCCGTGATTGATCCCACGTCCACCCTCGAAGCCACCGTCGCCCTGCTCGAAGCGACCCTCGAGGCGACCAGGGAGCTTGGGCAACGCATTCGCGACGTCCACGCTCCAACCGCCCGATGAGGCGAGCGGAGGCGGTCCTCCTCGCAACGCTGGTCGGCGCGTGGATCGCGCCGCCAGCCGCGAAGGCAGCGCTGAATGTCACCCACGGCCTCACTATTCAGCCGTTCACCAACCTGAATCAGGCGGGCACCCGATTCTTTGGCTACCTCACGGTTCTGCGGGGGGGCCTTTTCCGGTTCGAGACACGATCGGCCGCGCCGTCGACGCTTCAGGTCGACGGGAGCACCGCACCCGAACGATCGATGGCGGCGGGTGCGCATTTCCTGCTGATCGAATTGACGCACGACGGTCAGCCGCCAGCGTTTGAACTGCTCTGGGCGAAGGACGACGGAGCGTTGGCGTCAGTCCCGCTCTGGCGGTTGACGACCTCGCGAGTCGACACCTGGCGGTTGCTCCTGTTGCGGAGTCTCGAATGGGCACGAGTGGCGGTGACGCTTCTTGCCCTGGCCTACGTGCTGGTTCGCCGGCGGGCGCCGCTGTCCAATGCCGCACGCCTTCGTCCGCAAACCGCCGCGTTCGGGTTGTTCGTGCTGCTGGCCGTCATGCACACCTGGCCGCTGGCGGCAGACCCGGCCGGCCTGTCGCGCCACGACAACAGCGATGCGATGCTGAACGAGTGGGCGCTCGGGTGGGTGGCGCATCAAATCGTGCGCGACCCGCTCGATCTGTTTGATGCGAACATCTTTTTTCCGGAGCGCAACACCCTCGCCTACTCGGAGGCCATGCTGGTGCAGGGCGCTCTCGGCGCACCGCTCATCTGGGCCGGCGCGTCCACCCTCTTCGCCTACAACCTCGTCCTGCTGGCGGGTTTCGCGTTGACCGGGTGGGCGACCGCGCTCGTCGCCGCGCGCTGGACCGGCGATTGGACCGCCGGACTGGCCGCCGGCATCGTCGCGGCCTTCAATGCCCACACGTTGACCCGGCTGCCTCACCTCCAGGCGCTGCACGTCGAATTCCTGCCGCTGGCCCTGGCCGCGCTCGATTCGCTGTTGCGCGAGCCGCGGGCGGGGCATGCGATGCGGCTTGCCGGGTGGTTCACTCTGCAATCGCTCGCCTCGATTTACCTGCTCGTCTTCTCAGCATTCGCCCTGACCGCCGCGGCATTGGCGCGCCCGCGCGAGTGGAGCGGACGCCGCTTTCGACCGGTGGCATTCTTATTCGTGGCGGCGGCCGCGCTCAGCTTCGTCCTGCTGCTGCCCTATCTTCAGGCGTATTGGCAGGTCCATCGCGAACAGGGGGCCGTGCGGCCGCTCGCGGATGTCGAGCTGTACTCCGCGTCGTGGAACGACTATCTATCGAGCCCATCACGCGTTCATTTCAACACCTGGAGTTACCGGTGGTTCACGGGAACGGCGCTGTTCCCCGGATTCGTCGCGCTCGGTCTCGCCGCGCTGGCAGTTGGCCGCGGCATCGCGTGGCGGAATCCGCGGGCCCGGATGTGCCTGGCATTCGGTCTCTGCGGCCTGGTGTTGTCGTTTGGCACCAAGGTGCCCGGCTACGCCGGGCTGTATGAAATTCTGCCGCCTCTTCAGGCGGTCCGCGCCGTGTCCCGGTTCGGATACCTGACGGTGATGGCGATCGCGCTGCTCGCCGCGTTCGGGCTGGCAGCGCTCCGCGCACGTGTGCCGCCGCGGCGATGGCCGGCCATCGCCTCCGTACTGCTCGTGGCGCTCACACTGGAACCGCTCGTCGCGCCCATTCACCTCACCCGCTTCAGCGGCATCCCGTCGATCTATGAGGCGGTCGCCGACGACCCTGCCGCGGTCGTCGCCGAACTGCCGATGCCGGGCGGATTCGGCTGGTTCGGCAACGCGCGCTACGTGCTGAACTCGACGAAACATTGGCGGCCGTTACTGAACGGTTACAGCGGCTTTGCGCCCGCCAGCTTCCACGAACATGTCTCGGCGCTCGCCGGCTTTCCGCAGCCGGCCGCCATTGCGGCGCTGCAGGCGACCGGCGTGACGCACGTGTTCGTTCACCTGGACGGCTATACGCCGGAACAGCGATCGCTGATGGAGAACGACGCGTCGCTCACGAGGATGCGGGCTGAGGATCGTACCGTGCTGTACCGCGTGACTCAGCGGTCGGCGAGGCAGGCAGAGTGACAACGAACGTCGAACCCAGACCTTCCGTGCTCGAGCATGAAATCGTCCCTCGATGCGACTCGACGATGGCCCGGGCCACCGCCAGACCCAGGCCCGCGCCGCCGGTCGCGCGCGACCTCGCCTGATCGACGCGAAAGAACCGATCGAACACGTACGGCAGAGCGGCCGCCGGAATGCCCGTGCCGGTATCCGCCATCTCGATCCTGGCGCCGTCGTCAGCCGCCGACAGCGAAACAGTCACGCGGCCGTCCGGCCGGTTATAGACGATGGCATTGGTCATCAGGTTGACGATCGCTTCTCTCAGCTGCTCCTCGTCGCCGACCACCTGCAGGTCGTCGCCGACCACCTGCAGCCGGACGGACCGCTCGACCGCGAGGGGCTCGAGCCACGCCGCCACTTCAGCGAGCATGTCACGCAGCGGAATGACGGAAGCGGTCGGGTTCTGATCGCCGCTCTCGGCACGCGCCAACGCCAGCAACCGCTCGACGATCCCCTGCATCCGAACGACCGCCCGGCGGCAGACGGACAACGAGTCGCGGAGCTGGTCTGCCGATTGTTCGCGGCCAAGTGTCGCGTCGATTTCGGCCCGCAAGATCGAGAGCGGTGTTCTCAGCTCGTGCGACGCATCGGCGACGAACCGGCGCTCGTGCTGGATCGCGAGTCGCAGCTTGTCGAACGCGTTGTTGAGCGACGCCGCGACCTGGCCAAGCTCCGTTTCGGTGCGATCGATTGGAATGCGGGCGTGCAGATCGCCGTCGGACATCGCCCGCGCGACCCGGCTGATCCGTTCGATCGGCGCCAATGCCCGCCGGGCGACGAACCAGCCGCCGAGGACAGCGAGCGCCAGCATCGCCGCCGCCGCGAGGGTCACGTTGACGGTCAGTTGCCACATGGCCGCGCGCAGCTGCGCCGTGCTCCGGCCGACGAGCACGACGGCGCCGGCCGCCGCCGCACCGGCCACCTCGCGGCGTCCGTCGATCATCCGGGCGCCCGGCCGCTCCGGGTACGGCACCTGCACGTCGGGATTCGACGAAGCAACCAGCTCGCGGCTGCGATTCCAGACCACGAAATAGCGGGCACCGTCGTCCTGCCGGAAGTAGTCGAGCGCGTCGCCTGGCAACTCCAGATCGAATCGTCCACCCGGCACCGGTTGGAGTGCTCCGGCGACCTGCTGTGTGAGCGAGTGCAGCTCGCGGTCCATTTCGGCAATCATCGATCGCCAGAACTGGTAACAGACGGTGGATCCGTAGAGCGCGACCACCAGCCCCAGAATCAGGGCGTACCAGAGCACGAGCCGCACGCGGAGCGACTCAACCATCGATGATGTAGCCGTGGCCGCGCCGCGTCTGAATCACCTCGGCGCCGAGCTTGCGCCGCAGCGCTGCGACGTGCACGTCGACCACGTTCGAGAAGACGTCACTGCCATCATCGTAGATGTGCTCGCAGATCGCGGTCCGTGTGACGAGCGAGCCGCGCCGGTTCATCAGAAACTCGAGCACCGAATACTCGCGGGCGGTCAGCGGCACCGGCGCGTCCTGCCGATAGACACGCCGCGCCGACATATCGACCCGGATGCAGCCGAACACGTGCACCGGACCGGGGTGGCCGGCGGCACGCCGGACCAGCGCCCGGAGGCGGGCGATCAGCTCTGCGGTGTCGAACGGCTTGAGCAGGTAATCGTCCGCCCCCAGATCGAGCGCGCTCACCCGATCTTCGACGGCCAAACGGGCGGTCAGGACCAGGACCGGGACTCGCGCTCCCGAGGTACGCAGGTCTTTCAGCACTACCCAACCGCTTCGTTTCGGCACCATCAGATCCAGCACCACGACGTCATAGTCAATCTCGGCGAGCGCGAACGCTGCCTCATCGCCGTCGACCGCGACATCGACCGCGAACTGCTGGTTCTCGAGCGACCGCTTCAAGGCGGCGGCCAGGTCCACTTCGTCTTCGACGAGCAGTACCCTCATCGTGGCCGCTCCGCCCGCGGCTCGATCCGGAAGTCGTCGAACGACACGACCGCGTCGGCGGCGGCCCACAGACCGACCGCACCCGAGCCGCGGAACGCGCGATCCCGCTCGCGGAACACCGGGATGCCCCCCAGGTAGACGCGCAGCGTGTTGTCGTCGCACACCACGCGGAGCGTGTGCCATGCTTCGACGTCGAGCTCGAGCTCGTCGTGTCGATCGATTCTGATCCGGTTGCCGTCGGTCACGCGGTACACCGCCAGATCCTGGGCGGCGAGATTCAGCTGAACGGCGTAGTGATTGAGCGGGTCGGCATAGCGGACGACAACGCCGGCGCGGCGGCTGCCGCCCCGCATCCGCATCCGGACCGACACTTCCACGTCGTCATAGGTTCCGTTGTCGACGGCGACCCCGAAGCCGCCCGGCGCCGCCGCGTCGCCGCCGTACAGGAGAATGTGGGTATCACCTTCGCGCTGAACCAGCCACTTACCCGGCGGGCCGTCGCGGCCGACCGCGAAGAGGAAGCCGGCGGGCGGTTTGCCCGGGCCATCCTCCTCGAACGATCGCACGAGGCCCTGATCGGCGGTCGTCAGCAGCAGCAGAGCGAGGAGCGGCCCGCGCAGCATTTCCAGGCGATTCTACTGCCGCCCGGATGAAGCCTTGGTGAAGACCAACGCCGGGCTTCATCCCGGCTTCATCTCGATTTGGCTATAACGTGGCCGACGGAGGATGGAACGGATGTGTCGACTCGGTGTGATTGTGCTCGTGGTGTGTTGGTGGGTGCCGCTGTCGGCCCAGCCTCCGGCCAGCCAGCCCGGCGCGGCGATTCGGGTGTTTCTCGACTGCACTGACGATTGTTTCCAGGACTTCATCCGCGACGAGATTGACTTCGTCGAGTACGTTCGCGATCGCCGCGAGGCCGACGTGCACGTCATCGTCACCTCGTCGACGACCGGCAGCAGCGGCCGCGAACGCGCGCTGTCGTTCATCGGACTTGGGCGCTTTGCCGGCATCGAGCACCAGTTGAAGGCGACGACCGAGGCCGGGGACTCCGAGGATCAACAGCGGCGCATGCTGGCCAGTGCCGTGACCATCGGCCTGCTGAACTATCAGGCGGCCGGCGGCGTCGGCCGCGATTTGTCGGTCGACGTCCGCCTGGCCGGCACGCGTTCGTCGGCGACGCCGACCAGCGACCCGTGGAACAACTGGGTGATGAGCATCCGCGGCAGCGTGTCGGTGCAGGGCGAGGAGACCAGCCGCGAAATGCAGTTGAGCGGTGAGCTTGGCGCCGACCGGATCACCGCTGCCTGGAAGATCACCCTTGGCGCGCAGTTCGACCACTCGCGCGAGGACTTCGACCTCGATGAGGACGACCCGATCCGCGCGACGCGCGACGAGCGGGAATTCGACTGGCTGGTCGCTCGGAGCCTCGACGACCATTGGTCGGTCGGGGCAATGGGGTCGCTCGAATCCTCCACCTTCGAGAACCTTGACGGCCAGGTGTACGGCGCGCCGGCGATCGAATTCAATGTCTTCCCGTACTCTGAATACACGCGCCGTCAGCTGCGCATGAACTATTCAATCGGCCCGTACTACGCCCGGTACAACGAAGTGACGCTGTACGGGAAGCTGCACGACACGTTGGGCAGGCACGAAGCGTCGGTGACGCTCGACCAGCGCGAGCCCTGGGGATCGCTGGAGGTACGCTTCGAGGCGTCGAGCTACCTGCCGGGCCTGGACCGGCATCGCCTCGAGCTCGAAGGCGATGTCTCGCTCCGTCTGGCGCGGGGGCTGTCGTTCAACGTCGAAGGATCCGCCAGTCGATTGCGGGATCAGCTGTCGCTGCCGCGTCGAGATGCGACCTCCGACGAGGTCCTGCTCCGCCTCCGCCGGCTGCAGAGCGGCTACGAGTACGAGTTGCAGATCGGTCTGACCTACACGTTTGGATCGATCTTCAACACGATCGTGAATCCACGGTTCGGTCAGTGACTCAGGCGGGCAGCGCGCCGGGACGTCCATCCTCGACGACAAACGACGCCCGCGTCCGGATCGGCGAACCGGGCTCGGTGACGTAGTCGACGATCTTGAAATCCACCCGCGCCTGCTTCGGCGTCAGCTCGCAGGAGACGTAGCCGCGCTGACCGTTGTAGAACCTGATGAAGGGGTTCTCGGCCAGCAGCGGCTTGATGTTGTCCGGCAGGTCGTCGCCGTCCCCGCCGGAGCTGATCGACGAGCAGGCGAGCTCGGTGGCAATCGTCGGCGATTTCGGGTTTGCGAAATCGCGCTTGAGATCGTTCACCCAGTGGCTGTGGATGTCGCCGGTCAGGACGATCGTGTTGCGGGTCAACGGGCTCGACAGCGCGTCCAGGAGGCGCGTGCGAGCTGCGTCGTATCCGTTCCAGTGGTCCATGTAGTAGCGCTGATCGGGTCCCGGCGCGTAGTCGACCATCGCCATCAGCACCTGCTGGGGAATCACCGTCCAGCGCGCCGCCGAACGTCGCAGGCCATCCACCAGCCACCGCTCCTGGGCTTCGCCCAGCATGGTCGTGGAAGCATCGCTCGCGGCGGGACAGAGCGGACCGGTCGGGCACAGCTGATCGGCCCGGTATTGTCGCGTATCGAGCACGAAGAACGACGCAAGGTCGCCGTGCTGCAGGCCACGATAGAGCTGCAGAGCGCCGTCGCGCGGCCTCGACGAAGCCCGCAGCGGCATGTGCTCGTAGTAGGCCTGGTAAGCCGCCGCCCGCCGCTGCAGAAACGCCTCGACGGAAATCTGCTCTTCGGACACGGTACCGGCGTAATCGTTGTCGACCTCATGATCGTCCCAGGTCACCAGCCAGGGCGCAGCAGCGTGCGCCCGCTGGAGATCGGCATCGGTCTTGTACTGCGCGAAGCGGACCCGGTACTCGTCGAGCGTTCGTGGCTCGCCGCCAGCGTGACGGCGCACGCCCCCGGCGCGGCCGGCCGACTCGTAGATGTAATCACCGAGATGGAACACGAAGGCGACGTCTTCGTTGGCCAGATGGCCAAGCGGCGTGAAGTAACCCATCTCGAAGTTCTGGCACGAGACGAACGCAAAGCGCATCCGGTCGGCGCGCGCGGTCGCGAACGGCAGCGTCCGGGTCCGGCCGATCGGGCTGGCCGCGCTGCCCGCATCGAACTGATACCAGTACCGGCCGATCGGGTCGAAGCCCCGACACCTCGACGTGCACCGAGTGCGCCCAGTCCGGCGACGCATCGACCGCCCCGCGGCGAACGATTCTCTGCATCCGCTCGTCTTCGGCAACCCGCCAGCGCACCTCGACGCGCTCGGGCGGCATGCCGCCGCCAATCAACGGATCTGGGGCCAGCCTGGTCCAGAGCACTACGCCGTCGGGAGCTGGATCGCCGGAAGCCACGCCCAGCGTGAACGGCGTCCCCTGAAACTTCGGGGCCCCGCGTTCAATCTGCCGGAAGTGGGGAGGGCCGGCGAGCAGCGCGAGCCCGCTACCGAGGAACGATCGCCGCGTCAGCACGGGCCGCAGAGTACATCAGTCGCGGCAGGACGGCGATTCCCATTTTCACTGTTTCACGGTTCTTGACCGGCTGAACGCCTTACCCTAGGCTTATCTAGGCAAGTGCCGGGCCGGAGAGGCCCGACCTGCGCACGTCCCTTCAACCAATCGGTCTGGAGCAAAAGTGAGATGGGCTGGATCCGTCGCCTGCGTGGGACGCTGCTGCGGGAGGACTCGACGTTCGACGAGGAGGCGCAGTTTCACCTGGAGTGCCGCGCTGAGGATCTCGTTGAAACGGGTCTGACCCGCGAGCGGGCACAGCGCGAGGCACTGCGACAATTTGGAGGCGTGATGGTGGCCAGAACGCGTACTCGCGACGCCGACGTGATCGTGTGGCTCGACGGCTTTGTGCACGACCTGCGTCACGCCCTCCGCAGCCTGTGGCGGGTGCCTGGCCTGGTCGGTGTGAGCGTTCTGTCGCTCGGCCTGGGCATCGGCGTCAACCTGGCGCTCTACGCCGCGATCAGCACGATCTTCCTCCACCGGCCGACGATGGAAGCTCCGGAGCGGGTGCTGGGGGTGGAAATCGGCGGTGCGCGACAGCTCTCGTACCCGAATTACCGCGACCTCCGCGACAGCGAGCTGTTCGCCGACACGATGGCGTTCAGGGCCGGCTCGATGACGCGCCGGTCGGACGATGTGCTCGAGAATCTCGGCGTACTGGTGGTGAGCGCGAACTTCTTCGATGGGCTGGGGATCCGCGCCCGCATCGGTCGCACGTTCTCGAACGGGGAAGCGGCGGCGGAGCGGGCGCCGCGCCTGATCGTCCTGACCCACCGCTATTGGCATGCCCGCTTCGCCGGCGACCCCGCGGCGGTCGGGCGGACGATGACCCTCAACGGCGAACCGTTCGAGATCGTCGGCGTGCTCGACGAAGACTTCCGCGCCATCACCGGGTTTGCCGCACCGGCCGCCTACGTGCCGATCAGCGCGCTCGCGCTCCCGACGCTCGACGATCGCGGCAGCCCGAGCCTGAGCGTGGTCGCCAGGCTGCGGGACGGCGGCACCTCGCAGCAGGCGCAAGCGGCGGTCACGGCGTGGGGACGGAATCTGGAGCGCAGCTTCCCTGAACGGAACGAGGGTCTGGGACGGCCCGCGGCAGTTGTTCCGGCGAGGTCGTTGCAGTTCCGCGGCACGCCGTTCGGCTTCGTTTTCTTCCCGATCGTGCTGGCGGTGCTCTTCGCGATCCTGCTGCTGCTCGGCGCGGTCAACGTCGCGGGACTGCTGCTCGCCCGCGCCGCTGCGCGCCGGCAGGAACTGGCCATCCGTGCCGCCCTGGGCGCTGGCCGGTGGCGCGTCGTCCAGTCGCTGCTGGTCGAAAGCCTGGTGCTGAGTCTCCTGGGGGCCGGCGTTGGGGTGCTGGTGACCATCGTCCTGACGCGCGTGCCGCTGCCGGTGTCGAGCACTTTTCTCCAGCAGCTGATCGTTCCGGATCTGCGACTGCTCGGCCCGGCGCTGCTGCTGGTGGCGGTGACCACCCTGGTGTGCGGAGCGATGCCGGCACTTCGCGCGACTCGCGGACGCGTCGTCCACACGCTTCGCCAGGAGGAGGCGAGCCACACCGGCCGGATGACTCTGCGCAGTGCGCTGGTCGTCAGCCAGGTGGCGATGTCATTCGTCCTGCTGGTGGTCGCGTCGCTGTGCCTGCGCAGCCAGCTGCGGGTACTGACGTTTCATCCGGGTTTCGATCTCGACCAGAGCGCGGTCGCACGCATTACGCTCGAACCGGGTCGCGACACTGCAGACGGCCGCATCCGGATGGCCGAGCGGCTCGTCGAGCGGGTCGAACAGCTGCCTGGCGTGCGGGCGGCCGCCGCGACGTCGGTCGTCCCGCTGGGCGGCGACGCCCTGGTGGCGAGCTTTCATCCGGCAGGGAGAAGCGACATCCCTGGAACGCGACCGACCGTCGCCAGCGTCGGCCCGCGCTATTTCGAGACGCTGGGCATCCCGCTGGCCGGTGGGCGCGACTTTCTCGACACCGATCGCGCCGGCACGCCGGTCGTCACGATCGTCAATCAGACCTTCGCGAACACCTATTTTCCGGGCCGCAACCCGCTCGGCGAGCAGGTGCTGATCGGCGGCGAGCCGCCGGCCGAGATCGTCGGAGTCGTCGCCGACAGCAAGGTCGACACGATCGGCGAGGCGCCCAAGTCGGTCCTCTACTACCCGTTTGCCCAGCGGTCACGCCGACTGACGGTGGTGATCCGCACGGAAGGACCGCCGGCCGCCGCGCTGTCGGCCATCCGTCGGGCGATGTCCGAAGTCGATCCGACCCTGGCGGTCGGCGTCAGCACGCTTCGAGAGGCGGCCGGCACCGAGCTGGCGATGCGGCAGACCGGCACGGTGATGGTCGGCGCCGTTGGCGTCGTCGGCCTGCTGCTGACCGCAATCGGCTTGTACGGCGTCGTGGCATATCTGGTGGCGTCGAGAACGATCGAAATGGGAATCCGGATGGCGCTCGGCGCGTCGCCGCGCGGTCTACGCTGGGTGGTGATGCGGGGCGCCGCGGTGCTGGTCGTTTTCGGGGTCGCAGCGGGCACCGCCGCCGCGCTGATCGTGACGCCAGCGCTCGCGACCTTCCTCGCCGGTCTGAGCCCGCTCGACCCGATTGCGTATGCCGGCGGCGCGACCGTGCTCATCCTGGTCGGCCTCGCGGCGAGCTATCTGCCGGCCCGCCGGGTGACGCGCGTCGACCCGATGATTGCCTTGCGGCGCTGACAACGAGTTGCGGGCTACAAGCCCAACCAGTAATTCATCTTCACCATCAGCACATGGGTGCCGTCGGCGCCGAAGGCATCGCCAAGATCGCGGAACGGTGAGAAGACGCCAGGACGCGCCGCGTCCGAGGTGGACATGTTCCAGACCAGGAAGAGCGCGCTGCCGCGCTGGTATTCCCAGCGCATCACGACGTTGCCGCGCAGTGACTTGGTGTTGAAGTCCGGATTGGTCGAGATCGTCGCCGGCTCGAAGTCGAACGAGCGCGGCCGCGCCAGGCGGCGGATGTCCGTGTAATCGCCGACCGCAACGAACGGCTGCAGGAACATCTGCAGCGTGAGATCGCGCGTGAAGGCATAGGTGGCGCGGCCGGTGACGTCGACGACGTTGCGCCGCAGCCGGCCGTAAATGTGATCGGCGACATCGTCTCCGGTCACGTCGGTGTTCGAAATCCACTGGGCCACCGTCTCGGCCCTGTTGAAGCTCGTGCTCACTGACGCGGTCAACCGCGTCGAGGGCTGCATCGACAGGCTCGGCCCGGTCCGAACGTTCCAGCCCCCTGCTTCATCGCGCGAGCCGTTGACGTTCAGGTTGATCCGCCAGCGCTTGCGCGAATCGCTGTTCAGAAAGAAATTCCAGAAGTTGTTCGACGGGCGGACGATTGGTGGACCGCCGCGCGTGTCGAGATCGTCCAGCACCCGGAAGTTGTGACCGGTGTTCCACCCGATGTACCAGAAGTTCCGGAAGCCGAGATCCATGCCGGTCACAAAGCTCCGATCGAACACGACGCGGTCGCCGCTGACCTCCTGCCCGCCGTTCGCAAACCAGAAGATGTTGCGAAACCCTTTCCATGGATCCGGCTGCCCGGCGCCAAAGCCGCCGCGCATCGCGGTCTTGTTGACGCGCGAGCTGAGGAAGCCGATGTCGGTGTTCCGGAACCGGCGGCTGAAGTGGTCCAGGTGCCCGAAGTAGTTGAAGTGTTTGCTGCCGAAGTTGAAGCGGGTGGCACCGCCGATGCCGTTTTCCTGTTGTCCGGCGATCGGCGCGTGGGTTCCGATCCAATGGCCGTCCCATTGATACTGATTTCGATCCCACCGGAAGTTGTAGTCGATACCGGCCGTGAAGGCGTCGGCGTCGCCGTCGCGCACCACCGCAGTGCCGATGGCGCCGATCGTCGACGTGGCGGCGCGCAGATCGCGCTGCACGCGGCCGACGCTGTACATCGTTCGCGGCTCGATCAGGCGGTCGGCGCGAACGAACGTTTCTGTTCCATCTGACAGAGTGGCCGGCGTCTCCACCACCGCGTACTCCTCGGCGGTGAGAGCGGTCAGCGCCCCGTAGGTCCATCCCGAGGATTTGCCGGTGAGCTTGGTCGCGGCGAGGATGGTCGTCGCGTCGGGCCGGGAAATCAGACGGTCGTCTGATGGCAGCGCGATGCGGCCGGGGCGTTGTCCGATGCGGCGCGAATGGAAGATCGGAAACTGCCCGAAGGTCAGATTGAAAGTGCGGCTGTCCTCCAGGAAAAAGGGCCGCTTCTCTGGAAAGAAGGTTTCGAACACCGTCAGGTTCAACACGGCCGGGTCCAGCTCCACCTGGCCGAAGTCGGGGTTGACCGACGCCGACAGCGTCGCCGCCGTGCCAAGGCCGTATCGCACATCGAAGCCGGCAGCGGCATTGTGGCCGGCAGGCGCCGCCGCCAGATCCTCGCGGCGCATCGTCATGTAGGGGAGCAGCTCGAGGCGGCGGGGCGCCGCCGGCTGCTCCGGGAACGTCAAGTGGCCGAAGCGCGAGACGAAGCCGTTGACCCCTCTCGGCGTCGGCACCCAGCGGATGTACTCGGCGCGTCGAAAAATGTCCCGCCGGACGTTGAACCCCCAGACCATCGCTCCCTCGCTGGTCTCCGGATTGAACCGCATCTGGGAGAACGGGATGCGGAACTCGGCACTCCATCCTTCGGGCGTGGTCGCTGTCGCCACTTCCCACACCGCGTCGAAGTCCTGGCTCTGACGGGTGTCGTCGAACCACATGTAGTCGCTCTGCAGGGCGGACGGATTGGTGTCGAACGTGTAAGCGGTGAGATGGTCGTGTCGGGGATCGAAGCTGATTCGAATCAGGTCGCTCGGCGGCAGTGCATCACGGCGGCCGAGACCGGTGGTGATCTGCGACGGATCGCGCATGAAACAGTGCACCCCGACGAAGACGTAGCGGTCGTCGTACGCCACCTGCACGACGGTCCGCTCGGTCGGCGACTGCATGGCATCGGGCTCGTTCTGCACCAGGTCGTCGATCGCCTGCGCCTGCAGCCACACCTCGTCGTCCAGCCGGCCGTCCAGACGCGGTGAACTGCCGACGATGCGGAAGGCGCGCAGTTCCTTGCCGGCCTTCTCGGGGACGTCGGGTTCGGCGCTGCCACCGGTCTGCGCGGCCGACGAGCCGGTCAAACAGAAAACGACGGCAGCACACACGAGTGCGCCGAGGGAATGAGGCGCGCGAATCGACATGGAACCTTAATTAGACGCCCGGCCGGGTGTGCCGGTTTGCCCGACGGATGGTACTCTCACTGCCGGTGGATCACGCGCCGTTTGTTCCCGCAGTCGGCTGGATTGCACCGTTCGTCACGCTGCTGCTCGCCATCGCCGTCCTGCCGCTCGTCGCGCCGCACTTCTGGGAATCGAATCTCCGCAAGCTGGCGATCTCGTGCCTGCTCGGCCTCCCCGTGGTTCTCCTCTACGCGCAGCACGCGCCGGCAGCGGTCGTGCACGGCGCCACCGACTATCTGTCGTTCATGGTGCTGCTTGGCAGCCTGTTCGTGATTTCCGGCGGTGTGCTGCTCGAGGGCGACCGGCAGGCGACGCCGCCCGTGAACACGGCGTTCCTCACCGCGGGCGCACTGCTCGCATCGATCGCCGGTACGACCGGCGCATCGATGTTGCTCATCCGCCCGGTGCTGACGACCAACCGCGAGCGGCGCCACATCGTGCACACGGTCGTGTTTTTCATCTTCATCGTGGCCAACATCGGCGGATGCCTGACGCCGCTCGGCGATCCGCCGCTGTTTCTCGGATACCTCCAGGGCGTACCGTTCGCCTGGACGCTGCGCCTGACGATGCCCTGGGCGGTCACGACCCTGCTCCTTCTCCTGATCTACTACGTGTGGGACTCGCAAATGTACGCCCGCGAACCGGCTGCAGCCATCCGCCTCGATCGGACCGAGGTCCGGCCGCTGCGGATTCGCGGTGGTGAAAACCTGGTGCTGCTCGGCGGCATCGTCGGCGCGGCGGCGCTCTTGGCGGCGCCGCTCCGCGAAGTGACGATGGCGGGACTGGCCGCGGTGTCGATGTGGCGCACGCCAACCGGGGTCAGAAAGGCCAACCACTTCACCACCCATCCGATCCTCGAAGTGGCGGCGATCTTCGTCGGCATCTTCGCCACGATGATGCCGGCGCTCGACCTGCTGCGCGCCCACGGCAGCCAGCTGGGTGTCCGCGAACCGTGGCAGTACTTCTGGGCAACCGGGCTCCTGTCGGCCTTCCTGGACAACGCCCCCACCTACCTGACGTTTCTGGCGATGGCGCAGGGGCAGGATCTGCCTGCCGAGGTGGTCGGGGTCTCGCACGAGGTGCTGGTCGCCATCAGCCTCGGCGCGGTCTTCATGGGAGCTACGACCTACCTCGGAAATGGCCCGAACTTCATGGTCCGCTCGATCGCCGAAAGCCGCGGCGTCCGGATGCCCAGCTTTGGCGGTTACATGTTGTACAGCGGGGGGATACTGCTGCCGGTGTTCCTGCTGGTAACGCTGCTGTTTTTCAGGTAGATTTCCGCGAACGTCCATCGAACTTCTCGAGCCTGGAACGAACGCGAACAAGAACGAAGAACGAAGAACGAAGAACGTAAGAACGTAGAACGTAGAACGAACGATTAGGGGGCTTCAATGAAGCGCTGTCTTACTCTCTCCGTAGGCGTCCTGGCGCTCGCCGGCGCGTTGGCGCTGGTCTGGATGCCAATCTCGCGGCCGGTGGCCGCGCAGACGCGGGCCACGGCCACCAACGTGCCGGTGATTCCGCACGAATCGGTGCCGAACTTCTTCAAGAATCCTCCCGGAATCTACACCGGCGAGAACATGGGGATCGCGACCAACTCGAAGGGCAACATCTACGTCTACCACCGCGCCTTCGAGACGCGTCTATTCGAGTACGCACCGGACGGCAAGTTCGTGCGTGAAATCGGCCGCAACAATTACGGCTTCGCGTTCGCGCATTCGGTCCGCGTCGACGCGCAGGACTATATCTGGGCGGTCGACGAAGGCACCGACCAGCTCGTCAAGTTCAGCCCCGACGGCAACCGCGTGGTGATGGTGATCGGTCGACGTGAGGATCCGGTGGGCATGCTGGCCAACATGCCGGGCGGCGGCTCCTTCCACGGCCGCAACGAGAAATACCGCTTCGGCCGCCAGACCGACGTCGCGTTCGATCAGCAGGGCAACATCTTCGTCGCCGACGGCTACTTCGACGCGCGCGTCGTCAAGTACGACAAGAACGGCCGGTTCGTGAAGGCGGCCGGCACGCGCGGCGACGGCAACCTGCAGTTCAACACGCCGCATTCGATCGCGACGGATTTCCAGGGCAACGTCTACGTCGGCGACCGCGGTAACAGACGCGTTCAAGTGCTCGACAACGATCTCAACTGGAAGGCGAACTACCCCAACGTCGGTAACCCGTGGGGCGTGTGCGTCTCGGGTGGCCCCGGGCCGAAGAACCCAGGCAAGCAGTACCTCTATTCAACCAATTCCTGGCCCGACAGCGCGCCTGCTGAACCCGCGGAGTACACCGGCGAGGTCTACAAGATGGAGCTCGACGGAACGATCGTCGGCAAATTCGGCCGCGCCGGCAAGGCGCTCGGCGAGTTCGCCACCATCCACCAGATGGACTGCCGCGATCCGAACGTCATCTTCACGGCGGAAATCAACAACTGGCGGTCGCAGAAAATCCTGCTGAAGCCGCAGGCCACCACCGCGAGCAGATAGGAGAACGGTCATGAAACGGATGCTCATTGCGGTGGGAATCGCTGCGGGCCTGGCCTACAGCGGCGTGAGCGGCTCACTGGTCGCTCAATCGTCAGTGCCGGAAATTGCTTTCGACACCAACGCGGATCTGCTCAGGACGCCGTTCGACATCCACGTCGGCGAAGTGGGCGGTGTCGGCGCCAACTCCAAGGGTCAGATCTTCGTCTACACGCGGACCGGCCATCCATACGCGACGCTCGGTGACAACCGGACGTTCTTTCGCGGCGGCTCGCGGCTGTTCCAGTTCGATCCGAACGGCAAGTTCGTGCGCGAGCTCGGACAGGACGTTTACGGCTTCAACGCCGCCTACGGTCTGCGCGTCGATCCGCAAGACAACGTCTGGACGATCGACATCGGCGCCAACCAGGTGGTGAAGTTCGACACCGAGGGGCGCGTCGCGCTCGTCCTCGGCAGAAAGCCCGAGACGATCGGCGTGCGGCCAGGCGCGTCGCCGGGCCCCGCGGGCACGATTGGCTCGGGCGTGTTCACTCCGGCCGCGGGGCGAGGCGCGGCGGCACCAGCCCCAGCCGCAGCTCCTGCCGGGCGCGGCGCACCCGACGGTCGCGGTGGCGCCCCAGCGGCGGCCGCCGGTGGCGGGCGCGGTGGCGGCGGCGGCGGCGGTGGCCGTGGCGGAGCGCAGGCAGCGCCGGGATCCGGAACGCCCGGCTCAGGCTTCAACCGTCCGACCGACGTCGCGTGGGACAAGGCCGGCAATATCTACGTCGCGGACGGCATCGGCAATAACAACCGGATCGCGAAGCTCGATAAAGACGGACGGTTCATCAAACATTGGGGATCCACCGGCAACGGCCAGGGACAGTTCGCCGGCATCGAAGCGCTTGCGCTCGATGCGCAGGACAACGTCTACGTCGCCGACGCCGGCAACAAGCGGATTCAGGTGTTCGACTCTGAAGGTAACTTCAAGTCGACGTTCGGCAACGTCGGCACGCCGCTCGCGATGTGCATCACCCGTGGGGCGACGCAGTATCTCTATGTCTCGCATGTTGGCGATCCGGACGGCATGGAGGACGCGGCGATCTACAAGGTGTCGCTCGACGGGAAAGTCGTCGGCAAGTTCGGCCGCGCCGGCAAGCTGCCGAAAGAGTTCGGCATCGCGAACTCACTCGATTGCCGCAGCGAGAGCGAGCTGCTCGTTGGCGAGATGACGAACTGGCGCGTGCAGAAAGTGACGCTCAAAGCGGGACGCTAGAGTCGAGAGTCGGTAGTCGAGAGTCAGTAGTCAAGTCGAGAGTCGACAGTCAGCAGTCGGAAGTCTGAAAATGGCACTCAGACTTCCGACTTCTGACGCTCAGCTTCCCCACCTCATCCATTTTTTCGGTTCAAAACTCTCAGGGAACGATCATTGCTGTCCTCCTGAAGTGCGGGCATGGCCCGCAAAAGGAGGGTGCGTGCTCTTTCGACGACTTGCCCTGATCGCGGCCTTGGCGGTTCTGATACCCGGCGCAGCCAGCGCGCAGGACTTCGGCGTCATGGAGTCGGCCGAGACGATCAACGTCGGGAATTTCAAACTGGCCGTCAATCCGATGTTCGTCTTGGAGGGTGACGACGAAGTTGGTGTCGGCTTGAGGTTCGGTTACGGCTTTACACCGCGCTTCGACATGGAAGCCAAAGCGGCGTTTTACGACGGCCTCACCTTCCTGGGCGGTGACTTCGAGTACTGGCTGGTCAAAGACCGGCCGTGGGACGTGTCTGGCAGCGCCGGCCTCCACTTCGGGTGGGGCGATGCCGTTCTCGATACGACCGGTATCGATCTGACGCTGCTGACCAGCCGGCGGGTCGCGACGCGGCTCGACTTCTTTGCCGCACTCGACATCGCCATCGAAATGATCGACGACGACGTCATCGACGACACCTTCACGACCTTCCACATCGTGCCGGGCGTCGAGTACGCGATCTCCGACGACCTCGACCTGGTTGGTGAGGTCGGATTCTCACTGAACGACGACGGATCGCACTACGCGTCCGTCGGGCTGTCCTATTACATCCGGTAACAACAACTGAGGAACTGAGGACCTGGGGAACTGAGGAACGCTCCTCAGATCCTCGATCCTCAGATCCTCAGATCCTCAGATCCTCAGATCCTCAAATCTCAGCTTTGTACCACCTGTAGGTCTCTTCAAGGCCCTGGCGAAGCGTCCAGGATGGACGCCAGCCGAGGTCACGCAGCGTCGTGGAGTCGAGCCCCTTGTAAGGCATGCCGTCAGGCCGGCTCCGATCGAATCGGACCTCTCCCTGGTAGCCGACGACGGCCGCAATCTCAGTGGCGAGTTCTGCGATCGCCGTGTCGACTCCCGTCCCAAGGTTGATCGGCTCCGGGCGATCGTAGTGCTGCAGGGCGAAGACGCATGCGTCGGCCAGATCGTCGACGTAGATGAACTCACGCCGCGGCGTACCCGACCCCCAGACCTCCACGAACGACGCCCCGCGCTGCGCCGCTTCGTCAAACCGACGGATCAGCGCGCCGACCACGTGCGACGTGTCCGGGCTGAAGTCGTCGCCGCGTCCATACGCATCGGCTGAAATCGCCGGCACGTAGCGCACATCGTGCTGGCTGCGGACGGCCTCGCAGAGCACGACGCCGGCAAGTTTCGCCGTCGCGTAGGCGGCGCTCGTCGGCTCGACCGGCCCGGACCAGAGCGACGAGGGCTGAAGTGGATGCGGGGCTGATTTGGGATAGATGCACGAGCTCGCCACATACAGCAGCCGCTGGACGGCGTGGCGCGACGCGGCCGGAATCAGGTTTGCCGCCGCGAGAAGATTGTCCGTCATGAGATCGGCGGGTCGGGCAGTATTGCCCGCGATCCCGGCTGTCTGCCCGGCGGCGATGAACACGAAGTCCGGCCGATTGGCTGCGAAGAACTGTTCGACGGCGTGGCCGTCCCGGTAATCAGGCTCGAGCTCGGGCGCAATCGGCGCCAGGCCTTCTGCGTGCAGCCGCCTCGCCAGTGCTCCGCCCAGCATCGTCGTCCCGCCGGCGATGAAGATGCGGGATCCGCGCAGCATCGCTCAGGTCGTTGCGAACTGCCGCTCGATGCGATGCGCGGTCATCTCGCGGATGTGCTGACGTGTTTCGGCCCCGAACTTCTGCTCGACCATGTCGAGGTACGGAACGTGGGAGAAATAGACGTCGAAGGCACGGTCACGGAACCGGAGGACTTCGCCGGCCGAGAGGTGGCGGGTCGGCAGCGGCAGCGTGTCCACCGCGTGCTGCGAATAGCCGCTCCACTTTTCGGGCAGCGCCCACCCCAGCTGCCGCGCCTGATCGTAGAGCGGCGAGCCCGGGTAGGCCATCGCCGAATAGAAATTGGCGAACTCGCACTTCAGATCGAGCGCCAGATCGAGCGTGCGCTGCATCGTCTCGCTGTTGTCCTCGGGAAGCCCGAAGATGTAGTTGCCGATGATGTTGATCCCGGCGTTCTTGACGCGGCGGACCGTCTCGTGAATCTCGCTGACGCGGTACTTCTTGTCGACCGAGATCAGCACGCGTTCGTCGGCGGCTTCGATGCCGAGCGCGAGCCAGTTGAAACCGGCGCGCTGCAGCTTGTCGAGCATCCCTTCCTTCACGGTGTCGATTCGCGCGTAGGCCCAGATGTTCAGACCATAGTTGCGCTCGATCAGCAGGTCGCAGATGCCGAGGACGTGCCGGGCGTTCAGGACGAACATCTCGTCGGCGAACTTGATGTTGCGAACCCCGTAGGTGTTGACCAGCAGATCGATCTCCTCGACTACCCGGGCGGGCGTCCAGAAGCGGTAGCTGTTGACGCGGCCATCGAGCCCGAGCACCTGCTCGCCGGCCTTGAACGGCGCCTGAATGCAGCAGAACGAGCAGTGATACGGACAGCCGAGCGTGGTGTAGATCGCCGCGTAGGGCTGACGCTCGAGATCTCCGAAACAGTGCCAGTTGTGGGCGCGGTACCTGGCCATCGGCAGCAGATCCCACGCGCCGCCGGGCATCTCGGTTTCGACGTCCATCAGGAGCGGCGCCGCCGGATTGGTCACCACGCCTTCCGGCGTCCGGTAGACGAGGCCGCGGACCTTTGACAGGTCGGGCGTGCTCGCACCGCGGAGCGCTTCCACCAGGTCCGCCACCGCGTACAGACCTTCGTCCCGGGCCACGAAATCACAAGCTTCCTCGGCGAGCGTTTGTGACGGCAGCGCCGCGACGTGGCCGCCGAGCATCAGAATCTTTGCCGCCGGCGCCGCCTGCCGGATCGCCGTGGTCACCGCCGATGCACCGGTCATGTTCTGCGTCGACGCCGAGGGCTGGTGACCGTAGACGACGACGGCAGTCAGCCGGGGATTCAACGCCGCCACCCGCTCCGCGGCCTGCTCGGGCGACAGATCGTCGGCTTCCGCGTCGACGATCTCGACCGAAACGCCGCGACGCCGGACGAAGCTGGCGATGAGTCCTGCCCAGACGGGATTCTCGACCGCGGTCAGGCGCGCGCCCAGCGACTGGTAAATGCGGGCACGGCTGCCCGGATTGACGAGGACGAGATCGAGGCGCGAGTTAGGCATGGTTTTAGATGGCGGTCAGTCGTCGAAGCCGATTCTCGATGCGACGATGAACTGCGGCCGACCACGAACGTCCTTGTAGATCCGAATGACGTAGATGCCGACGACCGCGACTGCGCCCATCAGCAGAGCCCACAGAAAGACGATCAGCGCGGACAGCCACGACGTCGCCAGCGCGAGCAGCGCCGCGGCGATCAGGCCGATTGCCGTCAGCGCGAAGCATGCGTAGATCGGCATGAACGAGAAAGAGGTCAGCCCCAGCGTGAATGTCTTCCACGGATTGCGGCTGAAAAACGGAAAATGCGAGCGCCCGCCGTGGCGCGCGTCGCGCTCGTAGGGGACGAGCACCTGGTTGTAGCCCAACCAGACGACCAGACCGCGAAGGTACGGATCCGCTTCGCGTATTTCGAGCAGGCGGTCGACCGCCTTTCGCGACAGCAGCTTGAAGTCGCCGGCGTCCACCGGCAGCTCGATCGCGGCTCCGTACTGGATGATGCGGTAAGCAATCCGCGTGGCCAGCATCTTCAACGTGCTTTCGCCGTGCCGCCGGGTTCGGACGGTGTGAACGACGTCAGCGCCCGACCGCCACCGCGCGAGCAGCTCCGGGATCACCTCCGGCGGATCCTGGAGGTCCGCGTCCATATACACCACGGCGTCGCCCCGCGCCGCGGCCATCCCGGCCAGGACGCCTTCGGCCACGCCAAAGCGCCTCGACAGGTTCAGGACCTTCACGCGCCGATTCCGCGCCCGCTCGGCCACCAGCAGGTCGACCGAGCGATCGGTCGACGCGTCGTTGACGAAGATGAGCTCATAGTCGACCGCCTGGCTGGCGAACATCGCTGCCAACCGGGCCACCAGCACTGCAATATTCTCCGCCTCGTTACGGAACGACAGGACTACCGAGACCAGCGGCATGTCAGTCGGGAATTCGGTAGAGGCGAAGGCCCTCGGCCTCGGCCACGATGGGCAGATCGAGCTCGTAATCCGAGCGGGCCACGATCTGGGAGACATTATAGGTTCTTCGCAGCTCGCGCCACCGCTGCGTCGGAAAGCGGGCCCAGGTGTATTTGTTCGTATTGTGAGGGATGACCGAGCCGCTCCGGATTTCACGCGGCGGATCGAAGAAGTCGATCCCGTAGACGTCGGTGATGATGCGCGCCGTGGCCGGCCCGCCCTCGGGTGCGTAGACCATCGTGTCGAGCGCACCGGAGTCGATCAGCACCGGCCGACGCGTATAGAGCTGCACCAGCTGAAACGAGCCGGCCGTCACCGTCAGGCCGCGCCGATCGGCCGCGACCGCCGCGTAGAACGGATCGTTGGTCCGGTCGCGGAAAATCGACCGCGAGCCGACGACGCGCCAGGAGAGGGTCAGCGCAACGACCAGCACGCCGGCAATCGAGGTGCGAAAGAGCAAGGCGGCGCGAGGCGCCGCAGCGCCCTCGGGACCCGGCTCGAGGGTGCGGCCTCGCACCGTGTACCAGAGCGCGACACACAGGATCATCAACGCTCCTGTCTCCAGCAGCCAGACCGGGTCAACCCGCGTCGTCCACGCGGGACGCCCTGTCGCGGACATCCAGCGCCACAACAGGCTGTTGGGGGCGAACAGCAGGCCGGTCATCAAAACGATCAATAGCGCCTGCGCTGCTCGGCGCCGGCGGTAGGCGGCGACCACGCCCAGCAGCAGCGGGGCCAGCAGCACGACGTTCAGATTCAGCAGCCGCCCCGGCATCAGAATCGAGAGCGCGGTGGGCAGCCGCCCCAGGGACAGGCGCATCGACAGGACGACGCCGAGGCTCAGGACTCCGGCCACGGCGATCACCCGCAGCAGGAACGCGGCCGTTCGCGGCAGATCCCTGGCAAACCCAATCAACCAGACGACGGCGAGTGCCATCGCCGTGCGGTTCAGCAGTACCGCCGGATCGGCGAAGCCGACCGACGCGCGCCGATGGGCATCCCACTCGCGCAGGAACATCGAAAACGACCGATCCACGGCGGCCTGGTCCACTGCCGGAACATCGTAAACGACGATGAACTGTACTGCGGCACTGAGCAGGGTCGCGGCGCAGCCGGCAACGAAGTATTTCGCCGCCGGCCGCAGCTCATCGCGCATCGAGGGATACAGCTGGATCAGAGCGGCAAGCGCAATCGAACCGACCAGCACGCCGACCGACGGATGGATGGCCGGCCCGATGCCGAGGAGAAACGCGCCCGACCGATAACAGCCGGCCCCCAGCAGACCGAGCATGAGCACGAACGTCGACAGACCGAAGGCGCCGTAGCTGTGATGTGTTCCGGCCAGCCACACCGGATAGATCGCCCCGTAGTCGGTCGCTCCGCTCACGAACACCACTACCGCCGCGGTGATCGCGACCAGCGCATCGCGGCTGATCGCATAGGTGACCATTGCGATCGCCTGAAAGCTGATCATGGCGAGCAGACCGCTCAGCAGTAGCGACAAGGTGATCTCGGACAGTCCCGCCTTCAACAGGACCGCACAGGTCTGAATGAGCAGCGACCACAGCTTCGTGTGGTAGATGTAGAAAGGATTGTCGGGCGGGTACTTGACGAGGCCGGCGACCACCTGCGCCGTCTCGACGCAGATGTGCCAGGTGGGAAACCCCACGAGGCCGATGCGAAATCCCACCAGGCCGCTGATCGCGAGCACCCAGAACGTCGGGCCGGGCCCCGAGCGGAGGCGAAGGCTGGGAACCTTCACACGTTGGCGTACTTACGATTCCTGATCATGGCGAACCCCTTCACCAGCTCCGCGATGCCATCGTCGAGCGTGAAAGCCGTTCGATAGCCGGTCTTCTCGATCTTCTCGTTGGAGATGATGTAGTCCCGCTTGTCGGGATCCTTGCCGATGTTCGACTCGTGGACGACGAAGTCGGGGACCTGGGCCCGGATGCGATCGCACAGCTCGCGCTTCGACAGATTGGCGTCGGACAGCCCGACGTTGTAGATCTGCCCCTGCAGCGACTCGAAATGGTCGATGCCGTGCAGAAACGCCCGTGCCACGTCTCGGACATGAAGGAAGTTTCGCTTGAAATGGCTCTCGAACAGCACGATGAACCGATCGGTGCAGGCCCGGTAGGTGAAGTCGTTCACGAGCAGGTCGAGCCGCATCCGCGGCGACATGCCGAACACCGTTGCCAGGCGGAAGCTGATCGCCGAGGGATGGCGGTCCAGGAGGATCCGCTCGACTTCCACCTTGTCACGGCCGTACAGCGACACCGGACGGATCGGCGTCTCTTCGGTGCAGAACTTCCCCGCTTCTCCGACCCCGTAGCCGCTGTTGGTGATGGGCAGCAGGACGCGCTGCGCCGGACTGATGTCCCCCAGCATGTCGACGATCGCCTGCTTGTTGGTCGATGTCGCGGCAATCGGATCGCGGTCGCAGAGCGGGGCGCCGACCAGCGCCGCCAGGGGGATGATGACGTCGGCGCTCTTCAACAGCGGGCGCATGTCGCCGGGCGACCGGACATCGCCCCTGACCAGCGTGAATGCCTTGTGATAGCAGCACGCCGACAGGCTGTCCTGCTCGTACATGAAATTGTCGATGACCGTGACCGCGCAACCTCGGTCGAGCAGGGCGGGAACCAGAATCGAGCCGATGTAGCCGGCCCCTCCCGTGACGAGTACATTCAGCATTGGCGCTCTTTGGATGCCTCGCCGCTGCTCGTCATGGTCGGGCGGCCTCGTCGAGGACGCCGCGCAGATGACCAATCTCGGCGCTCAAGTCGCGCGGATGATTGCCGACGAAAAAGCCGTGATCGTGCGCGGTGTTGGCGTTGACGAGCTCGCCGACCGTCTCGTAGTCGAAGAACTTCGCCGCTTCGTGGCGGAGGAAAGAGCCGCCGGTGATCATCCGGAAGCCGATCCCCGCGGCGCGCATCGCGTTCATCACCCGGGCGCGATCGATAGCGCGCGCCGGGTTGAGGATGATCGTGAACGAGAACCATGAGCTGCGGCCATGTTCGCGCTGCAGGATGAAGCGATCGTCGCCGCGGAACAGCTCGACGAAGCGGGCGGCGTTGGCCCGGCGGGTGTCGAGCATGCCAGCCAGTTTCCGCAACTGCTCCAGCCCGATCGCACCGCACATCTCCAGCGGCCGGACGTTATAGCCCGGAACGATGAAGCGGTACGCTTCGAAGAATTCGTCGCGCGGCCGATCGGCCTGCGGGTCGGGCGCACAATCCCGCGCCCAGCCATGGTTGCGAATCGCGCGTGCCAGATTGGCGATCTCATCGCGCTCCGTCACCAGCAGCCCGCCTTCCATCGTCGAGATGTGATGGGAATAGAACGTGCTGAACGTGCCGATGTCGCCGAAGGTCCCGCACAGCCGTCCGTTCAGGCTGGCCCCGAGCGACTCGCAGTTGTCCTCGAAGAGATAGAGGTCGTGACGGTCGCAGAACGCACGAATCAGGTCGAGCGCCGCCGGGTTGCCGAGAATGCTGACTGCCATCACCATGCGCGTGCGCGGTGTCAGCGCCGCTTCGAGCTTCGACACATCCATGTTGAGCGTGTCGAGCTCGA
The DNA here is from genome assembly GCA_963728825.1 of uncultured Acidobacteriota bacterium. GTDB lineage: Bacteria > Acidobacteriota > Vicinamibacteria > Vicinamibacterales > CAVVIG01 > CAVREM01. The sequence goes on from CAVSLA010000001.1 coordinate 501,581, forward strand.
CGTCCACGAACCGCAGCTTCAATCCGTACTGCTGCAGCGGATGAAACGTCGTCGCCCACGAGATCGCTGGAACGATCACCTCGTCGCCGCGCTGGAGCGGTCGTCGGGCGACGTGAAAGAGCGCGGCGATCCCGACCAGATTCGCCGACGATCCCGAATTCACCATGACCGCGTGTTTGACTGCGAAGCGCTCGGCGAACGCGTCTTCGAAGCGGCGCACCTCCGACCCCATCGTGAACTGACCGGTTCGGACCACGCGGGCGATCGCGTCGAGCTCCTCCTGGCCCCAGCTGGTGCTGGCCAGCTCGTAGGTGATTTTTGCGGGAGCCGTGATTACGCACCCCCGCGCATCACCCGACGGGCCGCTTCGGCGATTCGTGCGGCATCGGGGTAGAAGAACTGCTCGAGGCTATAGCCCGCCGGGGTCGGGACGTCAGGCAGGCCGACCCGGGCGACCGGCGCCTTCAGATCGGCAAATCCTTTCTCGGCAGCCAGGCAGCCGACCTCGGCGCACAGGCCGCCTTTCATCCACGCCGTGTCGACGACGACCAGACGGCCGGTGGTGCGCAGCGATTCCAGGAGGAGGTCCTCGTCGAGCGGCTTGACGGTTCTGAAGTCGATCACCTCGGCGTCGATTCCCTCCTTGGCCAGCAGGGTCGCGGCCTGCATGCCGAGCTCGATGGCGTGGGAGACGCCGGCAATCGTCAGGTCCTTGCCGCGCCGGCGGTAGACGCCTTTGCCGATCGGCACGCGATAGACCCCCTCGGGAACCACACCATCCTTCTTCATCAGCCACCGGTGCTCGAAAACGCAGACCGGATTGTCGTCGAGAATCGCCGACAGCAGGAGTCCCTTGGCGTCGGCCGGCGTACTGGGCATCACGATCTTGAGGCCCGGCACACCCAGCAGCATGCCGTGGATCGCCTGCGAATGCTGCGCGCCGGAGCCCCAGCCGCGGCCGATGGCCGCCCAGACGACCAGCGGCACCGTCGTTTGCCCGTTGTCCATGTAATGGAATTTCGCAGCATGGGTGACGAGCTGGTTGAACGCCAGCAGCACGAAGTCCGGCCGATTGTGCATGAAGACCGGCCGCATGCCGTTCATGGCGGCGCCGGTCGAGACACCCATCATGCCTTCTTCGGAGAGAGGCGTGTCGAAGACGCGGGTCCGCCCGAATCGCGCCTGCAGGCCCCTGGTCGTGCCGAACATCGCCGTCGGGTCGTCGACTCCCTGTCCGAGCACGAAGACGTGCGGGTTGTGTTCGAGCGCCAGCGCCAGCGCTTCGTTCACCGCCTGCACGTAGGTGATCACCCGTCCTTCGCCAGGATCGGCTCGATCGTAGACCAGCGAATTGACGAGACCTTCATCCCACGGCATAAAAGCGGCTACCCGGCGTAGACATGTTGGTAAAGGTCATCGGACGTGGGATTCGGGCTCGCCAGGGCGAACTCGAATGCGTCGGCGATCTCCGCGCGGATCTGCTGTTCCATGCTCTCGATCGTGCGGTCATCGAGAACACCGCGCGATGTCAGGTACTCGCCGAACATCACCAGCGGATCGAACGGCTGCCACGCCGCCGGCTCCGCTTCGTCGCGGTAACCGGTGCGGCTGTCGTCGCCGGCGCCGCCGTGCGCGCGAAAACGGTAGACGCGCGCCTCGATGAAGGAGGGGCCGCCCCCCGATCGTGCCCGGCTGACCGCGGCCTGAGTAGCCTCGAGCACGGCGAGCACGTTGGCCCCATCGACTTCGACCGCCGGCACCTCGTGCGAGGCGGCCCATTGATGAATGACCCGCCGGGCCGGCTGACGGGTTGCCAGCGGCGACTGCACCGAGTAGAAATTGTTCTCGCAGAAAAAAATCACCGGCACCTGCTTGAGCGCGGCGAAATTCAGGCTCTCGGACGCCACGCCCTCTTCGGTGGTCGCGTCGCCGAGAAAGACGACCACGACACGGCCGTCGCCTTTCATCTGAGCGGCCAGCGCCGCGCCGACCGCGATCGGGACGGCGCCGCCGACGATCGCCGACGTCCCCGCCATGCCGACGCGCTTGTCGATGAGATGCATCGAGCCGCCCCGCGATCCGGCGCAGCCGTTCAGGCGGCAATGCATCTCGCAGAGCATCGCCTTCAGATCGCCGCCCTTCGCCAGATAGGCGCCGTGCGTGCGATGACTCGAATACACCAGATCGTCGGGCGTCAGCGCGGCGCAGCAGCCGACGGCCGTTGCTTCCTGACCGATCACCAGATGGATCGGCGTCTTCATCTGATCCTGGTGATACCGGCGCTCGATCTCCTCCTCGATGCGACGGATGCGCAGCATCGCGCGGAACAGGGCGGCCAGCGGTGGTTGCGTGTGAGTTGCGGTGTAACGGTCGAAGCCACGAACGCCTTCGCCGATGTAGGGATATCGAATCACTCGGTTACAACCCGTCCGGCTGGTAGAGCGCGATCCGACATCCGGACATGTCGAACTTGAACGGCACCACGATCAGGTTGCGGAACGCGGCGCGTACGCGCGCACGATCTTCGGGCCTGACGAACAGCAGCACGAATCCACCGCCGCCGGCGCCGAGCAGCTTGCCGCCGACCGCGCCGGCCCGGGTCGCCGCGTCGTAGAGCGCGTCGATGTCCGGATTCGAGACCCGCTCCGACAGGCGCCGCTTGAGCATCCAGGATTCGTGAAGGAGCCGGCCGAAGTCGGCGAGGTCCGCCGACGGCGCGGCCAGCATCTCGATCGCCCGCCCGACCATTTCCTGCATCGCCCGCAATTCGCCGGCACGTTTCTTCAGGTTGTCGATGACGGTTTGCGCAATCACCGGTGCCAGCCGCGACAGGCCTGTAAACACCAGCATCAAGTGATCCTCGAGCTCTGACACGCGTTCGCGCGGCAGGATCATCGGCTCGACTTCGAACGACCCGTTGTGGCGGAACACGATGTGGTTGAAGCCGCCAAAGGCCGCGGAAATCTGATCCTGCAGGCCGACCGGCTCGCGCAGCATGCACTGCTCGACGTGGATTGCTTCGCTGGCCAGCGCCTCCTTCGTCGTCCGCCGGCCGCGCAACGCATGCACCGCCTCGAGCAGGCCAACAGTAAACGCCGAGCTGGAGCCGAGACCGGCCCGTGCCGGCAGATCGCCATCGTGGTGGATCTCGAGACCTTTGTCGACCTCGAGGCGCTGGAGCACGGCCCGCACCGCCGGGTGAGCGATCTCCGCCACCTCTTTGACATTTTCGACGATGGAATAGACGACCCTGAACCGGTGGTCGAAAAACGGCGGCAGCTCGCGCACGCTGATGTAGCAGTACTTGTCGATGGCCGTCGAGAGGACGGCGCCGCCATGCTCACGAAACCAGTCGGGGTAGTCGGTACCGCCGCCGAAAAACGACACCCGGAACGGGGTGCGAGTGATGATCATCGAGAAAAGTCGGGAATATCATAGACGGTAAGCGTCTTGTTTCGAACCGCGACCGGCAATTTCAGCTCCCAGGTCCCCGGCGTCAGCACCTGGCGCACGTCGAAGCGGCTCGCAATCCGCTGCCACTGCTCGAGCGAATAGCTCTGCCAGACCTCCCGCGTAAACTCAGCCGGTATTACGCCGCGCAGGCGCGCCTCATCCGGAGGATCCAACAGCTCCACACCATACACGTCACGGAGAATCCGCTCCATCTCTGGAGCCGACTCGATCGCGTACGGCAAGGCATCGAGACCGCCGCCGTCCAGTAGAACGGGCCGGCGCGAGCGCAATTGAACGAGGTGCAGATCGCCACCCGTCAGCAGCAGCCCCGGACGCTGCGACAGCAGTTGAAACAGCACATCGTCGGTGCGATCCGCCATGTCGAACGAGCGCGGCCGATCGAGATTCCAGGTCATCACCGCCGACCACGCAGAGTACCGCGACCGTGGCGACATACCAGCCGCGGGCGAAGGCCAGGTGGCTGAGGCGGCTGAAGTGCCACGCTGTGATCGCTTGAAGCACTGCACCAATCAGCAGGACGTTCGTCGCGTTCGGCCGTGCCCCGGACGGGAGGCCGGCGGCGAATGGCTGATGGTGGCCCTCGAAGCCCCACAGCCCGCTGCGGTTGCCGACCAGGAGCATCACCGCAATCACGAACATCAGCGGCCCCCCGACCGCGGTTCGCCGGTAAGCACCCGCGATCCCGACCAGCAGGCCGCTGCAGATCAACATGTTGAGATTCAGCACCCGGCCGGGCATCCCGATGAGAAGCAGCGACGGCAGCCGATCCGGTGGAATCCACGACAGCACGGCGAGCACCAGGCTCAAGGTCGCGGTCGCCACGGCAAACCGGATGATCAGATAGGCCGGCCGAGGTATCTCCTGCGGACGCCGCCAGAGCCAGAACACGCCGACGACCAGCGCCAGGGCGTTCACGCGCGTCGGCCCACTGTTCAAGTCCACTGGCTGGCGATGCACGTCCCAGAACGAGACGAACGCGGAAAGGTATTTCTCAGTCGTCGACGGATCGACGGCCGGCACGTCCTGAACGAACAGTAGCTGGATGGCGAGGCTCGCGGCGGTGATGGCGGCACCCGCAAAGAACGCCGGCGCGTGCGGACGCAGCTCGTCGGACAGACGGCGGAAGTCGGACAGGAAAACCAGGCCGGCGATGACAATCAGCCACGAGCCGATTGACGGATGAACCGCCGGCGCCAGCCCGAGCAGAAACAGTCCCGTACCGGTACCAGCCGCAGCCAATAAAGCCGACGACCAGCGCGGCGTATGACAGCGCGAGAATGCCGTAGGTGTGCGACGTGCCAACGAGCCAGATCGGATAGACCGAGCCAACTTCGGCGACGCGGCTGAAGAAGATTAACGCGGCGGCACCGACGGCAATCAGGATGTCTCGAGACACGGCGAACGCAATCAACGACAACGCCTGGAAGCTCACCATCCCGAGCAGACCGCTGACGACAACCGACAGGGTGCGTTCGGAGGCTCCCGAGGCCAGCGGCAGAGCCAACAGCTGGTGCAGGATGGTCCAGAGCTTCGTGTGATAGATGTAGAACGGGTTCCCGGCCGGGTACTCGACCAGCCCTGCCAGGACCTGAGCCGACTCGACCGCCACCTGCCAGTCGGCAAAAGCACCGGCGCCGACGTGGAAGCCGAGCGCGCCGCTGACGATCAGCACGCAGGGTACGGGCCAGCGTGAAATGATAGGGATTTCCGTGGGGCCAGATCCTACTTCGAAAGTCCGGCTCAGACGGCGTGTCGCAGCCGTGTTAAGGTAACAGGCCCATGCTAGCCCGATCTCTCGCCCTCGGCGTCATGGTCGCGGCTGTGATCGCGACCGCGGGCGCACAGGCGCGCATGACGGTTACGGCGGTGTCGACTCAGCCGCATCTCGTCACGGGGGGAGACGTCCTCGTCAAGGTCGCCTCGGGTACTGCCACGCCGCCAGCAGGCCTGCGCGTCACGGTGGGCGGACGGGATGTCAGCGAGGCGTTCAAGCCTGGCACCGAACCCGGCACGCTGATCGGTCTGGTGTCCGGACTCTCGAACGGCCGTCATCTGATCGAGGCCGCAGCAGGTGGCCAGCGCGGCTCGCTCGAGGTCGTCAACTTTCCGATTACCGGCCCGGTCATCTCCGGTCCGTGGCAGCAGCCCTTCATCTGTCAGACGGCAGACTTCACGTTACCGGATGGCTCGAAGCTCGGTGCACCGCTCGACGCGCACTGCTCGGCGCGGACGGTCGTTCAGCACATGTACCGTTCCACGTCCGATCCGAAGACGCTCAAGCCGCTGCCGGCAGGTGGCGCGCTCCCGGCCGACGTGGCCAGGACCACGACCACGGACGGCACGAGCGTGAACTTCATCGTGCGTGTTGAGACCGGCACGATGAACCGCGGCATCTATCAGAACGCGGTCCTGCACGATCCGACCTCCGATCCGCCGCCGACGCCGTTTGCGCCGCCCAATGGCTGGAACCGCCGCCTGATCGCCCAGCACGGATCGGGATGCCCGTCCGGCTGGTACGTCCAGGGCGGACGTCTTGGTGTGAACATCCTCGACAACCCGCAGCTCGCAGAGGGCTATGCGCTCTTCATCAACACGCTGAACCATCCCACCAACAGCTGCAATGCGTTCCTGGCCGCCGAGACGACGATGATGGGCAAGGAGCGATTCATCGAGACGTTCGGCGCTCCGCACTACACCATCAGCACGGGCGGATCCGGCGGCGCGTACACCAGTCTGCAAGTGGCCGACCTGATGCCGGGCCTGATCGACGGCGTCAGCATCAGGGCGACGTTTCCCGACGCGCTGTCGATCGCCCTGGCCGGCCTCGATGCCCGGCTGCTGATGCACTACTTTTCGGTGACCAGTCCGACCGGCTTCACCGAGGAGCAGCAGGTCGCCGTCAGCGGCTATGCCGGCCTGAAGGCCTTTCTCGACGCGGCCAACCAGGCACAGCGGACCGATCCGGTCCCCAACCGCGTCGATCTGACCGGTTATCAGTCGGCGCGCTGGAACGCGGCGGTGCCCGAGTCGATGCGCTATCACCCGGTATCGAACCCAAAGGGCGCCAGGCCAACTGTCTTCGATGCCGCGCGCAACGTCTACGGCGTCGATCCGGCGACCGGCTTCGCGCTGCGCCCGTACGACAACGTGGGCGTCCAGTACCGGCTTGAAGGCGCTCAATGCCGGGACGATCACCGTGGCGCAGTTCCTGAACCTGAACGAGCGCATCGGCGGCGTCGATCACGATTCGAGCTACACGCCGCAGCGCACGGCCGGCGACGAAACCGCAATCCGTCGCGCCTATCAAGCCGGGCTGACCTTGAGCGGCAGCGGCGGGCTGGCGTCGATTCCGATCTTCGACAACGCGACGTCGAACGAGGCGGGCGGCTATCACTACGGCTGGTTCCATTACGCCCTGCGCGAACGGCTCCGCCACTTCAATGGCCATGCCGACAACATGGTGATGTGGCGGAGCGTGTCGGGCGCCGACGCGCAGACCATGTTCGACAGCTGGATGGTGGCCTACAAGTCGGACACCTCGAACGATCCGCAGCGAGTCAAGGTGCTGCGCGCCAAGCCGAAGGCCGGCGTCGAGGGCTGCTACGACCGCGCGACGCCGCCCGGTTTCATCGCGGAGGCGCTGGTCTTCAGCAGCAAGCCGGTGTCGAAGTGCACCGAGCTCTATCCGGTCTATTCCAACGTGCGCCACGAATCGGGCGGCCCACTCGCGGCGAATATCCTGAAGTGCCAGCTGAAGCCGGTGGACCCGCGCGACTATGCCGTCCCGATTCCGGCCGCCGACCTGGCGAGGCTGAAAACAATCTTCCGTGACGGCGTGTGCGACTGGGCGAAGCCGGGCATCAATCAGGTGCCGGTCACGACCTGGGGCTCGTTCGGTCCGTCTGAGAAGAACCTGATCGCCGCCGTCAACAGACCGTAACCGTTATCATCTGGAGAGAATCATGAGTGCATCGCAGTTCACGCGTCGATCGGTGTTGACGCTGCTTCTTTCGGGAGCTGTGGCGACCAGCGCGCTGGCGCAGGCCCAGCCCCAGACCAAGCCGTTCGAGCCGCAGGTCGGCCAGCCCGGCAAGGATGTGGTGTGGGTGCCGACCTCACAGGCGCTCGTCGACAAGATGCTCGACCTCGCCAAGGTCGGACCGAACGACATCGTCTACGACCTGGGGTCTGGCGATGGGCGGACGGTCATTACCGCGGCGAAGCGCGGCGCCCGCGCCTTCGGCATCGAATACAACCCCGACATGGTCGAGCTCTCGAAGCAGAACGCCGCGGCGGCCGGGGTGAAAGAAGATCGCGCGTCCTTCATGAAAGCCGATCTCTTCGAGACCGACTTCTCGAAGGCGACCGTCATCACGATGTTCCTGCTGCCGGACATCAACCTGCGGCTGCGGCCCAAGATCCTCGAGATGCGGCCGGGCACACGGATCGTCTCGAACACCTTCACGATGGGCGAGTGGGAAGCTGACGTGACCGAAACGGTCAGCGAAGGCTGCACCACCTGGTGCACGGCGCTCCACTGGATCGTGCCGGCCAAGGCAGAGGGAGCCTGGAAAATGCCGCAGGGCGGTGAGCTGGCCCTGACGCAGACCTTCCAGAAGCTGACGGGCACGCTGCGCACCGGCTCGAACACCGTGCAGATCACCGACGGCAAGATGCGCGGCGACGAGATCACCTTCAAGGCGGGGAACACCACCTATACCGGCAAGGTGAGCGGCAACTCGATTCAGGGCTCATCGCCGAGCGGCTGGTCGGCGACGAAGTAGCTTTCTCGAAGAGGACGCAGAGGTTACTCTGCGTCCTCGCACGCCCCCATTACTTCGAGCGCTCGGATCCTGAATACTGTTCCCACCTCGATAATCGACCGCCGCGGCGCATCCTCTTCCTGGCCCCGTACGCCGACGCGCCGGCCGACAAAGGCCGTCAACCCGATGCGCGTGCTCATGACGTCGACCGCCGGGGCCGCGCTGCCGGCGTTCGTCACATCGGCCAGCACGAACGTGCCCGGGGCAGTTCCGGCCAGCAGGCACCCGACCAGTTCGATCTCGGTGCTCTGGCGCGCCGCCGGCCCGGCCGGCTGCGCCGACCGCCGCTCCTGAATCGCCGAACAGCCGGCCGTCAGACACGCCATCGCCACCGCCAGCGCTTTCCGCCGCCACATGGTGTCGCTCTCCTTTAATATGGTCGCCACGCTCCGATGGTAGCGGGCGGTTTTCCATGAGTAAAACTCTTTGATTTCATCAACACGATGAGGATGGTTCATATGAAGAGAGAGGCGAGATCAGCGGCATTTGCCGGCGCCGTTCTGGTGGCGACGCTGGCGCACGTCGCGGCCCAGCCGCCGGCGACCGGCCAACCTCCGACCACTGCCCAACCGCCCGCGGCCGCGGCACCGGGACCGCCGGTCCTGTCACCGGGGCCGGCAGCGGCGCGCTTCCCGCGCAACGCCGAAGAGTTCGATCAGATGTTCGAGAAAGTGAAGAACTGGGGGCGCTGGGGCAAAGACGACCAGTTGGGCGCTGCCAACCTGATCACCGAAGCGAAGCGGCGGCAGGCGGCCGAACTGGTCAAGATCGGGAATCTCAGTGTCGCTGGCGCACAACCCGCTGACCGAAGCGGCGCCCGACAACCCGAGCCCGTTCGAGCACACGATGGGACGCGGGCTCACCACCGATACTTACCGCGTGTCGTATCACGGCTACGCGCACAGCCACATCGACGCGCTGTGCCACATTCTCTACAAGAAGCAGACCTACAACGGCCACTCGACCGCGGATGTGAACAGCGAGAAGGGCTGCCTGCAGCTGGGCATCGACAAGTTGAAGAACGGCATCGTCAGCCGCGGCATCCTGATCGATATTCCGCGGCTGCGGAAGGTGCCTTTTCTAGAGCCGGGCACGCCGGTGTTCGTCGAGGATCTCGAAGCGTGGGAGAAACAAGCACGGGTGAAGGTGTCGCCCGGCGACGTGATCTTCCTGCGCACCGGCCGGTGGGCGCGGCGCGCGGCCCAGGGTCCATGGCCGGTTGCGAGAAACGCCGCCGGCTATCACGCCTCGGTGGCGCCGTGGCTCAAGGAACGGGGTGTGGCGTTTCTCGGCAGCGACGCGGCGCAGGATGTCGTGCCGTCACTCGTGGAAGGTGTCGGCCTGCCGGTGCATACGCTGGCCATCACGGCCCTCGGCATCGACATCCTCGACAATCAGGACCTCGAGGCAGTCGGCGACCTGGCGGCCAAGTTGAACCGGTGGGAATTCATGGTGACGATCGCGCCCATCCCGGTGACGGGCGGAACGGGATTCCCGGTCAACGCCCTGGCGATTTTCTAAAACCCGAGGCCTCAGCCACCGGAGAGCGGCGAAACGCTCGTCAGTTGCTGGGGCTCTCGGCCTTCCGCTTGTGACGAACCTTCAGCCATCCGAACGCGATCCCGGCGACGACGAGCAAACCAATTGCGGTAAACATGACGGCACTCCCTTACGGAAACGAAGTGCCGCTGTCTAGCGCAACCGCCATGCCGATCGACGTCTCCTGCCGCACGACGCACCCTCGTGCACGGCCGTGCACGCCGTCCTGCGGCGCGATCACAAATCTTGAACTCGGTTTCGGTTTCGTCAGCGGGAAAGGCGGCTGCTGAACCGCGGCCGCCCGGCACGGCACCGGTCTAGTAGGTAGGCGTGCATTCTCCGTAGTACTGCTCCGGCCGCGAGGTGAATCCAGGCAGCGACACCTCTGTGTACTCGTGCCGCGAGTGCACAGCGTGGAGCTTGCCGTCCGGGAGCTTGTCGCGACCAGGTCCGAACACGGTCGTCAGATACAGCGCACCGCCCGAATCCATGTGCATGAAGTGCACGGTCGTCCCCGTCTGGCGGACCGTGATGTGCAGCGGACCGAACTGACCGATGGTGTCGGCGGTGCCGCCGCCGACGTCGATGGCGTCGAATGACACCACGAGTTTGGCCGGTTTCACGGCGGCGCTGGGTGCGCCGGCCGTCCAGGTTCCCGTCGCCTGCTGCGAAAAGGTGCAGCGGAGTGCCTTCAGGTTCGGGAGTGGATTCTGGGCGAGAAGCGCCAGACCGACGGCCATGACTGCGGCTGCATGCATGGGCCCATTTTACGCGTGGTACGCTGAAGGGATGTCGATGCCGCCCGCGCTGCCGATCAGCCTGCGTCGCCGGCGGGCGATTACCGGGGGGCTGCTGCTCGGAATGAGCCTCGGCGCTCTCGAAGCCACGGTGGTCGGCACGGCGATGCCGACCGTAATCACCACGCTCGGCGGGCTCGCGCATTACAGCTGGGTATTTGCGGCGTACCTCCTGACATCCACGGCGTCGGTCCCGATCTGGGGACGCCTGTCCGACTTGTACGGCCGCCGCCGTTTGTATCTGGCCGGCGTTGCCGTATTCGTCGTCGGTTCCGCGTTGTCAGGGGCGGCCACCTCGATGACGCAGCTGATCGTCTTCCGCGCCATTCAAGGCCTCGGCGCCGGTGCGGTCATCCCGCTGAGCATGACGATCGTCGGCGAACTCTACGCCCTCGAGGAGCGCGCGCGCACGCAGGCGCTGTTCAGCGGCGTGTGGGGCGTCGCGTCGATTGCCGGTCCGCTGGTCGGCGGCTACATCACCGATGCGCTTTCCTGGCGCTGGGTGTTCTACCTGAATCTTCCGTTCGGCGCGCTGGCCGCCATCGTCATCGCGCTCGCCTACCCGGCGAGCTCACGGACCACGAAAGCCCGAGTGGATTGGCTGGGCGCCATGCTGCTTTTCGGCGGCGTGACCGCGCTGCTGATTGCGCTCGGCGGCGCGACGACCGCGGTGCTGCCCTGGCTTGGTGCGACCGCTGTCCTCCTCACCGCGCTGATTTTCGTCGAGCGGCGCGCCAGCGACCCGATTCTGCCGCTCGATTTGTTCCGGCATCCGGTGGTGTCGTATTCGCTGATCGTTGTCTTCCTGACCGGGATGGCGATGTTCGGCGCCATCGCCTTCGTGCCGCTGTTCGTTCAGGGTGTGATGGGCGGCACGGCGACGCAGGCTGGTCAGGTGCTCACGCCGCTGTTTCTCGGTTGGGTGTTGACGTCGATTGCCGGTGCGCGGCTGACGGTACGGATCGGCTATCGGCCGGTCGCCGTGTCGGGCGTCGTGCTGCTGACGGCGGGGTTCGTCGTGCTCGCGGTGCTCGACGCGGACACGACGTTGTCGTCGCTGTTCTCGGCGGTCTTCGTGCTTGGCTGCGGGATGGGACTCTCGATGTTGTCGCTGCTCCTGGCGGTTCAGCACGGCGTCGATCGATCGCAGCTCGGAATCGCGACCTCACTCAATCAGTTCGCGCGCAGCGTCGGCGCCGTGGTCGGGGTGGCGGCGATGGGGGCGATCCTCGCCCGCGGGCTTGGCGGAATCGATCTGCCCGGCGGCGTGCAGGGAGTGTCGGCCACGGTTCTCCGGCTGGAAGGACCGGCGCGCACCCAGTTCGCCCAGGCGTTGAGCCGCGTGTTCGCGCTGGGCGGCATCATGTCCGGCGTCGGGCTCGTCGCGTCGTTCTTTCTGCCGCCCGTGCAGTTCTCGCGAGGTGTGCCGGCCGGCGCGGGCGAGCAGCTGCTCGCCGCGGAGATGACGAGCCTCGACTCCGAAGACGAACCGGAATGTGTCGGTAGGCCGGAGTCTACGGCCGGAAGAGGCGATTGAGCTTCACGACCAGCGCCCGATTGCGGAGCGCGGACGCGCCAGCCGGCGCTTCGCTGTCGTAGTCATCCGTGTACACGACGAACAGCTCGCTGCCCGGCAGGTATTCCCAGCGGAGCCGCAGGTTGCTGCCGATGGAGCGCGTCGACGAGTTGTATTGGGCGATGCCGCTGACGAACATGCGCGGCGTGACCGTGAAGGTGGCGCGGCTGCGCACGACCGAGGTGGTGAACTCGGCGAAGGGCAGCTGGATTCGATTGAGCACCAGGCTGGGTTCGAGCGACACGCGCGGCGTGACCTGGACGCGCGCGGTGTTGACCGCGAACGACCGCCGGGTTCCGCCGTAAAACGTGCCCTGCTCGTAGACGAGGCTGCCGGAGACCGGCCGCTGCTGGCCCGCCGCATACGACAGCTGCAGCGTGTGGAAGTTGTAGGCGCCCAGCGGAATCCGCACGCCCGGCACGATGACGAACGGCCCGACCACGCGTTCGAACGTGTCGATGTACGAGACACCTGCGACGTCGCTGTTGTCGAACTCGCTCTGAAACGTCGCCGTCTGATCGCGGCTGTCCATCCGGTTGGCGTTGTTGGTGACGTAGGTCAGGCCGCCCTGGAATGTCAGCTTGCGCACCCGGCCGAGGGAGGTCGGTCGCGGACTGAACCGCGCCTGCCCGGCGGTCCGCCGCATGTCCGGACGACGGACGAAGCCGATTTCCGGGCTGAAATTCTGCTCGACCACCAGCCGGTCGATCTGAAAGCGGTAGCGATCGGCGTTGTAATCGAAGGCGCCGCGATAGCTCAGATCGTTGCCCTGCTTGCCGTCGCTGCGCGTTTTCGCGAGATAGCCGTCGAGCCGGACATTTTCGTAGAAGCCAAAGGCGGCATCGACGCCGAAGCCTTCGTTCGATCCGCTGATTCCCGGTGTCTGGGTGCGATGGGTGACCATCGCGCCGATGCTGCTGCGACGGAGAATGTCGCGCTTCGCCCGCAGCACGGTGAAGTTGGCGCTCTCGACCGCCCGGCTCGGTTCGTCACCGGTCTGGACGTTGAGGGCGCCAAAGGTGAACCGGCCTGATTTCCCGGTCGCCCTGGCGCCCACGCGCAGCGGCACCTCTCCCTGATTGTCCAAACCGATTCGCCGGCTGAAGAACAGATACGGCGTATCGCCGGTTCCAGCAGCGACGCCGGCGCTGGCGCGGCCGGCAAAGGCAAACACGCCGAGCCCCTCGAGGAAGAAGTCGCGCTTCTCCGGAAAAAACAGGTTGAACCTCGTCAGGTTCACCTGCTGCTCGTCGACTTCCACCTGCGCGAAGTCGGTGTTGAGGGTGAGGTCGGCGGTCACGTTTTCGGTGACGCCGACCTTAGATCTCCTCCCACCCGCCGGGTGAGATCGTTGTCGAGCGGCTGGGTGAGCGTCCGATCGGTCGTGACGCCGCCGAGCACGTACGGCTTGGCCTCGATCGTCCGGCTCACGGCCGGGACGCGCAGACCGACGAGCGTGCCGGCCGACGAGATCTTCAGGATGCCCTGGAAGGTGGTCAGCGCGCGCGGCACCTGCGTGAGGTAGGACCACTCGTTCTTCCAGCGCACGACGCGGCGCAGGTTGATGCCCCAGGTCTGTTCGGTTTCAGGCTGATAGCGAAGCGACTTGAAGGGAATGGCGATCTCGATCGTCCAGCCCTCGTCGAAGATGGCGGTCTTCACATCCCACACGGTGTTCCAATCCGTGTTCGGCGGGCCCTCGTCGGTGATCTGGCTGTCGGCGAGGCCGCCAATCGGGTTCGCGTAGAAGAGGTAGCCGTTCCGGCGATCGTGAAAGGTGTCGAACAGCACCGCGAACGTGTCGTTCTGCCGCAACTGGGTCGTGTCGCGACGCATCTCGTTGGCGACGCGTCGGTCGGGCCGGGAATCCCAGCATCTCGCCGAGACGTAGACGTGGTTCTCGTCGAAGAACACCCACGCCTCGGTCCGCTCGGTCGCCGGCCGGCCTTCGTCCGGCTCCTGCTGGACGAAATCGCTGATCGCCGGGGTCAGCGAATAAATCTCCTCGTCGAGACGGCCATCGACGCGGATGCCGCCCGGCGCGGGGATCGCGCGGACGGTGACGCCGGCGCCATCCCGCGTGACGACTTGACCGGCGGCGGACGGCACGGCGGCCAATACCACGGCCAGCGCGATGAGGGTCGAGACGGGCGGCGCGGCGGCGCGCATGGCCTGCCATGCTATCGCCAGTTACTTGCATTTTGCAAGTGACCAATGCCGGGCGGCTGCTTTACACTGAACCCGTGCCCGCCGCTCCGTCTCGCGCGCGCAAGCGCCGATCGCGCTGTCCGGTTGCCTGCACCCTCGATCTGCTCGGCGACCGCTGGACGCTGCTGGTCGTTCGCGATCTGGTTCGCGGCAAGCGCCGGTTCGCAGAGCTGCTCGACTCCTCGGAGCGCATCCCGACCAACATCCTCGCCGAACGCCTCAAGCGCCTGCAGCGGGCCGGCATCGTCAGCGCGGTCAAATACAGCGAGCATCCGCCGCGCATGGAATATGTCCTGACCGCAAAAGGCGAAGACCTCAGGCCGGTGATGCGAGAAATGGTCGTCTGGGGTGTGCGGCATGCGGGGGGCCGGACGCCCCCTCCGCTGCGAGGCTGAAGCCCCGACTTCGACTAGGATCCTGCAGGTGGACAATCGGACCAAGCGAACAGTGCAGATCGCCGCAGCCGCGGTGATGGCGGTCGTCGCCGCCGTCCTGGTGATGCGCGCGATCCGCGCGCGCGCGCCCTATCACGTGGACGAGGAGCTGTTGTCGGGCTGGCGCCTGGCGGCCGCCCCTCCCGGCGACCCTGCGGTCGTGGAGGTGAAACCGCCGTCGCGTCTCCTCAAGGACCTCTTCGACCAGGTGACCAGCCGCAACAATGCACACGCGCTGGTCGCGCCGGAGCGCGCGGCGGTGCCGCTCGTCCTGTCGGACGAGTACTCGGAGAGCCTGCAGGGCGCGCTCAGCATCGATGACATCGTGAACGCCGGCCTGGACTTCGGTCTCGACAGCGTCCGCTTCGAGCCGGTCTGCATGGGCGAGAGTCACCGCGAAAACGGTGCGGCGTCGGAGGAGCTGATTTTTGCGGTGTTCGACACGCCAGCCTTCGATCGGTTCCGATTCGGGCTGACGCCGCTGTTTCCTGAGCAAGCCGGATGGGGGGTTTACAATCCGCCGGCGGTTCGGCTGATTCTGCCGGTGGCGGCCACCAGCAACGACTTCGATCGCTGGTGGCCCATCAGGTTCAATCCGCAGCAGGACTGCGGCGTCTCGCTGCTCGCGGAATAGACCAACCGCCGCTACGCCTGAGCGGTAACCCGGTAGACGCAGCGCCGGTCGCCCGACACGATGTGCTCTGCCCGCTCGATCCCGACCCCCGGACCAAGAACCGACCTGAAGAGATCCAGTTCGCTCGTACAGAACCCCTGACACACAGTGGCGGCGGCGCAGATCGGGCAGTGATTCTCGATGAGCAGGAACGCCCCGTGGCCGTCGGATCGGACTTCGGCCATGTAGCCCTCCGCGGTGCGCAGACGGGCCAGCTGCTGCAGCTTCTTCTCCAGGGGCTGTGAAGCCCGGATGCGCGCTGCGTAGTCGGTCTGCTGGCGCGTCAGCCTGGTGTCCACGAGCCGCTGCATGCCGGCCGGGCCAAACGCATCTTCGACCGCAGACAGCAGGGCGACGCTCAATTCGGCGTAGGCATCGGGGAACAGCCGCGCCGCCTCGGGCGTGAGCTGCCAGTATTTCGCCGGGCGCCCACGTGGTACCGGCCGCTCCTCGGCCGTGACGAGCTTCTCCTGCTGAAGAGCGTACAGGTGCTGGCGCACCGCCATCGGCGTCAGCTTCAACCGGCGGGCGAGGGCCCGCGAGTCGAGGGGGCCGGCGGTCTTCAGAAGCTTGACGATGGCGCGGCGGGTCTGCACGTCTTCTTTTCTAAAGTAAGTTCTTTACAAAGTCAACCACCGGATCTAGACTCCCTATTAAGTAAAGGACACTCTTTACAAAAGAGAGGGACCGCCATGAGCCATCCATCCTTTGAGCCGGCCGGCCTTCGCGTGGCGATTACCGGCGGCACCTCCGGTCTCGGACTCGCCCTTGTCCATCGGTTGAGCAGCGACGGCGCCCAGGTCGCGTTCGTCGCCCGCCATCGCGACCGCGTCGAGGCTATTCAACACCGTTTTCCCGCCACGCACGGCATCGTCGGTGACGTGTCAGACAAAACGGCCATCTATCCCATCGCCCTGCAGATTCTCGGCAAGCTTGGTGGCCTCGACGTGCTGGTCAACAACGCATCGGATCTCGGACCGACGCCGCTGGCGCTGCTCGGCGACACCGAGTGTGAAGATCTCGAGCGCGCGCTGGCCACCAATCTGCTCGGCCCGTTCCGCCTGACCAAGGCGGTGCTCGGCGCGCTGGCGGCATCGGCCCGCGAGGGCCGCGGCGCGGTGATCGTCAACGTCTCGAGCGACGCGGCCGTGAATGCTTATCCGACCTGGGGCGCTTACGGTGCCAGCAAGGCGGCGTTGCGGCATCTGTCGAACATCTGGGACGCCGAGCTGGCGACCGAGGGCGTGCGCTTCCTGTCGATCGATCCGGGCGACATGGACACACCGCTCCACGCCCTGGCGGTGCCCGACGCTGATCCCGCCACGTTGAAGCGTCCGGAGACTGCGGCCGAAGAAATCGTCAGCGCGATCGCGCAGGCGCTGCCGGTCCTGGAGAAGGCGCGGTGACTCCCGCGACTCGCCCGGTCCAGCGTCCCGCGGACGCCAGGCTGCTGGTGATCGACGAAGCTGGCCGGTTCACTCACACCACGCGGACCGAGTTCGTCCGCTTCCTGGTTCCCGGCGATCTGGTCGTCGCCAACGACGCGGCGACGCTCCCCGGCAGCCTGCACGGCAGGCACGAGCCGACGGGGTGCGCCATCGAAGTGCGGCTGGCCGGCCGCCGCTCGTTGCTCGCCGCTGATGTGCAGCAGTTCACCGCGGTCGTCTTTGGCAGCGGTGATTACCACACGCGGACGGAACATCGTCCGCTGCCACCACCGCTTCACGCCGGCGATCGACTGACACTCGGCCCGCTTACCGCCACCATCGTCGGCGTGCTTGCCCATCCGAGACTCGTTGCGATCCGCTTCTTGGGCGACAGCGACGCGATCTGGGCCGGCATCGCCACTCACGGTCGACCCATTCAGTACGCGCACGTCGACGCACCGCTTGCGTTGTGGGACGTCTGGACACCGGTCGCAGGCCGGCCAGCAGCCTTCGAGCCTCCCTCAGCCGGCTTCGTGCTCGATTGGCATCTGCTGTCCGAGCTGCGGAACCGCCGGGTCGGCTTCGCCACGATCACCCACGCTGCAGGCATTTCGTCCACTGGCGACGAGCAGCTCGATGCGCTGCTGCCGTTCGACGAACCGTACGACATTCCCGGTAGAACGTCGGAGGCGATCCGCGAGGCTCGGGCAAGAGGAGCTCGAATCGTCGCGATCGGCACGACCGTCGTGCGAGCTCTGGAAGATGCGGCCGACGGTCAGGGCGATGTGCAGCCAGGACCTGGCCTCGCCACACATCGCATCACCGCGACCACGCAGCTGCATGTCGTCGACGCGCTGCTCTCCGGCGTTCACGAAGCCGGCACGAGCCACTACGACCTGGTCGAGGCGTTCGTTCCTGGCGACATCCTCGCGCGAGCGACAACGGAGATGGCGGCACGCGGCTACCGCACACACGAATTCGGCGATTCGGTGCTGGTCAGTGCGCGATCAAAGGGTGTGCGCGAGGCGGGCCTTT
The DNA here is from genome assembly GCA_963728825.1 of uncultured Acidobacteriota bacterium. Classification (GTDB taxonomy): domain Bacteria; phylum Acidobacteriota; class Vicinamibacteria; order Vicinamibacterales; family CAVVIG01; genus CAVREM01. The sequence goes on from CAVSLA010000001.1 coordinate 519,567, forward strand.
CGGGTCTGCCGAATTGCGAGGCCTACACGAAACTGCCGTCTAGGATCGAAGCGTTTCGACCTCGTCGCCGCGATCCGACGTCATCTGCCGCATGACCATCTCGTAGTATTCGCCGCGCGCCTGCATCAGCGCGTCGTGCGTGCCGCGTTCGATGATGCGGCCGTCCTCCATCAGCAGGATCAGGTTGGCACGGCGGACGGTGGACAGGCGGTGCGCGATGACGAAGGTCGTGCGTCCCGCCAGCAGCTCGGCCATCGATGCCTGAATCAGCTGCTCGCTCTCGGTATCCAGGTTGCTGGTCGCCTCGTCGAGGATCAGGATCTGCGGCGATTTGAGGATGGCTCTGGCAATCGCCAGGCGCTGCTGCTGCCCGCCCGACAATTTGACTCCCCGCTCCCCGATGAACGTGTCGTAGCCTTCCGGCAGCCGCTCGATGAACTCGTGCGCGTTGGCGCGGCGGGCGGCGTCCCCGACCTCGGCATCGGTCGCGTCGTGACGGCCGTAGGCAATGTTGTCGCGCACCGATCCATCGAACAGGAAGACATCCTGTTGCACGATGGCCAGCAGGTCGCGGTAGGAACGGAGACGAAGATCGCGCAGGTCGATGCCGTTCACAAGAATGCGGCCGCGCGTCGGATCGTGGAACCGCGCGACCAGGTCGGTGACGGTCGTCTTGCCGGCGCCGCTGCGGCCGACCAGCGCCACGACCGTCCCGCCGGCCACGCGCAGATTGAAGTCCCGGACCACCGGCCGCCCTTCGCGGTACTCGAACTCGACGTCCTCGAACTCGATCGCCTCCACCAGCTGCGGCGCGGACCGCGCATCCGGTTTGTCAGGCTTGTCGCCTTCCATCCCCAGCACCTCGAACACGCGCTCCATCGCCGCCAGCGACCGCTGCAGCTCCGAGAACGAATTGACGATGTTCCACACGGGGTTGAGTAGCAGAAAGGTGTACCACTGGAACGCCATGATGTCGCCAATCGAGGCGCGCCCGACCACATTGAGGAAGCCGCCATACCAGACGATCACCACGTTGACGACGCCGACCAGTAATCCCCAGGACATCCACAGCACCAGCTCGCGGCGATGGGCAAACAGCTCCTTGCGCAGCACGGTGTGGCGGCCGAGCATGTACTCGGACAGCTCGCGAACTTCGCGCCCAAAGGCCCTGACCACACGGATCCCGGAAAATGTTTCGCCGACGCGGCCGTCGATCTGCTCGACGTCCTTGCGGGCGGTTCGGTAGATCGGGCGCACGCGCCTGGCGAACACGAAGCTCATGATCATCGCGCCCGGAATGACCGCCATCGCCATGACCGCCAGCCGCCAGTTCAGCGCCAACAGGATGCCCAGCGCGATCACCAGGCGCACGATCGAGATCAGCGGCGAGACGATCGCCATCTGCATCAGCCCGGTGGTCGTGTCGACGTCGCCCGACAGTCGCGACAGGATGCCGCCGGTCTTCATGTCCCACAAGCGCGGCAGCGGCAGGTGCACCAGCCGATCGAACATCGAGCGGCGCAGCGACAGCATCACGCGGACGTTGAGCAGCCGCTGGCGGTAGTTGCGCGTCGCCTGAAGCCCGTTGGAGAGCAGGATGACCACCAGGAACGCGGCGCCCGCCGTATTGAGACGGTTCAAACGGAGCTCGGTCGAGAGCTCTTGATTCAACAGGACGCGGTCGATGATGAACCGCATGAACAGCGGTTCGATCATCTCCAGCCCGGCCACCAACAGTGCGAGGAACAGGACCACGGCGAGGCCGAGCCGGTGGGGCGCCAGCCAGCGCAGATATTCGCGTACGTACTCCCGCCTCTTCGGCGGCATCACCCGCGCCGCCGTCTCAGGCGGACTGCTTTCGGTGTTGGTCTTCTGGGCAGTCTCGTCAAGCCGCCGCAGGCGGTAATCCTCGACGAACTGACCGTATCGACTACGCGACGAACGAGCCCGGTCCTTCTTCATACCCGCCTGAATATTCTGCTACTCTGGAAGCCATGCCTCCTAACTGATCCCGCTACCGTCGAAACCTGACGCTGTACCTGCCCTATCGGGTCGCCTGCCTCGAGGGCGTCACTCATGGCCTGTACCTGCTCTGGTGGGTCCAGGAAAAGCAGCTGTCGCCAGCCGTCGTCGCCGCCATTCTGGCGGCGGGGGATGTCGCACGACTCGCTCTCGAGGTCCCGACCGGCTGGTTCGCCGATCGGTTTGGCCACCGCGCCAGTCTCATCGTCGGATCGGTCGTCCAGGTCGTAGCCATGCTCTGGTGCTGGCTCGGCGTGGGTGTGCCGGCTCTGGTGGTCGCCAGCGTCCTCGTCGCGGTCGGTGATGGCTTCCGGTCCGGTGCCGATCAAGCGCTGTTGTTCCGGACGTGCGCCGCACTCGATCGCGAGGACGCGTTCCTCGAGATCGAGTCCCGCACTCACACGCTCGAAATCGTCGCGCTGGTGGCGCTGGTCGTCTTCGGCGGGGTGCTCGCCAACGTGTGGGGGTTTCACGCGGCGTGGGCGGCCGAAACGGCGCTGTGTACGGTGGGAGCGAGCGTGGCCTGGGCGATGCGCGAGCCGCCATCGCACTGTGAGGCGACCGAAGCCGGCGAGGACGGCGATTCCGTGTCGCCATTCCTCTCGAAAACGCTGCTCGCGCTGATCGTCCCAGTGGCGCTGCTCGGAGGAGCATCATCGGTCGTCTCGTTTCTCGCGCAGACCTCCGGGTCGGGTAACGCCACCGAGCTGACGCTGCTCGTTGCATTGATTACGATTGCCGAAGCGGCGGGTGCCGCCATCGCGCCGCGGGTGCCGGCCGCCAACGGCCGGGGCCAGATTCTGCTCGGGTTGGGCGGCGCCGCTCTAGTCGGTGCGGCGATCAGCCTGCCAGGGACATTTCACCTGGTCGTCGTGGCCCTGGCATTTCTCGAGGGCGTGGCTGAACCGCTGCGGGCGGTTGCGATTCAGCGCGCGGCGGGTGACGGCGTCCGGGCGCGGGTTGCATCGGTCGCCGCGGCGTTCGACATGCTGGTGTCAACCATCGCGCTGCCGGTTGCGGGATTCTGGGCGAAACGATAGTGGACGTTTACCTGATCGACGGCACCTACGAGCTGTTCCGTCACTTCTACGCCATGCCAAGCGCTCGCGATGTGGATGGCCTTGAAGTGGCGGCCGCCCGCGGCGTTCTGACCTCGGTGCTCGGTCTGATCAATTCGGGGGTCCGGTACGTCGGGGTGGCCACCGATCACGTGATCGAATCGTTCCGGAACGGCTTGTGGCCCGGCTACAAGACCGGAGAAGGCATCGACCCGGCGCTCCGCTCGCAGTTTACGCTGCTCGAGGACGCCCTCACGGCATTGGGCGTCGTCGTCTGGCCGATGATCGAGTTCGAGGCGGACGACGCGCTGGCGTCGGCGGCGTCGCTGGCGGCGACCGACCCGCGCGTCACTAGAGTGGTCATCTGCACGCCCGACAAAGATCTCTCGCAGTGCGTGCGCGGCACCCGGGTGGTTCAACTCAACCGCCGGACCCGGGTGACGATGGACGAAGCAGGCGTGATTGCGAAGTTTGGCGTGCCGCCGGAATCGATCCCTGATTATCTGGCGCTGGTCGGTGACTCGTCGGACGGCTATCCGGGCCTGCGTGGCTGGGGACCGAAGTCAGCCGCCGCCGTCCTGGCGCGCTACCGGCACCTCGAAGCCATACCCGCGGACGCACGAACCTGGGGCGTCAACGCGAACAACGCCGGCGCGCTGGCCCTCACCTTTGCGCGCGAGCAGGATCAAGCCTTTCTTTTTCGGGATCTCGCCACCCTTCGGACACACATTCCGCTGTTCACTTCGGTGGATACGCTCGAATGGTCGGGACCGACGCCTGCTTTTGCAGCTCTCGCCGCGCGATTCGATGCGGCGGTCGAATCACCGCTTGAGCATCAAAAAAGCCGCAGGGCTCAGAGCTGAGGGCTAATCAGGGCTCAGGGCTAATCAGGGCTCAGGGCTAATCAGGGCTCAGGGCTGAGGGCTGAAGATCTCGGAGCACTGCTGACCTGACCGAGATATTTGTCCAGCCACGTGAGAATCTCGCGGATCACCTGGCTGCGCGGCAGGGGATCGTGGCCGGCATCGAAGACGACGTGGCGCTTTTCGGAGGGCGGCGTTCCGAACAGCTCGAACAGCGGCCGTTGTGACGTGTCGTACGGGAATACGTAATCGTGCCGGCCTGACAACATCAGCACCGGGATCTTTACGCGCGAGACGTAATTCACCGCATCCATCTCGGGCGGGAGCGTGCGATAGGTGAAGCCGCCGCTATAGAGGACCGCGGTCCGGAACCGTCGCTCGAGCGCGAGCAGCGGCAGCGGCATCGAGCCGCCGAAGCTGCGGCCGTAGAACGCCACGCGGTCCATCTGGATATCACCGCGGGCCTCGAGGTAATCGATCGTCCGGCCGAGATCCTGTCGCCAGTGCAGGAGCCGCTGACGAGCCGCGCGCAGGTACTGCTCGCCGGTGGCATCGAGCGCGTTGTCCCACCGCTCGAAAGAGCCCTTGAACACCGGCAGCACGAGGGCTCGCCCGCTTTTCACCACGTAGTCGGCGGCGAGATACGTGCGGCTGGACGCACGTGATTGAAACGCGTTGAGAGCCGGGAAGTACACGACGGCCTGATACGGCGGCTTGTGATCCTGCGGCAGGAACACCTGGATCGTCAGACGCTCGCCGTCGTAGCCGGCATCGACCGAGGCCTGTTCTCGTATGGATCCCGAGGAGGTCGCTTCACGCTGGGCGCGGGCGACGTCGCCCGTCAAGGGAATGTAGGCGAGCTGGCTGGCGTACAGCTGGAACGCTTCGTCCGATACCGGCCGAACTCCGCGATAGTCCGGCGACGAGACCTCGAGCATGTCGAGGAGCGTCGGCGGCACCGACGCCGCTTGCATGCATCGAAACCCGTTGGCGGGAGATCGGTCATCCGGGGGCAGCGAGTTCGGAACGCTGAACATGTAGTTCGGATCGCTCCATCCGCCGCCCAGAATCCATCGCCGGCCGGCCGATGCCGCATTCCAGGTCCACTCACGGACATTTCCGGCAAGGTCGAACGTGCCGTACGGACCGATGCCCTGGTGGGAGGCGACCGGCGCGGGCCCTTTCCCGCCGAAGTTGCTCAACGGGACGATCGCCGGCCCGAGCGGCGCCGTGATCTCACGGGGCGCCAGCGCAGCGCGGGCCCAATGAAAAACGGTCGGCAGCGATTCGGCCCGAAACGCGCAGTACGCCGCCGCTTCGTACCAACTGACGCCGCCGACCGGATCGTCCGAGCGTCCCTCGGGATAGCTGCTGTTGATCCACGTCGCCGGCCCCGGCCGGCCCGTGGTGTCCCGGAATGTCGGCATCGGCGCATCCAGCCCGTGCCAATGGTCACCGCCGGCATAGCCACCCGCGTCGACGAACGCCTTGAAGGCTCGGTTCGTAACTTCCGTTCGATCGATTAAGTACGGGTCCATCGGCACCAGAGCATCGGAGTTGAACCCGCTCAGATTGACGGGCAAACTCCCGCCGGGCACGCGGACCAGTCCCTCGTTGCTTCCCAATTGTTCGAGATGCAAAGCGTCGAGGGTCAGCGCGCCAGTCAGGTTCCTGGCCAGATAGAGAGGCTGGAACCCGTTCTTCTCAATCCTGAACCGCACCGTCCCTCGCGGGAGCCGGACGTCTTTGAGCGGACTGCGACCGAGCTGCTGCCAATCGGCGTCAACCGCCGAGTAGTCCTTGTACGACACGTCGGCGCCGTCGGGCTCTGTCGTCAACGAGAGAGTCACGGAAATCGTCGGCCACACAGCGGCCAGCCCCGCATCGTCGCGCAGGAACGGCTCGGCCCGCCGCGCCGTGGCGTAGGCGGTTGTATATTGATCCGCTTCGACGAGCGCCGTGATCTCCTGCAGCGCATCCTCACGGGCCCAGCGGGCCAGCGCGCCCTGGCGCCAGAACGCGCTGCCAATCGCTGTCGCCCCGGCAAGCGCAAGGACGGCGACGACCGCAATCAGAATCCATTGTGCGCGTCGTGGGGATAGTTCCGGAGCGGCAGGCTCGCCACTCCGGCAGCGTATCAAGGCGTCCCCAAACTCCGCCGCAGACTGATAGCGACGCTCGGGATCTTTCTGGAGCGCTCGCTCGACCACTGCACGAAGCGATGGCGGGACCTGCGGCCCCAGAGGCCGCGGTGCGTCGGCGACGATGTTGGCGACGATAGCGGCGTCGGTGTCACCGGCAAACGGCCGGGAACCGGACAACATCTCGTGCAGCAGACAACCCAGGCTCCATACATCGCTCGAGGGGCGCGCCGGCTCGCCGCGGAGCTGCTCGGGCGCCATGTACGCGAGTGTGCCGAGGGCGGCGCCGCTCCGGCTGGTGTCGGCCGGTTCCTGAATCTTGGCGACGCCAAAATCCAGAACCTTTACGACGCCCGCGCGCGTCAGCATGACGTTGGCGGGTTTGATGTCGCGGTGCACGACCCGCTGCTGGTGGGCGTGCGCGAGCGCGTGCGCCGCTTGCGCCGCGATCTCGAGAGCCTGTGACGGATCGAAGGCGCCCTCCCGACGAAGGCGGCGGGCCAGCGGCTCTCCTTCGATGTACTCGATCACCAGGTAGTCGATGTCTCCCTGGCGGCCGACGTCGTACAGGGTGCAGATGTTCGGATGGTTCAGACGGGAAGCCAGATGAGCTTCGCGGTCGAACCGTCCCCGGAAGTCCGGGTCGGCCGCCAGCCTGCGAGAGACGACCTTGATGGCGACGATCCGTCCAAGACGGGTATCGCGCGCTTTGTAGACCTCGCCCATCCCCCCAACGCCGAGGATGGACATGACTTCATAGGGACCGAGTTGTGTGCCTGGGGACAGTTCCACGAGCTGGCTCGGCCAGTATACCGGCCGTGGCGGGATTCGGCTCTGCCTGTCGTGAACTCAAGTGGGCCAGCCATGCCTCGAACGGATGCAGTAATCATCGGGGCCGGACAGGCAGGGCTCGCCATGAGCCGTTGCCTGTCCGACCTTGGCGTCGATCACGTCGTGATCGAGCGCGGCCGCATTGCCGAGCGCTGGCGCAGCGAGCGGTGGGACTCGCTGCGGCTCCTCACGCCGAACTGGCAGAGCCGTCTTCCCGGTTTTCGCTATACCGGCGACGATCCCGACGGCTACATGACCGCTGGCGAGGTCGCGTCGTACCTCGATAGATACGCCCGGTCGTTTCGGGCGCCGATCGAAGAATCCACGTCCGTGACGGACGTGTCGGCGGCTGGCGACGACTATCGCGTCGAAACCGACCGCGGCGAGTGGTCGACGCGATCGCTCGTCGTGGCAACCGGATATTGCGACGTGCCGCAGGTGCCGCATCTCGCCGGCGACTTCAGCCCTCAGGTGCGTCAGCTTGTACCGACCCGCTACCGCAGCGCGCGGGACTTCGCCGATGGCAAGGTACTGGTGGTCGGCGCGTCGGCAACCGGCATTCAGATCGCCGACGAAGCGCTGCAGGCCGGCCACCAGGTGACGATTGCGGCCGGCCATCACACGCGCGTGCCGCGATGCTATCGGGGACGCGACATCATGTGGTGGCTCGACCGATCGGGAATGCTCGACGTCTCCGTCGACCAGGTCTACGATATAGACATCTCGCGCAGTCAGCCGTCGTTCCAGCTGGTCGGACGGCCTGATCACAGCTCGATCGATCTGGCCAGCCTGCGGGCCAAAGGCGCCCGCGTCACGGGTCGGGTGCGCGCCGCAGATGGCGCACGGGTGTGGTTCCACGACGACCTGGTGGCGACGACTGCGGCCTCTGACGCAAAACTAGCGATGCTGCTGAAGCGGCTCGACGAATTTTCCACTGCCCGCGGCTACGATGGCCGCGTCGGCGACCCTGAGCCGTTTCAGCCGACCTGGCCGTCGTTCGTCGACGCGCCTGAATCAATCGACCTTCAGTCCGAGAACATCACGACGGTCGTGTGGGCGACCGGCTACCGCCGCCGCTACCCGTGGCTGCGCGTGCCGATCGTCAACGGTCGCGGCGACATCGCTCACCACGGCGGCGTGACAGCGGCGGCGGGGATCTACGTCCTCGGCATGCAGTTTCAACGACGCCGGAATTCCAACTTCATCGACGGCGTGGGCAAGGACGCGGCGGTCCTTGCCGACCAATTGGCTCGGCATCTCGGCCACTCGCATCAGGCCATCGCCTGATTCCTGAGCACCAGCAATATGGAGCACCAACCGATACCGTCGACCTTCGACACCGTCATCGTCGGCGCCCGCTGCGCCGGGGCCGCGACGGCGATGCTGCTGGCCCGCGCAGGCCGCAGCGTGCTGCTCGTCGATCGCGGCGACTACGGCAGCGACATCCTGTCGACGCACGCCCTGATGCGTGGCGGCGTTTACCAACTTCACCGGTGGGGGCTGCTGCCGCGAATCGTCGAGGTCGGGACCCCCGCGGTGAGGGCGACGAGCTTTCACATCGGCGGCGACACACTGACGGTGCCGATCAAATCGAAGTTTGGCATCGACGCCCTCTACGCGCCGCGGCGAACAGTGCTCGATCGTGTCCTCGTCGACGCCGCGCGCGAGGCCGGCGCGTTCGTCCTGCATGGGACGCGGTTGACCGCCATCTCGCGCTCGGCGGAGGGTGGCATCGACGGCGTCCGCCTGCTCGATCGGGCCGGCCGCGTCTCACACGTCTCGGCTCGATGTGTGGTCGGTGCCGACGGAATGCGCTCGACGCTGGCCGATCTGGTGCGGGCGGACGTCTATCGGACCGGCCGATACGCAACGGCTTCCCTCTACGGCTACTGGACCGGCATCCCGGTCGATGGCTACCAATGGCACTACGGTGACGGGCTGGCGGTCGGCGCTATTCCAACGAATGACGAGCAGACGCTGATCTTCGCGTCCGTTCCGTCATCAAACTGGACCCGCATCGTCGGCGGCGATCGCTTCGCCGGATTCATGCGAATCCTCCAAGGCGCGGCTCCCGACCTGGCGCAACGCGTCGCCCGCGCGGGCGAACGGCCGTTGACCGGCTTCGCCGGCCAGACCGGCTATTTCCGTCAGAGCTTCGGGCCGGGCTGGGCGCTGGTTGGCGACGCCGGCTACTTCAAGGATCCGTTGACGGCGCACGGGATCACCGACGCGCTTCGCGACGCCGAGCTCCTGGCGGCAGCGATTCTGGACGGTTCACCGGCGGCGCTGGCGGACTACCAGCTCCAGCGGGATGCGCTTTCGACCGGAGTTTTCGACGCGACCGATCGCATCGCGTCATTCGACTGGACGCTGTCGACGGTCGGTGGGCTTCTGGAAACGCTCGCGCAGGAGATGGCCGGCGAAGTCAGGGCCATGGTCGACCGGGCCGATGCGCTGTCGAAAGCCGCTACGGCGATGCGCTGAGTCGGGCGCGCACCTCGCCAATCCAGTTGCGAACCACAATCAGAGTCGGCGTGGTCGGCGGCGCCCGCTTTTCGAGGATCAGCAGGAACCGGGCGCCGTCCGCGGCGATGTCGTAGTCGACGATGCGCTCGCCGCCAGCGGTTGGCAGCTGCCAGACCCGCGAAGCGTCGCTCGACGATCGAGCCAGATCGCCATCGACTGGCACGGCCATCAAGCCGCTGTCATCCAGGAAGAACAGCTCGCGGCTGTCGGCTCGCCAACGCGGCGACGTCCCGCCGGCCGGCGACACGCGCCACCGCCGCCCGCCTCTCGGCGGGTAATTGCTCACGTACACCTCGAACCGGCCCGATTCGTTCGACTGGTAGGCCAGGTACTGTCCACTCGGCGAAACCTCAGGATCGAGCACCGTTGCGTTCCCGGTGACCAGCGGCTGAGGCTCGGTCGACGGCGGTGTCACCGCCGTGATGCCGGAGCGGGACGTGAACAGCAGTGTGCGGCCATCGGGAGTCATCGAGTGGGGACCCGTGATTGCACCGGCCTGCGACGTCAGACGCTCTGACGTTCCGCCACCTTGCACGTCCCGTCGGTAGATCTCGGTGCCGCCGCGGTCCGACTGAAAAACGATGTAGCGCCCGTCGGGCGACCAGACGGGCATCGTCTCATTCGCGGCTTCGGCCGTCAGCTGGGTCAGGCTCTGCAGCGAGGGCGTGGCGATCCAGATGTCGCTGTTGCCATGCTCACGGATCGCCAGCGCGATCCGCGAGCCGTCCGGTGAGATCGCCGCGCCGACGTACGGCCGCGCCTCGAGTGCCGCGTCGGTGGCGCGCCCGCCGCGGTCGACCCACGCCACGCGGCCAATGGCCGGCTCGTAGTCGCCGGCCTGCAGAAACGCCATGCTGCCATCCGCCGCGACGTCGAGGTGAGCGACCTGATCGGCGGAATGTTCGACGCCATCCATCAGCGGGACCGGCTCGCCACCGAGCGTCAGCCGTTCCGGATCGAACGGCACAATCCACAACGTGTTGTCGCGCGAGAAGATCAGATGGCCGCTCGAAAGATAACGGCCATGCGTTCCGCTGGTGAGGATGCTCGTTTCGCCGGTTTCGCGCTGCAGCACGGCGACATGCCGATCGGCACCGGTCACGATCGTGAAAAGCAGCGCGCGATTGCCCGGCAGCGGCTGCGGCAGCAGGTGAAACCGGTCGCCCCGCGCCGGATTCAGGCTCGTCAGGGCGGCCGCCGTGCCGCCGCGTGCCTCGAGTCGGTGCAGCACACGCGTCGCGGTTGTCGAGTAGACGATGGCCCCGTCAGGCATCCAGACCGCGGTCACATCACCAGGTGCAGGTGCAATGGTTTCGGGCGGCCCACCGCCGATCGGCACCCGCTTCAGCTCACCGTCGGCCGCAAACCCGAGCCACTGCCCATCGGGTGAAAAGAACGGCGCCTTGCCGCCTTCGGTCCCGGCGATGATCGCGGGTTCGAGGACGGCCAGGTCGCGCCGGAACAGAGCCGTCGAGTCGCCACGCTGAGCGGCGTAAACGAGCGTCCGGCCGTCGGGTGACAGCGCCACGGCGGGCTGAGGTCCAATCGCGGGCAAATCGCCTGCCGGTAACGCGACTGGAAATCTTGCGACCGGTTCGGAGCTGACCTCGGTGCGTCGAAGCGTTGGGGACAGCAGGACACCGGAGACGAGGGCCACCACGAGGGCCGCTGCCAGCGGCAGCCACGACCGGCGGCGCGGCACCGGCGGGTCGAGCAGCGGCAACGCCGCCTCGTCGAGCTCCAGCATCGCGTCGCGGATGCACGCAAGTCGTCGTTCGATCCGTTTTTCGAGCGTGCGGCGCAGGAGGCGGCGCAGCGATGGCGGAGTTTCGACGGGGAGCAGCCCGAACGCCGGTTCGCGCTGGACGATGTTCGCGAGGACTTCCGCGGCAGTCTTTCCGGGAAACGCCCGCGTCCCGGTCAACATCTCGAATACGACACAGCCGAATGCCCAGATGTCCGCACGCTGATCGACGGTATCCGCGCGCGCCTGCTCAGGGCTCATATACGCCGCCGTCCCCAGCAGGAGACCGGACGACTTGCCGGTCAGGCCATGCAGCCCGGTATCATCCCGCACCGGCGTGACCGCCTTGCCGAGGCCGAAGTCCAGGACCTTCACGGCAACGTCGACGCCGCTCGCTGCGGCCCGCTCGCCCGTTGCCCGCAGCAGGATGATGTTGGCCGGCTTCAGATCGCGGTGGACGATCCCGGCGTGATGGGCCGCTTCGACTGCTTCCGCGAGCTGGCGCGCAATCGCGGTGGCCTCGATGAGCGGCACCGGTCCCAACTCGATCCGCTCCGCGAGGGTGACCCCTTGCACGTACTCGAGCACCAGCGCACGAATGCTGTCCTGCTCGGCAAGCCCGTAGATGGAGGCGATGCCCGGGTGGTTGATCGCCGCGAGCACCTGCGCCTCTCGACGGAACCGCGCGATGCGGTCCGGATCCTCGGCAAACTGCGGCAGCAGCACCTTCAGAGCGACCTGGCGACCGAGCCGGCGATCGCGGGCGAGATAGACCTCGCCCATGCCGCCCCGGCCGAGCAGCTCGATGACCTCGTAGTGTTCGATCGCATTGCCGGGGGTGAGGATGAGCGCGGTCGCGGGCAGCGCTTCGAGGGCGCGGCCGACTTCATCGCCGAGATCGCCGGACAATGCGCCGCCCGGCTCGAGGAAGTCGTCCTCACGCGACGCCTCGCGAACGATTGATGCCAACGCGTAGCCGAGCGCGCGATCGTGTGCGGTGGCGCGCCGCACGAAAGCCTCACGTTGTTCCGGAGGAAGTGCCAGCGCGCGATCGAGCAGCTCGTCTGCCTCCGGCCACCGGCCCAGGTCGAAGTGTCCTGCCACTCAGACCTCGCCGCCCGCGAGCTCATGCCGCAGCCAGGCCCGCGCCTTGAACCACTCGCGCTGCGCGGTCCGCACCGAGACACCGAGTGCCAGCGCTGTCTCCTCCTCGGTCAGACCGGCGAAGTAGCGGCACTCGACGACCGCGGCCAGCCGTCGATCGGTTTCAGCCAGCTTGCGAAGGGCAAGATCGATCTCGAGCACGCGTGCCGCGTCGGCGTCCGCGTGATCGCGCGCCTCGTCGAGCGGAACCAGGCCCTGATCCCCGCCGCGTTTGAGCCGGCTGCGGCGCCGCGCGTGGTCCACCACGATCTGACGCATCGCGATCGCGCAGACGGCAAAGAAGTGGCCGCGGTCCCGCCACGACGCTTTCGACTGATCGACGAGACGCAGGTAGGCCTCGTTGACGAGCCCACCGGTATTGAGCGTCTCGGCGCCGCCGCGGCGGCGGAGCTGCACGCGCGCGAGCCGCCTGAGGTCGTCGTAGACCAGGGGCACCAGACGATCGAGAGCGCCCGAGTCGCCGGCGCCGTGCGCGCGAAGCAGCTGGGTTATGTCGGCGGTCAAGAAGTTCCCATCACGATGGCGGGTTTGCCGGACGGACAGCGTTGTACCGACTGGGAGACCATTTTAAGCCCGCCCACGTGCCGAGCCGATCCCTTGTCCGTACGCCTGCCGCTGTTGCCGCCGCCCTCGAACGGGGGGTAGCGCTCCCGCCTGGTCCAGGACACCGCTACGCCGGATATGCCGTGCTCGACGTGCGCTTTGCCTCAGGGGACATCCTCGCGCTGAGGCGATTTCCGGTGGCCTCGATTGGCATCGGCTACACGTCCGTCTGGCACAGGAGCGCCGATGGCGAATGGACGCTCTTTACGGATGTGCCGTGCCCGCAGGGCTGCGCCCGCTATTTCAAGGGGTTGATTGCGCGCGCGATCGTTTCGCCCATCCGCATCGACTGGGTCGGGGCCGGTTCGATGGTCATCGAGGTGGATGGCGGCGATCTGCTGCGATGGCACCTCGATCTTGCTGCGAGCACGGCCACGGCCGCGTTCAACGCCGCCGCCGGCTGGCTGCCGCCGACCTGGTGGACAAACCGCTACACGCTGACCGCGACTGAGACGGTGGTCGATTTCGCCCTCCGGGCCGGACGCCTGCGCCTCGTCCACCGGATCCCGGCCGGCCTCCGCATGCGCGCTCTGCCTCAGGCCATCTGGCGGGTCGACGGGAGTCGGGCGGTGCTTCGCGGCCGCGATCTTGGCCTCCTCCAGTCGGAAATGCCCGAGCCAGGCCCGGCGGGCATCTGGCCGCCGCGCCGTGCCCTGTTCGCCGCTGGCGCCCTCATCGTCCATCCCGCTAACTGTACGTAGGGCGGGCCTCTTAGGCCCGCCACCATTTTCAGTCTGCGTGGCGGGGTCGGTCGATCCCCGACGTTGATCAGGTTGATGGACACCGATTTCACCGACTGGCAGCTGTTCAACGCCGGCCCGTTTCCGGCCGTCGTCAGTCGCCTCGAGGACGACCGGATCATGGCCGTCAACGCCAAGGCCTCGGCCATGGTCCAGATTCCGGCCCAGCAGCTGGTCGGTCGTCAGATCACCGACTTCTACGTCGACCCGCGCGAGCGAGCGGCGCTGGTGGAACGGCTGACCAGGGATCGCCGGGCCGACGACATGTTGTTGCAGTTCAGCCGCCCGGGAGGGCGGGCGCGATGGGCGCGCGCGTCGGCGACGCTCATCACCGTCGAGGGCGAATCGGCGGTTCTTTCCTGCTTCACCGACGTCACCGATCAAGTGGTGGCCGAGCAGACGCTTCGAGCGAGCGAACAGCGGCTGGCCGAGCAGAGCACGGCCCTCACCGAGCTGACCGCGTACGAGCTGTGCCGCGCCCCCTGTTTCGACGCGCGGCTGGCCCAGCTGCTCGAGACGGCGGCGAGAACCCTGAAGGCGGACCGGATCAGCATGTGGCGCTTCGACGCCGATCGCACGGCGATCACGTGCGTCGACCTGTATGAACGTTCTTCGGGGAGCCACCTGTCGGGGGCGACGCTGGCGCGCAGTGCCGCGCCGTCCTACTTCGAGGCGCTGGAACGCGAGCGGGTCATCGTTGCCGACAACGCGCGGGAGGATCCCCGGACGCGTGAGTTCTGCGACGAGTACCTGTCGCCGCTCGGCATTCACGCCATGCTCGACGTGCCGCTGCGCGAACGTGAAGCGACCATCGGCGTGCTGTGCATCGAGCACCTCGGCGAGGTCAGAGAGTGGCCGGCCGACGAGCGCAACTTCGCGTTGTCGGTCGCAAACCTGGTGATGGCGGCGATGGCCGACGAAGCCCGCGAGGCGGCGGTGCGGCGGCTTGCCGAACGCGAGGAGGAGCTTCGCCGCGCGAAGGAAGCCGCCGAGGCGGCGACCCAGGCCAAGAGCGAGTTCCTGGCCAACATGAGCCACGAGCTGCGCACCCCGCTGAACGGCGTGCTCGGCTACGCGCAGTTGCTGCAGCGGGATCGCGCACTCGCGCCCGACCAGCGCGAAGCGCTCGAAGCGATCGCCACCTGCGGCGCGCATCTCCTCGACCTGATCAACGACGTCCTGGATCTGGCGCGCATCGAGGCCGGCCGCGTCGACCACGAGCGCGGCGTCACCGACGTGCGCCGTCTTGCGGTGGAACTCGAACAGATGATCGCGAACCCCGCCCGCAGCAAGGGCCTGCGGATGGTGGCCGACGTCGCAGCGAATGTCCCGAAACGTGTGCTGGTTGATGGACGCCATCTGCGACAGGTGCTGTTCAACCTGCTGGCGAATGCCGTCAAGTTCACTACCGCCGGGGAGGTGCGCCTGACGGTGGCGGCGGACGGCGAAGGCTGGCTGCGCCTGGCCGTCACCGACACCGGCATGGGCATCGAACCCGACAGCCTCGATCGTATTTTCGAAGCGTTCGGCCAGACCTCGGCGGGCGCAGCGGCCGGCGGCACGGGACTCGGTCTGACCATCAGCAGACGCCTCGTGCGCACCATGGGCGGAGAGCTGACGGTGGCGAGCGCGCTCGGTGTGGGCAGCGTGTTCTCGTTCAGCGTCCCGGTCGGGGCCGTGCCGGACGACTCGCGCGAGTGGAACAGCGGCTCCCCGTCGCCGTGCATCGATGCGCGGCTGCCGGAGAACGTCGTGCTGACCGCGCTCGTCGCGGATGACAACACGGTCAACCGGCGCGTCCTGACCAGCCTGCTCGAAAGTGCCGGGATCCGCGTGATTACCGCGAGCGGCGGCCGCGAAGCGGTCGATCTCGCGATTCAGCTGCGGCCGGACGTCGTGCTGATGGATCGGCGCATGAACGATCTCGATGGCTTCGAGGCGACGCGCGTGATCCACGCGCATCCCGACGGCGCCCGCATACCGGTGCTGGCGGTGACCGCGAGCGCGTTTGGCGACGTGCGTGAGGCCGCTCGCAACGCGGGCTGCGTCGACTTCATTCCCAAGCCGATCAGGGCTGAAGTGCTGTTCGGCAAGCTGCAGCAGCACCTCGGCGTCGAGTTCGTGTCAGCGCGTTCGAGCCGGAGCGCAGCGGAGGACGGCGCGCCGTCCGAAACCCTCCCCGCCCGGATGGTCGACCGGTTGCGAGAGGCCTCGATCCTGGGGGACGTGACCGCGCTCGAAGAAGTGGCGCGCGAGCTGCGGCGAACGGCTGCAACGCGGGTCCTCGCCGCGCGGATCGCCGCGCTGACCCGGGAATTCGACTTCCAGGCTCTACAGGCGCTCGCGGAGAGCCTGGTGGATGTCCAGATCGAGCAGGTGACTCATGGTTCACGTTGAATCGGTCGTCGACGCATCGATCGGCGCGCAGGCGCCCCCGTCAACCATTCTGGTCGTCGACGACAACGCCATCAATCTGCAGCTCGTGGTCCGGACGCTCGACGGCCGCGGACATCGCATCCTCGCCGCGCGAAATGGCACGGCGGCGCTCGAGATCGCCCGACGGACGGTTCCCGACCTCGGTACTGCTCGACGTGTTGATGCCGGACATGAGCGGCTTCGAGGTCTATCGCCGGCTGAACGCCCGCCTCGACCGACCGCACGTGCCGGTGATCTTTCTCTCGGCGCTGGACGGCGCGGCTGACAAGATCGCCGGCCTCGGGCTCGGTGCGGTCGACTACGTCACCAAGCCGATTCAACCTGGGGAAGTCCTGGCGCGGGTCGAGAACCATTTGACCCGGATCTATCTCGAGCGCGAACTGCGTCGAAGCCGCGACCGGCTCGACCGCGAGCTCGCCAACGCCGCCGAGCTGCAGCGTTTGATGCTGCCCCGAACGCTGCCGTCAGCGGGCGGCGCACGCTTCGCGGCGCACTATCGCACCAGCCGTCATGCCGGCGGCGACTACTACGACGTCGCGCAACTCGATCGCGACCGCCTGGGTTTCATCGTCGCCGACGTGTCGGGCCACGGCGCAGCAGCAGCGATCGTGATGGCGATGATCCGGGCCGTGTTTCACACGATTCGGCATTCAACCGACGATCCGGCAGCCGTCCTGAGGCAGATCAACAGCCATTTCGGCTTCCTCAGGGATACGGCCATTTTTGCCACCGCCGTGTACGGCGTCCTCGATGCGGGCAAAGGCTCGATCCGCTTTGCGTCAGCCGGCCACCCGCTGCCGCTCGTCTGCAGACGGGGCGGAGAGACGACCACGCTCGGCTGCGAGGCGGCGCTGCCGCTGCTGTTTGCCGACCCGGGCGACATAGCGGTCGCGGAGCACCCCCTGTCGGCCGGCGACCGGATACTCCTCTACACCGACGGCATTACCGACCGCCAGGCGCCATCCGGCGACATGTACGAAATTGACCGGCTCGTCGCCGCGTTCACCCGCAGCGCGTCCCGCCTTCCGGACGCTATCGTCGAGCACATCGTGGCCGATCTGGAGACCTTCGCTGCCGGCGACGAGCCCGGCGACGACCAGACACTGCTCGCCATCGCGATCGACTAGTTTCGGGTCGGCCGTCAGGTGAACCCTGATTTGGATGTCGATCCGGACATGGCTCGTTCGACTATCAGCCAGAGGAGACGCCCATGCAGTTGAACCCCTACCTCAACTTCAACGGTAATTGCCGGGAAGCATTCAAGTTCTACGAGGAGACGCTCGGCGGCCGGATTGTGATGATGCAGACTCACGGCGAAACGCCGGCAAAGGACTATGTCCCCGCCGACTGGCGGGACAAGATCGTCCACGTCCGGATGGAAGTCGGCAAAGACGTGTTGATGGGCTCGGATGCTCCGGCCGATCGGTATTCGCCCACCCAGGGGATGTGGGTGTCGATCAACGCGCCGTCCGTGGCTGATGGGCAGCGGCTCTTCATGGCGTTGTCGGCGAACGGTGCCGTCACGATGCCGTTCGGAGAGACGTTCTGGTCGCCAGGTTTCGGCATGACCGTCGACCGATTCGGTACGCCCTGGATGGTGAACTGCGAAAGCGCGGCCGCGTAAAGCGACGCCTGATTTGCGCGGGCAGGTCGGATGATGGTGTGATCGGTCGCTGTGCACGCGGCCGATCAGGTCCATGAGACGGTCAACGCCGTTTACCTTGCGGAGTCCCGCCGGGTTCTCGCGACGCTGATCCGCATGCTCGGCGATTTCGACGCCGCCGAAGAAGCGCTGCACGACGCGTTCAGGGCGGCGCTCGAGCAATGGCCCCGGGAGGGCGTGCCGTCGAATCCGCGCGCCTGGCTGGTGTCGGCGGGGCGATTCAAGGCGATCGACGTGATGCGCCGCCAGAAGCGGTTCACCGCGCTCGACGATGCGGGTGAAGCGGCCGAGATCCCGGTGCAGGACGAAGCGCTCTGGGCCGAACCCGAGAGCGTTGAAGACGATCGGCTCCGGCTGATTTTCACGTGCTGCCATCCCGCGCTGGCGTCGGAGGCGCAGATCGCCTTGACGCTGCGCGAGGTCTGCGGGTTGACGACCGAGGAGATCGCCCGCGCGTTCCTGACGCCGGCGCCGACGCTGGCGCAGCGCATCGTTCGTGCGAAGAACAAGATCCGCGACGCGCGGATCCCGTACGAAGTGCCGGCGCCCGCGGAGCTGCCGGAACGGCTCGGTGCGGTGCTTCGGGTGATCTACCTCGTGTTCAACGAGGGCTACGCGGCGTCATCGGGAGCGGCCGTGACGCGGCACGATCTGTCGGCCGAGGCCATCCGGCTGGGTCGCGTCCTCGTCGAGCTGATGCCGGAGCCCGAAGCGCTCGGGCTGCTCGCCTTGATGTTGTTGCAGGATTCGCGGCGCAAAGCGCGAGCGTCCGACACCGGTGAGGTGATCCTGCTCGAGGATCAGGATCGATCGCTCTGGGACCGCGGGCAGATCGATGAAGGCGCCAGTCTGGTCGAGCGCGCGCTCGGAACGAGACGCATCGGCCCTTACTCGATCCAGGCGGCGATTGCCGCGGTGCATGCCGGCGCGGCCCGGGCGTCGGCGACCGACTGGGCCGAGATCGTCGGCCTCTACGATGTGCTGACGCGACTTGAACCGTCGCCGGTTGTGGAGCTGAATCGCGCCGTCGCGGTCGCGATGCGTGACGGTCCCGCGGCAGGGCTGCGCATCGTCGACGCGATCCTCGAGCGCGGCGAGCTGCGCGATTATCGACTGGCGCACGCGGCCCGCGCCGATTTGTGCCGGCGGCTCGGGAAAACGGCGGATGCTCGTACGTCGTACAAGAGGGCGCTTACGCTCACGAAGCAGGAGCCGGAGCGGCGTTTTCTGGAACGCCGGCTTGCCGAGCTCCCGCAGTAGCGGGGATCTTCATGAAGTACTTGTGCCTGGTCTATCTCGAAGGACAGAAGCTGCACGCCGTGCCCGATCGCGAGTGCAGGAATTGCGGGGAGGGATTCCGCGAGCGCGGTCTGCTCATCGCCGCCGAGGCGCTCCAGCCGATCGAAACCGCCACGACCGTCCGCGTTCGCAACGGCAAGGTGACGATCACCGACGGTCCGTTTGCCGAAACCAAGGAGCAGCTCGCCGGCTTCTATCTCGTCGACGCGCGCGACTTGAACGACGCGATTCAGATTGCGGCGAAGATTCCGCCGGCGCGTGAGGGGAGCGTAGAGGTGCGTCCGGTCAGAGAGCTGGACGTCGCGTAGCGCGTTTCCTCGGCGGGCCTAAAAAGGCCCGCCCTACTCAACCACGCCTCTCGCGCCTTGGCGGGCCTAAGAGGCCCGCCCTACGTACCGTCGTCCTTGTGTACGTAGGCCGACCTCTTAGGTCCGGCGATTCGTTACGGCTTAGCGCCGCCGCGCCACCGCGCCGCGGGCGTCGTGCGATCGACCGCCGCGCCCCGCAAGTAGACCGCCGAGATCCGCCGGGTGTTGGTGATGTCGTCCAAGGGGTTGGCGTCGAGGACGATGAAGTCGGCGCTCTTTCCGTTGGCGACGGTCCCGAGCTGCGTCAGTCGCAACACGTCAGCCGCCGTCCGCGTCGATGCCACAATCACCTGGCTCGGTGTCATCCCCGCCGCCACCATGTCGGCCATCTCCTGATGATGGCTCCAGGGAGCGGCGCCGTCCGTCCCCAGCGCAATCCGTACGCCTTCTTTATTGAGCCTCGCGAGATTTCTTGCCTGGATACCGAACGCCTGCTGTGCAGCCGGCCGATCGACGGCTCCAGCCTGCATCTTGGCCAGTTCCGCCGGCGGCACCGTGCCGCTCAGCCAGCTCATGTCAGCGGCCACGCCGCGGTCTGGAAGATTCGGTACCAGAAACACGTCAGCGCGCTTCTTCATCAACGCCACGAACTCATCGTCGATGTCTTTGTCTCGTACGCCGTGCGCGAACCCGTCGATGCCGGCCCGCAGCAGGCCCTTGGCATCTTCCAGCGTGAAAATGTGCGCGGTCACCCGAAGACCGTGCTTGTGAGCTTCTTCGATGACGGCGGTGTAGATGGCGGGACCCATCTTCGGATACTTGCCGTCGCGATCGTCCACCCAGATCTTCACGAGGTCGACCTTCCGGACGGCGAGCTCCTGGACGGCCTTACGCGCCTCGGCCTCGCTCTTCACCCAGTAGGGAACATCGGACCGCCCCGGCTCAGGCATCGTGATGCCGCGGCCGGCCGTCCGGAACAGCGCCGCGTTCGGAATGATCTCGTTGCGAATCTGGAACGGCAGGTCGCCGGCATCCTGGCCGAGACTGGTGACCGCGGCGACGCCGTAGTACGCCTTGTGCTGGAGTTGATCGATGAGCGCCGCCCGTTCGTTCGCCAGATGGACGTGCGTATCGACGATCGCCGGCATCACCGTCTTGCCGGACAGGTCGACCCGCGCCGCACCAGCCGGAGGTTTTAGCTCGCCGCGCCGGCCGACCTGGACGAAGCGGTCCTTCTGGACGACAAAGGCGGCATTGTCAATCGGCGCGCTGCCGTCGCCGACGATCAGCCGCGCTCCTTCGAAGAGCGTGACGGCGCCCGCCTGATCGCCCTGGGTAGCCGGGTGCTGCGCCAGCAGCGCGGCGAACACCAGGGTGAGAACAAGGCAGATGGAAGCGGACTTCGATCGCAGCATGGGACACCAGCCTTTCGAGGCTGATTACTATCCCCGTGCGCCGGTCCGAGTCAAGACGATGAACGATCAGGGATTGGGGCGTCTCGCCGGGCGAATCCCGAGCGGCCCGAACCCCCGGCTGCTCAGGGTCGATGAGCGCGGCGTCATTTATCCTGGGGTTTGATGCCGGCGGGATTGCTGATCTCGGGACCGACGACCAATTCTCGAGGGTCGGTCGCACGAAAGACCCACATCAGCGCGCTGTTGTCCTCGACGGCGGTCCGTTGGCGACTTGTTTCCGGATAGAACGAATACGCCGTCACCAGCGCGTTGCCACTGCCTTCGGGGAATGTCGCGGAGAATCGGATGTGGGCGGTGTGTCCGGCCGGTATGCGTGGGTACCATTCATAGCGCCGCTCAACATCTTCGCAGCACACCGTCAAGAGCAGCTTGACATGCGCACGTTCGACGTCGCGATCGCCAGCGTTGCGGATCTGGATGGCAAACGTGACAACGTCACCCGGCAACGCCCGAATCGGGTTGCCTCGACCGATGTTTGCAGGTCGACCTTCGGCCAGCGGGCCCGCGGCAGCTCGAGCCACTCGCGGAGATCGCGCAGCGACGGGATGTCGAGCGAATCAGAATCTGCCGGTCGTGGCCCGACGAACGTCAGTCGGATTTGTTGGACCGATGGCGTGTCGACCACCCAGCGAACGGCCCCGTCCGGTGTTTGCACCGCCGCCGCGATTCGAATCTCGAAACGAAAGCCCAGCTCGTCGGACAACTCCACCGAGGTGTGCGCGCAGAGATCCGCGCTGAAGCCTGGGGCATCGCTGGTGCGACTGCGACAGAACTCGACTTGCCAATCGGGGATCCGCGGCGGCCCGCTCACTTTCGGCCACAGGACCGCGGCCAGCCACTGACCAATGTCAATCGCCGGCAGCTCGGGATCGATCAGAGAGGCTGGCAGTCCTTGAACGTACGCGAGCATGGCGGCAAGCGTATCGCTCGGCAGCCGCGGCAGCTCGGACAGCGAGGCTGCGGCCATCTCGCCGGGAACGTCGACCCGGACTGGCCGCTGTGCCTTGACCGGCGATGCGGCAAGAACAGCGGTGAGCGCCGCCGCGCAGACATATGGTGGCCGCATCACTCTCATAGACCCCGGACGCGCCTCGTCAGTCTTCGCCCTGTCGCAGCGATCAGATTTGTAATCGCGCTATCGATTTCAGGCGCGTGCAGGCGCTGCGGCTCGGGCCTGCAGAAGGCGGTCCACCGACGGGGCGTCGTCCCCGTCCGTCAGCCTATCGGGTTGCGGTCAAGCGCTCTGCGGGAATCCCTAGCGCGAGCGCGATTTCGCGAAGCTTGTTCTGAATGAGAGCGATGTTGCGCGGTCCCATCCGGAGCAGATGCTTCTGCGCGGCAGTCAGCGATTCGAGATCGTCGTCCGCGTAGCCGTAGACGATGCCTCGCGGACCAACTTCGACAGGCCCGGCCGGGGCGCGCACCGCCAGCAGACTGACGATGGCGCGCTCGAGCGTCCGATCGAACGATCCCTCGGGATGGCCAAGCTCCCGATTCGCTTCTTCGATGCGCGGCTTGAGGGTCGCGTAGAGGCGGGCGCTTCCCGCGACGTCGATCGAGGCGACCGCATCGGCGAGCCGGTCGTAGCGCTGGTAGCTCTGTTCGTCGATGAACAGATCGCCCTTGCGATCGACGATGCGGAACGGACCGGTCGGGGCGACGTGACGAAGGTGAGTGGTCGGCGTCCGGCCTTCGGAAATGTTCGCGACGACGACCGTGAAGTTCTGAATCAGCCCGTCGGTCGCGAGCCATGCCGCAACCCTCGGGTGCGAGGACAGCTTCGTCACCAGCTCGCGCACCAGCGGGTCGCTCTCGGCCAGCGGTGGAACAGCGATCGGGTCGCCGACGCCGCCAAGCGCTCCGTCGGGCTTGGCCGCCTGCGTCGCGGCGGCCGGCGCCGCTGCCTGTTCGTTGACCGGCGCGGACGTCTGTCGTCCGAAGACGAGATAGATCGCAAAGCCCGCGGCCACGACGAGCAGGCCGACGACGACCATCAGTGCCTTCGGACGATTAGGCGTCGCGGAGACCTCAACGGTGTCGACAGCTTCCCGACTGGCCCTGAGATCGAGATCGACCGGATCTGGCATGGTGCGCCCTCACTCTTCTTGGACGCCGCGCGCGACGAAAAGTTGGAGACCCGAGCTACGGAAGATCGCTGTAAATGGCGGTCACGGCTGCCGCCAGCCGCTCCGACTCGTAACCCTTGTACTTCGCCGTCACGTTGATAGACTTGGCCGCTGCCTCGGCGGTCTGCCCCGATTTCTTGGCTGCCTGGGCCGCCGCCAGCAGGTCGGCGGTGTAGCGCTGAAACTCTTCAAGATCGGCGCGGGTTGTCGGCGGAATATGACCGGGGATGACCGTGTCGACGTCCTTCATCGCGGCCAGCAGCTTCGCCAGGGTCGCCGGCCACGCCACGCCGCTCCCGCCGTTGTTCCGATCGATGTACGGCGCATCCTTCCAGGGGAACATGTCGCCGGCCTGCAGCGTTCTGAGCGCGGGGAAATAGATGAAGGTGTCGCCGTTCGTGTGGCCGGCGCCGAAGTGGAACAGCTCAATCTGGTCCTTCCCGCTGAACAACGTCAGGCGATCTTTGTAGGTACGCTTCGGAATCGCCGCGGGTGCCGCCTGAAACTCCTTCATCTTCTCCATGCTCGCTTTGGCGTTCTCGTGCGCCACGATCTCGACTGTTGCTGGAAATCCCGGGTTGCTGCCGGTGTGATCGCCGTGCGCATGGGTGTTGATGATTGTCGTGACGGGCTTCGGCGTCACCGCACGGATCCGCTCGAGAATCGTCGGACCGTAGCCGCCCAGCTTGGTGTCGACGATCGCGACGCCTTTTTCCATGATGAAGACACCGGTGTTGCCGCCGGTGAACTTCGACCGATCGACCGGACTCGCCGATTCGATAATGTAGAAGTTCTCCTTGACCCGCGTCAGTTCCGGCAGTGGCGCCTGCGGTTGAGCTTGCTGGGCCGCCAGAGTGATCGACAGCGTGCCCACGCTGACGAGTGAACCGAGCACGATCAAGCGCCTCATCGTCGTCTCCCCCTTCTCGGAGCTTACATCAGCTTTTTCGGCTTCTAACCCGGCTGCAGCGTGTGAATGGCCCAGCGTCCCGCTCGCCGGCTGTGATACGCGATTCGACGACCGTCGGGCGACCAGTCGAATTCTTCGGCGGTCGGATCGTCCAGGACGCGATGGGTCTCGCCGGTCCTCAAGTCGAGCATCCAGGCGCCGTCACGGAAGACCTGAAAGATAACGCGTGTGCCGTCAGGCGCGACCGCCGGCGTCCTCACGATACGGCCGCGCACGGGTGTCGGGAAGACGCGAAACCGTCCGTCCTCGACCGACAGGAGGATGAGTCGATCCTCGTGAGAGAAGCAGATTGACCTGCTGTCGGGCAGCCACGAAGCGCCCCATGTCTGGCCGTACTTGAAGTCAGTCAGCCGCCACATCTCGCCGCTGCTGATGGCCAACATCCACAGGTTCCAGACTTTCCGGTTGGCGGGCTCCGCGCGGACGAACGCAAGGCGTCGTTGATCGGGAGACCACGTGGGCACAGAAGCATGGCCCGGACCGCTCACGCGCCGGGCATTGGTGCCGTCAGCCGCGGCGACGTAGACCGCGCGCTCGCCATCGCGATCCGAGTCGAACGCAATCTGCGACCCGTCAGGTGATGGCTGGGCGTGATAGTTCCTGGCACCGTCGTCGAGGATCGGAGTCACTTGGACGTCGTCTTCGCGGCCCGTCTGTCTCATCAAGGCGCTGCGTGGTGCGTTCGATCCGCCGGTGTGAAAGAAGACGGTGCGGCCGTCCGATGAAAACGACGGCGAGAACATGTCACCGTCCCGACTGAGGGCGACACGCGTGACGGCAGGCTCGCGGGTGGCAGCCGGCAACGCTGTCGAGTTGTCGGCGTCGACAGCCAAGTCGGGTGACGAACGCGATGGTGTCGTCGACGATTCCGAAACCGGTGCATCGATAGCTGGCGGTGTCCAGTTTGCGAACCAGCCGATGGCGAAGGATGCCGCAACCGCGAGGAGAGCAGCCGCGGCGGCGGTCGCCCGGTTGGTTCGGTGCGGTGGCCGTCCGGGAAGGGGCGGGACTTCGATTGGCGCAGTGATCGGTGGCGCGCTGATCGGTGGCGGCGCAAGGACCAATTGCGGCGCGGCGATCGGCGGCGCCGCAACGACCGCTTGTGGCGCGGCGATCGGCGGCGGTGCAACAACCAGTCGTGGCGCTGTGCCGGTGGCTCGAGCGTAAAGTGCGCGCACCACCTGTCGTCGATCGCCGGTCTCGAACCGGATCAGCGATGCCGACAATTCCGCTATTGAGTCGAAGGGCGGTGCGTCGACCTCGAGAAGCGCGCGTGCGATTGCGTAGCGCAAGCCACCCGGCAGCAGGCCGCGGCCGCGTGGCAGCATCTCTTCGAGCAGGAGGCCGATCTCGGAAACGGCCGGGGTGACGGCCGACGTCCGCGACACGACTCGACCGTCGGCATAGATCGCCACACTCTCCAGCGTCGGCGGACCGAATGGCGGCACAAGCACCACTTGGGCGTCCGAGTAGATCAGCTGCTGGACGATGGCGACGGCTTCGTGTGATTTCAGGACGATGCCGCGACGGGCGAGCGTGTCGAGCGCAACAGGAGTCATCGTGAAACGTTGGTGTCCGCGCTCTGTGTGCGAGATGCGCGCCATTTCTGAACTGATGGCGGAGGCGGATTTTCAGGGGTTCTGAGAGGAACGCCAAACAGCCGTGTTGTCCTCATTCTGACACTGCTCCGACACCGCTCCGACCTCGCTTCGACACAGCTGCGACATGGCTGCGACCTGGGTCAGACATTGCTCCGACACACCTCCGACAAAGTTCTGACAGCCCTCAGTCTGGCATTCTCGGCCACGTGCGAAATAGCAATAAGGGCTGGAGCGCGTGACAATTTCTGTCGCGGTGGTGCGGTGTGAGGTGAACTTTATCGAACGTCGTGCCCGCGAAACATCTGCAGTCCTGCGGTTTCTGAGTTTACGGCTGGGGTGGTCTCTCCCTTGCGTAGAGTCAACACCGACATCTAGTCGGCTGTGTGCAGATCTGCGAACGGGGTGAACTTGCGTAGTCATCATCTCTATGTCGTGGGCGCGAACGCCCTCGATTTGTCGGTCGAGGATCGCAACGCCGATCGGCGCGTGCACGATCGTCTGTCGCTGCGCGATCTGCCCTGGCTCAAGGAAGTCCGCCTGAAGTATGGCCCTCGCGTAACTGTCCTCGATATCTCGCCAGGCGGATTGCTGATCGAAACGGAAGGCTATCGTCTCGATCCCGGCCGGACGGTCGCGCTCGAGATCGCCGGCGCATCGGAGACGATCGTGATGCCCGCCGGCATCGTGCGATGTCAGGTGGCGGGGATATCTCCGCAGACCGTCTACCGCGGCGGACTCGCCTTCAAGCGGACCCTTGAGCTGCGATCAGACGTCACTTCGGCACGTCCGGCGCAACGGCCGACGTTGATCATCCCCGACCCGCTGGCAATCACCGCCGCAGCACCACAGCCGTCCGGCGACGAAGCTCTCGCTCCGGGCTGGCATCGCCTCGTGGTCCGCTACATCGACGGCAGGTTGTTGAAGGGGTACGGGCGGGAATTCGCCGCGTCATCCGGCTCACTTCACGTCTGGCCGGAACCCGATGCGGCGGCGAGTGAGCGGGTGACAGTGCCGCTGTGGCACGTGAAGGCTGTGTTCTTCGTGCGCAATTTCATCGGAAACTCGGAGAGGCTCGAGAACGCTGCGGCAGATGGAGAGGGACGCGGCCGCCGTGTCGCGATTACCTTCCTCGACAACGAAACACTGGTCGGCACCACTCTCAACTACAACCCGGAAGCCGTCGGCTTTTTTCTCCAACCTGCCGACGCAGGCAGCAATAACGTCCGCGTCTTTGTCGCATGCCGCGCCATCTGTCACGTGCGGTTCCTCTAGGCGCCCGAGCCGCGGCCACCCCGCTCCGACTTACGCTGCGACCCTGCTCTGACACCGCTCTGGCACTGCTTCGACACGGCTCCGTCATAGCTGCGACGTGCCTCCGACATGGCTGCGACCTGGTTCCGACACCGCTCCGACATGGTTGCGACCTCCCCCCGACACTGCTGCGACGTGGCTGCGACCTCAGTCACACCTACGACAGCGGTTTAGCGATACGCTGCGGCCTGGATGCCGTAGAGCTGGGCGTATTGGCCACGTTTGGCCATCAGCGCCTCGTGCGA
The DNA here is from genome assembly GCA_963728825.1 of uncultured Acidobacteriota bacterium. Classification (GTDB taxonomy): domain Bacteria; phylum Acidobacteriota; class Vicinamibacteria; order Vicinamibacterales; family CAVVIG01; genus CAVREM01. The sequence continues at coordinate 546,693 of CAVSLA010000001.1, forward strand.
CCCTACTTCCACCACATGGGCTCCGTCGAGGACGACGATGAGGTCGGCCATCCGCACCGTCGAAAAACGATGTGAAACGAGGATCGTGATGCGGCCGGCTTCGCTCCCACCCCGGACAGCGCCCGCGTAGCGCTCGAACAGCGCATGCTCGGTTTCCGCGTCCAGGGCGGCCGTCGGTTCATCGAGGACGAGCACCAGCGGTCGATCACGCATGAAGCCACGCGCCAGCGCCAGCTTCTGCCACTGGCCGAAACTGACCTCGACGCCGCCGGGCCACGTCGGCCCCAGTTGCGTGTCGAGACCCGCGCGCAGCCGCACCACGACGTCGTCCGCACCGGCCCGGCCAATCGCCGTGACGACCGCCGGCTCGTCGTCCAGCCGGGGCAGATCGCCGACTCCGACGGTCTGACGCGCGCGAAATTCGAATCGGAAGAAATCCTGAAACGCACCCGCGAGACGGGCGCGCCAGTCCAGCGCCGCAATCCGTGCGAGGTCGGTGTCGTCGACGAGGATGCGGCCGCTGGTCGGCTCGTACATCTTTGCCAGCAGCTTGACCATCGTCGTCTTGCCCGCGCCGTTCTCGCCGACGATCGCCACCACCGCGCCGGCGGGCAGTTCGACGCTGATGTCGTCGAGCACCAGACGGTCGGTTCCCGGATACGCGAATGAGACGTGGTCGAAGCGGATCGCCCTGGCGATGCGCTCTGGCGCAGGTTGATCCGCTCTCGCGACCATCGCGTTCGCGTAGTCCTCCAGCCAGGCAAGTCGTCTCGATGAATCCATCCAGACGCCGCGCAGGAAGCCAATCTCTCCAACTGCCCCGCCGACGTAGAACGACAGCCGCGACCCGGCAGCGAGCGTCAACAGGACATCGCCGGCGGACGCCGCCAGGCCGGACGAGACGAACACGATGGCGCCGACGTAGCCGGCCCCGAACACCGCCCATGACAGCGTGTGCCATCCGGCAGATCGCCAGCGCGCGGCGGCAACAGGCCGGTTGCCCGCTTCCCAGGCCGTGCGACGATCCCGCACGAGGCGTTCGCCGATGCCGGTGACCCGGACTTCCTTGCCTGGCGCAGCCGTCGTCGCCACGTCGAACAGGTGTCGGGCCAGACGGCTGTGCGAGGCGCCCCGCTCGAACGCGTTGCGTTCGACAGCCGGCCGCCAGCTCGATGTGAACACTGGCGGGAGCGCGAAGAGCGCGAGCAGCGCCAGAACCGGGTGAATTGACATGAGCAGGACGATGGTGACGCCGAGCCGCAGGATCCATCCACACGTCGTGAACAGCGACATGTACATGTGATCGAGCATGAACACCTGATTGCGCAGCACGGCAAGTCGATCGAGGTAATCGCGCCGTTCGTGGTGGGCAATCGTCGCGATCGAGGCCAACAGCGTCGCGACGTGTGACTCGAGCGCGATGGTCACCTTGTCGCGGAACCGTCGCTGCACGCGGACGCTGACCGTCTGCAGAAACCAGGTCGCGGTTGCCGACACCGCGATCGCCAGTAGCGCAAACCGGACCCGGCCCCAATCGCCCTGCAGCGCCCCCTCGCCGAGCAGCTTGAACCAGAACGCCAGCAGCGCGTCCGGCAGGGCGGCGACGAGCGACAACGTGAAGGCGGCAACAATCAGCGCGGGCTCGTGCCGGTAGCCGAGCTTGCACAGCCGCCACATCGATGGGAGCGCTGCCGGCAGATCGTCGCGGACGGGGGGCTTGTCAGGCGAGGACGTCATAGGTCTTTCCTTCCTCGTCCTCGGCGCCGAACCGCTGTGCCTGCAGGTCGAACATCGTCCGGTAGCGCCCGTTGAGCGCGATCAGTTCGTCATGAGAGCCGAGCTCGACGACCTTGCCCTTCTCCAGCACACAGATCCGATCAGCGTGGCGCACCGTCGAAAAGCGATGGGAAATCAGGATTGTCGTGCAGTGACGCGTCGCGTCGAGGAGACGTTCGAAGATCTCGGCTTCGCCGCGGACGTCGAGCTGCGCCGTCGGTTCGTCGAGCAGCACTACGCTGGCGCCCATCTTCACCGCGCAGAGGGCGCGCGCCAGCGCGATGCGCTGCCACTGACCGCCGGACAGATCGACGCCGCCTTCGTAGCCGCGCGCGAGCACCGTGTCCAGCTGCCCGAGATTCGATGCGCCCGCCGCCTGCAGCGCCTGAAGGATCACCTCGTCGGGTGCACCACCCGGTGCGACGTTTTCGCGTAGCGGCAGCTCGAGCCGGACGAAGTCCTGAAAAACTGCGGCCAGCCGTGAGCGCCAGGACGCAAGATCCAGATCCCGGACATCCACGCCATCGATCTCCACCGCCCCGCGCCGCGGGTCATAAAGCCGGCACAGCAGCTTGGCCAGGGTCGTCTTGCCGGCGCCGTTCTGGCCGACGATCGCGAGCGAAGATCCCGCCGGAATGCTGAGGTCGAAACCATCGAGCACCGTAAGCCCACCCGGGTAGGCGAACGTCACGTCGCGGAAGCGCACCTCACTTGACGGCACGCCGGTCGCTTTGCGACGGCCCGAATCGAGTTGTCCCGCCGAAGCCATCGCCGGCTCCAGCCGGTTCACTGCCGCGACGGGTGCCGCGGCACCATCCAGGGCCCAGTTGAGTCCGCCAAAGGCAATCATCGACGTCCCGACCGCGCACTGCGCGTAGACGACGACTTCGCCCAGACCGATCACGCCGGCGGCAGCCGCGCTGGCGATCGACCACAGGACGAGGAGGTTGGCCGCAGTGACTATCAGAAGGCACCAGGCCAGCGGCCGCTCGCGCAGGCGGGTTGCCTGGTACTGCAGCTTGTGCAGCTGCGTGCGCCGTGCGATGAACCGCTCGATCGTCCATCCCACCAGGCCGAACAGCCGCAGCTCTTTGCTCGCCGGCGGATCGACCGCCAGCCGATACGAATAGTCCGCGTCACGCTGGGCCGCCCGCACTTCGTCGGTATTGCGATCGAACCAGACCGCACTTTCGCGAAGCAGCCAATGCGTCGACAGCCACGCACCCGCGAGCACGAACGGCGCCCACCACGCAAAGCCGAAGAGGACAGCCGCCGCGGCCAGACCGCCGATGCTGCCGACCAGGCCGCCGGCAATGAAGTCCATCGAGTACGACAACGGCGGGCCGGTCATGCCGAGATCGAAGTCCCGAGCCACCGTGAGGTCAGCGGTCAAAGCCGGATCTTCGAGATGGGCCATCCCCGGGGGTCGAACACAGGCCGCGGTCAGCCGATCGTAGAGAAACGCTGCCGCGCGTTCGCCGAGGTTGTGGCTGACGGCCGTTTGAACGGGCGTCATCACCTGCATGACGATGAACAGGAAGCCGGTCGCCAGCAGCGGCCCGGTTAGCGGCTCGCCGCGCTGCACGGCGGCGACCAGGACGCCGGTCGAAACCGCGAACAACGCCGGGACGATTCCGTGGAGGACGACGACGGTCCACCAGCCCAACGTGAGAGCGCGGTCTGCCTGGGGCAGCGCCGCAAAGAACATCCACTCTTTACGTTGGCGTAGCCGTTGTAGCGCGGGGATCATCGAACGGCCGATGATATACCGCCAGGTCAGTGGCCGTTCTGCGAGGCGTACTTCAGCACGACCGCCCCGAGATCCATCGTCCTGGCGTTCAGCAGTTTCATGTCAATCGCCGGGCCCTTGTCGCGAAAGAGGTGACGGCCACTCTCGAGCACCAGGTTTCTCACGGGGCTCCTCCTTTTCTGACGATCACCTGCAAATCTTCATCCGCCATTGCTATCGGTACCGGAGTCGTCGAGGTGGCACACGCAGAGCGACTACGCGACGCGATTTATCGAAGAAGGTTGTACGAAAAGGTGTGGGGCCGTGCGGAGGAATCGACCGGCAATCGCGAGCAAACGTGGATCGCGCCGGTAGCGCGAGTCAATGGTGGACAGCACGCCAGCTGGCGATCCCCGGTGGACAGCACGCCAGCTGGCGATCCCCGGATGACAGAGGACCGCCAGCTCCAGCCCGGGACTTCGGTGGCTACCGCCGTACGCCGATCGTCACCCAGTATTCGCGCGGCACGCAGATCCCCAGCTCGGTCGGGAACCCGGCATGGAATGCGGTGAAATCCGCCCGCAGCGCGTCGCGTCGATCCGGATCGAGGCTGGTCGCCAGCGAACGCGTGGGGCCGTAGCCCTTCGAGAAGGTCTCCCAGGCCGCCTCGGCGCTCGGCTCGCGGTAGTAGGACACCCCTCTCTCGAAGCGCAGGTCGAATGCGCCGCCGAGCAGCTCGCGGATGCGCTCGGTTCTCCCCCACTCGAACGGTGACGAGGGCGCAGGGGTGGGCGGCGCCGGCATGTACGCTTTCATCACCTGAAACATCTTGAACAGATTGCCGTCCGCCAGCCACGTCGTGAGGGCAATCCGTCCGCCTTTGCGGCAGACGCGCGCGAGCTCGCGGGCGGCCGCTTCGGGACGGCTCGCGAACATGACGCCGAAGGTCGACACCACGGCGTCGAATTCGGCGTCTTCGAAGGGGAGGTCCTCGGCGTCACCGATCTGGTACTCGATCGGCAAACCTTCAGCGGCGGCCTTCGTCTGCGCCGCATCGAGCAGGCCGCTGGCAATGTCGACGCCGGTCACCCAGGTCCCGCGTCGAGCGACGACCCGGGACGTCCAGCCGGTGCCGGTCGAGAGGTCGAGGATCCGCTCGCGCGGCTGAGGATTCAGCCGCAGTACACAGTGCTCGATGGCGTCGGCGATGCCCCGGCTGATCTGATCGTAGTGTTCGCCCCCCGCACTCCAGACGGCGGCCGGCCGTTCGTTGTGTGGTTGGATGCTCGTATTCATCGTGGCATTCATGCTTCTCTCCCGTTTCTCCTGCGACCAATGGCGTGTAGCTTTTTCAGGACGGTTCGCGGTCGCGGCGATTAACTGCCCGTACCAGGTAGATCGCAGGCGGCGGGGAAAAGGCGACAGGCGGAAAACCCGACAGGGTCAGCGGCCCGATGATTCCTGAACGGCGACTTTGCCGGGCCGGCCGGTCGCCTTGTACAGGGCGTCGAGCTGGCGCCGGGTCGCGGCGGCATCCCGGCCCTGCCGGCCGGGGACGTCCTTGAGGATCCGGCTCGCCTCGAGAAGGAGGGGCTCGGCCTCGTCATAGCGGCTCTGCTCGAGCAGCGCGGCACCGAGCAGGCCTCTGGTCGCGGCGAGTCGCCAATCGTCCGGGGGAAGCGTCCCCTGCTGCCGCGCCAGCGCATCGCGAAGCAGTCGCTCCGCCGCCGGCGCATCGTGGCTGGCGAGACGAACGCGCGCGAGGTTGACGGTGTAGCCCGCGATGCTGGCGTGATCGTCGCCCAGCCCGGTTCTCGTCACGGCGAGCGCCCGTCCCAGCAGCGCAGCGGCTTCTTCGAACTGTCCCTGTTCGCGCAGCGAAGCGGCCAGGTTGTTCAGACTGACGGCGAGACCCGGATCGTTGTCGCCGAAGTGTTTCAGGCGCAGGGCAAACGCCTGACGAAACATCGGCTCCGCGCCGGCGTAGTCGCCCTTGTCCATCAGGACCAGACCTAGATTGTTCCAGCCGGCGCCGACGTTCGGGTGGTCGTCGCCGAGCGCGGTCCGGCTCGTGTCGAGCGCCTCGCGGAACAACGGCTCGGCCGCGGCGATGTCGCCGCGCTGCCATAACACCAGCGCCAGCGCGCTCTTGCTCGTCGCCGTTTCGCGGTGCGATTCGCCGAGCACCTTCTGGCGGACCGCCAGCGCCTCGCGCAGCAGCGGCTCCGCGCGATCGTTCATCCGACGGTCCTCATACGCACGCCCCAGCTCGACCAGCGTCACCGCGACGTCCTTGTCTTCGTTGCCCAGCACGCGCCGCCGCATGGCCAGCGCCTCCTCGAGCAGCGCCGTCGCGCCGTCCGGATCGCCGCGTTCACGCTGCAGGACGCCGAGGTCGTTGAGGCTCTGGGCCAGTCGCGCCGTCTCGCTGACTGGAGCGCGACGGCCGATCGCCAGGGCTTCCTCGAGCAGCGGCCGCGCTTTGTCGTGGTGACCGAGCCGTTGATAGACCCGGCCGATGACGTTCATCATCTCCGCCTTCAGCTCGGGCTGATCGGCAAGCTCTTTCTGGACCCGCTCGGCCCCGGCGTCCAGGATGTTGCGGACCGTCGGCTCACGGTCGCGCGTCGCATACGGATCGGCGCCGGTCAGCAGACTGGTCAGCAGCTCGCTGATCTTCGCGGACTTCTCCGCTTCGAGCTGCGCGCGATCCCGTTCCTGGGCGAGCCGTACGGTGTAGAAGCCGACCAGACCTGCCATCACCACGGACACGCACGCGGCAACGGCGACCGCCCGCGCGCGGCGGCGCAGAAATTTGGCGGTCCGGTAGACGAGCGTATCCGGTCGGGCGCTGACCGGCTCGTGACGCAGATACCGACGGAGATCGTCAGCAAACGCCGTGACCGACGGATAGCGCTCCGCCGGATCTTTCTTCATGGCTTTCGCGACGATCGTGTCGAGATCCCCGCGGAGCGCCTTGCCATCCGGCGCGACGTGCGAGAGGCGCGGCGGTACGGTCTCCACGATCCGCTTGATCAGGTCCGCGGTGGACCCGCTTCTCGCCATCACCGGGTGCGGGGCACCGAGCAGCACGTAGAGCAGCACCCCCAGCGCGTGGACGTCGGTCGCCGTGGTGATCGGCCCGCCGGTCAGTTGTTCGGGCGCCGCGAATTCCGGGGTGAGCGCCCGTCCCCCTTCGACTGTCAGGGTCGCGTCGGCCGTGCCTGACTCCCCTTCGATCAGCTTCGCGATACCGAAATCGAGCAGCTTCACCTCGCCGTTGGCGCTGACGAGCACGTTCGACGGCTTGAGGTCACGGTGGACGATCAGGTTGGCATGGGCGTGCGCCACCGCATCGAGCACGTCGAGGAACAATCGCACACGGGCTTCGATGCCGAGCGAATGACGATCGCAGGTACTCATCGATCTGCGCGCCATCGACGTGCTCGATTACCAGGAAGGGCTGACCGGTGTCGGTCACGCCGGCGTCGATCAGATGCGCGATGTGCGCGTGCGTCAGCCGCGCGAGGATATTGCCCTCTCGCCTGAACCGCTCTTCCCCGGCGCGTCCGATCAGCGCCAGATTGAGCAGCTTCACCGCCGCCTTGCCAGTGAACCGGCCGTCACTGCGCTCTGCCAGCCAGACCGTGCCCATCCCTCCCCGGCCGATCGGTGAGAGCAGGGTGTAGGCACCGAGGCGGTACCCGGCGCGTGACAGGTCCGGTTGTACCGGAGCGGCCACTCCGGCCAGAAAACCGGCGCGGCTGAGCGCCTCGTTTTCGAACAGCAGCGCCTCGAGATCGGCGGCGATCTCGGGATGCTCGCGGCGGAGATCGGCGAGCCACGTGGTCCGTTCGTCGCCCGTCAGGTCCAATGCCCGGTCGACATACGGGCTGAGGGCACGCCAGCGTTCGGGGGTGAGCGCGGCCATCACACCTCCGTCACTCAGGCCGTCGACGCTTCGTCGGCGAGAGATCCCGTCGCGCCGATCGCCCGATGCAGATAGAGGCGCGCCTTGACCCAGTGCCGCTGGACGGTGCGCTCGGACAGGCCGCGCATCGCGCCGATTTCGGCAAACGAGAAACCGCAGAAGAACTTCAAATCGACGACTTCCGCGAGCACCGCATCCACCGTGGCCAGCTCGTCGAGCGCGTCGCTGATGCGCTGCAGCTCGTCGGCGTTGGCCACCTGCTCGACGATCGTCGTATCGAGCGCCGTGATTTCGAACAGCCCGCCGCGCTTCTGCGCGTGGCGGCGGCGCACGTGGTCGATGATCAGCCCGCGCATCACCCGGGCCGCATAGGCCATGAAGCGCGCGCGATCCGGAAAGGTCAAGCCTTCACGCCCCGAGATGTCGAGATACGCCTCGTGCAGCAGCGTCGTCACGCCCAGCGTGACGTTACCGCCGCGCCGCGCCAGCTCGCCCCGGGCCAGCCGGTGCAGCTCGGCATACAGCGCCGCGAACAGCGCTTCCGCTGCTCCCGAATCGCCACGCTCGGCCGATGCGATCAACGACCCGATCGTCGTTTGAGTCATGAAAGCCCCGATCATACGGCAGGGCGGGCTTTCATGACTCCGTTCGAAACGTCAGCGGGCGCCGCCGTCGCTACAGCGACTTCAGGAACTCGACGAGGTCCGCCTTCTGGCGCGCGTTCAGGCCCAGCTTGAAGTGTTCGTCGTAGTGGTCGACCACATCGGCCAGAGTGGCCGCGCTGCCGTCATGAAAGTACGGCGGATGCTGCCACACGCCGCGGAGCGGAGACGTGCGGTACTGTCCCGTCGCACTGCGGGCCGCGTACTGGGTTTCTGTCCCGACCTTCTCTGGGTCGTGCAGGAACGGCACCGACCGATCGGGGCCGCTCAGGACATCTGTGTAGGTCGGCGGCTTATGACAGGAAGCGCACTGCGCCCGGCCGTGGAAGACGCGTTCGCCCCGGCGCGCGGCGCCGGCATCGAAGCTGCCACTGGGCGGCGCGGGAGCGAGCAGACTTCGTTGATAGTCGAGCAGTGCCGGCAGTTTCGGCGTCACCAGGTCGGGCGTCTGCGTAATCGTGAGGCCGATGCGCGGGTCGCTGAAGGTCCCCTGCCCACCCATTTGCGAAATACCGACGTAGGCGTTCCAGTACCAGATCGAGCCATCTCCCGTATAGGTTTCGAAGCCTACATCGCGGAGCCCATACGCGGGCGGAATCAGCACCGGCAGGGTCGGGCTGTGCAGCGGGATGATGTTCAGGCCGTCGAAGGCATGATGCCTGGGATCGTATTTGCCCGGCCCCCAGGTGCTGAATTCGGCCTTGAGCGCGTCGGGCAACGTGGGCGATAGGCCGAGAATGGCGCCGACGTTGAGGTCGCGATTCGGCCAGCCGTCGAGTCGCCGCCCGATGCCCGTCGTGAAGGAGTTGTCGACAGTCGAGTGACACAACGCGCACGTGATGCCGACGCTCGTGAGGTGGCCAGCCTTGTTCACCTTGCCGATCACGCCGACGACCGCGTTGAGCTGAAGCAGTTGAATGGTCACGGCGGGGTCGTTCAAGTCGACTTCTTTGGCCGTGAGCGCCGCTTTCACCTGCCGCGGCAAGGCGTCGGCGTCGACCTTCAACCCGACCTTGAGCGCCGTGGCTGGCGACACCTTGGCAATCGCCTGATGCATCTGGAGCGTGTCGGTCCACAATTGCTCGTCGCCGAACGTATCGAAGCGGAAGATCTGCCGGCCGTCGAAACGCCTCGCGTCCGACGCCGTTTGAGCCGCCAACGCGCCCGCGAGCGCGATGGCGAACAGGACGATCGCAACCGTCACGACTCGTTTCATTACTTCCCTCCACACAAGCGCGCCGTTTCGGTCCTCAATGGCCGGGTTGGCGCAGATACTCAAGCCTCATCTTGTGTATCTAGCAAGACGCCTGCCTGCGGGGGATGGCAGAAGCCCTGCATTTGGAGAGAATTGAATCCATGCTGAGGAAGCAGCTCCTCGATACGAGCCGCGGACGAATCGTGACCCTGCTGCAGCGCGGCGAATCAACCGTCGAAGACATCGCCTCGGAGCTGAACCTCACAGCGAACGCGGTTCGGGCACAAATCACCGCGATGGAGCGCGACGGGGTCGTCCAGAAGGTCGGCCGCCGGCCGGGCACAACTCGACCGTTTCACGTCTTCCAGCTGACGCCCGAGGTGGAGCAACTGCTCTCGCAGGCCTACCTGCCGTTCCTAACGCAGCTCGTCCAGGTCTTCTCGAGCGCGCTGCCCGCGAAACAGATCGATGTGCTGATGCGCGAGGCCGGCAAGGGGCTGGCGCGGGAACTCCCGATGCCCGTGGATTCCGGAGGCGGCTTGAAGGCCCGGGTGTCCGCCGCGAGCGAACTGCTGAACCGGGAGTTGGGTGCCGTCACCCGCGTTCAGACCAACGGCGCCTACGAGATTCGCGGCTTCGGGTGTCCGCTGGCAGCACTGACCGGCAAACACCCGGCGGTCTGCCTCGCGTTGGAAAGCCTGCTGACTGAAATCCTCGGCGTCGAGGTCAACGAGTGCTGCGATCGGACGGCACGTCCGCAGTGTTGCTTCAAGGTCAGCCGCGGCGGACTAGCGCAGCGGCGCGGCGGCGAACGCCTTTAATTCTCGCCGGCAATTGGGGAGAACCCGATCAAAGCGCATCGAGCCAGCGGAGCACCAGCCCCGCGCCGCGCTGCTTCGCATCCTCACGAAGTTTTGCGGCGTCAGCCGCCCACGTCTGGCGGCCCTCCGCGCGGTCGAGACGCACGAGGCTCGTGCGGCACTCGAGCTGGCGGATCGCCATGCCGAGACGTGCCAGCTCGCCACAGAGTGACGACAATCGCTCGCGTGCGCGATCTCTCCGGCCCAGCGCCGCATCGACATCCGCTTCGATGAGTGCGAACGCGTGCCGCGGGTCGAGCCGTTCGGTTCGCTGCGAAAGGGGCCGCGCCGCGGCCAGGGCGCGGTCGGCAGCGGCCGGATCGCCGAGCGCGAGCCAGGTTCGCGCCAGCAGGATGTGGATCGCGATTGCCAGCGCGCGCTCGGATTCGTTGCCGAACTGCTTCGCGAGCTCGAGGGCTTCCACCTGGGCATCAGCCGCGCGGCCCTCATCGACGGCCAGCTCCGCCATCGCGACGCGGCTCTCGAGCACCGTGCGGGTCTCGTTCAGGGCGCGCCGAATCTGCAGCGCATGGTCGTGCAAGCGCCTCGCTTCAGCCAGATTGCCGGAAGCACGCGCAATCTGCGCGAGCTGAAAATTGGTCTGCGCCTCCCCCGATTTGAGTCCCAGCTCCCGCGCAATCGCCAACGCTTCGGCCTCGACCTTGCCCGCGGCCGCGAGCTCGCCTTGCGCCTGGAGCACCAATCCGAGCTCGACGCGGCCGGTCACGCCGCCGCCCTTGTCGCCGATCCGATCGCGCACCACCAGCGTCGCCTCGTATTCCGACCGGGCCGTCGACAGATGGCCGAGCTCGCGATCGACGATGGCCAGGTTGTGCAGCGCCCGCGCTTCGCCGCGCTGATCGCCGAGCTCCCGCATGATGGACAGCGACTCGCGGTAATACTTCGCGGCCTCGCCGAGGCGGTCTTCCTCGAACAGCACCACGCCGATGTTGTTCAGCGACGTGGCCGTCCAGTTCCGATCGCCGATCTCACGTCTGAGCGCGAGCGCCCGCTCGTGCGCACGGCGAGCCGCCGGCAGCTGACGGCGATCCTTCAGCGAAATCCCCAGGTTGTTGAGCGCGGCCGACATCGCCCGGCGATCGCCGATTTCTTCGCTGATCGCCAGCGATTGTTCGAGCATCCGCTCGGCACGCGCGATGTCCTCCGTGTCCCCGAGCACGACGCCGAGACTGTTCAACGCCGAAGCAGCGCCGGCGCGATCGCCGACCTCGAGGAAGATGGTCTGCGCCTGGGTGAGCGACTCCTCGGCCGGCCCGAGCTCGGAGCGATTGAAGTAGCTTCGCCCTTCGAGCAACCGCGCCCGGGCGATGAGCAGACGCACGCCGCTGCGCTCGGCGCCGTCAACCGCCAGCTGGATTGCCGCCGACTCGGCGCGAAAGTCGCCGAGCGCGCCCGACGCCTGGGCCAGCTCGAGATCGATGCGTGGGTCGCGGCTGTGCGGCTCCGGCAAACGCCGCATCGCCTCGATGGTCTTGATCGCCTCTTTGGCCTGGCCACCGGCCGTCTGCGCCGCGGCCAGCCGCAGCCCGTAGTCGACATTGTCCGAAAAGAATCCCCAGAGCCTTTGCAACACGTCGACGGCGTCCGACCACTTGCGCTGCACCTCGTAGAGGCGCCCCTCGACGTTCATCCGCTCTTCGCGATTCAAGCCCCCCGACGCCTCGAATGCTTTCTGCGCGGCGGCGGCGGCGCGAGCGTCGTAGCCCAGCGCCGTCCAGCTCGACGCCAGGGCCATCTGGATCAACGGATTGTCCGGCTCCCGTCCGGCGGCGTCCTCCAGCAGGGCGCGCGCCGAGACCGCATCGAGCAGCCGGAGACGCGCCACGCCTTCGGCATAGAGCTTCGTGGCTTCGAGGGTCTGCGGATACCCGGCTCGAGCGCCCCGCGTCGCATCCGGGGAGCTTTCGCGAAGGCCAAGACGCGCGCGGAGGTCACGACCGACCTGGCTCACGAGCGCGAACAGCTGCCCTTCGTCGCCGGCAGCGGCCACCGCAATCGGATCGGCGCCGGCCTGATGGATGCGCAGATCGATCCGGACCGGCCGGGGCGCCGCGCCGTCCGTGACGGCGAACGTGCCGACAATGGCGTGATCGGAGGCCAGCGCGGTGCGCAGGCGATCGGTGACGTCCCCGGGCGGCGTGGCGCTGCTGTTGTTCAATTCCCCCCGCACGCGTGCGACCCGTTCGCCAGGCACCACTCGCAGCTGACCGTCGCCGCCGAGCTCGGTCATCAGCATCTCGGCGAGTGCCGTCGACATCCAGTCGTCGACAGGACGCGCCGAGAGGTTACGGAACTCGATCACGGCGACAGACGGCCGATTGGCCGCTTGGGAAGAAGTCGCTGCGGTGGACGCGCCGCCGGTTGCCGCCAGCTGCGTGATCACGGCGGTGGTCGTGACCGCCCCGACGACGAGCGCCGCCGCCAGCATGACGGCGCGATACCGGCGGAGGAATCGCTTCGCCCGATACCGCCGCGCATCCCACGACACCTTGGTAGGCTGTTCCGACAGATAGAGCCGCAGGTCTCCGGCGAGTGCGGCGACCGACCCGTAGCGCTCGGCCGGCTCCCTGCGCAGGGCCTTCAAGAGAATCTCATCGAGCGCCCCGCTCAACCGGCGCCGCAGCAGCGCCGGCGATCCATCGCGCGTCGCGCTGATCGTGTCGGGGGTCACCGCCACGACCGAGCCGTCATGCAACTGCAGAGTGGTCGTTCGGGCGATTGCCGTGCTCGGACGCTCGGGATCCTGATCCGCGACAATGCGGGCCATCTCCTCAGGCGAGTGGACGGCCTGTCCAAAAGGACGATGTCCAGTGAGCAGCTCGTACAACAGCACGCCCAGTGCATAAACGTCGGTGGACGCCGTAATCGGTTCGCCGCGCAGCTGCTCCGGGCTGGCGTAGTCGGGCGTCATCGGCCGGCCCATCGACGTCAGCGTCGAAGGGCCGGCGCTTTCAGGATCGAGAATCTTGGCGATGCCGAAGTCGAGCAGCTTCGGATGACCGTCGGACGTCACCAGCAGGTTGGTCGGCTTGATATCACGGTGGACGATCAGCCGCTCGTGGGCATGCTGAACGGCGTCGAGAATCGGCAGGCACAACTCGACGCGGGCCGACGTGTCGAGCCGGTGATCGTCGGCATATCGATCGATCGGGATCCCGTCGATGTACTCCATGACGAAGTACGGCAGGCCGTCGGGACCCGTGCCGCCGTCGAACAGCGCACCGATGTTCGGGTGATCGAGCGACGCCAGAATCTGCCGCTCGTGACGGAACCGGCCGACGACGAGGTCGGAGTCCATGCCACGCCGGATCGTCTTGATGGCCACGCGGCGCTCGAACGCCTGGTCGGCGCGGCGGGCCAGGTAGACCGTGCCCATGCCGCCCCGGCCGATCGACTCTTCGATCAGATAGGAGCCGAACGTCTGCCCGATGTACGGTTCGCTCTCGTCACCGAGCAACGACACGATGGGCGCCTCGAGGTAGGCCGAGGCGTCAGCGCATGCCTGGAGCATCGATTCGACGTCGGCGCGAAGCGCTGCGTCGTCGCCGCACCGCTCGGCGATGAGCGCCACTCGGGCGTCCGGCGTCTCGAGTGCGGCCCCGACGATGTCCTTGACCCGGAGCCAGCGATCGCGCGACATCCCTGCGGCTGGCATGTTCACTGGGGTGCCCCCCCGCCGGCGAGCCGGCGATACAGCCAGCCCTTTGCCGTGGCCCAGTCGCGCTCGACGGTCGCGTGCGAGACATGAAGCGTTTCAGCGGCTTCCTGAAGCGTCAAGCCGACGAAGAACTTCAGCTCGACGACATGCGCCAGCCGCTCGTCGAGGGCCGCGAGCTCGTCGAGTGCCCGGTCGAGATCGAGGACGTCGACCGGCGGTGCGGCGGCTGGCGCCGACGCGTCGTTCAGGCTGACCAGTGTCTCGCCGCCGCCCCGCTTGTCGGCTCGCTTGCGTCGCGCGTGGTCGACGAGGATCTGGCGCATCAGGCGGGCGGCGACCGCGAAAAAGTGGGCGCGATCGGACAGCGTCAAGCGATTGAGATCGACCAGCCGGACGTAAACCTCGTGTACCAGGGCGGTCGCCTGGATCGTCGGATTGGCCGGTTCCTGTCGCAGACGGGCCTGCGCGACCCGCCGCAACTCGTCGTAGACCAGCGGCAACAACTGGTCGAGGGCGGCACGCTCCCCCCGGCGCCAATCGAGCAGGAGCTTCGTGACGGTCATGAGGGACTTTTCCTCCCCTTTACGCCTCTGGGCAAAGGGCCCGGAGCGCAAGTATGAACCGTCTCTTATACGCGCGATTCGCGGAAATTTTGGCGCGGTGTCGTTTTCCGGCTCCCGGAACCGGCCCGTGGCTCGACGCCTTACCTGGATACGTCGATGTAGACGGTATTCAGGCGGTAATAGAGCGCGTCGTTGAACTGGCAGGTCTCGACGAGCGGCAGGAGCGGCACGGATGCCGTGCTGATCACCTGGGTGCGCGTGCTCGCGGAGTCGAGCCAGTCAATCAGGCTTCGCTGCTCTTCACGCGTCAGGGCGTCGACGTCGCGAACGACCACCGCGCCGCCCCGCGACGAAGCGGAGGGCAGCAGCAATCGGCCGTCCTGACGTCTGACCGTGGCGCCGGCGTTGGGCTCGGGCAGCAGCAGGCTCACCAGGCTGAGGACCACGGGCTCCCTGCCGACCAGGAGCAGGTTGGCCTTGGTCGTCCGAGCGAGATTGAGCTCGCGGTGAACCGAAGGCGGCAGGCTGGATTCGTCCCGGCGCGCGGGACTTGAGGAGTACGGCGCGGTCGCTTGGTTGACTCTTGACGAGAGTCGGGGTGATTCCTCCAATGACACGCCTCCCATGGATTTAGACAGACGCAATCTACGTTGGTCGGAAATGTACGGCTATCGGGAAGATGCCGCAGCAGGGCTAGGGAAGATCCCTAATCCGACGGGTCCGGTCAGGCGTTGTCCAGCCAGCCTTGCAGAACGGCGTACTTGACGATGTCGATGCGGCCGCTCAAATCGAGCTTTCGCATCGCATTCGCTTTATGGGCCTCGATGGTCTTGGTGCTCAGCGCCAGCCGCGCCGCGATTTCCTTGTTGCCGTAGCCCGACGCGATCAGGCGCAGGACCTCCGCTTCCCGATCCGTGAGGGTGGACGTCGGCTTTCTGGCGCCCTGCCGGCTGAATCCGGCGGTCACCCGCGGCGTCAACGTCGAGTCGAGGTACTGGCCGCCGGCGGCGACGCCCCGGATCGCTTGAAGCAGTTCCGTGGGCGCGCTGCGCTTGAGGACGTAGCCGGACACACCGGCACGCAGCAGCTCCTGAAGGTAGGCATCGTCGGCGTGGCGAGTCAGCGTGACGATCACGACGTCGGACCTGGCCTTCTTGAGCGCGCGGGTCGCGGCCAGCCCGTTCATGCCGGGCATCGAGATATCCATGACGACCACGTCGGGCTTCAACTGCAGCGCCTGCCGCACGGCCGCCTCGCCGTCGCTGGCCTCGGCAATCACTTTCATGTCGGGTTGGCCGTCGATCAGCAACTTGAGGCCGTGCCGGACCGTCACGTGATCGTCCGCGAGGAGGATGCGCAGCTGTTTGGGCGTGTCAGGCATGGTCGACTACTTCGCGTACGCCGGTCGGAAGCGCCATCCGCACCAGAATCGTCGTCCCCTTGCCGGGCGTCGATTCGATCTGCAGCGAGGCGCCCACCAGGGCGGCGCGCTCCTGCATGCCGACGAGTCCGAACCCGCCGCCGGTGGCGCCGCTGTCAGCCTGCTCGAATCCCACGCCATCGTCTTCGAGGATCAGCAGGACGCAGTCCGATCGCCGTTCGAGGAGCACTTCGACGCGTCGCGCCCGCGAGTGCTTGGCGACGTTGTTGAGCGCTTCCTGGGCGATGCGATAGAGCGCGGTTTCGACCTCGGACGCCAGGCGATCGTCCATCAGGCCAGAGGTGTGGAGCTCGGCGGCAATCTTGGCCCGCTGGGACCAGTCGCTGATGTAGTTGCTCAGCGCCGCCCGCAGGCCGAGGTCGTCGAGAGCCGTCGGCCGGAGCTCCCACACGAGCTGATCGACATCGCGATCCAGGCGCTGGGCGATGGCTTCGAGCGCCTGGGCGTGGCCGGCCATCCCGGCGCTGCCGCCGGCCGCTTCCTTGAGCAGCGCAATCCGGAGGCTCAGCGCCGTCAACTGTTCCCCGAACTGATCGTGCATGTCCCGGGCGATTCGCCGGCGCTCGTCCTCCTGCACGAACACGAGGTGTGCCAGCAGTTCCGTGCGGGCGCGCTCCGTCTCCCGCTTCTGGCGCTCGGTCAGATCGAAGTGCGTGCCGACGATGCGGATGACGGGACCACCTGGATCGCGACGAACCGGAAATCCGCGCGACAACACGTGGACGTAGTGTCCGTCCTTGTGACGCAGGCGGAACTCCGCCTCGTAGGTCGGCTGACCACGCGTGACGCTCGCGTGCGCCCGATCGGCCGCGGCCCTGTCGTCGGGGTGCACCAGCCGTTCCCAGGCGCTGATGTGCGGCTCGATCTCATCGTCCGAATACCCGAGCATCTGCTTCCACCGCAGCGAGTAGACCACGGCATCGGTCTCGAGATTCCAGTCCCAGATGCCCTCCTGCGCGCCGGCAAAGGCCAGCCTGAGACGTTCCTCGCTTTCGCGCAGCGCCTGCTCCGTGCGTTTTCGCTCGGTGATATCGAGGTGCGTGCCGACGATCCGCACGACCTGCCCATCGTCTTCCCGGCGAATCGGGAGACCGCGCGTCAGGACGGTGATGTAATGACCCTCCTTGTGGCGGAGCCGGAATTCGCCTTGGTAGGTCAGCTGGCCGCGTTTGACCGCGAGGTCGAGCGCTTCGGCGCGCGACTTGTCATCGCGATGCAGCAGCTGCTCCCAGGCGGCGACGGTGGGCGGGATTTCTTCGTCAGCGTAGCCAAGCATCTGTTTCCAGCGAGGCGAGTAATCGACCGCGCCGGTCTCGAGATTCCAATCCCAGACGCCCTCCTGGGCGCCTGCGAACGCCAGCATCAAACGCTCTTCACTTTCACGCAGCAGCGCCTCGCGCCGCTTGCGCTCCGTGATGTCGCGCACGATCACCTGAATCGCCGGACCATCCGGCTCGGCAATCAACGTCGAATTGACTTCGGCGTCCGTCAAGGCGCCGTCGAGACGGACGATCTGTTCTTCGATCGGCGGCAGACGTTCTCCGAGCAGCAGTTGCTCGATGCGGTTGCGGATGACCGAGTGGCTATCCCGGTGGAACACATCGAATGGCGACTTGCCGATAATCTGCGCGGGATCGGCAGCCCCGAACAGGCGAACGGCGGCAGGGTTCACGAATTCGATGCGAAAATCCCTGACGATCAGAATACCGTCGGGGGACGACTCCACGAGACGGCGGTAGCGGTCCGCGTGCTCGCCCATCGTGATGCAGTCTAGCCTCGCGCGACGGCGATGCCAAGCCGGGCCGGACCTAATGCCTCTCGGCAACGGGCGCGGGCGAACGGCCGAACCAGCGCTGAACACGGCTCGATCCGAAAGCCGCTTTTTCCGCCACCAGCGCTTCGGACGGCTCCTGGAACGTCCCCGTGGGTTTCGGTCCGCTCAGGAAGTCCACGTCGACGCGGCCGACGAGCTCGTGGCCGAACTCGACATAGCACGAACCTCGACCCTTATAGGCATCCGGCGACCCTCCGCCGCGGATCTGCGCGATGATGGCCTCCGCGACGACCCGGGCGGATCCTTCGGCGAAGACGCCCGCCTTCGGAGTGCCGACGCCGTTGACGTCGCCCACGGCATAGACACCTGGGAAGTCGGTTTCGAGCGTCTTCTTGTTCACAGGCACCCAGTCGTGGGGGTGTGACGCAAGCCCGGACTCGACCACCACCTGGGGTACCCGGTGCACCGGGATCCCAAGAAACAGCGCGTACGGCATCTCGGTCCCGTCGCTCAGCAGGGCGACCTTCCGTGCCGGCTCGAGCGCGCGCACCAGCGCGTCCTTGACGAACCTGATGCCGCGCTCTTCGAACGCCGCAAGAATGGCCCGCGAGGTGTCGGGTGACGGAGGAATCGGTGTGCCAAACGGCATGACGACCGAAATTTCAGTGGCGTCGCGGCGGCCTCGTGCGCCGAGAAAGTCGTGGAGCAGCAGCGCGGTCTCGCTGGGCGCGGGTGGGCACTTGAACGACTTGCCGCACACGCCGACGATCACCGGTCCGCGCTCGAAGCGCGGCAGCAGCTCGCGCAGGGCGAACGCTCCCGCCACCGAGTAAAACTCGTTCCCACCTTCCACCAACCCCGGCGTCGCCGCGGGATCGTAATCGGCCCCCAACGCGACGACGAGCACGTCGGCGTCGAACGTGCCGGCGGCGGTCACCGTCCGTTTGGCCGTCGGATCGATCGATTGGACCCTCGTCTGGAAGAAACGCACGCCTGGTTTGACGATCTCGCGATAGAAATGGCGGGCGTCGGCCGGCTGCTGGCGGCCGAACATGACGTCCAGCTTCGAGAAGCCGAAGACGAACGCCTCGTTCTTGTCGACGAGCACGATATCGATCGTTTCGCCGAATTCCTCGGAGAGAATCGTCGTCAGCTCGAGACCGCCGAAGCCGGCG
Source organism: uncultured Acidobacteriota bacterium (assembly GCA_963728825.1). Taxonomy (GTDB): domain Bacteria; phylum Acidobacteriota; class Vicinamibacteria; order Vicinamibacterales; family CAVVIG01; genus CAVREM01. Next base: position 565,478 of record CAVSLA010000001.1, read on the forward strand.
CCGAGCACCACCACACGTGTCTTCATCGTCTTGTCCATTTCGACGGTATGCTAAGGCAATCGTGCCATAGCACGGCCGTACCATGCCCACACGTTTCTCCGCGGCGACGACGCGCGTCGCGACGGCGAACCACGGACGGATCGAGACCGGGGAGCAGCTGCTCGCGGTCGGCCAGGTGATTGTCAGCCCGGAAACCCGGCTTCAGTATCAGATCGAGCGCTTCCTCGGACAGGGTGGGTTCGGGCAAGTGTATCTGTCGAGACGTCTTGGCCGTTCGGCCACAGTTCCGGACGTCGTCTGCATCAAGGCCAGCCGCCGGATCGACGGTTGGGTGCGCGAGGCGTATTTCGGACGCCTGCTCGACGCGCATCCGCGGGCGATCAGTCTGTTCGACGCGTTTCCGATTCTGGATGGCTCGGGACGATCGGTCGTCTACTGCCTGGCGCTCGAGTACGCATCCCAGGGAGATCTGAGCGCCTTCCTGTTTCGCGACGGTCGTGCCTGGACGGAATCGGCCGTCCGCCGGGAGATTGCCGGGATCCTCGAGGTACTCGGCAAACTGCATCGCGGTCAGCTGCTGCACCGTGACCTGACGCCGGTGAACGTCTTCGTCTGCGACGGCCGCCGCCTCAAGCTTGGCGATTTCGGCATTGTCCGGCAGCAAAGCGACGGCCGCGGCATCACCGCTCGCACGATGAACGCGCTCACCGCTCCGAGCGAGTTCCTCGCCGCCGCCGCGCCGAAATGGCGCGCCCGTGACGATGTCTATCAGGTGGGACAGTTGCTGGCGATGCTCGTGAAGGGTGATGCGAGCGCCCGAATCCGCACCCCTGAGGTCCGCGCCCTGCCCTGCAGCGATCACTTGAAGGAAATCATCTACCGGTGCATCGGGGAGCGGCGAAAGCGCTACGAGAATGCCAACGAGCTGATCAGCGCCCTGCGCACACCGCCCGCCGCGTTGAAGGCCGGCGTCCTCCGCACCCTCAAAGGCGTTCACCTCGCCTTCACCGGCATTCTGACCCGGCGGCGCCGTGAGGCAGCGCAGGCGGCACGCCGGGCCGGAGCGATCGTCCACGGCGGGCCCTCGTCGCGCACGACGGTGGTCGTCCGCGGCCGGCCGAATCCGCTGCAGGCCGCCGGCCGGCAAGGCGGCCTGAAACTGATGGAGATCAAGCGGCTCCGCGAGAAGGGCCACCGCATCACCCTGCTGAACGAACAGCAGTTCTGGACGCTGGCCGGGAAAAGATGATTGTCCGGCACGTTGCTCAGGCAGTACTCTCCTCGATCATGTCCCACGCGAGATTTGCTTCAGTTTATGCGCCGCGCCTGCTCGTCGTGACGGTTGGTCTGATGGCGGCCTGCTCGGGCGCGGCTTGTCGACCGTCAACCCCCGCTCCGCCGGCTCCAGCAGTTTCTGAAAATACCTGGGCGGTCGTCGATGGCCGGCAGATCACCCGCGAGGACGTCGACAAGGCGTATCGACGGACGCCCGAAGCGTTGCAGACCATGTCGGCCGAGGAGACCCTGGCGGCCAAACTGACCCTTCTCAACGAGCTGATCGTGCAGGACATCCTGCTCGCGAAGGCAGGACCGTTGAAGCTCGAGGTCGCCGAGAGCGATCTGGATGCCGCCTACGGCAACGCGAAGAAAAACATCTCCGATGAGGAATTTCAGCAGGAGCTGACGCGGCGCAACCTGACAGCGGCGGACATGCGCGACGGGCTGCGGCGCGAGCTGCTGATCCAGAAAGTCATCACGCAGGAAGTGGGCTCGAAGGTCGCCGTCACCGATCAGGAGATCAGCGACTTCTTCGCCGCCAATCGCGCGCAGTTCAACATACCTGAAGAGTCGTACCACCTCGCGCAGATCGTCGTGACGCCGGTCCGTGAGCAGGAGCTGACCAACCGCACCGGCGACGATGCGACGACGCCGCAGGCGGCAACCGCCAAGGCGCAGATGCTGATGGAGCGCCTCAAAGCGGGCGCCGCGTTCGGCGAGCTGGCGGTTGGCTACTCTGAGGATGCCGAGTCGGCGCCGCGTGGTGGAGATCTGGGGCTGGTGCCGGTGTCGAGGCTCAAGCAGGCGCCGCCGCAACTGCGCAATGCTGTCCTGAACAAGGAGCCCGGCAGCGTCAACGTGGCCAGCGCGGGCGGCGGCCACACGCTGGTGTTGGTCGTCGCGCACGAGCCGGCGGGACAACGCGACCTGTCGATGCCTCCGGTGCGCGAACGCATCAGCGGAGTCCTGCGCGAGCGCCGCGAGCAGCTCTTGCGGGCGGCGTACCTGACGTCCGTCAGGGGTGATGCGACAGTGGTCAACCACCTCGCGCGCCGGCTGCTCGAGTCGAAGGGCGCCACACCCAGTCTTCAACCGGCCGCACCAGGCGCCAAATAGCCCCTTACTGGATGTCCGCCCGCAGGGCGACCGCCGGATCGACGCGCGCGGCGCGACGCGCGGGAAGATAGGTCGCCAGCAGCGCGACCGCCGCGAGCGCAGCTGATACGGCGGCGTACGTCACCGGATCCATCGGGCCGACACCGAACAGCAACGCCGACATCACCCGGGTGAGACCGACCGCGATCGCCATGCCGACGCCGATGCCGGCGGCGGTCAGCACGAGCCCCTGACGCAGAAAGAGCTTCCGCACGTCTCCGAGCTGTGCGCCGAGCGCCATGCGGATGCCGATCTCGCGGGTCCGTTCGGCCGCGATGTAGGTAATGACGCCGAAGATGCCGACCACGCCGAGCAGCAGCGCGACGCCCGCCGCGATCGCCAGCATCACCATCGCAAAAGAGGTCTGGGCCATCGACACGGCCCGAATCTGCTCGAGTGTCTGCACCGCGGCGAGCGGCAGATTCGGGTTGACGGACCACACAGCCTGCTGCAGCTCGTTCATGAGACCGGGCGTGCCGACCCGGGTCGAGCGAACCGCGTAGGCCAGCGTCCGCCGCTGATAACTGTCGTTGAGCAGCGGCCAGTAGACGATGGCCGTCGCCGGTTGATTGAGGCCATCGTCGCGCTCATCGCCGACCACACCGATGACTTCCCGCCATGGATTCTTGAGACTGCCCCGGACCCGCCGCCCGAGAGCCGCGGACGGCTCCCTCCAGTATTCGCGGGCCAGGGTCTCAGAGATAACCACGACCGGCCGACGATCGTAGATCTCGGCCCAGGTCGGCGATCGCCCCGCCACCAGGCGGTTGCCCATCGTCTCGAAGTAGCCGGGAGCGACGCTCTTGAAGCGACGCAGCGGCGGAAGCCGGTCGTCTGCGACCGGTGAGCCCTCGACGTAGAGCGGATTGGCGTTGTCTTCGCCGTCCATCGTGATCGACGAGGAGAGACCAACCGACGCGACGCCCGGTACCTGCGCCAGCCGCTGCGCGATGGCTTGGTGGGTGCGGGCGACCTGCTCGATGTCGCCGACGACGCGATCCGGGATGGCGATTCGAAACGTCTGGACCTCCCGGGGAGACGTAAATCCGGGCTGAACCTGGCGCATCGCGACGAAGGTGCGAACCATGAGGCCGCAGACGATCATCAGCATCAACGCCAGCGCAATCTCTGCCACGACCAGGGCGCTGCGGGTGCGGTGCCGTCCCGGTGCATCGCTGGAGGATCGGCCGCCTTCTTTGAGCGCCACGGCGCTTGGCGTTCCCAATCGCAGCACCGGCGCGACGCCAAACAGAAGGCCTGCGCCGACAGATACCAGCTGCGCGAACCCCAGCACCGTCAGGTCGATGCCGATCTCGTCGACACGCGGCAATTCGGCCGGCGCCATCTGTCGAAGCACGCTGATGGCGGCCTGCGCCAGGACCAGGCCGAGCGCCCCGCCGCCGAGTGCCAGCAGCACGCTCTCCGACAGAAGCGCGCGCGCCATCCGGCCGCGAGTGGCGCCCAGCGCGGCGCGCATCGCGAACTCCTGCTGGCGCCCCTCGGCGCGGACCAGGAACAGGTTCGCGACATTGCCGCAGGCGATGAGCAGCACGACGCCAACGGCGCCGAACAGGACCCAGAGCACCTGCCTGATGTCGCCGATGACCTCGTCGGCTAGCGGCCGGACGTCCGGCTGCAGCTGCAGCGTGGAAAACGCCGGCGGCAGCAGCGCGATCATGCGTTGCACGTCGGCGTTGGCCTGAGCGATCGTCACGCCGGGCTCGAGCCGCGCAAGCGCCTGAAAGTCGAACATGATCCCGCGGAACACGTTGACATCGTCCAGCTGCATCGGCAGCAGCACCGCGGCGTCGCTATCCAGGAACCTGAAGGAGGCGGGCAACACCCCGATGACCTCGGCGGGCCGGCCATCGACCTGGAGTGGCTGGCCGATCACGGCGTGGTCACCGCCAAACCGCCGCTGCCAGAAGCCGTCGGTGAGAATCGCGCGCAGTGGAGATCCGGGCGTATCGTCGTCTCTGCTGAAGAGCCGGCCGAGCGCGGGCTGCACCCTCAGCGCGGTCAACGTCGACGCGGTGACCTCCAACGCCTCGATCTGTTCGGGCTCGCCCCGCCCGGTAACGGATACCTCGGTCGATTCCCAGGCGCCGATGCTTTCGAACAACCGCTGGTTGTCGCGATACGTGAGATAGGTCGCCGGGCCGTGATTGACAGTGGCGACGTTTATCGCCGGCGCGCGGTGCAGCAGGGTGACCAGTCGATTGGCTTCATGAAAAGGCAGGGGCTTCAGCAGGACGCCGTAGACCACGCTGAAGATGGCGGTGCTGGCGCCGATGCCCAGAGCAAGCGTCATGACAGCAGCCGCCGCGAAGCCAGGCTGCTTCGAGAACATGCGGCCACCGAATCGCAGGTCCTGCCAGAGGTCGGTGAGCAGGTGCCCGGTCGGTGCGGCCGGCGTGATGGTTGCTGGCGCGTTTGCCTGGCGCAGCGGCGCCAGATACTGCGCGAGGACATTGCCGCTGCGAAAGTCGCCGAGGGCCTGATGTCGTGCTTCGTCCGAGGAGACCCCGCCAGCGGTCAACTCGCGCCATCGGTCCTCGAGGTGGTTGACGAGCTCTTCGACGATTTCGGCTTCGCGGGCGGCAGACAGCCGCAGGGACGACAGCCGCGCGCGAACTTCGCGTGCCCATTCCGCCCGCAGCGGTCGGAGGTTCCCGGGCGTCGACCGATCAGGCATGTTCGCCTCCGGTGACGCGACGGACCGCCGCCACGAACGCCGCCCAGGTTTTTCGTTGCTGGGCAAGAACGCGCCGCCCCTCGGCGGTCACTTTGTAGAACCGGCGGCGCCGCTCGGCGGGCTTCTCGACCCAGGTGCCCTTGATCCAGCCCCGTTCCTCGAGGCGATAGAGCAGCGGGTACAGCGAATCGATGTGGAAGGTCAGCTCGCCGCGCGACCGGAGCTGGATCAACTTGCTCAGCTCGTAGCCGTGCCGCGGCCGGGCATCGAGCAGGGAGAGAATCAGCAGCTCGGCCGAGCCGCGCTTCAGCTCGCGGTCGAGCGCGCGGGTGTTGATACCTGTCATGAACAGATATTAGGTGGACAGGTATTGGTCGGTCAAACGCGTCCGTCGATCGTCTCGTAGACCCGCCGGGTCCGAAAGGACCCGGCCGACATCCGTCTGGCCCTCGCCGTTGCCGGCCGTTGGTGTTGACAAACGACAACAACGATACTAGTGTCGCTTGTCGACATCATGCCGCTCAATCGCCGCTCGCTGCTGCTGCGGGTGCGTGCCTGGTTCTCGCCCGGGCGCGTCGAGCGCGAGCTGCACGAAGAGCTGACGTTCCACCTCGACCGCGAGACCCGGAAGCAGATCGCCAACGGCGTGCCGCCTGCCGCAGCGCGTCTCAAGGCGATGGAGCGGCTGGGTCCTCTGGCGCTGGCGGCTGACGAATGCCGCGACGCACGAGGGACGGCATTCATCGAGGGGTGCGTCCGGGACGTCGCCTACGCCCTGCGCACGTCGCGACGGGCGCCGCTGGCGACGCTGACCATCGTGACGACCGTGGGGCTCGGCCTCGGCCTGGTGACCGTCGTCTTCACGATGCTCAATGTGTTTCTGTTCCGGGTCGACGAGGTGCGCAATCCGTCCGAGCTGTACGCGGTCGAGCGGCCGGTCCGGGCGGATGGCGAGCGAGTGCGCTTCACGCGGCCGCGCTACGAAGCGCTGCGGCGCGAAACCAGTGTCTTCACCGATGCGTTCGCGATGCTGCCCGACATCGACAGCCGGATCGACGGCCGCATGATGGCAGGGACGCTCGTCACCGGCAATTTCTTCGAGGTCCTCGGCGTCGGCGCGGTGCTCGGACGTGCGTTGACGCCCGCCGACGACGACCGCTCTGGCGGGCGCCCGGTGGTTGTGCTGAGCCATCGTGGTTGGTCGAGACACTTCGCGTCCGACCCGGCGGTCATCGGCCGGACCATTCTCGTCAACGGATCCCCCTTCGCGATCGTCGGCGTCATGCCGGATGGCTTTCGCGGGCTGTCCGTCGGAACCCCGGACTACTGGGCGCCGCTTGCGCTGCTCGGTCAAGTCCGCCCGATCCATGCGGGACGCGAAGACGCCGTCGGCATCGACGTCATCGGACGCCTCAGGCCCGGACTGTCCCGGCGGACCGCCCTGGCGGGCCTGGTCGTCTGGGATTCTGGACGCGACGACGGCGGCCCGATGGATCGCCGTCTGCAGAACATCACGCTCGAGCCCCGGCAGGGAACCATCCCGCAGCCCGGTGAGCTGCTGATGCTGTTCACGCCGCTGTTCTTCGTCTTCGGGTTGATCCTGATGATCTGCTGCGCGAACGTGGCCAATCTGCTGCTGGCGCGCGGCATGTCACGCCAGCGCGAGATCGGCATCCGGCTGTCACTCGGCGCATCCCGCCGCCGGATCGCGCGGCAGCTGCTGACGGAAAGCCTGCTCCTCGCGCTGGCGTCGTCGGCGCTCGGATTCGCCATCTCGCGCATCGTCCTCGGCATCACGATTTACGCGGTCAGCGCCACGCTGGCGCCGGAGCTCGCCGAGTTCGTGCAACTCTCGGCGCCGGCTGCCGACTGGCGCGTCGGGGCGTTCCTGGCGGCCGGCGCGATCGTCTCGACGGTGTTCTTCGGGCTTGCCCCGGCGCTGCAAGCTACCCGTCTGGAACTGGTGCGCACGGTGCGCGGCGAGCTGACTCGCGATGCCCGACCGAGCCGATCCCGCAATGTGCTCGTCGCCGTCCAGGTGACAGCCTCGGCCCTGCTGCTCATCTGCTCGGGCGTTTTCCTGCGCAGCGCGCTGTCATCCTCGACAGTCGACCCAGGCTTGCGGACCGCCGACACCGTCCTCGTCGACATCAGCAACGAACAGATGCGCAACGCGATGATCCAGGCGGTCACCGCCGAACCGTCGGTGGTGTCGGTTGCAGCCTCGTCCCCTGACATGACCGGCAGACCACGTGCCGCCTTCGCCGACGGTCAGGCAGGCAAGTCGATGGTGGCGTACCGGTTGGTCTCGCCCGAGTTCTTCAGCGTGCTTGGTATCGATGTCCTTCGAGGCCGTGGCTTCACTCAGGCCGAGCGCAGCGTCAACGCAGGTGTGGCGGTCGTATCCGAAACGGTCGGCCGCCGGCTGTGGCCGGATCGCGACGCCGTCGGCCAGGTTCTTCGTCTCGAACCTGATCCCACGTCAGACACCCGGCGCGTCGACGAACCACCATTGACGCTGCGCACGTTCACGATCGTCGGGATTGCTCGCGATGTGGCTGGCTTCCGGCTGGCCGGCTTCGAGGAGGCGGGCGTCTACCTGCCGATCAGCGCTGCCGATGCCGAGACGTCGCTGACCGTTCGCGTCCACGGCGATCCCGATCAGGCGCGCCAGGCGCTGCTGCAACGCCTCACCACGATTGATCCAAATATGGGTCAGGTCATGACGTTGAGAACGATGGCAAGGATGGAAACCTACTTCTTGACGCTCGCCTTCTGGCTGACGCTGGCCCTGGGCGGACTGGCACTCGTGCTGACGTTGTCCGGCCTGTTCAGCGTGCTGTCCTATCTGGTGGAGCAGCGCACGAAGGAGATCGGCGTGCGCATCGCCCTGGGAGCGTCCACAGGGAACGTCGGGCGCCTGGTGCTGGTGCAGTCGGTCCGCCCGGTCGGGCTCGGCGTCATTGCGGGCGGCAGCCTGGCGGCAGCGCTCGGAATCGTCCTCATGGCGACACCTGCGGCCGCGCAGATCGGCAACATCGTGCAGGTCTTCGATCCCGTCGCCTATGCCGCCAGCCTGCTCTGCATCGTCGCGGCCTGTGCGATGGCCGCCCTCATTCCGGCGCTGCGCGCCGCGCGGATCGATCCGATCGCGGCGCTCAGGCAGGATTGAGTCTCAGGGACCGGGCGGTCCGAAGACTCCTTCCAGGAATCCTGGCAGCGGCGCGCCGCCCGCGGCGCCGACTGCCGGAATCTCGATCATCCGGTCGTCAGCCAGACCGTCGTGGTTGCCGTCCTGCGTCGACAGCGAGTCGCCCGGATGTCCATTCGGGACGAAAATCTGCGGGTGATCGAACGGCGCCCGGCGGTAGATCACGCGCTCGTCGGTCAGGCTCTCCATGAAAGCGACGATGGCGTCGACTTCTTCGGTCTTCAGCGTCGGAATACCCAACGGTTCGATCGGCGTGCCATCGAGCGCGGTAATTGGCGCGACGTTGCCGCCGCGGCTGTAGAACTCGACGACTTCGCGAAGCGTCCGGGCGTCTCCGTTGTGGAAGTACGGTGCTGTCAGCGCGACGTTTCTGAGCGAGGGCACTTTGAACGCGCCGTCGAGACCGAAGCCTTTGGTCACGGCGGCGCCGTCGAACATGAATCCCAAGTCGGGCAACGTCGGGAAGCGGCGGCGGCTGTGCGAGAGCGGCCCGAATGCATCAGAGGCGCCGACACCCAGATCGTCAGCCGCCGGCCGGAGACCGATGTTGTTGAAGCCTTTATCGATGATGTTGCCGTCGCGATTCCGCACCGGTCCGTTCACCGTAGCCGCGGTGATGCGCCGCACCGACGCATCGGTGAACTCGGCCAGTTCGTGGCAATTGGAGCACCTGATGTTCGTGGGGCTGCGCGTGCGGTCGTTGAACAGATGCGCCCCGAACAGCGCCAGCCGGCTGATGTGGGCCGGGTTGGTGTTGAGCCAGGGATTGAGATCGGGATCCGCCGCGGTCGGATTCTCGCGTCGAAACCGGTCCCATGGTGTGTCGTCCGACACCAGCGTCTTTTCGTAGAGCTGCACCGACAACCCCAGGAACAGCGTGAAGTTGTACTGAATCAGCGTGTATTCATCGGTCGCCGGATCGTTGTCCGCGCGCGACACGATCGTCTTGGTTCCATCGGGCGCCACCGAAATCAGGCGGCTCGAATGCCACCAGCGTTCGTGAAACGCCAGCTTGATCATGTCGTCGTAGTTCTTGATCGAGAGACCGGGTTGTGGAAAGCGGCTCAGCGCACCAAGCACGCTGTCGGTGCGATGGACCTGCTGCTTTCCCAGAGGCCGCATGTTCTGGATCCGCTTGAACATCCTGCGTGAGGTCTTGGCGAGGTCGAGTCCGACGTCGAGCGGCGTGCGGCCGGGCGCCGACATCTCCAGGGTACTCACGATCGGCGCGACCGCCTGAGAGGCCAGGCTGGAGTTGACGAGCTCGACGCGGACCTCAACCGGCAGTCGCGGGTCGTCGGCGCGCATCACCTTCGCATTTGGATCGCGCGTCCCCAGGTGGTTGACGCCGTTGAACACATTCTCCGCGCGGCCGTCCCAGAATTGACGATGGTTGAACACCGCGTTGAAGACCGAGGGCGTATTGCGCGGCTCGACCCGCCTGGTGTTCAGACCTGCGACGCTGAAGCTTTCTGGATCCGGGCCGTCTGCCAGGTGATGCACGCCCTGCGAGGAGACCGCATCGTTGCTGTCGGTCGCCGGATCCAGATCGCCGCGAACGCCTGGAACAGCGAGCCGGCTCAAAGGAAAGTGGGACGGCAGCAGCTGGGTATTCGGCCCGCGGTCGTTGGAGTATGTGAGGTCTGGCGTCGGCGCGTGCTTCAGACCGGGGCTCAGCTGATTCTTCGAGCGCGGATCCGCACCGGCGCGGAAGTGACAGCTCGCGCACGCTTGGACACCGTCGCTGCCCACCTGCATGTCCCAGAACAGGGCCTTCCCCAAAGCGAGCGCCGCCGCCGGATCTTTGACGAATTCACCGAGGTCGCTTTCGCTTGGACCGGGCACGGCCACGGCGCGGAGATCGCCTGGAAGAACCGCCAGGTCGGCTGACAGTGGCGGATTCGGAACCCGCGGGATGGTGACATCTTCGGCAGACATCCCACCCCCGATCGATGCGGCTGCGCACCACGACAACAAAAACACCCGTGCCTGAAACCGGTTCACTCTGAACATGGTGCCTCGCAACCTTCCGGCGCGTTCTACCTGTACGCGCTGAAACCCGATGGATTTGAAGAACTTTGCCGCGTCGACACCATACGCGACGTTCGAGCGAAATTCAGCTCAACCGTTTCACGATTTCTCGTTTTTTCTGCGTGGGCTACTGCAAGCCGCCGCGCACTGACGTGATGCGCTGCGTGTTGAAGCCAAGCCAGTGCATGCGGCCGATGTAGCGCGCGTGTTCGACCTTGATGCAGCGATCCATGATGACCGACACGCCGCCGGCCTCAGCGATGCGCGCGCCTTCCTCGTTGATCACGCCGAACTGGCACCAGATGTTGCCGGCCTGGATCTTCACCGCCTCGGCGGCAATCGCGGGCAACGCGTCCGGGGCGCGGAAGACGTTGACAATGTCGATGGGCACCGGAACGTCGGCGAGGCTCTTCAAACTCTTCTCGCCGAGGATCTCCGTTTCGCGCGGGTTCACCGGAATCACCCGGTAGCCATGCCGTTTGAGGTAGTAGCCGACGAAGTAGCTCGCCCGCAGCTCATTTTTCGACAGTCCGACGACCGCGATGGTCTTCGCGTTGTGAAGCACCCGCTGAATGGCCGTTGGATCCTGATAGCGCGTCAGATCGAACGCCGATCGGTTGGGAGAGGAGGTCATCGCGCCGCCGCTTCGGTCGACGCCGCCGCGGCGGCTCGTGCGAAGCCCTGTTCAAGGTCCCAGATCAGATCGTCGATCGACTCGGTGCCGACTGAGAGCCGGATGGTTCCCGGGCCCACCCCCGCCGCCCGCAGCTCATCGTCGTTGAGCTGGCGGTGCGTGGTGCTGGCCGGATGAATGATCAGGCTCTTCGAGTCCCCGACGTTGGCGAGATGCGACCACAACGTGACGCCCCGGATGAAATCCTGTCCCGCCGCCCGGCCGCCGCGACAGTCGAAGGAAAACACCGCTCCGGCGCCGCGCGGCAGGTACTTGTCCACCAGCGTCCGGTAGCGGCTGGCGGGCAGGCCGGGATAGGTCACGTTGGACGCGAGCTCGTGCGACACGAGGTAGCTCGCGACCGCCACGGCATTGTCGACGTGCCGCGCCATTCGCAAGGACAGCGTTTCGAGGCCCTGCAGGAACAGGAACGCGTTGAACGGGCTCATCGCCGCGCCCAGGTCGCGCAGGGTTTCGGCGCGCAGCTTCATCAGATATCCGTAGGTGCCGAACGTCTCGTGGAACTGCAGCCCGTGATAGGCGGGAGACGGATCGGCAATCACCGGAAAGCGCCCGTTGGACCAGTTGAACGCACCGGATTCCACGACCACCCCGCCGATACTGGTGCCATGCCCGCCGATGAATTTCGTCGCCGAGTGCAGGACGATGTCGGCGCCCCATTCGATCGGGCGGCAGAGATACGGCGTGGCAAAGGTGTTGTCGACGATGAGCGGCAGCTGGTGCTCGTGGGCGATCGCCGCGATCGCTTCGATGTCGAGCACGTTACCGCCGGGATTGCCGATCGTCTCGCCGTAAAACGCCTTGGTGTTGGCGCGCACGGCGCCGCGCCACGCGCCGGGATCGTCAGGATTGACCCAGGTCAGCTCCACCGACATCTTGCGCAGCAGGTGCTTGAACTGGTTGACCGTGCCGCCGTAGAGCGCGGCCGAGGACACGACGTGATCGCCCGGCTGGAGCAGCGTGAAGAGCGCGGCGGCCTGCGCGGCAATCCCGCTCGCGAACGCGACCGCGCCACAGCCGCCCTCGAGGTTGGCCATCCGCTCCTCGAACACCGCGACGGTCGGATTCATGATGCGTGAATAGGTGTTGCCGTACTCCTGCAGGTTGAAGTACGCGGCGGCCGATTCCGGATCCTCGAACACGTAGCTGGTCGTCTGATAGATCGGCACGGCGCGCGCACCGGTGTTCGGGTCGGGACGCTGGCCGGCGTGCACCTGACGCGTTTCGAACCCGAACTCGCGAGCTTCCTCCATACGGTCTCCTACGTGATCTGGCGGGCGAGAAACTGCTGGATCATAGGCGTCTGGCGCGCTTCCTCCAAGAGGAAGCAGTCGTGGCCGTACGGCGCCTCGATGACGTGCAGCTCGACGTCCTTGCCGAGCGCGCGCAGCGCCGCGGCCAGCTCCTCCGATCCCGAGGGCGGATAGAGCCAGTCGGAGCTGAACGCGATGAGCAGCGTGCGCGCCGAGATGGTGCCCACCGCATCTCTGAGCCGGCCGTTGCCGTACTGTCTGGCCAGGTCGAAATACGTCAGCGCCCGCGACGTGTACAAGTAGGTGTTGGCGTCGAACCGTTTGACGAACGTCTCCGCCTGGTGCCGCAGGTAGTTCTCCACCTCGAACTCGGGATCGGTCAGCGTGTAACGGATGTCACTCGCCGATTGCAGGCGCCTGGCGAATTTGTCACCCAGCGACTTCGCCGAGAGATAGGTGATGTGGCCGACCATGCGCGCCACGCCCATGCCGGCGTTCGGCGCGCGGCCGGTCCCGTAGTAGTGACCGCCCTGCCAGTCCGGATCGGCCATGATCGCGCTGCGGGCAATCGCATTCCAGGCGACGCCCTGCGGCTGCAGCGCGTGCGTGCTCGCGATCGCGACGATCGCGTCGACGTCGCCGGGATACAGGATCGCCCACTCGAACGCCTGCATCCCGCCGAGCGATCCGCCGGCGACGGCGGCGAGCCGGGCGATCCCGAGCTCGTGCAGGAACGCCCGCTCGGCGCGCACCATGTCGGCGACGGTGATCACCGGGAAATCCGATCCGTACGGCCGGGCCGTCGCCGGATTCAGGGACGAGGGACCGGTCGTCCCGCGGCAACCTCCGAGCAGGTTGGTGCTGACGACGTAGTAGCGATCGGTGTCGAACGCCTTGCCCGGACCGATCATCCCGTCCCACCAGCCGAGACCCTTCCCCGCACTGCCGTCCCGGTCCTCCGCCGCGAACCCGTCCCGGGTGCTTTCCGGCGGCGGCGTCCCCGCAAAACCGGCCGCATGTGCGTCGCCACTGAGCGCATGACAGACGAGAATGACGTTGTCACGCGCCGGCGCCAGCGTCCCGTAGGTCTCGTAGGCGATACGGATGGGGTGGAGGATCCGGCCGCAATCGAGCGCAAGGGGCGTCGGCAGATCGAGAAACCGCGTTTCGACCGTCCCGACCGACCCGGCGGCAGCCTTCATCGGCGCGATCATATCGCTGTCTTACCTGAGCGTTGATCGCCGAGGTATGATCCGGGGCTTCCGCCAAGGCACTGACAAACGAAAGGGGCTCACGATGGCAATGACGACAGTCAACAACGGTGTGAACGTCCAGGCGCTGCTCGATGCACGGGAGGCGTTGAAGGGCGCCCCGGAAGCCGCCAAGTTCGCGTGGCGGGCGACCTGCAAGTGGCAGAACGGCACGCACAGCCGGTCGAAGGTGCAGGGGTTCTTCGGACTCGGTCAGGAACAGCAGCACAAGACCGAAACCTCGTTCGAGGCTGATCATCCGGAGATCTTCGCGTCGGAAGATCACGGCATCACGCCGGTTGAATACCTCCTGGTCGGCCTGGCCAGCTGCCTCACCGCTGGTGTGGCCGCGGTCGCGCAGAATCGCGGCATTCAGCTGCGATCGATCGAGTCGAAGGTCGAAGGCAAGATGGACATCCGCGGCATTCTCGGCATCGACAGCGACGTCCGGAACGGCTACGACGACATCAAGGTCACGTTCAAGATCGACGCGGACGCGTCGAAGAAAGACATCGAGGCGCTCGTCGCGCAGTCGCAGAAGCGCTCGGCGGTCTACGACGCCATCACCAACCCGGTCAACGTCACCGTCGAGGTGGCGTAGCGGGAGCTGAGTCATCGAACGGGTCACCACGGTCGTCATCGGGGCCGGCCATGCCGGCCTCTCCGCGAGCCGCTGCCTCGCGGCGCGGTCGATCGATCACGTGGTGCTCGAGCGCGGCGAGGTCGCGAATTCCTGGCGCACCGAGCGGTGGGACTCGCTGCGGCTTCTGACGCCGAACTGGCAGAGCCGTCTGCCCGGATATCGGTACGAGGGTGCGGATCCGGACGGCTACATGACCATGCGCGAGGTGGTGGATTTCATCTCGCGTTTTGCCGCCGTGTCGGATGCGCCCGTGCGGACCCACACCGCCGTCACCGCTGTCAGACCGGCTGACGAGGGCTTCCACATCGCGACCGGCACCGGCGACCTCCGGTGCCGGGCTCTCGTGCTGGCGAGCGGCGCCTGCAATGTGCCGAGCGTGCCCGCCATGCGAGCGGGATTGCCGTCATCGATTCCCTGTTTCACACCGTTCGACTATCGCAATCCCGGCCGCCTCCCGGACGGTGGCGTGCTCGTCGTCGGTGCGTCGGCGACCGGCGTGCAGCTCGCTGACGAGATCCAGCGGTCGGGCCGGCCCGTCACGCTGTCGGTCGGCGAACATGTGCGGCTGCCGAGAACGTATCGAGGACGCGATGTGCTCTGGTGGATGGACGCGTCCGGTGTGTGGAACCAGCGCTACGACGAAATCGATGATCTGATGCGCGCTCGAAGTCTGCCCTCGCCGCAGCTCGTCGGCACACCGGAACGGACGACACTCGATCTCAACGCGCTCACCGGGATCGGTGTCGAGCTGGTGGGACGTCTGTCCGCCGTGCGCGACGGTCGAGTGTTGTTCTCGGGAGGGCTGCGCAATCAGTTCGCGCTGGCCGATCTGAAGATGGAGCGGCTGCTGGACACATTCGATGACTGGGCCCGCAGCAGCGGCTCGGACGGCGCCGTCGCGGCACCGGAACGCTTCGAGGCGACCCGCGTGCCCGCCTCCTCACGGCTGCACCTCGACCTGAAGAGCGGTGAGATTCGATCGATCGTATGGGCGACGGGCTTTCGGCCCGACTACAGCTGGCTCCACCTCCCCGTGCTCGACGCCAAAGGCTACCTTCGCCATCACGGCGGCGTCGTCGATGCGCCGGGTCTCTACGCCCTGGGCCTGCCGCTCCTTCGCCGGCGCAAGTCCAGTTTCATTCATGGCGCGGAGGATGACGCCCGCGAGGTGATCGATCATCTGGCTCGATATCTGGGTGTCTCGATGCCCGAGAAATGATCCAAAGTGGAACGTTTTCCAGTAAACGTCATGGACTGCGTCACTTCCATCTGTTCATCGGGTTGAATAACGTGATTTGTGCTCTAGAACGGCACACGACCCGTTCACACGACCTGCTCATAAACGATCCCGCAATCTACTGAAATAACTGCACTTATAGCCCAGGCCGCCGCTTGGGTGACGCTGGCGGGCCGCTTGCTCATCAGCAGTCGACCTATGCACGCCGGTCGTGTCTTGACGCGCATTTCACAGATGTTCCGGGCGAGGCCGCGCCTCTGGCTTGGCGTCCTCACGACGATCTGGCTCGGAACCGCCGGCGGCGGCCTGTGGCTGCTGTGGCAGTACGACAACACGCCCGGGCAGAGCGCCAACGCGCCCGCACACTGGCCGACGGTATCGAAGCTCACACCAGCGACCGATCGGCCGACGGTGGTGATGCTCGCGCATCCGCACTGCACCTGCACGCGTGCCAGCCTCGGTGAGCTTGCGGAGGCAATCGCACGCGCGCCCGTTCCGCCCCGCACCTACGTGCTGTTCATCGCGCCCACCCAGTTCGGCACGGGCTGGGAAACCACTGATCTGTGGCGCACCGCGGCCAGTCTCCCAGGCGCTACCGTCGTGCGCGACGACGACGGACGGGAAGCGCAGCACTTTGGCGCCGCGACGTCGGGCCAGACACTCCTTTACGACGCGGACGGCCGGCTGGCGTTCAGCGGCGGAATCACGGGCGCGCGCGCCCATCCTGGCGACAACCCGGGCCGGCAATCGCTGGTCGCACTGTTGAACCGTGAGCCAGCCAAGCGCAGCGGCACGAACGTGTTCGGCTGTCCGCTGTTCGCCACCGGCAGTTGAAACAGATATTGAGACTTCCATGACGCCAGATTCAGCAACGTTCGATACCGCTGCGCAGCCGTCATCTCGTGCCGACGCGTTGTTCGGCGAATCCCAGCGCGACATCTACCGCCGTACCGATCGGCTGTTTGCGGGGCTGATGGGATTTCAGTGGATCGCCGGCATCGCCTTCGCGTTGTGGGTGTCGCCGCTGGCGTGGTCCGGATCGGTCAGCCGAATCCATCTGCACGTCTGGGCTGCCGTGCTACTGGGCGGGATCGTCTGTCTGTTCCCGGCGCTCCTCGGCCTGCTGCGCCCGGGCCATACCTCGACGCGCTACACCATCGCGGTCGCGCAGATGCTGATGAGCGCGCTGCTCATCCATCTGACCGGCGGCCGCATCGAAACTCACTTCCACGTGTTCGGCTCGCTGGCCTTCCTCGCCTTCTACCGCGACTGGCGGGTGTTGATTCCGGCAACGGTCGTCGTGGCGTTGGACCACATGCTGAGGGGACTCTTCTGGCCGCAGTCCGTCTACGGCGTGATGGTCACCAGTCAGTGGCGGTGGCTGGAGCACGCGGCGTGGGTCATCTTCGAGGATGTGTTCCTGATCGTGTCGTGCCTGCGCAGTCGTGCGGGCATGCGCGAGACGGCGGAGCGCACCGCAGCGCTCGAGCAGGAAGTGCGGACCCGACAGCAAGCCGAGCAGGACGCCCGGTCGCTCGCAGCGCTCACCTCGGCGGTCGGCCTGGCGCTGACCAAGCCGAGCGACCTCGACCGGATGCTGCAGCGCTGCGCCGACGCGCTGATCAACGAACTGAACGGCGGCCTCGCTCGAATCTGGACGCTGAAAGACAGCGGCGAGTTGCTCGAGCTCCGGGCCAGCGCCAGCACACATACCCCGGTCGAAACCCGTCAGACGCAGGTTGCGGTCGGGAGTCTCGTCGTCGGCATGATCGCTCAATCACGGACGCTCCACGTCACGAGCGCCGACGGTATCGACCCGCTGCTCGGCGATCCGGAGTGGGCGCGACGCGAAGGCGTCGTGGAGTTCGCCGGCTACCCGCTGATGATCGACTCGAAGCTGGTCGGCGTCATGGAAGTCTTCTCGCGGCGCGCGTTCACGGCGTCGGCGCTCGAAACGATGGCAGCGGTGTCGGATGCCGTGGCGGTCGGCGTCGAGCGCAAGCGAGCCGAGGCCGAGCTCGCACGCCATACGCGCGGGCTCCAGGAAGCGCACGACGCGCAGCGGCGGCACGCCCAGCAGCTCGCGGCCCTCGTCGATCAGTTGCGCGTCGCGCAGAAGCACGCCGAGACGGCGACGCGCGCCAAGAGCGACTTCCTGGCGAGCATGAGCCATGAGCTGCGTACGCCGTTGAACGCGATCATTCTCTACAGCGAGCTGCTGCAGGAGGAAGCCGAGGACCAGGGACATGAGAGCTTCATCGACGACCTCCAGCGGATTCAGTCCGCGGGCCGGCATCTGCTCGAGCTGATCAACGGCATCCTCGATCTGTCCAAGATCGAGGCGGGCAAGATGGTGCTGTCGCTCGAGGCCTTCGACATCCGCTCGATGCTCGACGAACTGCTCCATACTGTCGACCCCCTCGTCCAGAAGAACGACAACGTGCTGACCGTGCGCTGCGCCGACGACGTCGGGACGATGACGGCGGACCTCACCAAGACGCGCCAGATCCTGCTGAACCTGCTGAGCAACGCCGGCAAGTTCACACGCGGCGGGACGATCGTGCTGGAGGTTGAGCGCCGTTCGGTCGCGGGCAGCCGAGCGATCGAGTTCACGGTCACGGATACGGGTGTCGGCATGACGCCGGAGCAGACGGCAAAGATCTTCGACCCGTTCACGCAGGCCGACGTCACCACGACGCGCAATTACGGGGGGACCGGGTTGGGTCTCGCCCTGGTGTCGCGTTTCTGTCATCTGATGGGCGGCGACGTCCGGGTCGAGAGCGAGCCGAACGTCGGATCGCGCTTCATCGTCCGCTTGCCGGTGTCGGTCTTGCCGGAAACGGCCGATCCGGCCGTGCTGGCCGGGGAAAGCGCCGCCTAGCCACATGGCGACCATCATGGTGGTGGAAGACAACGAGTTCAGTCGCGACGCGCTCGCCCGGCGGCTCGAGCGCCGCGGCCATCGCGTCGTGCTGGCCGTCGACGGCGAACAGGCGATCGCGATCGGGCAGGCCGAGTTGCCGGACCTCATCCTGATGGATCTCGGCTTGCCGCGCGTCGACGGATGGGAGGCCACCCGCCGGCTGAAAGCCGACCTGGCGACGCAAGCCATTCCGATCATCGTGCTGAGCGCCCACGCCACAACCGACGATCGAGACAAGGCGCTCGCGGCGGGCGGCGACGAGTTCGACACCAAACCGGTTCGCTTCCAGCAGCTGCTGGCGAAGATCGACACCCTGCTGACGAGAACCGTGGAGATGACCCCGTGATGTCAATCGCCGCCCGAGCCGAGGCCGAGCGTCGCCCGATCAATCAATCGCTGGCGACCCTGCTGCTCGTCGATGACGAGCCGATGAATCGCGACGCGCTGGAACGGCGCCTGTCGCGCGCCGGCTATCGGGTCCTGACCGCCGAAAGCGGCGCCGAAGCCCTGGCCGTGGCCGCTGCCGATCGGGTCGATCTCGTGCTGCTCGACGTGATGATGCCGGGCATGGATGGCATCGCGACGTTGCGGCGGCTGCGGCAATCGCGCTCGGTGTCGGAGCTGCCGGTGATCATGGTCACCGCGAAGGACGCCACCGAGGACGTGGTCGAAGCACTCGACGCCGGCGCCAACGACTACGTCACCAAGCCGGTCGACTTCGCAGTTGCCCATGCGCGAATCCGCACCCAGCTGACCGCGCGGCGCGCCGACCCGTTGACCGGGTTGCCCAACCGGCTGCTGTTCATGGATCGCCTCAGCCAGCAGGTCGCGCGGAACGTCGCGGCGGGCGCGCACGACTTCGCCGTGTTCTTTCTCGACATCGATCGCTTCAAAGTGATCAACGACAGCCTGGGCCACGTCGCCGGCGATGAGCTTCTGACGGGAATCGCCCGGCGGCTCGAACAGTCCTTGCGCTGCACCGACACGGTGGCGCGATTCAACGGCGACTGCACGCTGGCCCGGCTCGGCGGCGACGAGTTCACGGTGCTGCTGAACGGCCTCTGCCACGCGGCGGACGCCCGCGCCGTCGCCGAGCGTCTGGTGGCAGCCGTCGCGAAGCCGTTCGAGCTGCAGGGCCGGCACGTCGTGGTCTCGGTCAGCATCGGCATCGTCATGGGCGACGCGCGCTACCAGCGAGCGGAAGACATGGTGCGCGACGCCGACACCGCGATGTATCGCGCCAAGGATCTCGGCAAGGCCCGTTGCGAGATCTTCGACACGTCGATGCTCGCCGCGGCCGAGGAACGGCTGCTGATCGAGTCAGATCTGCGGCGCGCCGTCGAGCGGCAGGAGCTCCGGCTGCACTACCAGCCGATTGTGACGCTGTCGGGCCAGCGGCTGTGTGGATTCGAAGCGCTGCTGCGCTGGCAACATCCCAGCCGCGGCCTGATCGCCCCGAACGGCTTCATCCCGATCGCCGAGGAGACCGGTCTGATCGTGCCGATTGGCCACTGGGCGCTGCAGGAAGCGTGTCGTCAGATGCGGGTCTGGGACAGCGAATTCCCGGAGTGCGCGAACCTGGTGGTCAATGTGAATCTGTCGGCGCGCCAGTGCCTGCACCCGGACCTGGTGAGCGATGTCGCGCGCGTGCTCGCGGAGACCGGCTTGGCGCCGGCTCGACTCAAGCTGGAGATCACCGAAAGTCTGGTTCTCGAAAAATCCGACGCGGTGCTGGAAATCCTCAGGGCCCTGCGCGGGCTCGGCGTGCAATTGGGTCTGGACGACTTCGGCATGGGCTATTCGGCGCTCAGCTATCTCCAGCGGCTGCCGGTGCAGTCGCTCAAGATCGACCGATCGTTCGTCAACGACATCCAGAACACCGGCAACGTGGAAATTGTTCGAGCGATTCTGTCGTTAGCCTCAGGTCTGGCGATGGACGTCACGGCCGAAGGGGTCGAAACCGCCGATCAGGCGGCCCGCCTCCAAGACCTCTCGTGCGAGTTCGGGCAGGGGTATTACTTCGACAGACCGCTCACGAGCGACCGGGCGCGCGAGGTCCTGCAAAAACACCATCGCTCGGCCGCTGCGCACGTCGTCTGAGCGGCACCTTCCCGTTTCTAATGGCGGGTCGACACGACCTTGCCGACATCGAGGGCAGGGCCGATTTCCATCTGCTTCTCGGCGTATGCCTCCACGTCGCCCAGCGCCTTCAACTGGGCGGCCGCATCTCTGATGGCTCGATCGAACAGTTCGACCGATTCCGCCGGCACGTGGTCTTCCGCGTCCATCCGCAGCAGCTGGAGCTGATTCAGACAGTTGTTGACGATGTCCTGGACGCTGCGCATGGTCACCTGGACGACCCTGAGCTGCTCGGCCCGCAACTGCAGGGCGTGGCGCTGCTCGAGGTCGCGGCGCAGCTGCCGCTCGTGCTCTGACTGTCGCGCGAAGACGAGCGCGATGAAGCCAACCACCGTGGCGCGAAGCGCCGCCGTCGCGACGAGCCATCCCGGGTCAGGGCGCGGTCCCCACCACACCAGCTCGAAGAACAGGTGAGCGGCTGGTACTGCGGTCGCCAGCGCGAGCGCGGCCCGCTGACCCGAATACCAGGCAGCCACGCAGACCGGGAGGACGTAAATAGCGGGAAGCTGGGCGTCGGGACCCGCGGCGTAGTCGAGCCCGATCACTATGGGCGCGACCGCCAGCCACCAGATCGGTCGAATCCGACCCGACGGCAGAACCCACCACGGCCTCGATTCATCCATCGCGACACAGCTTAATCCATGGACACGCTCCAAGGACTGTGGCGCGGTCGAGTGGGGAGATCCTGGACGAGCTCAGCGCACTTCATCGGCCAGCGCTTCAAGACTGTACGGCTTGAGCAGCAGATCGAATTCACCGTCGTTGATGCCGGCTGCCGCTTCAACGTAGCCGGTGGTCAGGAGGATCGGCAGAGTGGGGTGACGGCGTCTGATCTCTCGCGCGAGCTGAAGACCGCTCACACCGCCGGGCATCATGATGTCGGACAGCACCACAGCGATGCGAAGGATTTTACCGGGGCTGCGGCACCGTGGCGTCGGAGCTGAGCGGGGTTGACGCCGGCGCCTGGAACATCGCGGTGCCGGTCGGCGCGAAGTAGTTGGACCGATCGGCGCGACGCGCCCGCCATGGCAACGTCTGCATCGGCCCTTCGGCCGGCGTGATCGTGACGGTCCCGACGATCTCGTTGCCGTTGACCGCACCGGTGAATTCGTGTTTGGTCAGGCCAAGCCCGTTGAGCGTTATGGCCAGCGTGAAGCTGATGTCGGCCCCGCGCAGCGTCATCGCCTCGAGGACCTCGCGCCGATCGCCGGCGCGGGCAGCGCCCTCCAGCATCTGGAACCGCTGGTCGACAACCGCCGCATACCGGACCCTGCTGCCGCCGACGTTCAGGTCCCAATGCCAGCCCCCGGCCACGCGCGCCGGCACGATCCACATGTAGATGGCCGTGCCCTCGGTGTCGACCTGGTCGGCCTGCCAGCTGCCGAGATCCCAGGTGCTGGTCAGCACCCGCGTGCCCGGGCGCGCGCGTTCGAGGATGATCGGGCGCAGCAGACGCATCAGCTCCGGGAACAGCCACATGGTCACGACGGTCGCGTCGCGAAGGTCCACGTCGAACGCGTTGCGATGCTCGAAGCGCACCCGATCGCCCAGTCCTTCACTCCGGGCCTGTTGATTCGACTCCTCGACCAGCTTGGGATTGATGTCGACGCCGCGGCCCCGCAGCCGCGGGTTCAGGCGCGCCGCCGTCAGCGGAATCAGGCCGTTACCCGAGCCGAGGTCCACGACCACGTCCTCGTCGCGGAGCCCGGCCATCTTCAACAGCTTTTCGACGCTTTCCGGCGTGCTCGCCTGGAAGAACGAGAATCGCTCCTGCGAGGGCGCCGGGACGGCCATCAAGACCGTCAGGATGGTGATGAGCGTGACACGTGCGCGCATGCGGGTTCTCAGCCTCGCGACGAATAGGGACAGGTCGACCCGTTGACGTTTTTGATCTTACCGGGATCCCGAACGGATCGCTAACCCGGCGTCTCCTACCGGCGAACTTCTTCGGGCGGTCGTACGGCAACGAATTGCTGATAGAGCAGCAGGTCGTAGATGATCTTCAGCGTCCCGGCGGCGAAAAACGGCAGACTGATCAGTGACGGGCGCGCGAACATCAGCCCGACGAACAATGGACTGACCGCGGCGCCGATGGTGCGGGCGACGCCGGTGATGCCCCCCGCTGCCGCCCGCTCCTCAGGTGTCACGACCGCCATGACGTAGGACTGCCTCGCTGGCACGTCCATCTGGCTGATGCTGAAGCGGACGAGCAGCACCGCGACCGCCAGCCACAGTGACGGCATCAACGGCACGAGAATCAGCAGGATGTTCGATGGCAGATGCGTGAAGACCATCGTCTTGATCAGGCCGATGCGCGCCGCGATCCGGGATGCGACGAGCGCCGAGACGCCGGCGAGGAGATTCGCCGCAAAGAAAATCGCGCCGAGTTGCTCGGGCTCGACCCCGAACCGCAGGTAAAACCAATACGCGGCGAATGCCTGGACCACAAAGCCGCCACCGAAGGAGTCCAGCGCAAAGAGCAACGACAGTTTCATCACCACCGTGCGCGAGCGGTCGAGGCCGGAAAGCGCGCCCGCTGAGTGAGGTAAGGCTTTTGCCGGGCGGGTCTGCACCTCGATCTCGCGCGACAGTCCGGCAAAGACGGCGGCCAGCACGGCGCCGAGCGCGCTGTAGATGATGACCACCACCCGGTAGCTGTTGACAGGCGCCACCGACGCATCCTGGAGAACACTGATGATGAAGCCGGCCGACAGCGCCCCCAGCGCCGTCGCCACCGACCCCGTGAGCGCATACCACGCAAAGACTTCAGTTCTCGTTCGATCGGTCACCACGTGGGACAGCGCCGCCTGCTCGATTGAGAGAAACGGTCCCACCTCATGGCCGCTCGGACTGAGGACGCCGATCGTTCCCGCCATCGCCAGCACCAGGAAGTTGGCGGTCGACGCAAAGACGAGCCCGGCGGCGATCATGAGCAGCGCCCCGACGATCAGCATCCGCCGCCGCCCCAGTCGGTCCGCGCGCGTGGTGATCGCCAGCGAGATGACGGTGTCGCCGACCAGCGTCAATGTCAGCAGCAGGCCGGCTTCCTGTTCGCTGAGCCCGATGCTCACCAGGTACAAGACCAGCACCACCGACAACGAGCCGTATGCGAACAGCCGGACGAAGCGGGTGGCAAACAGTAACCAGCTGTCGCGGGTCAGGTGACGGAGGGAGGCGGGGACCACTCTGAAAATCCTGTCCAACTGTAGCCCCAAGCATCTCAAGCCGTGAGAAGTTGCGGCAAATTGGCAGTCTGCAAGGTTTCTGGCCTCCCGCGTTCTAAGGCCAGGAGGACATATGAACCGCTTTGCCTGTCTGATAGTCGCCGGTCTCGCGGCTGGCGCCGATCCTGTCGCCCTGACGGCCCAGACCGTGTCTCACACCCAGGGGCCTCTCGAAATCCTCGTCGGCGGAACGCCGCAGCGCCGCTATCCGCACGGGGGGCGCTGGTACGTGGAGGCGCTCAAGGGGCGCGAGTATGCGATCCGGATTCGTAATCCTTACGGCGTCCGGGTGGCGGTGGCGCTGGCGGTCGACGGTCTCAACACCATCGACGCGCGCGAGACGACCGCGGCCGCCGCACGCAAATGGGTGCTGGACCCCTATGAGTCCGTGACGATCAGCGGGTGGCAGACGAGCAGCACCGAGGCGCGCCGCTTCGAGTTCACCACCGAGGAGAAATCGTACGGCCAGGCGCTCGGCAAGACCGCCAACCTCGGCGTAATCTCCGCTGTCTTCTTCAAGGAGCGGATCGCGGCGGTCGATCGCGGCACTGACTCCGGGCAGGCGCGCCGACGGTCGAGCGAACCACAGTCGGCGGTGCCCGCGCCCGCGGAGGAAGCTCCCACCGCCGCTGCGAAGAGTGCAGATGAGCAGTATGCCGCCACCGGTATGGGTCGCCGCACCGGCCACTTCGTCACTCAGGTCCGGCTGGACCTCGAAGCCACTCCCGCGCAGACGGTGAACATCCGCTACGAGTTCCGTCCGCAACTCGTCAGGCTCGGCATTCTGCCTGCCGGCCGCACGCCAGACCCGCTGGACCGGCGCGAGCGCGGACGCGGCTTCGAGCCCGGCTTTGCTCCCGTACCGCCGACGCTACGATGATGGCGTTTGGCGTGAGCCGGGTCCAAAAGGACCCGGCCTACATCTGCCGCGTAAAGGGACGTTCGAGCCGGCCGACCTACACGCTATCTATCTCGGAGCCAGGACGGTCACTCCGGCGATCCCGCTGCGACCGTCGTCATCCACGAAATCCACGAACACTCGAGCCTCTTCCGTCGGCAAACTGAACCCTACAGCGCAATAGCCCAACCAGTCGCGACCCGCGTCGGTATAAAACGTGTCGAGCATTCCGCCCGGCGGAACTCGGAGAGCGACTCCCCAGCAACTGGGCCCCGTGTTGTCGCCGCCGCCGCGCGAGTCACCGACAAAGACATTCTTGATGGTGGCACCGCTCCCGCCGCTTGTCTCCCTGAGCTGAAACCTCACGTCGTAACCGAAGGGAGGTCCGTCGTTTCGCAGGAACGTAAGCTCTTCGATCGCGAGCGAGGCGTTGGCCGGAAGCGGCGGCACGTACGGCGGCGGCACGTACAGCGGGATTGGTTGCGACGGAGTTGGCTGGGCAGGGGACCCGCAGCCGGGGTACGAGACCAGTGATGCGATGCAGGCGGCCGCAGCCAGCAGCCCACGCACGCCCCGTTCAATCTTCGACATGATCGATCTCCTTGGACAACAGCAGAGGGCAGCTTCTGCTGCTCATATAAGCGACAGACGGGGGCCAGAACTACCAGGCATGCGGGTCGGGTGCCTGGCGAGCACGCCGGACACGACACTCCCCCTTAAAAGAAGCGAGAACGGAGGCCCGGACCTACCACGCGTATCGAAATTTTCTATTCCGCCGGCAAGGCTCTCGGGACAGCGCAAGCGGCAGTAAAATGCGGAAGCTTTGCGATGACGCTCGCGGGAACTCCTCCCCGGCGCCCCTCACCTGAACACGTCACCGATCTGCTCGTCGCGTGGAGCCGTGGCGAAGAATCGGCGCTCGCACAATTGACGCCACTTGTGCATCACGAACTGCGCCGACTGGCTCGCTCGAACCTGCGCCGTGAACGCGACAATCACACGTTGCAGACCGACGCGCTCGTGAGTGAAGCGTATGTCCGTCTCATCGATCTCAGCCGGGTGGACTGGCGGGATCGCACTCACTTTTTCGCGCTCTCGGCGCGGCTGATGCGCCGGATCCTGGTCGACTACGCCCGGTCGCGGCTGTGCGACAAACGGGGCGGCGGCGGGCAACCGATCTCGCTCTCCGCCCTGCGCGGCCTGGCCGCCGAGCGCGGCACCGATCTCGTGGCGCTTGACGATGCACTGGCGGCCCTGGCGGCGTTCGATCCGCGAAAGGCGCAGGTCGTCGAGCTTCGCTTCTTCGGTGGCCTGAGCGTGGCCGAAATCTCCGAAACGCTGGAGGTGTCCCCGCAAACGGTGATGCGTGACTGGCGTGTCGCCAGATTGTGGCTTCTGCGTGAGATCTCTGGGGGCGTGCAGGCGTGACCGGGACGCGCTGGACGCAAATCGAGTCGCTGGCCGCCGCCGCGCTGGATCATGCGCCGGACGAGCGTCGTTCGTTTCTACTTCACGCCTGCCGCGGTAACGAGGCGCTACGACTGGAAGTCGAATCGCTGCTCGGGTATGAGGATGCGGCTGAGGGCTTCCTGCAGCGTCCGGCGATCGACGAAGCTGCCAGAATCCTTGCCTTAGAGAGCTTGGGCGAACGCGATGCCGTGCGGATCCAGGGATACGAAGCGCTCGCACTGCTCGGCGTCGGCGGGATGGGGGAGGTTTATCGCGCGAAAGAGGTGCGTCTCGAGCGTGAGGTGGCGCTCAAGGTCATCCGGTCGGTTGCCGGAGACCGCGCGTTCGTCGAACGGTTCGAAGAGGAAGCGCGGACTGCCTCCGGTCTCAACCATCCGAACATCGTCACCATCTACGGGGTTGGCAGTCAGGATGACGTCGCGTACATCGTGATGGAGCTGGTGCGCGGTCGCACGCTTCGCGCCCTGCTGGCGGATGGTCTCCCGGCGGTGACGTCCACACTCGACGTTGCGGTGCAACTGGCCGACGGACTCGCCGCCGCCCACGAATCTGGCATCGTTCACCGCGATCTGAAACCGGAAAACGTCATGGTGACGTCCGACGGTTTAGTGAAAATTCTCGACTTCGGCATCGCGAAACGCGAGCGCGGGCTGAGCGTCGCGGTTCCGGGCGAGGGTCAAGCACGAGCACGCGGCGCTTCGACTGATACCAGCACCATCTCAGGAACCGCAGGTTACATGTCGCCTGAGCAGGCGGAGGGCCGAAGCACGGACCATCGATCCGATCAGTTTTCCTTTGGAGCGGTCCTCTACGAACTGCTGTCGGGCCATCGCGCCTTCGAACGTCCGACGAAGGCCGCAACAGTCGCCGCGATCGTCGCCGAGGAGCCGCTTCCGATACGCGACCGCAGCGGCGAGCTGGGGGCTGCGCTGAATCAGGTCGCGCGTCGCTGCCTGGCGAAGGATCCGGCTGCTCGCTACCGGACCACCCGCGATCTCGCAGCTCGCCTGCGCGAGATTCGAGCAAACTGGCGGCGCGATGCCAGCCCGGCCCTCTCGAGGCGACGTGCGCTGAGGCTGGTGGCGGCCACGGCGCTGGCGGGCGCTGCGGGGCTGAGTACCTGGCATTTCTGGCCGCGTGGCCCTGGCTTTCGCCGGCTGGCGGTATCTCCCGTTCGCGAACCCGCCCGGCGACGACGGTGCCGAGTATCTATGCGACGGCCTGACCGACAGCCTGATCCGTCGTCTATCGCTCGTGCGGGGCCTCGAAGTCAAAGCGTTCGGTGCCGTCCTGCATTTCAAAGGATCCGCGATCGACCCACGCACCATCGGCCGGCAGCTCGACGCCGATGTCGTGTTGACCGGTTCCTTGACCCGGCGCGCAGGACGGCTCATCGTCTCGGCCGAACTGATCGACGTTGTCGGGGCGACGCGGATCTGGGGCGGCGTACTCGATCGTCCGCAAGCGGACGTCCTGGCCGTCCATGACGAAATCGCCGCCGCGATCATCCGTGACGGCATCGGCGCCGCGCCCGACGGCGAGGACCAGCGACGGCTCACGCGTGCGCTGACGAACAACCCGCAGGCCTACGATTTGTACCTGCAGGCCGTCCACTATTTCAGGCTGCAGCATGAACAGGGTTATCTAACGGCGCGCGATCTGCTGAGGCGAGCGATCTCGCACGATCGCGCGTTCACGCTGGCTCATGTCACCCTGGCGTCCACCTACTCGGTCATGGCGATTGACGGCTACGAGCCGCCGCACGCCGCGTGGCCGGAGTCGACGTCGAGCATCCGGCGCGCGCTGGACCTCGATGCCGACCTGCCGGACGCGCACGCGGAAGCCAGCGCGGCCGAGTTTTACTACCGCTGGGATTGGGCGGCGGCCGATCGCGAATGGCAGATCGCCCTGGAGTCACGGCGCGGAGAAGTCCAGGCCGAGTTGCTGACCCTCCGTGCCCTGCAGCAGTGGGCGCTCGGTCGGACCGATGAAGCGCTGCAGTTCGCGCGCGCGGCGAGACGGGCCGATCCGCTGAGCGCGGCCTGCGTGCTTCGCGAAGCCGATCTGCTGGCGAAAGCCGGTCAGTTGGATGCAGCGGCGGCGCTGTATGACAAGGTCATTCGCGAGACGCCAGCGGATCTTCGCGCGTATTTCGGCCTGGCCGATCTGCGGCGCGGACAAGGGCGATTCGACGAGGCGATCGAGGCAAGGCGGCGCGCTGGCGAAGTCGCCGGTGCGGATCCATTGGAGGACGGACTGCGCGGGGCGGCAGGCTACGCGCAAATCGCGCGGACCGATGCGCGGCTGCAGCTCGTAGAGCTCCAGGCGCGTGGAGCGACCGGCGCCTACGTCTCGCCGCTCGAGTACGCCCGCGTCTACGCACGGCTCGGCGACCGCGAGGCCGCGTTCGAGCTCCTGGCCGCTTCGTTCGAAGATCGCGCCGCCGGATTGGTGTTTCTCGCCGTCGATCCCTCGTGGGACGAATTCCGTGACGATCGACAATTTCGTGACGCGGTGCGGCAGGTCGGTCTGCCCGTGGCGGAGGAAGCCTGACTGTTTCAGCGGGACCGACGCCGATGAATGGAGGAACCGTGAAGACACAATGGTGCGCCGCCTGTCTGGTGATCGCGCTGGCCGGCATCGCCAGCCGCGACCTGTTGGCCTGCGGAGACAAGTTTCTGGTGCCGAGCCGCGGCTTGCGTTTCGAGCTGACGCCATCCGCGAGGGAACAAGCGCGCATTCTGTTGTACATGAATCCGGCGTCCTCGTTGCCCGGCCTGTTCGCCAGGTTGTCGCTCGACGCGGCGCTGCACAAATCGGGCTACCGAGCCGCAGTGGCGTCGGACGCCGAAGAAGTCGAACGGCTGCTGCGTCAAGGAACGTGGGATGTCGTCCTGCTCGATCTCATCGATGGTCAGGCGGGAAGTATCGTGCCGCCACCCGGTGGACCGGCCGTGCTCGCGGTCGCAGTAAATCAGAGGGACAGCGACCTCTCACGCGCCAAAAAGCAGTACGCCGCGATTCTGAAGTCGCCCACGCGCAGTCAAGCCGTCGTGGACGCACTCGACGTGGCAGTCGTGACGCGGCGGGCCGCTCAGTCGAAAGCGTCGAAGAGTCGATAATGACTCGCGGCGCTGTGCGGGCGATCGGGTGTTTCGCCGCGGCGGCGACGATGATCGTCATCGGCGGTCGTCCTGCGATGGCCCAGGCCTGGGTGCTGCCGGGACGGACTGGCGCCGTGACCTTCGTGGTGCAGGAGATCGATCATGTCGGCAGGATGCGGAACGACGGGAGCCGCGCCGCCGTCGGCAAGGCCGTCAACGTGGGATTCGACCTGGAGTTCGACTACGCCTTTACGGACCGGGTTTCGATTTCCACGAGCCTTCCCTACATCGTTTCCAAGTTCACCGACCCGAACCCTCCTCCGCCCTTCGTGCCGTTCGCCGCCGTTGACGCCTGCCGGTGCTGGCGAAGCGAGTTTGCGGACGTCGGCTTCACGGCCCGCTACAACCTCGTCAATGTCGACCGGGTTTTCATGCTGACCCCATCTGTCTCAGTGGGCGTCCCCAGTCACGACTATGACTATGTCGGCGAAGCGGTCGTCGGCCGGCGCCTCAAGGAGCTCAGGTTCGGTGTCGACGCCGGCCAGCGCCTGGAGGGGCTGATGAGTGTGCTGGTGCAGACCGGATACCGCTACACGATCGTCGAACAAGTGCTCGGCATCCCCAACAACCGCAGCAATGGCTCGGTGCAAGCCGGCTTCGCGTTGCCTAGTGGCCTCTCCACTCGGGCCATCTTCTCCTGGCAACGAACGCACGGAGGACTGCGGTTCCCTGCCGAAGTCAATGTTCCCGGGAGTCCAGAGCGCCTGACCGAGTATCACCGCCTACTGCGCGACAACTATCTGCACACCGGAGGTGGCCTCTGGTACTCGCGCGGCCCCTGGGATATCTCGGGGTCGGTGCTCTTCACCGCGCGCGGATCGAACTCGCACGATGTTCGCGTGTACTCTGTGACCGTCGGCCGCCTCTTCGAGATCGGCACTCCATAAATCGTGCCTCTGAGGGGCGGCAGCCGTCGCGCGAACTGTCATTCGTAGCGCAACACGGCAGCCGGATCGAGACGCATCGCGCGGCGTGCCGGGAGCAGACACGCGACGAGGCCGACTGCGGCAAGCAACGCCGCGACTGCACACAACGTCAGCGGATCGATCGCGCTCGTACCGACCAGCACGCTCCCCAGCAACAGGCCGATGCCGATCGAACCAGCCATACCGATCGACAGGCCGATGCCAAGCTGCCACGCGGCGCTCCTGGTGACCAGCCACCAGATTTGCTTCGCCTGCGCGCCCAGCGCCACACGCACCCCGATTTCGCGCGACCGTTGCGCCGCGGCGTAGGCGGTGACCGCGTAGAGTCCGACCGTCGCCAGCAGCAGCGCCACGACGGCGAAGACCACGAACATCGTGCCGAAGACGCGCAGACCGACGCGTTCGTCGGTGGCGGCCAGCAGATCGTCCAACAGCATCACGTCGAACAGCGGGAGATCGGGATCGACGCCGCGGACCTGTTCGCGGAGGACGGTGGCGACGACCGACGGATCGGCGTCCGCTTGCGCAACGATGCTGGCCCGCGGCATCGGATTGGTGCCGTACGACACGTAGACGACCCCTTCGCGTCCGCGCGCGTCTTCCGTGCTGCTCTGGCGGATGTTCGGCGCAATACCCGCGATCGTGTACCACTCCGGCCCGGCCAACGTTCCGTTCGGCGGTGTCAGCAGGATGCGCCGGCCGATCGGATCCTCGCCGGGAAATACCGCCGCGGCGAGCCATTCGTTCAGGATGACCGATGCGCCACCGTTCCCGGCTTCGAACAGCGGCAGCTCCGAGCCGCGGCGGATCCTGTCACGGAATGCTTCGAGGTAACGCGGCCCCGTCGTGACCACCAGCACTCGAGGACGACGCGGTTCGGAAGACGCGACCTCGTCATCACGCCAGAGATAGCGCGCGGATCCGCCCCCGAACGGCGGGTTGCTGACCAGGGCCGCCACCAGTCCTGGCACCGCCGTGAGACGTTCGTCGAGCTGCTGGTAAAAGCGCACGCGATCCTCAGGCGCGGGATATTTCGCGTCCGGAAGTTCCAGGCGCGCCCACATGATGCGGCCGGTCTCCACGCCGGCGTCGATCTCGTATTGCGCAACGATGCTGCGCATCATCAGGCCGCCGCCCGTGAGCAGGATCGGGGTCAGCGCCAGTTGAAACACCACGAGGCCGTGCGCCCAGCGACGGCTGCGGACTGCGCCTGCCGTGGCCCGGCCACCCTCTCCGAGGATGCCGGCGATTCCAAGCTTCGAGGTCTGCAACGCCGGCACGAGACCGAAGAGCAAGGTTGTCGCGAGACTCACCCCTGCCGAAAAAGCGAACACCCGCCCGTCCATCGTGAACCTGATCCAGTACGGGAGCTCGATGCCGCCGAGGGCGGCCCAGATCACGCGAATCGCCGCTACCGAGAGTCCCCAGCCAGCGGCACCCGCCAGCGTTGCGAGCAGGAGGCTCTCGATGAGCAGTTGCCTGATGATCCGTCCGCGCCCGGCGCCGATCGCCATCCGTACCGATATCTCGTGGGATCGCGCCGCGGCACGCGCGAGCAGCAGATTGGCCACGTTCGCACACGCCATCAGCAGCAGGACGGCGACGACGCCCATCAGCACCGGGAGCGTGTCCCGACCGCGGCCGCCGATCGACCGTTCACGATACGGGGCGACGATCGGTCGAAGGTCGCGATTGGTCTCGGGATACTGCAGCTCGAGAGCCCCGGCGATCGCGCTCAAGTCGGCGCCGGCCTGCTCGATGTTTCTGCCAGCGGCCAACCGCCCGAAGGCGCTCAGCTCGCGAGCGTTGCGGCTCAGCAGCGTCCTCTCGGGCAGCAGCGCCAGCGGCTGCCACAGCCGGGAACGGGTCGGAAAGCTGAAGCCGTCTGGCATGACGCCTATCACGACTGACGGCACACCATTCACGCGGATCGTGTGTCCGAGTACGGCGGGATCGGACCCGTAGCGACTCCGCCACAGGGAATGGCCAATCATCACCACCGGGACCGCGCCACGGCGGTCGTCTTCCGGGCCGAAATCACGACCGAGCAGCGGTGGTTGCCTGAGGAGCCCGAACGCATTCGCCGAGAGATACGCACCGACGAATCGCTCCGGCGCCACGCGCTCGTCGCCGACGTTCATCGTGGTTTCCTGCATGGCGCTCAGGCCTTCGAAGGTCTGAACCGCCGCGCGCCAGTCCTGGAAATCGGCGTAGGAAACGCCCGCATTCAACGTGCGGGCGTTGCCAAAGCGGGCCCCGATCGCGACGATTCGATCCGGCTCGTCGAACGGCAGGTCGCGCAGCAGGATCGCGTTGACGATGGTGAAGACGCTGTTGTTGGCGGCGATGCCGATTGCCAGCGCGGCGACGGCGGCGAGCGTGACCCAGCGGTCCTTCGTCAGTCTCCGGACGCCGTAACGGACATCCCGGATTAGCGCATCGATGCCGGGGAGGCCGCGCTGATCGCGGAGGGCGTCCATGGCTTGAGACACGCCGCCGGCTCGAATTCGAGCACTGCGCGCACCTTCCAGCGTCTGACCGCGACGCTCCGCAGCGTCCCTGGCCAGTTCCAGATGCGAGCGCAGCTCCTCCTCGAGCTCGCGGTCGCGTCGCCGTGGGTAGACGGTGCCGAGGACGCGATGAACCCATTCGCGAAGCGGTCGCAGCACGTCCGCGGTGGCCGGCCGTCTATTAGGCATGCCAATGGAATATCACCTTTTGTATTAGAGCGTCAAATAGGACTAGAGGGACACGGGTTGACCGGCTTCAACCCCGTGCGAACGGCGGTGAATCGGAAACCGGCACACGAACGTCGCGCCCTGTCCCTCGCCTGGGCTCTGCGCGGACACGCTGCCCTCATGCAGTTCGACGAAGCGTTTGACGAGATGGAGACCGAGTCCCATCCCCGAGGCGTCCCTGGTCGGCGAGGAATCGGCCTGACGGAACATCTCGAAGACATGCGGCATGAATTCCTTCGAGATCCCCCGTCCCGTATCCCGGACGCTGATCTCGACGTGGCCGGTGCTGATGGCCGATCGGGCGAAGATGTGGCCGCCATCGGGCGTGAACTTCACGGCATTCGACAGCAGATTCCAGAAGACCTGGCGGAGCCGATGGGGATCGGCAAGGATCGTGGCCGGCTCGTCGGCCTCGTCGATCACCAGATGCAGGCCCTTCTCGGCGATGGCCGGCTGCAGCGACTCGACGGCCTCCCGCAGCAACGCGTCCGGCCGCACTTCTTCTCGAGTCAGCTGCACCATGCCGGTCGTGATCCGTGACACATCCAGGACATCTTCGATGAGACGGGCTTGCTGCTCGGCGTTCCGATGGGCGATCTCCAGCGCGCGGCGGGGATTCTTGGTGCGCTCCGCCAGGAGGATCTGCAGGTAGCCGAGGATGACGTTGATGGGCGTGCGCAGTTCGTGGGACAGCGTCGCGAGAAACTGATCCTTGTGCCGATTCGCCTGCTCGGCGTCCTGGCGTGCCGCCTTCTCGCGGGCCAGGCTCTCATCGAGCTGCTTCAGCACGCGTTCGTGTCGGTAGGCATAGAGAATGATCAGCCCGGCGAACAACACGTAGTAGGAGATTCCGCCGAAGTACGCTCTCGACAGGACGAGCGTGGCTGGTGCTTCGCGCCAGATAATCAGATGAGCGACGAGCAGCGAGAGCGCAGCCGCCACGGTGGCGAGGACCGCCCCGAACGCGTAGCCGGCGAAGAGCACCGGCAGCAGATACGTCAGCCCCCCCAGGCCGACGCTGGCCAGCAGGTCGCGCAGAAAATACGTCGACCCGGCAGCGATCAGCGTGATGGCGATTCGCGGCCAGGTGACGCGGCTCACCATCCCTGCCTGCCCGACCGGTTGCCGAGGCTCGTGCGAAGAATGGCCTGACGATACCAGACGCCCGTCTGGAGAATCAATTTGCTGAATTGATGCTAGTCAGACCGATGCAGGTCGGGTGTCCGGTGCTCCCAATCGTAAAAACTGAACACGTAGGGCGTCAGCGCTGGCGGCGGTGGCAGGTAGCGGCCGGCGGCAAACATCGAATCGATGTAGTCGAAAATCCTCGTCACGATTTCGGGTGTGTTCACCGAGTGGAACCACACCGAATGACCGTCGAACACCAGGCTCGCGACGTTCGCGAGCGCACACGGGCCGAGGCAGCCGCCTTTGGTCAGGTGCACGGTCTTCTTCAGGCGCCGCCGCAGCCATTCCTGCTTGAACGTTTCGACGGGAACCGGCGCGTAGCCGCGCTCGACATCTCCGCAACAGCAGCTGTCGTGGCAGTAGGACAGGTGCGCCCGACGCTGCACAATCTGGACTTCACGGCCATCGGCCCGCACCACCGACGCGCGGAACCCGCGCTGGAAGTCGGTCTGCTTCAGCTCCACCGGCTGCCCATGCGGCGTGTTCCGGTAGGCCTCGGCCCAGGCGTCCTTCCGCGCGCCAAGCGCCGCGGCGCCAGCCAAGCCGCGTTCGGTCACCAGCCGTTCGAGCGCGGCGACCCAGTGGTGGTAGTAACGCGAACCCTCGTCCGGCTCACCGCGGTCGCAGGCGGCAGCGAGTTCCTCGGCAAGGGCGGCCGCCCATTCCTTCCACGTGAAGTGGCCGTCGCCCGAGAGACGGACGGCGAGCGCGAAGGCCTGCGCCTGCCAGGGCTCCGCGAACACCGGCTCCCCGGCATCGTGCGGGAGCGACGGCAGCGTGTCGAGACGCGCGCCGGTAGCGAGCGCGTCAGGCCCGCTCAAGGTAGTCTTCCCACATGTCGACGTAGACCGAATCACGCGGAGAAGCAGCGGTCCCCCAGAGCTCCCGCGACGAGAACCGGACCGTGTAGACGTGCTGTGGGCCACCCACTGGCGCGCCGGCAGCGTCGGTGTCCTGCAGCGCCCACACCCCGTGATCCTTCGTGACGACCCCGCGCTTGCCGCGCACGTACCGCGGCAACCTCGTATGACCTTCGGGATGGATGTTGCGCGCCCGGACCCCTTGGCCTGCGCGATATCGCGGGCGAACCGGCAGATCCAGTCGAGAGGCACCGCGAACGGCGCCGGGAATCGGCGGCGGAGCGGGCGGGACGGTTGGCTTCGGCGCAGACGGGTCGGCCTGGCCGCTTGCCAGTTCTTCTCTCGTGATGTAGCCGCTGCGAACGAGCCGGTTCACGAGCACCGTGAACCACCGCTCGTAATACGGCATCCGCAGGTACTCGGACGCGGGAATCTGTTCGAGCTCGAACCGGAAATTCCTCCAGATGCCGCGGCCGTAGGGACCGGTGGCGCGGAACAGCGCCCAGACGCGACCCTCCCACGCTTCACGAAAGACCGGCTGATCGGGATCGTGCCCGATCGGCCCCATCCCGTGATTACCTCCCATGTCGTGGACACCGTTCATCGTCGTCCTCCTGGCGGTTGGACGAGGCCGGTTCCGATCATCGAATCGCGCGTGACGAGTTCAGCGAGCGCGTCCGCCGACATCCCATCGGTTCCCGGTGGACGCTGCGGGAGCACGAGGTAGCGAAGCTCCGCGGTGCTGTCCCACACGCGCAGTTCGACATCCTCGCCGAGCTCCACCCCGAACTCGCGCAGCACTCCGCGCGGATCGATCACGGCCCGCGAACGATAGCCGGAGGACTTGTACCACGCCGGTGGCAGTCCGAGCGTCGGCCACGGGTAGCAGGAGCACAACGTGCACACCACGAGGTTGTGCACCTTCGGGGTGTTCTCGACGACGACCATGTGCTCGCCCTGGGCGCCGCTGTATCCCAGTTCGGCGATGGCAGCCGTCGCGTCGGTCATCAGACGGCGGCGATAGTCGGGATCGGTCCAGGCGCGCGCGACCACTCGTGCGCCGTTCCGCGGACCAACGCGGTGCTCGTAGGTCTGGACGATCTCATCGAGCGCGGCGGGCTCGACCATGCCCTTTTCGATCAGCAGTGATTCGAGCGCCTTCACGCGCAGCGCGATATCGGACGGTACAGTCTGCTGCTCGTCATCGTGAGAATGGGTTGGGGAGGACACGCCTGCGTCTGGCCGAACGACGAACCCGGCCGCACCAAGGCCGGCGTCGCTCAGGAAACGTCGTCGATCGATTTTGTCGCCGTCATCGGCCACGGCTGACCGGCTCCTCGCGCCGGAGGTTACATTAACGATTCCACGCTACGAAGCGGGTTCGATCCGCAAGAGCGCCGTCTCGCCGCCTTCCGGACCGCTCGCGTCGTCCTCCACCAGAACGTACAGCAGGCCGTCCGGTCCCTGGCGCACGTCTCGCACGCGTTTCTTGAGCTCGGTCAGGAGCGATTCGCGGCGAATCTCTTCGCCCCGGCTGTTGAAGACAATGCGATCGAGCCGTCCGGTTCGCGAGATCCGGCCTCTCTGAAGACCGCCGACGAAGACGTTGCCTTTCCAGGCGGGGAACCGATCGCTCGTGGAGAACGCGATGCCCGTGATGGCGATCGACGGAACCCAGAGGATCAGCGGTTGTTCGAAGCCATCCTGCCACGGCTTCGCCGACGTCGGCGCTCCGCTGTAGTCGCGGCCGTAGCTCACCACCGGCCATCCGTAGTTGCGCCCCGGCAGGATCACGTTGACCTCGTCGCCGCCCTGGCGGCCGTGCTCGGTCGACCAGATCGCGCCGGTTTCGGGGTGCACCGCGAGGCCCACCTGGCTTCGATGCCCCAGCGAGTAGATCTCCGGCCGATAGCCGGCTCGCTTGACGAAAGGATTGTCGGGCGGAACCGAGCCGTCTTCGCGCAGCCGCAGAATCTTGCCGCCGTATTCGTTCGGATCCTGCGCTCGCATGTCGTCGGCCGTCGTCGTCACGTAGAGCAGTCCGTCCAGGCCGAATGCCAGCCGCGACGAGGCGGCCGATGGCGGCGAGGCGACGAAGATCTCGGTGACGTCGGTCAGCGCCGTGCCGTCGAATCGTCCTCTGGCGATCGCGAGCGTCACCCGCTTGCTGGCGAGGGGTTTCATGTAGCTGAGATATACGAGCTTGTTCTCAGTGAACTTCGGATGGACTGCGACATCCATCAGGCCCCACAGGCTGATGACCTGGACGGGCGGAACCCCGGCAATCGGCTGATGATCGAGCCTGCCCTGCCGGACGATGCGAAGACGGCCGTCGCGTTCGGTCACCAGCACATCGCCATCCGGCAGGAACGCCAGGCTCCACGGATGCGCGAATCCTTTCGCGACGACGACCACGCGAATCTTCTGATGTTCGGCCGTGTCGAACACCTGAGGCTCGTTCGGCAGCGGAACCCGATCCACTCCCATCGCCCCGGCCGGTCCAGGGTTCAGCCGTTCGGCGGTCTCGTTCTCCACTGGCACGGACCCTCGTTGCTGCGCCAACGGCACCGCGACGAGCAGGACGACTCCGATGAGCGTGGCAACCCGGCGCGCCTTCATGACGGTCTCCCTGTGTGCACAGATAGCGTCGACATTTGTCTTCCCCACTCAGCGGTCACGGCGCCGGCTCGATGCGCAGAACCGCTCCTTCGCCGGTGTCGGCAATCATCTCGTCTTCGGCCAGCACGTAGAGAAGGCCGTCGGGCCCCTGCCGCACGTCGCGAAACCGTTTCTTGAGCTCGGTCAGCAGCGATTCGCGTCGCATTTCCTCGCCGCGCGCATTGAAAACGATGCGCTCGACGCGGCCGGTGCGGGGAATTTCGCCGGTTCGCATGCCGCCGACGAACACGTTGCCCTTCCACGACGGGAAGCGGTCGCCGGTGTAGAACGCAATTCCGGAGGCGGCGATCGAGGGCACCCAGAAAATCAGCGGCTGTTCCATCGACGCGCGCCACGGCACCTGCGTCACCCACGGGCCCTGATAGGTGCGGCCATAGCTGACGGCCGGCCAGCCGTAGTTCCGTCCCGCCACGAGCACGTTGATCTCGTCGCCGCCGTTCGGGCCGTTTTCGGTGGTCCAGACCGCACCCGTTTCTGGATGCACGGCAATGCCGACGTTGCTCCGATGACCGAGCGTGAACACTTCGGGACGATGGTCGGGGCGCCCGACGAACGGGTTGTCGGGCGGCACGCTGCCGTCGTCGCGCAGCCGCAGGATCTTGCCGGCGACGTCGTTGGGATCCTGGGCGCGATTGCCGGTGGCGCCTTGGATCGTCATGTAGAGCATGCCGTCGCGGCCGAACGCGATCCGTGTGGTGCCGCCGGCGTTCGGCTGAGCCACGAAGATCTCTTTGACATCGTGCAGAGCGGACCCGTCGAAGCGTCCGCGTGCGAGTGTCGGCGTCGAGCGGTTGTTCCCCATCGGCTTCGAGTACGTGAGGTACAGGAGGCGGTTTTCCTCGAAGCGCGGATGCAGGGCGACGTCCATCAAGCCGAAGAGGCCGGCCGCGTGCACCGGGGGGACGCCGACGATCGGCCGAGCGTCGAGGACGCCGTTACGGATGATCCGCAGCCGCCCGGGCCGCTCGGTGACCAGGATCGCGCCGTCCGGAAGAAACGCGAGACTCCATGGGTGGACAAGCTCCTTCGTCAGGACGACCACGCGGATCTTCTTCTGTTCCGCCGTCTCCAACACGATTGGTGTCGCGGGCAGGGGAAGCGGCGCTGT
Organism: uncultured Acidobacteriota bacterium; assembly: GCA_963728825.1. Lineage (GTDB taxonomy): Bacteria > Acidobacteriota > Vicinamibacteria > Vicinamibacterales > CAVVIG01 > CAVREM01. The sequence goes on from CAVSLA010000001.1 coordinate 604,242, forward strand.
ACCCAGCTGGTTGCAACTTGGATCGAGAGCCCCCCCGGAGCAGGGGGAAATGACCGGTGGGGAGCCTTGCTGTGCTGAAGTGGCGGCGACGACGAGCAGCAGCACGACGACCGTCAGCGATCGCGCTGCAGGCAGGCGCGTCATAACAACCTCCAGGCCGCGATTCCGGGATGAGGCGTCAGTATAGCCGCGACCTCGACGATTTCAGCCGTTGACGCGCTTTGGGAGGGCGTACGTGAGCAGGACGTCATGCGGCAACCGGGCGATTCGGTTGCCGCACGCTCCACTGAAAACTAGTTGACGGCCGGCCGGCGATGGAGGACGGCCTTGAGCTCCGGGTTGGCCACACCGTTCGCGAACACGGTCGAGCGCTGTTCGATGGTGTCCTTGTCCATGACCTGGAACGTGCTCTCGTGCAGATGCGCGTCCACCTTCGCATCAAAGTTGGTCCCGCCGTGAAACACGAACTTCAGCTCGCCCGGCTTATCGCTCTTCACGAACTTCAAGACCGGCGCGTTCTGCAGCGCGCAGTAGTGCGTCAGCAGCAACTGGTCGCCGTCCATGTGGAAGACCGTTTCCATCTCTCCAGGCGTGCCCGCCCGGTAGGTGTGGACGACGGCACTTCCGAGGGCCTTCGTCTTGACGCTCACGATGTTCGCCGGGCTGCCGACCGGAGCGGCGGCGCCGCCGTGTTGGTGCTGCCCGCCAGTTCCGGGATGCCATTCGCCCGAAGTCGTCGTCAGAAAGGCCATCGCTGAAGCGGCGTCGTAAATGACAGCCTCGGGTGCGCCTGCCGCCGACTTGGGCTGACCTTTCGATTGGGCTGCGGTCGATACCGCGAGGCCCAGCGCGAGGGCCAGGCTCGCTCCAACAATCATCGTTCGGTGCATAGTGTGCTCTCCTGAATTGATACGGCTCCCAGCGCCCTGCATCCTACACCCAATGTCCGCCGAACGGGGGTTTCGTCGCAGCGCTTGACAGACCCGGCTCGCATACATAACCTTATAGTTATCTAACCAGATGGCTATGAAACCGAGCCCAGCCGATCGTCTCGACGCGACGTTTCTTGCACTCGCCGACCCGACCCGGCGTGCAATCCTGGCGCGCCTCATCCTTGGGGAGGCAGCGGTCACGGAACTCGCGGCACCGTTCGCCATCAGCCAGCCCGCGATTTCCAAGCACCTGAAAATCCTCGAGCGGGCCGGGCTGATCAGCGTCGGACAGGAAGCGCAGCGACGGCCCCGCCGGCTCGAAAGCCAGCCGCTCGCCGAGGCGAGCGCCTGGCTCGAGCAGTACCGGGAAATCTGGGAGGCCAACTTCCAACGCCTCGATGAACTTCTGCATGAGATGCAGCGCAGGGCTCCGCAGCCGAAGCGCCGACCCCGCCGGGCCAGACGATAGAGAACAGAAGGAGGAAGAACAATGCCGATGACGATTGATAAAGCTCAGGTCACACTGCCAAGCGATCGCGAGGTGAAGGTCATGCGATCCTTCAGAGCGCCGCGGGCGCTCGTGTATCGGGCGTACACCGAACCGGAGCTGCTCCGGCGCTGGATGCTCGGGCCGCCCGGCTGGTCGATGCCGGTGTGCGAGATGGACGTGCGCGTGGGCGGCCGCTTCCGGTGGCGCTGGCGCAGCGATCAGGACGAGAGCGAGTTCGGCTTCTCGGGGACGTTCCGGGAAGTGCAGCCCCCATCGAAGATCGTGCATACCGAAGCCTACGATCCGGGCACGATCGGTGGCGGCTACCCGGGCAACGACGCGCTCGTCACGGTGACCTTCACGGAAGACGGCGGCGTGACGACCGTGACGTCGCTGATCGATTTCGGGTCGAAGGAAACGCGCGAGGCAGCGATGGCGACCGGCATGACCGACGGCATGGAGCAAAGCTATCAGCTCCTGGATCGGCTGCTCACCGACCAGCGTGCATGAAGGACGCGCGCCGTCGCAATGAGGCGCGCCGGCGCTCGGACTCACGCTTCGGCGCTGCCGCTCGGCGATCGCAAGGTAGCGAGGCCGAGCCAGCGCTTTTCACGGCGATGGCCTATCATCGCGGCATGATCCTGCCGCTCGCTCTCCTTCTCCTTGTCAGTCCCGCACAGCCGGCCTCTGCGGCCACTGCACTCTGGTTAAGTCGATCCGCGGAGCTGGCGCTCGCCTGCGTTCACAAGGAGTATCCCAACAAGATCGCTCATGTGCTGAACGGCGACGCCGACGTGAAGGCGCCGCGCGAGCTGACGCCTGCGTTCTACGGCTGCTACGACTGGCATTCGTCCGTGCACGGCCACTGGCTGCTGACGCGCGTCGCGCGCCTCCACGGAGACGCGCCGTTTGCCGCACGCGCGCGAGCGGCACTCGACAAAAGCATCACCGCCGCGAATATCGCAGCTGAGGTGCGCTACCTGAATGGAGCGGGCCGCGTGTCCTTCGAGCGACCGTACGGGCTGGCGTGGCTGCTGCAACTCCATACCGAGCTGCGCGAATGGGCCGCCGAGCGGCCGGCTGACGGGGAAGTTCGGAAATGGGCAGAGACGCTCCAGCCGTTGACCAGTGCAGCGATCTCGCGGATCGCCGACTGGCTGCCGAAGCTGACGGCGCCGATTCGGGTTGGCGAGCACTCGCAGACGGCCTTCTCGTTCGGATTGATGCTCGACTGGGCACGCGCGACGAGCGAGAAGAAAATGGAGTCGCTGCTGTTGTCCCGGTCGCGCGATTTCTACCTGAACGATCGCGCGTGCCCGATTGCCTACGAGCCGTCGGGCGAAGACTTCCTGTCACCATGCGTGGCGGAGGCCGACCTGATGCGGCGCGTGCTGCCGGAGGCGGAGTTCACGCGCTGGCTGTGCGACTTCCTGCCGTCGCTACCGACTGACGGTCGAGGCGACTGGCTCGCGCCCGGCGTTGTGACCGACCCCAGCGATCCCAAGCTTGGGCATCTCTACGGACTGAACCTCTCGAGGGCGTGGATGCTCCAGGGTGTCGCGCGAAGCCTCCCGGCGTCCGATCCACGCGGCGCTGCGCTTCTGGCCGCCGCCCGAATTCACAGCACCGCTGGAATGACAGGCGTCATGGGCGAGCACTACGAAGGCGGCCATTGGCTGGGCACATTCGCCATGTACCTCGAAACGGGTCGTGGTCTGCCCGTTCCCGACGCGAGACGATAGCGAACCCCTCGCCTCTGCGTTGCTGTGTCTGTCTTCAGCGCGGATCATTGACGGTGCACTCGTGTACGCGGCGGTAAGCGTTCGGGCTACCTGACTGGCGTTCGAAGGACCTTCAGATGTTCGACGATGTCCCAGACCTGGTCCCTGGTGAGCTTGCCCTGAAACGCCGGCATGTCGTCGATCTGGGTGCGCAGCTGAATCGCATGACCGTTCCACACTTTGTAGAACAGGACGCCTTCCGGGTTGAGCTCAATCCGAAGATCGTCGGTGAGATCGGCCGCGTGATCCGAGTCCGGGCCGTTGCCTTTTCCTTCCGGGCCATGGCACCTGGCGCAGTTCGAGAGAAAGAGGACCTGGCCTCTCCTCGCCGCGTCGGCCGGAGACGTGACCGGACTCTTCTCGGTCTTGGCGCCCTCGGGGATCAGCCAACCTGAGTATTGAGCGGATACCTCCGCCATCAATCCCACGCCCGCGGTGAGCATCAGTGCGCCAACGCGTTGTCGAACTTTTTGCTGCATTCGCACGCTCCCGAAAGCCGGCCAGCAATCAGTCGGCCGCGGCGAGCCGCGCGAACTGACGCTTCAGCGCGTTGACCTCTGCCACGTAGCGGCGGGCGTCGTGGTCACCGCATCGCTGGCCGCGTCTGAATCGGAATCCGCGGCGCGCGTAGGCGTTGCCGGCCCCGCTCCCGCACAGATGGATGACCGCCGCGAGGTCCTGCCGCTGCTGCGGCGAGGCGGTGGCGATGCGGTTGCGCTCGAGGGTGCGCGCGACCGTGCGATCCAAGAGCGCCGCGGTCATTTCGACCGCGTGCCCCGGTACCACGCGCGTGTAGAGCGCATTGAACCAGCACGATCGCGGGGCGTGCCAGGGACCGTCCTCGACCACGATGTGGTCATGGATGCAGTAGCGTCTGGCTTCCGCGAAGGTGCCGTCGGTGATCTGAAACATGCCGACGGCGCTCGAGGCCGGCCGGTACACCTCGAATGGGTTCCAACTGAAGCGCCAGCGCCAATAGGTCCGGGCCACCGGGTTGCCGCTGCCCTCCACCTGGGCCAGTGCGGCCAGCAGCTCCGGCGTGATGACCGCCGTGGAGTGCCTGTCGAAGAGCGGGCCGTATTCCTGCCAGGTCTGCGCTGGAACTTTAAAGAAAGAGCCGCTGACCGGAAAAAATACTTCAGTCGGCTTGCGGGCCACCTGCACCACCCAGTTCACGCCCGCCCAGACCGCCACCAGAAGGACCATCCCGACGACGATCTGAATGGCCACTGGGGCGACGCGCAAGGCGCGGAGCGCGCGTCCGGCCAGACGCCAGGCCGCCCCCGAGCGACGGCGTCGGGTGCGCGTCCGCCACGGAGCGCCGCGCGAAAGGGTCGCGTTGAGCATGACGGGTACTGCTCCAGTATGCACCGCTCAGGGGGCTTCTCCGAGATTTCAGGATTTGAGGATTTCAGGATTTGAGGATTGTAGGAAAACTGGTGAGCTACGGTCGCGGCGCCGACCCGGCGCGCTCGGCCTCTAACAGCCGTGCCCCGCGAAGGATGGTCCCCAGCGCGTAGTTGTTCTCGTGGCAGGCGTACTCGAAGATCCGCTCGTCGGTGGCCGGCCACGCGTACTCCGCGGTCCACGGGCGCGCCCAGGTCCGGGGATCCTCAATCGTGAACTGATAGCGGAGCGTGCGCGCGTCGACTCGTGAAAACCGCTCGACGACGTGAAGGTTTTCGCTCGCGCCGAGGAATCCATTCTGCGGCCGGAAGTTGATGGTATCGACCACGAGCGTGTCGCCCTCCCAGCGCCCGACCGAATCGCCGAGCCACGTTCGCATCGCGGACGGCCGATGCCGTCCACCGATGCGGATGATCCGCGCATCGTGCACCATTTCGTTGTGGATCACGACGTAGTCCGGCGTCTGGATGATCTGATGCACGTTGTTGTAGAGGAAGGGAAGAATCGGCGTGCTCGACGTCGATCCCACGAGCAGACATCGCTCGGCGAGGCTCCGGCTCTCGGGGCCGTCGGCGGCATCGGGCGGCTCGACACCGGGGGTCTGAGGCGGCACCGCGGAAGCGGGCACGGCGGGCCGCGTTGTCGGCGGCAGGCGACCGTCCGCTGGATCGATGATCAGGGAGCTACGCGGCCGGCCGTCGAGAACGGTCACGCGCGACGGCAGTCCTCCGATCCAATACACGTTGTATCCGCCGACGTTGCCTGAGTTGCCCTGAGAACCGTCGCCGCCGAGCGGCGGGGCCGCTCGAGTGGGGCTGCTCGGCCGGTTCGCCAAGGCGACGAGATCGATCACCTGCTGCGCCGCCCTTCTGGCTTGCTCGTCGCTCATCTCGAGCGGTTGTCCGGCCGGCCGTTCGAGAGGCGTGAGCGTGGCGACGTCGTAGGTGCCCTGGAGGTCGGGGGGTCCGCCGGTCTGCGGGCGCGTCCCCGGGCCCTGCGCGGAGACGACGGTCAGCGCGGAAATCAGGCAGATGGGAATCATCCGACCGGGGCGCGAGGTGATTTCAGTTCGCGAGCGCACGCTGAAATCTACCCTCGCGGTCGCTGATTCAGCAACCGGGCGATCTCTTTGAAACGCTGAAACGACAACCCCGCCTGCGCGAGATGGAAGGTGAGCGGGCGTCGCCATACCGATGTGAAGCTCGTGGCCAGAAGACGGGTGACTTCTTCGTCCTCGTAGACGTCCAGAATGAGGTGGAGCGTCTCGGCTATCCTCTCGGGGGCCGTGCGGACCAGGCACGTGACGACCAGTGCACGCAGATCGTCGGCGCGTCGCCAGGCCATCGGACGACTCGCGTCATGAATGGTTTCGAAGTCGAACCAATGGGCGGCTCCAGACTCGATCAGCACGTTCTCGGCCATCGCATCCCCGTGGGTAAATCCCAGGTGATGGAACTCGGCGAGGGCGACGACCGCCCGTTCGATGGCCGTCTTCCTGACCGACTCCTCCAGCGCCGGATCCTCCAGCAAGGTCGCGAGCGTTTTTCCAGCGAGGCACGGCAGGACGAGCGTGCCGTCGGCATCGATCCGAATCGACGCACCGCGGAGGCTGCGGTAGACGCGGCGCTCGCGTTCCTCCCAGTCCCGCTGGGGGAGAACCCGCACACCGGTATCTAGGATGCTGAGCAGCGGACCGCCCATCCAGACCAGAAGCGGCGCATAGAAGCGGCGGTACTTTCGTACCTGAGACGACCCTGAGCTTGTCGAAGGGTCGCCGGCCTGGCTGACGATGTAAGCCTTCGAGTAGGTCGCGGAGCGGAGCAGCCGCCCCAGAGCCAGGCACAGGCCAAAGTAACCACGCTCCGCCAGCTCCCGCATCAGCGATGGCCTGTTTGGTGTCGAATCCGATCGGTGAGCGACGTGCGCGCCCAGGGGAAGAGAACCACCGAGACCCACTTCAGGAATGTTCGAAGGTAACCGAATGACTGGAGCTCCATGCGCCGGCTGGAGGTGCGCGCGGTGAGGCTTCGATCGTAGAGGAAGCGCTCACGGTGGTGCCGGTAGGCCGGCACGGTCAGCGGCCACTCTTCGGCGATCGCCCAGGACTCGTCGAAGGGACCGTAGCGCTCGAAGTGCGCCCGGTCACAGCTCATGAACGCCGGCATCGACTTGGCTCTTGCCAGCGGGACGTGTCGCGCCAGGCCCCAGAAGCTCCACCAGAGCCAGGCTCGGATCCCGGGCTCGCGCGAGACGAGACGAAAGAGCACCAGGCACTTGCGCTCGTCCTCGTGGAGTTTCAGGATGCGGTCGACGGCGTTCTCCGGAACGATGGTGTCCGCGTCGACGAAACAAAGCACCTGCCCCGAGCTGGCCGCGGCCCCGGCGTTGCGCGCCGCGGCGCCGGTCCCGCCGGCGCAACTGACCAATCGCACCCCGACGTCATCGCCGAAGATGCCCACATTGGCCGCTGTGGCGTCTTCGCTCGCATCGTCCGCCACGATGACCTCGAACGCGGTATCGGGGAGCCAGAGATCGTCACGCGGGCCCCCCGTCGCTCGAGCCACACTCGCGAGGATGGCTTCCAGGGTCTCGCCGATCAGCGCCTCCTCGTTTCGCGCGGGAATCACGAAAGAGAGACGCGTCTCACTCATCGCGGTCCAGGATCCACCCGGCGACCACCAATGAGCGGCTCCGCCACACGGGCCGCTCGCGCCGCGACCGGACTCGCAGCCCCGCCGCCATCACGTCGCGCTGAAGATCGTGGGCGGTATAGAAGCGCAGCGCATGCATCGTGAACGGCGCATCCGGAGGGACGTAGCCGAGAACCTTCGAAACGTGGAATCCCACGATTGTCCACAGAAACTCCCGGAGGCGAAGCCACGTGTAGCCAAGGCGGTCCGAATGAAGTGATTGGACCAGGATGATGGGTCCCCTGGTGACGCGAGCCGCTTCTGACAGGACACCAGCGGGATCGTTCGGGTAGGAAAGCATGAACAAGAGCAGCGTGGCCGAGAACGTTCCCTCTTCGAACGGAAGAACCCCGTCGGCGATCAGAACCGGCGGCCGTCCCACGACATGCAGGTCGCCGACGTCGGCTGTGACCACCTCGAGTCCGGAATCTCGTTCCAGCCGGGCGGAGAAGTGCCCCGTCCCCGATCCGAGATCCAGCACGGGGCCCTTGGTCGGCAGCCATGCACCCACCTGCCCCATCAGCTGACTGGCTCGCCGTTCCATGACGGCGTCAAGTATCGACTTCAACATCACTCGCGTCATTAATCACATCGAGCAACCCTGTTGGCGTGCTCGGTTCGAAACCAGACTCGAGGAGCCGTTCGGTGAGTCGGAGGATCTTCGGCCAGAATCCGCGCTGCAGATCTCTCGGGTGGATCGCGACGGTCGGGACTCCACGATTCAAGGAGTGAAGCAGCCACCCGCTCCCATGGCCGAGATGCCCGAGTCGGTCCCAGCGACCCCAGTCCCAGCTCCAGGTCGCCAGGGGAACCCTTCTGCCCGCGCGTGATTCGAGGGAGAAAAAGCCGAGGACGTGCTGCAAGGCATCGTCTCTGTCCAAACGCACCCGTCCAAGTTGCCAGGCCGGCGGGAGGAAGGTTCGAGCCGGCTCCCCGAACACCTCGGTGAAGACACACTGTCCGCGCTCGAGGGTGCGTCGAGTTTCCTCGCGATCCAGCCCGTTCATCTCGTCGCTGCTCTCGGCGATCAACGTGACCGGTCCCCAACCTCGCTGACGTTGATGGAAGTAGCCGTGGAGGAGAAGCTCGTCGGAGCTCTCCCGGATCAACCGGCAGTAGTCAGGATGCGCCGCCAGTGCCCACTCGCCGTGCCAGTTGGGGACCACTCCCAAAGAGAGGCGACGCCCGAGAAAAGGCGCAAGGTCGCGGATCATCATCCGAGTCTCACGGGCGTAGGCCGGAGTGGCATCGTGGAAACAGACGAGGAAGGGCCGCATAGCCCTCAGCCCTCAGCCCTGAGCGCTTCCGTTGGATCGATCCTCAGCGCGCGTTGCAGTGGCACCGCACATGCCGTCAGTCCGACGACCAGCATGATGGCGTCGGCGGCAAGCAACAGCAGGACCTCGCGCATTGATCCAAGGCCCACCAGTGCCGCCAGTCCACTACCGGCGAGTACGCCCGCGCTGATCTGCAGGAGCGCGCGCGAGAAAATGCCGGCCACGATGCGTCCCGGGCTCGCGCCGAGTGCGGCGCGAATGCCGATCTCTCGCGTCCGTCGCGCGACGGTGAACGACATCAGCGCATGGATGCCGGTCGCCGACAGCAGCAGGACGATGAACGAGATGAGCCAGGCCACTGCCGTCAACGCCCAGTTCATCGTGGCCTCGCCGCCACCCACCTGAGCGAGCGGCTGAACATCGGTCAACCGGATCGTGGGATCGACGTCGGCGGCAATCTTCCGCAGGCGCATGGCAAACCCGTCCGGATCGCGCGCGCGGACGGCGAGGCTGACATCCTCGCCCGGCGTCGGCAGACGCGGGCGATACATCGCCGATTGTTCGTGCGGCACCGGCAGCTGCCAGCCGAAGTCCTTGACCATGCCGACGACCTCGTACCATGCCTCGCCGGTCACGCTGCTGTCCTCACCGCTCACGATGCGGACGCGTCGACCGACCGGGTTGCGGTCAACGAGCACGTGGCGCGCAAACGATTCGTTCACCATCATCACGCGACCGGTTTCGTAGTCGAGTGGCCCGAAGTCGCGACCGGCAACCACGGACGTGCCGAAGGCGGCAAAGAAGCCACGCGAAACGTGGACCAGCGTGCTGGTGCGCAGGCCGGTCTCGGGAGCGCCGGTCGTCGAATCGACCTCGATCCGATACTTGAACTGGTCCATCACGGGAAGCCGGTCGGCAAATGTGACGTGCTCGACACCCGGCTCGGCGCTGAGCCGTCGTTCCAGCTCATCGACGCTGAGGCGCGCCCGCCGGGCAAATGCAGCCGAATCTGTCCCGTGCTCTTCGTGGTCCATATCAACGCCTGCGGTCAGGTACCGCTCTGCGCCGATACCTTCCGCTCTCTGCCGGAACCGGTTGGACTCGAAGACACCACCGGCGGCGAGCGGCAGAAATGCGACGGTGATCGCGACCTGCACGACGATCACCGTGGTCCAGAACGCGCCGAATCGGAGCCCCGAGCCCGCCGCGCTCTCGCTGCGCAGCGCGTTCTGCACATTGATCTTCGTGATCCGCAGCGCTGGCAGAATCCCGACGATCGCGGCGCCGACGAGCGCGAGCAGCGTCGCGTACAGCACAGTTCGCCACGACAGGCTGTCGTCGATCCAGAACGGCAGCGCATCATTGCCGGCAAACAGGGTCAACCCCCAGCGCAGCGAGAACCTCGCGACGAGCAGCCCGAGCATCGCTGCGACGGCGGTCAGCAGCAGAGCCTCGATGAACAGCTGCGAAATGATGCGGCCACGGCTGGCGCCTAGCGCGTTTCGAACCGCGATCTCCCATCCACGTGTAGCAGTCCGTGCGAACACGAGCGTGGCGACGTTCGTGCAGACAACGGCCAGCAGCATCAGGAAAAGGCCGTTCACCACGTTCAGGATGGTCCTGACAAAGAGCGCCTCGCCGCCTTCGAGGAGCGGCTTGGCGTAGGCAATGACTCGCGGTTTGAGATGCTGGTGGGTCTCCGGATTGATGGACGCAACGCGCGCCCCGATTGTGGCCAGTTCGGCCTGCGCTTCAGCCATGGATGCGCCCGGCGCGAGGCGGCCAAAGATCGAAACGGCCGGTCCCGTGCGCGGCGCGAGCAACGATCCGTCCACGCGCAGCGGCAGCCAGATGCGCTCGCTCACGGGAAAGCCGAAGCCTTCGGGCATCACTCCGACAATCGTTGCTGTGGCCGTGCCGAGCTTCACCGTTCGTCCCACCACGCCGTGATCACTCGCGAAGCGCGTCTTCCACAGCGTGTGACTGATGACCACCACCGGCGGCTCCGCTGGTCGTTCGTCCTGGTCCGTGAGCGTACGACCCAACAGCGGTGCCGTCCCGATCAGCCTGAACGCGTTGGCCGTGACCTCCGCTCCCGGCACCGGCTCCACCCGGCCGTCCTCCGTGGCGAGGTTCCGTACGAAGACAATCGCCGCGCCCAGGTTGTCGACCGTCTTGACCTGCTCGCGCCAGATCGCGAAATCGTGCAGCGCTCGCGCTTCCGGCTGAAACTCGTTCGCGTTCCAGTTGCGAATCGACACCACACGGTCGGCATCCCGCATCGGTAACCGCGGGTTCTTCCACTTGTTGAGCGCCTCGAAATAGATCGTGCCCAACGCGATCGCGACCGCTATCGCCACCGTGCCGACCAGCGTCAGCCCCGGGTACCGCGCCAGCATGCGGAACCCGACCTTGAAATCCAGCAGGGAAAACCGGAGCTGGTCGAGACGCTTCAGTCTGGTCATCAGGTGCTTTCTCCGCTGAGGATTCCTCCGTATCGTCGATCGCGAGCGGCAAAATTCTGTACGGCGGAAGCGAGCTCGACTTTGTTGAAGTCCGGCCACAGGACCTTGGTGAAGTAGAGCTCGGCGTAGGCCGACTCCCAAAGCAGGAAATCACTCAATCGCTGTTCTCCGCCGGTGCGGATGAGCAAATCCACGTCACGCGTACCGCTCGGTGCATTGATGGCCTCATGCAGGGATCGCTCGAAGGCCTGGCGGGTCGGCGGTGTCCCTCTGGCGACACGCCAGGCCGCCGCCAACAGCGCATCGCGGGCCGAATAGTCGATCGCGAGCCGGAGGTGGAGAGAGGTTCCACCGCACGTACGCTCCTCGACGTGCTCGATGCTGCGTCTGAGGGAACCCGGGATCCGGTCCCGACGCCCGATCACGCTCAGGCGCACACCGTTGTCGGTCATCGTGGCGCCCTCTGAGTCCAGGTGGTTCTGCAGCAGACGCATCAGGTTATCCACTTCGCCCCGCGGACGGCGCCAATTGTCGGAAGAAAAAGCGTAGAGCGTCAGGGTAGTGATTCCCAACGCCGGCGCGGACTCGACCGTTCGCCGGACCGCCGCCGCTCCGGCGATATGACCCTCCTCCCTGGGCCGACCGCGCAGGAGAGCCCAGCGGCCGTTGCCATCCATATTGATCGCGACATGGAATCGGTCGCGGCCCAAGCCCATTCGCTCCGCGTTCCCGACCGGCTCCGATGGTTCGGGGTCCCGCCATCGCGAATCCAAGCTGGTTGTTGTCACAACGCATCTCCAGAAAAACGGGTCTCAGGTCGTGCACCGCCCTATTGGCCGCCTGCGTCCGAGAGGATCGCCCGGACCGCCCGTTGGGGTCTTCACGCTCAAGTGAGCGTTGCGTGAGATGTCGATGAGATCACGTGCGATCGGTGGAAGCGTTCGGTTCGCTGTCCGGGCGGCGCATCAGGCCGAGCGCCAGTCCAAGTCCGAACAGCGCGGTCTCGCCGAAGGCAATGATCGCCCGGGAAGTCCGGCCGAAGTCGGGTTCCCCGATCAGCCGTCCCAATGGCTCGAGCGTCGCTCGGGACCCGTCCGCGGCGCGGGCGATCTCATGAATGGTGCCGCCGACGAGCGGCCGTCCGGCAAGCGAAAGGGCGAGCCCGGACAGCCCGCACACCGCCGCGGTGATTGCGGCGGCACGCAGCAACCGGCGGCCTCGAGGCGCCGCCAGACCGCCCTGGACTCCGCGCGTCGCGATGGCATACCCGACCCCCGCGGCTCCGCCGATGACGAATCCCTCGAGCGTCCCGCCGACGCCGATGCGGAGGCCGACGAGCGCTTCGAGGCTCCATCGAGCGATCCACTGGACGGCAAGGCCGACCAGGCCGCCGCCGAGCGACGCGCCAGAGACGAGGGCGACCGACTTGGCCGATCGCGCGCCCGCCTCGGCCAGCGATAGTCCACCTCCCACTCCGGCGCCGCCCAGTGCCCCACAGACGCCGCCGATGACTGCCAGGACCGGCGCAATCGCAACCGGGGCGACGCTTCCCGGGGCGGCGGCGAGGATCAATCCTCCGAGCGCTCCAGCCGCGAGTCCTGACAGACCACTGCCCGCCGCGGCGCCCGCCCATCGCCTGGCGGCGATTCGCGCGGCGCGGCGCAGCCGGAGCCGCAGCAGCTCGCGCGCGACCGCAACCGGCGCCGGCCCGCCAAGCACCGGCACCTCTCCCGCGCCGGGCGCATCCCAACGCGCGTCGCGCAGCAGCGCGCGCGCGCCGGCATGACCGGGACGGGTCCCGAGGCGGCTCAGCGCATCGGACGTTCCGAGCGCATGCAGCAGCTCGGCCGCCTCGCGGCGGTCGTCCTCAGTGGTGCCGGCACGGGTGAGACGATCCAGCAGCGGTTCGTAGGCATCACTTGATAGTACAGATTGCGCCACCGGCACCGGCTCCGGCCACACGCCGTCGTCCTGCTCTTCGATGACATCCGCGAAGACGAACCGGTAGCCATGTCGCGCCACCGTGCGGATGAAGCGCGGCTCGCGCGAATCGTCGCCGAGGGTGCGGCGGAGCGTGCGGATGGCCTGGCTCAGCGCGCTGTCGGAGACGATGACGTCCGTCCAGACGCGATCGAAGATGTCGCGGCGATGCACCGCCTCGTGACGCCGCTCGACCAGCAGGACCAGCAGGTCGAAATAGCGCGGGATGAGCGGCACCTCGCGGCCCTCGCGTAGCAGCAGCCGGCGCCGCGGTGAGAGCGTGAAATCACTGAAACGGTATCGAGTCACGACGGTCAGCTGCGGCCTCGGGCGATCGTACAAGACCACACCGCGTCGGGACCTACCACGTTCGACCTGGCCAGATTCGTTCGAGATAGGCCGCGAGGGCCGTGCCGAACTCGTCGGCGGATGCATGGCGCTCGTCCGGACCTGGTGCAACCGCTCGCAGCAGGACGTCCCGGAGCTCCGGATCGAGGTTGCGGTCCGTCGCGATGCGTATGCGCGGCTCGCCGCTGGCCGCCCAGTGATAGCCCGCCAGCATCGTGTAGAGCACGGCGCCCATCGAGAAGACATCGGCCCGCGCATCCGGTGGTTGCTGCGAGACTTCTGGTGCGGAGTATCCGGTCGTCGTCGGCGGACTGTAGAAGACACCGCTCGAGTGTCGCGTCACGTCGTACGACGACTCGAAGTCGACAATCCTGATGATCGGACGGCCCTTCTCCCCGCGGTGCAGGATGTTCATGAGGTTGAGATCGACGTGGAAGATCTGCAGGCCGTGCAGCGCGGCCACCGCCTTCGCGACTTCGAGGGCCGTCCTGAGATGAGCGACGAGCCGACCGGGCACCCATTCAGTGCCGATCGAGGTGGCCAGCGGCAGCTCATCGAAGAACGTGCTGACCAGGTAGACGCGGCCGTCCTGACCGTGCCCATGGTCGTAGATGACCGGGAAATAGCGCGAGTCGGGCAACTCGCGATTGATCGTCGACAACGTGGCGATCTCGTTCGTCAAATCGTGTTGGTAGACGTTGCCGGGCCGGGTGGCCTGCTTCACGAGGAGGTTCAGGCGGGTCTGCCGGTCGCGCCCGACGTACAGCTGGTGCCGCGCATGCTCGGCGGACGCGTGACCACGGCGATCCGGCCCGAGCCGATGGATCGTCGTGAACCGATCGAACGGCGCAGCCGCACGATCGATGTCTTCGAGGTTGTGGACCATCATCCGCGCAGACCGCCGCGCAGCCGAGGCCACGCGCAAGAGGCACGATCGCGGAGGATGGTAGCACGCAGAGATTGCGCCGCCCTGCGTCTGATCGGCTCGATTCCCGCAGCGAGGTCAAGAGCGCGATTGGCTATTCGCTGCGCAGCACCGTCGCCGGATCGAGCCGTGCGGCGCGACGGGCTGGCAGCCACGCCGCCAGGACGCCCACAGCAACGAGCAGCGCCGCCGCGCCGGCGAACGTCGTCGCGTCGCGTGCCTCGAGCTGGAACAACAGCGCCTCCACGAAACGCACCGCCCAGAGGCTGCCCGCCAGGCCGAACGCAAGGCCGGCGGCGATCAATACTCCGACGCGACGGAAGACGAGACCGACGATGCTGGACGGGGCCGCACCCAGCGCCATGCGCAGCCCGATCTCCATCTGCCGCGCGCGCACGGCATGGGTGACGACGCCGTAGAGGCCGACGGCCGCCAGGAGCAGCGCGAGCCCGCCGAAGAAAACCGAGAGCATCGCAATCAGCCGCTCCTGCGTGACCGTCGCCTCGACGAGTTGATCGAACGTCCCGAACGTGAATGCGACAGTCGGATCGGTCTGCGTCAAGGTCGCAGCGACCTCGCGCTCGACCGCCGCGCGCTGGCCCGGTGCCGCGTTGATGGTCAGGAGAACCGTCGGCCAGAAGGTCTGTGGCGCTCGCTGCGCCACGGGGAAGTACATCGTCGCCAGCATGCCCTCGCGCGGCGTCGTGTAGACGGCATCGCCGACGACGCCGACGATTTCGTAGCGCGTGGCGGTGTCGCGTCCCATACGAACGGGTTGCCCGAGCGGCGGCTGGCCCGGCAGAAACCGTCGCACGAACGTTTCGTTGACGATGACGACAGGACCGCTGCCCAGACGGTCGCCGGCCTGGAAGTCCCGTCCGCTGCGCAGGGACATGCCCATCGTCTCGAACCAGCCTGGTGTCGTGGCGTTCAACCAGACCGCGGGCCGCCTGAGGGATACCTCCTCTTCGCCGACGCCGACCAGGCCGCTGGACCAACCGGTAGAGACGCCGGCCAGGACCCGTATCGCGGAAACGGATGCCGAACGCACGCCGGTCACGGCTGCCGCGGCGTCTCGCAGACGCTCCACGCGCACACCGCGCTCCTCGGGCGGACCACCGCTGGCCTGGAGGTTCAATTCCGCGACGAGCAGAGGCTCTGGCACAAAGCCGAGCGGCAGCTGGTTGAGCGACGCAAAGGTACGGAGGAACAGTCCGGCCGCAACGACCAGCACGAGTGACACCGCAATCTGGGCGACGACGAGCGTGCTGCGCACGGCAAAGCGTCGGTCGCCTGCCATCCCGCGGCCCGCGTCGTTGAGCGCGTCGCCTGGCGTGACGCTCTTCAGCCCGAGAACCGGGGCCATACCAGCGGTGATCGCCGAGAGACACGCAACAGCCGCCGTGAAGCCGAGTACCCGCCAGTCGAGTGTGAGGTCCAGCGACACGGTGTTCTGCCAGGTGCTCAACTGCTGCACGAGCAGTGCACTGCTCCACTTCGCGAACACCAAGCCGAACGCCGCGCCGGTCATGGCCACGATCAGACTCTCGATGAAGAGCAGCCGTGCGATCCGCCAGCGTGAGCTCCCCAGCGCCAGCCGCACGCTGAGCTCGCGACGGCGCGCCAGCGCCCGCGCAAGCAGCAGACTGGCGATGTTGGCGCACGCGACGAGCAGCACGAGCCCGACGGCGACGACCATCGCGAAGAGCGGCGTCTCGAAGCGCGTGCGCAGCGGCGAGCGGCCGGTGGCTGCCGGCGCCAGCGTGAGCGGCTCCTTGGCCCGAGCCCACGTGGCACCCTCGACGATCCGCGGCTGCGCCGCTCGGAGGGCGGCGTTCGTCTGCTCGAGGCCTCGCCCCGGCCCCTGGCGCACCATGATCTGCAGCCACGCCGAGCCTCGGCTGGCTAATCGGCTCTCCTTGCCTTCGATGAGCGGCTCGGCGGAGAAGGGCAGCATCACGTCGGTCATCCGGCCGACGTCCGGACCGAAGAACCCGGGCGGCATCACGCCGACGATGGTGAACGGCACGTGCTGCACGGTCAGCCGGCGGCCGACGACATCTTCGGCGCTGGCGTATCGTTGCCGCCACAGGCGATGACTGATGACGGCGACCGGACCGTCCTGAGCACTGCCGGAGGACGACGCGGCGCCGTCGTCGGCGGGCGTGATCATCCGGCCCCGTATGGCGGTGACGCCGAGCACGTCGAACAGCCGGCCGCTGACGTACGCGCCGTCGACGGGGTCGGTCTGGCCGCCCGGCGAGAGGTCGAAGCGCTGGCTGGACCAGGCGAACGATCCGGCGAACAGCTCGCCCTCGCGTGCTCTGATCTCTTCCCAGATTGGATAGGACCATGACCCGTTGGTGAGCAGCGCGAGGCTGCCGGGATCGCGCACGGGCAGCGGGCGCAGGATCAGGCTGCTGAAGATCGAGAACAGCGCCGTGTTGGCGCCGATCCCCAACGCCAGCGTCAACAGGGTGACCGCGCAGAAGCCGGGGGCGCGCGCGAGCGATCGTGCGGCACAGCGCACATCCTGCCCCACGTCCGCCAGCCAGGTCGCGGCCACAGCATCAGTCGTCCGCTCACGGTGCGCGAGCGGACTGCCGAATCTCGACCTCGCCTGATGACGCGCGTTGCGTGGGGTCAAGCCCAATGCCCGCTCCTCTTCCTCGATCAGCGCGAGATGCGTGTCGAGCTCCTGTCGCAGGTCGTCATCGATGCGAGCCCGACGAATCGTGTTCCACAGCCGACGGAGTGGCGACATCGCGGTCTCCTATGCGAACCGCAGCGCCTTGCGCACCGCCTCGGTGAGGAGGGCCCAGCGCTGCTCTTCTTCCTCGAGCTGACGGCGTCCGGCGGCGGTGATCGCGTAGAACCGGGCTTTGCGGCCCGTCTCCGTCGTCCCCCAGTTGCCACGCAGCCACTTCTCGTGCGTCATGCGCGCGAGGGCAGGATAGAGCGAGCCTTCCTCGATGCGCAGCGAGTCGCCGGTCGCCTGGTGAATGCGCTGCGCGATGGCGTAGCCGTGGAGCGGCCCGCCGCGATCAATGGCTTTCAGGATCAACAGGTCGAGCGTGCCCTGGAGCCGGTCGTTCGCATGTTTCGGCATAGCCAGCTATGTATAGCTGGCTTGAGGTCGTGTTGTCAACGGGCGATCGGCGATTGGCAGCGGTCGACGCGCCTTCAGCCAGGCATGGTAACCTTCGCGGCTTCGGGAGCGTTCGTCCTGACTGAGCACAAGGAGCACACGACATGAAGCCAAAGAACACGATCTGCCTCTGGTTCAACAAGGACGCGCATGAGGCGGCGCGCTTCTACGCCGCCACCTTTCCGGATAGTAAAGTGACCGCTGTCCACGAGGCGCCCAGCGACTACCCGGGCGGCAAGAAGGGCGACGTGCTGACGGTGGACTTCACCGTTCTGGGCATTCCCTGTCTCGGTCTCAACGGCGGCCCGGAGTTCAAACACAGCGAGGCCTTTTCCTTTCAGATCGCGACCGACAATCAGGAGGAGACGGACCGCTACTGGAACGCGATCGTCGGCGATGGCGGCAAGGAAAGTCAGTGCGGGTGGTGCAAGGACCGCTGGGGCCTGTCCTGGCAGATCACCCCGCGCGCGCTGACCGACGCGATGGCGGCTGGCGGCGGTGAGGCCAAGCGTGCCTTCGAGGCGATGATGCCGATGAAGAAGATCGACATCGCCACTATCGAGGCAGCGCGGCGAGGCTGAGGAGGACACGACGCCGACGATGTTCTTAGGTGCCGGGTAACGGCTGCGCCTTCGAGGGGAAGCGCCGCCCCAGTCTCGAGGAATCCGGTGAGCGCGGCGCCTTGGTGATGGAGCTGGTCGAAGGACCGACACTCGCCGATCGCATTGCCAGGGGCCGATGCCGCTCGACGAGGTCATGCCGATTGCTACGCAGATCGCCGAGGCGCTCGAGCGTTACCAGCCGACGTGGCGCTTCGCGAACGCGCGGCCCAAGCCGGATTTCAGGTAGCGCTCGAATCGAATGGCTTCCTTTTCAGTTGGAAACTCAATCGAAGCGATGACCGACCATCGCCGATGTTCCCGGGTAAACCCAGTTGGTCCGGCGCCGATATGCGCGGATGTCGAAATCCGTTGACATCACGGCCTGGCGTGCGCAGGCACCTGGCTCCGTACTCGCCGTTCGAACTCCGGATAGCTGTTGATGAAGATCCCGACACCTCGATACTGGGAAGGCACGCCATCCTTGAGCTCGATTTCCGATTCGGTGCGCGCCTGCCACGCACGGACGGTGCCGTCGACCGGGTCGCCGGCTCGAAGCGCCGCGGTCATGTCTTCGACCAGCTCGCCGGCGACCCGCCAAGGCTGTAGGTTGATCTGGAGACACGAAAAGAGCACGACCGCGGCGCTCGCCGCGGCCATGACGAACACCAGACGCTTCTGGATGACCGCGCCGGCAAGCTGTGCCACGAGCAGCGCCCAACCGGCGGCGGCAAAGTACAGGTATCGGGCGGCGAGCAGGTCGCTCCGGACATAGAAGAAGCCAAAGAGCGGCGCCGTGGACATGACGATCACCGCCGGCCCCCAGAGCAGCCGTGGCGATCCCTCTCGGCGAGCGGCGGCAACCATCAGAACGATGCAGCCAACGACCAGCACCGCGGGAACGAGACGGGTCATCTCGACCGCCGCTTCATTCCACGGCATGACAAAGAACCGGTACGGCGTCGTCAGGAACTGCTTGATGAAGTAGCGTGATGGCTCCACGACAAAGCCCGCGTCGATCTTCGCGACGCGCGAACGCAGCAACAGGTAGCTCACGAGCAGCAATCCGAACGTCGCGTAGACACCAGCCAGGTTCCGCTCTCGCCTGAAGCGGAAGAACGCCCAATCCGCACTTGGGAGTAACAGCACGAAACAGACCGCCGTCTCTTTCGAGAGCAACGCACACACCACGAGAGCGGTCGCGACGATCAAACGCCCGCGCGACAGCGTCCTGCTGCCCACGTAGCAGCGGAGTGCAGCGAGCATGAAGACCGTCCAGAGCAACTCCTGCAGCCCCGAGACCCAGAGCGACGCCTCGAGCTGCAGGGGGTTCAACAGGAAGACGATGAACGCCAGAACGGCTGCCCGGGATCCGTCCATCGAGCGGCGGACCAGCGAATACACCAGCCCCGCGGCCGCGGCATGAAGCAAGAACCCGGTAGCGTGAAACGCCGTCGGCGACCCGCGTCCCAGTTTGGTCAAGACAAAAAAGAGCGCCGCAAAGGCCGGCCGGAAGAACTGCGGTGCGCGCAGGATTTCGGCGCGATCGCCGTACAGGTCCAGGAACCCGTAGTCGTCGCTCAGAAAGGGGAACCCGAGGAGCGGGACACAGGCGACCAGCCACAACACGATCGCCAGGGCGATGAGTCCGATCTCCTGTTTTCTGGAAATGACAAACCGACCGCCCATCAGCGGTTTGCCAAGCAGCCACACCGGGATCAGCAGCGCAACCAGCAGCAGGACGGCCGATTCGACTCGATACGCGTAGTCGCCAGCCATTACGACATACACGTAGATGGCATTGACGATCGCCCAGCCCGCTGCCAGCAGGAGCAATCGCTGGTAGATCGCGCTCCCAATGACGTCGCGGAGTCGACTGATTGATCGAAAAGGCACAGCGCATCAGTCTACGGCACATTGCGTAGAGAGGCGTGACACGTGACGAGATCTCTCTCTCCGAGCATGACATTCCCCATCGGCGGGCCAAGAAGAACGCGCAGTTCTTTCGAGTACGAGACGACGATGGGCGGTGATCGACGGTATGTCCTGAAGCGTTCCGCGATCGCAGGATTTGAACCAGGTTGGATCGCCCACTGTTCCGGCGTGAACGGTCACACTTGGAGTCGCCCCTTGCAATTCTTAACAGGCCGACCGAAGCCGTTTTGGCGCTTACGGCAACGCAGGTCCGCCTTCGCTCGTCAGGGCGGTGGCGAGCTTCGGCGCGGCAGGCCCCGCGTGGCCTGACGATCGTTTGCGTCCTGAGATTGTGCTCGCTGAGAAGTAACTCGCCTGCCTGGACGAAGAGCGAGCGCACTTTCCCACACGTCGACCGAAGCCGTTTGGAGAATGCGGCGATTCAGGTCTGCCTCCGCTCGCTTGCGCGAGCTACGGCGAGACAGACTTCGCGCGACCTGACGATCGTTCGCTTCCTGAGATTGTGTTCGCTGAAAAGTAACGCGCCTGCCTGGACGAAGCTTACTCATGATCCAGGTGAGCGAAGTCTGGCTGGGAGGCAGGGATTCGAATTGTGAGTAACGATTTTTCTAAGTTGGTGATGGCGCGCGACTTCTGGTGTTAAGCGTTTGACACACCGATAGTTACGTCTTTCCTGTCGTTCACCACCGTTCACACGAGTCCTGGCAAATCGACCTCCGTTGTGGAGACATTTTGGAGACGGTGAGCGCGTAATCTGGGCTCGCTTCGCGGCGACCTCCGATCACTTCGATGCGTTCACGACGCAACGTAGTTGATGCCCCGATGCAACGCGCGGACCGTTCCGCCGAATCGTCAATTACATTAGTGACCATGCTTATTAGGCGCTCAACTCGACGCTGGTTTTCTCCATTTTTCTGTGCCACCGTGAGTGTCGCGCTCGGAGCGGCCTACATGTATGCTGCTGGAGCACCCTCCTACTATCTTCTCGTCAATTTCTCAGCACTCGCCGCCGGTTTACTAGCCGCATCTATAGTGAGGTCCGCGCTCGTCCTCAATCAGCAGGTCGTCGGAACATTCACAGTCGCGGTCGGACTGGTGCTGCTCGCAACGGCGCTGGTTGGTCACGGCGTCGATGGCGCGTCACGGTGGGTTCGGATCGCGGGTATCTCGTTTCAGCCGAGTCTCATACTGCTGCCGCTTGTCATGGTCCTCTGTGTTGGAAATCGGTACTGGCTATCGTCAATCGGGTTACTACTCGCAGGCGCGGCGCTCGCCTTCCAGCCGGATCGCGCAGTGGCAGGTGCACTCACTGCCGGACTTGCGGTGCAATGGGTTTATCGCAGGGATGCTTCGGTGACATTGAGCTTGATCGGCGCGAGCTGCGGGTTTGCGGCAACATTGGTCAGGGACGATCATGTTCCTCCCGCGCCATTCGTGGAGCACGTCGTCCAATCGGCGTTCGCGTTCGATGCGCTGTACGGACTGGCAATAGTTGCGGCGTTGGTCATTCCGCTGATTCCGGCGATTGTCGGCGTCGTCACTGAGACGGAGGATGTCGTGGAATATGCCGTGTTTGGAACGACGTGGCTCGCGCTGATTGCCTTCGCACTCGGCGGTAACTATCCAACACCGCTGGCGGGTTATGGCACGAGTGGAATCGTCGGCTATTGTTTAAGCTCCGCGCTACTCGTCCGTCGACGCGACCTACCCTCGCCATCGCAAGCGAATTAACTGTACCGGTCTCACAACCGGCACCCTGCGCCTGTTCGTTCCTTAGGCCATCTCGTAAAGTTGGGTGTGGCGAGTCGCGAACTCATGATTGGCGGATTCATCGTTGTTGTTGTGATGGCGTCACTGCATGCCCTCGTTGTGACGATGCAGAAGATGTTGCGACCCCGCGCTTTCATTTCTTCTGAAACGCGTGCAACACAAACACGCGATCGGCGAATCGAACGGTGTATACCGAGCGAAAGATATCCCCTCGGTGATCCGGGGACGACTTCTACGACACCGCCTTGATTGTGGAGACATTTTGGAGACGGCGAACGGGCGGTCGGCGCAAGTCAAAGTCCGTGTGGCACTTAAGACGACGAGAGGCAGGGATTTTCGAAGGAAACTCGATAACCGTAAGTTGTTGCTGTAGAGAGAAATCTGGCTGGGAGGCAGGGATTCGAACCCCGATACCGTGGTCCAGAGCCACGTGTCCTACCGTTGGACGACCTCCCAGTACCAGTCAGGCGTGCGCGAGCGGCTAGAACTTTCGATTATATGCGCTCGAAAGTCAGGCCGGCAAGCACGCCCAGCTGATACTGGGCCCGCGACTACTGTCCCGGGATGTCGAACACCGCGCCGCGTTCGCCGGTGTCAGTCGGATTCTCACCCGACATGTTGCTGCCGCCCTCGCCGCCCTGTTGCTGTTGCTGCTTGCGACGATGGCTGGCCATGCCGCCCTTGCGGCCGGCTTCACGCGCCTCTTCGCTGGTCCACTCGTGTGCAGTACCTTTCTGATGCGCGGCTTTGCCGCCCTTGCTCGCAATCTCGCGCTGTTTGCTTCGGTCCATCGATGCGAACCCACGATCCTCTTTGGCCACCTCACCCTCCTCGCGTACACCAATTTCGTGGTGCGCGCGAATACTCGGGCTGCAACCGATGTGCCACGATTCATCCGTAACCCTCAGCAATAAAAGCACTTAGGGAAAACATTTTCCACTGCTCAGTGCGCATCCGGCTTCCCAACGGAAAACACTTTCGCCCGACCGACCAACTCGCCGGTAGTCAGCAGTTTGGCGATGGAAACTCGAAGGACCTGCTCAGCCGTGGGCCGTGGAAATCAGTCGGCGCGCCTCGGACAGACGCGCACGCGTCCGATCGCGGCCTAGCAGCGACAGCACGTCGAAGAGACCCGGGCTTGCCGTTCGCCCCGTCACTGCGACCCGCACTGCATGGATCAACGTCGCCGCCTTCACACCAGTGGCATCGGCGACCGTACGCAGAACCGTTTCGGCTGAGGTGGCATCGAACGCCGGGAGACGCTCGAACGCCGCATCGAGCGCGGCGATCGACGCGCCAATCGTGTCCGACTGGAGATGTTTCTCGACGGCCGCCGCATCGTAGTCGGGCACCTCGACGAAGAAGAAGCGACCGACGTCGACGAACTCGTCGAGCTTCTTCACGCGCGGCTTGAGCAGCTCGAGCACAGCAAAAAACCACGCGTGTTTGTCGCCGGCGTAGGCGTCATCCCACGCGCCGGCCGCTTGAAAGTACGGCTGGACGCGCCGCGCCAGGTCGTCCGGCGCGAGCTGCAGGAGATGCTGTTGATTGAACCAGCCGAGCTTGTCCGGATTGAACACGGCGTTGCCACCGCTGATGCCACGAAGATCGAACGCCTCGATCAACGCCTCGCGAGAAAAGATCTCCTGGTCGGTCGCGCCCGGGGACCATCCGAGCAGCGCGAGAAAATTCCTCATCGCTTCGGGAAGGTAGCCCTGGCGCGCGTACTCCGTCACCGAGGTCGCGCCATGACGTTTGCTGAGCCGCTTCTTGTCGGGACCGAGAATCAGCGGGACATGCGCGAACGCCGGCACCGGCGCATCCATCGCCTGATACAGCAGAATCTGTTTCGGCGTATTCGAGATGTGATCGTCGCCGCGCACCACGTGCGTGATCCGCATCTCCACATCGTCGGACACGACGGAGAGGTGATACGTCGGGTGGCCGTCCGAACGCAGGATGACGAAGTCTTCGAGGTTCGCGCCGTCGAACTCGATCGGCCCGCGCACGAGATCCTCGAAGCGCGTGACGCCGCCGGGCACGCGAAAGCGGATTGCGCGCGGCGTGCCCGCGCGCTCCCTCGCCGCGACGTCATCTGCGGTCAGGTCCGAGCAGACGCGATCGTACCGCCATCCCCCGCCGGCGCGCTCGGCGGCCTCGCGCTTCGCTTTCAGCTCCGCGGGTGCGCAGTAGCAGTAATAGGCGCGGCCGCTGTCGACCAGCCGCCGGGCCGCCGCGCGATAGCGATCGAGACGCTCGGACTGGAAATACGGTCCAAGCGGACCGCCGACGATCGGTCCCTCGTCCCAGTCGAGCCCGAGCCAGCGCAGGCCGTCGAGAATGCCCTCCACCATGTCGGTCGACGAACGCTCGACGTCGGTGTCCTCGATCCGCAGCACGAAGATGCCGCCGTGCTTTCGAGCGAACAGCCAATTGAACAGCGCGGTGCGGGCGCCGCCGACGTGGAGATATCCCGTCGGGGACGGCGCGAACCGGACGCGGACCATCCGGTTATTGTAGTTGCGAAGCGATCGCCGTTCCGACGGGCCGGTAGAGCTCGCGGCCGTTGCTTTCGGCGATCTTCTCGAGATTGAACATCTCGATGGTCAGTCGGCGCACGCCCGGGGGGGCGGCGAGCGTATCGATGACGACGTAGCCGAGGCGCGATCGCGTGATGAAGTTGGGTGCCGCTGCCTTGGCGCGAGCGATCTCCTCTCGGCTCACGTCGCGATGCTCGCTGGCCCGCAACAGCACGCGAATGACGGGAAAGCGTTGGAGCCGCTGCCGTGCGCGTGGGGAAATCCGCGACAGCCCGCCGCCGAGAATCTCCTTCTGATGGAATGTCTGGTAGTACTGCGAGGCGCCGTCATAGCGCCCTTCGCCGCGTTCCCCGTCGGCGATCCCGAACGGAATCGCCATCACCCGGACGTCACGCGGATCGTTTCTGACGATGCGGTAGAAATCCGGGATCGGCGCGGCATGGAGCTGCCGCGGCAGCGGCGCGAGCTCGAAAGCCAGCAGGACCGCGACGACCGCCAGCAGCAGCCGGCGCCGTTGGGGACGACGCTCGCCGATGTGCACGAGCGCGAGCGCGAACAGCACGGCGAAGGCCATCATCGCCACGATTGCGAAACGGGCGGGCATTCTGGCTGCCGACAGCACCGGCACATAGCGAAGGACCGCCCACGGTCCGAGCACGTAGGTATTCATGCCGCCCACGTTCACGAATGGACCGAGCGCCAGCGCTCCGAAAAACAGGGTGGTCGCCATCCACAGGCGAGGCGGTCGGAACGAAAACTTCCAGATGGCCAGGCCGACCAGCAGCATCGCGACGATGGTGAGCGCCGCCACGTTTTCGACGTAGCCGTTGTTCTGGCCGGTCAGCCACGCACGCCACGGCATGCCGACCAGCCGGTTCGCGGGATTCGGCGTGAAGAACGCCAGCAGGTCGACGCCCTTCGGGCCGCTGCGCCAGTAGATCGGGCCGTGGAGCGCATCGCCGGCAGCCAGCCGCCGGTACAGCAGGAACAGCAGCGGCGACAAGAGCAACAGACAGGTGGTCGCCGCAACGATCGCCGCGCGCATCGCCTCAAGCGGCAACATGGGGAGTTGAACCGCGATGACCGGCCGGAAGCGGGCCACCGCAGCCGCGGCGGCGAGGGCCATCAATACCAGCACCGGCGCGTGCATCGAAAGTTCGATTCGGGAGCCGAACGGGCTCACCTCCGTGATGCGTATGACGTTGATGACGACAGCCAGCGCGACGACGATCGAGAAGACCATCACCGTCGCGGCCGTCAGCACTCTCGACACCGTCTCGCTGGCGGGCGGTCCGGACCGGCGCCGGACCTGCAGCGCGCGGGCGGCGGCGTAACAGGCCGCGATCAGCAGACAGTACACGGCGAAGTACGGGTCGCAGGTCGCCGCCCAGGCGATCGTCGCTCCGGCCGCCATCGCATTGAGAGTGGTCGGCTGACGTTCCAGCCGCATGAGGCACAGCACGAACACCGGCAGCGGCGCGGCGGCCACCAGGCTGAAGTGCGCCGTGCTGCGCGCGACGAGAATCGGCGAGAAACCGAACAGCAGCCCGGCGAGCCACGCTTCGAACGTCCGGCCAACGACCTTTTTCGCCAGCAGAAACATCGTCCACGCGGTGAGCGCCGTCATCGTCAGGAAGATGACGTTGAATGTGGCGGTGACACCGAGCACCGGCAGCAGTGGAAAGGCCAGCGCGTTGGCAAACAGCGTGTAGTTGTGCAGACTGAGGTCGACCGGTGGGGTGAGCGCCAGAATTTCCTGTGTGAAGAGCGGAAACCGGCGGTGCGTCACGATCTCGTGGCGGAACACCCAGAGGTTCCACACATAGACGCCGGTGTCGCCTCCGACCGGACCAGTCAGCGCCGACCCGAGGCGCGCCGGCAGCGGCCAGTGAAAGATCAGCGTCGTTACGACGTAGGCCAGAAACGCTGCCGCGCCGCCGGTGAGTCGACGGATGAGCTGCACTGGGGAGGCGCATTGTAGGACGATGTGTAAGACATGTAAACAGGCGTTCCCGTGGCGGCGTATTAAAAAATTTCCCCGAAATAACTCCAGAAGTGCTCCTGGATCCTCTGCAGCCGGGGACGGTTCCGCCAGGGCTCGAGCTCCAGTCGGTGCGAAACCTTCAGATCCCGTTCGAAATCCTCGAGAAACCGCCCGGCAACCGAAGGGCTGAACACCGCCACGTTCAGCTCGTCGTTCAATTCGAGCGACCGGTTGTCGAAGTTCGCCGAGCCGAAGATGCTCAGTACCCCGTCCACCACCACCGTCTTGGCGTGCATCATCGTCGGCGTGTACTCGTGGATCTCGATGCCGAGCTCGAGCAGTTTCTCGTAGGCCTCGCGCGACGCGTACTTCACCGCCTTCTGATCGGTGATGTCGCTTTCGACCAGGACCCGGAGCTTGACGCCGCGCTTCATGGCGTCCTCGAACGCCCACATCGTAGACTCGTCGGTGAGGAAATACGGTGAAGTGATCTCGACGGAACGCCGGGCCATCGCGATGGCCAGCAGGTAGAGACGCTTCAAATCGGTCGCGCCGCCCGACGGTGCGCTGCGAACCAGCATCGACTGATCGTCCGACTGCTCGACGCTGACCGGATCCGACAAGGTTGGCGTCACGGTCATCTCGCCCTCGATGAAGTTTTCGTAGAACGCCGCTTCGAGGAGCCGGACGATCGGCCCGCGCATGCGGACGTGGGTGTCGCGCCAATGCTCGGGGTCCTGCGCATCGCCGATCCAGTAGTCGGAAACGCCGATGCCGCCCGTGAAGCCGATTTCGCCGTCGACGACGAGGATTTTGCGATGGGTCCGGTAGTTCAACTCCTCGAGGCCATACCACTGCGAGGGATTGAACGAAACGACGTGACAGCCGGCTTCGCGCAGTCGCTCGGTGTGACCGTCCTCCATCTTGCTGGCGCCCACCGAATCGACGATCACCCGGACGTCGACGCCGCGCCGGGCCGCCCGCTCGAGAGCGGCGGTAAACCGATCGGCGATCTCCCCTTTTTCGTAGACGTAGGTCTCGAAGCTGACCCGTTCGCGGGCGTTGTCGATCGCCTCGAGCATCGCGGGAAACACGCGGTCACCGTTGGTGAGGACGTCGTAGGCGTTGCCGGTTACGAGATCGGCCGCGACGAGCGCCGCCAGGTACTCGGGCGCCTTGGGATCGTCGACGGCCACGGTGCTGCGAAGCTCGACCGTCTCCTGGTCCTGCGCAATCGCCAGGCCGGCGGCCACGATGATCGCAACAACTACGAGAACCTTGAGGACGATCCGGAGGGGACGGGGCGCTCGAGCCTTACCCACGCCTCGCGACTGTGCAATTCGCCGGCCGACGCGTCGCCATGGATGGGCTTGTCGGCTTGGACCGGCGATGCATACTGAGTGACGCGCGAGGAGGCCACATGGACGAACGAGCGTTGTTTACGAAGTTCTGGGAGGACGAATCCAAGACGACGCGCAAGGTGCTCGGACGAATCCCGGACGGATCCAGCTACCGCCCCGACCCGAAGTCGCGGACGGCCAGCGAAATCGCGTGGCAGATCGTCTGCGAAGAGAAAATGATCATCGAGGCGCTTGAAACGGGAAAAGGCGAGTGGAAGCCGCCGCCCGCACCCGCAACCATCAAAGAGCTGGTCGACGTGTACGAAAAACAGAGCGCTGACATCGCCCGACGGTGGAAGGCGCTGCCGATCGCGCGTTGGGACGGCACGCTTGAATTTTTTGGCGACCAGCGACCGGCCGCGGCGATGGCCTGGAGCTTTCTGTTCGACATCGTGCACCATCGGGGACAGATCACGACCTACCTGCGGCCGATGGGGTCGACGGTTCCTCAGATTTACGGACCGAGCGGCGACGAACCGTAAGGGGTTTCAACACAAAGGACACAAAGGACACGAAGGACACAAAGGCGGAGAGGTCGGCACATTTCAGAGCATTCGGCTGTCGTACGCCCAGTGCAGCACCGCCTGCCGTTGTCGTCGCCGACATTCGAGATCGCCCGGCTCGCAGTTCTTGACGATCGCCGCAACGTGACGCCCGATGGCGCGCCAGCGGCGGATCTGACGTGCGTCGTCGGCGCTGCGGCGGCCCAGGTAGTACCGGCAATACCACTGAAACCATCCGCGCGGATCCTGCGCACGGATCCAGCCCATGCGGCGCCAGGTGGCGAGCGACTGCGATGCGTTCACGCGAAAGAAATTGAGGCGCGGGTCGTGCCGCTCGGGGCACAGCCTGGCGCGCGTGAACCAGCTCGCTGGAAATTCGGCGCGGCAATCGGTCATGTACTTGCCGCCGAAGACCCCAATCTGCAGCATCTGTTTCGGCGTGAGTTGGGGCAGGAAGCCGGGCGCGAAATTCCGGCCGGCCGGTTCGGTGCGGTAATACACGTAGCCGCGCTGCATCTTGTCGTGGACGATCACTTTCCGTTTCATGAGCGATCGGCAGACGCCGACGCGGCCGTCCATTGGGACGGACGACCTCGTCGGCTATCAGTCGGACTCGATCAGGATCGAGGCTGCGGGACGATGCGCAGGTACGGCCGCGGCGCGTTCCACCCCTGCGGGTAGGTCTTCTTGGCGTCTTCGTCGGAGACCGATCCGGCGATGATGACGTCCTCGCCATGCTTCCAGTTGGCCGGCGTGGCCACCTTGTGCTTCGCGGTCAGCTGCAGCGAGTCGATGACACGCAGCACCTCGTCGAAGTTGCGGCCGGTGGTCATCGGATAGATCAGGATCAACTTGATCTTCTTGTCGGGCCCGATCACGAAGACGTTGCGGACTGTCTGGTTGTCGGCGGCCGTGCGTCCGTCGCAGCTGCCCTCGAGATCGGCGGGCAACATGCCGTAGGCCTTGGACACTTTGAGGTCGGTGTCGCCGATCATCGGGTAGTTCGGCGCGAAGCCCTGAGTTTCCTTGATGTCATTCGACCACCGCTTGTGGTTGTCGACCGGGTCGACGCTCAGCCCGATCACCTTGACGTTGCGCTTGCTGAAGTCCGGCTGAATCTTCGCCATGTAGCCGAGCTCGGTGGTGCAGACCGGCGTGAAGTCTTTCGGGTGAGAGAACAGCACGGCCCACGAATCGCCAATCCATTCGTGAAACCGGATGCGACCTTCGGTTGTTTCGGCCTCGAAATCCGGAGCGACGTCACCGATTTTCAAGCTCATGACACACTCTCCTGCGCTGTCGCGATTTGGATGTCCATCGAGTAGGACGCTGACCTGCCGAGTACGGATCCCCGCTGGATGATCTCGAGCGAAAAGCTGGCTTGCCAGCCGTTGTTAGAATTCTCCGAAGGTCCTCGAGCGCGAAGCACGCTTGCCTAGCCGAAGCTCGAGCCAGCGAAGCGCTCGAGCGAAGGCTGGCGGTGAGGCAGGGATTCGAGGCAGGGATTCGAACCCTAAGAACGCGTCTTTCTAACTTGGTGATGGCGCGCGACTTCTGGTTCTAAGGGTTCGAGTTCCAACTACTTACCGGCTTCTTGTCGTCCGCTAGAGTCCCCGCCAGTCCTCCGTATTCTACCGGAGTTTTGGAGACATTTTGGCAAGATCGGCGGCGCCAGGCCGCGGCCATTCTCTGCGCGCTCTCAGACGAGCTTTTCCAATCGGAGGTGTCTATGGACTTCGATCCTCGTTGGAGTGATGACCCACGCGACCGCGACGACTACGGTCGCGAGCTGAGCCAGGGCAGCCGCGGAGGGCTGTCCAATCCGCGCGAGCGCGAGCCACTCGATGCGCGCGACGTGTTCACGCGCGACCTCGAGCTGCCGCGCGGCCCGGAACGCGAGCGTGTCTGGGCGCGAGACAGCGACGTGAGGTTGCGCGGCTCGGAGGTTCGCACGCTCGCCACCGTCGGCGCCTTCCGCGTCGTGCCCGCCGGCGATCTCCGCGACGGCCAGGACCGTCCGCTCGACCCGCACCGGGGCAATCTGAGGCACCTCAGAGACTCGGGGCTCGTCGAGACCATCCCGGCCACCGGCAACGACCGCGCGCTGGTCGTGCTCACGGAACGCGGCCGGGACGTCCTCGAGCGCAACCGCTGGTCGAGCGTGCACCGCGAAGAACTGAAGTGGGCGGCCGTGGAGCGGGAGTTCGACAACCGGCGCGACGTTGACGACGAGCGCAGCAGACCTCAGGAGCCGAAGGGCCGGCAGGAGTTCCACGTCGGCATCCGAAGTGCGCGCCACACCCGATTCGCCGTGCACCGGCCGCGCGAGCTGACGCACGACGCGCAGGTGTATCGCGCCTACCTCAAGGACGCTGACCGGCTGCGCGAAGACGGCGCCTTCATCCGTCGCGTCATCCTCGACCACGAGCTGAAGCGCGAGTACCAGCAGTTCCTGCAGGAGCGCAATCGTGGCAAGTCAGAGAGCGACGGACGGCCCGATCGAACGCCGGAAGAGATCCATCGTTGGGCCGTCGAGCACGAGCTCCCGGACAACGACGGCCACGTCCAGTTTCCCGACGCGCGCATCGAATACGAGGACCGCGACGGGCACCTCCGAACGCTCGACATCGAGGTCGAGACGCTGCACTACCGCGGCGCTCACGCCAGCTCCAAGGCGTCGTCTGGATTCAGTCGTCACAGCGCCGGCACCGCGCGTGTTGTCGGCTCCCGCGGTGGCGGAGGTGGAGGCGCCGGTCGCGGTCGCCGCTACGGACTCACCATCACCGCCAGCACCGGGAAGAGCGGTGGTCGCAGCCCCGATCCGCGCCTGGCTGAGGAGCTGTTGCGATGAATCTCGAGCACGCCGTTCAGACGATCGCGAAGCGCGGATTCACCGACCGCCAGGCTCGCTTCCTGGTGCTCGTCGCACGCCACTCCGGCGTCTGCGTCATGCGCCAGTATTCGAGCTTCGCGGGCATCGTGTTTGGCCAGAAGACGCGGAAGTTCTTCGCCAACCTCGTGCGGCTCGGGTTCGTCTCGACTTACGACTGCGCGCACAATCGGGGACGCGTCTATCACGTGCGTCATCGGGCGATCTATGAGGCGATCGGCGAGCCCGATAGCCGGCTCCGCCGACCGCCCGGCGTGCCTCGCGCGCTCGAACGTCTGATGCTGCTGGACGCGATTCTCGAGAACCCCGAAAGCATCTGGATGTCGTCGTCGACTGAGAAGCTCGGCTACCTCGCGAGCCGGGGGATTTCAGCCGACGACGCCCCGCATCTGAGCATCCGTCAGGGCGATCAGCGACGGGTTCGCCACTTCCCCGATCGCCTGCCGATCGGCGTCCATCCATCCGGCCACGTCGTCGTCGTTTACCTGCACGCCGACCCGATGCACGACGAGTTCCGCGACTTCCTCCAGCGCCACGCGCCGCTGCTCGAGAGGCTGCCCGCCTGGACGATCCGAATCGTGGTTCCGGCGCACCTGGAGGGCGCGGTGCAGGACCTGCAGAAGGTCGCGTGGGGGCAACTCGCGTCGCCGCTGAAGGAGCCGATCCTCACGGAGCTGCGCTGGTACTTCGACCGCATCGCCAGCCCACCAACGGAGGCGAGCCCGGCTGCCGATCGGCGCTCGCTTCGAGCGGTGTCGACGGGCCTTCGCGCACCGACCGCTATGCAGTGCTCTACCGATGCTGGCGGCAGGATGGCGAGCGGGTGCTGGCGACCGCTTCGTCGCCGGTCGTGGGGAAGGCGATGGAGTCAGGAGCCGGGAAGATCGAGCCGCTGGTGTTGCCGCATGCCTACAGCCACCTGGCGCCGATGGCCGGCGTCGCCTGAAGGCATCCCGCGTACGCCGATTCCGGTCGCGCAAGGGCACGACCAGCGTTACTTTGCGCAACTGAAACCGCCAGTCGCGACGCTCTCATTCGTCCTCGCCGTCACCCAGCAGTTCGGCCTCAGTACGGAAGCAACCCAACAGCTCGTTCTCGTCGAAGACCACTTCTTCGACCGCGTACGGCGGACCGTTCAGCCAGCTCGCGTCATCGTCGATCCGCTTCGTGATCCGCAACTCTCCATCCACCTTCTCGGCCCTTCCAATCTCGCGCGGTCCGAGCTTCACAGCCACCACGACGCGAGTGCCGACGTCGGTGCAGCGGAACGCTCCAACGTGCGTCCAGAACGTCTCGCCGATCGCGAAATCACTGAGCTCCATAGTGGCGGTCCGCCTCTCTCGGATCGTAACGCCGTCACCCGCCGATCTCATCCAACCGGCGCGTTCAGAGGGCGTCTTCTCTCTTCCCCTGGAGGCTTCCGTCCGCGGCCAGGTCTCGACAAGAGGGGGCCGAGGAGGGGGACCGATAGCCAGCGGGCCAGCAGCCCCATCGACCAT
>CAVSLA010000002.1:0-480852 GCA_963728825.1 uncultured Acidobacteriota bacterium
CCGCAACGTGGTCGCCGGATCGACCCGCACCGCGCGCCACGCAGGTGTCCAGCAAGCCAGTACGGATACGCCTGCCATCAGCGCGATGACGGCCATATATGTCAGCGGGTCGAGGCGCGATATGCCGAACAGCAGCGTCGTAAGCGCCTGACTCGCCGCGAGAGCGGCGGCCAGCCCGAGTGCGATACCCCACCCTGTCAGGCGCATGCCTTGACGGAGCACCAAGCCGAGAATGCTTCCGCGCGATGCGCCGAGCGCCGAGCGCACACCGATCTCGCGCGTGCGCTCCGCCACGCTGCCGGCGAGCACGCCGTAGATGCCCGCGGCTGCCAGAATCAGCGCCGTGAGCGCGAAGGCCTGGAGAAGAATCAGCGCGAAGCGTCGTCCTGCTTCCGTGCCAGCGAGCAGGTCATCCATCATCGCGACCCGGACAATTGGCTGATCCTTGTCGACCGACCAGATCGCCTGGCGAAGGGCGGGCACCAGGGCGCCTGCATCGCCGTGCGTGCGGACCACCAGAGACATGGCAGCATCCGCGAAACGCCACTGGGCCTCAGTGGTATACACGGCCTCGGATGCGTTCAACGCCAGCGACAGCTGCTTCACATCGCCGACCACACCCACCACTGTGTACAGTGGGCCGTCAGCGGGGCCGATGCGCAAGCGCTGACCGATTGCGTCACGGCCCGGGAGGCGTCGTCTCGCCATCGACTCACTGATCAGCGCCACACGTGGGGCGCCCTCGCGATCACGCTCGTCCAACACGCGTCCGCGCAGCAGTGGAATGCGCATCGTCTCGATATAGCCAGGGCTCACCGAGTAGCGAAACGAACCCTGCAGCTCGCCGGGGTCGTCCGGTGGCGGGGGATGGAAGTGAACGCCGTACAAATCGAGGTCGCCGCTCATCGGCAACTGGCTCGTGAGGGCGGCCGTCGCGACGCCGGGCACGTTGCGCGCCGCCTCTAGTGACTGCGCGAAGAAGCGCAGCAATGTGGCCGGGTCCCTCAAGGATCCGGATGTCTGCACCTGGAGGGTGAGCAGGTCCGTCGAATCGAATCCCACCCTGACGGCAAACAGACGCTCGAGGCTTCGCCACAGCAATCCCGAGCTCACGAGCAACACCAGCGCCAGCGATACTTCCGCGACGACGAGTGCGCTACGCATCCGATGCTGGCGCCGCGTGGTGCGGGGTGTCGTCTGTGGCAAGGGGGTGTTCGGATCGCTTCGTGCCGTTCGTAGGGCCGGAATCGCGCCGATGGCCAAGCCGATGAGCGTGACGATGCCAAGCCCGAAGGCGAACACCGTGGTGTCGATGCTGATCGCACCCGCGCGCGGCAGGTTCGGCGGGCTGAGTGCCACCAGCGCGCGTACGCCCACTAGCGCAACGGCGACACTGGCTACGCCGCCTAGCACTGCCAGCAGCAGGCTTTCGGTGAGCAACTGTCGGATGAGGCGCCTTCGAGGAGCACCAAGTGCGACGCGCAGCGTGAACTCGTCGCGCCGGTAGACCGCGCGCGCCAGCAGCAGGTTCGTGACGTTCACGCATGCGATCACCAGCACGAGGATGACCGCGCCGAAACTAATGAGGAGTGTCGGCTTCACGTCGCGTGTGACGTCGTCTTGCAGCGAAGTCGTGAGGAATTCCACCCCGCCCCGGTAGGTCGCCGGACGCTGTTCGTCCAGCACGGCCTGTCCGAGCAGGTTGAGCTCCGTCGTTGCGTGTTCGAGACTCACCCCCGGCCGCAGGCGGCCCACCGTGTGCAGGTGATGCCCCCACGCCCGTCCCTGCGACATGCCGTACTGCATCGGCGCCCACAGGTCGGCGGACGGCGCGAGTACATTCTCGAAGTCGCGCGGCATGACCCCGACGACCAGGTAGCTGCTGCCGTCGAGGGTGATCGGTCGGCCGATGATGCCTGGATCACCACCAAAACGTCGCTGCCAGAGCGCGTCGCTGAGCACGACTACATTTGGGCCGTTCGCTTGATCATCCGAGGCCGCGAAGGGTCGCCCCAGAACTGGCGACGCCCCCAGCACTTGGAAGTAACTCGCACTGACGCGCTGGCCGTCGAATCGTTCCGGCTGGTCCCGCCCTGTCAGCGTCGGCTGCCACGGCCTGAAGACGGCAATCTCCTCGAAAGAGCGTGCGCGTTCGACGAGCCCGCGATACATGCCAAACGTTCCATCGGCGCGCAGCCCATCGCGCCCGACTTCCCAGATCATGGTGATCCGATCAGCCTCCGGATAGGGCAACGGTTCGAGCAGAATCGGTTTCAACGCGCTGAAGATCGCGGTCGTCGCCCCGATGCCGAGCGCCAACGTGAGGACCATGAACGCCGTGAATGTCGGCGCAGCGCAAAGGCGTCGCGCAGCATACCGAAGGTCGGCCACGAAGGTGTCGACGGCGCGTTCCCAACCGTACTCTCGCACCTGCTGGATCGCGCCGGTCACACTCCCGAATTCCTGTCGCGCGGCGCGGCGCGCGTCATCGGGCGAGAGTCCGCGAGCAAGGTGAGCGGCGGTGGCCCGATCGAGGTAGTCCTGCACTTCGTCGACAACGTCCCGATCGGCCGCTGCCGGATTGGTGAGCGTGCGAAGGCCACGCGTCAGGTGACGCCAGAACCACATGGGACTAGCCCTCGGCTTTCAAGAGCCGCGCGATGGCGGACGCCCGACGCGCCCAATCCGCGCTTTCGATCTCGAGCTGCTTCCGACCGGCGCGGGTGAGCGTGTAGAACTTCGCACGACGGGAATGTGCCGTCTGACGCCACTCCGAGTCGAGCCATCCCGCGCGCTCCAGGCGTTGCAGAGCCGTGAGGAGCGACCCGGGATTCACCTTGAAAACGCCGCGGGAGATCTGCTCGACCCGTCGCGCAATGCCAAAACCGTGCATCGGGTCCAAGCTCAGCGTCTTCAGAATCAGCATGTCGAGCGTGCCCTGAATGACGTCGGTATTCTGGTGGTCCATCAGATGCTCCGGTGCAGTGTTTCCTGAGAAGCGTATGGCCTCTCATCTTGATTGTCAAGATGTGTCTGTCAAGATGAGATCAGTCGGGGGGCAAGTAGGGTAACGCCCGCGTCTACGCGGCCGGCGGGTCCAAAAGGACCCGTCCCCCTGTCATCCAGGCGGAGGCAGTTATTCGCCGCGCAAAGCCGGGGCTGATCGGTTCTCACTCCAGTTGAACGATGCGGAAGAAAACTGATCAGCTGCGGTCCTCTACAGACCACAGACGTCCCGCGGCCAGGTGAAGGCGGGGCTATAATTTCGGCCGCGGCTGTCACTTGACTCAGATTCGACGATGATTTCTGACGCGAGGGCGCTGTTCCGCGAGCTGGCCGATCGCTCACCCGCCGAGCGTGAAGAGTATTACGTACGCCAGGGCGTGCCGGCCACGCTCCGCGCAGAAGTCGAATCACTCTTGCGGTTCGACGGGGAGACCGGCGGCACCATTCGTGGGCGCGTGGCCGCCGCCGCCGACGCCGTGCTCGCTAACGGGGCCGATCGAGACTGTGACCTGACTGCTCCGGCGGCCGCCGGCGATATGATCGGCCAAGCGTTGCCAGCCGGGATCCGCCTCGGTCCCTACGTCATCGACTCGCTCATCGGGGCCGGGGGCATGGGTGAGGTCTACCGGGCACACGACGCGCGGCTTGACCGCGCGGTCGCCATCAAGGTCCTCGCGCCCGGCATCGCTGCGCCTGAGCGAGTACAGCGGTTCGAGCAGGAGGCACGGGCCGCATCCGCGCTGAATCACCCAAACATCTTGACGATTCACGACGTTGGCCGCGAGCGCGACGTCGCGTACTTCGCGATGGAATGGGTCGATGGTCAGACGCTGCGGCACCTCATGGGCTCGGGGCCGGTCCCGCTTCGGCGAACGCTGCACATCGCGCAGCAGATCGCCAACGGACTCGCGAAGGCGCATGCCCGCGGCATCGTGCACCGCGATCTCAAGCCAGAGAACGTGATGATCACGGCCGACGATCTCGTGAAGATCGTCGATTTCGGGATCGCCAAGCTCGGTGCGCCGGCAGGAGCAGTCGGCGTGACCGCTACGGATTCGACGGTCGCTCGCCTGCACGATTCTGAAGCCAGCGTCCTGATGGGCACGGTTGGCTACATGTCGCCCGAACAGGCGAGCGGAGGTCTGGTGGACTACCGGTCCGACCAGTTCGCGCTTGGCGTGCTGATTTACGAGCTCGTCACCCGCACGCGTCCGTTCGAGCGTGCGACGACGGCGGAGACGTTGGCGGCCACGATCGAGTGTGAACCAACGCCGATCGAGGCGTTGAGCGGGCAGGTATCGCCGCATCTCGCCGCGGTCGTGGCGCGCTGCCTGGCCCGGGATCCGGCGGACCGGTACGAATCCACGCGCGATCTCGCGCGCGACCTGAAGGCCATCGCCGACTCCTCGTCGAGACCGGTCGTCTCGTCGGCGGCGAAGCTGACGTTCGTCTCTCGCCGCGTCGTGCTATCCGTTGCAACCGTGCTTCTCGGTGCGGCGGTGTCGATGATGGCGTGGTTCTGGCGCGAACCGGGACCCGCCTCTGTTCAGCAAGGGCGTCCGTTGGTCGCCATCCGTCCGTTCAGGAGCCTGTCGACCGACCCGGCACAGAGCTACTACGCCGCCGGGATCACCGAGGAGATCCGCGGGCAGCTGTCACAGGTCTCCTCGCTGCGGCTCCTGAGCCGAACTGCGCTCGACGGATTCAATGAAACGGATGCGGGAACAATCGTGCGCGCGCTCGGCGTCACCAATTTCGTAGATGGCAGCGTACGCATTGACGGCAATCGCGTGCGCATCACGGCAGAACTGATCGACGCCGCGACACACGAGACGCGGTGGTCCAATCACTACGATCGCGGGCTCGCCGACATGCTCAGCGTGCAGGGCGACGTCGCCCTGCAGATCGCAGGCGCGCTGCAGGCCAACCTCTCTGCCGATGAGCGCAAGCGGCTGGAAAGGCTCCCGACGGCCAATCCCCAGGCCTACGCGCTGTATCTTCAGGCCCAGCAGATGTCATCGGGCGACCGCGGCCAGAACACGGCCGCTATCGAGTTGCTGCGAACGGCGCTCACGCTCGATCCGTCGTTTGCGCTGGCGCGGGCCCGTCTCGCACACCGACTGCTTTTTCTGGGGTCTTACGACGATCCGGCGTACCTGCTCAAGGGAATCGGCGAAGCGGAGGCGGCGCTGCGCACCGATCCATCGGTGGCGTACGCGCACGTGGCGCTGGCAACGGGCTACGCGATGAGGGGTATGCTCGCACAGGCGAGGCAGGCGTTTCTGCGCGCCCTGGAACTCGATCCCAACCACGTTGTCGCGATGTACAACCTGTCGCTGCTCGTCGAAGCCTCGGTCGCGCGCTTTGACGACTCCCTCTACTGGGCGCGCCGCGGGTTCGAGCTCTCGGGGAGACAAGCAAACGACTACTACCACCTCGGGGTCACGCTCATCAACCTCCGCGAAGACCAATTGGCCTACCGGTGGCTGCTCGACGCCGAACGCCGCTATCCGACATTTCATCGGATCCAGGCCGCGCTGGCCATCCTCGAGCTGGAAATGGGACGAGTGGGCGAAGCGGTCCAGCGGACGGCTCGCGCGCTCGCGCGGCAGGTGCCGAACGAAGAAGCGAAGTTCCTAAGGGCCGACGTCGCGTTCATCGCCGGCTCGGACGATCTGAGTCCGGCGCTCGAGGCGCTGATCGAGAATGCGCCATCCAACTCTCTGCATGTTCCCGAATCGGTGCGTCTCCGCTACGCGTTCGTGCTCGGACACAAGGGAGACGAGAGGGCACGTTGGTTCCTCGACGAGGCCGAGCGGATCGCGCGTGAGAAGGTCGATCAGGGAGACGAGTCGTCGTTCTTGCGCATCGAACTCGCGGCGGCTGCCCTGCTGCGCCGGAACCAAGCCGAAGCGCTCGAGTGGGTATCGCGCGCATACGATGCGGGATTGCGCGACCACGCAATGCTCGACCTCGATCCGATCTTCGCGCCACTCCGTGACGAGCCGCGCTTCCGCGAGCTCCTCGAGCGGATGCGCCAGGACGTCGCCGCGCAGCGCGCCCGGGCGCGCCAGCGTGGCTTGCTGACGCTCGACTCGCTGATCGGCTCTTGAACGTGAACGGACATGATTCGCACATGCTTCTTGGAAGCAGCAGCCAGCCGTCGCAGACTCCAGGGGCTGTCCTGTCTGTCATCAAACCGAACAAATCAGGCACACTCGGCAGTCGATTCAGCGTCCCGCTCCGAGGGCGGTTCATCGCAACCAACGTCACGATCAGTGAACTCATCTCGGCAGCACACGGCGGAGTATTTCCACTGCGCGACGATCAGATCGTCGGAGGCCCAGCATGGCTTCGCTCGGAACGCTTCGACGTCGAAGCGAAGCTCGATGTGGGTGACGAGTCGAAGCCGGACGAGTTCATCGAGCCGGAACATGATGCTGTCGTTTCGAACGCGTTCGCACTGGTCCGTGCCGTACTGTCGGAACGATTCGGCCTCGTGGTTCGCCGCACCACCAGAGAAGGTTCGGTGTACGCCCTGACGCGCGCTCGTCGGAATCGGTTAAGGCTGGAATCTCAGCGCGGACCGATTCCAGTCGTCGTCATTGAGCGGGTCACGCGTCCGATACCGAACTAGCCTTTACGCGGTGCCACAACGCACGGCACCCTGGCCCCTTCGCGGGGCGGACCTCCCGCCTTCGCGGCCCTTCGCCGTCATTGCACGATGGCCGACCAGGCG
The DNA here is from genome assembly GCA_963728825.1 of uncultured Acidobacteriota bacterium. Taxonomy (GTDB): domain Bacteria; phylum Acidobacteriota; class Vicinamibacteria; order Vicinamibacterales; family CAVVIG01; genus CAVREM01. Next base: position 6,746 of record CAVSLA010000002.1, read on the forward strand.
GCGAAGTCGGTAATTAAATGGTTCGTCACGGTGAAGCTGAGCGGAGTGAGCGGCTGGAGGGTGAAGCCGCTGCCGCCGCCGCCGACGGGCGGCCAGGACTTGGTCCACTGGGGAGTCGGCGCGCCGGAGAAGGCGACCGGGACGCTGCCCCAACCGGCGGCGCCGGTCAGCGCCACGTCGGCCTTCCCGTCCGCATTGAAGTCGCCCACGATCGGCTTCACGTTCGCCGTCGTCGCCCAGATCGCGAAGTCGCCGACGAACGGATTCTTGATGTCGAACCCCGCACCATTGCTGACCGCGACCGGCAGCGTGTTCCAGCCGACGACCCCGGTGAGCGCGATGTCGGAGGCGCCGAGGCCGTCGAAATCGCCAACCAGCGGGATGGCTCCGGATGAGGCCGACCAGCCGGCAAACTGGTCCACCGGGGCGTTCACGACACTGAACGAGCCGGTGCCGTTGAAGGACAGCAGCATCGGCACCGATCCCCAGCCGGACGGTCCGGTGAGCGCGAGGTCGGTGACGCGATCGTTGTTGAAGTCGCCGGTCAGCAGCTTGACGTTCGGCAGCGTAATCCAGGTCCCGAACTCGCCGCCGTTGATGTCACTGACCGCGAACGTCCCGTCGCCGTTCGAGGCGGCGAGGCCGATCAGGAGCGAGGCCGGCAGCAGCACCGCGATGTCGGTGCGGCCGTCGCCGGTGAACTCTCCGGCGACGACGGTCGCCCGTGCGACCGCGGCCTTGACGCCGAGCATGTTCCCGAGGCTTTCGATGGTTTCACCGAAGATGCCTGGCATGCCGCGCCTGCCCCAGGCAATGGCGATGCCGTTGAACCCGGGCGCGCCGATGAGCGCGATGTCCGAGACGCCGTCGTTGTCGAAGTCGCCGACCAGCCTCCGGTTATCCGGGTTCGCGGCGATGCTGTGGAACATGGCGGTCGGGTTGTCGACGACGGTAAACGTGCCGTTGCCATTCGAGAGCGCCAACGGAATCCCGGTGAACGACAGACCGCCGACCAGCGCGATGTCGGTGTCGCCGTCGCCGTCGAAGTCGCCGGTGAGCTTCGAAACCCCGCGCGACGAGGCGAGGGTCGCGAACGTGGTGGATGGGGAATTCGTTACGTTGAACGAGCCGTCGCCGTTCGAGAATGCGACCGGGATCGAGCCCCAGCCCGCGACCGCCGTCAGCGCGATGTCGGTTTTGCGATCGTTATTGAAATCGCCGGCCAGCTTCAACGCGCCAGGCCGGCAGCCGGTCATCGCCGGCACGATGCCGTAGGCGCTGAGGATGCACTCGAGGCCGGTGAAGCTCTTGCCGCGCGCATTCCACGCCGTCCGGAACGTAAAGATGTTCGCCGGGCCGTTGTCGATCTCCCGGTCGAAGATGCGGAACACGGTCGACTCCTCGCCGGCCACCGTGTCGTGCCCCTCGAACCCCTGCGCGGCGTTGCCGACCGCATCGACCAGGTCCCAGAGCGACGCGGCGATGAAGTCCTCGACCATTGCCGGCGTGATCGTCCCCGCCTGGCTGCTGCCGAACCCCACTACCGAGCACGCGCGCGGCGATTCGATGGACCCCGTTGCGGTGGGGGCGAACCCGTCCAGCGACGGTTCGGCGGCATAGGCTCGCCGCACGGCGTGCACGTAGTACGCGGCAAACGCCTCGGTCCACGCGTATTCCGGGCTGTTGATCAGGGTTCCACCGGACGTCAGCCGCATCGCACAGCCGTCGTGCACGCTGGCCCACGCGCTGGCGCTACTGATGTGGTGCTGCAGGACGTGTGCGTACTCATGCAGCACAACCAGGTCCGAAAACATCCGCGACTGCTGGATCATGATCGTGTTCGTACTGGCATTGAAGTAGGTGGCCGTTCCCGGGTCGCCCCACGACGTCGGCTGGACGTTGGCCTGCGGAATGGTGTCGGTTTCCGCCGGGTCGCGGCGGGCGACGGCGTATTCGTAGGCGAACTGCGCCGCGTTGGCGACGTTGAAGAAGCGGGTGACGCCCGGGTCGGTGAAGCTGGCCGAGAAGTCGAGCACCGACCCGACGGAGCTCGAGCCGAGCACCAGCATCGGGCCGCTGTCCGGGGGACTCGCGTACCAGGCGCCGAAGTGCAGGTCGACGGGGTAGACGATGACGGCGTCGTTGGTCGCGTAGACCCGCACCGAGTAGGTGCCGTTGCTGCGGCCGTCGGTAAACGTGAAACGGCCGGCCGAGTTGGTCCGCACGCTTCCGGCGGAGCCCCAGTTGACGTCGAAGATGCCTGGACCCTTGTACCAGATCTCGACGACGGCATTGCGGATCGGCATCAGCCCGGCCACATCGGCGTAGCGGAAAGTGCCGGTCACGACCGTCGCTTCCGCCGGCAGCGCGCACAACACCGCCAGCACGGCCCCCATCACCCAACGTCCCGCCCCGCCGAAGCGACCTGCGACCTTCATTCGACCCCTCCCGGCCGGTCGGGTGACCGGCGCTCAGGGGTAAAGGCGCAAACGGGGCGCAAAGTCCCTCACGCCCGCCGAGAACGCGGAAACTAAAGGGTTCAGGAACATCCGCAGGTGACCTGGGCGGTCAGCGTGGCGTTTACAATTTGGACATGCCCGACGACACTCGTCGCCTGCAGTCGGAAAGCAATTGGCCCGTCAGCCGAGAGGGGGCGTGGTCGAGCATCCTCCTCTTCGGCGCCGCTCTGATTGGCCTGCTGTCAATCGTTCAGGTCGGGATTGCTGGCGCTCAGCGCGGGACGCCTGCGGGTAGCGCCATCACCCCCTATCCGGGTTCCGTGCAGTTCTGCGAGCAAACACCTGACCGGCGCACCTGGGAATAATGGGAAGGCGGGTCCCCACAGTGCTGACTGGCTGAGGTCCTTCTCGCCAGCCGAGTTTCCGATATAATTCCACCTCTAAATACGGTCGCCGTCGCGGGACTTAATACTGAGCAGTCGCGCGATGGTCGCGGCGACTTCCGATTCACCGCCAACGGATGTGAGGTCGAGGCGGCTGTCGAGGAGTCCCTCGATCAATGCGCGAATGATCGTCGCCCGGCTCACTGAACGGTTTGTCTTTGCTCGGATGTCGTTGATGATGCCGTCCAGTCGAGCAACTTGGCGGTCGAACAGCACCACAGAGACCTTTGACCACGGCTCGTCATGAAGCGACGGTCGGCCTCGCGGTCGAGCGTGACGCCGCTGCGACTTTGCCATCCCTCAAATCATACGGCGAATTGATACATGCACCTACTCAAGTATAGCGACAATAGGCTGAGCCACGTGCCCGATCGGTCTAAGCCCCTTCGTCGTCGTGGCCGTCCGCCTGCTGGAGCTCGAAGCGGGGAGAAGGTGACGGATTACCCTCAGCTCAGTGTGCGGTTGCCCCCTGATGCGGTTGAAAACCTCCACGCGCTGTCAGTCGTGCTCAAACAGCCGCATTGGCGAGTGATTCACCAGGCTATTGAATCCATGATCAGGAACCTCTCAACCGCGGAGCGCGGAATGGTCGAAGGCCTCGTGAAACGGCGTCGGAGAAAAGGAGCGAACGGCGATTAGATCGAAAATGGGGACCGGCGTTGACAGCGGAACGGCGTACTATCGGTCCATACGCCGATTGCGTTCGTCCAAAAGACCATGAAACACCTGGTTCTGGCCGCCGCCGTCGTCGCCGCCGGCACGGTCGTCACCCGAGCGCAGCCGGGCCCCATCACAGGACGGGTTGTCGCAGATCACAGCGGTGAGCCTGTTGCCAACGCCCGCGTCCTCCTCGATCGGCCCGACGCCACCGACCGCGTCGTCGTCCTCAGCGACCGTGAGGGGCGGTTCGCCCTGCCGGCCCCTCCAGGCCGCCACAATCTGGTGGCTTCCAAAACGCGTTTTGCCCGCAGTCAGGTCATGACGAGCGCTGCGGAGCCGGTGGAGATTCGACTCCGGCTCGGAGCAGTCGTGTCGGGCCGTATCGTCGACGAAGCCGGCGACCCTCTGGTCGTGGCGCGGGTGACGGTCGAAACACGCGGCGGCGACGCGGCGGCGACGGTCGCGTTCGCAGAAACTGACGATCACGGTGAATACCGGATCGGTGGACTCCCGGCCGGTACGTTTACGATCGCAGTCACCACCACGACGCCGAGGCTCGCCCAGGCACTCGGCGGACGAATCGTCGGGATGATGAACGGGGAAGCCAAGACGTTCTATCCCAACGCGATCTCCGCGGATGGCGCCGAGAGCATCCGGTTGGATTGGGGTGCCGAACGGAGCGGCATCGATATGGTCGTGCCTTTCAGCCGCGCGGGCGTCCCGCCCTTTACCGCACGCATCGGCCCATCAACATCGCAGATGGTTGTGGCGCTCGGCCAGAGTCCCAGGCCTGAGGACCCGGTGGCGGCCCCATCAGCCGCTTTGCGGGGCCGCGTCGCCAGCAGCAGCGGCGTTCCGCTCCCGTACGCACTGGTGACGCTCGCCGGCGTCGAGAACCCGATGTCGTTCAGCACGCGTGCCGGCGCCGACGGACGATTCGATTTCCGAGACGTCCCGGCCGGCACCCACCGGGTCAGCGCATCGAAAGCCGGTTATTTCAGTGGCGACACGATCGTTGACCTCAAGGCGTCGGCAAGACTCGAGGACGTGGCTGTGACACTCGATCCATGGGGTTCGCTCTGGGGCCGTGTTTTCGACGAACGCGGCGATCCGGTGCAGGGAGCGAGGATCGAGCTTCTGCAGATGCGGTATGAGGGTGGACGGCGACGGCTCACGCCTGCCATGGCCATCCCGCGAACCACGGACGATCTCGGATCGTATCGCCTTTTTGGCCTCCAGCCGGGGCAGTACATCGTCAGCGCGGAAGTCAGCGCAGCCGCCGCGGCCGACGATCTTCCCGGTTACGCGCGGACGTTCTACCCCGGCACGTCCGCGGCAGGTGAGGCGCAGTTCGTAACGATCGGCCCCGTCCCCGACGTGAACGGCATCGACTTCAGTCTGGCACGCGCGCGCACGGCACGCGTGACCGGTCGTTACGTCAACAGCGACGACGAACCGACCGGTGGAAGCCTGAAGTTGATGCCAAGCCAGCACTCGCGGTCGGTGGTGAACGTAGCCGTGGGGGGACACATTCATGCCAGCGGCGCGTTCGAATTTCCCAACGTGCCCCCCGGTGACTATGTCATCCAAGGGTATCGGGGGCGCCTGAACGGCTGGACCGAAGGAGAATTCGGCGCGGCGCGCGTGACGGTGGCCGAGTCTGACGTCGACGGCGTCGTCGTGCGCACGTCGCTGGGCTCCTCGATCCACGGACGCGTGGAATTCGAACAGGCGCTGGGATCGCAGCCGCCACCGTTCTCGGCGCTCCAGATTACGCCGATCCCCGTCGATCCGGATCTCTCGCCTCCGAACAACTACGCCACGGCCAATCTGTTTACCGACGGAAGCTTCGTGATCGCCGGTATCAACGGACCGCGGCGGCTCGAGGTCCTCGGCCTGCCGGCCGGATGGATGCTGAAGGAAATGCGTGTCGGCGGGGTGGACGTGGCCGACCGGACCCTGTCGTTCGGTAGTGCCGCCGAATCTCTGACGGGCGTCGAGATCGTGCTCACGGACCGTGTCAGCGCGCTCGTCGGCAGCGTTCGCGACAGCCGGGGCCGTGCCACTGCAAACGCCACCGTCATCGCGTTCACCGCTGACCGCTCGTTCTGGTATTCGCCGTCGCGATTCGTGCGCAGCGCGCGCACAGCGGCGGACGGGACGTTCAGTATCGCCGGGCTGCCGTTCGGCAATTACTATGCGATCGCGGTTACGAACCTGCCGCCGGATGGTCAAGACGCCTGGCAGGAGCCGGCCTACCTGGAATCGCTCATCCCACGGGCGTCGAGCATCCTCCTGGGCGACGGGCAGCGCGTGTCGGTCAATCCACCATTGATGACGAAGTAGGCAGCGAGTGCAGCCGAGGATGTTTGTCTCCAGCTCGTTCTGTTTAGTCGTGGCACTCACGAGCAGCGGAATCGCAATCGGCAGCAACGCCCATTTCGGGTAGTACGCTGCCATGTGCATCACCAGGGTTGCGGTTAGGCCCGTCATCCCCGCCATCACCAGCACCCTCCGGGCGGCGCGACGCGATCGTTCATCAGGTCGCCGAGGAACCCCACTGACGAAAACATGAAGAAGCCGGCGCCATAGAGCAGAAAGCGCGAGCTGGCGGGGAGGGAAGCGACAAGGTCCGCCAGAACGCCCGGCATCTGGGTCACGCGCGCGAGAAGCCAATGACGTTCCTCGCGAAAGCAGATCGACGCATTCCATGCGCATCCGGCTCGGGCCGGGCGTCGACGAGCGGGTCCGTCGTCTCCAGTCCCTATCGAGATTGATAGCCCACGCTGACTGAGAGCCGAAAACGAGGCTCCCGGCCGCCCCGGAACTCCGGGGCTACATAGAAGCCGTCACCCACGAAGACGCGGACCCCGCCGCCAGCCGTGAACCCTCCGTCGCTCGAGGTGGAAGTGTCGCCTCTGAAAGTGTTCCGGGTCTGAAACAGGCCGCCACCGATCAGCAGGTAGGGGATGGCCCGGTGTCCGGCCCGGCGCTCGATCAGATCGACGGTGACGTTCCCGGTCACCATGAGATCGCTATGATCCGCTTCGACGGCCATGAACTGGATCTCAGGCCCGATGCTGATCCTCGGCAAGACGTACCAACGAGCCGCCGCCCCGATGAGATAGTGCCCGACGATGCCGTCGTCGGCGAAGCCGACATAGCCCCCGGTCCCTTCGATAGCGACGTCGTCTCCTGAGCCGAGGACGGGCCTGCTGCCAGTCCCAGGATCACCGCCGCCAGCCAGACGACCTTCATTGCTCGGCGCCTCCTTGGAGGTATTGCGCGAAAGACCTGAAAACCAGCTCGGCCAGTCCGAGTGTCTTCAGACGTCAAGCTGTGCCAACCGCGAAGCCTCCGCTCACCATCAGCGTCTCGACGACGTGTCGCCGGAAAAGCTGAAGGGACTGCGTAAGCTAAGCCACCTGCTTAGGTTGCTACCCGCCGCCTATGGGGCTACCCTTGGTCCTCGCCCCACGGTGTCATTCCATCAAACGAGGCCGCCCCATGAGCAATAAGAAGACTTGGTTTATCACCGGAGCCGGCCGGGGCATGGGCGTTGATATCGCAAAGGCTGCGCTTGAGGCGGGACATCGGGTTGTGGCATCGGGCCGAGATCCTGAGCGCGTGTCTACGTCATTGGGATCGTCGAATGAACTGCTCGCGGTGAAGCTGGACGTCACGAAGCGCGCGGATGCGGAAGCGGCAGTGCGGGTGGCAGTGGACCGCTTCGGCCGAATCGACGTGCTTGTGAACAATGCTGCAAGCTTCTACGCGGGTTATTTCGAGGAATTGACGCCCGACCAGATGGATCAGCAGTTGGCGGCGAGTCTGATTGGCCCGATGAACGTCACACGGGCGGTGTTGCCGGTGATGCGTAAGCAGCGGTCGGGGCACATCATCTCGATCTCGTCTACGGCGGGTCTTGTGGGCTTCGAGTTTGGCACCGCTTACGCCGCGTCGAAGTTCGGCCTTGAGGGCTGGATGGAGTCGCTACACGGCGAAGTCGCGCCATTTGGCATCACGACGACCATCGTCAACCCCGGCTTCTTTCGCACGGAACTGCTGACGGCGCAATCGACGAACTACGCTGAGTCCTCGGTCGGCGACTACGACGAGCAGAGGGCGAAACAGATCGAGTTCTGGACCGCTCAGAATGGCAAGCAAACGGGCGATCCGGCAAAGCTCGCGCGAGCCTTGATCACCATCGCGAGCCAAGAACCGCCGCCGCGCCGGTTTATCGCCGGTTCCGACGCCGTCGCGACCGCCGAGCAAGTGATCGCTGATCTCAAGGCGCAGATCGATGCCAACCGGGATCTCTCCACGTCGCTCGCGTTCGACTCGCCTACCCGCGTTTGAGGCAACTTTGAGACAAGATCGCGCGGCGGGAATCGAAAAGAGTGGTGAGCCGGGAGGGAATCGTGCCCGAAAGGCGAGGCCGCAGGCCGATGCCTGAGTGCCTGATGACCACCCGGATCAACAACCCGAGCGTGAGCGAGGGGAGTTGAGCCGGGAGGGAATCGAACCCTCAACCCGCAGATTAAGAGTCTGCTGCTCTGCCAATTGAGCTACCGGCCCACGTGTCGGCTGGAATCGACCTCAGGAAAAACTCAATTCTATCAGAGCAACGCACGCGAGCTACAATCGGAGACGCGCGCGCCCGTAGCTCAGTTGGATAGAGCGGCAGGCTTCGAACCTGTAGGCCGGGGGTTCAAGTCCCTCCGGGCGCGCCAACCCAACGGGAACGCGGATCTGGCCTGATTCGCGTTCCCAACCTCTCGCGCGAACAATCCCGCCAGCGTGCCCTCGCCCGTAAGTCTCCACGCGTGTTTCGCCATGGGCGTGATGGTCACCCGTCCGATCAACAAGCTGGAGATGATCAGCCGAGCATGGAGCGGGTCGCCTAGCAACACGTGCCGCCACCCCATCGCGAGGTCCATCAGCTCCGCCCGCAGCCGGTCGCCTTGCGCGGTCCCCAGGCGCCGCTTCGCGCGCAAATCGAGCCGACACCGATCGCAATCACACGAGTCCGCTCGCGCTCCGTCTCTAAGGTCGCCCGGCGCGATTCGCGTGCCTGGAGCGCCTGGAGCAGCCCGTCGAGCGCGCCTCCAGCCGCGATCGCGGTGACGAGCCGGGCGCGCTCCGTGTTGACGGCGTCCAACTCACGCTCGATCGCGAGGATCGTGGCGGTGGGGGAGTCGGCCTGGAGTAACCGCATCGCTTCGTCCACCGCCTCGGTGACGATCGTCTGGTCCAACACGTCCTCGAGCAGGGCGCCGACGAGCTCGGCGTCCGCCAGCAGCATCGGACCGACACCCCCGCCATGGAACCGGAGTTCGGCAGACCACTCAATTCCGGTCTTTCCCACGGTCCAGAGCGACTCACCGCCGTCGTTGCCGCGGCTCTGGACGGTCGACGACAGAAAGCCGGCTCTGATTGCCCTCCGCCGATCGAAAGTGTAGGCTCCTGCCCTCACAACCGCCCGTTCGTCCCACATTGCGCAGTTGGAGGCTATATGAGACGCACATCGATTGCGGCGTTCGCGATGGCCAGCCTGTGGTTCTGTGGCTTCGTCGCTATGTCCGCGCAATCCGGTCGGCCGTCCGTCGAAGGTGTCTGGGAGCTACGGGACATTACGTACATGAAGCCGCCCGCCAATCCTCCGAACAAGCCCACCGGTATCGTGATCTTCTCCGGCAGCCACTATTCGATCATGTCCTTAGGAAACTCCGCACGTCCGGACCTGCCGTTTGCGGCAATCGAAAAAGCGACTGCCGATCAACTTCGCGCGGTCTGGGCGCCCCTGACTGCCAATAGCGGCACATTTCTGGTCACCGGCAATACAACGCTCACTACGCGTGCCACGGTCGCCAAGAATACCGCGCCGATGGCGTCGGGTGTGTTTCAGGAGTACACCTTCACGCTGAAAGGAGACACACTGATGTTGACCTTGACGAAAAATGCCACCGGTACGGTGGAGAATCAGCCAACACTGCACTTGCTCAGGGCGAAGTGACCTGTCCGGATCAACTCGCTGAAAATGTTTTCAACATGACGGACCCTCTCCCGGGACTCGCCATCGTGAGCGGCGGCGTCAATGGATCGTCCTGTTTGCGGTGTCCTGCGTCGCGAGCAGGTCGTATCGTTCCACTGTTCCGACGGGAATTCCGACAAACAGTTGGCCGGTCTCGACGCCGACCAATCGAGAAGTGACTGACGACAAATGGGGTCGGGGACACTCACCGTGACGTCGAAGCCGTCGCACTCCGCGCCATCGTGACGAGTTCGACTTCCTCGTACGCGCTGCTCTGCCCACCGTAGAGGGTGCGGTTCTGCGCCCACCCACCAGTCATGTTGCCGGCCCCGTCGAGGTTCGTGTCCCATCCGCTGAGTTGCAAGTTGTTGTCGGGCTCGCAGAACCAATTCAGCGCCTTCAAGGTGCCCTCCAGGTTGAGTCGTCCGTCAGCGGTCACAGCTCCCGAGATCGTTCCACTCCCGTTGAGCGAGTCACACTCGGGGCCGAACGTTGCACGAATCTCGCTGTAATTCCCGCCAGTCTGGACGAGCGTGAATGCGAAGGGCATCGAACCGGTGCGGTTCAACAGGTTGAGCAGATCCGGGCACCACGGCACGATGCCCGTGTCCCTGCACGCTCTGTAGATGTAGCGACCGGACCAACGTCCACCGTAGTTGTTGACCACCTGGATCGTCTTCGATGCGCTGCGCCCGTCGTGCGCGGCTGTCAGCGTCGTCGAGCCATGGGCCCGGCCGTCAAGCCGCCCGGCATTGTCGACAGTGGCAACGTTTACGGCGCTGCTGGACCACGAAGGCGTCACCGTTCGCGTGGAGCCATCGGACAGCGTGGTGGTCGCGGTGTACGCCGTCGTAGAGCCCGTTAGAACGTAATCGGCTCCGCCGATGACCAGGCTGGCAACGGTAGGAGCCGCGGGCGAGTCGGGTCCGACGAGATTCGGCTTGTCGCCGCATGCCGTGACAAACGCGGCGATCGGCAGGACAGACGCGAGCTTGAGGATATGCATTTCTTCACCTCACCGAGCGGATGACTCTGCCACGCGCATCATACACTCGCTCGTTCTCTCGGGGCCACGAACCCGCTCACACGACGTGGCGTACAAGAGTCTCGGCGCTCGGGACGGGGCGAAGGCCGTGTAAAAGTCCGTCCGCAGGGCGCCAACGTGTGCTGTGGAGGTGCGCGCGGTAGCATCAAACGCATTTTCGGCGGTTGGCCGTCAGTCCAGCAGCGCGGTCCCGACTCGGAAAACGGTCGCGCCCTTCGACTTCGCTCAGGGCGCCCCGAGCTTGGCGAGGGGGCGGGGCCCCACGGATCCCCGCTCCGCCTTGGGCGCCGTAGCGCGGAGCGCGGAGGCGGCTCGCGTGGCTCACTTCGCTGCGCTCGTTCGCTGACTTGACGCGAGGGGCTAGCGCCCCCCGCTCGCTTCGGCCTTCGCACGAAGCGCTTCGGCGAGACCTCATTGGAGCCTTGGCAAGCCACGCCAGCCCGCAGGCGGTCCAAATGCAAAGGAGGATCACGATGAGGATCGACGCTTATACGAAGGTCGTGCTGACGGTGATCGCGGTCTGCCTGGTGTGGTTGTCGCTCGGCGGGCCATCGCTGATGACGCCTGTCGCGGCGCAGAACGACAGGGCAGATCGCGTTGTGCTCGCGGGGTGGGTTGATGCCGGGGGTTATGTGAGGTCGATGAGTTCCGAGTCGCCTGTGCCCGTCCGGCCAGTCTCGCGCTGACGATGGGGAAGCCAGCGATGCGGGCGCCGTCGAATCCCAAACGGTCAACCCCGCAGGAACGCCGAGTCGAGTTGCGCCGAGGCGTGCTCGGTCCTGTAGAATGAGCCCTTCGACAGACCAGCTCTTGCCTTCCTGCATGTCGTCAGGCGCCCGTAGCTCAGCTGGATAGAGCGTCGGCCTCCGGAGCCGAAGGTCACAGGTTCGAATCCTGTCGGGCGCGCCAGCCTTCGCTTTGCGCGATCATGAGCAAGCTTCGGCTGGCAGGCGAACGCTAGCCGTGCATCGCATGTCTCGGCTGGCGGGGGTGTTCGATAGTCAAGCTCACTTCCATGGATACCAGGGCCGGGCACGAATACGTGAAACAGCCGTTTTTGAGGCCCCGCCACCCATAAATTGCTGCCGAAGGATGCCCTTTTCCGGCTAAAATAAGGGCGCGAGGTGCCTGCTATGTCTGCGACGCGTTCCATGTCCATCTCCCTGGGCGTTGCCGCCATCTTCTTTGTCGCGTCGGCTCCCGAGGTCCTGGGCCAGACGGCCGGAGTGACGTTCGCCAAGGATGTCGCGCCGATTCTTCAGAAAAATTGCCAGCAGTGCCATCAGCCTGGCGCCGTTGGACCGATGTCGCTCACGACCTTCGAGGAAGTGCGGCCGTGGGCACGGGCGATCAAGCAGCGGGTCGTGGCCGGCGAGATGCCGCCATACCGCTACGACCGCCACGTTGGCATCCAGCAGCTGAAATACGACCTGCGGCTCAGCGAGGCCGAGATTCAAACGATCTCGCGGTGGGTCGACGGCGGGGCGCCGTTCGGCAATCGCGCCGATCTGCCGCCGCCGGTCACGTTCCCGAATCCCCAAGAGTGGGCCTACGAGAAGATGTTCGGCGCGCCCGACCTCATCGTCAAAACAAAGCCGTTCTCACTGCCGGCGCGCGGCCAGGACGTCTGGTGGCGGCCGATCGTGCCGACCGGCGTGACCAAGGATCGCTGCATCAAGGCCGTCTCGGTCAAGCCGTCGCTCAAGGGCCGCGCCGCGGCGCATCACGCCAACAGCGAGCTCGTCGAGTTCGATCAGAAAACCGGCGAGTACAAGGAGACCGAGCGGGTCTCGGAGTACGCGCTCGGCAAGTCCGGCGAGATTGTGCCGTCTGATTCCTGCCGGACGCTGCCGGCCAATTCCCTCGTGCGCTGGGACGTTCACTACTACCCGACCGGTGAGGAGATCGTCGACGACGTCATCGAGATGGCCATCTGGCTGTATCCGGAAGATCATCAGGGCAAGTACAAGCAGAACCTCCGGAACTACTCGCTGCTGATGAAAGGCAGCGAGCTCGAGATCGCGCCGAACGGTCTGGCGATGACGCAGGGCTTCCACTCGTTCAAGACCCCGGTGCGGATCGACAGCTTCCAGCCGCACGGCCACTTCCGCCTCGTCGCCAAGACGCTGGAGATTTTCTATCCCGAGACCGGCAAGCTCGACATGATCAGCTCGGTGTCGAACTGGACCAACAACTGGCACACCAGCCATATCTACGAAGACGACGCCGCGCCGATCGTGCCCAAGGGCGCCGTCCTCGTCGTCACCGGCTATTACGACAACACCTCGGCGAACCCGCAGAATCCCGATCCCGAGCAATGGGTCGGTCCGGGCAGCCGGACGGCGGACGAAATGTCGCATGCCTGGATCGCGGTGACGCACCTCGACGACGAGGGCTACCAGCGGATCGTGGCCGAGCGCGAGCAGAAGAAGAAGACGCAGACGCAGAACAACCAGCAGCAGTAGCGCACGCGACGCGCGCCGGATCGACGTTCAAAGAGCCTCTCGAAATCGAGAGGCTCTTTCTTTTCGGTTGGAGGGGATCGTGTTCGGACGATGGCTCTTCGGCGGTCTTGCGATTGCGTTGCTCTTCGCCCCGCCGCTTCGCGCACAGCGGCAGCCCCAGCAGCGGCCGCTCGGGCCGCAACCCGATGTCGAGCTCAGGGTGGCGCCGTTCTTCGACGGCTTCTATACGAACCCAGACGGCACGACCACGTTCTCGTTCGGCTACTCGAATCTGAACCGGGACGATGTCGTCGAGATTCCACTCGGTCCGGATAATTTCATTCAGCCGAAGGATACGACGGTAAGCAGCCGACGTCGTTTCCGCCAATCGTGGCGGACGCGCCTGACGGTGCAGCTGCCGGCCGCGGGCGTCCTGACCGCCGCGACCGGGAGCGCGGCGTGTTTACCGTGACCGTCCCCGCCGGCTTCACCGGCGACGTCGTCTGGACGCTGCGCCACCGCGGGCAGACCTACAGCGTTCCGGGACGCGCGAAGAACAACGCCTACTCGCTGCGCTGGCCTATGGCGATGGGCTCGATGCCGCCGCTCCTGCGGTTCAGGCAGGACGGCCCGGCCGGCCGCGGCCCCGCTGGCGTCGAAGGCGGTCCGCTGAAGGCGTCCGTCGCCGCGCCGCTCTCGATCAGCGTCTCGATTGTGGACGACAGCAAACGTGAGAAGGAGCCCATCGAGGTCAAGGCTCCCGGATCCAACCCCAAGGCCGCGCTGAACGTGATCTGGTACAAGCACTCGGGCCCGGGTCCGGTCACCTTCGCACCGGCGAAGCAGCCCATCCCCGAGCTGCAGGGGACGGCCACGACGTCGGCGACGTTCAAGCAGCCGGGTGAGTATGTGATCCGCGTCCGCGCCGACAACTTCGGGCGCGTCGACACCTCCGCCGGCAACCAGTGCTGCTGGACCAACGGTTACATGAAAGTGACCGTCACGCCCTGATCGATAGGCTCAACCAGACCCCCTTTGCCTGGTCCGAAAGGACCCGGCCTACTTGGTCATCGCCGGGTCCAGAAGGACCCGGCCTACGGCGTCAGCGCGTCTTTCGTCCTGGTATCTGGCTTGCTGACGGAGCGCGTGAGGAGGTTCCATGGACGACGAGCGCATGCCCAAGGATGAGGAAATCGGCCGTTCTGATGAGGAAATCGTCGGCGCTGATGATGAGTTCGAGGATGACGACGAACTCGACGAGGAAGATGCCGAGGAAGAAGACCCGGAGGAGAAGTGAGCGACCGTACGGACAGGAACGTCGATACCGATCCTGACGATACCGGACGTGTCACCCCGGAGGTGGGCGACGAAGGAGGCTCGCCCGGCAACGTCGAGATCGACCTCGATCGCGGGCCCGGGACGGGCAGCGAAGCGACCGAAACGTGGCAGCCGAACAGACGCGATCGCACCGTGACGGTCCGGGACGAAACCGGCCAGGGCCGCCGTTCACCGTAGGATTCTGCAACCGATGCCATTCCGCGTCGTCCTGCTGGACGTCGACGGGACGCTGGTCGATAGTAACCACGCGCATGCCCGCGCGTGGGTGGATGCACTGGCCGAGAGCGGCAGACGCGTAGATCTTCTGCGCGTCCGCCCGCTCATCGGCATGGGTGCCGACAAGCTCCTTCCGGCATTGATCGGCATGCCCGCCGACTCTCCCGAGGGCCAGTCCATCGCCGCGCGCCGGACCGACATCTTTCATACGGAGTATCTGCCACGCCTCCAACCGACCCGCGGCGCTCAGCAGCTGCTCGAATGGTTGCGCGACGATGGTTTGAAGCTGGTGGTCGCGACATCGGCCAGGCCTGAAGAGCTGCAGGGCCTGCTGGACGTTGCCGGCGCAACGCGCCTGATAGACGAAGCGAGCTCCGCCGGCGATGCTGATCGATCGAAGCCCGATCCCGACATCGTCCACGCAGCGCTCGAGAAAAGCGGCTGCTCCGCAGACGAGGCCGTATTCATCGGCGATACGCCCTACGACATCGCGGCCGGCACGCAGGTGGGCCTGCCGGTGATCGCGCTGCGCTGCGGGGGATGGTGGACCGATCGTTCGTTTGGCGGAGCGGCGGCCATCTATGACGATCCCCAGGATCTTGTCGACAATTACCTCTTGTCGCCCTTCCGGCGTCCGCTGGCTTTTTCGAAGTAGCGACTGACCGATTCCAGGTTCACACCCCGGCTCTTCCGCAGCGTCGCCCACAAGTCGCCAGTTGTCTTGACGCGCTCGGGCACAGTGCGAATGGTGAACTCCTCGCGCTCGACGCCCGCGTGTACTTCCTGCCAGGTAAGCGGCGTCGACACGCCTGCGTACTCGCTGGCCCGCGCGCTGTAGGCCGTCGCCAGCGTCTTGCCGAGGACGTTCTGCATGAAATCGATGTAGACCCGCTTGCCGCGAGCGGCGACCGTCCGCTCGATCGTCGCGTGGCGCGGGTGTTTCTGGGCGACGACCGTCGCCACGATCTGGCAGAAGAGCAGTCCGGCCTCGTACGGCGTGCCCGGTGGCAACGGGATGTAAATGTGCAGCCCCTCGGATCCCGAGGTCTTCGGCACTCCCGGTGCGCCGAGCGCTTCGAGCTCGTCGTGAACCCAGCGGGCCACTTCGAGCGTGCGGGTGAACTCCAGACCAGGCATCGGATCGAGATCGAGGGCCACGTAGTCCGCGAACTCAGGGGACTGCACGCGCGAGAACCACGGGTCCTGCGAAATCGCCGCCAGCTGCGTCATGTAGAGCAGCGTCAGCAGGTCGCCGCCGAGGAGCTGCGGCCGGCGCTCGGCGACGGCCACGGTCTCGACGCGGACGCCCGACGGCACATCCGCGACGCGGTGCTGATAGAACGGCTTGCCGGTGACACCGTTCGGAAAGCGCTTCATCACCAGCGGTCGATCGGCAACCGCCGGGAGTATGAACGGCGCGACCTTGACGTAGTAGCGGAACAGGTCGCCCTTGGTGAGCTTTTCCTTCGGCCAGAACATCTTGTGCAGATTGGTGACGGCGAGGCGCTGCCCGTCCGGCAGGTTCAACGAGCCGTCGCGCCGCGCCGCTTCCAATGCCTGGAGCTGCTCGATGACTCCCTGCAGGTCAGGCGGCTCGGGCCCGACGCCGCGTCGAGCCTGACGTCGTGTCACGGTCGCTTGCAGCGGAGCCTTCTGCTCGCGGACCACATCGCGCGGCCGCTTGTCGTCGCGCAACCCGAGATAGACCGGATGCCGCAGCTTTCCGTCAGCGGTCCATTCGGTGAACCTGATTTGCGCGACCAGCTTCGGTTCGACCCAATGCGGTCGTTCGTTGGTGCGCGGGCGCTCCGCAAACGGGCAGTCTGGAGTTTCGAGCGGCCGGAGCAGCTTCATCAGGCGCGCCAGCTCGCGTTCGTTGAACCCCGTGCCAGTGTGGCCAACGTAAATCAGGCCGTCACCGGCCGGTTCATAGACGCCGAGCAGCAGGGCTCCGAAGTAGGTGCGGGTCTGCCGCGGCTCGGTCCAGCCGCCGATGACGAATTCCTGCTCGTGCGTGATTTTGAGCTTGCACCAGTCCGGTGTGCGTTTGCCCGACTTGTACAACGAGTCGGCCCGCTTCGCGATCAGCCCCTCCCACCCCTCGTCGAGCGCCCGCTGGTACAACGCGTGCCCGTCGCCGCGCACCACTTCGCTGATACGGAGCCGGGTGTCCTTGCTGCGGGCGAACAGCCCTTCCAGGATTTTCCGGCGTTCGACGAACGGCAGGTCGCGAAGGTCGCGAGTCCCATCGCGCAGCACGTCGAACAGGATGCAGGCGGTATTGACCGAAGAGGATCCCTGGGGCAGCTCACCGCTCAGGTGAATCCGGCCCTGCAGCCGCTGGAATCCGGCCGGTTTGCCGTCCGGGGTCAACGCGACGATCTCGCCGTCGAGCACGAGCGGCTTCTTCAGGCGGCCCGCAAATTTCGCCAGCGCGCTCGCGATTTCCGGAAACTGTCGGGTTTTTTCGTTGCCGAGACGCGACCAGAGGTGGACGTCCCCCGACGGCGTCACTTCGGCGATCGCGCGAATACCATCGTACTTGGGTTCGTAGACGAGCCGCGGGTCGTCGAGCGGCGCGTCCCCCAGGGACGCGAGCATCGGCATCAGCATCCGCAGATTCTATGCGGCGCGGCGCGATCGCTTGCGGACCCCTGCTTTCTTCGGGCGTTTGGTGGACTTGGACTGCTCGAGGCTCCGCCGCAGCCGTTCCATCAGGTCGACGACCTTTCCGTCGCGCGGTTCGGTGGTGGGCTCGAGCTCCACTTCCTTGCCTTTGACCTTTCCCTCGATGATGCGCAGCAGGTTTTCGCGGTACACGTCGGTGTATTTCGCGGGATCCCACTCCGAGGCCAGGTTGTTGACCAGCAACTTGGCCATATCGAGCTCGGACTTCCGGATGTTGGTTGCCGCTGGAAAACTGAAGCGATCCGTGTCGACGAGCTCATCGGAGAAACGCATGACTGTCAAAACCAGCGCATCGTCGATGACCTCGAGAGCCGCGAGATGCTGGGCGTCGCGCAGGATGAACTTGGCAATCCCGACGCGGTCCGATTCACGGATGGCCTCGCGGAGCAGCGCGTAGGCGCGTTCGCCTCCCGTGGCGGGCACCAGGTAATAGGGCGTTTCGAAGAACCGGTCGTCGATCTCGTCCGACTTGACGAAATCGATGATGTCGACGGTTCTCGTTTTCTCGACGGCCGCGGCCTGGAAGTCTTCCTTCGTCATGACCACGAACCGGCCCTT
Source organism: uncultured Acidobacteriota bacterium (assembly GCA_963728825.1). Lineage (GTDB taxonomy): Bacteria > Acidobacteriota > Vicinamibacteria > Vicinamibacterales > CAVVIG01 > CAVREM01. Next base: position 24,631 of record CAVSLA010000002.1, read on the forward strand.
GGAGTACTCGTAGCCTTTGACGAGGTCCTCCCAGGTGACCGGCTTGCCGTCGCGGATGCAGACCCGCTCGAACCGTACCGGCGATCGATCCTTCGCGTGCAGCATGCGGAAACGCGGCCGGTGGTCGCGGACCGCGGTGTGCAGCTCGATGGGGATGTTGACCAGGCCGAACGAAATCGATCCCTTCCAGAGAGCTCGAGGCATGCGTCACCGTCGCCGTTTGAGCTCGTGCTCCGCTCGCAGCCAATCATCGAAGTCCTGGCCGTCGCGCGCACCACGCTCGAGATACATCTGATACGCTCGCGCGCGAATATCCTGCTCGGTGGGGTCTTCGTCTGCCTTCCATTGACCCTCACGCGCCGCCACGGCATCGCCAGGCGCCTGCTGGACGCGGCTGTTCGAATCCAGCTGCTCTGAAATTGTTTCCGGTCCTGCCGTGAAATCATTCACGCTGCCGGGATTCTGCTGGGGCTCCGCCTTGGACTTTCTGGTTGGTTTTTTCGGCATGGCCATACCTCTGGCATCAGACGCGCCTCTGTCATTCATTGGTCATGGGCCGTCGTGAAATTGTTCAGCCGTGCGTAAAAATCCGACGGTTCGCTGCCAGCTCTGCAAGCGCGGCGCCATCTCACACCGCTTTCAAAATGCCGAGGAGCGGAATGCGGATCCAGTCGGGCCGGTTGTTCAGCTCGTAGCCCAGCTCGTACAACGCTTTCTCGAGCATGAAGGCGGTCAGCAGCTTGTTGAACTGCCGCGTGTCCGAGACGATGAGCTCGGTGCCGATGGCGGCGCGATATCCCGAGAGAAACGCTTCGCCTGCCCAGCGCTGCCAGGTGTCGGCCCACGGTGCCAGCAGGCTGTAGTCGTCCTGGGTGTTGACGGTGAAGGCGAACAGCGCGGCGTACGCCGCGTAGCTGAACGATCGCATCATGCCGGCGACATCTTTGAGCGGCGGCTGCTTGGCCCGGCGTTCGGCGAGGGTTCGCGCGGGCTCCCCCTCGAAATCGAGGATGACGTAGTCCTCCTCGGTCCGCAGCACCTGTCCGAGGTGATAGTCACCGTGGATTCGGATGCGCATCCCCGCCGGGTCGGATCGCCGGACGACGTCGAGCCGCTTGAGGATGGTGGCGCGAGCGCCGAGCACGGCGTCGGCCTGCGGCTGCACCTGCTCCGGAATGTCATTCCGCCGCGACGCCAGGAGGTCGAGGATCCGCTCGGCGTGGTCACGCATCGCGCGATAGGTGTCCTCGCGGGCCGCTTCGTCAAATGGTTCCGGGGCAAACGCCGGGTCGTCTGAATTGGCGAGGGCCCGATGCATTTCGGCGGTCCGCCGGCCGAGGAGCTGCGCATTGGCCAGGTACCATCGTTCGGTCGCCGCGAAGAAGGGCGGCGGCATCGCGCCGCTGGACACCTCGAGCGGGGCCTCGGCGCTCCGCGCCCGCGCGGCGACCGCCTCGTAGTAGCGACGCAGATCGTTGATGGTGAATTCCCAGCCGGAGCCCTGGTGGCCGACGGCCCCCTGAAGGACACCGATCGTCCCCGGCTCCAGTCCCGGCCGGTCGTAGAACAGTCCGCCGCCGAGCGGAGGAACCCTGTTGAAGGCCTGCCTGATCAGATGCTCGGACAGCTCGAACTCAGGATTGGGACCCGGCTCGATCCGGCGAAACAGCTTCAGGACATACCGCTCGTTGACGAACGCGACGCTGTTGCTCTGGTCGCCGCTGCCGCGCGTCCAGCGCCGCTCCGGCGCGAGCTCGATGCGCGGCGCCGTGAGCACACCGCGCAGGTTGCCGCCGGCGGTTGCCGACTCGCGAGAGTGTTCGATCAGACCGAGCAAGCGGTTGCAGGTATCGTCGTCCAGCATGCCGTCGACCAGCACGCCTTTGCGGGCCCCGGTGACGCGCGCCAGCACGCTGGCGGGTCTCTCTTTCAAGATCCGTTCGGCGGCCTCGCCAGAGAGCGCCGCGATTGGCAGCACGTAGGTCTCGTTCCAGCCGTCGGTGTAGCTGACGGAGACGAGCGCAATGAACGCCGGCGTACTGCCCGTCCGGATCGTCGCCCAGTCGGAAAAACGCACCTGCTTGATCTCGCGCGATTTAGACGCAAACCACCGCTGCCGCTTGAGGAATGGCACCAGCGCCTGACGCTCCAGCGTGACGCGAGTTCCGGTGGTGAGCATGCCTTCCCAGTCGACGCCCACGAGCAGGGCCGGCAGCCCTTCGATGAGCGGATCGTGCCCCGTCGTGCGAGGCGCGACCTGCGACACCTGCATCGGCGTCTGGGTGAGGGCAAACCAGTACGCCGCATACGGGCCGAGCGTCAGGAAATACGGCCGCTCGGTGATCCGTGGGAACTCGGTCAGGCCGATCATCTCGACCGGGAAGAGGCCCGCGTAGGCGCTGAGATCGAGCTCGACCGGCTGCAGGCTCCGCGACAGGTTGGCGACGACGAGAATCGTCTCGGTGGCGTCGCGGCGCAGATAGGCGAGCACCTTGCGATTGGCCGGGTAGATGAACTCGAGCGAGCCGCGCCCGAACACATGGTGCTGCTTTCGCAATGCCACCAGCCGCTTCATCCAGTTGAGCATCGAGAACGGGTAGCGCTCCTGGGCCTCGACGTTGATCGCCTGGTAGCCGTAGACCGGATCCATGATCGGCGGCGCGTAGAGCCGCGCCGGGTCGGCCCGTGAGAAACCGCCGTTGCGGTCGCCGCTCCACTGCATCGGCGTGCGGACGCCGTTGCGGTCGCCGAGATAGATGTTGTCGCCCATGCCGATCTCGTCGCCGTAATAGATGATCGGCGTGCCGGGCAGCGAGAACAGCAGCGTGTTGAGCAGCTCGGCGCGGCGGCGGCTGTTCTCGACGAGCGGCATCAGCCGCCGGCGGATGCCGACGTTCAGCCGCATCTGCGGATCGGTCGCGTAGGTGGTGTACATGTAGTCGCGTTCTTCGTCGGTCACCATCTCGAGCGTGAGCTCGTCGTGGTTGCGGAGGAACAGCGCCCACTGGCTGGTCTCGGGAATCTCCGGCGTCTGGTTGAGGATTTCGGTGATGGCGTGACGATCCTCCTGCCGCAGCGCCATGAACATCCGCGGCATCAGCGGGAAATGGAACGCCATGTGACACTCGTCGCCGTCGCCGAAGTACGGACGGACGTCGGCCGGCCACTGATTCGCTTCGGCCAGCAGCATCCGGTTCTGGTAGGCGGCGTCGAGCTCGCGGCGGATGCGTTTGAGCACCTGATGCGTCTCGGGGAGGTTTTCGTTGTTGGTGCCTTCGCGCACGCACAGGTACGGCACCGCGTCGAGGCGGAGCGCGTCGACGCCGATATCGAGCCAGAATTTCATCACGTCGATCACGGCTTCGACGACCGCCGGGTTGTTGTGATTGAGATCGGGCTGATGCGAGAAGAAGCGGTGCCAGTAGTACTGCCTGGCGACCGGGTCGTGGGTCCAGTTCGACTTCTCGGTGTCGGTGAAGATGATGCGGGTTTCGGGAAATTTCCGATCGGTGTCGCTCCAGACGTAGAACTCCCGCTCGGGTGAGCCCGGCGGGGCGTGCCGCGCGCGCTGAAACCACGGGTGCTGATCCGAGGTGTGGTTGACGACCAGCTCGATCAGTACCTTGATACGGCGCTCGTGGGCGGCGCGAACCAGTGCCCGGAAATCGTCGAGCGTGCCGTAGGCGGGGTGGACGTTCAGGTAGTCCGAGATGTCGTAGCCGTCGTCCTTGAGCGGCGACGGAAAGAACGGCAGCAGCCAGAGACACGTGACGCCGAGGCTCTGGAGATAGTCGAGTTTCTGCGTGAGTCCGGGAAAGTCGCCGATGCCGTCGTTGGTGCTGTCGAAGAACGACTTGACGTGCGCCTGATAGATGATCGCGTCTTTGTACCAGAGCGGATCGTCGTCCGGTGCAGACTGCGCCGGCGTCGTCCCGTCAAGCGGCATCGTGAGGTTGTGCGTCTCGAGGGCCACTGCTACATCGACTGCTGACTGTTGACTGTTCAGCTTCTTCGTTCCAGCTTCAGGATGTGCCCCTGCCTGACGTCCGGATCGAACCTCACGTAGTTCCACTCGCCGCGCCAGGTGTAAACGGCGTCGTCCAACAGGTCCCGGACCCGGTAACGCCGCCGCTGGCTGGCGGCGTCGAACGGGCAGCGGACGAAACCGTGCTGCATGTAGTGTGGATCAAGGTTCACCACGACGAAAACGGAATCGCCGCCAGGGTGACCCGCCAGATCGGGGACGGTCTTGCTGAACGCGATGATCTGCGGGTTGTCGGTGTCGTGGAAACGGAGCGTATGGTCGAACTGGAGGGCCTGTTCCTGTCGCCGGATGTGATTGACCCGCGCCACCAGCTCCTTGATATGGCCGGGACGGTTCCAGTCCCACGGCCGGTACTGGTATTTCTCAGAGTCGGCATACTCTTCGCTGCCGGGCCTGAGAGCGCGGTTCTCGCAGAGCTCGAACCCGCTGTAGATCCCGTAGTTTGCGCCGAGCGTCGCCGCCAGCAGCAGTCGGACGCGAAACGCCGGTGGCCCGCCGTGCTGCAGGTACTCGTGCAGGATGTCCGGGGTGTTCGTGAACAGATTCGGGCGCAGGTACTCATGCGACTCGGACGTCAGCTCGGTGAAGTAGTCGATCAGCTCCTCCTTCGTATTCCGCCAGGTGAAGTAGGTGTACGACTGGGTGAAGCCGGCTTTGGCGAGGTAGCGCATCGGCCCCGGACGGGTGAACGCCTCGGACAGGAAAATGACGCGCGGTTCGCGTGCCTGCACTTCGCGGATGAGCCATTCCCAGAAGCCGAACGGCTTGGTGTGGGGATTGTCCACGCGGAAAATGCGGACGCCGCGTTCGACCCAGAAGAGTGTCACCCCCAGCAATTCCTGCCACAACGCGCGCCAGTCGTCGGACTCGAAGTCGAGCGGGTAGATGTCCTGATATTTCTTCGGCGGGTTCTCCGCGTATTTGATCGTCCCGTCGGGCCGGTGGCGGAACCAGTCGGGGTGTTCGCGCACCCACGGGTGATCGGGGGAACATTGCCAGGCGAGATCCAGGGCGACCTCGAGGTCGAGCCGCTCGGCGGCCGCGCGGAACGATTCGAAATCCTCGAAGCTTCCGAGCCCCGGCTCGATGGCGGTGTGGCCTCCTTCGTCGGACCCGATCGCCCACGGACTGCCCGGGTCGCCGGGCCGTGCCTTCAGGCTGTTGTTCGGTCCTTTGCGGAAGCTGCGGCCGATCGGGTGAATCGGTGGCAGGTAGACCACGTCGAAGCCGAGGTCCGCAATCGCCGGCAGACGGCTGCAGGCTTCACGGAACGTCGCGCTGCGAGAGGGATCCGGCCCTGCCGAGCGCGGAAACATCTCGTACCACGCGCCAACCCGCGCACGCGTGCGATCCACCCAGACCCGATAGGCCCGCGACGTCGTCGCGCGCGAACGGTCGGCGTAGGTTCGCATCAGTCCGGCCAGGTCGGCCGCCGTGGCGAGTGAGACGCGCTCTTCGATGGGGCTCGCCTCTGCGAGCGCATCGGCGCGAGCGAGCAGCGCGTTCGCGTCCTCGTGGCCCGTACCCATCTGATCGGCGCGCGCCGCTGCGTCGCGGACCAGCAGCGCTCCTTCGAGCAGTTCCACGGAAACGTCCTGCCCGGCGTCCGCCTTGATCTGGACATCCCGCCGCCAGGTTTCGAACCGATCGACCCAGGCGAGGATGGCGTATTCGTGCCAGCCGAGGTCGGACACGTCGAACCGGCCGGACCACTGGTCTTTGCCCGGTACGACGAGCGTCATCGGCGATTCGCGCCAACCTCCGGGTTCACCAGGTTCATCGAGCGCACCCGGTGAGCCTTGGGCGTCACACCGGTCGCGCAGGACCGCGACGATGACGTCGTGGCCGTCCGTAAAGAGATCCGCGATGACCTCGACAACTTCGCGGGGAGTGCGTTTGATTGGGAATCGACCGTCATCGATGGACGGGCTGATGCGATCGATGACGACCCGTTGGTAGTCGAGAGTCGGTAGTCGGGAGTCGGTAGTCGGTAGTCGAGAGTCGGTCGTCGGGAATTGTTCGCTGAGTGACGGATGATCGACGCTCGGACGATCGTCTGCGCGAGGCGATTGGCTACTGGCGGTCGACTCTCGACTGTCGACTCTTGACTGTCGACTGCCGACTGTCGACTCTCGACGACCGACTCTCGACTGTCGACTACCGACTCTCGACTGTCGACTACCGACTCTCGACTCTCGACTACCGACTCTCGACTCTCGACTACCGACTCTCGGCTCTCGACTCATCAGCCCTCCGATCCCACAGCCACCGGCTCGGGCTCACGCGGCGCGGCGGCCGGCGATTCGGCTTCTGCCTGGGCGGTGGCCGACGTGCGGCGGCGTTCCCGGACGGGAGGGATGACCTTCAACAGCGCCACCGAGCGGCCCTGCAGCGGATAACGCGCGCCGGCGCGAAACACCCGCTCGCTGGCGCGTTCTTCGGCAGTATCAACCACGCGCTGGTACTGATGATCGGCATCGAGCGGCGGCAGCGTAAAGGGCACCTTGTCGCTGTGGGCGTTCAGCAGCACGAGCAGCGTATCTCCGGTGATCGGTTCGCCGCGCTCGTCCACTTCTTCGATCGCATGGCCGGACAACAGCATACCGATGCTGCGCACGAAGTCGGCGTTCCACGCTTCGTCGTTCATCTCGCGGCCGTCGGGTGCCAGCCACGCCACGTCTTTCACCCCGCCCCCGCGGATGCTGCGGCCCTGGAAATACTTGCGGCGGCGCAGCACCGGCTGGGCCAGACGCAGATGCACGAGCTCGGCGACGAACCGGAGCAACGCCTGTTTGTCGGGCGTCATCGTCCAGTCGATCCAGGCCAGCTCGTTGTCCTGACAATAGGCGTTGTTGTTGCCCTGCTGGGTGCGGCCAAGCTCGTCGCCGTGGCTGATCATCGGGACGCCCTGCGAGAGCAGCAGCGTCGCCATGAAATTGCGCATCTGACGGCGACGCAGCGTCGCGATCGCGGGGTCGTCGGTCGGACCTTCCGCACCGCTGTTCCAGCTGAGGTTGTTGTTCTCGCCGTCGTTGTTGTTCTCGCCGTTGGCCTGGTTGTGCTTCTCGTTGTAGCTGACCAGATCGTTCAGCGTGAAGCCGTCGTGCGCGGTCACGAAGTTGATGCTCGCATACGGCTTGCGACCGTTGTGTGCGTAGAGGTCGTTGCTGCCAGACAGGCGCGTGGCGAGCTCCGAGACGGTGTCATCGTCGCCGCGCCAGAAACGCCGCACGGTGTCGCGATACTTGCCGTTCCACTCGGTCCAGAGGACCGGGAAGTTGCCGACCTGATAGCCGCCGTGGCCGAGATCCCACGGCTCGGCGATCAACTTGACCTGCGACAACACCGGATCCTGGTGAATGATGTCGAAGAAGCTGGCCAGCCGATCCACGTCGAACAGCTCGCGGGCGAGCGCGCTCGCGAGGTCGAAACGGAATCCATCGACGTGCATGTCCAGCACCCAGTAGCGGAGGCTGTCCATGATCAACTGGAGCACCTGGGGGCTCCGCATGTTGAGCGTGTTGCCGCAGCCCGTGAAGTCCATGTAGTAGCGCGGATCGTTGTCGACCAGCCGGTAGTACGACGAGTTGTCGATGCCCTTCAGCGACAGCGTCGGCCCGAGGTGGTTTCCTTCAGCCGTGTGGTTGTAGACCACGTCGAGGATGACCTCGAGGCCGGCATTGTGGAGCGCCCGTACCATTCGCTTGAACTCGCGCACCGGACCGGCCGGTGACTTGGACGCCGCCAGCCGCCGCTCGGGTGCAAAGTAGCCGATGCTGTTGTACCCCCAGTAATTGGTCAGCCCCCGCTCCTCGAGGTGGCGATCGCGCGCGTGATGATGCACGGGCATCAGTTCCACCGCCGTCACGCCCAGTTGCTTCAAGTGTTCGAGGGCGGGCTCCGTCGTCAAAGCCTCGTACGTACCCCGGATGTTTTCAGGAATGCGCGGGTGCAGCTTCGAGAAGCCGCGGACGTGCATCTCGTAGATGACGGTGTTGTGCCAGGGGGTCCGTGGCGGACTGTCGTTGCCCCAGGTGAAGGCGGGGTCGATGACGGCGGAGAGGGGCGCGAACGGCGCGTTGTCACGGTCGTCGAAGGCTAGGTCGGCGTTGCTGTCTCCGACCCGGTATCCGAACATTTCGTCGGACCAGCGAATCATACGAGCGACCGATTTCGCGTATGGATCCATGACAACTTTGTTCGGATTGAAACGTTGTCCGTGGGTCGGATCGTATGGACCGTGTACGCGGTAACCGTAGAGCTGGTTCGGGCGGATGTCGGGAAAGAACCCATGCCAGACCATGTCGGTCTGGTCGGGCAGCGGGATCCGGGCGCTTTCTCTGGAAGAGTCTGGCGAATCGAACAGGCAAAGCTCAACCTTAGTGGCGTGCGCGGAGAACAGCGCGAAGTTCACGCCGACCCCGGTCCACGTTGCGCCTAAGGGGTAAGGATCGCCGGGCCAGACCCGCACGTACGGCTGAGGATCATCTTTTGTGCCAGCTCACCGATCCAGCACGCCGGCAGTCAGGTTGTCGGTCGATTCTTGCGGTATGAGTTCTTGACGGCGATCTTGCCGTCGCAGAACGTGAGGAGATCGCAGCCGGTCACCTCCACACGCGTGCCGTCTTCTCGCGTGCCGGTGAACGTCCATTCCGAGACACCACGATTGTCCGCGATGAAATGCCTGGCGTTCGCCCAGTGGGCGTCAGGAAACGTCTCGAACACTGCGGCGTAGGCGGCGCGGACCGCCTGCTTCCCCTCACTCCGCTGGCCATTGACCTGAGGGCCGGCCGATGCTTCGAATACACAGTCGTCGGTCATCATGGACATCAGCGCGTCGAGATCGTGTCGGTTCCACGCATCGGCGAAGCGGTCCAACAACGTGATCAAGTCCAGCACCATGGTCAGGCCAGCTTCATGATTCGGGCGATCGCCGCCGAGAGGCGATCCCATTGGGTCGCTTCGCGTCCGAGCTGCCGGCGTCCGGCCGGCGTCAGACGATAGAACTTGGCCCGGCGGCCCAGCTCCGAGACGCCCCACTCGGCATCGATCCACCCCTGATGTTCGAGGCGATGCAGGGCCGGATAGAGCGAGCCTTGATTGACCTGCAGGACCTCCTCAGAGATCTCCTCGATGCGCTCCGAAATCGCCCAGCCGTGCATCGGCTGGGTCTGAAGCGTGCGCAGGATCAGCAGGTCGAGCGTTCCCTGCAGCAGGTCGAGCGGTTGCTGTTGTCCCATGCTGTCGGGCGTCGACACTATCACACAAGTAAGGGTGCCGGGTGCAGGGGGCCGGGTGCCGACCGTTGCTAGCCGCCGGTCGAGTAGCGATCGTTGAACCACGGCTCCGCGGTGTTCGAGTAGCCTCGTTCTTCCCAGAAGCCTTTGCGGTCCTCGGCGAGGAATTCGATCTTGCGAATCCACTTCGTGCCTTTCCAGGCGTAGAGCTTGGGGGTGATCATCCGCACCGGGCCGCCGTGTTCGTGCGGCAGCGGGCGGCCTTCCCAGGTGTGCACCAGCAGGACGTCGGCCTCGATCGCGCGGTCGAGCGGCAGGTTGGTCGTGTAGGGAATGAAGGTGCCGGGCGCGAAATCGTAGCCGGTGCAGAGCACGAAGCGGGCCTGGTCCTTCGGCACGGCCAGCTCGGCGATCGTTCTGAACCGCACGCCCTGCCAGTGGTTCTCGTAGCGCGACCAGGTGGTGACGCAGTGGAAGTCGCTGACGTCGTCGACCTGCGGGAGCGCGAGAAATTGTTCCCAGTCGAGCGTCAGCGGATTGTCGACCAGGCCGCCGACCTCGAGCTTCCAGCGCTGGCGATCGATGTCGGGTTGTTCGCCGAGATCGAGGACCGGCCAGTTCTTCACCTCGTGCTGATCGACTGGCAGGCGCGGCATCCCGTGGCGGTTGGCCGGCCCCGACCCTGCAGGGGGTTGGCCCCGAAACCGCACGTTGACCGTTCCCTTGTCGAGCGCAATCTGCCGCTCGATGTACTTGCGTCGTCGTTCGACGAGATCGGACATTCTCAGACGCTGAGGAGCTGAGGAAAATTATAGCGCCTCAGTTGGCAACGACAGGGGTCGGCGTCTGGGGGGCGCTTTCGTAGACGGACGTGAGCATGAAGTCGGACCATGCGCCACGCGCCTGGGTGAGGGCCGTGCGGCGGGCGGCCTTGTCGCGGTACATGCGATGGTCGGCTTCGGCCAGCAGCGCTTCGTAGGTGTTGCCGTCGTGCGGAAAGACGGCCGCGCCGGCGCTCGCCGCCAGGTGCACGACTTTGCCGGGGCGGATTTCGATCTGGATCTGACCGACCCGCTCCTGCAGCTCGCTGCGCTTCGCTTCGACCGCCTCGCGCGTGCATTCCGCCAGGACGATGATGAATTCGTCGCCGGCATACCGGACGCACAGATCGTACGACCGCAGCGTCTTCTGCAGAGCATCCGCCACTTCGCGGAGCGCGCGGTCGCCGACGTGGTGGCCGTAGGAATCGTTGATCGACTTGAAGTCGTCGATGTCCATCACGATCAAGCCCAGCTCACGCTCCAGCCGTTCGGCGCGGACCAGCTCGCGGGCGAGGTGCGCGAACATCGAGCGGCGATTGGGCAGCGAGGTCAGCGGATCGGTGAGCGAGTCTTCCTGCGTCTGCTCGAACACAATCGAGTTGTGGACGACCGGGCCGGCCTGCTCGGCGACGCGCTCGAGGAGACGGCGGTGATCTTCCGTGTAGCGATTCGGCGCCGTATGGTAGAGCGTCAGGCAGCCGATGAACGTATCGTTGACGGTCAAAGGGGTGACGACTGCCGAGTGCAGACCATGGTCGCCGTCAATCCCCAATGCTTCGAACGTCAGCTTCGGGTCGGCGTTGACCAGCGTGCGCCGGTTGCGGGCCGCCCAGCCTGACAGCCCCTGGCCGAGCGCCAACGTGGTGTTCAGCAGCAGCTCGGTGCCGGAGCCGGCCACGAACCGGCATTTCAGCGTGAGGCCATCGGGCTGCAACACATCGAGCGAGCAGCCCGACCACGGTACGATCTTCTTCAACTTGGTCGAAATCAGCGCCATGGTGTCGGCGACGCCCAGGCTGGTGCCCATCGACTGCGCAATCTCGTAGAGGGCGTAGATCTCGCGATGTGCCAGCGCGATGTTTTCAAACGCGTTCGCGCCGGCGCCGTGCATCAAGCCGACCGTCGCCGTTCCTTCCGGCGCCGGGGACGGCTCGCTCGGTGAAAGCAACGGCTCGGCCGCGTCGGCCTCGGCCATCAGCTCCGGCAGGATTTCGATGAAGATTGACGTCAGACGAGGATCCAGGGCGCGGCCGGCCTCGTGCCGCAAGAGGCCGATCGCGCTCTCGTGGCTGAGCGCCTTGTGATAGGGACGCTCGGTTGTCACTGCATCGTAATAGTCGACGATGGTCAGAATGCGGGCGCCGATCGGAATGTCCTCGGCGGCCAGCCCCTGCGGATAGCCCTTGCCGTCCCAGCGCTCGTGATGGCTCAGAATCAGCGGGGCGACCGGATAGGGGAACGGCACGGCGGCGATGATCTCGGCCCCGACCTGCGGATGAATCCGGATCTTCTGGAACTCTTCCTGCGTCAGCGGGCCGGGCTTCGACAGAATGTGTTCCGGGACCGCGAGCTTGCCGATGTCGTGCAGCAGCGCGGCGGTCTTGACGCCCTGAATCTCGGCCTGGCCCAGCCCCACTTCCCGGGCGAGACCGGCGGCGTAGAGCTGCACGCGGCGGATGTGCGATTGGGTGTGCTGATCCTTGGCATCGATCGCGCGGGCCAGCGCTTCGATGGTCGCCAGGTGCAGATCCGACGTCTGCTGCACGTGACGCTGTTCGTCCTCGACGCGCCCCATGTAGACCTTGTAGGTCCGGTACATCAAATAGACCGGCGCGAACGTCAGCGGCGTCACCCACCAGCCGGCGTTGGTAATCAGCCACAGCGCCAGGGCGGCGGTGCCGGCGCCCACGAAGTAGCTCGGCGCGCTCCACAGGAAATTGGTATGCCAGGTGGTGGTGATGCGTTCGTTCGACGTCAGCGAGATGGCCGTGGCAATCAACCCGGTATTCAACAGGAAATAGACCGTCGCCGCACCGACCAGCGGCCGCGCCAGCAGCGCCAGGGCGTTTTCAGGGCCGGCATGCGCCAGCAGCTCGAACGCCAGCCCCGCGCCCTGCACGGTCACGATCAAAGACGCGATGTTGAACAGCGTCCGGTAGAGCGGGCTGCGCTCCCGTTTGTTGTTCAGATGACACTGTGAGAACGCGCTCGCCGCGGCTACGACCATCGTCGCGTCGGCGCCGAGCGCCAGCAGCGACGCGAAATCGACCGCGTACAACACCGACATCGTCGAGCCGCCTGACGTCAACGGCAGCTTCACCTTCAGCGCCGCCGCCGCCGATGACAGCACGGTCAGTGCGAGGAACAGCATCGGCTGATCGACGCGGATGTGCGGCAGGCGCGAGACAAAGAGGATCGCGCCGCCGACGACGACGGCGACGACATACGCCCGTGCGCGAATCGGCAGCTGGCCCATCAGTGAACTCGTGGTGCCGACGGCACCCACTGGTCGCTCCAGTCGTCCTTCAGGACAGACCAGAGCACCTGGTCAACGTATTCACCGCGTCGACGAACCGACCGCCGCAGGATGCCTTCCTGCACCGCGCCGATCTTTCTCAGGGCGCCGTTGGCGCGGCCATTCTGCACCTGGACGCGTGACTCGAGCCGATGCGTGCCGATTGAGTTGAACACGAACGATCCAACCAGACGGGCAGCTTCGATGAACACGCCGGAGCCGCGCACCGAAGGCGTCAACGTCATCTCCCATTCGGCGCTTTCGAATGACGGATCGTGGGCCCGCACTTGAACGAGCCCGCACACGCCGCGCTGCGACGCGTTGACGTTGATGATGAACGTGACCGCGGCACCGGCTTCACGGTCGCGGGCGGCACGTTCGACGAACCGCGCGACCTTGACTTCGTCGATGGTTTCTTCGAGGCCGAACCGCGCCGCGTCCTCGATGCACATCAGATCCACCAGCGCCGGCACATCGTCCTGGGTGGGTTCGCGAAGCAGTACGGCGCGGCCGGTCAACACCGGCAGCTCACGTCGCCACGCTGACATGCTCAATTCCTGCACCACACCCGTCCTTGTTCTCCCGTTGAGCAAGTTGGGCGCCAAGCCCGACAGTAACGGTAACTGCATCGATGCTTAGTGTTTACGGGGAGCTCAGCGTTTCAGCAGTCGGGTCTGGATGTGCGCTTATGTGCCAGCGACGTGATGGGCTGACAGTCCGGACGCAGCTTTAGATCCATTGATTCAACGAGTTGCCAGATTCGTGAGCTGATTCGAGACACGTGCCTCATTTTGAGGCACGTCAATGGTGGTCTATCAATAGCGGTATAAATGAGCGGGTGGAGGAGCGACCTAAACCGTCACTCGCCGACGATCCGGATTTCCTGGACAGTCTTTCCGACCTCGATCGGAACCTGTCGCACCCTGCCGCGGCTGCACCTGACAAACGCCCCGCTCCGACCCAACCGCCAGAAGCACCCGCGGAACCGATCTTCGCAGAGCGCCGCCGTTCCTCCGCGGACGCGCCGCGTGGTCCGCGGCCGCTCCTCGATCTGTTTCCCACAGCACCCGATCAGCCGCCGAAGGCACCTCGATCAGCTGACGTGGATCCTGGTCCACCGGTGTTTCAGCCGCCAGTCGAGCGACCATTCGCGACGTCAGACCTGAAGTTCCTTTTTCACAGCCGCGCCTACGATGCGGCGTCGCAGGCGTTGCTCGATGCCATCCGCAGGCGCGACGGCATCGTGCTGCTGACCGGCCGAACCGGCGTTGGCAAGACGATGTTGTGCCGGGCGATGGTGGAGCAGCTGGATCGCCGCACGTTGACGTCATTCGTGATCGAGCGCTTCGAGACGGCTGAAGAACTGTTGAAGACTGTGCTGGTCGATCTGGGTGTCATCTCACGAGACGATGTCGCCGCCGGGCATCTTGCGCTCGCGACACGTGCCGATCTCACAGCGACACTCCGGAGCTTCCTCCTCTCGCTGGTCAAGCTCCAGGCATTCGCCGTCGTGATCATCGATGACGCGCAGGACCTGCCGGGGGGCGTTCTCGATCAGGTCCGTGCGCTGCTGGATGCGGAAGGAGACGAGCAGCTGATGCAGGTGATTCTCGTCGGCCAGCCGTCGCTCGCGACGACCATCGGCCGACCGGAGTTGAAAAGCCTGGCGCGCCGCGTCTCGCTGCACCACACGCTCGACCCGCTGGAGGCCGCGGAGATCGGCGATTATGTCGCGCATCGCCTGACGGCCGCCGCGCCCGACTTGCGCGTCGAATTCGCGCAGAGCGCGGTCGAGCGACTGGCTCACTACTCGGGCGGACTGCCCAGAATCGTCAATCTGCTGTCCGATCGAGCCATGTCCGTCGCGTACGGTCTGTCGGCAAACGTCATCGACGGCCGCCTGATCGAATCGGCGGCGGACGATCTGGACATTACCCCTGAAGTCGCGCGAAGCTCGCCGGCACGCATCGCCGGTCTCGTCGCCGTCCTGCTGCTCTTGATGGCGGCCGGTGCGGCGGTTGCGCTGTTCGTCTTTCGCGCGGAGATCGCGGCGCTGCTGGCCGCCCCTTAAGCCGGCGTAGCCGGCTTGGAACAGGACGACCCGCTCGCCGGCTTAGGACTTCACCTCTGGTGCGTTACGCTGGGCGCGCGGGCCGTACGGATCGGCCTGTCCATCAGGCTGACCCGGAGCCGGGTTCGCGGGCGTCCCGGGCCGTACGTCACCCGCCCCCGTCGGTTTTTTCGGCCCGAGCTCCACTTTGCCCTTTCGGATTTCCTTGACGAGATACGGAACGAGCAGGGCACCCACGAGGGCCAGTGCCAGTAGAACACCAAGGCTGAGCTCGAATCCACTCATGCAGTCCTCCCATTCAGTCGGAGCAACTGATGTGCCGCTGAATGACAGCGCTGTCGTGATGCCGATGTTGTGGTTGTGCTGGGCTGTTGGCAGCGTGTTTGAACCTCGTTCTCGACCGGAGGCTGCCCATGCGTCTGATCCGGATGCTGTTCGTTCTGCTGCTCCTCGGCGGTCTCGCGTTCCTCCTTTTTGGGTATTGGGCGGGTAGTACCGCGGGCCGTGGCGGACGGACCACTGACACGATTGGCACGACCGGGATAGACACCGAGCGCGCCCGGGACCGCGCCGCTGAGCTGGGCGAGCGCGCCGCCGCCGCTTCGGCAAAGGCAGGCGAGGCGGTCAAGGACGTTTCCCTCACCGCAAAAATCAAAGCCAAGATGGCGCTCGACGACATCGTGAAGGCGAGGTCGATCGACGTGACGACCGACGGCTCGACCGTCACGCTGACCGGCCAGGTCCACTCGGAGGCGGAGCGCGATCGCGCGGTCGCCCTCGCTCGAGAAACCGAAGGCGTACAGAAAGTCGTCGACAGCCTGCGCGTCCAGCGTTGACGCGACGGATCTACTGTATCTTCGTATAGAGACCGTTGCCGAGCCGTTGGAACGGTCCGCCGTCGATTGAGATTTCCTCGGCGATCGAGAACGACTGCGCCGAAAGGATTGCGTAGGAACGGCGGATGCGGACGCTCTGCGTCCCCGCCTGCGCGGGCAGGCTCTCGTAGCGAATCGCGAGCGGAGACGACCAGTCGCCCGTGCCGCTTATTTGAGTGGCGTTGGCCAGCGTCTCCTTCAACGAGAGCGTCTTTTTCGCCTCATCCCACTCCGCGGTCCCCGTCTCCTTGAAGGCGGCGTTGGTGTCGGCGACCTTCCCTTCAGAGATCATCTCGAGGACGTTGGACGTACCGCGGCGGGCGACGACCATCGTGCCCTCGCGCGGCCCGGCCGTCACCGGGCTCTCCCGGCCGGTCCAACTGAAGCTCCACGAGCCGATGAAGTACTCAACCCCTTGCTTTTGCTGCGGTTGCGGCGGAGAGCCACGCCCGCGGCCCCGACCGGCCGGTTCCTGCTGCTGCCCCGCTGCCGCCAGCGCCATGCCCAAGAGCACCACTAAAAAAGTCACCCGGACCTCCTGACGATTGATAATAGAGGTTACTTTTTGAGGAGGGTTCCTGTGAAGGACACCGTGAGATTGATGGCGGCCGCCGGCCTGGCCGTGGCGGTTGGTGTCGCGATGCCGGCAGTCGCTGCGGCTCAGACCGCTCCGGTCACGTACGCGAAGGACGTCGCGCCGATTCTGTACAAGAACTGCGCGAGCTGCCATCGCCCCACGATGTTTGCGCCGATGTCGCTGCTGTCGTACGAAGAGACGCGGCCGTGGGCGCGCGCCATCAAGCAGCGGGTCGTCAAGCGCGAGATGCCGCCGTGGTCGGCTGATGCGCCGCACGGTGTCTTCAAGAACGATCCCCGGCTGTCGCAGCAGGACATCGACACCATCGTCGCATGGGTCGACGCGGGTTCGCCGCGCGGCGAGGACCGCGATCTGCCGGCCGCGCCACGCTTCGAAGAGGGGTGGACGATCGGCAAGCCGGACGCGGTGTTCACGATGACCGAGGATTTCAAGGTTCCCGCCGAGGGCACCATCCCGTATCAGTACATCCGCGTGCCGACCAATCTCACCGAAGACAAGTGGATCCAGGCGATCGAGTTCCGCCCGAGCAATCGCGCGGTCGTCCATCACATCATCGCCAACGCCCAACCGGCCGGCAACGCGCCGAACGACGAGCGGACGCCGGGTCGCGTCAGCCTCGGCGGCATCACGCCGAATATGCCGGGCGAGATCTACGAGCCGGGCATCGCGCGAAGGCTGCCGGCGAACTCCGAGATCATCCTGCAGATGCACTACACCACCAACGGCCAGGCGACGACCGATCGAACCAGTATCGGCGTGATCTACGCCAAGGAGCCGCCCAAGAAGGTGTTCGGCGGCGGGATGATCCTGAACGTCGGGTTCACGATTCCTCCAGGGGACGGCAACCACGAGGTCAAGGCCGTTCAGACGCTGGCGCAGGACACGGTGCTGACCAGCCTGATGCCGCATATGCATATGCGCGGCAAAGACATGACCTACGTGGCCCACTATCCGGACGGCCGCTCCGAGACGCTGCTCTCGGTACCGAAGTACCTGTTCGATTGGCAGATTGTCTACGATCTCGCGCAGCCGAAGGTCCTGCCGAAGGGGACGCGCATCGAGGTCACCGCCCACTTCGACAATTCGACCAGGAACGCCTACAACCCCGATCCTGGTCAGACCGTCCGGTGGGGCGATCAGACGTGGGAAGAAATGATGATCGGCTTCTTCACCACGCTCGTCGATCTGTCCGCGGCAACAACGCCGACCGGCGGCCAGCAGTAGTACCATTCACCGCAGACAGGCGACGGTCGCAAGACCGTCGCCTTTTTTTGTTTATGCTCACTCGCCACGACTTTCTGGTTGCCGGAGCAGCTGCGTCCGTCGGCTGGCTGATGCCGCGCCTCGGTGCGCGCGCGCGCGACGCGATCCAGGAGCCATCGACACGCGTCGATCGGGTAGCGCGCCTCATCGAAGCGTACGACGCACAAGGGATCCACCGGACCGGTACCGACTCTGACGATGCTTCGGGTGCGTGGCTGGTGGAGCAGGCGCGAGCGGCCGGCGCCGAAGTGGTATTGGAGCCCTTCCGTCTCGCTCGCGTCGAGGTGCAAGGTTGTTCGGTCGACGCGGCCGGCCGGACTATCGAGGGTCTTCCGCTGTTCGACGGCGGCTTTACCGGGGCGGACGGGGTCACCGGACGCCTGGGCTTGCCTGACACGAACGCCGATATCGCGCTGGTGACGCTCGATTCGGCCGCCATCTCGAGCGAAGGTCGCTCAATCGGCGAACTGCGCGGCGGCGCGCGTCATCGCGCGATCGTCGGCATCACCCGCGGCGGCCAGCCCGGCCTCATCCCGATGAACGCCGTCCGGTTCGCCGATCCGTACAGGATACCCGTCGTCCAGGTCGGCTCGAATGATGCCGTCTGGTTGCAGGAGCTCGCCAGCCGCAACGAGCGGATCCGGGTCATCGCTCACGCCGTTCGCCGCGACGACACGGCGGCCAACGTGGTGGCGACCGTCCGCGGGAGGCGATCGGAGCTTCCGCCGCTCGTCGTGATGACCCCTCGCAGTGGATGGTGGCACTGCGCGAGCGAGCGGGGTGGCGGCCTGGCCTGCTGGGTCGAGACGATTCGCGCTGCGGCACAGGCGCGCCCGGCGAAAACCATCCAGTTCGTGGCGTCGAGCGGCCACGAGCTCGGTCACCTCGGACTCGATGGTTTCATTTCGCGTCGCCATGAGCTGGTGAAGGGCGCGACCGCCTGGCTGCACCTCGGCGCGAACATCGGCGCCGCGGGCGGGCGGATGCGGCTGCAGGCGTCGGACGATCAGATGGAAGAGCGTGCGGCGGCGGCGCTGAAAGGCGCAGCCGCTTCGGTCGACGTCCGGGTTCCGCGTGGTACGGTCCCCGCGGGCGAGGCGCGCAATATTCACGTCGGCGGCGGCCGCTACGCGTCGCTCGTCGGCAACGGTCCCTACTTTCACAGCCTGGCGGATCGCTGGCCCGTCGCGGTCGACGCCGCTGCGGTGGCCCGCTATGCGTCGGCGGTGGCCGACCTCGCGATTCAGCTGGCGGAATAGCGATGCGGCCGCAGCTTGCTGTGCCCACGCTCGTCTTCCTGGCCTCGTCGGCCATTGCCGCACAGGTCCCGCTCGGCAAGGAAGCGGCGGAACTGCGCGTGCATCTGGCATTGGCGTCGCTGGATCGGTACCTCGAGACCTGGAACTCACGCGATCCCAGGCGCTGGGCAACGTCGCTGCACTTTCCGCATGTCAGGCCGGGGCCTGGCGTGTTCGAGTTGTCCGAGACACCGGAGCAATACGCCGCCGGCGTCAACTACCAGCAGACGCTTGCCACCGGATGGCATCACTCGGAATGGACATCTCGTCGCGTTCTGCAGGTGGGCGTGAATCAGGCGCACGTGGCGGGCAGCTGGCAGCGCTATACAGAGGACGATCGTCCGCTGGCCGGCAACGACATCACCTACATCGTCACCAACCGGGACGGGCAGTGGGGTGTGTTGTCGCGGTTTGCGGCCGGCCCGAGCGGCTTGGAGGCGCCGGCGGCCGCGGTCAACGGCGCGGCGGCGCGCAAAGCTGTCGAAGCGTATTTCGCGGCTCTGAACCATCACGACGTGAAAGCATTCGCGTCAGCGCTCCACTATCCGTACGTCCGCATCTCGGACGGCGTCGTGGAGCTGTCGCGGACGAGCGCGGACCTGCTCGCCGGTTCCGAGCCCGGCCGGCTGCGCACGTGGTTCGAGACGCGTCAGGACCGCATCGAAGTGGTTCAGGCGAGCGCGAACGGCGTCAACATCGCCGTCACCTACAGCCGCCGCGATCGGAGTGGACGCATCATGTCGGCGTATGAGGCCGTTCTGCTCGCCGTGCGGCGTGACGACGTCTGGAAGATCCAGGCGATTGCCACGATGGGGACCTGAGGAATTGCAAATTGCAGATTGCAAATTGCAGATTTACAGCGCAGATACTGTCTAAGCTGGATAGCGAGGCGCTCATGACGATTCGGCTAGCCGCGCTCGTCGGTGTATGTCTGCTGGTTCCCTCGGTCGTTGGTCGGGCGCAGCAGCCGGCCGCGACGCCGCCTCCAGTACCGCTCATCGACGGGAAGAACCTGATCATGCAGCCCGAGCAGGCGGCGACCGGGGCTCGCGTCATGGGTGATTCGTCGAAGCCCGGATGGTATGTGACGCGGACGCGCTTTGCGGCGGGGAGAGGCAGCCGGCCGCACTATCACGATCAGGATCGCTATGTCACGGTCATCAAGGGCACCTGGTGGACCGGGTCCGGTGACGTGTATCGACCGGAGACGATGGTGCCGATCAAGGCCGGAGGGTTCATGTTCCACCCCGCGGGCTACCATCACTACGATCAGGCGAGAGACGAAGAAGTGATCGTTCAGATCATGGGCATGGGACCTGTCAAGACGGTCTCGACCGAAGTCGACGAAAAAGGGGAACCGATACGGAGGTGATCGATGCGGAGCTACCTGATCGTCGCGCTCGCCGTCGCGGCGCTGGCGGCGGCACCGTCCGCACACCACTCCTTCAATGCGTTCTACTTCGAGGAACAATCGATCTCGGTTGAAGGGGAGATCACCGAGTTCCACTACATCAACCCGCACGCCTGGGTCTATCTCGCCGCGCTCGACGTCGAAGGCATCCTCCGGCACGTCGGCGCGGAGTGGTCCAATCCGGCCCGACTCACCCAGCAGCAGATCCGCAAGGACACCCTGAAGCCCGGCGATCGCGTGATCATCACCGGCAGCCCGTCACGCGATCCCCAGGACTTCAAGATCCACCTGAAGCGAATCGTCAGACCGGCGGACGGCTGGAACTGGGCCGGCCGCGCCGAACGCCGCTAATCCGCCGCAAGGGGGCACTCGGCACCCAGCACCCAGCACCCGGCACCGAGCACCCGGCACCCGGCACCGAGCACCCGGCACGCGGCACCCGGCCCCCGGCACCCTTCTCCTTGACATCCTAGGAAACCCGTCCTAGGCTCTCCTAGTAATACAAGGAGAGAGACGCTTGCCGACGACCACCGAGCTCCTGCAAGGCACGCTGGACCTGCTGATCCTCAAGGCGGTCTCACTCGGGCCGACCCATGGCTACGGCGTGCTGCTGCGTATTCAGCAGATCTCCCGCGACAAGCTGCAGATTCAGCAGGGCTCCCTCTATCCCGCACTCTATCGGCTCGAGCATCAGGGCCTGGTGTCGTCGGAGTGGGGCGAGTCGGACAACGGGCGCCGCGCGAAGTACTACAAGCTCACCGCCGGCGGCCGGAAACGACTGAACCAGGAGGTCGCCTACTGGCAGCGACTATCCGCCGCGATCGGACATGTCCTGGACGCCGGACCCGGTGACCTGTGAACGTCCGGACGATGCTTCGGTCATTCCTGACGGGGCTGGTCCGGCCCCGTAAAAACAGACGCGAGATGGAAGAGGAGTGGTCGTTCCATCTGGCTGAGCGCACCACGACGCTCATGGCGAGCGGCCTGCCCAGAGCAGCTGCCGCAGCGCAGGCGCGGCGGGAGTTTGGCGATCCGCTGCGCTGGACGGAGCAGGCCCGAGAGGTGCGCGGCTGGGGATGGCTGCACGATGTTGCCGCCGACATCCGCTACGCGATGCATCAAATGCGTCGCGCACCGGCCTTCGCAATCGTCGCGATTACCACTCTGGCCCTGGGTATCGGCGCCAACACCGCGATCTTTTCGATCGCGCGCGCGCTGCTGTTGCGGCCGCTGCCGGTAATCGATCCGCAGCGCCTCGTCGCCGTCGGCACGCCGAACGACATCGATGAGTCCTGGACGTTCACGATCTGGGACGAGATCCGGCAGCGCGCGCAGCCGTTCGCTGGTGCCTTCGCCTTCGGCCGCCAGCGGTTCGATCTGTCCGAGCGTGGCGAGACCGAGCCGATCGAAGGGCTCTACGCCAGCGGCGATTTCTTTCCCGTGCTGGGCGTGCGTGCGCTGATCGGTCGGACGTTCTCCGCTGCGGACGACGTCGCGGGTGTCGGCGCCGGTGTGGATGGCCCGGTGGCGGTGATCAGCTACGGGTTCTGGCAGCGCCGGTTCGGTGGCGCCGACGTCGTCGGACAGACGCTCAGGATTCAGCGGGTGCCGTTCACTATCATCGGCGTGACGCCTCCTGAATTCTTCGGCGCCGAGGTTGGGCGCAGCTTCGACGTGGTGCTGCCGCTGAATACCGAGCGGATTGTGCGCGGCAATGCGACCGTTCTCGGCCGCGAATCGGGCCAGTACTTCCTGAGAATCATGTTGCGCCTGCGCGCCGACCAATCGATCGACGCCGCATCGGCCACGCTGCGCGGGCTGCAGCCGCAGATTCGTGAAGCGGCCATGCCGACCAAGCTGCCGCCCGATTTCCAGCTGCAGTTTCTCAAACAGCCCTTTGCGCTCGTTCCGGCCGTGCGTGGTATTTCGAGCCTGCGCGGCCAGTACCAGACGCCACTCCTCACCACGCTCGCGATCGTCGCCATCGTCCTCCTGATTGCCTGCGCCAACCTCGCCAACCTGCTGTTGGCCCGCGCGACTGCGCGCCACGAAACGAGCGTGCGGCTGGCGCTTGGTGCGGGACGTTGGCGGCTGGCGCGGCAGATGATCGTCGAGACGTTGACGCTGGCGGCGGCCGGTGCGGCGCTCGGCCTGGTGCTCGCCGCAGGGGTGGGCGATCTGCTGGTCGCCCAGCTGTCGACCATCGACGCCCCGATCACACTGGATCTGCAGCTGGATTGGCGGGTCATCGGCTTTGCGCTGGCCGCGACGCTGATCACGGCGCTCTTGTTCGGTGTGGGGCCGGCGTGGCGGGAAGCGCACGGGGAGCCGGGTGACACCCTCAAACAAAGCGGTCGTGGCGCTGTCGGCGGAAGAAGCGGGATGTCGCCGGCCCTGGTCATCGGTCAGGTGGCGCTTTCGATGCTGCTGGTGGTCGCCTCAGGGCTGTTCATTCGAACCGTCATCGCCCTGTCGACGGTTCCTCTCGGTATCGATGCCGACAACATTCTGGTGATCAATGTCGACGTCGCCCGAGCGGCGATTCCGCCGGCAAACCGGATCGCGTTCTTCCAACAGGTCGTCGAGCGGCTCGAAGCTGTGCCCGGCGTCGATTCCGCCGCGGCGTCGATGGTGACGCCGATCGGCGGCGGAGGCATCATCGACGAGGTCGAGGTGGCCGGCGTGGCTCCTGCCCCCGACGGTGAGTCGGCTGTCGGGCTGCCGCGCTTCTGGAACGCCAACAGCGCGATGCTCAACTACGTCACGCCCGGCTTTCTGGCGACTTATCGCATGACGCTGAAAGCAGGCCGCTCCTTTACCAACGAGGATGGCGCCGGCTCCGAGCCGGTGGCCATCGTCAACGAGGCATTCATCCGCAAGTTTCTGCGGGATCGCGAGCCGCTGGGGGCCGCCGTGACCCACCGGCTGGGGAACACGCGCGGTACGAGTCGCCGAGTGGTGGGTGTGGTGAACGACGCGGTCTACGATTCGCTGCGGGGCGGGGCTCGCCCCGTGTTCTTCGTCCCATTCGGTCAGCTGACTCTTCCGGGTGCACGGACATTGGTCCCGGTCAGCGTCAGGGCCGCCGCTGGTTCACCGGCGGCGCTCTCGCAAAGCGTGGCGAACGCGCTCTCGACGTTCGAGCCGAACCTTGTGTTCTCGTTCCGTTCGCTGCAGGAGCGGGTCAACTCGACCTTCGTCCACGAGCGGCTGCTCGCAGTCCTATCGGGGTTTTTCGGTGGGCTGGCACTACTGCTCGCAGCGATCGGACTCTATGGCGTAACTGCGTACAGTGTGGCACGCCGTCGGGCCGAGATCGGGATACGCCTGGCGCTTGGCGCGGGACCGCGACGAGTGGTGCGACAGGTGCTCAACAGCGTATTCGTTCTGATCTCGATCGGCGTTATAGTTGGCGGCGTCGCGAGCGTATGGCTGACCCGGTTCGTTGCCTTGCTGCTCTACGGCCTCGAACCGAACGACCCGGCGACGCTTGCCGGGGCGACGCTCGTGCTGGCAGCGGTCGGTGCATTCGCCGGCTGGCTGCCGGCCTACCGCGCATCGAGGATTGATCCGGCTGAGGTGTTACGGGAGAACTAGAACCGGAGGCACACGATGAGGCTCAGAACCACCGCCGTCGACATCCGCTTGATGCTCGCAATCGTCGGCATGGCACTGCTCGTGTTCACCTGGTTTCGATTGATCCAATGGGCAGGTAGGAACTGAAAAGCGCAATTAGGAATTCGGAATCAAGAATTAGGAATTTCTCCTTCGGCTCTCTTCATTCTTAATTCCCAATTCCTACTTCCTAATTCATGTTTTTGGGGTGGGCGACGGGTATCGAACCCGCGACCTCCTGAGCCACAGTCAGGCGTTCTACCACTGAACTACGCCCACCATAAAAAGAAATTGGAGAGTTGGAGATTTCGTGAATTGGTGAATTCGTGAAGTCCCATCGGTGAATTTTGGGTTAGTGAAATTCACCAACTCTCCAACTCACCAACTCTCCAAGTCCAACTGGAAAGTGTAGCACGCGTCGATTATTCGACGCTATCGGCGGGCACCGCAGGATCCGTGGACAGGGTCGCATCGGTGATCTCGACCAGTTCGCCGTCCACGACTTTCATGCGCACGAGATAGATGTGGCTCGCGCGCTCGCCTTTGGCCTCGTACATCAACTTGTCGGCGCTCTGGATCATCGCGGCGGCGAGCCGCCGTGCGATGAAGCGGCGATCGGCGACGCGGCCAAGCCACAGGCAGACGACGCCGACGTCGACGCGGACCGGTTGCACCGCCAGACGACGATCCTCAAGCGTCCAGTCGTGCCGCTCGACCGCTTCGCGGAACCGCTCGGCGATCGCGTAGGCCTGTGAGTAGTCCGCGAGATCCGGGATGAGAAAACAGAACTCGTCGCCGCCGAACCGCGCGTGGAGGTCCTTCGAACTCGCGCCGGCGCGCTCCTGCGCAATCAGGTCGTCCGAGCGCACCTGCTCGCGCAGCAGATGGGCGACGCGTTCGATGATCTGATCGCCGACGGCGTGGCCGAGCGCGTCGTTGTACCACTTGAATCCGGTGATATCGACCAGGCCGACCGCGCACCACTGGCCGCGCTGCTCGAGCGCGAGAAACGACTCGAGCTGCTCGGTGAACCGGCCGAAGTTCATCAACTTCGTCTTGGGATCGCGGTGCGACTTGTCGGTGAGATCGGCAACCAGCTGCTCGAAATAGCGCGAGATGCTGCTGACGGTCGCGTCCCGCGCGCTCAGCTCGGTCTTCGCGCGCGCCATCTTGTCGGCAAAGCCGCTCGAGAGCGCCTGAATCGCCTCGTGTTTCGATTCCTGCCACAGACGTTCGTGGCGCGTGAAGACCGCGTCGATCGACGCGACCAGCGCGCTCTCCAAGGACGGAGGAAGGTGCAGGTGCTCACGAATCCAGGCCTGCAGTTCGGTGCGGGTCTGCGGCTGAGGTTGCGAATTGGGCAGCGACTCGGGCCGCATACAGGGATCCGGTGGAACCTTTACAAATGACGTGCCGCTTTGCACTTCGTCGGGTGCCGGGTGCCCGGTGCCGCGGTGCAGGGTGCTGGTGCCGGGTGCGGGGTGCTGGTGCCGGGTGCACAGGGCTGGGGTGCGCAGTGCTGGTGTCAAGTGCACGGGGCGGCGCGCTGCGGAGGCGGGGTTCTGGGGGGCTAGCGCTTGTGCCTTGATGGATGTGCGCCGCGCTACTGAAGCCTGTTGATGCACGTCGGTGTTGGGTCCCACTGCACGTCTTTTTCGATTAACTGGACTGAGGTGAGGTGTGTGCGACCGACATCCGAGACGTCATCGGGACAAAAAAAGGGTGCGGCAATAACGCCCGCACCCAGAAAATCGCAATTGGCACCAGCACCTGGCACCTGGCACCTGGCACCCGGCACCGTGCACCCTGCACGCGGCACCTTGCACCCGGCACCCTTACGGGTCTATGGACAAGTCGCGGCGATCATCTTGACTGATGCCACTTCGAGAGTGCGCGCGCTGCTGGCTGCGCTGCTTGCGCCGCTGGCCGGTGCGCCCGCGGCGGGACGACCCGCCGAGTCGGGGTTCGTCGCGGTCGTGGTACCAGGTGTCGCACCCGGCGCACCGCTCGTCGCGCCCGCGCCTGCGGGGCGCGACATCGCTGCGGCGGCCTTGCCGGTCACCGCAATGCGGTGTCCGACGTGCGCCGCGAGCTCTCCGCCGCGCAGGTTCCACGTGGTCGCTGCGCCAGCTGCGCCGGCAGTCCCGGTCGCCGACGGGGCGCCTGCGGCACCGGCCGTCGCGCCCGGCGTGGCTCCCCTCGTGCCGCTCGCCGCCGCCGCCGTGTCAGCCTGGACGTTGGTCAACGTGAAATTGCCGTCGGCGCCCTTCTGGAGGCAGCCCGTGAGCGTCATGTCGCCTGCAGAGGCGCTGGCGCTGCTGCTCGGTGTCTGCGTAGACGGCGGTGTCGCAGGCTGAGGTGTTGTTGCCGGTGGCTGTTGTGCTGCCACAGATGCCGCGAGCGCGACTGCTGTCGCGAGACAGAGTCCTGTTCCTACACGCTTCATTGGTAAGCCCTCCTACATATAGATGAGTGTGATGTGGACACGTGCGCGATTACCGTTTGATCCCTTCGCCGATGTCTTCGATCGCTTCGCCGACTTTGCGGCGCGCCTTGCCGATCGTTTCCTGTACCTCGCCGGATGCTTGATCGGCTGCGCCTTCGTCGCGGAGGTGCTCGTCACCGGTCGCGCGCCCAACCGTATCCTTGACGCGACCCTTGATCTGATCAGCCTTGCCTTTCACCTCATCTTCATTCCACATCCCGAGGTACCTCCAAGCTCAGTCATGACGACCGGCCGTCGTCTGGGCTGCAGGACTCGTACCCTTTGAGCAGCAGCTCGACAAATGTGTGGTGCGGCAGCAGTAACTCAGGCGTAGAATTCCGCGATCGTTCACCCGATGGGGAGTTGCCATGACGATGATTCGCAGTCGACGCGTGGTCTCGATCTCGCTGGCCGTGGCGGTGGCGGGCATCGCCGTCGCTCACGCGCAGAGCGGCGCGGTCAGAGCGCGACGCATCGCGGTATTCGGATCGTCGGTCGCCAACGGCACCGGTGACGAGCTCGCGAAGGAAGGCTATACCGGTCGACTCCGCGAGCTGCTGGCGCCGCGCGGCTGGGAAGTGCTCAATCAATCGCGCGGCGGCGACAACACGATCCGCATGGCGCCGCGCTTCGCGCCGGCCGGCGTGCCAGAGCCAAACGTCCGCTATCTGCTGCCGGTCAATCCGAGCTACGTGCTGCTCGGACTGTCACTCGGCAACGAAGGGATCGGCAACGGCACGACGCGCGCCGAGAAGGATGCGGTCTTCGAGCAGTTCGTCAAAGGGCTGCGCGGCTTCGTTGATCGCAGCCGTCAGCACGGCATCGTTCCGGTGATCACCCTCTGTTACACGCGCAACGATTTCACCGACGTCGAGTACCAGTACACGCGGCGGATGAACCTGCTGCTCAATTCGTGGGACGTACCGACGGTCAATTTCCTGGGCGCCGTCGACGACGGGACCGGAAAGTGGGCAAGGGGATTCTGGTTCGATGCGCTGCATCCCAATGCTGCGGGCCATGTAGAAATTACCCGCACTGTCGTTCCGACCCTGTTCGAGGCGCTCGAACAGGGTAAGCCGATGCCTACTCGCGCGGCATCGGAAAACTTCGTGCGACTGACGCCAGGTGATCTTCGCATTACATTTTCGCCGGCCGAGCCGGTGCACCCGTTCGCATTCGGGTTCACAGCGCGAGCTCAACAGGCCGGAACGGTTGCGGCGGTCGCTGGTAGCCGACTGAACATGACGATCGAGCAGCGCAAGCTGGAGCGCGGCGCACGGACGATCGAGTACGAATCGGCGGCGCTGTCACCGGCCGGTACTTTCACAGCAGGCATCGTCGTCGACGCGGGCCGCTGGGCGTACCGCAGCGCGGACGGACGACTCATCCGTTCGGACGCGCGTGCCGACCAGGGGTGGCACCAGATCCTCCTCAGTCATTACACGGCGAGAGGCGAGACGCTGCTCTTCGTCGACGGCAAGCTCGCGGGAAAAATTGACGAACGGCTGGAACCTTCGCGCTTCTCGCTAGGCGGCACGACGGCGATCGACGCGCGTGACTTCGTCTTCTACCGCTCGGCGCTCAATGCCGACGAGGCGGCGGCGCTGCACGGCGGCAGGTTGCTGCAGGCCAGCCTCGAGATCTATTCGCCGCTGGACAACGTGCGCCTGCAACCGGGCGCGGCGGTCGAGAACCGCGCGCAGAGCATGACGACAGCGACCGTGCAGGTGGGCGCGAAATAGCCGGAATCCTGTTTCTTTCATCGCGAAAGGCGTCTCCCACCGCACGGTATAATTTCGCCCTCCTATCAATATGGGCAGACGTCCTCTCCCCGGACGCCGCGCGGAAATTTGCCGTACCGCTGCTCAGATCATCCAGGCGCGCGGCTTCGAGGCCACGTCTCTGGCCGACATCGCGCGCGCGCTGGGCATCACGAAGTCGGGGCTGTACCACTACACCAGCAGCAAGCACGCGCTCCTGTTCGAGATCATCATGTTCGGCCTGGACCAGATCGACGCCGAGGTGGTCACCCCGGTCCGCGAGATCGCGGATCCGGCAGAGCGACTCTACGAGCTGGTGAACCGACACATCCGCATCGCCACACGCGCCGGCGGCGCCGTCGCGCAGCTGTCTGACGAGATCAGATCGCTGCCCGCGGTCAATCGCCGCAAGGTTCAGCATCGCATGCGCGCCTACGTCCACTTCGTGCACGGCATCGTCAATGAGCTGGCCGCTGCCGGCCGATTGCGCGCCATCGACCCGACCGTTGCGACCTACATGGTGTTCGGATCGATCCTCTGGGTGCCGCGCTGGTTCCGCGAAGGTGGACGCCTCGACGCGGCACAGGTCGCCTATCAGGTGTCATGGTCGACTGTCGACGCACTGCTGCGGCGCGACGCGGCAGGACCAGCGTCCCCACCGCGTACGTCAGCAAAGCGGTCAAGGGCGGCCGAGCTCCGCATAGAGAGAGGTCATGTCTAACAAGAAAAGAGAGGCACTTTCATGATCCTTCGCACCCTGTGGCGGCCGACGGTGGCAGTACTCGCCGGTTTATGGTTCGTCGCGGTCTTCTCATTTCCGGAGGTGTCTCAACCGGTCGCCGCCCAGACCGGCGCGCAGAAAGGTGAGTGGCGGACCTACGGCGGCGATCTGGCGAACACGCGCTATTCCCCTCTGGATCAGATCACCGCCGAGAACTTCAGCACGCTCGAGGTGGCGTGGCGCCTCCGCACCGATGCGCTGGGACCACGGGTCGAAACCAACTTTCAAGCGACGCCGCTGATGGTGGGCGGGAAGCTGTACTTCACGGCAGGCACGCGCCGCGCCGCCGTCGCGACCGATGCCGCTACCGGCGAGATCCTCTGGATGCACAGCATCAACGAAGGAGAGCGGGGCGCGGCGGCGCCGCGGCAGCTGTCGGGACGTGGGCTGGCCTACTGGACCGACGGCAAGGAGGAGCGCATCCTGTATGTGACGCCCGGCTATCAACTCATCGCGCTCGACGCCGCCACCGGCGATCGCGTCCGGAGCTTCGGACAGAACGGCATCGTCGACCTGAAGACCGAGATGGATCAGAAGATCGATCCGATTACCGGCGAAATTGGCTGGCAGGCGGCGCCGGTGATTGCGAGCGACGTCGTCATTATCGGCGCCGCACACCTGGCCGGCGGCGCACCGCGCAGCAAGACCAACGTCAAGGGCTATGTCCGGGGCTTCGATGTTCGGACCGGCAAGCGGCTGTGGATCTTCCACACCATTCCGCGGCCCGGTGAGTTCGGCAACGACTCGTGGTTGAACGACTCGTGGTCGTACACCGGCAACGCCGGTGTCTGGGCGCAGATGAGCGTGGACGAGGAGCTCGGCCTGGCGTTTCTCCCCGTGGAATTGCCGACCGGCGACTACTACGGGGGCAATCGCCCCGGCAACAATCTCTTCGCAGAAAGTCTGGTCGCCGTCGAGCTGAAAACGGGAAAACGCCGCTGGCACTATCAGCTGGTACATCACGGCATCTGGGATTTCGACATCCCCTGCGCGCCGATCCTGATGGACATCACCCTGAACGGGAAGGTTGTCAAGGCGGTCGGACAGCCCACCAAGCAGAACTGGGTGTACATGTTCGATCGGGCGACCGGTCAGCCGGTCTGGCCGATCGAAGAACGTCCGGTCGAGAAGGGCGAGGTGCCAGGCGAGTGGTATTCGCCGACGCAGCCGTGGGTGACCAAACCCGC
This sequence comes from uncultured Acidobacteriota bacterium, assembly GCA_963728825.1. Classification (GTDB taxonomy): domain Bacteria; phylum Acidobacteriota; class Vicinamibacteria; order Vicinamibacterales; family CAVVIG01; genus CAVREM01. Next base: position 54,593 of record CAVSLA010000002.1, read on the forward strand.
GGCATTCGATCGGCAGGGCGTGACGATTGACGACCTGATCGACTTCACCCCGGAGCTTCGCGCGGAGGCGGTCAAGCTGGTGTCGCGCTACAAGCTTGGACCGCTGTTCACGCCGCCGCTCGTGAGCAAGTGGGAGGGGCCGCTCGCGACGCTGACTCTTCCAACGGCGACCGGCGGCGCCAACTGGCAGGGCGGCTCATTCGATCCAGAAACGAAGATGTTCTACATCTTCTCCAACACCTCGATTGGCGCGCGCGGCATCGTCCCGGCCGATCCGTCGCGATCCGACTTCGGGTGGGTGGGTGGCACGGCGCCCAACCCGGCGCTGGCCGCGGCCGGCGGGCAAGCCGGGCGAGGAGGACGTGGCGCGCCGGCCGCGCCTGATGGCCAGGCGGCAGCAGCCGGACGCGGCGGGCGCGGTGGTGCCGGCGCGGCGGCCGGTCAAGGCGGTGCGGCGCCAGCTCAGGGGCGTGGCGCGGCGCCAGCCGCCGGGGGCGGAGACGACGGAGGAGGTGGCGGCGGCGGTCTGAACGTTCAGGGACTGCCGCTCGTGAAGCCGCCGTACGGCCGCATCACGGCGCTCAACATGAACACCGGGGATCTCGTCTGGCAGATCGCGCACGGCGACACCGCCGACAACATCAAGAATCATCCAGCGCTCAAAGGTCTCGATATCCCGCGCACCGGGCGGCAGGGACGGATCGGCGTCCTGACGACGAAGACGCTGGTGATTGCGGGCGAGGGCGGGATGGTGACGACCCCGTCGGGGCAGCGCGGGGCGATGCTGCGCGCGTATAACAAGGCGACCGGCGCCGACGCCGGCGCAGTGTACATGCCGGCGCCGCAGACCGGATCGCCGATGACCTACATGCTGAATGGTCGCCAGTACATTGCCGTCGCGATCAGCGCGGCCGGCTACGGCGCGGAACTGCTGGTCTTCCGAGTGCCAAATTAGGAGAGCTCGAGGCTAACCCCGGACCAATTCGAAATAGTCGGAGAGCGCGCGCACGAACGCCGGTAAATTGGCCGCTCCGGGCATCACGTCCGGCACGATCCCCGACCGTCTGATGGCGTCGCCGCAGATCGGTCCGATGGCGCCGACGACGACATCGCAGCTGAGCGCTCCGGCCAACGCGTCCTCACGAGAGGCACCCCGAGCGACGTCGAGCAGATGCCGGTACTGGATCTGACTCGTCACCAGCAGCGCGTCGACGCGGCGGGCGACGACTTCGTCGATGACGGTCAGCAGCGGCCCGACGTCATCCGGCAGCATCCACTCGTACGCGCAGATATCTTCAACCTTCGCGCCCCTGCGCTGCAGCGATTCGCTGAGCGACGGATTCCGTTCGCCGTAGTGAACGAGCGCCAACGCACGGCCATCGAGATCGAGTTGTGTGAGGGCTTCGAGCAGGTCGTCTGACGTGTGCGGCTTGCTCGTGGTCACCTGCGGTCTGAGACCGTGCCGCCTCAGCGTCGCCAGCGGCTTCGGACCTCGACATGCCAGGCTGATCCGGCCCAGTGCGACGACGGTTCCATCGAGACATCCGCGTCGTTCTGCGTCATGCAGGACGGCCTGAACGCCGGCGCCGGTGAGAAAGACGACCAGGTCGAATCGAGCGGCCGCCAGACCGTGAGCGAATCGGGCGATGTCATCGGGACGCTCAATCTCCTGCACCGAGGGCGCCGAGACGGGTGTGCCTCCGAATTGTCTGACCAGCGTCGCCAGCTCGGTGCCGCGGCGGCTCTCGAGCAATGCGACGGTCCGGCCGTCAAGACCGCGCATGGCCGCGCGTCCTCGAACCGCCAACATAAGGAATGATGCCCTCGAGCACGTCCGGCAGATCCGCGCACGGCACGTCCTCGAGAACCTTCAGCCCGGCCTTCGGATTCGGTCCCATGCGGCCCCCGACGAACACGTCGACAGCGTCGACCAGCGCATCGCCGACCCTGACGTTCTTGCCGAGCAAGCCGATATCGGCGGCCGAATGGTTGCCGCAGCCCGCAGGACAGCCCGACCAGTGGATGCTCACGCGTCGCTCGGGGGGCAGCCGCTCGGCGAGCTGGCGCGCCGTCCGCAGCGCGATCTCCTTGGTCTCGATCAGCGCGAAGTGACAGTAGTCGATTCCGGTACAGGCGACGAGGCCGCGTAACGCCCCCGGCGGGTCGTGCGGCAGGTCCAGCAGCAGGGGTTCGGCCAGCAGCGCGGTCAGGCGATCGTCGGCGACGTTCGGGACGATCACGTTCTGCGCGGTCGTCAATCGCAGCTCGCCGTTCCCGTAGGTGGCCGCGAGCCGGGCGAGCTCGTGGAGCTGCCGGGCCGTGACCCGGCCGACCGACACCGCCAGGCCCACATAGTTCAAGCCGGGCTGCTTCTGCCTTGAGACGCCGAGATGATCGGCGCCATGTCCGATGCGCGCGTCGCGACCGGCTGCCGCGAGCGTGCGGCCGACGCGCGTTTCGAGGGCACTGCGGAACTTACCGGCGCCCCAGTCGTCGAGTAGAAACGCCAGCCTGGCCTTGGTGCGTGCGCCGCGCGGGCCATGGTCGCGGAAGATCAGGACGATCTCCGCACAGAGCGCCGCTGCCTCGGCCGGTGCGACGAACACGTTCAGCGGCGTGGCAATCCGGCAGCCGCCCGATCCCATCTTCCCGCCAATCGCGACGTTGAAGCCGTGTTCCTCGCGGCCGCCGGCCTGCCGGATCGCTGGCGTGAGCGCCAGATCCTGCGACTCGGCGTGCGTGCAGTGTTCGGTGCAGCCGCTGATTCCGACATTGAACTTCCGCGGCAGATTCGTGAAGGCCCGGTTCCGCAGGAAGACATCTGTGAATTCGTGCACCACCGGCGAGGCATCGAGCAGCTCCCGCGGCGTCAGGCCGGCCACCGGACAGCCGATCACGTTGCGGATGTTGTCCATGCCGGTCTGCAGCGAGCACAGCCCCACGCGCTCGAGGCGGCACCAGATCTCCGGCAGCCGGTCGATGTCGAAGCCTCGTATCTGGATCTGCTGGCGGGTCGTGATGTCGACGATCCCCGTGCCGAACTCCTCGCTGATCGACGCGATCACCCCGACCTGCTCGGCATTGGTCAGCCCGTTCGAGATCCGCAGACGCATCATGAACTTCCCGGGCGTCTGGCGGCGGAAGAAGACGCCGCCCCATTTGAGCCGTTCGCGGTCCGCTTCGTCGATCGCCTCCCACCCCTCACTCGCAAGCTGTGGCACGTCGGGAAGAATGTCGAGCCCGTCCTTTTCCGCCTTGATCCGCTCGATCTTGTTTGGCGGCGCGGCGGCGTGCTGATCGACGCCGCCGCAGGTGAGATCGATGATGTTCTGCACTTCGGGCGTGCACGATCCGCAGCCGGTGGAGGCGCGCGTGCAGTCGCGCACCGCTTGCAGACTGCGCGCGCCGCCGAGCACGGCCTCGACGATCTGACGCTTCGAAACCGCATTGCAGTCGCAGATCTGCGCCGTGTCTGGCAGGTCGGCCGCCGGGACACGCGGCGCGGGATCCGCGCCGATGATCGGAAACAGCACCTCGGAGCGGTTCATCGACAGCCGGCTCGATTCGTGGAACGCCTGGGTCAGGCTCGGCACGAGCGCGGCGTCGCCGATGACGATGGCGCCGGCGATCCGATCGTTGCGGACGATCAGCTTCTTGTAGATGCCGCGCCGCCCCTCCGCATAACTGATCACCTCGTCGTCGTCCTCGAGCGGTTCCTTCACGCCCATCACCGCGAGATCGATGCCCGCAACCTTGAGCTTCGTGGCGATCCGCGAGCCGGCGTAGGCGGCGCTCGGATTTCGTGCCGTGAGGCGATCGGCGAGAACCCGCGCCTGCTCCCAGGCCGGAGCGACCAGTCCCTGGACGAGTCCTCGATGCTCGGCGCAGTCGCCGATTGCGTACACCCCTTCGACGCCCGAACACGCGAGGTGATCGTCGACGACAATGCCGCGGCCGACGACCAGCCCGGCGCTTCTTGCGAGATCGGTGGCCGGCCGGACGCCCGCCGCCACCACCACCAGCTGGCAGTCGAGCGTGGTGCCGTCGTTGAACGCGACACCAGTGATTCGACCGTCCACCGTCCTGATAGCTGTCGTCGCGCGTGACGTCGTGATGTGGAGACCAAGCGCCACGAGTTGGCCACGGAGGACGTCGGCGCCTTCGCGATCGAGCTGAGCCTCCATGAGGTGAGCGGCGAGGTGCACGACGTGGACCTCGAGACCGTGGTTGAGCAGCCCTCGAGCGGCCTCGAGTCCGAGCAGGCCGCCGCCGATCACGACCGCCCGGCGTCCGCGTTTCCCGGCCTCGAGGATGCGGCTGCAGTCGTCCAGGCATCGAAACACCAGCGCGTGCTCGATTCCCTCGATCGGCGGAAGGACCGGCCGGCTGCCAGTGGCAAAGACCAGCGCATCGAATCCCTGGGAGTGCCCGTCGGCCGATCGAACGGTGCGCGTCGCTGTATCGACAGCATCGATCCCAACCCCGGCGTGGAGCGTCACACCGTTGGCGGCGTACCACGACGGCGGGTTGGTGACGATGTCGTCAGGTTGATGATGGCCCGCCAGAACGCTCGACAGCAGGATGCGGTTGTAGCCGCCGTATGGTTCGTCGCCGAACACGACGACGTCGAATAGGTCGCAGCCGCCGCGCGCGAGGATTTCCTCGACGAGCCGGGCACCCGCCATGCCATTGCCGATCACGATGAGCCGGCGTTTATTCGTCATCAGACCGGCACTGTGCCGCGCAGGCTTTGAACTCGGGCATGCGGCTGATCGGATCAAGAGCGGGATTGGTCAGTCGATTGACCGACTGCAGACCGCCCCAGTGAAAGGGGACGAAAATCGCGTCCTCGCGAATCGCCCGCGTCACCTTGGCGCGGAAGGTCGCGGCGCCTCGACGCGTCGCCACGGTCACGAGATCGCCGCCGCGGACACCGGCGCGCCGCGCCACCGTCGGATGGAGCTCGGCGACCGGCTCTGGCAGCGCCTCGCGCAGCGACGCGACCCGGCGTGTCTGGTTGCCCGACTGATAGTGTGCGAGCGCCCGGCCGGTCGAGAGGAACAACGGAAACGCGTCGTTCCTCTCGTCCGCGATCGGCTGATGGGTGATGGCGTGAAAACGTGCACGGCCCGTCGCGGTCGGGAATGAATCGGCAAACAGCCTCGGAGTACCAGGGTGGTCGAGCGATGGACAGGGCCAGAACAGTCCGTCGGACTGATCGAGGCGGTTGTAGGTGATTCCGGAGTAGTCCGCGGCTCCCCCTCGGGTTGCTTCGCGCAGTTCGTTGAAGACCTCTTCGGGGTTCTGGAAGGGGAAGAGATGCCGTTTGCCCAGCGCGGCGGCGAGGCCGCAGAGAATCTCGATGTCTGAGCGCACGCCGTCCGGCGCCGGCAAAGCCCGTCGGCGCCTGATGACCCGCCCTTCGAGATTGGTCATCGTGCCGTCTTCCTCTGCCCACTGCGCCGACGGCAGGACGACGTCCGCCCATTCGGTCGTTTCTGAAGGAAAGAAGTCGCAGACGACCAGCGTGTCGAGCGCTTTCAGCCGCTCCTCGACCTGAACCGCGTCGGGCGCCGAGACGGCCGGATTCGAATCCGACGATGAGCAGACCGCGGATGTCGCGACCGCACGAGGTGACGAGCTCGTAGGCCGACTTGCCGCGGCCCGGGATCGACGCTTCCGGCACGTTCCAGACCTCGGCAACATGACGTCGCGCCGCCGGGTCGTCGATGTGCCGGTAGCCGGGAAGCTGATCGGCCTTTTGTCCATGCTCCCGCCCGCCCTGCCCGTTGCCCTGGCCGGTGAGCGTGCCGAATCCGCCTGCGGAGCCGCCGCACATGCCGAGCGCGAGCGCGACGTTGATGTAGGCGAGGGTATTCGCCACTCCCTGCGCATGCTGTTCCGGGCCGCGGGCGGTGAGCACCATCGCGGCCGGCGCTCGTCCGAGACGATGGGCGACGTCGACGAGGCTCGCTTCCGCGACGCCGGTGATCTGTTCGACCCGTTCGGGCCAATAGGCCGCCGCAGTCCGCCGGGCGTCGTCGAAGCCTTCGGTGCGCGCCGCGATGTACCGTTCGTCGATCAGCCGATCGCGAATCAGCACGTGGAGCAGGCCGTTGGCCAGCGCCGCATCTGATCCCGGGCGGAGCGGCAGATGGACCTGCGCCCACGAAGCGGTGGGGGTCCGTCGGGGATCGGCCACGATCAGGCAGCCGCCGGCGCGCTGCTGGGCCTCGAAGTACTGCATCAACGGCGGCATCGTTTCGGCGGGGTTGGCACCTGCGAGCAAAATTACTGCGGCGCGCGGGATGTCCTCGAGTGGAAACGGCAGCCCTCGATCGATGCCGAAGGCGCGCACCGCCGCCGCGGCCGCCGACGACATGCAGAAGCGTCCGTTGTAGTCGATGTGGGCCGTGCCGAGCCCGACCCGCGCGAACTTGCCGAGCAGGTAGGCCTTTTCGTTGGTCAGCGCGCCGCTGCCGAACACGGCAACGGCGTCGCGCCCGTAGCGCGTTTGCAGTCGGGTGAATGCCTCGGCGACCCGGCTGAGCGCCGTGTCCCAGTCGGTTGATTGCAATTGGCCGTCGGCGCCGCGGACCAGCGGCTGCCGCAACCGGTCGGCGTGGCCGAGCGTTTCCGCAGCAGTCCATCCCTTCACGCAGAGACCACCGCGGTTGACGGGAAACCTGGCGTTGCCATGCACGACGGCGGCGCCGCGCTCGATTGACAGATGCATGCCGCACTGCAGTGCGCAGTACCGGACAGTGAGTGGCGGTAGACATGCGCTCGGATCCGATCGAGCAAGCGGCGTGCCCGGGTTTTTTCTGAGCAAAATCCGCCGGAGTGCTGCGCTTCCGACAAACGTGTCGGTCCGCGAAGACTCGCCAACCGCATCGGCCCGGTTGCGGCGACATAAATGTTCGAGTTGGGCGCGTCGATTGCGACAAAGCTGTCGATCTCCTCAGTCGATGGTCAAAACACTCAGAAAATCATCGAGGAACGTTCCTTGCTCGACGGGTGCGGCAATGCGACCGAGCCTCATCGTCATCGTTACGGCTGTCGCGTGCGCGTCTTCTCCGGCGTTCGCACAGCAGACCGATCAAACACCGCCGGCGCGGGTCACCGCGCCGCTGCCCAACCGCGCCAACGAAGTACTCCCCGCGTGGCTGCGTGTCCGAGGAGAGTTCCGTGAGCGCTTCGAAGGGTTCACGCATGCGGGATTCACGCCAGAGCGCGACGACACCTACTGGTTGAGCCGACTGCGAATCAATGCGGTCGTGGCGCCGAGCCGCTTGTTCTCTGCGACCGTGCAGCTGCAGGACGCGCGCGTCGCGCAGAAACAGGTCGGCCCGGTGGCGCCGCCGTTTCGCGGGCCGCTCGACCTGCGCATGGCCTACGCGGAGATCGGAGATGTTCAGAAAGGGACGGTGTCGGTGCGCGCCGGACGTCAGGAGATGGCATTCGGCGAGCAGCGGTTGATCGGGCACCTGAACTGGACCAATACCGCACGCACTTTCGATGGCGTGCGCGGAACGATCCGCCGCGGCGGATATCAGGTCGATGTGTTCGGCGCGTCGGTCGTTCGCATTGAGGAGGACTCATTCGATAGCAGCGGCAACGGCAACCGGTTCGCCGGAGCCTACGGCTCGACGGCCGCGCTCGTGCCGAACGCCGTGGTCGAACCGTACTTCCTGTGGCGCGCGGACCGCGGCCTGCGGACTGAAAGTGCGACGACCGGCAACCTCGATCAGAGAACCGTCGGCGCCCGATTCAACGGCCGCCTGCCACGCGGTCTCGATTACGGGATCGAGATGGCCCGCCAGGACGGTTCGCTCGGCTCAGACACCGTCGGCGCCTGGGCCGGCCACTGGCAGCTCCGTCAGTCGTTCGCCGGCCCGCTGGCGATGCGCCTGATCGGCGAGTTCAACTACGCCACCGGCGATTCCGATCCCGCCGATGGCGTGCGCGGCACCTTCGATCAGCTGTACCCAACCGGGCACGACAAGTACGGCCTGGCCGATCAGGTGGGCTGGCGGAACATCCGCCACGTGCGAGCCGGTCTGGACATCACGCCGATCCGCGGATGGCCCGTCACGCTCAGCCACCACGCGTGGTGGGTCGCGAACCCGAACGATGCCCTCTACAACGCCGGCGGCGCACCGATCGCCCGCGTGGCCGGCGGCGGCGCCGCGACCCATGTCGGCCAGGAGTTCGACCTGCAGGTGACCCGAGCGCTGACGCCGCAGCTTCTCCTCTCGGGCGGTTACGCGCACCTGTTTGCCGGGCCGTTCTTGAAGGAAGCGACGCCCGGCGCCGACTACAGCTTCCCGTACGTCATGGTGACGTACGTCTTTCTCGCGGAAAGGTGATGAAGACGTGATGAGGTCCAGACGCGCATTTCTGAAGACGGCCGGCACCGCCGCCGGGGTGTTGATGGGCGGTCTTCCGGCCGGCTGGGCGGGCGGCCTCTATGCCGACGACTCGCCCGAAACGTCCACCATCCGTTTTGGCATCATCGCGCTCACCGATTGCGCGCCGATCGTCATGGCGCACGAGCTCGGCTTCTTCAAGAAATTCGGCATCACCTCGATCATCTCGAAAGAAGCGTCGTGGGCGGTGATCAGGGACAAGCTCTCGCTCGGCGAGAATCACGCGACCCACATGCTCCTCGGCATGCCGTTCGCGTCGACGATGGGGCTGGCGGGATCGCCGGTGAAGCCGATGGTGATTCCCTGGCTGCTCAACCGCAACGGCCAGGCGATCACGCTCAACAACAAGTTGAAGCAGGCGGGGGCGCGCACCCCCGCCGCCATCAAGCCGCTGGTGGACAAGGCGAAGGCTGCAGGGACCCCGATGACGTTCGCGATGACCTTCCCGCCCGGCACCCACGCGATGTGGACCCGCTACTGGCTCGCGTCGGGCGGCATTCACCCAGACCGTGACATCTCGCTCATCACCATTCCGCCCGCGCAGATGGTCGCGAACATGAAAATCGACAAGATGGACGGCTTCTGCGTGGGCGAGCCCTGGAACAGACGCGCCATTGCCGACGGCATCGGTTTCACCGCGGTGACCACCCAGCAGCTGTGGAAGGATCATCCCGAAAAAGTCTGCGCCTTCACCGAAGAGTTCGCCGGCAGAAATCCGCGAACGGTCAAAGCGATCCTGAAGGCCCTGCACCTGGCGAGCGTTCATCTCGACAACCTGTCCAACCGGGCGCCCGCAGCGGCGGTCATTGCGCGTGCGGCCTACATCAACTGCCCGCCGGACATCATTCTCGAGCGGTTGATGGGCAAGTACCGACTACGGCGACGGCCGGGTCGAGCAGGACCCGAACTACATGGTCTTCTCGGATCGGCAGTGCAACTACCCGCACCGGATCTACGGCACGTGGTGGCTGACGCAGTTCCGGCGCTGGGGCATGGTCAAAGGCGCCCCCGACTATCAGGGCGTGGCCAAGCGCGTCATGCGCCCGGAGCTCTACCTGGACGCCATGAAGGAGATGGGCAGCGCGGTCGCCGTGCCGGAGCAGCAGAAAGTGACGTTGTTCGACGGCTCGTTCGACGGTGTCGATCCGGAAAAGTACGCGATGTCGTTTCCGATCAAGGCGGTGGCTTGAGATGCTGATCCAACGGATGTTCGGAGCACTGTTGCCGGCGTGCGGCCTCGCGCTCGCGCTGCTGGCGTGGGCGATGGCCAGCCGCGCCGTCCCCGACCTGCCGTCGCCGATCGAAACCTGGACCGAAAGCCGTCTCTACATCCTCGAGCCGCTCACCAAGCGGGGCGAGATGGACCAGGGCATCCTGCTGCTCGCGTATTACAGCCTGATGCGTGTGACCCGCGGCTTCCTGCTCGGCATCGCGATTGCCACGCCGCTCGGGTTCCTGCTGGGCGTCTCGCCGGCGCTGACGCGGATGTTCGACCCGGTGATGCAGATCATGCGGCCGATCTCGCCGCTGGCCTGGCTGCCGCTTGGTCTGGTCATCTTTCAGAAGTCGGAGCCGGCGGCGTTGTTTGCGATCGCGGTCTGTTCGATGTGGCCCACCGTCATCAACACGATGGCCGGCGTGCGCGCCATTCCCCAGGACTACTGGAATGTCGCCAAAGTGCTGCGGCTGTCACGGACGACGACCTTTCTCAAGATCGTCGTGCCGGCGACCCTGCCGTACATCTTCACGGGGTATCGCCTGAGCCTGGGCATCGCCTGGCTGGTGATCGTCGCCTCCGAGATGTTGACCGGCACGCCCGGCGTCGGCGGCTTCCTGTGGCAGGAGTACAACAGCCTGGTCTACGCGCACATCCTGCTGGCGATTCTCACGATCGGCATCGTCGGCTTCCTGCTCGACCGTCTGATGGGGATGGCCGAGGCGCGGCTGCGAACGACGTGAGGATGCCGGCCTTCATCGAGCTCGCCAACATCTGCAAGTCGTTCGGTCTCGCCGCGGCGCGCCGCGACGTGCTGCAGGGCGTCAGCCTGTCGATCGATCGCGGCGAGTTCGTGTCGATCGTCGGCAGCATGGGCAGCGGCAAATCCACGCTGCTGAACATCGCCGCCGGGCTGCTCACGCCCGATTCCGGTACCGTCACCATCGACCGGGGTGCGGCCCGAACGGGGCCCGGGCCGAGCGGAGTCGAGGGCCCGAGCGCGGCGCTGGTCTTTCAGAACTATTCGCTGCTGCCGTGGTTCACCGCGCTCGAGAACGTTCGTCTGGCCGTGCAGGCGGCGTTTCCGGACCGGTCGCGCGCCGAGCAGATCCAGCAGGCGCGTCACAGCCTCGAGCTGGTCGGCCTCGGGGCCGCGCTCGACCGTCGTCCCGGCCAGCTCTCGGGCGGAATGCGCCAGCGCGTTGCGATTGCGCGGGCGTTCGCGATTGAGCCTGAGATTCTGTTCCTCGACGAGCCGTTCGGGGCGCTCGACGCGCTGACCCGCGACACGCTGCGCCAGGAGCTCGCCAAGCTGTGTTCCGCTGCGCGCGGCGTGACGACGCTGATGATCACCAACAACGTCGATGAGGCGATCCTGCTCTCGGATCGCATCGTGCCGTTGACTTCCGGCCCGCGCGCTACACTGCGCACCCCGATTCCGGTGCCGCTGCCGCGCCCACGGCCGGCGTCGTTCGGATCGAACGTGGACGCGTTACGCGTGCGAACGGCGGTGGTGGAGGCGTTGACCGCATGCTGATTCCACCGCTCGAGCTCACGACTCTCACAAAGGTCTTTGCCACTCCCACCGGTCCGTACGTGGCGGTGAAGGACGTGAACGTCCAGGTCCGGGCGGGCGAGTTCGTCTGCATCCTCGGTCATTCGGGATGCGGCAAGTCGACCGTGCTGTCCATCATCGCCGGCCTCGACGAGGCGACCTACGGTGGGGTCGTCATCGACGGCACGGAAGTCCGCGGCCCGGGATCGGATCGCGCGGTCGTCTTTCAGTCGCCCTGTCTGTTGCCCTGGCTGACCGTCCGCAAGAACGTCGAGCTCGCGCGTGGAAACGACGGGCGCGCCGAGCATTTCCTGAGGCTCGTCGGTGTCGCGGAATCGTCAGAGGCCCTGCCGGGCGAGTTGTCACTCGGCACGCAACAGTGCGTGTCACTGGCTCGAGCCTTGTCGCTCGAGCCGCGGTTCCTGCTGCTGGATGAGCCCTTCGCGCAGCTCGATTCGCTGACCCGGTTCGCGCTGCAGGACGTGCTGCTCGGAGTGTGCGACGATGCGCGACGGATCGTGGTGATGGTGACCCACGATGTCGATGAGGCGCTGTATGTCGCCGACCGCCTCATTCTGATGACTGACGGACCTGAGGCGACCGTGGGTGACGTTCTCGAACTGCCATTTCCCAGGCCCCGCTCGCGCAAGGCGGTTTTGGAGCATCCGCAGTACGAGGCGTGCTATCGGCATGTGATCGATTTCCTCGAATACCACGTCCAGCAACTGCGACCCTCGCCGCTCGACGGCCTGCTGCATCCGCCTTCGCGCGCCTAGAGCAATTTCCACTTCGACGTAGGCTTGATAGGCCGTAGCGGACAAAAAGGCAACCACGAAGTCGCGAAGACTCGAAGAAGACCACTAACACCTTCGCGTCTTCGAGTCTTCCGTGGTTGCACTTTCGCTACAGCGATCAGAATTCGCTCTGGGTTTTCCGAGAGCGCGCGACGGTGCGCAAACACAGCCTCCCGGTTACTCGGTTACGATGAGTACGTGACTGGGTCGGAACAGCGGTGCGATGACAGCAGCGGCAACCCAGGTCGCCGTTGTGTTCGCGCTGATGCAGCCGCCGCCGGGCGTCGCCATCGGCGTGGCGGTGGGATCGGGCCCGCAGGTCTGTCTGGCGGTCGCCGCATCGAATCTCACGGCCGGAACCGTCGTGACGCTCGTGGACCCGAACGCACCACAATCGACCTGGCGCGCAACGATTGCAGGCGATCGCTTGTCGTCGTGTGACGCCCTCAGCAAACGGGACATAACAGGCCCGTACTATCGCGTGCTTCTACCCTCGCGGTACGAGGGAGCGTTTGTGTTGATGATGGTTTTTGTCGGAGAGGTGGAAGGCAACAAGACGTCATCAGGCTCTGTGACGTTTCGTCTGAACGCCGAGTATCCGCAAGTGCAGGTGCGAAGCTGTACCTCGAGCGAAGGACTGCACTTGACCGCGTGGGAGGGCGCTCCCCTGGAAAGTCGGCGGATTCTGGCACCAGTATGTCTACTTGGGCTACGACGTTGAGCCGTCATGCACCGACGCCGACATCGGACCGTAAAGTCGCCACCCAGCACCCAGCACCCAGCACCCAGCACCCAGCACCCGGCACCCGGCACCCAGCACCCGGCACTCGGCACCCGGCACCCAGCACCCGGTAAGTGGCCCCCAGCACCCCGCACCAGCACCCGGCCCCCCGGCACCCGGCCCCCGGCACCCGACTTGGTCGTATACAATGTGCGCCGCGGATAGGAGCACTCATGAGTCCAATATCAGTACGTCGCCTTGCGGCCGCCAGCCTGGTCGTGCTCGGCGGTGTCGCTGCCGCCTGGTACAGCGCCCCGCCGGCTACGGCGCAACTTTCGTCAGGTACCCAGAACGGAGAGTGGCGGAGCTACGGCGCCGACCTCGCCAGCACGCGCTACTCGCCGCTCGACCAGATCAACGCCGAGAATTTCGGCAAGCTCGAGGTCGCGTGGCGCTTCAAGACCGACAGCCTGGGTCCGCGGCAGGAGTTCAACCTCCAGGCGACGCCGCTGATGGTGGGCGGGCGGCTGTTCTTCACGGCCGGCACGCGCCGCGCCGCCGTCGCGGCCGACGCCGCGACCGGCGAGATGCTGTGGATGCACAGCCTCAACGAGGGCAAGCGCGGCGAAGACGCGGTGCGCGCGCTGTCCGGGCGCGGGCTCGCGTACTGGACCGACGGCAAAGAGGAGCGGATCGTCTACGTCACGCCGGGCTACCAGATGATTGCCCTCGACGCGAAGACCGGCGATCGCATCCAGAGCTTCGGCCAGAACGGCATCGTCGATCTGAAGCAGCAGCTCGATCAGACGGTTGATCCGCTGGCCGAGATCGGCCTCCATTCGGCCCCCACCATCGCCAAGGACGTCATCATCGTCGGCGCCGCGCACCTAGCGGGCGGGTCGCCGCGCGGTAAGGAGAACGTCAAGGGCTACGTGCGCGCCTTCGACGTCCGCACCGGCAAGCGGCTCTGGATCTTTCACACGATTCCGCGTCCTGGAGAGTTCGGCAACGACACCTGGTTGAACGACTCGTGGTCCTACACCGGCAACACCGGTGTGTGGGCGCAGATCAGCGTCGACGAGGAGCTCGACACGGTCTACCTGCCGGTGGAGATGCCGACGGGCGACTACTACGGCGGGCACCGGCCGGGCAACAACCTCTTCTCGGAGAGCCTCGTCGCGGTGGACCTCAGGACCGGCAAGCGGAAGTGGCACTACCAGATGGTTCATCACGGGATCTGGGATCACGACACGCCCTCGGCGCCGATCCTGATGGACCTCGTCGTCGACGGGAAGCCGATCAAGGCGGTCGGCCAGCCAACCAAGCAAGGCTGGATCTACACCTTCGACCGCGTCACCGGACGACCGGTGTGGCCGATCGAGGAGCGCCCGGTCGAGAAAGGCGAGGTGCCGGGTGAATGGTATTCGCCGACGCAGCCGTGGGTCACCAAGCCGCCGCCGTTCGAGGAGATCGGCGTCACCGTGGACAGCCTGATCGACTTCACGCCAGAGCTGCGCGCGGAGGCGATTAAGGTCGCGTCACGCTACAAGATGGGACCGCCCTTCACGCCCCCTGTCGTCAGCAAGTGGGAAGGCCCGCTCGGGATCCTGATGCTGCCGGCGATCACGGGAGGCGCCAACTGGCAGGGCGGCTCGTTCGATCCGGAAACGAAGATGTTCTACATCTTCACCAACCACAGCATCAGCTCGCTTGGCCTGGTGCCGGGCAACCCGGAGCGCAACAAGGACTTCGCGTGGATCATGGGGACTGCGCGCAATCCTGACGCGCCAGCTCCAGCGGGTCGCGGCGGCGGCGGACAGGGCGCGGCGGCACCGGCCGGCGGCGGTGGTGGCCGCGGCGGCCGTGGAGGTGCTCCGGGCGGGGCGCCTGGCGGTGCGGCGCCGGCCGGGGGCGGCGGCGGTGGTGGCGGCGAAGGCGGCGGCAGTCTCGCCGTTCAGGGTCTGCCGATAACTAAGCCGCCGTACGGGCGCATCACCGCCCTCGATATGAACCGTGGCGAGCTCGGCTGGCAGATTGCGCACGGCGACACACCCGACAACATCAAGAACCACCCGGCGCTGAAGGGGCTGAACATTCCGCGCACCGGCCGCCAGGGACGCATCGGCGTGCTGACGACCAAGACGCTGGTGATCGCCGGCGAGGGCGGGTTCGCGACGACCCCGAACGGCCGCGGCGCGATGCTGCGCGCCTACAACAAGGCCACCGGTGCGGAAGTCGGCGCCGTCTACATGCCGGCGCCGCAAACCGGATCGCCGATGACCTACCTGTTGAACGGCCGGCAGTACATCACCGTGTCGATCTCGGGTCCTGGTTACAGTGCCGAGCTGCTGACGTTCCGGCTGCCCAATCAGTAGCTGAACCACGACAAGGACGCAGAGGGGGCAGAGAGCGCAGAGGCTGAGGCGCGCCTTTGACCTCTGCGTCCTCTGCTCCCTCTGCGTCCTCTGCGCTATTCACGTTTGAAGGTCACCACCAACACATCCCGATAGGCCGGCTGAGCGGGATCGATCGCTTCCACGGCCGTCACGCCATGCGCCACGCGTCCATCGTCCACCAGCGCCGCGTCGAGCGGCTCGGTGAGGGTGAACTGCCCGAGCGTCC
Organism: uncultured Acidobacteriota bacterium; assembly: GCA_963728825.1. Taxonomy (GTDB): domain Bacteria; phylum Acidobacteriota; class Vicinamibacteria; order Vicinamibacterales; family CAVVIG01; genus CAVREM01. Next base: position 69,930 of record CAVSLA010000002.1, read on the forward strand.
GCCCATCGAGGGCATGGATGCTCGTCGTCCCGCTGGCGATGTTGCGGCGGCTGACCAGCAGGACCAGGACGTAGTCGACACCGTCGCGGTGCAGGCCTTCCGGCGTTGGACGGCCGGCTTCACCGACGCGCGCCTCGATTCGGAACTGATGGACTTCGACGCGCCACGAGGGTGTGGCGTCAGCCAGGCTTTCGAACAGCTGGCGGCAGAACGCGAGAACGGTCTGCAGTGTTGGCCCGACGGCAATCTCCGGCGCGATCGGCTCGAACCAGCGAGCGATCCCCCCATGCAGCGGGTTGTAATCGAGCGTCTGATAGTGCGGCTGATGCGGCTGTCGCTCGATCGATGAGCCAGGACGCGCCGCAAAGACCGCGTGACGGCGGCGTCGGTAGCGGCCGCCGTCGGCCATGTAGGTGTCCAGCTCGAGCTGAGTCCAACTCCCTGCAAACTGTTCCCAGTCCGCTGCCGTCCCGCTGCCTTTCAGGAGCGCCCGCATTTCGTCGGCATGAACAAACGCGTAGCCGTCGCGTTTGATCAAGGCAGCGAGGCCGGTATCGGTCAGGTGCGTGACGTGCGTCACCTGCTGATCTTACTCACAATATTCGTGCTTCCGTGTTTTCGTGACCTGAATAAGCTCGTGCCTTCCGGGGTCCCTGTCTTACAGCAGGAGCGCCTCCACGCGGTGGGCATGCACCATGTCCTCACACGGCGACCAGGCGAAGACGGTGAAGTGGCCATCCTGCGACGCAACGAGGGCCAGCGTGTTGCGCTGGTCGTGAACAAACTGGGCCGCGGAGAGGTGGCGGGTTCCGCCGAGGCGCGTCGGATGCACCGTTTCAGCGGCACCGCCGACGATCGGTTCGGTCACCATGACCGTTTCGACCGTCGGTGAGCCGCGCCGCCGGACGATCTTCGCTCCGAATGCGACGAGGTCGTGCCGGTCGGTAATGATCGTCGCCCCGTCGACGGCCGTCAGGCCGGCAATGGCCTCGACTGCGTCACGGAACGCATCCTTCCACTCGCTCAAGTCCTGTTCGCGGGGCGCCACCGTCAGCAGGTTGCCGAGGGCGGAGTAGGGCGGCTGCACCGCATACGAGATCGGGCGGACGATCGATTCCAGCCAGCCGAATTCTGCCGCCGGCACGACCAGCAGTGATCCGCCTCGACCGTGCGCCCGGATCGAGACGGCGAGCTCGACCAGAACATTCAGTCCACCCGGCCAGGTCCTAGTATCGAAGCCGAGCAGCGAGGTCAAGAGCGATGGACAGTCGGGAAGGCTCGACGCGTCTTCGTCGATCACCTTGATCTGATCGCCTTCGAGGACCGCGACGTTGACGAATTTACCGGTCTCGCCCCGATGGTGCTTGATGACCAGCAGACCGGGAGCGGCCACTTCGAGCACCAGGCAGAACACCGGAATCTGGCGCGTCGTGCCCCACACCCGCAGTTCCCCGTTGTCGCGCCAGACGCCAAGGTGAATCCCCGGCCGCTCGACCGCTGGAGCGACCTTGACGAGCGCACCGGATACGAGCGGCAGCGACTGTTCGAAGAGCATTGGCTGCACCGCGCGATCGGGCGGCAGCAGTGCCAGCGAGATCTTGGGTACGTAGCCCTCCTCGCGGCGGAGGCTCGCCCAGAACGCGGCGTCGATGACTGCTTCGATATCTCCTGGATGAGGCAGCAACACGCCATGCGTGTCGACGAAACCGGCGACCGCCAAATGCCGGGCGAACTGTTCCCGGACACGCGGCGCAATCGCGCGGGCGGCCGGATATGCGGGATCTGTCATGACCGGTCCACAATTGTAGACCGGGGATCAGGGCGCGCCAGCCGCGCGGCCGATCTGATCGATCCGCTCCCGGAACGCTCGGGCGAATCGCGCGGCCTCGTCGTTGGTCGCGCCGCTGGCGAGCAGGCCGTCGATCAATTCAGGTTCCGTGAGTGGCGCCGCGACCCGATGAAACCAACGCGCGTGCTCGACGGTGATGCCGTTCGCGATGTCGGCGGTCCGTTGACCGGCATAGCCGAACACCAGACAGCCATTGCTCACGCCGCGCACGAAGTCGGTCGTCTGTGCTTCGAACCCGTCGATGTCCCAGCGGCCGCGTGTCACGACGTTGCCGCCCCACCGGCCCATGGAACCACCCCAGTCGGTGATGAGATACCTCGCCTCGCGCCGCCATCTCGACCGCCGATGCTCGAAGATCGCCGTGTTGGATCCGCGGGCGACATCACGCCGGTCCTTGGTATCCCAGTTCGACAGCAGCATGACGACCATCTTCAGGCCATCCAGCTCACGAGTGCGGACAAACGGGTTGTCGTTCCACGCCCAGCTGTGTTCTTCGAACAGCTTTCGCACCGACGGATCGTCGAGCTCGAAACGGCCGTCGACGAACTGCCCCTCGGCGTCGATGCAGTTGCGTACGCGTTGCAGGCCGCTCGCGCCGTGAATGATGCCGGATTCGATGAGGTAGGTGACTTCGGCAAAGTAGCCGAGCGACCATGCGAGCCTGACGGCGAAGGTCTCGCAGCGGACCTCGTGACCCCATTTCACACGCCAGCGCCGGCCGGAACCGTCTCTTACCGAGCAGCATGGCTGGGTGCCGGCCTGGTGTTCCTCGAGAAACGTGAAGGGCGGCACAGGACGGCCCTTCGGCCCGCCTGGCCCGTTGACCAGGTCCAGGATCAGGGAGTGCCGACGCGGATCGCGCCATAGTCGATGGCGCTCCGCCTCCAGCCGCCGCGGGCCGGCGCGCCTGATGCGGTAGAGGCTGGCACTCCGCCAATACAGCTTGAGCAGGCCCGCACACGCCGCGGCGATGCCAAGCGCGATGACCAGATACAACGCGAGCGTCGGCACAGTGGGAATCTTAACGGGTGCCGGGGTGCAGGTGGGGGTGCCGCGTGCTGGTGCCGGGTGCCGGGGTGCCGCGTGCTGGTGCCGGGTGCCGCACCCGGCACGCGGCCCCCTGCCACCAGCACCCGGCACGCGGCCCCCGGCACCCGGCACCCTTACGGGTATGATGGGCTTTTCCGGAGGAGCACCTGATGACAAGGCTTGTGTCGCGCGCGCTGGCGTGTGCACTCATCGTGTCGGGCGTCTTCATCGCGGCTTGCAGCGGCAGCGAAACGACTGCGGCTCCCAAGTCGGCGACCGACGCCAAGCAGTTTCTGACCAACGTCAACGGCACCATGCTGCGGTTGGGGATCGAGGCGGCGCAGGCCGGCTGGGTCGCGCAGAACTTCATCACGGACGACACCGAGGCGCTAGACGCCCGCGCCACACAGGAAGTGATCGAAGCGGTCGCGCGGTACGCCAAAGAGGCGGCGGCGTTCAATGGGGTCGAAGTACCGGCCGACGACCGCCGGCAGCTCGATCTGCTGAAGCTGTCGCTGTCGATGGTGACGCCGGCCGATCCGGGCGAGGCGACCGAGCTGACGAAGATCGTGTCGCGGCTGCGGAGCACCTACGGCCGCGGCAAATGGTGCGCCGATCCGGCGAAACCGCAGACCTGCATGAACATCGATGACATCACCAAGGTCATGGCGGAGTCGCGCAGCGAGCCGGAACTGCGGCGCGTCTGGGAGGGCTGGCACACGATTTCGCCGCCGATGCGCAATGACTACGCCCGGTTCGTGGAGTTGTCGAACAAAGGCGCGAAGGAGCTCGGCTTCGCCGACACGGGAGCGATGTGGCGCCAGAAGTACGACATGCCGGCCGACGAGTTCACCAAAGAGCTCGACCGGCTGTGGGAGCAGGTCAGGCCGCTCTACGTCAAGCTTCACGCCTACATGCGGATGAAGCTCCGCGCGAAGTACGGCGACGTCGTGCCGCAGGATGGCCCGCTGCCGGCGCATCTGCTGGGCAACATCTGGGCGCAGGATTGGGGCAATGTCTACGCGCTCGCTTCGCCAGGCACGGCCGACGCCGGCTATTCGCTCACCGAAATCCTGAAGCGCCGCAAGACCAGTGCGTTGGACATGGTGAAGATCGGCGAGCGCTTCTACACCTCGCTCGGCTTTGCGCCCCTGCCCGAGACGTTCTGGCAGCGCTCGTTGTTCGTCCGGCCGCAGGATCGCGAGGTGGTGTGTCACGCGAGCGCGTGGGACATCGATGCCGAGGACGACATCCGCATCAAGATGTGCATCCAGCCGACGGAGGAGGACTTCAACACCATTCACCACGAGCTGGGCCACAACTTCTATCAGCGCGCCTACAAGGGCCTGCCGGTGATCTTCCGCGACAGCGCCAACGACGGCTTCCACGAGGCCATCGGCGATGCGATTGCCCTGTCGGTCACGCCCGAATACCTGGTGCGGATTGGCCTCCTCGACAAGGCGCCGGATGCGTCACGCGACATCGGGCTGCTGATGACGCGCGCGCTCGAGAAGGTGGCGTTCCTGCCATTCGGTCTGCTGATCGACCAGTGGCGATGGAAGGTCTTTTCCGGCGAAGTGGCACCAGCCAGCTACAACAAAGCGTGGTGGGACCTGCGACTCAAATATCAGGGCGTCGCGCCGTCGACGCCGCGCGGCGAGGAGTTCTTCGATCCGGGGGCGAAATATCACGTTCCCGACAACACGTCCTACACCCGCTACTTCCTCGCCCACATTCTCCAGTTCCAGTTCCATCGCGCGATGTCCCAGGCGGCCGGCTGCAAGACCGCGCTGCATCGGTGCTCGATCTACGAAAGCAAGGACGCCGGTCAGCGGTTGGACAAGATGCTGGCGATGGGCCTGTCGCGGCCCTGGCCCGAAGCGCTCGAAGCACTGACCGGATCGCGTCAAATGGACGCGTCGGCGATCCTCGACTACTTCGCCCCGCTCGATAAGTGGCTCGACGAGCAGATCAAGGGACAGAAAACGGGATGGTAAATGTAGGCCGGGTCCTTTTGGACCCGGCACGCGCAGCAGTAGCGCCGGGTCCAAAAAGGACCCGGCCTACATCTGTTTAGTACCTACTTCTCCGAACAGCTCGCCGCGACCATCGTCAGCGTCTGAACGCGCAGACGCTGCACGCCGGTTTTGAACGCATCGCCGCCGCGGTCGTTGGGCTGGTTCGCGCCGCTCGATGCCGGCGCCGCCAGTTCGCCCGAAATCTCGACGCGGTGTCCGCGATGTTTCGCCAGCTCGTTGCGATCGCCCTCGAGCGCGTAGGTCTTCAGCTCGTCCTTGGCAGCGTCCGCGCTACCTGCGGTGGCTGCCGGGGCTGGCGGATCACCGGCAGCGCCAGTGGTGCCGACCGCCGATCGTCCGGGGCGCGCGCCAGTCAAGAGGAACCCGTCTACCGGCGGTTGCGCGTTGGCGACAACTGGTGCATCGGCTGGTGTGGCCGATGTGCCAAGTGGAGTGCCGCCGAGAGATCCGTCCGCAACCGCGTTCTCGACGCAGCCAACGACAGTTATCGTCGAGGTTGATGGTCCGGCGCTTGGCGTCGGAGCAACAGTCTGAGTTTGTGCGTTGAGCGCCAGCGCCGATGCGACGACGCTTGCGAAGACGACACAGCTGAACCGGTTCATGCAGAACCTCCTCAGTTGTCAGACTGCAAGAGTCAGTCCTTGTAGGGATCGAATTCGTTCATGCCGGCCATCACAACCACACGAGGGCGGAAACGCTGCAACACCCGGATCGTTCCCGTGTGCGCGCCCAGCACTGAATCGAGCCGTCGGTAGACCTGAGGCGCTTCATCCGGGCCCCCGCCGCGCAGCACGACCCCAAAGTCACGGACCTTCTGCTGAGCGTCCCGCCAGTCCACCGCGCCAGGCTTCAACACCTTGCCGGTCTTCCGGTTCCGTCGGCCGGCCGCCTGCGTACGGCTCATCACTCGACCGGCGCCGTGCACCGTCGAGTACAACGCGGCGCTCGATGCGGCTGACTCGACGCCCTCGAGGATGACCGACACATCGCCCATGCTGCCCCCGACGAAACCGCGCTGGCCCGGGAACGCTGGCGTCGCCCCCTTTCGGACGACGACACGAGGTTCACCCTCATGCGTCTCCCGCCACGCGAAGTTGTGGTGGTTGTGGACGCTGTCGGTGATCGTCGCTCCGAGTAATCGCCGCACGCGCTCGACGACTGCTTCCCGGCCTGCGTAGGCGTATTCGCCGGCGATGGTCATGGCTTCGAAATAGTCCTGACCGCTCGGCCGATCCAGTGGCAGCAGGAGCGGCGGCGCGTCCATGTCGCCTTCTCCTGCCCCGCGTCCCAGCTTCCACCTCGAGCTATCCGCATGAAGCCGGTCGCGGTTCTGTGCCCGAATCCACGCGAGCCGAAATGAACGCCGATCCAGAGCCACCCTTGTTCGTCTTCGAGAAGGTCGACGTAGTGAATGCCGCTGCCGACGGTTCCCAGCTGCTGGCGCGCCATCCGCCAGAGCCCACGTTGACCGACAACGGGCGATGCAGCGATTCGATCGAAGATCGGGTGCTCGGTGATCGGTTCATCGTTGGTGCGGCCGATACCGAAGCTGATGCGACGCTGGATTTCGGCCGCGAGCTCATTCCAGTTGCTGATGTCGCCGGCACGGAGATCAGTCTTCGCGGCAAGGTTGCCACAGGCGATGTCGTAGCCGACACCGGAGGGTGAAATCACGTTGCGATATGCGACGACGCCGCCAATCGGCATCGAATAGCCGACGTGGCCATCCGCGCATAACACCGCCGTGGCGCCCGATTCCGCTGCCACGCATCGTCGCAACTGCTCGATGGTTAGAGGTTCGTGTGCGCCGAAGATCGCGATAGCCGTGCGCGCCGTTTGAAGCTCATCCATGAAAGGTCAGGTATCATCAAATCGTCTCATGTCGGAACGCGAGTTCGCGTCGGCTGATCTGCGCCTCTCCGCGATCATTGCATCGTCCGACGACGCGATCGTCAGCAAGGACCTCGACGGGACGATCCAGTCCTGGAATCGCGGTGCCGAGCGGCTGTTTGGCTATTCCGCGGCCGAGGCGGTCGGCCGCTCCATTCGCATCATCATCCCCGCCGATCGTCAGTTCGAGGAAGACGAGGTGCTCTCGCGGATCCGCCGCGGCGAGAGCATCGAGCATTTCGAGACGATCCGTCGTCGCAAGGACGGGACGCTCGTTCCCATTTCACTGACCGTCTCGCCGGTCCGGAACGAGTCGGGTCAGGTGGTCGGCGTCTCGAAAATCGCCCGCGATTTATCAGATAAGCGCCGCACCGAAGCCGATCTGGCGACGGCGCGGACAGGACAGGCCGACCTGCAGCGGCGTCTGATGATGCTCGCCGCCGCCTCGGGCTCGCTGATGGTCTCACCGCGCCTCGAAGACGTCATGCCCGCGGCGCTGAATCTCACGATGCAGCTGCTCGGCGCCGACGGTTGCGCGGTCTGGCGATTCACTGATGGCGCGTGGCGAATTGGCGCGTTCCAGGGTGTGTCCGAGGTGTTCGCCCAACGCATCATCGCCTCGAATAGCGGAAGTCCAGTCAGCACGGTGCCGTTTTCCGACCCGATGGCGGTCGACGATGTGATGTCCGTGACGCTGCTGGAAGAGCAGCGCGACGCCTACACGGCCGAACGGATCGCCTCGATGCTGGCCACGCCGCTGCGGATTGGCACGGAGTTGTCGGGGACGCTGGTGGCATATTTCCGGAAGCCGCGCCGGTTCACCGAGGTGGAGGTCGAAACCGCGCGCGCCCTCGGCAACCTGGTGTCAGCGGCTATCACGACCGCCGAGTTGTACGACGCGCAACGGCGCAGCCGCGAGCAGTCCGACCTGCTCGCCGAAGCCACCGCCGTCCTCTCGGCATCACTCGACTACCAGGAAACCCTCACGCGGATCGTTCACCTGGCCGTGCCACACATCGCCGACTGGTGCGCACTCGATCTCGAGAACGAACAGGGGGTGGTCGAGCGGCTGGCGGTGGCGCACACCGACTCGCTCAAAGTCGAGAAGGCGCGGCAACTCGCCGAACGTTATCCCCCTGATCCGACCTCACGCTACGGGATCCATGAGGTGTTTCGCACGGGAGCGCCGATCCTGGCCCCTGAACTGACCGAGGCGACGCTCCGAGAGCGTGCGCGAAGTCCGGAGCATCTCGCCGCAATCCGCGAGCTGGATGTCCGCTCGTACATGTGCGTCCCGCTCCGCACCCACGGCCGCACGATCGGTGTCCTGACCTTCGTCGCCGGCAGGGCACGGCGCGGCTACGGCGCCGCCGATCTGCAGTTCGCGCAGGACGTGGCCGCGCGCGCCGCGCTGGCGGTGGAGAACGCCCGCGCCTATGAAGAAACCCGTCGCGCGAACAACCTCAAGGACGAGTTCCTCGCCACCTTGTCGCACGAGTTGCGCACACCGCTGAACGCCATCCTCGGCTACGCGCGGATGCTGAAGTCCGGCATGGTGTCCGATAGCCGGCTGCCGCGCGCAGTCGAGATCATCCACAAGAATTCCGTGTCGCTGGCGAAGATTGTCGAAGATGTACTGGATGTCTCGAGAATCGTTTCGGGCAAACTCCGCCTGAATACCCAGTACCTCGACCTGGCGCCGGTTCTTGCGCTGAGCGTCGAGACGGTTCAGCCGGCGGCCGAGGCCAAGAACATCAGGTTGCACGCCGTCGTGGACCCGGGTCGAACCCATGTGTCCGGAGACCCGGATCGCCTGCAGCAGGTCATGTGGAACCTGTTGTCAAACGCCGTCAAATTCACACCGAATGACGGTACCGTCACGGTCAGCCTCCAACCAACCGACGGGCATGTCGAGATCGTCGTGGCTGACAACGGCGTCGGCATCGCGCCCGACTTTCTGCCGCACATTTTCGAGCGGTTCCGTCAGGGCGACAGCCGGTTTGCCAGGGAGTTCGGCGGGCTCGGGCTGGGCCTCGCCATCGCGCGCCACATCGTCGAGATGCACGGTGGGACGATCGAGGCGACGAGCCCGGGCGTGGGAAAAGGATCCACGTTCCGCGTCCGTCTGCCCATTACACGCGTCCATCCGAAGCCCTTGACCGACGAGCCGCCCATCGCCAGGTTCAGCGGCCGGCGGCTGAGTGGTGTGCACGTCCTCGTTGTCGATGACGAGGCCGACGCCTTGATCATGGTGCGCGAACTGCTCGAATCGGCCGGCGCGCGCGTGACCACGGCAGTCTCCGCCGAGGAAGCGCTGGTGATTCTCGAGAAACAGCGGCCGGATCTGTTGTTGACGGACATCGGCATGCCGTCGGTCGATGGCTTCGAGCTGATTCGACGGATTCGCGAGCTGCCGCGGTCAATCCGCAACATGCCGGCGGCCGCGCTGACGGCCTACGCTCAACCCGAAGACCGCAGCCGCGCTCTGAGCAGCGGTTTCCAGGTGCATCTGGCCAAGCCGATCGACCCCGGAGAGCTGATTACCGCCGTCGAATCGCTGGCCGGACGCCACCCGAACTGAGTCAGCCGGGTCTGAAAAGACCCGGCCTAGAGTTCACTAAGTCCGCAGAGCAGCGGCGGGATCGATCGTGGCGGCCCGCCACGCGGGGACTGCCGTCGCCGCGAGGGCAACCAACGTGAGCAGACCCGCCGCCGCAGCGAACGTTGCCGGATCGTGTGGGGTCACGCCGAAGAGCAGCGTCGACAACGCGCGTGTCAGCGCGTAGGCACCGGCGCCGCCGATGACCACGGCCAGCGCGGTGAGCACGAGGGCTTGCCCGACGAACAGGCGCAGCACGGCGCCACGTTCGGCCCCGAGTGCCATCCGGATGCCGATTTCGCGGGCTCGCCGCGCCACCTCGAAACTCAGTACCCCGTGCACCCCGATGGCGCCCAGCGCCAGCGCGATGGCAGCAAACAGTCCGACCAGCAGCATGGCGAAGCGTCGCTCGGCCACCGATCGCGATACAGTGCGATCGAGCGGTTCGACGCCGAATACGGCCAACGCGGGGTCGCGTTCGCGGATGACGTTGCGAAGCGCCGCGGCGACGGCGAGCGGATCGCCGGCCGTCCGCACCATCAGCACGCCGCTGCCGTCGGCGGACGGTGCCTGCGCGAGGGGTAGATATGTCGACAGGGGCGCGGCCTCGCTGAGGCCCCGAGTCTTCTCGTTCCCAACCACACCGACGATCGTGCGCGCGAGACCGTAGAGCCGGACCTGCGCACCGAGCGGATCGCGATCCCCGAAGAAGCGCGTGGCGGCTGCTTCATTGATCAGCACGACCGGCCCGCTCGTGGTCGCGTCAGACGGTGAAAGCAGTCGCCCGCGCAGCAACTGCAGTCCAACGGTACTGAAATAGCCGGGCGTCACGCGGCGGACCGTCAGCTCCGGCCACGACGCACCGCGCGCTTCGCTCTCACGCCCCACGATGACGAACGAATTCGTAAAGCCAGGATCGAGCGGATGATTGCCGGCGATCGCCGCCGACTCGACTCCCGGCAGCGATTCGGCGCGCGCCAGAATTGCCGCTGTGAACGCGTGCTGCTCGCGGAAGTCGGGCCACGACGCGAAGTCCGACGGGTAGCGCGAGCGCGGCAGCTGATATTCGGCCTTCAATACTCCACCGGCGCGGAACCCAGGGTCCACGCTCAGCAGGTTCCAGAAGCTGCGGATGAGCAGCCCGGCGCCGGCCAGCAGCATGATCGCGAGCGCCAGCTCGCCGACGACCAGTGCCGCGCGCAGCCGCGAGCGCCCGTCGCCAGCCGAGCCGCGCGCCCCATCCTGCTTCAGCGTCGACTGCAGGTCGACGTTGCGCGCCTGCAGTGCGGGCACCAAGCCGAACATGAGGCCGGCGGCCATCGTCACGCCAAGGCTGACGGCGAGAACGCGCAGATCGATCGTGGCACTGGTCAGACGCGGGACATTGGCCGGTGCGCTCGCCACCAGCAGACGAACACCGGCAAAGGCGAGCGCGATGCCGCATCCGGCCGCCGCCACCGCAATCACGAGCGCTTCGGCCACGAACTGTCGCGTCACCCGCGCCGCCGTGGCGCCGAGCGCGCGCCGTACCGCGACTTCCTGGGCTCGGGCCGTTCCGCGCGCCACCAGCAGGCCGGCGACGTTGACACAGGCGATCAGCAGCACGAGCCCGACCGCGCCGAGAAGCACGTACAAAGTCGGTCGGACGCGGCCAAGCACCACCTCAGCGAGCGGCTCGACGTGGATGCCGCGGCCGCGATTGACGGGATAGGCTGCTTCGAGCTCCGCGGCAATCGCGGCCAGCTCGAGCTCAGACGAAGTGGCGGAGTGCCCGGCGGCGAGGCGCCCGAGCATGAAGATCGGGTGCGTTTCGCGCGGCAGGGTCTGAGGATCCGCGCGGAGCGGGATCCAGACGTCGACCCGCGTCGCCTCACCACGGTCGGCGAAGCTCCTTCCGTAGGCGGCCGCCGACAGTACTTGCAGGGTGCCGAAGTCGGTCGCGTCGGGCACCACCCCTACAACTGTGTGTGGCCGTTCATCGAGCCGCAAGGTGCGGCCGACGGCTGCTGCGGCCGTCCCCGCCGCACGACGGGCCAGGGACTCGCTGATGATCGCGGTGTCGGCCGCCCCAGGCACGTCCTCATCAGCCGTGAAGCCACGTCCGGCGAGCGGCCTGATGCCCAGCATCGGCAGCAGCCCATGCGTCACTCGAAGCGCTGCCAGCCGGACCGGCTCAGCTCCTTCGGAGGCCAGATTGGTCTGCGCCGCCATCACAGCCGACAACGATTCGACGCTCGTGCCGCGCGCCTGATAGTCGAGGTAGTCGGGCACCGACGCCGGCTCGCGGGTCGTGCTGCTGTTCCGGTCCGTTTCCCAGACCATCACCAGGCGATCCAGGTCGTGAAACGGCGCCGGCCGCAGCAGCACGGCGTTGACGACGCTGAAGATCGCGGTGTTGGCGCCAATCCCGAGCGCAAGCGTCAGAATCGCCGCGGCGGCGAATCCCGGATTGCGGGCGAGCAGGCGGATAGCCAGTCGAAGGTCTTGGCGCATGACGGTCAGTTAGACGAGGGACAGCTCATTCCGGTTGAGGGCGCTGAGCACCTTCGTCGCAGCGTGCTCTCAGCTTGATCCAAGGTGCTTGGCGCTTCGTCGCAGAGTGCTCTCGGCTACGCTCCAAGGTGCTTGGCACTTCGCCGCCAGCACGTTGCGGCGTTAGCCGTCAAGCACCTTGCAGCGTAGCCGTGAGCACTCTACGGTGATTCGCGAAGCACGTTGCAGCGAAGCCGCGAGTGGAGAGCGAAGCCGTGAGCACGTTGCAGCTTCTACTTCGTACAATCGCCAAGCCGCTTGCCCGTGTACTTCATCGTCATCGTCATCGGCTGGCCGCCGCGGCCCGTGGTCATCTTCATCGTCCCGGCGTAGGTGTCGCCGCTGTAGACGAACTCGCCGGTCCCGGTCATCGGGTTCTCGCCTGCGCACTGCATCGACCAGGTCACCTTGTTGCCCTCGGTCTTGTAGTCCGAGACCTTGCAGTTGCTCGGGGCGTTGCCGCGGCCTTGCGGCGCGAGTTTGGTGGGATCTTCGGCGTCCTGTTTGGTCAGGCACTGCGCCATCGTCATCGGCGGCATGGCCTTCGGCATGCCGGGCATGTCCATCTCCATGGTGACCTGCCAGTTGCCATCGCGGCGCGGTCCAGGACCCTGAGCGAGTCCCGACAGCGAGAGCGTGACGGCCAGGGAAGCGGCGAACGCACAGGCGATCTTCATTCCATCCTCCTACGATTGGCTAAGGCGGTAGGTCCCACCACGTTGCGACGAAGGGCCCAGCACTTTGCGGCGAAAGCGCCGAGCACTTTGTGGCGAAGCGCCGAGCCCTTTGCACGAAGGCCCAAAGCACTTTGCCGCGAAGTGCCAAGCTTATCGAACCGGCAGCCAGAACGACGTCTTGACGACAAAAAAGTTGCTGCCCGGCGCCCTGACCGACCGAAACATGTCGCCGACGTTGATGTGTGAACCGAGTACTTCGGAGTCCGACCGATCCATCTGCCAGACCAGATACAAGGTGCTGCCGGGGCGCCACTCCCAGCGCAGCACGACGTTGCTGCGGAAGGACAGGGTGTTGAAGTCGCGCGTGCGGAGGGTGAACGCGGTATCGTCCACCGTGACCGCGCGCGTGCCATCGGCGTTGGTTGCGAAGGTCGTGCCGCCGGCCTGCCCGTAGGTGATGCGGTCCCGGGTCCCTGGAAGTACCAGTTCGCCGAAGTCGTAGTAGCGACCGGACGCGGCAAAGGGTTCGGCGTAGACGTCGATGTTGACGTCGGGCCGTACGGTGAATGCCATGCGGAACTCGGTGGCGAGCGTGCTGCGGTCGATGTAGGCGAAGACGTAACGGTTGTTGTAAATCTCGGGGCGGCCGCCGCCAGTGATCGTCGTGACGTACTGCTGCGGCTCGACCACCAGATCGTACGAGGGCCCGGCAGACAGCTGCCAGCGCGGACCGGGCCGGAACGAGAACGAGGCGCTGAAACGGCGCGAGCTGGCGCCGTCGTCGTTCCCGCTCAAGTTCACGCTGCCCGACCATCGCGTCGTCGCGGTCGATCGATTGCCGGCGCTGAAGCTCGCCGTCCAGCCGGGCGGCACTTCCATGACCGGGCCGCCGCGCGTCAGCGACACGCTTTTCGCCTTGAAGTTGTAACCGGCCGACGCAGACGACGTCCAGAAGTTGGCCCAGGTGACGTTGACCTGCGGACGAATGGAAGCAGACTGTCGGAGGCCGCGCAGCGTCAAGTCGTTCGATTGATTCAGCCGGATCGAGTAGCTGCGGAACAGGCGGCCCGGCTGCGTTTCGCGGTACTGGATGTTCCAGTTGGGCATCAGGCCGTCGGCGCCATTCAGGTTGGCGAGATCGTTGGTCTCGAAGTTCTCCGAATCGGCCTTGACGCTGGCACCAAACAGCCAATGGCGGCCGCTGACGCGGTCGAACGCGCTCTGCAACGACCAGCCGCTCAGCGCGGTCAGCGTCGGGTCGAGCGGGGAATAGGTTCGATCGGGGCGCTGGGCGTAATGGGAGCTCGCCCGCTGGAATCGTTCGATCGATTTCGGTTCGCCGGCGACGTGGGACCCGCCGCCCGCAAACCGGAACTCGTATTCGCCGCCTTTGAAGCGGAGATTCGTGTCGCCCGCGTAGGCGACCGCATTACGGGTCAGGAGATCGGCGAGCGGATCGTTCTCGGCCATGTCGCGGTGCATGTAGTTGACGATCAGACCGACCGTCGACCCCAGCCGGCCGAATTCCTGGCGGACGCGACCGACGTTGTAGTACGCACGCGGCGCCACGCGCACGCCCGTTGTATTCGGCAGGCCGACGCTCGCCAGCTCCGCGACTTCATCGTCGGTCACCGCCGACAGCACGCCGATCGAGGTGCGCGAGCGCAGCCGGCCGGTCAGCTTGCCGGCGGCGATGATGGTGCTGTCGGACGGATAGTCGACGAAGTCGGCTGACGCCGGTGGCGGTCCGATCGGACGCGCGCCGACCCGGCGTGAATAGTAGAAGTTCGGATGGCTGATGCTGAACAGCTGCGAGCCTTCCAGGAAGAACGGACGGCGTTCCGGAAACCGCGTCTCGAATGCGGTCAGGTTGACCTCGGCCGGATCGGCTTCGACTTGTCCGAAATCAGGATTGACCGCGGCTTCGAGCGTGAGGTTCGGACCGAGCCCCATCTTCATGTCGGCGCCGACCCGGCCCGTCAGGTTGGCACCGCTGTCGAACGGGTTGGCGCTGTCACGTGAACCATTGACGGTGGAGCTCTGCGCGACATAAGGCAGCAGTTCGATCCGCCGCGTCGGTCTCACGCCGGTGATGCCCTGAAGATCGCCGAAGCGTGAGATGAAGACCCGTTCGGTGCGCGGCACCACGACCCAGTAGTCCTCTTCCTCGAGCGTCGGCCGGAAACGCCGGATGTTGACGCCCCACACCTGCTCGGTCTGTCGAGAGAATCGCAGCTGGGAGAAGGGGATCCACAACTCGGCGGTCCAGGCATCCGGTCCGATGCTGGTCTGCGCCTCCCAGACCGGCTCGAAGCCGCTGTCGCCGCTGCCCTCGTTGTCGCTCGACAGATACTCGTCGAGCCTGACGCCGGATGCGGTGACCCCGAACATCACCGCGGTCCGTCGATCGAGGAAGGTGTCGAGCCAGACCTGGATATTTTCAGCCTGGCCGCTGTTGTCGCGCCGGCCGAGTGGCGCCTGCACGCCGGGCGCGTTGCGGGTCGACATCCGCGCGCCGACGTACAACGCGCTCTCGTCGTAGACAAAGCGCACTTCCATGGCATCAGTCGGTGGCGCGCCTTCGGTTGGCTCCTTCTGCGTGAAGTCGGTGACCGGCACCGCGGTCAACCACACTTCCTCGTCGAGCCTGCCGTCGACACGGATGGTGTTGGCCGGCACGGACACCGCGGCTGCTGCTTTGGGGAGGGCGGGCTGATCCTGCGCTCGCGTGTCGACGACGGAAGACAGCAGGGCACACACGACACACAGTGAAAGATGAGAGCGTGACATGTCGACGATAAAGCTCCCGCAGATCGATGACAGGCGAGATTGTAAAAAGGGCTCACGATAATAGCACACGGGCTGATGACACTCCTTCTACAATGTGCCGATGGACGCGATTCTGACCGCCGACGGGCTCCTCGCGCTCGTCACCCTGACGTTTCTCGAAATCATTCTCGGCGTCGACAACGTCGTATTCATTTCGATCCTGAGCGGCAAGCTCCCCAAGGCGCAGCAGGGAAAAGCGCGCCGGGTCGGGCTCGGCGCGGCGATGGGCATGCGCATCCTGCTGCTGCTGTCGATCGCGTGGGTCATCGGGCTCACCGCGCCGATGTTTACGGTGCTCGGTCAGGAGATCTCCGGCCGCGATCTGATCCTGATCGGCGGCGGGCTGTTCCTGCTGGGAAAAGCGACGCTCGAGATTCACGACAACCTGGAGGGTGAAGAGGGGCAGCGGTCGACCAAGGTCGTCCCGAAGTTCGGCGCCGTGATCGTGCAGATCATGCTGCTGGACATCGTCTTCTCCCTGGATTCGGTGATCACCGCCGTCGGCATGGCCGAGGAGATTTCGGTGATGGTGCTGGCGGTCGTCCTGGCCGTGGCGGTGATGATGTTTTCCGCCGAGGCGATCAGCTCGTTCGTGCACCGCCACCCGACCGTGAAGATGCTGGCGCTGTCGTTTCTGCTGCTGATCGGCCTGGCGCTCATCGGCGACGGCCTCGACCTGCACATCCCGAAGGGCTACATCTATTTCGCGATGGGATTCTCGGTGTTCGTCGAGATGATCAACATGCGGCTGCGTCGCGGGGCACCGGTCGAGTTGCACCAGCCCTACAATCGGTGATTCCGCAGATCCCGGTGCTCGAGCTGACCGACGCCACTGTCGTCAAGGACGGCAGCGCGGTCCTGCAATCGATCAGCCTGACGATTCGACCCGGCGCGCACACCGCGATCGTCGGCCCGAACGGCGCGGGGAAGTCGACGCTGGTCAACCTGCTCACTCATGAGGATCGGCCGCTCGCGAACGGCGCCGCCGCGCCGCCGGTTCGTGTCTTCGGCTCGGACCGGTGGAACGTCTTCGACCTGCGCTCGCGGCTCGGCATCGTCAGCGCCGATCTGCATCAGCGGTTCGTCAACGGCAACAGCGCAGGCCGCATCGTCGCGCGCGACGCGGTCGTGTCGCGGTTCTTCGCCGCGCACGGCTTCGTCGTGGAGCACGAGGTGACGCCGGCGATGCGCGACGCCGCGGCTGCGGCGCTGGAGCGGATGGGGGTGGCGCATCTCGCCGAGACGTCCTTCAATCGCATGTCGACCGGGGAGGCCCGACGCGTCCTGATCGCCCGCGCGCTCGTCACCAATCCCGACGCCCTCGTGCTCGACGAGCCGACCACCGGACTCGATCTCGTCGTCCGCCATGATTTTCTCGAGTCGGTTCGTGACATCGGCCGGCGCGGCACCACGCTCGTGCTGATCACCCACCGCGTGGAGGAGATCGTTCCCGAGATTCAGTCGGTCGTGCTGTTGCGGCGAGGCCGCGTCCTCGCCGCGGGCCCGAAGATCTCGACGCTGACGAGCGCCAACCTGACGACCGCGTTCGACGCGCCAATCGAGCTGACAGAGGCTGGCGGGTATTACACCGCTGCGGTACGAACCGTTCGGTAGAACGCCTCACGTCCTTCGCTGCGCTCGCTGGTGATGAGCGAGATGGCAGGGATGACGATCAGCGGCACCAGCGTCGTGGCGTAGGAGGGGTCGATCTCTTCCGGCATCACCAGGTACCACGTCAGGCCGATGGCGTAGCCGAGCACGATTCCCCAGAAGACACCCGCTTCAGTGGTACGCGGCCAGGTACAGGACGAATGCCGCCGCGATTGCCGGCGGCACGACCATCGCGAAGCCAAACAGCAGCAGATCGAGAATCGAACCGACCGGGCCGAGCCAGGCCACCAGACCGGCGATCATTCCGTAGACGATCGTCGTGATCTGGTAGGCGCGCAGCTTGCGCGCCCCATCCCACCCGCTCGAGGCGGGAATCCAATCGCGAACGAACATGGTGGCTGACGACAGAAGAATCGGGCCGCCGGACGAGATCACCGCCGCCAGGACCGCCGCCAGCGCCACGCCGCCGAGCCATGGATTGATTTCGGACGCGAGCCGCGTGACCGTCTGATAGCTCGCGAGTTGAGCGCCGGCGCCGTACTTCGCCAGCGACTCGATGCCGACCCAGCCGGCGAGCATCGGCATCGGTGCGGCAATCAGCCCGCCGAGGATGAACGCCCACAAGGCGGATCGTTCGTTGCGCGCGGCCGTCGCAAAGTTCACGTAGACCGACGCCGCCGGGGTGTGAATCACGGCGGAGAAGATCATCGCGAACACCGCCAGCCAGCCCGCGCCGGCCAGTCCCCACCACGCCTCCGGATCATGGCCGCTGGTGGTGAGCGCCGCGTTGACGGAGGAGACAACGTTGTCCCAGCCGCCGAGGTGGCGGACGCCGACGACGCCGACCAGGCCCAGTCCGATCAGAATCGCCGCCGAATGAATGAAGTTCGTCACCGCCCCACCCCACAGGCCACCCAGCGCCGTGTAGGAGATGAGGCAGGCGGCCCCGATGCCGACCGCTGCGCCGAACGGCAATCCCGTCAGCGGCGCGATGATGCGTCCGATGACCAGCGGCTCGATGACGTTGATGATGGCGTATTCGGTCTGGACGCAGAAGCTCGTGATCCACTGCGATCGTCGGGAACCGTAGCGCAACGTAAAGACCTCACCAACCGTCTGAATCTTGAGACGGCGGTACGGCACGGCAAAGAAGAGCCCGACGAGCGCCATCGCCAGAAAGGCCGAGATGCCGTACCACCACATGTTCCAGACGCCGCCGGTAATGACATCGCCCGCAACCCCATAGGTGGCCGCACCGCCGATCCGCGTCCCGGCGATGCCCACGGCAATCATCAGCACGCCCATCCGCCCGCCGGCGACCGCCCAGTCCTCGCTGCCGCGGCTCCGGCGCACCATCAGGATGCCGATGAGCGTGGTCGTCAGCATGTAGAGAACGATGGTCAGAAGCGCGGCTGGGTTGGCCATTGGCGGGGCAGTATACCCGGCTGGCCGGGTTCTACCTGCTGTCCGTGATTGACAGATATGCACAGAGCCTGCGACACTGATGAACCCCCCTCTATACAAACCTCCCGGCAGCGGGCCACGACCACGAGGGGCAAGGAGCCAGAATGCAAGCGTCGAGTTTCGTGCGCGGGTTCAGTGGTTCGGCCGCGGCAGTAGCGGTGGTGCTCGGACTGGCCGTTCCGGCCCAGGCCCAGCAGAAGGCGGCCCCAACCTTTGCGAAAGACGTCGCGCCGATTTTCCAGGAGAAATGCGAGGCCTGTCACCGGCCGGACTCGATTGCCCCGATGTCGCTGCGCACCTACGAAGAGGCCCGTCCGTGGGCGCGCTCGATCAAGACGCGCGTCGCGGCGCGCCAGATGCCTCCCTGGCACATCGACAAGGGCGTGGGCATCCAGCAGTTCAAGAACGATCGGTCGCTGACCGAAGAGCAGCTCGACACCATCGTGCGATGGGTCGACGCGGGCGCGCCGAGAGGCGACCTCAAGGACATGCCGGCGGCCAAGAACTGGGGCGACGAACAGGCCTGGAACTTCGCCGCGATGTTCGGTCAGAAGGAGCCGGATCTGATCGTCCGCTCCACGCCGTTCACGATGCCGGCGCGCGGTCAGGATGCCTGGTGGAAGCCGACGGTCGAGACCGGCATCACCGAGGCGCGCTGGGTCCGCGCGATCGAGATTCGACCGCACACCATCAAAGGCCGACGGATTACCCATCACGCGCTGGCGCACCTCGATCAGAGTGAGCCGAACGATCCGGGCGCCGCTGCCGCCGGACCCTTCGGCGGCGGTCTGTTCATGGAGTGGGCCGTTGGCAAGCAGGGCGAGCTGATGCGTCCGGACACCGGCAAGCTGCTGTTGCCGGGGGCGAAGATTCACTGGGACATTCACTACTCGGCCGCCGGCGAAGAGATCACGACCATCGCCGAGCTCGGGATTTATCTCTACCCGAAGGGTCACGAGCCGAAGTTCCGCCAGTCGCTGATGCTGTTCCCGGCCGCGCTCGGCGAAATGGACATCCAGCCGAACACCATTTCCCTCGTGCAGGGGAATACCGTGCTGCGGTCGGCCGCGCGCATCGAGAGCTACCAGCCGCACATGCACCTGCGCGGCAAGGCGATGTCGATGGAAGCGATTCTGCCCGACGGCCGCACCCAGATGCTGAGCCACGTGAATAATTTCAATTTCAACTGGCACAACAGCTACGTCTACGCGGACGATGCGGCACCACTGCTCCCGAAGGGCACGATCATCCGGATCACCGCGTGGCACGACAACACCGCCGCGCTGCCGAGCAATCCGGATCCCGGCCAGTGGGTGGGATGGGGCGACCGTACGGTCGACGAAATGGCGCACGCCTGGGTGAACGTCACGAACCTGAGCGACGCCGACTATCAGGCGGAAGTGGAGAAGCGGCGCACCGCCGCCGCCACACGGACCGGCCAACAGTAGGCTGGACGGACCTGCACTCTGAAATTAGGAGATTGGAATTAGGAATTAGGAATTAGAGAATTAGAGAACGTAGAACGTAGAACGTAGAACGTAGAACGAAAAGGGCTGAAGGGATGATCTCCCTCAGCCCTTTCGTCGTTTTTACCGGGCGTCGCCGCAGACGTCCGCAACCTGGACGACTCCCGTAACCTCGATCTTCGCGAGATCGCGCGCGTTGATGTCCAGGCCCTCGCGCCGGGACGTGCTATCGCGATTCTCTCGCGCTTCCGATGGCAGGTCGGAGTTCTCCTCAACCGTTCCGGTGACGCGGACCTGCTTGCCCACGAGGGTCCGCAGTGCGTCGCGATCGTCGCCCTCCAGTTCATAGGCGTGTTTCGCCCCACGCATCTGTTCCCGCTGCACGGCTTCACTGCCGGCTTCCTTGCCGGTCGTCGCCACCGGGCTGTCGGACGGCGTGTTGATCTGCGTCAAGACGAAGCTGTTCATGGCATCGCCGCGCTGCAGGCAGCCGGTCACCGTGATCGGCGCCCCCTCATGACCCGGTTTTGCCGTGTCGGACGCCAGGCGATCCGTATCGCGATCGATCTCGGCCGCTTCGTCTCGATTGCATGCGCCAGTCGAGATCGCCATCGCGAGAACGCCGCCCGCGACACACGTTTTCGACCACGAATTCCAGCTCATCAGACCCTCCTCACAGGTTTTGTTCACAGCGGCTTCTTGCACGGCATGTGCCGTCAGCGGCTCAGCCGCAGCCGCCGGAACTGCTCTATACTGCGGCCATGTTTTCACGCAGCCATCGACTGATCGCAGCAGCCGTACTCATCCTCTGCAACGCGTCGCTGTGGGCCCAGAACAAGCCGACCGACTGGCCGCAATGGCGTGGCACCAACCGCGACGGCGGCGCGGCCGGATTCCGCGCTCCGGCAAAATGGCCCGAGTCGCTGACCATGAAGTGGCGTCATGAGGTCGGCGAGGGCTATGCCACCCCGATCGTCGTCGGGGACACCGTCTACGCGTTCGCGCGCCCCGCCGGCGGCGACAACGAAGTGGTCACCGCATTCGAGGCCAACAGCGGCAAGCAGATCTGGCAGGTCAGGTATCCAGCGCCGTACTCGGTCGTCAAAGCGGCGGCCGGACACGGACCTGGTCCGAAGGCTGTCCCCGTCTACGCAGACGGTCGCGTGTTCACATTCGGCATCAGCGGCATCCTCACCGCGATCGACGCCAAAGCCGGCAAGATCCTCTGGCAGAAACCCGCCCCTGAAGTCGGTCCGACTTTCACGACCTCGCAGTCGCCGCTCATCGATCGCGGCCGGCTGATCGTTCACGTCGGGGGCGCCAAGGGCGGCGCATTGACCTCGTTCGATCCCGCGAGTGGTGATGCGAAGTGGCAGTGGACCGGCGACGGCCCGAGCTACGGATCGCCAATTGTCGCCGACATCGGCGGCACACGGCAGATCATCACGTTCACGCTCGACAACCTGGTCGGCGTTTCGGCCGAGACGGGCGAGCTGCTCTGGCTCAGGCCATTCAAGGCGCCGTCTCAGGTCAACGCCGGCACGCCGGTCATCTATCGCGACCTGGTGATCGTCTCGGGCCAGGACGCCGGCATCACCGCATTCCGTGTGTCGCGGCAAGGCGGCAAGTGGACCACCGAAGACGCCTGGGAAAACGACGAATTGTTCTACCGCCTCTCGAACAGCGTGATCGTCGGCAATGCCCTGTTCGGCCTGTCACCGCAGAACCGCGGCCAGTTCTTCTTCGTCGACGCGGCGACCGGCAAGACTTTGTCAATCGGCGAGCCGCGCATCGCCGACAACGCCGCGATCGCCACCGCCGGCAATCTGCTGTTCATTCTCAAGACCAGCGGAGAGCTCGTGGTCGCTGACGGCTCGACCACCAGCGCGTTGACTCCGATCCGAACCTACAAGGTCGCGGAGCCACCGACCTGGGGCGCCCCGTCGATTTCCGGGAACCGGATCTTCGTCAAGGACCAGAACAGCGTCGCCCTCTGGACGATCGAGTAGTTCGCCGTTCAAGCGCATCGCCGAGATCGTCTGTGAAGGACCGTCGCGATCAGTGTGCGGAAACGCCCACTATCGCGGCGTCGACGTCCGACGATCACGAGGGCGCTCACTCGCGGCATGGGGATCCTCGACGCGCTGTACCGCTCGTTCGAATCGGGCGCGTCGAAAAGCTGAAAACGGCCCCGGCGTGATCCCGTAAGATGGAAGCCTGGCGATCATCAGGCTCGTCATTCTGTGCAGCCTCCTGGCTCTCATAGGCCCGACGGCTGTCTTCGCTCAGGCTGTTCTCGAACCGGTCATTCCCGAAGGCGAACCCGCCGCCGAATTCAAGCGCGACAAGATCATTCGCGCCCGTCGCATTCCCTCCACACCACCGCGCATCGACGGCGTCCTCGATGACGAGGTCTGGGAGCTGGCCGAGAAGGCCGAGGGGCTCGTGCAGTGGGATCCCGACAACGGCGAACCGATGACCGAGCGGACCCACATTCAGGTGGCCTACGACGAGCGCTTCATCTACGTCGCCATTCGCTGCGAGGATCGCACGCCGGACGCGATTACCGGCGGCCTCGGCCGCCGCGACGAGCCACCGCCGAGCGACCGGATCGGGATCGGCTTCGATCCCCGCCACGACCATCAGACCGGATATGTCTTCGAGACCAACCCGTCAGGCGTGCAGGCCGACTTCTCCTTCTTCAACGACGACTCGTCCGATCGCGACTTCGATGCCGTCTGGGAAGTGCGGACGACGACGACCGATCAGGGGTGGGTGGTGGAGTATCGGGTGCCGTTCTCGCAGATGCGGTTCACCGCCTCGCCGGCAGCGGATCAGGTGTGGGGCTTCAGCTATCGCCGCACCATCCATCGACGCAGCGAGACCGGCGACTGGACGGCCCGCCCGCGCGGCGAACGCGGCGTCGTCTCGCGCTGGGGACATCTGGTGTTCGACGCGGCGCTCGATCCACCGCGCCGCATCGAGTGGCTGCCCTACGTGCGCGCCGGGGCTGCCGATCTGCCGAGCCGCGGCACCGACTTCAGCGGTGGCGTCGGACTCGACCTGCGGGTCGGCATCGGCTCCAGCGCGACGATGTCAGCCACGGTGAATCCGGACTTCGGCCAGGTCGAGCAGGATCCGGCGGTGCTCAATCTCACCGTGTTCGAAACGTTTTTTCCGGAGAAACGCGCCTTCTTTCTGGAAGACAGCCGCACCTTCGTGCCGCCCTACGGGATGTTTCAACTGTTTCACTCGCGGCGGATCGGCCGCCGTCCGGCCCGGCTGCAGCTGGAGGAGGGCGATACGGAGGTCGACCGGCCCGACGCGACGACGATTGTCGGCGCGGTCAAGTTGACCGGAAAACAGTCCGGCTTGACCTACGGTGCCTTGAGTGCGGTGACCTCCGCCGAGGAGGTGGAAGTCGATACCGTGAATCTCCTCCGCGCGAGACGACCGGCGGAACCCACCACGTCCTACAACGTCGTGCGCTTGCAACGCGACGTCCGACGCGGCACCTCGAACGTCGGCGTCATTGCGACCAGCGTGCTCCGCCAGAACGATTTCGACGCCTTTGCCGGCGGCGGCGACTTCAACATCCGGTGGGATCGGAATCGCGTCAACTGGAACGGCCACTGGGTGGGCACGCAGGCGCCGGTCGACGAGGCGATGAAGTCGGGATTCGGGGGTGTCTCGAACTTCAATTTCGACCGGAAGCACGGCGGGTTCTTCGGCCACTTCGATTACTTCAGCCGCAGCTTCCGGGTCGACGATCTCGGCTTCTTCCGCGGCCGCGCCAACCGGACCAGCGTCGAGGGCGGCTTCAACGTCGAACAGCCCGATCCGTGGAGGGCTTTCCGCCGGGTCGGGACCAACCTGTTCGTCGTCAACGCGTGGAACGCCGAGAAAGACGTGCTGGCGCGTCTCATCGGCACGAACTTCTTCTCGCAGTTCAGGAACTACTGGGTGCTCGAAGCCGGCATGAACCGCGAGTTCGAAGCGCTCGACGATCTGGATACCCGTGGCGGACCGCCGATCGCGACCCCGGCCCGGTTCAATGGATTCTGGTTCGTGGCGAGCGACAACCGGAAAAGCTGGCGGTTGTTCCTCGGCGGCGATACGATGCGCGACGAGGTGGGCGGCTGGAGTGTGCGCTTCGGCCCCGGTTTGAATCTCAAGCCGTCCGGCCGGCTGCAGACGTCGATCAACCTGAACTACATCACCGCGCGCGACGTGGCCCAGTGGATTGAAAATGTCGATGCGACCGGCGACGGGGTGGAAGATCACGTCTACGGACGGCTCGAGCGGAACGTGATCGACCTGACCCTGCGGTCGACGTTCGCGGTCCACCGCGACCTGACCATCCAGGCATTCCTGCAACCGTTTGTCGCCGTAGGGGATTACACTGACATCCGCCGGCTGGCTCGCCCGCGATCGTTCGAGTTCGAACCGGTGACGATAGACGATGACCCCGACTTCAATACGAAGTCACTGCGCGGCAACGTCGTCCTGCGGTGGGAATACAGCCGCGGCAGCACGTTGTTCGTGGCCTGGAACCTGTCGACCGCCAACGCGGCGCGGCCGGGTCTGTTCCAGCCGCTGCGCGATCTGGGCGATGCCTTCGGGGGTGAGGGTTCGCAGGCGCTGATGGTCAAGATGACGTACTGGCTGAGTCGATAGGGCGCAGGCACACTCGCCATGTTCAAGGTTCAAACGGTGCTCGTGTTGGCGATCGGCGGCGTGTGGGCAACCGCTGCCGCGCAGAACCCGCCGATCCGTGACCCGCGTGTCTTCCGCTCGGCGGTCGAATTGACGAGCATCACCGCGACCGTGCGCGACGGGGAGGGGCGCCTCGTCACCGGCCTGACCCGCGAGGCGTTCGAGGTCTACGAAGACGGCGTCCTGCAGCAGATCACCCAGTTCACCAACGAACGCGTCCCGGTCAGCCTGGCGGTGCTGCTGGATGTCAGTGACAGCATGTTCGGCCGGCGGATGATCGATGCCCGCACGGCGGTCGAGCGTTTCCTCGCCGATCTGCTCGATCCCGGCGACGAGTTCCTCGTGGTGGCGTTCAATCACCAGCCGTTTTTCCTGTCCGCCTGGACCCGCGATCGGGGACGCCTGGCCGCCATGCTCGATCCGATTCGTCCGACCGGCGGCACCGCCGCCTACGATGCCGTGCTGGCGGCGCTGCCGCAGTTCGGGGTGCGCAACAATCAGCGGGCGGCGCTGGTGTTGATCTCCGACGGGGCCGATACCGCCAGCGACGCGACGCTGCGCGAGGTGCGCAGCGCGCTCCTGCGCACCGATGCCTTCGCCTATGCAATCGCCATCGATTCGCCAGGCCGGCAGGCGATCAATACACGGGTCAACCCGGTGGCGCTGCAGGAAATCACCGATACGAGCGGTGGGCGGACCGAAGTGGTGCACGGCACCGATGACATGCTTCCCGCGATTGCCCGCATCGCCGAAGAGCTGAACAGCCAGTATCTGCTTGGCTACTCTTCAAGGAGCGGTGCGGACAGCGGGTTCCACAGTATCCGTGTGCGAGTACCGAAAGGCGACTATCGCGTACGGGCGCGCAACGGTTACGTGGCGCCCGCACGCGACAACTGAACGCTAGCCTTGGGTCAGCTTGTCCTCGATCTTGCGCGCCTGCTCGAGGTGCTGCCGCACGTCAGGCAGTGTCTTCGACGCCCAGGCGTGGATCGACGCATCGGCCGGCGCCGCCGCGCCGGTCGTGCCAACCGTTCGGTCGCCAGGCTTGGCCGCGGCCGAGTCCGCGTGACGTTCGAGCTCCTGCGCCACTTCCTGGTGGCCGTCGACCATCGCCTTCATGTACTCGCGGTCGAACGCCGCGCCCTTCAGCTTCGACAGACGGTCGTAGAGCTCCTGATGTTTCGTGTCGAGCTCGGTCGGGAGCTGGACGCTCATCCTGGACGCAATCTGCTTCAGCTCCGTGTTGGCTTTCTGATGATCGGACACCATCCGCCGGCCGAACTGCTTGACGTCGGCGTTCGCCGCGCGCTGGGCGGCCAGCTCGCCAAGCTTGACCTCCGCCACGCCGACCTGACCCATTTTCTCGACGAAACGATTCATGTCGGCGGCCTCGTTGGCTCGCGCCATCGGCGCAGTCGCGCCCGGAGCGCGATCCGCCGTGCGATCGGGCCCGGCTGTGCCGGCGGCTGGCGTGCTGGCATCGCCGGCCGCAGCCGTACGATCCGCACCAGTTGCTGTGCTGTCAGCCATGTCGCGATCGCCGCACGCAATCGTCAGCGCAGCGGCCACCGCAACAGACCAGATGCTCACACCCTTCATGTTGACGCCTCCTTCGAAGGCGTTCGAGTGCAAGACGAAATCCAGAAATTACAGAAGAGGGATGAGAATGAGAGGCGAGGCGGGCCGTATGGCCCGCCTGAGTCGGACTCTTTAGAACGCTCGTGCTACGCCGCCGAGGAGCCACACGCCAATCAACGCGAGGCCGATCGTCCAACGGGTCAGGCACAGCATGGAGCCTCCAGGTGTGACACTTGGGGCAACGGCTGTGCCTGAAGTGTCGAGATCCTGTAAGGCATTCAAATAAGAGGCTTTATGAGGAGACACGAGGGGCCCGTGCCGACCCTGAAGCACCTTCTTTTCAGCCGAAATTCACTGCGCAGTTTCGAAACCGTTACCAGTTCTGCGCAGGCTGTCGGCCGGCGCGTCGACTGGGTCGATATAATCCGCGCGTGCTGAAAGCCTGCGCGGCCACCACGCTCGCTCTGATCCTCGTCGCCTCGCACGCTGCCGCGGATCCGCTCAACTGCTCGTTGGGAGAGGACAAGCCGCAGCCGGGTCTTGCCGCTTCGATCGAGGGCACGACGCTCGCGCTCACCTGGGAGGCCGAATCCGGTCGGGAGGTGCGGCTGCGGCTGCAGAACGACGGTGGCGTGCCGACCATTCAGGATCTGGCGATTCGCAGTCGCGGCGGTGGCTGGGCGACGGTCATCACGCGAGCCACGCCCGAGTTCCGCATCGTGACTGGCCTGCGCCGCATCAGCAACCAGCAGATCGCGCCGCTGCGCGGCCTCGGCGTCGAGATCACTCCGGAGATCGTCGACGCGAAGAAGTGGGATGCCTTCTGGGATGCGCCGCTCGATCTGAGTCCGCCCGGGACTGGCGGCAATCCGCCGCCGCCCAAGGGGATTGCCAATCAGCCCGGTCTGCCGCGCCGGCCAGAAGAGATCAGGCGCGCGACGGCGGCCTATCGCGCCACCCGCTGCGAGGTCAGGAGCAACGGCACGCGCCTGGAGGTGGCGTTCCCCGGCGCCGAACTCGGTGTCTTCGAGGGCGCGCTGCAATTCACGGTCTACAAGGGGACGTCGCTCGTCCGGCTCGAAGTGATCGCGCGGACCAGCGAGCCGGGCATCGCCTACAAGTACGACGCAGGACTGAACGGTCTGGCGGTCGAGGATGGCGCTCGAATGGTCTGGCGCGATCTGTCGAATCTCGCCCAGGAGTATCGGCTCGGCGGCCGTCGCAACGAAAGCGCGGTGCCGCTCAAAGCCAGCAACCGGTTGATCGTGGCCGAAAAAAAGTCCGGCTCGATCGCGGCCTTTCCGCCGCCGCACACATTTTTCTGGACGCGTGAGGTCGAGACCAACCTCGGATACGTCTGGTACCGCAACGACGCCGTCGGCCGGTTCGCGTTCGGGATCAGGCAGGCCGAGCGAGAGGAAGAGCAGCGCTACCTCGCCAACTTCTCGTTGTACAGCGCGCCGCCGGGCAGCTGGCAGCGGATGCCGGTCTACTTCTACGTGAGCGGCGGGGCCGCCCAGTCAGCGCTCGATGGCGCGCTCGCCTTCACCCGCGGCGATCGCTACAAGCCGCTGCCCGGCTACCAGGTGATGGCCAGCCACTTCCACATGGATCTCGGCCAGCGGACCCGGGCGTCGGGCAGTCTCGATACCAAGCTGCCCGATCTCGACGCGTTGCGGGCGACCGGCATCAACATCGTGTCGCCGACCGATCGGCCGTCCGGCGAGAATCGTCTCGGGATTCTTGCAGACTACTACGAAGCGGCCCGCCGGCACTCAGACGCCAACTTCCTGATCATGCCGAACGAGGAGGTCAGCCAACTGCTCGGCGGCCACTGGGATCTCCTGCTGTCAAAGCCGCTCTTCTGGACCCGCGATCGCAAGCCGGGACAGGCGTTCGTCGAAGACGACCCGAAGTACGGCAAGGTCTATCGCGTCGGCAGCCCGGCGGACGTCCTCGAGATGATCAGGCGCGAAAACGCGCTGATCTTCATGCCTCATCCCAGAACCAAGGGCTCGACCGGTTATCCCGATGCCGTCAAGGACACCGAGCACTTCCGCGACGATCGCTATCTCGGCGTCGGCTGGCGGTGGGGGATGGGTCTAGACCTGTCCGAGAAGCGTCTCTCGGACTATCGCGTGCTCCCGCTCCTCGACGATATGAACAACTGGATGTCGGCCGCCGGCGAATGGACCACGACGCCGAAGCAGATTCTGGCGATCACCGAGACCTACGAGAAGCATCCGGGCGACGACATCTACGCCAACAATCCCGTGAACTACCTCAGGCTCGATACGCTGCCATCCGTCGACGACATGAGCCCGGTCATCGATGCGATTCACCGCGGGGACTATTTCGTGACCTCCGGCGAAGTGTTGATTCCGTCATTCGCGGTGCGCGGCACCGGCCCCCGCCGCACCATCGTCGCCGACGTCGAGTGGACGTTCCCGCTGGAGTTTGTCGAGGTGATCTGGGGCGATGGCCGCACCACCGATCGCCGGATCGTTCCAGCCACGCATCTATCGCCGTTCGGACGCCACCGGTTCGAAATTCCGTTCGAGGCCGCCGGACAGAAGTGGGTCCGCTTCGCCGCCTGGGACTCGGCCGGCAACGGCGCGCTGGTGCAGCCGGTCAAGGTCAATCCCTGACAAGCGGCCCGACCGAGGAGACATCACGATGCGGACAGTGCTCATCACTCTGGCGGCGGCGTGGCTGCTGTCCGCGGCGCCAGGCGCGCAGCAGTCCGGGACGCCGCGCAACGATCTGCCGCAGCCCTACCGCACGGCGCGCGACTGGGGTGAGCTGCCGGCTGGTGTGAAGTGGGCGGCGGTGACGGCGGTCGAGGCGGCGCCCGATGGGACGATCTACGTCGTGCACCGTTGCTTCGCGAACTCGTGCGCCGGCCGATCCGAGGCGCCAATCCTCAAGTACAACGCCGACGGAAAGCTCCTGGCCAGCTGGGGACAGGGGATGTTCGTGTTTCCACACGGCGCGACCGTCGACCGCGACGGCAACCTGTGGCTGTCCGATGCCCGCGGCGAGAACGGCAAGGGACATCAGGTCTTCAAGTTCGACCCGCAGGGCAAGGTTCTGATGACGCTCGGCCAGGCCGGCGTGTCCGGTTCCGGTCCCGACCGCTTCGATCAGCCGACCGATGTCGTCGTGGCGCCGAACGGCGACGTCTTCGTCACCGACAGCCACCGCAACGGCCTCAACAACCGGGTCGTCAAGTTCACGCGTGACGGCAAGTACATCAAGGAGTGGGGCCTTAAAGGATCGGGCCGGGGCGAGTTGAGCGAGCCGCACACCATCGCGATCGATTCACGCGGCCGGCTGTTCGTCGGCGACCGCGAGAACAATCGCATCCAGATCTTCGATCAGGAGGGGACGTTCATCGACGAGTGGCGGCAGTTCGGCCGGCCGAGCGGGATTTTCATCACCGCCGACGACACCATCTACGTCGCCGATTCGGAATCGGGACCAGACACCGGCGCGCGGGAGCTACCGGGCATCAAGAAGGGGATTCGCATCGGCAGCGCCAGAGACGGCTCGGTGACGGCCTTCATCGAAGACATGGAATCGACCCGTCCCGAACACTCGGGCGCCGAAGGTCTCGGCGTCGACCGCGCCGGCAACGTCTACGGCGCCGTCGTCCGCCGGCAGATGCTCGAACGCCATATCAAAAATCGATAGTCGTCAGTCGATAGTCCACAGACAACAGTCATGATTGACGACTGACGACTATTTTCCGCCCAGCTCTCCGTAGAGTTGTCCGACGAATCGATCGCCGGTGGTGCCGGCGCCCGGCACCTTGGCGTCGTAGTCGGCGGTGACCTTCGTCGCGACGATCTGTTCCTGCGTTTGTCCCTTCTTGATCAGCGCGGCGACGCGATCGCGCAGCGCCAACGCCAGGTCGCGGTGTGCGGCGACCTCTTTTTCGTCGACGATCGCCCCGTGGCCCGGGACGATGCGCGTTTTCGGCGTCGCCAGCTCGATCACCGCGTTGAAGCCGTCGACCATCCCCTTGAGCGAGCCGCCGTTGGCGCGATCGATGTTCGGGTAACCCATCGACCGATAGAAGTCGCCGGTCATCAACACATCGGCCTTGACGAAATAGATCATCGTGTCGCCGTCGGTATGCGCTGCCGGGACCTGAATCAGCCGCACCTCTTCGCCGTTCATGTGCAGCGTGACGCCGCCCTTATAGGTCAGCATCGGCAGCGCCGCCGGCGGCACGGCGCCGCGGCCGGTGGTGGCCGCCAGCCTGCCGCGCAGTTCGTCGCGCGAGATCAGCGTCACGCCGAGCTTGGCGAAATTCTCGTTGCCGCCGGTGTGGTCGCCATGCTGGTGGGTGTTGACCAGGAACCGGATCGGTCGATCGGTGATCTGCTTGACGGCAGCGACGATCTTTTCCGTCAGCGGCGCAAACTGGGAGTCGACGAGAAACACGCCGTCCGGTCCGACCAGCGCGCCAATCGTGCCGCCCTGACCTTCGAGCGTATACAGATTGTCGGCCAGCTTGGTGGCCTTGATCTGGACGGCGCTGAAGTCCTGCTGCTGCTGGGCACTCGCCGCCGATCCGATCAGGAGGAGCAGGGTAATGACCGCGCCGAGCTTGCGTCCGTTGAACATGTTCGCGCTCCTGGCGGCGAATCATACACCTTCAACGCTATAATCGCGCGCTGGAGACGATGCGCAGAATCCCTGGTGTGTGGCTGGTGTTGGCGGCCGTCCTGTGCGGCGGCGGCGTGCTGTCCGCGCAGCAGCGCCGCATCTTCACGAATCAGAATCCGGCGAACGAGCTGAAGAAACTCTTTCCGGGCGCCGCGGTATTTTCTCCGCTCGGCGGCGAGCCGCTTCATTTCAAGGCCTACGGCGTCGATCCGAAAAGCGATCCGGCGGCGCGGCCGATCGGCTACGTCTTCTGGACGACCGACATGGTGCCGCAGGAGCATGGCTATCATGGGCCGCTGCACATCCTGGTCGGCCTCGACCTGACGGGCATCATCACCGGCATCATCGTCGACTATCATTCCGAGCCGTACGGCTACTTCTCGGTCGAGCCGCCCGAGTTCCCGGCGCAGTTCAAGAACAAGAGCATCTTCGATTCATTCCGGGTCGGCGCCGACGTCGACGCGGTGTCGCGGGCGTCGCTGACCATCAACAGCGCGACGCGCGCCATCCGCGACGGCTCGCGGATGATGGCCAAAACCTTTCTCGATCCGGCCGCTGTCAAGCGGCCAAAGTAGCGCCTGCCATGGATCCCTGGGGCTTCGACGAACAGCCGGTTGAAACGTGGGCGGAGATCCTGCAGCCGCAGGCGCTGGATCTCGTGCTGCTGACGATCTTCCTGACCTTTGCGCTGGTCAGCTTCTTCCGCAAGAGCGTCCGCCTGAAGTACGCGGCGCTGGTTGCCGCCGTCGTCTACTTGGGGTTTACGAAGAGCTTTCTGATTTCGATCGTGAACGTGTTCGGGGTCATCGACTGGAATCTCCCCATCGTCAAATACAACCTCACCTGGTACGTGTTCGCGATCTTCACGGTGGTCTCGACAGTGCTGTGGGGCCGCCTTTACTGCGGGCGCATCTGTGCGTTCGGAGCACTCACCCAGCTGATGGACGCCGTGCTGCCGGCCCGGCTGCGCTACGAGGTGCCGGTGCGCATCGAGCAGCGCGCCGCGTGGATCAAGTACGGACTGCTCGCGGCGGTGGTCGGCTACTTCGTGGTCACCAAGCAGATGTCGGTCTATAAATACGTCGAGCCCTTCTGGATGTTCGGCCTGGCCGAGTCGACCGGCATGTGGCTGGGACTCGCCACGCTGCTGCTGGCAAGCGTCTTCGTGCGGAATCTGTACTGCCGGTTCGTCTGTCCGGTCGGTGCGGCGCTCGGCCTCATCTCAACGTTGACAGTGTTCAAGATCAAACGCTGGTCGGAGTGCAATACCTGCAAGATCTGCGAGAAGACGTGCGAGTGGGGCGCCATCCGAGGGCCGAAGATCGTCAAGACCGAGTGCGTGCGGTGCGACGACTGCGAGCGCCTCTATCTGGATCAACAGAAGTGCCCTCACTGGATCATCCTTCGGCGCAAGGGCGCCAAGGCGACACCGCTCGTTGCGCCGGAGCTGCAAAGCCTGCGTTAATCATGCTGGGGTTGCGACTGCGGCGGCGGCTCAGCCTGCGGCTGCGGGTCCGGCGGGGGCGCGGTCGCCGGTGGCGCTGCGGTCGCCGGCACTTCTGTGATGTTGATGGCAGCGACCTGGCCCGGTTCCACCTCGACGGTGCGGGTCAGCCGTGCGCCGAGCTGCTTGTTGACGAGCGTCAACTCGTAGCGGCCGGCCGGCACCATGATGCGGCCGTTTTCGCTCGTCCCGAGCAGCCGGTTGCCCTCGAGAATCTGCAGCTCGAACGGGGCGAAGACGGCAATCCATCCCGAAAAAATCGCCTCGTCGAGCGGGGTCGTGCCGTCGGCCTCGATCGTCACCTCGCGCCGGACGGTGCCGGACGCGCCCTCGAGCACGACGCGGTGTCGACCGGCGGCAAGATCCGGAATCGTCAGTGGCGTGACCCCGTAACCGCGTCCATCCACGGAGACCTTCGCGCCGGGTGGATTGGTCGTGACCGCGAGTGAGCCGACCGCGCGGACCGTCGACCAGTCGAGCGTCTGGGTCGTTTCCTCTCCGGGACGAACATCCACGGTAAAACGGCGCGTCAACCCGCGTCGACTCATTGTGATCGCGTGACTGCCGGGCGGCAGCTCGAGCGTCAGCGGTGTCGCGCCTCGTTTCTCGCCGTCGATGGTCACCTCCGCGCCAGGCGGCGCAGACTCGACGATCAACGTTCCCGGTGCGGTGACGCTGGAGAAGTAGCGCCAGCCGCCGTAGCCGAGGGCGGCCAGCGCTCCCGCAATGATGACGATTGCGGCGGCGATTTTGAGGAACCTGCCGCCGGTTTCCGCAAGCTCCGAGGTACGCTCGCCGATCGATCGACTCGGGGTTGCCTCCTCGGTCGCAACCACCGGCTTGGGGACAGGCGGAGCGGGCACCGGATGAACGATCGGCGCCGGTATTCTCTCGACCGGCGGTGGCGGCGGCGGCGGCGGTGGAACAACCCGTGGCTCCTCCACGACGGGCGGGGGAGCGAAAACCCGCGGTTGCTCTATGACCGGCGGGGGAGCGAACGCATGGGGCTGACCGAATGCCGGCGACGGTGTCGGCGGCGGTGAAACCGGGGCGGACGCATGTTCGTTGCCCAGCAATGCCCGGCGGATGTCGACGTCCCACCCTGTATCGTCGTCGATCGACTCGTCGGGCGGGAGTGGGTCGGTCGGGCGGGCTTCCTCCCAAGAGCGTTCAGCTGGGATTTCATCCGGTCGATCGATGGTCAGCCCAAGCTCTTTTGCGATGTCCGAAAGGGTTGTCGTTTCGGGTTGCAGCTCGCGCTCCGGTTCGTCGGCGGGCAGCTCGAAGACCGGATCGCGGGGCTGCGACCGCGCCTGGGGCGGCGGCGCCGCCGGTCGATCCTGGCGAGACCGCGCGACCTGTTCGATAGCGGCGCGCATCCAAATCGGCGCAGGGTCTTCGACCGGCTCTTCGATCTCGGGTGTTTCCTCGACTTCGGATTCCTCGACGCGATCCTCGCGCCACAAATCGCTGACCCTCGTGGCTGGTTCCTCAATCGGAGAATCATCCGACGGTGGCTCCTGGGCCGGCGGCTCATAGGGCGGCGGCTCGTAAGCCGGTGGCTCCTCTTCCGGGGGCTCCTCAACCGGCGGCTCGTCGGGGGGCGGTTCTTCGACCGGCGGCTCCTCGAGCACGATCGAATCGTCGGTGATCGGTTCGTATTCGCCGACAGCTGCGCTCGAATCCTCCGCCAGCAGCTCGTCGCCTGTCGGGAGCTCCGGCAAATCGGAGTCCGAACTCCGCCGCAGGATCTCGTCGACCAGGTCGTCGAGCGTCGGTCCGGCGGAATCGGGCGCAGGTTCCGATGAGAAATCCGGTTCATCGAAGTGAAGCAGTTCCTCGTCTGTCGGCTCGTCGGAGGTCGGGGCCGGCTCGTCAAGGGTCGTCGCCGGCTGGTCAAAGGTCGAGGGCGCGTCTTCGAGGACCGTCGGTTCCTCTGCGACGACCATCAGATCCTCTTCCAACACCAGCGAGTCGTCGATTGAAATGAGCTCGAGCGTCTGCAACGGGTCGTCAAGCTGCTCGGAGATCTGATCCTCCTGCACGAGTTCGATGGACACGTCGCCGAGCTCGTGCTCGTCTGACGCCGCTTCGGCCATCATGTCAGCGATGGGAGAGGGCTGATCGTCGATGACGAGCGGCTGTTTGAGGATCTCGGACGACAGTTCTTCGACGGCGATCGGCATGTCCATGATGGCCGCGGCCGGATCCACTTCGTCGACGACGGCCGGCGCTTCGGGCAGGCTCGACGCCAGAGCGGCCAGCATGGGCGCGCGGCGGACCTGCCGGGCACGGATCTCACGGATGCGGTCTTCTTCCAGAGCGGCAAGGTGTGAGCGCAGCGACTCGTCGACCGACAGATCATCAAGAAACTTGCGAACCGACGCTCTCGAAATCGAGCAGCGCGCCTCGGGCGGCGGGACGATGCCCTCGAGGGCTTCGGCCGCTTCGGCGAAGGTTGCAAACGAGAGCTGGGGGTCGACGGTGATCGCGCGGTCCAGCCAGGGCGTCAGCGCGGCGGCAAACAGATCTCCGGCGCGCAACGCCGCCACGTCGACCACCTCTTGAACCACCGGGCTGAGCGGGTCGATTTCCTCGGCGGGATCGAGCGGTCGCCCCACCATCATCGCCATCCCGGCGAGCGCAATCCGGGCGACGTCCAGGTGGGCGGCGTCGCCAGTGGTTTCGAGTCTTGCCAGACGGATCGCCTTGCGAACCTGCGGCGGCATGCGGTCGCCGAACGCCTCGATGGCGCCAGCCAACGCCGCTTCGACAATGACCGGGCCGCCGCGCGGCGTAATCACGATGCGTTCGGGGGCGATCGCGAGGTGGGTGACTGCCGTTTCGCGCTGGATGGCGGCGGCGATCGTCAACAGCCGCCGCATGATGAACAGGGCCGCGCCCAGGTCGGCCATCACGCCGCGCTCGGCGCCGCGCTCGAGAAGCTCCGACAGCCGGAATCCCGGGGCGCGCTCCGAGACCAGCAACAGCCGCGGCGAGTTCTCGTCCTGGTCGACCCGCAGCGCGCGGGTCGCACCCGGGCGGTCGAAGTCGATCAGGCGCAGAATCCGATCCGTGAGCGCCAGGGCGAGCGGATTGAGCTCCTTGCGGAGGCGCAGCAGCTCGATCGAAAAACCCTGTTCGTCGACACCGTTTTCCCGCTCACCAACGCCGTCACGGAAGGCGCTCCAGCGGGAATGGTCGAAACTGAGGGTCTCCTCAGCGTTCAGGTCTAGTTCTGCGCGATTTTGCGTCGATTTGGGGGCCATGACGGGCCAGAGCTGAGCCGGGGCTAGGTCTTCTTTTCGGCGGATTCGGGTGCCGGGAAGCAGTGGCAGCGGGGAGCCGGTGTCCGAAGGGGCGATCACGCCTATCTTTACGTAGGTCAGTAGTTTAGCGCGGGTGTCCTCGATGTCGAGATTCCGCATGGTCAACTGCCCGATTCGATCCTGCGGCGAGAACGCGGAATCGCCCTTCTCCATCGTCAGGCGCTCGGGGATGTACGTCAGGTTAGGACTGGTAGTGTTGAGCAGCGAGTAATCGTTGCCGCGGCGCAGTTCGACGGTCACCTCACCGGTCACCGCCCGCGCCACCCAGCGCTGCGCCATCTCGCGGAGCATCATCGCCTGAGGATCGAACCATCGGCCCTGATACAGGAGTCGCCCGAGGCGCCGGCCCATGTCGCGGTACTGCTCGATCGTGTCCTCGTTGTGGATGCCGGTGACGAGCCGCTCGTAGGCGATGAACAGCAGGGCCAGTCCGGGAGCCTCGTAGATGCCGCGGCTCTTGGCCTCGATGATGCGGTTTTCGATCTGATCGCTCATGCCGAGGCCGTGGCGGCCGCCGATCGCGTTGGCTTCCTTCAGCAGCGCGACCGCGTCAGGGAAGGTGCGGCCATTGAGCGTCGTCGGCTGCCCTTCCTCGAAGCCCGACCACAACCGTCTCCGGTTTGAATCGCGACATCGTCGCGCCAGAAGGCGACGCCCATGATCGGATCGACGATTTTGATGCCGGTATCCAGCCGCTCGAGGTCCTTGGCCTCGTGGGTCGCGCCGAGCATGTTCGAGTCGGTCGAGTAGGCCTTCTCGGTGCTCATGCGATAGGGAAGGCCGGCCTGACGCATGTATTCCGACATCTCCTTGCGCCCGCCGAGCTCGTCGATGAACGTCTGATCCAGCCACGGTTTGTAGATGCGCAGACTCGGGTTGGCGACCAGCCCGTAGCGGTAGAAGCGTTCGATGTCGTTTCCTTTGAACGTGCTGCCGTCGCCCCAGATGTGGACGTCGTCTTCCTTCATGGCGAGCACGAGCATCGTGCCGGTCACCGCCCGCCCGATCGGCGTGGTGTTGAAGTAGGGAACGCCCGCGGTCGAGATGTGGAACGCGCCGCACTGCAGGGCCGCGAGACCCTCGGCGACGAGCTGCGGCCGGCAGTCGATCAGCCGCGCCTGCTTCCGCGCCGTACTCACGGGCGCGTCGTGGGATGTCCTCGTAATCGGGCTCGTCCGGCTGTCCAAGGTTGGCGGTGTAGGCGTAGGGGATCGCCCCCTTCTGCGCATCCAATGGAGCGCCGCGCTGGTGTCGAGTCCGCCCGAAAAGGCGATGCCGACTCTTTCACCGATTGGCAGGCTTTGAAGAATGATCCGCACTGATTGAAGGGCTTCGGAGCCTTTCGATTCTACGTTAAACTTCAGACGGATGGGAAAAACGCCCGGCGGCAACTGTCTGGCGACGCTTTGTCTGACGGTCATCGCTGTTCTGGCCGGCGGCGACGGAGCGGCAACGCAGTCCGGTAGGAAAACTGTATGGGACGGCGTCTATACCACCGATCAAGCGGTGCGCGGACAGCAGCAGTACAAGAACCACTGCGGCTACTGTCACCGCGACGATCTGATCGGCGGCGGCAGCGAGGCCGGTGCGCCGCCGCTCAAGGGACCGATCTTCACCATCCGCTGGCGCGAGCAGCCGCTGGCCGACATGTTCGTCACCATCGGCACGACAATGCCGCAGAACAAGCCGGACTCGCTGACACCACAAATCGTCATCGACATCATCAGCTTCCTGCTGAAGAGCAACGAGATGCCTGCCGGGAATTCGGAGCTGCCGCCGGACCTCGAGCAGCTCAAGACGGTGTTCATGGAGTACCGGCCTTAAGGGCTCAGGGCTCAGGGCTCAGGGCTCGGGCTCAGGGCTCAGGGCTGAACCGGTGAAAAGGCCGCTCAGCTCGGCGCGCCGAATCAGGTGTGCCGTGGGGGAGCAACCTGCGAGCTGGCCGAACTCCCGAATGAAGTGAGACTGGTCGGCGTAGCCGCACTCCATCGCGGTGTCCACGCCGTGTCCGGCGGCGGTCGGATTGAGCACGAGCCTGAGCGCGCGCTGGAAGCGGACGATGCGCGCCAGCCGCTTCGGTGACACCCCGACATGCACGTCGAATTCGCGCTCCAGGTGCCGTCGTGTGAGATTCACATCTCTGGCGAGCGCGTCGATATTCACCTGCCCGCGACTGCGCTGGATGTGTGCCACCGCGCTCTGCACGCGCGCGTCGAACCAGCGGCCATCTATCCGTGTCGCCAGATAACGCTGCACTCGGGCCGCCGCCTCGGTCAGTGAGCGGCACGATTCGCTGATTTCGCTCAGCGACCGATACAGCCCCTGGTCGATGTCCGCGAGATTGGCCGTCGCCCCGAGGAGCTGCCGCTGCGGCATGCGCAGAATGCTGGCGGCACCTGCGGGATGAAAACGGATGCCCAGGACCGCGACCGCGCCGGTCGCGCGCAGCTCGATCTGGCCGGTCAGCTGGCCGGCAAACAGCAGCGAGGATTGACGTTCGGTCGGAGCGTTCGGGCGAATGCGTTCGAAGGCGGCGCCGAAGTGCATGACGAGCTCGGGACATCCGTCAGGCAGTACCGGCTCGAGGTACCCGGCCATCTCCGTGGCGTCCGCCTCGAGGGTCCAGACGCACTGGACGATGGAGGCGAGCCGGGGGATTGGCGCGACCGCCGAAAACTTCATGGCCGCCAACGAGCGTAGTGTGCTGGTCGCATTTGTTCAAGCGCGCTCGCCGCGGGCGAGGATATGGTTTACGGCATGAGCAGATTCTCACACGCCTGTTTTTGTTCCCTGCTGATGGTCAGTCTGTTGACGCCGACCCTTCGTGGTCAGGCCGGTCCGGTTCGCGCATCGCTGTCACAACTGTCGTGGCTGGCGGGCGTGTGGAGCGGCGGCGGCGGCCCGGTCAGCATCGAGGAACGGTGGACGACTCCGGCGGGCGGCGCGATGCTGGCCGTGTCACGAACCATCAAAGGCGATCGCATGGTCGCGTTCGAATTCCTGCGCATCGTCGAGCGCGACGGCACGCTCGTCTACATCGCTCAGCCGAACGGTAACCCGCCCACGGAATTCCGGCTGTCAGCGATCACCGCCGACAGCGCGACCTTCGAGAATCGCGCTCACGACTTCCCGAAGATGATCGCTTATACCAGGAAGACGGACGGATCGCTGGAAGCGCGGGTCAGCGACGGCGGGAAGCGCGGCGAAACCTTTATCTTGCGCGCAGCGAAATAGAAGGCGCCGGACCCGAAGGCCCGGCCTACCTTGCGGCGTCAGAACTCCTGTGGATTCGGCTTGTCGATCTCGATCCGCGGCACGGCGTCCGGCGCCGGTTGCACGACGCGGCGGCCCTCGGCGTCGCGAGCGACCCGGTTGTTGCGCCCGCAGTCGAAGCAGGTGCGGCCGTCGTCGGCCATCCCTTCGGTCGAGATGCCGCGCGTCGGCCATCAGCTTCGCCAGGAAATCCGCGGTGTGCTTCTGCTCCTTGAAGAACAGCGAGTAGAAGACGCCGTTGGCGATCGTCCAGGGCGTCCAGCCCTGCTTGCTGCGCGCGTCGATCTTGGCGCCCTTTTCCACGAGGTACTGGACGATGGTGTTGGCGCCGCGATACGCGGCGCCGTGCAGCGCCGTCTCGCCGCGGTCGTTGGCGGCGTTGACGTCGTTGCCGAGCTCGACGAGCATCTTCACCGCGTCGAGCGCTTCTGGCTCGGAGTCGGGCGTGCTGCCGCCGTCCTCTCCCGGATTCCACATGTCGACGCCGGCCGCAACCATCAGCGGAGTCGTATTGTCGGCGTTGGCGGTCAGCGGGTTGGCGCCGGCGGCGAGCAGCACCTTCATCAGCTCGGTGTCGACCGTTCTTGGACGCGAGCAGAAACGGCGTCGCGCCGACCCGGTTCATCCGGTTGCGATAACCGTCGCGGAAGTCTCTGGTCATCACGGCGTTCACGTTGGCGCCGCTGGCGATCAGCTTCTTCACGAGATCGAGACGAGCTGATGTTGCCCTTGCCGATCGGTGGCGGGAGGAAGCCGATGTTCGTGCGGCGCAGCCGGACGATCTGATGGAGCGCCGTCCAGCCCTGCTTGTCGGCGTTGACGTCGGCGCCCTGATCGATCAGGAACGCGCCGAGCTCCCAGTGGCCGTTCTGGGTCGCCAGGACCAGCGCGCTGGTGCCGTCGGGCAGCGCATCGTTGACGCTCGCGCCCGCCTTCGAGCAGCGTGCGGACTGCATCGAGCTGCCCGAGCTGCACCGCAAACAGCAGGGCCGTGAACGACGGTCCTCGAGCGGCCGCCGGCGCCGCGGCGCCCGTTGCGGCGGTGAACACACCGGTCGACGACCGGGCGCGCGGTCGCAGCCGCCGCGCCTTCGCTGGTCCGGGCGTTGACGTCGGCGCCAGCCTCGACGAGCGACGTTGATCGCGGCAGCGTTGTTCTCGGCGGCCGCCCACATCAGCGCTGTCTGACCGCGCGAGCTCTCACGCGCGTTGACGTTGGCATTCGCCTCGATGCAGCGCTTGAGGACGGCCGACATCGCCGGTGCGTGCCGCCGTCATCAGCACGGTTTCGCCGCCGGGGAGGGCGGTGTTCGGGTCGGCGCCGCCGCGCAGCAGCCGTTCGACAATCCGGGCGTTGCCGTTGGTCGCGGCGAGCGACAGCGGCGTCACGCCGTAGCGGTTGGCGGCCTTGACGTCGGCACCGGCGCCGAGCAGCAGATCGACGATCTCGAGCGCGTTGTTGTGGACCGCCCAGTGCAGCGCTGTGGAGCCGTCGACGCCCGGCGAGTTGACGTCGGCGCTTCTTCTGCAGCTCGGAGCGGACCGCGGCGATATTACCCGCCTTGGCGGCATCGACGAGCGGCGCCGGTCCTGCGGCGTCGGCGCTGGCCGCCAGCGTGACGAGCGC
Organism: uncultured Acidobacteriota bacterium; assembly: GCA_963728825.1. Lineage (GTDB taxonomy): Bacteria > Acidobacteriota > Vicinamibacteria > Vicinamibacterales > CAVVIG01 > CAVREM01. The sequence continues at coordinate 110,616 of CAVSLA010000002.1, forward strand.
AATCGCCGCGATCTGCAATTTGCATCTTGAAATCTGCATTTTTGCCCTTAGCCCTTAGCCCTTAGCCCTGAGCCTTACAAATCCGTGAGCCGTCCGGTGCTGTCGGCGAGTCTGATCCTTCTCGATGCCGACCTTGCCGAGAATCGTCAGCCCGAGGTTCGTCATCGGCGTGTTGGCCGGATAGACGAGATGCCGTCCGCCCTTGAGCTGCCGCGTGCCGCCGCCGGCGAGCGATGGTCGGCAGGTTCACCGGCGTGTGGTGGTCGCTGTCGCCCATGCCGGCGCCGTACATCATGATCGAGTTGTCGAGCAGGTTGCTGTCGCCGTCGCGGCGTGTTCTTCATCTTCTCGAGCAGATACCCGAAGAGCGACACGTGATAGGCGTTGATCTTCGTCGCCTTGGTGATCTTCTCCGGATCGAGCTGGTGGTGCGACACCGAGTGGTGGCCGTCGGGCACGCCGATCCACGGATAGGGGCGTCCGCTCAGCTCGCGCGAGATCTGGAACGCGACCACCCGCGTGACGTCGGCCTGGAACGCCAGCAGGTTCAGGTCGAGCATCAGGCGTGGCGTGCTCGTCGAACGCCTTCCGGGATGCCGACCGGCTGCTCGACGGCGGGCAGCGCGGAGTTCTGGGTCTGCCGTTCCGGCGCGCTGAATCCGCTGTTCGACGTCGCGCACTGCGGTCAGGTACTCGTCGACCATCGATGCGATCGCCCGCGCCGAGACGCCGCCGGAGGCGCGCCATGTCCTCGACCGCGAGATCGAGGATGCTGCGGTCCTGCTGCATCCGGGTGAACGCGCTCCGCTGCCGTGCCGCCCTCGCCGAACAGCCGCTCGAACACCGCGCGCGGGTTGCTCTCCATCGGCATCGGCGTGGTCGGCGTCTTCCACGAGAAGGTGCGCTGATACACGCAGCTGTAGCCGTTCTCGCAGCTGCCGACGACGAAGTCGTAGTCGAGGGCGATCTGCAGCGAGTTGAGCGGTGAGTCCTGCCCGATCACCGCGGCCGCCATCTGGTCGATCGAGGTGCCGGCCTCGATGTCGGCGCCTTCGGTCTTCTTCGGTCGGACGCCGCTCAGCCAGGCCGCGCCGACGCGCGTGTGCACGCCGCCGCCTTCACTGAGGTTCTCGGCGCCCTTGTTGGCCAGACCGCTGACGACGACGATGTCGTTCGTCAGCGTCTCGAGCGGCTTGAGCACCGGCGTGAACTCGAAGTTGCTGCCGACGCCTACCGGATGGAAGTTCGGCAGGTAGGTGCCGTTCGGCGCGTAGTAGAAGCCGAGCCGCGGCACCGCCTTGGGCCTGGAGGATTGCGCGGCCAGCGCCGGCACCATTGCATCGAGCAGCGGCAGCGCGAGCGCCGCGCCCATTCCCCGCAGAAACGTCCGGCGCGGCAGCGCCATCTTCGTGATGATCATGATGCGGTCCTGTTCTGAAACGGCAGGCTCTTGACGATGCCCAGGATGAGTGACGAGGTCTTGTAGTCGTTGGCGGCGGCGTCGCGCATCGACCGTGCGAACCGCCGGCATGTCGTACGCTTCGACGCCGCGGCCGAGCGCGTAGGTCATCAGCTTCTCGGTGAAGGAGGTCACGAAGCGATCCGGCTGTTTGGCCAGCGCCGCGCGCAGCTCCTTCGACGCCATCGAACCTCGTGCCGTCGGGCAGCACGCCCGAGGCGTCGATGGTCGTGAAGTTCTCGTCGACCTCGCGCCAGCGGCCGATCGGATCGAAGCGTTCGAGCCCGAAGCCGAGCGGGTCGATCATCGCGTGGCACGTCGCGCAGGTCGCGTTTTCGCGATGCTGCGCCATCCGCTCGCGCATCGACGGCGTCCGCGCCGCGTAGGCGCCGGTCTTTTCCGGCAGCGGCGGCACGTTGGGCGGCGGCTCCGGCGGCGGCGTGCCGAGCAGGTTGTCGAGAATCCACTTGCCGCGGAAGACCGGCGAGGTCCGCACCGGGTGCGACGTAATCGTCAGGATGCTCCCTTGTCCGAGCAGCCCGCGCCGGTTCTCGTCGGCGATCTGTCACCCGGCGGAAGTGGCTGCCCTGGATTCCCGGAATGCCGTAGTGGCGCGCCAGCCGATCGTTGAGGAACGTGTAGTCGGCCTCGAGCAGGCTGAGCAGGCTCCGATCCTCGCGAATCACGCTGTCGAAGAACAGCTCGGTTTCACGCCGGAAGCCCTGACGCAGCGTGTCGTCGAAGTCGGGGAACAACACCTCCGACGGGCTCACGGCGGCGAGATTCCGCAGCTGCAGCCACTGCCCGGCGAAATTGGCGGTCAGCGCCTCGGACCGTGGATCGGTCGAGCATGCGGCGCACCTGCTGGTCGATCACGCCGGCCTGGCGCAGCCGCCCGCGCGCCGCGAGATCGAGCAGTTCGTCGTCGGGAACGCTGCTCCACAAGAAGAACGACAGCCGCGAGGCCAGCTCGAGATCGCTGATCCGATAGGACGACCCCGGCTTGGCGGTGGTGGGATCGACTTCGACCCGGAACAGGAACGACGGACTGATCAGGAGCTGCTGGAGGCCCCGCTCGATGCCGCTTTCGAACGATCCGTTGGTGCGCCCCTGCGTGTAGGCGGTCATCAGGATCTTCGTGTCTTCCTCGTCGATCGGACGCCGGAACGCGCGCCGCGCCGCCGTTGACAGAATATTTCTCGCGCACGACGTTTCGGCGGACGTCGTCTCGGGCCGGCAAACCAGGATTCGTCGGCGGCTCGGCGTGTCGCCCCTCGGCTCAGCTCGGGTCGATCCTGAGCTCGTCGCAGGATCGCTGCCCTTCGCGTCAAAGGGTCCGGTGATGATGACGTTGCGCAGAAACGCCATGCTGCTGCGGCTCACCGTCGGATTGAGGAATGGCCGGCGGTTGGCCTCGGCGAGGACCGTCGGCGTCTTGACGAACGCGACGCCAACTTGATGCGGACCAGCCGGCACCGCGACACGAATTTCGAGTTTCTCGAGCTGCTCGTTGCCGTCGGCGTCGACGGCGCGCGCGCCGGCCTTGACGTTGAACTGCTTGATGCGCTCGCCGTCGATCAGACAGGTCGACATCGGCGCCGGCGGTGGTGTTGGCCAGGTTGACGCTGAATGTGTACTCGGCATCGGCCGGGAACTGATGATTGATGAGCGTTCCGCCGCGCGTGCCGAACGGCAGCCCTTCGACGCGTTCGTCCTGGCGCAGCCGCCGGCGACACGTTGTAGGTCTGGGCACCGGGCGCCGACGGCGCCACGCCCAGCGCGGCACGACTGATCCGGCGCGCTGCCGTCAGATAGCGCTCCATCAGCGACTCGGACAACTTCAGCGCGCCCGCCATGTTGTCGAAGCCGTAGCTGGCGCTGTCGCCGGGCAGCAGCGCGGCGACGTCGAGGTCGACGGCCAGGACATCGCGCACGGCGTTGCGATACTCGGCGCGATTCAGCCGATGGAAGGTTTCGGTGCGGCCCGGGTTGGGCCGTGCCGCGGCCGCCGAGTCGAGCTCGTTTTCGATCCACGCGACCAGTCCGTCCTGCGTCGCGCGATCGGGACGCGGCCGTCCGGCTGGAGGCATCAAACCACCGCGCAGCTTCCGGACCACCTTTTCCCATTCGGTGGCGTGCGTGCCGACGGCGGCCAGATCGAGAGAATCGAGCGCAAGGTTGGCGGTATTCAGCCGCGAGTTATGGCAGGTGACGCAGTAGCGGTCGAGCAGCGCGCGCTGCGACGTGGCCGCCACAGGCTGCGTCGCCGGTCGTCCATCGGGCGCCTGGCCCGCTCTGACGCCGGCCACTGCGAGCACGCCGACCCACACGACGACCGCCAAAGAGAGAAAGCTTCTCACTATGCGAAATAGTAGCCGAAAAAGGGGGGTTCCGGACCGCGGTCTGAGGGCGCGGCGGATACCGGAACTCAGGTAGTCAGGCGGGGTTGGGACAGCCCTCTGGCGGACCTGAAAGGTCCGCCCTACGTACGAGTTGCGGTCGTCGGCTGAACGTACGTAGGCCGGGCCTCTTAGGCCCGGCGGACGCATATAGGCGGGGTCTTTTTGGACCCGGCTCTACAACCGTTGATCGCTGCGCGGAATCGGATCGTCCGGATCCGGCCAGAGCACGCGTGAAATGTAGTGCAGAGCAATACCGACACCCCATCGATTCGGGGCCGTCCAGATGATCAGGATGCCGAGCACGCCAATCACCGTCAACCCCAGCACGAGGTGCCGTCGGACCAGACCGAAATAGACGAGCACGATGATCGCGGCGATCGGCAGGCGATCGCCGATGACGGTGAACGCCCAGGTGTCACCCGGATTGCGCTCGAACACCAGACCACACGCCGAACAGTTCTCGAGGTGCCGCCACCTGCCCGCGAACAGCGGACCCTTTCCGCAGTGCGGACACCGTTTTCGCCAGCCACGGTTCAGGGCGGTCAGGAACACTGGTCGTTCTACGTTCTACGTTCTACGTTCTACGTTCTTCGTTCGTCGTACGTCGTTCGACGTTCGACGACGGGCTATTCCGGGTCGCCGAATGCATCGAGCAGGACCGGAAGGAGTTCGTGCATCGGGCCGAGCACGGGGCGGGTTGGTGTCAGGCCATCGGCGAAGCCATGAACACGCAAGCGCTGCAGGAGCTCCCGCCGGCTGGTGATGACGTGCACCGGAACGTCCCACGGCGCGCGCTCGCCGGCGACGACGGCGGGCGGCTGATGATCGCCGATCAGAATGATGACGAGATCGCGGTCGGTGCGGAGCCGCAGGTAGCCGGCAACCGTCCGATGTGCGTAGTCGACGGCCTTGACGTAGCCCGGACCGAGATTCGAGCCAGTTCGCCTCGTCGGCGAAGCTTCGATCGAGCTCGGCGGGGTCATAGGGTTGCTCGTCGAACATGCGCGCCCAGTCGGGTTGGTAGGGCGGCGTCGGGGTGAACGGCGTGTGCGTGCTGACCGTCGGCAGGAAGATGAACAGCGGCTGACGGTCGCGCCGATTGATCTCGAGGGCGTCGAGCCTCGCGAGCGCGAACTGGTCGGTGAGCGTGAACCACCCGAACTGCGGCCCCCGATAGTCGAGCCGCAGCGCGCCGTAAATCTCATCGAAGCCGTAGAAGCGGCCTTCCGGCCAATCCCACCACAGACCCGGCATGGTCCCAACGGTCCGGTAGCCGTGCCGCGAGAAGGCTTTGACGATCGTCTCGCGCTGCAGCGTCATCAGCACGGCGTTGGTATGCGGGTCGCGGACCTCGACGCCGGACATCAGCGAAATGTGCGCGAGCCACGACTCGCCGCCAAACGTCGGCGACTCGACGAACGCCGACGCGCTCTCCCGGCCGGTCGCCGCAATCGCGTCGGTGAGCTCGCGGCGCGCCGCCGCCAGTGGCCCTGCGAAGTCGGGTCGATCGAACGTGACCGCGCCGTACGACTCCAGAAACAGCAGCAGGACATCTGCGCCCTGCACGCGCGAGAAATCCGAGTTCATGGGTGGGCTGGCCGCCACCGACCGACCCCCTTGCAGGGCCGCGACCGCCAGCCGCACCTGGCGCCCGTAGGTGGTCGTGATCGGCGTCGGAAACCACCGCTCGTGGGCGTCGAGGTTTTTGGGCTGCTCGATCGCAAACAGCGCGACGAAACCGAGCGCGGCTGCGCCGAGCACCAGCCGCGACAGTGGCCGCGCCATCGCCGCGACCACCTCCGCCACGGCCCAGCGGATCACCAGGTAGACGACCACCAGCATCAGCACGGCGCCGGCGCAGACCGCGACGACGAGCCAGATCGGCGCGGCGCGCGCGAGCATCGCCGCGACATCCGGGATGAAGCGCAGGTCCCAGTAGAGGTTGATGTCGCGCCCGTACAACGCCTGCGCCGTCACGTCGCCGTACCGGCCGATGACCAGAACCAGCCAGACGATCGAGATCGCGCGCAACGCGGCGCGCGACGACAGATTCACGCCGCGCGCCAGCGCGACGATCGCGAGGACCATCGCCGCGGCCAGCTCGATCGAGAGCTCGCCGGTCCAGCGGACCGCGGGGGTCGGCCAGAGGCTTTGGAAGGTCAGCGACGCGTTGAGGATGAGAAGAGCGGCCGCGAGGCGCGCAATCGCCACAACCACAGAGTGTCCACCAGAAAAGACCATGCCAGCACCGCGAGCGACGCGGCGGCGACCGCGGCGCTGAGCCGACGGTCCAGCGCCGGGAGCAGCGCGACGATCAGGCCGACGATCTGCACCACGCAGACCGTCTGGCGACGCCGGCTCGTTTCGAGCGGCCGCTGCATCCAGGGCCAGACTTCACCGGCCGCGACAAAGACGTAGCGAAGCAGACCGGCCACGATGATCCAGGGCCCGGCCTTGCCGTAGCTGGCGACCAGCGCCGCCAGCACGAGGATGAGCAGCGCGTCCGTTTCCATGTCGAAGCGCGCCCCGAACTCGCTCGTCGTCTTCGTGCGGCGCGCAATCCAGCCGTCGACGCCGTCCAGGGCGGCGGCGAGGCTGGCGATCGACACACAGACCATCGCGTCCGGCAGCGACGGGCGAACCAGCACCACCGCGAGACCCGCCACCATGGCCGCACGCACGCCGGTCACCCAGTCCGCCGGTCCGAACGCCGCGTTCGTGCTCACCACTGCGATTGTATGCTGATGATGGAGAGGACGCTGAGGTGGCAGAGGACGCAGAGGTTGCGCGAGCGTTCTGGGTGACCGCGCCGGGCAGCGGAGAGATCCGTGTCGAGACGCTGCCCGAACCCGCGGCCGGCGACGTGATGGTGCGCGCGCGGTTCAGCGGCATCAGCCGCGGCACTGAAGCACTGATTTTTCAGGGACGAGTGCCGCCGAGCGAGTACCAGCGGATGAAAGCGCCGTTTCAGGTCGGCGAGCTTCCGGCTCCGGTGAAGTACGGCTACTCCAGCGTCGGGACAGTCGAACGCGGTCCGCAGCACCTGCAGGGTCGCGACGTCTTCGTGCTGTATCCACATCAATCGCATTACGTCGTTCCAGCAGCGGCGGTCCATGTGCTGCCGCCCGGCGTGCCGCCCGAACGCGCGGTGCTCGCCGCCAACATGGAGACTGCGGTGAACGGCGTCTGGGATGCGGATCCGCAGGCCGGCGATCGCGTCACCGTGATCGGGGCGGGCGCGGTCGGTTGCCTGGTGGCCTGGGCCGCGACCCGCATGAAGGGGTGCGACGTGGAGCTCGTCGATTCGAATCCGTCACGCGAGGCGATCGCGCGAGCCTTCGGCGTCGCTTTCAAGCAGCCGGTGGCCGCTTCGCCGGGCGCGCGCGTCATCGTTCACGCGAGCGGCTCGCCGGCTGGCCTGGCGCTCGCACTCGAGCTGGCCGCGTTCGAAGCTGTCGTCGTGGAGATGAGCTGGTACGGCAACCGGCCGGTTCCGCTTCATCTGGGTGAGGCATTCCATGCGCAGCGTCTGACGATCAAGTCCTCGCAGGTCGGTCACGTCGCGCGCAGCAAGCGCGGTGAGTTCGATACGCGCCAGCGCCTGGAGCTCGCGCTGACCTACCTCGCCGACCCTGCCCTTGACCGATTGATCACCGGCGAGAGCCGGTTCGACGATCTGCCGCAGGTGATGGCGACGCTAAGCAATCGGCCGGACGAGACGATCTGTCACCGAATCAGATATACAGAGGATGAAATTGGGAATTAAGAATTAGGAATTAGGAATGCTGTATAGCGTAACGGTTCGCGATCACATGATGATTGCGCACAGTCTCCGCGGCGAGGTGTTCGGTCCGGCGCAGCGTCTGCACGGTGCCACCTTTGTTGTGGATGTCGAGTTCCGCCGGTCAAGCCTCGACGCGGATGGCGTGGTCGTCGACATGGGGCGTGCGAGCGATGCCCTGCGCGCGGCCACTGGCGCCTTGTCCTATCGCAATCTGGACGATGAGCCGGCGTTTGCCGGCCGCAACACGACGACCGAATTCCTGGCGCGCGTCGTCTTCGATCGGATGGCGGCTGCCATCAAACGCGGCGAGCTCGGCGAGAACGCTCGCGGAATCGAGAGCATCCGCGTGACGCTGCACGAGTCGCATGTCGCGTCGGCGTCGTTCGAGGGTCGCACGGGCGACGCCGGCTAGATGCGGCCGGTCGTACTCGTCGTGCCGGGCACTCTGCACACCAGGAGCGGCGGCTACGAATACGATCGGCGCATCGTCGATGGCCTGCGCAACGAAGGGTGGTGGGTCGACGTGCGGGAACTGGGCGGCGGCTTTCCGCTGCCGACCGCGCCGGAACGACAGCACGCCGCGCGCGTCCTGGCCAATCTGCCAGCCCGAAGCACCGTCATCGTGGACGGGCTCGCCCTCGGCGCGCTGCCCGCTGAAGTAGAGCGCGAGGCCGGGAGGCTCCGATTCGTCGCCCTGGTTCATCACCCGCTGGCGCTCGAAACCGGACTCGACGAGAGCATGCAGCGCGCCCTTCGTGACAGCGAACGTCGCGCGCTGGCGTTCGTCAAGCGGGTGGTCGTGACCAGCCGCGCCACCGAGCGCACGCTCGGCGACTATGCCGTGCCCGCCGATCGGATCTCAGTGGTGGAGCCAGGCACCGACCCCGCTCCGCTCGCGCGTGGATCGGGCAGCGAAGTGGTCCGCCTGCTGTGCGTCGCGTCGATCGTCGCTCGCAAAGGGCACGATGTGCTTCTGCGGGCGCTCGCCGCGGTCCCGCAACGCCGCTGGCGCCTGACATGTGTGGGCGGCGAGCCGGATGCCGGCGTCAGCCGCCGCCTCCGGCAATTGGTGCAAGAGCTCGATCTCCTCGAGCAGGTGACGTTCGAGGGAGAAGCCGATGCCGCAGCGGTGGCGCGCCGCTATGACGAAGCCGATCTGTTCGTCATGGCGACCTGGTACGAAGGGTACGGCATGGCCGTGGCCGAGGCGCTCGCCCGCGGACTGCCGATCGTCAGCACGCGCACCGGCGCCATTCCGGACATCGTTCCGGATCATGCGGGGGTGCTCGTGACGCCAGGAGATGTCGACGCGCTGACGGCCGTGCTGACATCCCTGATTGGTAACCCTTCGCAGCGGGCGCGCCTCGCCGAGGGCGCACGCCGCGCCCGTTCCCGGCTGCCAACCTGGCCGATGGCGGCGGTCAAGATGTCTACCGTTCTCCATTCGGTCGCGCATGGGTGAATTCAGCCCGGCGTGGCTGGCGCTGCGCGAGCCAGCCGATCGTGCGGCACGCTCGGCCAGGCTCGTCGATGCGCTGTTCACCTCTCTCCGGAACGCAGCCGGGATTCTCGATCTCGCTTGTGGAACGGGCTCGAACATGAGGTACCTGCGCGACCGGCGAGCTGACTTCGATTGGCTGCTCGTCGATCACGACACGGCGCTCCTGGCGCTGGTGCCGGCCGCGCCGAACGTCAGGGTGCTCGCGCGCGATCTCCGGTCGCTCGATGATCAGCTGTTCGAGGGGCGCGCGCTCGTCACGGCGTCGGCACTGTTGGATCTGGTGTCCGACGACTGGATCGATCGACTGGCCCGCCACTGTCACCGCCAGCATTCCGCGATTCTCTTTGCATTGACCTACGACGGGCGGATCGCCTGCCGGCCCGAGGATCCCGACGACTCGACCATCACCGGTCTCGTCAACCGGCATCAGAAGACCGACAAGGGTTTTGGTCCGGCCCTCGGGCCGGATGCCGTCGCATGTGCTGTCCGCACGTTCAGCGCGCTCGGTTACTCGATGCGCGTTGAACGGAGCGACTGGGTGCTCGACGGATCATCCGAGTTGCAGCAGCAGCTGCTCGCGGGTTGGGCTGAAGCGGCAGTCCAGGTTGCGCCCGAGCACACGACGCTCATCGACGCCTGGCATGCTCGTCGACTCGAACACGTCGATCGGGGCCGCTCGACCTTGACGGTCGGCCACCAGGACGTCTCGGGAATTGTGGGATGACCTCTAGATGATCCGTTCGACGGCTGACTGATCGGCGGAGCCGGGGCGATCACTTGGAGGGGCAGCCCGCAGATCGCAATCGAACAGGACGTCGCCGCCCATGCGGAACACGCGGTATGCGGGTCGCAGACAGTCGCCAAGCGAGACCGGCGGCGCCAGCCGGATGGCCGGACGCCCTTCACCGATCACCACCGGCGCAATCGCCATCTGCAGGCGATCCAGCAGGCCGGCCTCGAGAAACATCGAGACGGTGACGCCGCCGCCTTCCACGAAAATCCGCGAGCAGCCTCGCGCGTGGAGCAGGCGAAGGAGCTCCGGCAGATCGACGCCGTCTTCGCGATTGTCCACCGCGACCAGCGTGGCGCGCCCGAAGTGGCTCTCCTCGGGGCGGGTGGCGGAGCGCGCGCACACGTACAACGTGGCGGCGGCATCGTCGCTGAACACGCGGTAGTGTTCTTCGAGGCGTCGATCGGGATCGAGGACGACCCGCAGCGGGCTCGGGCCCGGCACGTGGCGCGTGGTCAGCTGCGGATCGTCGGCGGCGACGGTTCCGGCGCCGACGATCACGGCGTCGCAGAGCGCGCGCATGCGGTGCATGTGCATCAGGTTTTCGGGACCTGTCACGTATTGTGATTCGCCGGCATGGGTGGCGATGAATCCGTCGAGGCTCTGGCCGAGATGTCCCACCGCAATCGGACGAGCACGCGTCGCGCTGCACACCGGGAGGTACAGATCGATCAGGGCACGCCGCGGGTCCTCGTCGGGCAGCGTCGCGTCCCATCCCGCTCCGGGCCGCCACACGAGGACTGCCTCCGGCTCCGGAGCGGAGCGCAGCTCCAGCCCCGCACCGAGGGCGAATCGCTCGGTGCGTCCCGATTGCGCCGCGGCCTCCGCCCCGAGCGCCGCCGCCTGCACAATTCGCCAGGCCTCGTCCATGTGTGACCGATTATAGTGGTCGCATGCTGCAAGTTGAGCGGCTCACCAAGTACTACGGCGCCCTCGTCGGCATTCGCGACCTGTCGTTCGACGCGCGGCCGGGCGAGGTACTGGGGTTGCTCGGTCCGAACGGATCGGGCAAAAGCACCACGGTGAAGATTCTGATGGGCTTGCTGCGTCCAAGCGACGGCACGGTGCGGCTGGACGGCGTCAACATCCTCGAATCGCTGCAGCCGTACAAGGCGGTACTGGGCTACGTCCCGGAAGAACCGCACTTGTACTGGTACCTGACCGGCCCGGAGTACCTGCGGCTGGTCGGCCGACTGCGCCAGGTGCCTGAGGAACTGCTCGATCACAAGATTGAGCGCTTCATGCAGCTCCTGGGCATCTACGACGACCGCTATCAGACGTTGTCCTCGTATTCGAAGGGGATGCGCCAGAAAGTGCTGATCGCGGCCGCCGTTCTGCACAATCCACGCGTGGTGATCCTCGACGAGCCGTTTTCGGGTCTCGACGTCACCGCGGCGCGGATTCTGAAGGCGTTCGTGCGCGCGCTCGCCGACGAAGGCAAGATCGTCGTGTTCAGCTCGCATGTGCTGGAAGTCGTCGAGCAGGTCTGTTCGCGGGTCGTGATCCTGAAGGATGGACGCGTTGTCGGTCATGACTCGGTGGCGAATCTGCGGGCGACGCTGCAGCTGCCTTCGCTCGATGCGGTGTTCGCCGCGCTCGTGACGGAAGAAAACGTCGAGGATCGCACGCGCGGCTTGCTCGCCGCCATGAAGGCATGACGGACGTCGTCACGCGGAAGTTGACGGGGTGGGTCGCGGCCTTCGCGCTGCTGGCGTCTGCCGCTTCGGCACAAACGGACGTGGCGCTGACCGTCGAATCCAGGAGCTGGATCGCCGGTTCGGGGTTCGACGAGGCCGCCTTCCGGCGGCAATGCGCCGATGCCGGCCTCGCTCTGGTGCCGCCCTCGTCGAAGCCGGATGCGGCGGCGGCCGTTCGGTACGTCGAAGCGCAGGGGCCCGGCTTCAGCGCGTTCGGGGTCGGCGATCCGATCGGCTACGGCACGACGATCACTTACACCATGACGCTCGTCCGCGGCAGCAGCCGATCGCCGCTGCTGCGGCTCGCCGCCGAGGCGCGGACTCTTGAGGGGACGGCGCGAGAGGCGTTTCACCGCGCTGCGGTGGACGCTTTGCAAGCGATGCCCGCGTATCGCCTGTCGTGCTCGGCGATGGCGGCGGTCCTCGGTTCGGTCGAACAGCAGCGACGGCTGCTGCCGTGGGCGGTCCTCAGCAGCGAGGCATTGCGGATTCTTGACAGCAGCGGGTTCCGGCCTGCGACCCTGGCGGACCGCGCGTACCTCGCGGTGGCACGGCGCGATTTTTCGGCGGCAGAGGAGCTTGGTGCCGACGCGCTGGAGCCGATGATGCTCCTGTTCGTCAACAGCCGGACGGCGCGCGATGGCGTCGGCGATTTTTCGGCTTTCACTCCTGACAACGCCAGAACCCTGGCCCGTGCCGCCGCGGCAATCGGGCGTGCCGGCGACGATCGCGCCGCCGACGCACTGGTCGTCTTTCTGAACGACTACCGCGACCAGCAGCACGCCGACCCGGCCGGCCCCGCAAGCTCCGCAATCACCGCGGCGTTGAACGCGCTGGCCGCCACCGGTCCGCAACTTGCGGCCAGCGTCCTGGATGACTGGGCCACCAACGCGGGCGGTGCGGTCGGTCAGCAGGCTCGCCGCGCGGCCGCGGCCCACAAATCCCGACTGGCCTCCGAGGATGCGTCGCTCACGCCGCTGTTGAAGCGGGCAGCCGCGTATGTCGCCCAATTCCGTCGCGAGCTGTCGGGCATCGTCGCCGAAGAGACCTACGTCCAGGACGTCGGCCGCTCGCTCGGTTCATCGATCGACGTGCTTTCCGGGAGCGGTCAGGCGCTCGCCACCCATCGCGAGCTGCGATCGGACCTGCTGCTGGTCCGGCCCGGCGGCACCGAACGTCCGGTCGATTTTCGAGACGTGTTCGCGGTGGACGGCAAGGTCGTCCGCGATCGACACGAACGTCTGACCAGACTATTCCTGGACAGGTCGGCGTCGGCGACGCAGCAGCTCAACGAGATCATCACCGAGAGCGCGCGTTTCAACATCGGCAACATTTATCGGAACGTCAACACGCCGACGCTGGCGCTGATGTTTCTGGAGCCCGAGCATCAGCGACGCTTCAGGTTCACGCGCGCGAAAGATCAGGCGCCGGCGCTGGCGACAGGCTGGGGTCGCGATGGCCAGCCGGCGTCGGATCGCTTCGTGCTGCCGCCCTTGCTCACCGTGATCGAGTTTCAGGAAGCCCAGAAGAACACGCTGATCCGCCGGAGCACCAGCGGCGGCGACCTGCCGGTGCGCGGGCGCTTCTGGATCGATCCGGGGACAGGCCGGGTCCTGGCGAGCGAACTGATCGTGAACGATCCGCTGGTGCGCGCGACGATCAACATCAGTTACCAGTCCGACGGGCTGGACGGCCTGCTGCCGCCCGCCGAGATGCGCGAGCGCTATACCAACAACCGCGACCGCTCGACCATCAGCGGGACGGCCACCTACGGAAAGCTGCGCCGGTTTCAGGTAAAGGTCGACGAGACCATCCGGAAATGACCGTCCCCCGCGCGTCACTACTGGCGCTGTGCTGCGTCTGGCTGGTTGGGGTGGTGCTACCTGCACAGTCCGACGACCGACAGTTTTCGGGATCGCGTGACCATCCCGCGATTCAGTACCGAAACGACCTGCCTCCGATCCGGTCGCCCTGCTGAATCGTCGTATCGCCGCGGGCCAGGTGACCCTCGAGTTCGAGCGGCCATTTGGTTATCTCCGGTCTGTGCTGGCAGCGCTCGAGATCCCGATCGAGTCACAGGTGCTGGTGTTCTCGAAGACCAGCCTGCAGAGCCAGTTGATCGGCCCCGCGAGCCCCCGTGCGATCTTCTTCAACGACACAGTCGCCGTGGGTTGGATTCCGCGAGCTCCGCTCCTCGAAATAGCATCGCAGGATCCCGAGCAGGGTGTGCTCTTCTACGGGTTGTCGAGTCAAGCGCACGGCGACCCGCCACTCCAGCGGATGGACCGGACCTGTCTGGTTTGTCACGTGTCGGCGAGCACACTCGGGGTGCCCGGAATAGCTGTCGGCAGCATTGCACCGGGCCAGGATGGGTTGCCGTCATCGGCCCCCGCGTACACGACCGACCACCGGACACCGATGGCGAAGCGCTGGGGCGGCTGGTTCGTCACCGGCACCCACGGGCCGACCCGGCATCGGGGAAATGCATTCCTGGCAGCGGATGCCGCAGACGATGTGGTGGTCGGACCTGACTCGCTGAACGTGGAGTCGCTCGATCGTTGGTTCGACGTCGGGAAGTACCCGGCGCGACACAGCGACATTGCCGCGCTCATGGTGCTCGAGCACCAGGGCCACATGACGAATCTGCTCACGCGGCTCGGCTGGGAGGCCCGCATCGCTCTCTACGACAATCCGCAGGCGGCGGAGACGACTCTCGATCCCATCGTCCGTGAGGTCGTCGATTACATGCTGTTCGTCGACGAAGCCGCTCTTGCCGCCCCGGTCCGCAGCTCATCAGGTTTCGTGGAGAGTTTCGCAGCCCGCGGCATGCGCGACAGCCGCGGCCGCAGCTTGAAAACGCTCGACCTGCAGACACGATTGCTGCGCTATCCGTGCAGCTTCATGATCTATACGCCGGCATTCGATCGACTGCCGTCGCTGGCGAAGCAGGCGGTGTATCAACGGATGTGGGCAATCCTGACCGGGGAAGACGCTGCCAATCGCTATCGGCGCCTTTCGGCGGAGGACCGTCGTGCGGTCATCGAAATCCTGAGCGAAACGAAGAGCGACTTGCCCTCCTACTTCAAGCCGGGCCGGTAGGGCAACGAGGGTGCATGACGTTTACCGAGGAGTCGCTGCAAGCGTACGCCGAGCTGATTGTCAGAATCGGGGTCAATCTGCGTGCCGGCCAGCGCCTGCTGGTCATCGGCCCGCTGGCCAATGGCGGCGCGTCGCTCGAAGCGGCGCCGCTCATCAGACGGATCGCGAAGAGCGCCTACCGCGCCGGTGCGCCGCTCGTCGAAGTGCTCTGGGGCGACGAAGAACTGCTGCGCAGCCGATTCGAACACGCGCCGCGGGAATCGCTGCAGCTGTTTTCAGATTGGCTGCCGCGGGCGCTCGTGGAGCATGTCGAGCACGATCATGCCGTGCTGTCGGTCTACGCCAACGATCCCGATCAGCTGAAGGATCAGGATCCGGCCTTGATTACCGCAGTTCAACAGGCGACGTCGCGCTCCGTCCGCCAGTTCCGCGAGCACATCTCTCGAAATCAGATCAACTGGACGGTGGTCGCCGCGGCCGGGGCGCGCTGGGCGGCGAAGGTGTTTCCCGACGTCGCACCGGAGCGGCAGGTGCACGAGTTGTGGAATGCCATCGGCCGTCTGTGCCGGCTCGATCAAACCGATCCGCTGGCCGCCTGGGAGCGGCATCTGGCCAGCCTCGCCGCGCGGCGTGACGTGCTGAACGCCAAGCGGTACAGCGCGTTGCGCTACACCGGCCCGGGCACCTCGCTCACCATCGGTCTGCCCGAGGGGCACCTCTGGGTGGCCGGCCGCTCGTTCAGCCAGTCGGGCATCGAGTTCGCTCCGAATCTGCCGACCGAAGAGGTCTTCACGATCGCCCATCGCGAGCGGGTCGACGGCACCGTGCGGTCCACCAAGCCGCTGAGTTATGGTGGCACGCTCATCGAGGGCTTCAGCCTCCGCTTCGAGCGCGGCCGGGTGGTCGACCTGTCGGCGGATCGCGGGCGGGACGTGCTGCGCCAGCTGATCGACACCGATGACGGCGCCGGCCGTCTCGGGGAGGTGGCGCTGGTGCCGCACAGCTCGCCGATTTCGCAGTCGGGCCGCCTCTTTTACAACACGCTGTTCGATGAGAACGCGGCGAGCCATGTCGCGCTGGGTTCGGCGTACAAGTTCACGCTCGAGGGCGGCGAAGCGATGGACGAGGACAGCTTCGGGCGTGCCGGCGGCAACCGCAGCGGCGTGCACGTCGACTTCATGATCGGCTCCGGCGAGCTCGATATCGACGGCGTTCTTCCGGATGGCGCAGCGGAGCCTCTCATGCGCCGCGGCGAGTGGACGCATCCGGCCGACCTGCTCTAAAAATGTAACGGCTGATCACGTTTGTGGCATCCGCCGGCGTGCAGAACCGCCGTGCCTCAGTGAGTTGTCACGGGCACATCGGTTGCTTTCTTCCGGTCGCTGCTCCGGGCCCGCATGCGCAAAAGTGCCACCCCGCTCGCCCTCGCGGCCACGGCGGCCGACCACAGCGAACCGCCGCCCGATCCTCTGTCCTGGGCCGCCCTGCCGCAGGCGGCGCGATGGTATGTGTCCTTCGTGATCGTCGCGGGGGTGGTCGCCTTCGGCATCTTCGTACCTCGCGCGCTGCCGCAACCCATGCTCTTTGCCGGGCTGATGGCGGCGGCGTTTCTCACGTCGACGTGGAAGGTCAACCTGCCGATTTCGCTGGCGAGCGGCTCGACGCTGTCCGTCTCCTACGCGGCGGATGTCATGGGTCTGCTGCTGCTCGGGCCCGAAGCCGCACTGATGATCGCGGTCGCCGGCGCCTGGGCGCAATGCACGGTCAAAGTGAAGCAGCGTTATCCCGTGCACTGCACCGCCTTCAGCATGGCCAGCCAGGCGGCGACGGTCGCCGTCACGGCGACGGTCTACGCGGTGCTCGGCGGACCGTCACGGCCGCTGACGATGCCGGAGCTGGCCGGACCACTGGTCGGCGCGCTCGCCACCTACTTCGTCGTGAACACCGGCCTGGTGGCAGTGGCGATCGCGCTTGCCACCGGACGCCAGCCATGGCGTGTCTGGTGCGACGACTTCTTGTGGAGCGGTGTCAGCTTCATGGTTGCCGGGACGACCGGGGCCGTCGCCGCGGTGGTCGTCGACCGCGGCGTCCAGTGGGTCGCGCTGCTGATGCTCGCGCCGGTCTACATGACCTATCGCTTTTATCAGATTTTCATGGGCCGTCTGGAGCTGCTCGAACGCGAGCAGGCCGCACGTGCCAGCGCCGAACGCGCCAATCGAATCAAGGACGAGTTCCTCGCCACCGTCTCGCACGAGCTGCGCACGCCCTTGAACGCGATCCTCGGCTGGACCGACATGTTGCGGAGCGGCCGGCTCGAAACGGCCCGGCGCGATCGCGCGCTGCAGGCCGTTTACGAGAGCGCGCGTCGTCAGGCGCAGCTGGTCGACGATTTGCTCGACGTGTCGCGCATCATGTCGGGCAAACTACGGCTCCAGCGCAGTCTGTCGGACATGGCCGAGATCATTCACGCGGCCACCGAAATCGTGCAGCCGGCCGCCGACGCCAAGCGGATTCGCATGGCTCTCGATCTGGCGACCTGCGATGGCGCTTTCTATGGGGATGCCGCGCGTGTGCAGCAGATCGTCTGGAACCTGCTGACTAACGCCGTCAAGTTCACGCCCGATGGCGGTACGGTCTGCCTGCGGCTGCGCCGGGCCGCGCGTTATCTGGAGCTGGTCGTCACCGATACGGGTGAGGGGATCGCGGCGGAGTTCCTGCCGTCGGTGTTCGAGCTGTTCCGTCAGGGCGACGGGTCGATGACCCGCCCGCACGGTGGATTGGGGCTGGGCTTGTCGATCGTCAAACATCTCGTGGCGGCGCACGGCGGCGACGTCCGGGTCGAAAGCGGCGGCAGGGGAATGGGTGCGGCCTTCACCGTGCGCCTGCCGATCGTCGCGGTCTACGGGGACGACGAAACCGAGCCTGAGCTGCGAGTGCCGCTGCCGTATTCGGAGACAACCAGGCTGCTCGAAGGCCTGTCGATTCTGCTGGTGGACGACGACCCTGAGAGCCGGACGGCGATCGCGACACATCTGGCGAGCCATCAGGCCGAGGTGATCACGGCGGGATCGGCAGCCGAGGCCGTGGAGCTCGTCCAGCGGAGGCGAGTCGACGTGTTGCTTGCCGACGTGGCCATCCCCGAACAGGATGGCTGCGTGTTAATAAGGAAAATCCGCGCGCTGCCGGGCGCGGCCGCCCTGATTCCGGCGGCGGCGCTGACCGCTTTTGCCCACGACGAGGATCGCCGGCAGGCGCTGATCGCCGGATTCCAGATGCATCTGACGAAACCGATCGAGGCGCGTTCGCTCGTGACGGCAGTCGCGACGCTCGGCCGGCTGATTCCGACCTAGCCCTCCCGCCGTTCCTGCCCCGTTAGAAAGGTCGTCGGATTGACATCTGAATGGTGACGTCCGGTCGCTTGACGGCGACCTGGACGCGAGGCGACTCTGCCTGACCGTCGCCGGCGAACTCGAGCTCGTACCAGTTGGCCATCGACTTGTAGTTCACGTCGATGTGGGCGGCGAGCATCTTCATCTTGTCGGGCAGCACGTTGGCGATGGCCATCGACTCGTAATAGCCGCTGCTGTTCTCGACGACGTTCATCACGAATTCGGTGGTGATCCCGCCGGCGCGGCCGTGCAGGACGATGGCGTGCGCCGTGCCGCCGCGCGCGACGAAGTCGCTGACGAAACGATTGAAGCGATCGAAATTCGGCTCCCAGCGGGTGGCCGCGTTGTCGGTGGTGACGATGACGAACACCGGCCATTGCCCGGGCGCACCGTTCAGGAAGCGTCGATCCGCCTCGATCATCGTCTCGATGAGCGAGTTCGCCCCGCCGTCCGACGCCAGCAGTCCGACCGCGGTCTTGAGCTTCTGGCGGTCGGTGGTCGGCGCCTGCCGCACGCGGATCTGCCCGCCGGTCGTGATGAAGCCGATCTCGTGCTCGCCAGGCAGCTCGTCGAGAAAGGTGTTCAGCCCGGCGCGCAGGTTATTGAGCAGGGAACCGATTGCGCTGCTCGAATCGACCAGCAGGACGAGGCGCAGCGGCTGGTTGGCACGGGTGGCGCGCAGAATCTGGCGCGACACGCCGTTCTCGCGCAACTCGAAGTCCGCGGCGGTCAGATCGACGGCCGGCCCGCCGCTGGAGGTGATCCCGGTGACGTAGAGACGACGATGACTGCGCTGGGCCGACAGCGTGGCGGCGAGGGCCACCGCACAGATCGCGACCGGCAGGACGCCCTTCACGGCGGCAAGTGTAGCGCAGGCGGCGGCGGACCGGCGATCAGAATGCGCGGCGCGTTGACAGCCGGACCGTCACATTCGGGCGGGACGTGCTGACTTCGACCTGGGGCTGGTTGATCTTGGCGTCGCTCGTGTAATCGATCTCGTAGGCGTTGGCCAATTTCTGGTGGTCGGCCGCCAGGCGCGCGGCGATCACCTTGAATTTCTCTTCCAGGATATTGCTCATGTTCACGAGGTCGTACTGACCGCCGGTGTTCTGTATCAGGTTCTCCGCGACATCCGTGATGTGCCCGACATTGTTACCCTTGACGACCACGCCATGCGCGCTGCCGCCGCGGCGCAGGAAGTCGTCGAGAAAACGGTTGTACTCCTGGATGGGCGGCTCGCCGCGCGATTCGCCGTTGTCGGTGGTCATGATGACGAATACCGGCCACTGCGCGACCGGACGGAGAAACCGCCGATCCGATTCGAGCAGCGTCTCGATGAACGAGTTGCCGCCGCCGTCCGACGAAAATCGTCCGGCCTCCGTTTTCAGCTTCGTGCGATCGGTGGTCGGCTGTGCGCGGATCCGGATCTGGCCGCCGGTGGTGATGAACGCCACTTCGTGCTCGGGCGGCAGCGTATCCAGAAAGGTCGTGAGCGCCGGCCGGACGTTGTTGAGCATCTGCGCGACCGGAGTGCTCGAGTCGATCAGCAGCACGATCCGCATCGGCGCCTTGCCGAGCCCGGCGCGCGTCACTTCGCGCTTGACACCGTTTTCGACGAGGGCGAAGTCGGCCGCGGCGAGATCGAGGACCGGGGTGGTGGCCGACGTGACCTCCACGAAAACGCGCCGCGTCACCCGCTGGGCGGACAGGGATACCGGCAGGGCCACCAGGAGCAGCAGCAGAACGACCGGAGCCGACCGACGTCGCGTCATTGCACCCTCCATCCGAGTTCCGGCAGTATACGGCAGTGTGGTTCGTCGTCGATCCCTGGTTTCTGCTGGCCGTTCTGCCCGCGATTCTCGCCGCGTATTTTCTCGTTCACATGCTCTCGGCGACCGCCAGCAGCTGGCTGTTGCTGGCCGCGAGCGCCGCGATCGTGGCGCGCAGCCTGGGCCATCCGCTGGCGCTGGCGGTAATTGCGTGTCACGCGGTCGCCTGCGCCGTCGACGTGCAGCGCGGGAGAGCCATCGTCCGACGGCCGTTTACGGTGGCACTCTACCTGATT
The DNA here is from genome assembly GCA_963728825.1 of uncultured Acidobacteriota bacterium. Classification (GTDB taxonomy): domain Bacteria; phylum Acidobacteriota; class Vicinamibacteria; order Vicinamibacterales; family CAVVIG01; genus CAVREM01. The sequence continues at coordinate 130,802 of CAVSLA010000002.1, forward strand.
CAGTTTCCATTGCTGGCCGGCGGACCGCTGGTCCGCTACGCCGAGTTCAACGGTCAACTGACGCGGCGCGCCGTGGGCATGGCCGCCTTCGCCTACGGCGTCCGACGCCTGGTCACCGGCCTGGTCAAGTTGCTGTTGATCAGCGACGTGCTGAGCGGGCCGGTCGACCGCATCTTCAGTCAGCCGGCCGTTAAGACGAGCGCGGATGCGGCCTGGTTTGGCGCGGTCTGCTTCGCGCTGGAGGTCTACTTCAGGTTCTCGGGATACGCCGACGTCGCGATCGGCATCGGACGGATGCTCGGCTTCCGATATCCGGAAAACTTCCGCCGGCCGTTCACGGCCGACTCACTGCGGGAGTTCTGGCGGCGCTGGAACGTGACCTTGATCACGTGGCTGCGCGACTATCTGTCGCTGCCGATTGCCGGCCAGGACCGGCCGACTCCCCGACTCTACGTCAACATCGTCGTCGGATTCTGTCTCGTCGCGCTGTGGCACCGCCTGGGCTGGATGGCCTTCGCCTGCGGGCTGTTCTTCGGCACGCTGCTGGCGATCGAGGGCGTGGGATTCCACGAGGTGCTGCAGCGATGGCCCAAGCCCCTGCGACACGTCTACGTGCTGACGGTCGTCACGATCGGCTGGATGCTGCTGCGAGTGGAGAGTCCGACAGCGGCGGGAGCGCATCTGGCGGCCATGTTCGGCCTGATCGGCGTGGCCGGCGCCACCGTCGAGACCTATCTGACGCCAATGGTCTGGCTGGCGCTGACGCTGGCGTTCATCGGCGCAGGACCGCTGGTGCCGGCGATCAGCCGCTGGCGGGTTTCGGTTGACGCCGGCACGACGTCCCTGTTGATGATGCTTGCCGCCACGGCCCTGTTCATCTGGCGACCCGCGGCGATGGTGTTGAACCCGAATCGGCGCGACGACTGGGACTAAAGAATTAGGAATTAGAAGGGAACATGGTAGGCGAGCCGATCGTGGCTGCGACATTCACGATCGACGCGGCACCCTGGCCTGCGGCTCGCGGTTTTTCGACTTCGCTGTCACGCGACTCGACGCGTCGCCGCCCGAGCTTCCTCGCCCGCGTCCGACGCTGCCACCTTGTCGTGCCACGGCCCGCCAACGTTGCTGCGAACCGGGATTAATTCCTAACCTCGATTTCCTAGTTCGGCACTGTGAGCGCGACGATCTCCGACTGCGCGCCGCCGCCGGTGGCCATCGCGATGAACTGACGTCCTTCGTGGAGATACGTCATCGGCGTCGACGGGCCGAGCGTCAGTTCGGTTCTCGCGATCTCGCGACCGGTCTTCTTGTCCAGTACTCGCAGCGACGGCGTTTCACGCCGGACCGCCTGTCCACCAACCTGGCCACCCCGGTGTCCCATGAACAACAGTGTGCTCGTCAGGAGCGGGAAGCCGCGGCCGCCGCCGAGCGGCGGGAGGTTCAGCGACTGAAGCAGCGGATGACTGCGCGGGCCGTCGCCGAGCGGCACCTGCCAGGCGATCGTGCCGGTGTTCATGTCGTAAGCGGTCACGCGACTGTACGGTGGCTTGACCAGCGGCAGCCCTTCGAGCGTCGGCATCGCCGCCTGGCCGTCGCGGCGGTAGCGCATGTTGCTGCGCGTCGGATCGGGCGGCGGCCCGAGCTTGACGAGGAAGGGATTCGTCGTCGACGGCACATACAGCATGCCGGTCTGTGGATCGAACGACGCTCCGCTCCAATTCGCTCCTCCGCCATTGGCCGGCAGCTGGATCGTGCCTTCGAGCGTCGGCGGCGTGAACAACGGTCCGCGGACGAAGGGCTTGATCAACTCCAGCGCACGCGCCTTGATGTCCGGCGTGAAGTCGATGACGTCCGCATCGACGAACCCCTGATGATCGAATGCCGGCGGCCGCGTCGGGAACGGTTGGGTCGGAGCGGTCTTCTCGCCCGGCACATTGGTCTGCGGGACCGCTCGTTCTTCGATCGGCCACACGGGTTGCCCGTTCCGTCGGTCGAAGACGTAGACGAACCCCTGTTTGCTGATCTGCATCACCGCGTCGATCGACCGACCGTTGACGGTGATCTGCCCGAGAATCGGCGCGGCAGGGAAGTCGTAGTCCCAGAGACCATGATGGACCGCCTGGAAGTGCCACACGCGTTTGCCGGTGGTGGCGTCGAGGCAGACCAGGCTCTCGGCGAACAGATTATTGCCGTGCCGGTGGCCGCCGTAGTAGTCGTTGGTCGGTGTGCCGAATGGCAGGTAGACGTAGCCCAGCCCTTCGTCGACGCTCATCAGCGACCACACGTTGGTGTTGCCGGTGTACTCCGCCGCGTTGCCTTCCCACGAGTCATTGCCGTACTCGCCGGGCTGCGGGATCGAGCGGAAGGTCCAGAGACGTTTTCCGGTTCGCACGTCGAACCCGCTGACGTCGCCGCGCACGGCTTCTTTGTTTTGTGGACCGTCTGAAATGCCGGCCCCGGCGATGACCACGTTCCGGACGATGACCGGAGCCGACGTGACGGTGTAATTGCGCACGCGCTCGGCGAAGGCGAGACGCTCGGTGAGATCGACTTTCCCCCCGGCGCCAAAGGTCGTATCCGGCCGGCCAGTCTTGGCATCCACCGATATCAGGTAGGCGTCGTGCGTCCCGGCCAGGAGCCGTTCGATCTGTCCGTCTGTCCAATAGGCAAGGCCCCGGTGCAGGAACCCGAGGTTGGTCGGCCGTCCCGCCTTCCAGGTTTCGGGATCGAATTGCCAGATCGTCTTGCCGGTTCCCGGATCGATCGCGGCAATCACGCCCAGGCCGGTGAAGGTGTACATGACCCCGTTGGCCACGAGCGGCGTGTCTTCATAGGTGCCGGGCTGCACCTGGTTTGCCTTGACGAGTTCGTTGTCGGGCGACGCCCATCGCCAGGCGACGCGCAGGCTGGCGGCGTTGCCAGCATGAATCTGGTCGAGCGACGAATACTTCGTGCTGCCGGCGTCACCACCGTAGTAGCGCCACTCGCCCGATCCGCCGCGCTGGGCGCTCGCCAAAGCGATCGCACAGACCGCCAGGCTGCCGATGAAGATCGCTCGTCGCATGGTCCAGCTCCTGTGTGCGACACGCTATCACGGTCCGGCTTCGGCCGCATTGGTACCGACGTTGCGTCGGTTTCTGACGTGCTACATAAAGCCAGCAAATTGCGCGGGACGGCGGTTCAGGCATCGGACGGCGAGGTCGGTACGGTTGAGGATGTGTACTTCGACGACCAGCTGTGGCGGGTCAAGTATCTCGCCGTCAAGACTGATGGCGACGTCATTCTGATCAGGCCATCAGCCGTGAATCCTCCGTGGAACACGGCGGCCGTTCCAGTGTCGATGACCAAGGACGAGGTGAGGCGAAGCGCTCCCGAGGTGCTGCCCGACGATCGTCACCTGATGAGCTCGCGCCAGCTGAACGGCTGCCACATCGAGGCCACCGACGGAGATATCGGCCATGTGGACGATGTCCTCGTCGACGAGGAGAGCTGGAATATCCAGTATCTGGTGCTCGACACGAGCAACTGGATCGGTGGTCGAGCGGTGGTGATCTCGCCGCGCGTGCTGCACACGGTCGACCTGCCCGAGCGGACCGTCAAGGTGGACGCCGCGCGCGACGACATCCGTCACAGCCCGATGCTCGATTCGATCGAAGTCGGGCCCGGCGAGGATGCTCCGCCGTTCGCGATCATTTAGGACTGAGGAACGCCGTTCCTCAGTTCCCCAGTTCCTCAGTTTTTGAGTTCCGCCTGTTTGATGATCTCGCGGAGCACCGCGGCCGTCGGGGCGTGGCTGATGATGCTCATGCTGCGGTGAATGCCTTCCGTGATGGCCAGCGGCGTATAGCCTTCGCTGTTTTTCTGATTCCAGATGTCGATGCGGGCGCCCGACTCGACGAGGAAGCGGACGACAGACGGCGCGTGCTTCGCGGCCGCGCCGTGCACCGCGGTTTCGCCGTTGTTGTCGACGGCGTTGATGTCGCCGCCCAGCTGCAGCGCGAGCCGGGTCGCTTCCAGCACCTCTGCCTCGGTGCCCGGGTCTTCGCCAGGCGCATAGGTGCCGACGCCGGCGGCCACCATCAACGGGGTGGTGTGGTCTTCGTTCGTGGCGAGCGGATCGGCCCCCAATTCGACGAGCAGCCGCATGAACTCGGCATCGGCCGTTCGCGCGGCGAGCAGAAACGGCGTCCCGCCAATCATGTTGAGCCGGGTGACGCCGACGGTCGGCCGTTTGGTGACGCGCGCGTTCAGGTCGGCGCCGCGCGCGGCCAGGAAGCGCGCGAACTCGACGCTGGTCATGCGGCCCGAGCCTTCCGGGGACGGGTTGTTGCTGCCGGCAATACCTGCCTTCCGCACCCAGGTCAGCTGATGCAGTGCGGTCCACCCCTTGGGTGCCGCATTGACGTCGGCGCCTCGTTCGACGAGCGCCGCCGCCAGCTCGTAATGGGCGTTGCCCGCCGCCAGTAGAAACGCGCTGACGCCCTCGTTCGGAAGCGCTTCGTCAACCGGCGCTCCCGCTGTCAGCAGCACCTGGGTGGCGGCGATGCGGCCTTCCCGGACGGCGAACAGCAGTGCCGTGAACCCTGCCTTCGATCGCATCGTGAGATCGGCGCCCCGTGTCACGAGCGCATCGACCACGTCCGCGTGCCCTTCGGCGGCGGCCCACATCAACGCGTTTTGCCCGCGCTGTTCTTCGACGGCGTTCACGTCGGCGCCCCGTTCGACCAGCGCCCGCACCGCGGCGACCGCGCCACTTCGCGCAGCGGTCATCAGGGCCGTCTCGCCGCCCGGGGCGCGGGTGTTCGCGTCGGCGCCCGCCCGCAGCAGCAGCTCGATCATCGCGGCGTTGCCGTTGACGCAGGCGAGCGTGAGCGGCCGTACGCCATACCGGTTCGTGGCCGCGACACGAGCGCCCGCGTCGATCAGCAGCCGCGCGATCGCGACCTCGTCACGGTGAGCCGCCCAATGAAGAGCCGTCGTCCCGTCGACTTCCGCGACGTTGACGTCACTGCGGCCTTGAATGAGCGTGCGGACAGCGGTGGCGTCCCGGGCCTTGATTGCGTCGATCAACGGCACCGCGCGCTCGGCAGCTTCTGCGTTCAAGACGCCGAAGATCAGCAGGAGCAGCAGGGCGGGTAGCCGCCCTACGCCCGGCGGGTCCGAAAGGACCCGCCCTCCAACTGTCCTGACGCTCATAACGTCAGCGGCTCCTGTTGCAGGTCGACGCGCCCCGTGCTGTCGACGAAAGTGTCGAGCCGCACGCCCATGTGATCCATCAGCGTCAGGTGCAGGTTGGCGAGCGGCGTGAGCTGGTCGTATTTGATATGCCGGCCGCCGCGGCTGCCCGACGCGCTGCCGCGCGCGACGATGATCGGCAGGTTCTGATGATCGTGAATATCCGGGTTGCCCATGCCGCTGCCCATCAGATAGGTCGTGTGATCGAGCAGGGTGCCGTCACCATCCTCGACCTCCTGCAGCTTGCCGAGCAGATACGCACATAGCGAGACGTGATAGGCGTTGATCTTCGCGAGCTTCGCCAGCTTCTCCGGATCGTTCACGTGATGCGACACGGGGTGATGCGGCTCCGGCACGCCAATCTGCGGATAGGTGCGCGTGCTGCCCTCGCGCGCCAGCTGGAAGGTGACGACACGGGTCAGGTCGGCGCGGAGCGCGAGGACCTGCAGGTCCATCATCAGCTTGACGTGCTCTTCCCACGACTCCGGCACGTTGGCCGGGCGCTCGAGATCGGGCAGGGGCGAGTCCGCGCTCTGTCGCTCGGCCCGCTGGATGCGTCGCTCGACTTCACGGACCGTATCAAGATATTCGTTGACGCGCTGGCGATCGCCGGCCCCGACTTTCGCCCTGAGCGCGGCCATGTCGTCCAATACCCAATCGAGGATGCTGGCATTCCGGCGCATCTCGGCGCGCCGCTCGTCGGGAGAGCCGCCGTCCCCGAACAACCGTTCGAACACCGCCCGCGGGTCGGCCTCGGTCGGAAGCGGGCTGGTCGGCGAGGCCCACGACAAGTTGTTCATGTAGACGCAGGCGTAGCCGTTGTCGCAGTTGCCGACCTGCGCGATCAGATCGGTGCCGAGCTCGAGCGACGGGATGGGCGTCTCGTGGCCGATCTGTTTCGCGACGATTTGATCGACCGTCGTGCCGAGGTAGTAGTCCGTGCTCTCGGTGCGCTTGGCCCGCGCGCAGCTCAGGAACGCGCAGTTCGAGGAGGCGTGGTTGCCGGTCGTGTTCGCGTTCCGCAGCTCCAGATTCGTGATGACGGTGAGGTGATCGAGAAACGGGCCGAGCGACGCGAGGGACGGGGAGAGCTCGCTGAGCGTCCCGACCTGGCCCGGCGTCCACGGTACGGGGTTCATCCCCATCGGCAGGTAGACGAAGCCGAGACGGCGGACCGGTTTGCCGGCGGTCTGCGCGGCGGTGGCCAGCGCCGGCGTCATGGCGTCGAGCAGCGGCAGCGCGACCGCCGCGCCGAGGCCGCGCAGGAAGGTCCGCCGCGGCAACGCCATCTTGGTGACAATCATTCCGCCCTCCGCATGGTGAATGGCGCGCTGCGCGTCAGCGCGAGGATCACGGATGAGAAACGATAATCGTCGCGCGCCGCCTCGCGCACGATCTGCCGGATGGCCGGTCCGTCGTGGTAGTCGACCCCTCGCCCGAGGGCAAAGGTCAGCAGCTTTTCGGTCAGCGTGCCCACGAATACGTCCGGGCGCGCTGCGATCGTCTGCCGGAGACCGGTTACGCCGTCGAACGTCCCACCGCCCGGCAGGCTTCCCGACGCATCGATTGCCGCGCCGTCTTCACCGCGCGTCCGCCAGCGCCCGATCGCGTCGAAGTTCTCCATCGACAAGCCAGCGGGATCCATCAGCTGATGACAGCTGGCGCAGGTCGCGTTGGCGCGGTGCTCGACCATCCGTTCGCGCATCGAGAGCACCTTGCCGCCGCTCCGGGCCTCCTTGAGAGGTGGCACGTTTTCGGGCGGCGCCGGCGGCGGCATGCCCAGCAGGTTCTCGAGGATCCATTTGCCGCGCAGCACCGGCGACGTCCGATCGGCATACGACGTGACGGTGAGAATGCTGCCGTGTCCCAGCAGCCCGGCCCGTTCGGGCTGGCCGTCGAGCGTGACGCGGCGGAACTGATCGCCGTAGACGTTGCGGATGCCGTAATGCTTGGCGAGCCGCTCGTTGAGGAAGGTGTAGTTCGGCGACAGCAGCTCGGTGACGTTGCGGTTCTCGGTGAGGATCGCCTCGAAGAGCAGCTCGGTCTCGCGCCGGAACGCCTGGCGCAGATTGTCGTCGAAGTCCGGATAGAGGCGTCCGTCGGGCCGCGCCGTCGCGAGGTTGCGCAGATGCAGCCATTGGCCGGCGAAGTTGGTCGCCAGCGCCGTCGCTCGTGGATCGGCGAGCATCCGCTTCACTTCGCGCTCGAGCACCGCCGGCCGCTGCAACTCGCCCCGCTCGGCCAGGGTCAGGAGCTGATCGTCGGGCGGGCCGCTCCACAGAAAGAACGACAGCCGCGAGGCGAGCGCCACGTCAGCCAGCGGATAGCTCGTGCCGGGCGCGATGCCCGCCGGGTCGCGCTCGATGCGGAAGAGGAACTCCGTGCTGGCCAGGATGGCGCGCAGCGCCATCTCGACGCCGGCGTCGAAGCCATTTTCCGCTGCGGTGTCGCGGTAGAAGGCGACCAGCGGTCGCAGATCGGTGTCCGTCACCGGACGCCGGTAGGCGCGTCGCGCGAGCGTGGCGACGATCCGCCTCGCGCACGCTTCGTCCCGCGTCTGGCAGACGAAAATCCGGTTGCGGCTCGGCGTCTCGGTGACGCCCTTGGGATCGAACGGGCCGGCGATCGACACCGAGCGCAGCGCCGGTTGAGTGCGCGGGTGACGATCCATGTTGAAGTGTGCCTGGTACGGCTGCCGCTCGGTCTCGAGAAGCGCGCCGTGTTTGGCAAGGAATGTTGCGGCCACCCGGTGTGGTCCGGCGGTGACCGGCACCCGGACTTCGAGGCCCTTGTCGACGCCTTCGTCGGCGTAATACGACCCGAGACGGTTCCGGTTCGGCGTGACGGTGAACACCTGAAGCCGTTCGCCGTCGAGCGTGATCTCGACGTCGTGCGGCTCGGTCAGCCCCTCGACGTTTTCGTTGCGATCGCGGGCGAGCAGCATCTTGATGGTGTAGTCGCCGTCCTGCGGGAAGAGATGCTCGAAGCCAACCCCGCCGCGCGTGCCGAACGGCATCCCGTCGAAGCGCGCCTCCTGCGTGAGATCCGGCGGCAGAATCACGGTTCGCGTCACCGCGCTCCGGACCGCTGCGCCGACGGCCAGACGGCTGATTTTCTGCGCCGCCGACAGGTAGCGCTCCATCAGCGTCGGCGACAGTCCCGCGACGCTGATATTGTCGAAACCGAAGCTCGCATCGTCGGCCGGCAACATCGCCGCGACGTCGACGTCGAGCGCGAGGAGATCGCGAATCGCGTTCTGGTATTCGGTCCGGTTCAGCCGTCGAAACGGCTCGGTGCGACCGGGATTCGTCGTGTGGTCGAGTCGCGATTCGAGGTAGGCGATGATTCGGGAGTAACCCTGTTCGTCGGGCCGTGGCGAGCCGGCCGGCGGCATGGCCCGGGCGCGCAGCCGGCGCAGCGCTTTTTCCCAGAGCTCGGGCTGCGTTGCGACGTTCTGCAGATTGACGCGGTCGAAGGCGACGCCGCCGTTCGTGGTGCGCTCGTTATGGCAGCGAACGCAGTAGCGGGCGATTGTCGCGTCGGCTTCGGCCGCCGCCGTAACGTTGCCCGCTGAGACTTGTCCCGAGCGCAGTCGAGGGGCCTGCCCCGAAGCCTGCCCGTGGCCGATCGCTTCAACCCCGGCAATCGCGAGCAACCCCAGGGCCCCAACAAATACCCAGCGCCTGCTCATTCGGCGCCATTTTACCCGCTTGACCGGCCGGTAGGTATTTCTACTTTCGCCTGCTCTTGCCGGCTTTTCCGGTCTTCCGCGCCCGTCCGGCCGTGACAGGCCGCTGTTTCTTTCGTGGCCCGGCGGACGGCATCACGTCGGCGGCGACCGCGCGCGCTGTTTTCACGGCCCGCTTGCTGAGCCGCCGCCCCTGCCGCACCGCGGCCTGTGCCGTGTCCGCGACGGTTTGGCTCGTGGCACTGGCCGCTCCGCGGACGGTGTCGACTGCCTGTTCCGGATCGAAATTACTGAGCCCGACCGCACCGGCGGCCCGGCGGACGGTGCGGGCCGCGGCACCGACGGTCTGTCCCATCCATTCCGCCGATTGATTCAGAACGCCGGCGGACTGCTTGTGCCATTCCTGGGCGGCGCGGTCGTTGACCGAATCCTCGGCAATCTCGGTCAGCTTGGCGTCCGCGGCTTTCTCTTCGCGAAGCGTGTCGTCGAGGAGGCGCGCGACGTCCGAGCGCCCGAGCAGGTCGGCATAGGTGCGCGCGGTGCCGTAGGCCGCCATCTCGTAGTGCTCGACCCGCTGAGCACCGCTGATCATGATGGCATCCCGCAGGGCGCCCGCCGGCGTGGTGCCGACCATCGTATTGGCCTCTTCGAGCAGGCCGCGCATGCCGACGCAGCGCTTTGCGCGTGGCGCTTCACCGAGCGCGCCGAGCGCCCGATTCAGACGGTCGAGCTGACGCTCCGTTTCTTTGTGGTGCTTCTGAAAGGCCTGCTTCAGTGCGGGCGTTGAGGCAGCGTCGGCGAATTGTGGCAGCGCGCGCGTCAGTTGCTGCTCAGCGTCGAGCAAATCGCGCAGCTCGTCCACCAGATGACGACGGAGTGAATTGCCCTCGGACATGCGGCTGTCTCCCTTCGGGTGCGTCCTCGTGATGTCCGCCGACGGGCGGACCGATCGCGCCAGGAGGGGAGAAGTGCAAAACGTCAGCCATCAAGTCACGGCAGCGGCACCACCTTCAGATCGCGCGCATCGGTCATGATCACCGCGCGCTCGGCATCGAGCAGGTCGAGCTGCTGCACGCCGGTCAGCGCGGCAACGGTCTCATATCGCACCCCGGCGCGTACCGCCGTCACCGGTTGGGTAATCGACGGCGCTCCGGCAAGAGCCTCGGCAGCAATCTTCATCACGCCGCGGCTGTTGTTCGACATCAACACGAAGTCGCGCCCGTCCCGGACGTAGGTGATCATGTCGAGCGGCCGGTTCATGTTGCCGAGCTCGGCGATCGTCGTGCCGCGAACTTTTTCGCCGGGGCGAAGTGAAGCGATCGGGAACGTCACCAGTGGCGTGCAGAGGAAGCCGGCGATGAAGTGTGGCTCGCCGGAAATCCTGAACGGCACGAAGGTGTAGACCGGCGACCTGGTCTCGTACTGACCATGACTGCCGTGATAAATCTCGACGCTGGCGCCGCCATCCACGGTGACGAATGGATAGGGAATCGCGCGCAGCTTCGAGCTGAACTCTTCATTCGACAGACCAGCCACCCAGAGCCGGTCGTCGACCAGCGCCAGGTCGGTGACGGTATCGGCGCGCGCGCCGCGGCCCATCAGGCTGCGCGGCGGATTGGGCAGGCTGACCCGTGAATAGTGCACGCGGTCGAGCGCGAGAGGCTCGATTGTCCCGGCGCCATCGATCCGGAACACCGCCGCGCCCGCACCGGTTGTACCGCTGCGGACGACCGAGATGAACACGTTGCGCGTTTCCGGGTGAACCGCGAGGTCCGTGATGGTGATGCTGTTGGCCGATGTGCCCAGCATCGCCGCGAGCTTCTGGTCGAGTCCGTCGACTGGGGCGACGCCCGCGGGGCGAGCCCCTCGAACCGATTCCGCCTGGAGCGCGAAGACAGCCGCCGCCCGGTTGTCCGCGGCGAAAAGTGTCCCGTCCCGGCCGAAGGCAATCGGGCCAATCGACTCGAGCACTGGTCCCTGGCCAGTGGCCGTGGTCGCTCCAGCGCCGCCCGATGGCCAGAACAACGACAGGGCCACATAGATCACCGCCCCCAGACTCAGCAGAAGGGCCAGCTTCAGGACTCGCGCCATCGACGTCTCCTTTCAAGGAACGGCACGTTAGACACCGGCTGCGCGATTTCAGCATGCCGATTCAGGGCGCCGGTTGCAGCGCGGGGTCGTTCTGACCGAAAAAGAACGATCAGGAGGGAAGCTGGTGATACCCCAACCGAACGCCGACGTCGAGGCCCTGGCCGGCAAGGCGGTTGCCCTCGTCGGGTTGCCGGCCGACCAGACTGCCGCCATCGTGAGCGCGCTGGAGCTTGCCCATGCGTTCGCGTACGTGCTCAAGGCGGGCGATTCCGTCGCAGTGCCGAAGAACGGTCCCCTCTTCGACATCGTCGCGATCGACGCGTCGCTGGACTGGGACGCCATCGGGACCGACATGGCGGTCCTCTTTGTCGGCGACCCGCGCACGATTGCGCGCTGGACGCCGGCGCTGCACGATCAAGCCCACGACTTCCTGGTCGCGCCCTGCGACCCGGACGAGTTCCTGCTGCGCGCCGGCCGTCTGATCGCGACCCACTGAGAAATCCAGTAACGCGCCGTTTACCGCGTCAGCGTCGCGCCGGCGAGCTGCGCCACGGCGCCGAGCGTTGTCTGCGCGGCGTTCAGGCCGAGACGGAAGTCCTTGTCCGAAAAGGTCGTGAAGACGTCGGTCGGCTGGTGCCAGTGGGGATCCCAGCCGGAACCGATCTGGGTGCCGCGCTCGTTCTCCCGGACTGAAATCGACGGCGCAACGTCCTGAAACGATCCCGAGTCGGTGTTGGTCATGTGGCTGCCGACCGACGCGGGATAGTCCGTGGCGTACTGTTCGTTCGCCACCTGCAGCACCCAGGCGAGCGCTTGTGACTGCGACGCCATCTTCGAGCTCACCTGGAACTCGACGTTGACGTCGGCCTCGGGCCGCTGCTCCTTGCTGACGGTGCCATCGATGCGCGGCATCCCATGATCGAACAGCATCATGTCGTGCTGGATGACGCCGAGCCAGCGTGGCTCCGGGAACCGCCTCGACCCCGCGGGTTCTTCGCGGCCCTGACGATCCCGCCGTTGTTCGACGTAAGCCCGGCTGCCGTTCAGCCCCGTCTCTTCGTTGTTCCAGAGGATGAAGCGGATCGTGCGCTCGGTCCGGACATCGGGACTGTTGAGGATGCGCGCCAGCTCCATCACGATCGCGGAGCCAGACCCGTTGTCGTTGGCCGCTTCTCCCCAGCCGTGTCCATCCATGTGCGCGCTGACGATATACATCTCGTCCGGACGGGTCGCGCCGATCTTGGTGCAGTAGACCTGTTCGCGTGGTCCGGGCGTCGAGGGCTGCGAGTTGAGCGCGCGGAGCTGTTCATCCGGCTGGCGCGCTGGATCGGTGTTGACGCTGGTGGGATTACGCCAACCTCTGTTACGTCCGCCTCCAGCGGCGGGTCGAGGCGCCTCGTCGTCGGCGGCTCCGGTAGCTGGGCGGGGCGGTGCAGGTTTGGGCTGCGGCGGGGGAGGATGCACGTATTGCAGGCGCTCTGTCGGACAGCCGTAGCTCTTGAGCTGAGCTTCGATCCAATCGATCGCCGCGCGGTTGCGGTCGGTCCCTTCGCGACGATCGCCAAACGCGGTCAGACCCTTGATGGTGGCTTTGTAGCGCTCCAGGTCGAGGCGATCCACCAGCGTCTTGACGGGGTCCTCCTGCTGCGCGGCTACCAGGGACACCAAGGACACCAAGGATACAAAGGACACAAAGGACACCAAGGTCATGAAGGTCGACACAGCAGGAAACCGTCCCACTGTGCCCTCTGTGTCATTTGTGTCCTTTGTGTTCACACCCTAGCCTTTCGTCACCTCGAACCCGTCGATGTGCACGTCGAGCAGGTGATTGACCCGAACGCCAACCAGGCCGTCGGTCGTGGCCGTCATGCCGCTCTTCGGCGTCGTGTGGACGACGGTGCCGTTGACGACGTACGAGATGTCCTTGGCGCCGACGCGGACCTCGAGCGCATTGGTTGAACGGCCGTCAGCGCCCGGCTGCGCCACCGCCTGGTGCTTGCCACGCTGGATGTCGTGCGTTTCGTTGCCGGCGCGATGACGGATCGCGTAAGTGCCGTCCTGCGCGACCATGAAGTAGATGTAGCTCTGCTTCGGGCCGCCGATGTCCTGGCCGCCGAAGATCAGCCCGTAGTAATTGGTGTGGCCGCTCGGCTTGAAGAGGATGAAGGTGCCCTTCGCGGTGAAGGCGCCCGTCGCCGCGTTCTTCGGATGCCAGTAGGTCCCGGCGGGGCCGCTGGTCACGTGCATCCCTTTGCCCATCGCCACGAATTTCACTTTGGGGGTGTCGTCCGGGTCCGCTGCGTTGGTGCTGTTGTCGACCCGCACCATCCAGCCCTCCGGTGCCTGCGCAGCGAGCGGGACGGTGAGCCCGGCAAAGAGGGCGAGAATGAAGAAACGTCGAAGCATGATGTCGTCTCCTTTGGTCGGAATATTACGTCAATCGGCACGACGACGGGCAACCGTCCGAAGCCCAGCCGCGTGCGCGGGCCAGCGAATTGCACCGCCGAGGATCATGCGAAGCACCGCCCACATCGCCGGCCACCCCATCCATCCGATGTTGATTCCGTTCCCGTTCGCCTATTTGTTTGGCGCCGCCTGCATCGATGTGTGGGCGCGCGCCGCCAATCGGCGCGACTGGGCGCGCACCGCCAGGCACATGCGCATGCTGGGGATTGGCAGCGCGCTGGTGGCGGCCGTCCCCGGAATCATCGACTACTTCACGGCGGTTCCACCGAAGAGCTCCGCGAAGACGCGCGCGACCAGTCACGCGCTCACGAATCTCTCCGCTCTCGGACTGTTCGCTGCGGCCGGCGCCGGCAGCAACGGGTCGCGGCCGCCGGCGTGGGCGATTGCCGCCGAGGCGGTTGGCGCGGCGCTGTTGTCAGCCGGCAGCTGGATGGGCGGCACCCTGGTGTACCGCAATCAGATCGCGGTCGACCACCGCTACGCCGAAGCAGGGAAATGGGCGCCGAAGAGCCTGCCGCCCGCGCCTGAAGGAGGATTGGCCCTCGACGTTGGTCCCGAGGATCAGCTCGAGGTCGACCAGATGAGGCTGCTGCGCGTCGGCGATCGGCGCCTGGTCCTGGCCCGCACCGAACGTGGCTACGTCGCGTTCGACGATCGATGCACGCACAAGGGCGGGCCGCTGTCCGACGGGACCCTGGCCTGCGGCACGGTGCAGTGCCCGTGGCATGGCTCGCAGTTCGACGTCGACACCGGCAGGGTGAAGCACGGTCCGGCGGAGCAGAAGATCGCCACGTATGACGCCGAGACGAGCGGCGGACGGGTCTTGCTGCATCTATGACGTTTCTTCGTTCTGCGTTCTTCGTTCTACGTTCTGCTGCGTTACGTAGAACGTAGAACGTAGAACGTAGAACGTAGAACGTAGAACGTAGAACGTAGAACGTAGAACGTAGAACCGTTCCGCTACGGTTGCTGCTGCCGCGGTTCGTAGGCGAACGTCAATCGATCTCCGTCGATCCCGAGCGTGGCAGTGCCACCGTCCTCCAGGGCGCCGAACAGGATTTGATCGGTCAGCGGATCGCGCACTTCCTTCTGAATGACGCGCGCGAGCGGCCGGGCGCCAAAGACGGCATCGAAGCCTTTGGCGGCCAGCCAGGCCCGCGCTTCGGGGGTCAAGGTGATCGCCACATGGCGTTCGGCGAGCTGCGCTTCGAGCTGCAGGATGAACTTCTCGACGATCGATTCCATCGCGCCAGGAGTGAGCGGCGCGAACGTGACGATCGCGTCCAGCCGGTTGCGGAACTCGGGGCTGAAGATCCGCTCGATCGCCGCCTTGGACCGGCTGGCCGGCGTCTTCACGTCGTCGGAAAAACCGATGGCCGCCGCGCTCATCTCGCGCGACCCGGCGTTGGACGTCAGAATCAGCACGACATTGCGGAAGTCGGCCTTCCGGCCGGTGTTGTCGGTGAGCGACGCGTGATCCATCACCTGGAGCAGGATGTTGTAGACGTCGGGATGCGCTTTCTCGAACTCGTCGAGCAGCACGACGCTGTAGGGATGCGTGCGGACGGCATCAACCAGCAGTCCGCCCTGCTCGAAGCCGACGTAGCCAGGCGGCGCGCCGATCAGCCGCGCCACCGCGTGCTTCTCCATGTACTCGCTCATATCGAACCGGGTGAACTCGTTGCCGAGCAGCAGCGCCAGCTGCTTGGCCAGCTCGGTCTTGCCAACCCCGGTCGGACCGGTGAACAGGAAGCAGCCCGCCGGCCGCTCGGGACTACCGAGTCCGGCGCGCGATCGCTTGATCGCCTGCGCGACGAGGTGCACCGCCTCGTGTTGACCAAACACCACCCGTTCGAGTGACTCTTCCAGGGTGCGCAGCCGCTCTCGGTCGGAAGCCGAAGCCTGCCGCGCCGGAATGCGCGCCATGCGCGCGACAATCGGCTCGATGTCCGCGGCTTCGACCGGCAAGGTGTCGGGCGCGGCCGGACTCTTGAGCCGAACGACCGCACCCGCCTCGTCGATCAGGTCGATGGCACTGTCAGGGAGCCGCACCTCGCGCAGATGGCGTGCCGCTAGCTTGGCGGCCGCCTCGAGCGCCGCATCGGCGTACTTGACGCGATGATGCTCCTCGTAGCGGCTGCGCAGGCCGGCGAGAATCCGCACGGTTTCTTCGGTCGACGGCTCGTCGATGACGATTTTCTGCAGGCGCCTGGCCAGCGCTCGATCTTTTTCGATCTGCTTGAATTCCTCGAACGTCGTCGAGCCGATGATGCGGAGATCGCCGCCGGTGAGCAGCGGCTTCATCATCGTCGCCAGATCCATCGTGCCGCCGGTGACGGCGCCGGCGCCGACCGTCGAGTGGATCTCGTCGATGAACAGAATCGGCCGTGGCCGCGACGACAGCGCCTTGACCACCGCCTTGAACCGTTCCTCGAAGTCGCCGCGGAATCGCGTGCCGGCCAGCAGCCCGCCGGTGTCGAGCGCGAAAATCTCGACGTCCTTCAGTGTTTCGGGGACGTCGTCGCCGAGCAGCCGCGTGGCGAGCCCTTCGGCCATCGCCGTCTTGCCGACGCCGGCATCGCCGACGAAGACCGGGTTGTTCTTGCGGCGGCGCGACAGCACCTCGATGGTCCGCTGCAGCTCGGCGGTGCGGCCGATCAGCGGATCGAGCCGGCCCTCGCGTGCCCGCGCCGTCAAGTTGTCGCAGTACGCCGACAGCGGATCGGGCGACGTACCCGAGCGCTCTTCCGGCGCAACCCCCTCAGCCGGTGACGGCGCACCGGGCGTGACCAGCGGCCCTTTCGTGATGCCGTGCGAGATGTACTCGAGCACATCGAGCCGGGTCACGCCCTGCTGCGCCAGCAGGATGGCCGCGTGCGACTTCGGCTGCTGCAGGATGGCCGCCAGCACATCGCCGACGTGGGCTTCGTCGCGCTGCGCGCTTTGCACGTGGACGACCGCGGTCTGCAGGACGCGTTGGAACGCCGCCGTCTGCTCGGGCTCGCGGTCGCGGCCGCGGGCGACGTGCTCGATCGATTCGTCCAGGTAGTCGTTCAGTTGCCGCCGGAGCTCCGCCAGATCGGCGCCGCACGCAGTCAGGATCCGCTCGCCGTCGACATCGTGCAGCAGGGCGTACAACAGATGTTCCAGCGTCAGATACGCGTGGCGGCGCGAGACCGCCTCGCGGTAGGCAATGTGGAGAATCGCTTCGACGGATGTTGAGAACATGTTCAGGCTCTGGGCGTTGGACGTCAGGCTTCCTCGACGACGGCCTTCAACGGGAAGCCGGCGGTGCGTGCCAGCGACTGCACCGCGTCGGCTTTCGTCTCGGCCACTTCCCAAGGATACACGCCTGCGATGCCCCGCCCGTTGAGGTGCACGTGCATCATGATGCGATACGCTTCGGCCGGCGATTTCTGGAACACGTTCTCCAGGACTTCGATCACGAACGCCATCGTGGTGTAGTCGTCGTTCAGCAGCACGACTTTATAGAGGGTCGGTTCCTGCTGCTTGGTGTCGGTGCGCTCCTTGACTGCTGAATCCGAGTGCTCTCGCGGATCGGCCACGGTCTCCAGAGTAGCGCAGGATGGCACTCATATAATTGATTATCGGGCGCGCCGTGGGCGGCTCGAGTCTCCAAAACGATGTCGCACAGTTCGAAAGTCGCCCTCTACGCGCTGCTTTGCATCATCTGGGGCTCCACGTGGCTGGTCATCAAGGTGGGATACGGCGGCCTCGGACCGTTCACCGTGGCGGCGATCCGGTTCCTGGCCGCGGGAGCGCTGTGCGCGGCGATTGTCCCGCTGGCCGGCGCCAGGTGGCCACGCGGTCGTGCCGAAGTGCGGCTCGTCCTCTTTGTCGGTGTCGTGCTCTTCGGGGCCGACTACGGTCTGATCTACTGGAGTGAGCAGTACATCGACAGCGGACTGACCGCGATCCTGTTTGCGACGCTGCCGCTCATCACGATCGGCGTCGCGCACGTCTACGTCCCTGACGAGCGGATCACCTCACGGAAGCTCACCGGCACGCTGCTGGCGTTCTTCGGCGTCATCGCCTTGTTTGCCGACCATCTCCGGCTCGATCCGACCAAGGCGCTGCCGATGGCGGCAGTCGTGCTCGCGGCGGTCTGCGCTGCCGCAGCCGGTGTCGTGTCGAAGCTTCACGGCGGGGCGCTCCACCCCGCTGCCCTGAACGGGCCGTCGATGCTCGTCGGTGCCGCTGTCCTTGCGATCGCCGCGATCGCGGCGGGCGAGCGGCTTCAGCTCCCGCGCGATGGACAGACCCTCGCCGCAATCGCCTATCTCGCAGTCGTCGGGAGCGTCGTGAGCTTTCTGGTGTACTTCAGTCTGTTGAAGACGTGGAGCGTCACGAGCCTGAGCTTCATCAGCGTGTTTACACCTGCCATCGCCCTGGGCCTTGGCTTCGTGTTCCTTGGCGAACGCCCGACGATGGTGACGGCGGTCGGCGCCGTCCTGGTGCTGGCAGGTGTCGCGCTGGCGCTGACCGTTTCTATCGCGCGCGCTGATGCCAGAGACGCCAGGTCGACGGGTCCGGCGGGAGGGTCTGGCCGGTGATGTCGCGCAACGCCTGGAACACCCAGCCGCGCGTCTGGTCGTCGAGCGAGTAGTCTTCGGCGTAGTCGAGGAGCCTCGGCACGGCCTGACGACGCTGCCGCTCGGTCAGCATGCCGGACTGCGCCAGGCTGCACGCGGCGCGCTCCCGAATCATGGCGGACCGATCGTCATGGAGGATCGCGAGCAGCGGCTCGATCACCGCATCGGTGCCGAGAAACGCCAGGCCCTCGACCGCCCAGTATCGAATGTTCTCGTTCGGATCGTTGAGGGCGCTTTGGATAATCTCGAAGGCCCGATCCGGCTGCACGCCGCGGTTGCCGAGCAGTCCGATATCCCAGAGCGCGTTGGCCCGCGGCCCCTGCGCCCCTGTCCTCGCATCCGACTCCAGACGATCGATGCTGGCAGGGTTGCGCGCCAGGCCGCGCGCCGCGACGTTGATTTCGATCGCCGCGACCCGCACGCCCATGTCATCCGCGTTGATCGCCATCCTGAACAACGACTCGAGCCGGGACGTCGACCGAATCGCGCCCAGCCAGCCAGGAGCTCTTGCCAGGATTTCTTCGTTGGCACCGCGATAGCGGTTGATCGAGCGCTCGAGCAGCAGCTCGGCCTGCTGCTGCGCGGTCATCGACTTCATCGCCTCGAGATGGTGCTCCGACAGCACCGACGCCGACGCCCGAGCTCGATCCTGAGCGGCGAGCCCCTCGTGCACCAGCGCGGCGAGTGCGATCGCGCCGACGATCGGCCCGACAATCAACCGCATGCGATCGCCTGCTACCTGATGTACCAATGCGCGGCCATCGTCACGTCGAAGCCGCCGACTTCGAAGGCGCCGAACGCCGAGCGCTGCGACCGGTAGCCGACGTCGGCACTGAGCGCGAACTGTGGCGCGCTCGCGACGGTCATCTCGCTGCCGACGAACGCCTGGAAGCCCATGGAGTTGTCGGAGGTGCTGAGGCCGGCTTCAGCCAGCGAGCTCCGCAGCGTCTGGTGTCGAAAGCTCACCCCAGTGCCGACGTAGGGGCGAAGCCAGAAGTAGTTCGAGACGTGGTCCGTCAGCGCGAACAGCACGCTTGGCTCGAGCTGCGTCGAGCTGACCCGCGTCGTCGACGTCGAATCCATCGCGTGTCGTGAGATGTCGAGGCGGACGCCGAGGCGGTTCATTCGCCAGGTGCGGGCCGTCAGACCGTAGCCGACCGGTGATCCGGTCACGAGGCTGCCGCCGACGCCGAACACATGAGGAACCGGCGTGACATAGGCCGGACGTCTGGCGTTGATCGACCGATCCACGGTCCCGGCTGACGTAGATGGCGCGGCGGCCGTCTCAGGCAACGCCCGTACCGCGTCGCCGGCGACGGCGCGCACCTCTTGCGGCGTGGCGCCGTTGGCGACACGGCCCATGGTGATGTGCAGGAAACCGACGCCGTCGGCCGCGGCGGGCCACGAGATCCGCACCCAGCTGCCCAGCTCACGTGTGACCGGATGCGCGGTCCCGCGCACGGCGCGGCCGATCACCGGACTGCCTGTGCTTGGCGACTGGTAGACATCGGCCGACGCAGCGGTCACCGTGAACATGGCATCCTGTGCGAATCCCGGCACCGGACTCACGCAAACAACGACGAGGGCGGCGGCGATGTGACGGAGCATGTTGCACCTCATTGCAATACGAACTTGACCGCCCGATGACGGTTCTGGCATCGGCGGAACCCGCAACACGAGCAAAACGGCCTGAGTGTCCGGCCAGGGTAGAAGAACAGCAAACGCCGTGCATTCGGCGCGTGCACCGCCGCCGGTGCACAGGTTGACTCACATGCGGGACCGCAATAACGTCTCACTCCAGTACCGGCGCGGCGTGCCGGCGCGAGTGAAGGAGAACACCATGCGGAAGATCATCCTGTTCACCATCGGCGCGGCGTTGCTCTCGGTGCCGGCCATCCACGCACAGAACAAAGCGGCAACCTATATCACCAAGGAAGAAGTCGACCTCGTCAACAAACAGACCGGCACCGATCGCACGATCCGCGTGCTCGATATCGGCCACGAGAACTTCGCGGTCGGCGTCATCCACCGTGGTCCGACCGGTGGTGCGCGCGGCGCCGGCGGGGGAGGTGCCGCTGCTGCGGGACGCGCCGGGGGCGGTGCGGCGGGAGCTGGCGCGGCTGGTGGTGGCGGAGGTCGTGGTGGCGCGGCGGCAGCACCGGCAGAGCCGTGCGGCGACAAGGCCGCAACGCCGCCGCCGGCGGGAACTCCGACCGGCTTGTATCACGACTCGCAGACCGAGGGCTACTACATCATTTCCGGCGCCGGTACCATGGTCACCGGTGGACGCGTCGTCAACGGCAGGAAATCGGCGCCGGACGCGGCAGTGACGACGACGCTGAACGGACCGTCGTGCAGCGGTTCGATCGTGGGTTCGGATGTCGTGCTGCGGGACGTCAAGGTCGGCGACATCATCATCATTCCGGCGGGCGTGCCGCATGGCTGGACGAACATTCCCGATCACGTCGACTATCTGAGCTTCCGGCCATCGCAGCGCGTGTTGACCGCAGGCTACGTGCATCCATCAATCGCAGACAAGAAGTAAGGGCAGGTGGGACTATCGCGCTGAGGAGACGCGCCGCAGGTGGCGGCGCACGCCGAGCCAATACGTCAGATAGTACCCGAGCACGACCGCGCCGGCGGCCAGCGAGCCTGCTGCACCGGACGCGGCAGCCCACGTCGCGTAGTCGGCCGTCGTTCGCCAGGCGTTCCAGCTTCGCCAGAATCCGAACAGCAATCTGGCCGTGACCACGAGCGTGATCGTGAGGACGAGCCAGCGGTTGGGCGTGTAGTAGAGCGAGCCTGGCAGCCATTCCCAGCGAGTCAGCGCGAGTCCGGCGAGCCCGAGCAGACATCCCCCAACCAATCCGGCGATGGCTGATACGAGCGCATTCGGCACCCAGATCGCGGTGACCGCCGCACCTGCCAGAAACAACGCCGTCGAGAGTGCCAGGCCGAGCGCATTGATCGTGGCGACCCAGCCTCGTGCGCGCCGTCGGGCCGTCCCCATTCGGTAGCGCTGAATGAGCGAAAGCGGCGTCAGCGCGATCGCCGCAAGGATCACGAACAGCAGGAACGCGAGGAACGCAAGCGGCACCAGACAAGCGTACAGGCAGGCGCTGTTTTCGTGAGGTCGATCTCAATTCTTGGACAGCCGCTGCAGTGCGACCGGCGTCCGTCAGGCGATCGGACGACGCCAAGTGTCTGTGCAACAACTCATTGCGCGCGAAGCGAGGTTCGACGGCGCGACGGCACCCTTATTGACCATTTCCCAGAAATGCCCAGCCGTCGGCCACATCTCGTCGCGTGTCTCTTCGCCGCCCTCCTGGGCGTCCAGATCAACGCCAATCAGGCAACTCCGGTTCCTTTCGCGGAGCGGGCACGCGGGGCCGAGCGGGTCGTGATCGGTCGCGTCGCGACGGTCGCGCCGGCCTGGCAGGTCAACGAATTCGGCGATCGGCTCATCGTGTCCGTGGTACGCGTCGCGGTCGACGAAACGCTGAAAGGTCAGGCGATGCCTTCCGTCGACGTCGAAGTCGAGGGCGGCACGATCGGCGAGATTACCCTGCGCGTGTCGGATCAAGTGTCCTTCGCGCCAGGCGAGCGCGCCGTCTTCTACCTGCGACAAACCCCTCGCGGGACGTTCACCCCGCATCTGCGCGGGCAGGGTCTGCTGAAGCTCGACGCGTCCAACCGTGTGTCAGGCAGCATGGTCACACTCGATGAGATCCGCCGCGAGACCGCGGCCGGTGTCCGGTAGATTCGAGGCGCTTGATGAGACCTGCTCTCGCGACGTTCGCCGCCCTGCTCGCCGCAGCGACACTGTCCTCCGACGACCCGATGGCCTATGTTGCGAATGGGCCGACCTGGAGCCAGCCGCAGACGCCGTACGTCGTGAACGCGGCCAACCTGGACCTGGCTGCCCCGCTGGCGGAGGCGGCAGTCAGAGCCGGCGCCGACACGTGGCTGCAGCAGTCCGGGGCCTTTCGATTCGTGTTTTCGGGCTCGAGCACGCAAACCACCAACACCTTCGACGGGGTCAATCTCGTCCTGTTCCGCAACGCTTCGAGCGGTTCGGCGATTGCCACGGCCTACTGGTGGTCGAGCGGCTCGCGAATCGTCGATGCCGACATCGTGTTCTGGGACGGTGCGTTCACGTTCTTCTCGGGGACCACCGGCTGCGCCAGCGGGTTCTACATCGAAGACATCGCCGCGCACGAGTTCGGCCACGCACTCGGCCTCGGGCATTCCGCGTCGTCCGACGCGACGATGTACCCGTCGACCTCGTCGTGCAATACCCGGAACCGGACGCTCGATGCCGACGACATCGCCGGCGCACGGTTCCTCTACCCGTTGTTGGTTCCGCAACCGCCGACCGGCGTGCGGGTCGTTCTGTAACGACGGCGCTTACTTCAGCGGATATTTAAGCTTCGCGTCGTCCCACTTGAATGGCAGGACGTCGGGCAGGACGCTCACCTCGGTGGTGAACTTGAAAGGGACACTGCCGCTGCTCTCGTAGACCAGCTCCACGAAAAACGCCGTGAAGCCCTGATCCGGTTTTGACGGGCGCGCCAGGTAGACACCTGACGCGTCGGGGGCGAGTGAAGTCGCCTGATAAGCTTCACCGATTGAATCGACTCTGAAATCGCGCGCCTGGGGGTTGTGCGCCTGCCAGACCCTGACCTCGCGCGGCTGGTCGACGACGGTGACCCGCAGCGCGCCATCCGGTTCCTTGGTCCACGAGAACCGGGGCCTGGCCCGGTTCGCGAGCACCGCCTGGTAGAACGCCAGCATGCTGTCACGCGCATCGGAGCCGGCGAGGTTGTGCCGCGCATTCGGGACATACCGCAAGTACTTCTCGCCCGGCAGATCGCCGAAGTAGAAGCGAGAGTTGTCGGGCAGGAAAAACTGATCGCCCGAGGCGTGGACGAGAAATTTCGGCATCTTCAGCTGATCGCGATGCCGGTAGACGTACGGATCTTCGACGTCGAGCACCGCCCGGTACTCAGGGGTGCCGATCTTGTGCGGGAAGAGACCGTGGTTCACGTAGTCGTCGAGCGCCGACGAAAAGAATCCCATCGCCTCGAAATGATGCCGGGTGATCGATTCGGAGTTGAGGGCATCGATCACGGTCGGCAGGATCGCCACGACTCGCTTGTCGACGGCGCCGACCAGCCAGGTGGTCCAGCCCCGCTTCGACCCGCCCGAGACCACGAACCGGTTGATGGTCAGGCGGCCGCCATCGGCGCTGGCCATGAATTCCTGCACGGCATCCATCGCGCGCACGCCGCTCTTTACCATCGGCAGCCGGACCAGCCAGGTGTCGTCTCGAGTGGCGAAGTGCTTCACGCGCGTATACGCGATCAGGTCATCTTCGGAGCGCGGCTTGTCCCGGGAATCCCGGAACGTCAGCGGCTGATTCGGCACCATCCCGAGGTCGGCGACGACCGTCCTGGATTCGAGCGCGAAGCGAATGGTGCGCGGCTCGGCGGCTTTCGGTGCCGGATCGTTGTTGCTGCCGGCGCCGATGAACAGCATCGCGGTGTCCGAGGTGACCTCGAGCGGCCGGACGATGGTCAGCCAATGTTTCCAGACCGGGCGATCGACCTCGACGGCGGACCGCCAGGATTGCGAGGTGAGCTCGAGGACGAATGCCTGATAGCCGTCGCCGTGGGCGGTGTGCACCAGCTGCCAGCGATAGGTCGGATCGGGCGCGTACACATACCGATCCAGCGACGTCTGCTGCGCCTGGCCCGAAGGCGTCCACAGCAGCGACAGCGCGACGAGCGCGAAGGCCCAGAGCCACCTGGTCATAAGTGTGCGCGCCAATGTATCGCCGGCGCGCGTGTCGTGCAACGGCGGACCTAAGAGGTCCGCCCTACGTACGGCTTACCAGGCGGACCTAAGAGGTCCGCCCTGCGGACGCGCCCTACTGGCGGCGGAAGATTTCTGAGATGCTCCGGCCCAGTCCGCGCAGGATGCCCTGCACCGCGCGCGTCGCGGCTTCCTTGAGCGACCCGCGGTGAATCGGGCACAGCCGCGAGGGCACGTCGTCGCCGTCCTTGAAGTACTCGATGTAGACCGGGCAGCCTTCGAGCGGCTTCAGATGTGACTCGCGGCACAGTTCCTCGCGCTGCAGGTCCGCCGGAATCGGAAACTCCTTCGCGGGCATCGTCGCGCCGGCCCGCTTCATGAAGTCGGCCCAGATCGGCATGGCGATCCGCGCTGCGTAGGCCTCGCGTCCGATCGGCGCCGGCTGATCGAATCCGACCCAGACCGCCGCGACCACCGAGGACGAGAAGCCGACGAACCATGCGTCGTGATAACCGTCCGTGGTTCCCGTCTTGCCGCCAATCGGGCCGTCGACCCCGAGTCCCCGCGCGCCGGCCGCCGTTCCCGAATCGACGACTTCGCGCAGCATGGTCACCATCTGGAACGCGACGGGCGGACTGAGCGCGCGCACCCGTTCCACCTGACGGCTGAGGACCGTCGAGCGGTCGGCGTCGACGACCGTCACGATGCCGCGCGGCTGGACGTACTCGCCGCCGCCGGGGAAGACCGTGTACGCCGCCGCCAGTTCCAGCGGCGACACCAGGCCGCTGCCGAGCGCGAGCGACGGGACGTCGGGCAGATCGTGCAGACCCACGTTGGCGGCGACGTGCAGCACCTCGCGGCTTCCCAGACGTTGTTGCAGCAGCGCGGCCGCCGCGTTGTTGGATTCGGCGAGCGCTTTGCGGAGCGTAATCTGATCCTGGTCGCTGCCGTCATGCGTGACGCTGCGCGGGCGCCATTCGGGATCTTCGGGCGCGCCGACGCTGTCGAGATCCGTCAGTACCGACACTGGCGAATAGCCACGGGCCAGTGCCGCGGCGAAGACGAACGGCTTGAAGGCCGATCCAGGTTGGCGACGTGACCTGGTGGCCCGGTTGAACGTGCTGCGCCGGTAGTCTGCGCCGCCGACGAGCGCGAGCACGTCGCCGGTGCGGGGATCGACGGCCACCAGGGCCACCTCGAGATTGCGGCGGTTCAGGCGCTGCACGCCCGCCGAGACCGACCGCTCCGCGGCATCCTGCAGATTGGTTCTGAACGTGGTTCGCACCTGCCAGTCCGGTGGATGATCGCCGCCGAACTCCCGGCGGAACTGCTGACGCAGATAGTCCTTGGCCCAGGCGCCACGTGGGTCGACCGGCGACCGGTACGGCTGGATGCGCGGCCGGACCGCCCGCGCGGCCGCTGCCTGGGCCGGCGTGATGAATTCGAGCTCGCTCATGCGCTTCAACACGACGTGACTGCGCTCGAGCGCGCCCTCGTAGTTGTTCCACGGCGACAGGGTGGCCGGCGCCTGCAGCAGTCCGGCGATCAGCGCGGCTTCGGCCAGCGTGACGTTCTTGGCCGGCTTCCGATACAGATGCTGCGACATCGCTTCGACGCCGTAGACGCCCGCGCTCAGGTACATCCGATTCAGGTAGAGCTCGAGGATGTCCGACTTGGAGAGCTGCGCTTCGATCATCAACGCGATGGCGGCTTCCTTCGCCTTGCGTCCGTAGGTCCGGACGTTGGAGAGGAAGAGCGTGCGCGCCAGCTGCTGGGTCAGGGTGCTGCCGCCTTCGCGCCGTCCGCCGCGGAGGTCGCGCCAGACCGCGCGGCCGATGCCGATCGGGTCGATGCCGGGATGGTACGAGAAGCGGTGATCTTCGATGGCGATGACCGCCTGTTGCAGATCGCGCGCGATGTCAGCGAGCGGCACGTCCCGGCGTTGTTCGTCGAGCCGGAACCAGGGCCGGCCGTCCGCGGAGTAGAACACCGTGTCGCCGACGCCGCGTCGGAGCCGGCTGACCGCGACGGTGTACCGCCCGAGCCACCAGACGGTGATGACCACGCCGGCCAGCAACCCCATCACGAGCGTGAAGGCGACCCACTCCCACCGGTTCGTCGGTCGCCTCAGAAGCCGGCGCATCGACTCAGAGTAGCGCATGGTCCCGCGTGGGGCGATCTTGTCTTCGACCCCGTCGATTACTGACGGGTTGGTGCCGGTCCGGCACCCACCTCATAGGTATTGACGTTCGAACCGGTTGTTCTGGCGGTTCTGTGGTGCAGGAGCGTCGATCAGGAGGCTGGAAACTTCACGAGCACGTAGGTGATGTGCTTCCCGGCCGGCACGAGGAAGCGATGCGGCACTCTTGCCGGGATGTGCACGACATCGCCGGCGCCGAGCGTACGCCGTTCGCCGCCATCGATCCCGATGCCGACATATTCGCCCGGGCCGCTGCCCGCTTTGCGCCCGGTCATCGTCCCGCCGACCACAAGTGTCCCTTCGCCGCTTTGCACGAAGACGACGTCGACAATGGCGTCGTGCTGTTCGGGGAATCCATCGGCGTCGCGCCGCAGCAGACGAAAGCGGTGGCTCTTGTAGTCGGCCAGCGTCTCGCGGGCTGAGTGGTCGGCGCCGATTCGTTTCGAAAGCGCCGCATCGCGTTCGGCGAGCTCGGCCGCTCGCCACAGTCCCAAGGTTGCCGGTTCCTGCGCGGCGGACGGGACGGCTGAGACGACGAGCGCCAGAATACTCACGCGCACCGTGTTACACATCGCCGCCTCCAAAAGCGCTTCAGCCCCGGCCGCGAGCCCCGAATCATTTGAGCCCAAACACCCAGACGGATCCGCCCTCCGGGACTTCCGGGTACTGGCCCGGGAACATCGCATTCAGCCGGGCCTGCATCGCGCGTGAATCAATCCCCCAGCCGGACTGGACGGCCACGTACTGCCGACCGTCAATCATGAAGGTGGACGGCTGGCCGATGATGCCCGATGAAGTCGGAAACTGCCAGAGCAGCTTGCCGCTCGACGCGTCGAAGGCATGAAACTGGCGGTCGTTGGTGCCGCCCGAGAACACGAGACCGCCTGCCGTCGCCAGCATCGGCCCCCAATTGGGCGACGTCGGGTAGTTGTGCGTCCACACCCGGCGGCCGGTGTCGACGTTCCACGCCTGCACTTCGCCAAAATGATCCGCGCCCGGCTGCGCCTGGATGGTCGTCGTCGCCCCCACGAACGCCGCGCCCGACACGTAGCGGACGTCCTGTCCGGTGATCGTGCCGCACAGATTCTCGTTCGCCGGAATGTAGATCAACCGGGTGCGCGGACTGAACGCAATCGGCGGCCAGTTCTTGCCACCCCAGATGGACGGGCAGAACGATGCGGTCTTGCCGGTGCCAGGTTTGCGCTCGGGATCGACGTCCGGCCGGCCGGTCTTCGGATCGACGCCGCGAAACACGTTCTGCTTCACATACGGCTGTGCGTCGACGAACCTGATCGGTCCGGAGGTGCGTTCGAGAAACCAGAGGTAGCCGTTGCGCGCGACGTCGATCAGTCCTCTGACCGTCCGTCCGCCCCGCGTGTAGTCCACGAGGATCGGCGGCGACACCTCGTCCCAGTCCCATGATTCGTTGGGGCTGTACTGGTGATGGCCCTTGATCGCTCCGCTCGCCACATCGATGGCAATCGTCGACGCGGTGTAGAGGTTGTCGCCGGGCCGTTGATCGCCCATCCACGGGCCGCCGTTGCCGGTGCCGAAGTACGCCAGATTGGTTTCCGGATCGTAATTGCCGGTCACCCAGACCGAGCCGCCCCCGGTCTTCCACTGCTCGCCGCCCGCCGGCCACGTCTCGCTGCCTGGTTCGCCTGGCGCCGGAACGGTGAACGTGCGCCACAGCTGCTTGCCGGTCTCGACGTCGTACGCCGCGACAAAGCCGCGCACCCCGAGCTCACCGCCCGACGCCCCGACGAGGACCTTGCCATCGGCGACGAGCGGGGCGAGCGAGATGTAATAGCCCTTGCGATTGTCTTCGACCGTGGCCGACCAGACCTCTTTGCCGCTGCGCGCATCGAGCGCGACGAGGACCGCTTCGGCGCGCGCGAAAAATACCTTGTCGGCATACAGCGCGACGCCGCGGTTCGTCGGATGCAGATTGATCAGGTTGGGCGGCGGCGGATTGCGATACCGCCACAGCAGGCGGCCCGAGCGTGCGTCAATCGCGATGACCTGGTTGCCCGGCGTCGAGATGAACATCACGCCGTTGTTGACGAGCGGCGCCGCCTCGTGCCCGCGATCCATGCCGGTCGCCATCATCCAGATCGGCACGAGGTTGCCGACATTGGCCGGGGTGAGATGATCGAGCGGGCTGTAGCCCCATCCGTCGTAGGTGCCGCGAATCATCAGCCAGTTCTGAGGCTCCGGCCGCTTCAATCGCTCTGCCGTGACCGGCGGATAGGTCTTGAGAACCTCCGGCATCGGCGCCGCCGGCGTCGGTCCCTGAGCCGAGACCATCGCCACGACCAGCAGCGCGCCACCGACCGACGGGATAGTTGTGCGGATCATCGATTACCTCAACTCGCTGCGTTGAACGGCTGTCATGCGGCGTCGGCGCTAATAATACCGCCGCGGCAGGTCGAGAATGACGCGACGGCGAACGAGCGCTTCGAGGTCGGCGGTGAGCCGGCCGGCGGCCAGCGCCGTCAGCGACGCGCGATCAATCGCCACGGCCTCGGGCAGATATTGACGGCAGGCGCCGAACTCCGATTCGTAGTCGGGATCCGGGAACGCGAGCCGCAGCTTCACGCCGGTATCAACTTCCTCGACGGCGTACAACGGGTTGATCCGGAGCTCGCCAGGCTGACCGACGGTGACATCCAGCGGATGCGGCGCGAAGACCCGTGGGTTGCTCGACGAGACGATCATCAGCGCCGGATCCGCATCGAGCGCTTCCTGCGAATCGCGTCGCGACAGGTCGAGCGGTCCGCCGCGCAGCACGTCGGCGAACAGCGCGATTTCACTGAACAGGGTGGCCGGCATCGACTCGAACAGGTCGAGGTAGCCCGCTGGCGGCAGCGGCTGTCCGAGCGACGGACTCCACTGCAGCTGGTTGTGGGTGTGCGTGATCGCCGCCGCCTGACCGTTTCGTCCATCGTCGACCACCCGCAGCATCTCCTGCACGAACTGCCGCTTGGTCCAGATGAACATGAAGGCATCGGCGCACATCGCGAAGCGGAAGGCGCCCCGCGCAAACGGCAACGGCGAGTTGCCGTCGCAGCAGATCGCCTCGCAGCCCGGCGCGGTGAAACGGCGTGCCAGCCATAACTTCGCGTAGTACAGATCGGCGAGCACCGGCGGCGTCGAAGACAGATCCATCAGCGCCCGCGTCAGGTGTCCCGACCCGCCGCACAGATCGATCGCCCGTCCACCCTCGAGCACCGTGCGCGCAATCGCCCGGAGCAGCGGGTAGGCGATGACGTAGCCCGGATCGGAGAAGCGATAGAGGAAGTAGCCGCTTTCATAGGCTGGGCCGAGTGCGGCCAGCGTGTCGCTGTAGGTCGACGAGGGTGAGGCGGCGGCTTCTTCGAAGCGGCCGACATACTCGCCTTGAAGGTTGAGCATCGCCCGGCGTGCCAGATCCGGCCGGCCGGCCTCGATCTGATCTTTGGCCGCCGGTCCCGGCTCGTTGAGGTGCATGACGGCGATGCCGTCGATCACCGGGAAGACGCAGCAATGGCAGGCGATGACGCCGTCGACAATCTCTCCGGACAGAACGCGGTGAAATGACGAAGTGACGAGCTCGAGGCGACCCCCGCAGTACGGGCACCGGAGTACGTCGAGGGTCTCAGCGCGCATAAGGAGGGCATTATGCGATCAATCCCGGCGCTGTCGCGTAGGCCGGGTCCTTTTGGACCCGGCGATGGTCCAGGAGCAGCCCGGGCTCAGTTGAGCAGGAGATTCTTGTAGTTCGCGCTGGTGATTCGCGTCGTCACGACCTGACCGGTCGTGCCGAGCGGACGGGTCGGCTGGTTGTTGATCAGGACGGACAGCGCCGTGGCATCGCCCACGCGCAGGATGGCCTCGTTGGTGGCGCGCAGCATGATTGTTTCGTTTGCGTGCAGCAGCCGCTCGAGGCGCTGTCCGCCGTCGAGCGTCGTGCCGATCCACGTGTTGCGGCGGGCGGTCAAGGTCAGCACGAGGCCGTCGACCCGTTCGGCGATGGGCGCCGCTGGCACCGCGTCTTCGACGGGAACTGGGGCCGGCGCAACCTGCTCGACCTGCGGAACGTCCTTAACCGCGGTGACTGGCGCCTGCGGCATCTCGTTGGCGCTGGGCTCGTTCTGATACATGAAGCCTGCGAACAGCAGCACTGCCGCCAACCCGCCGCCGGCGACAACGGGCCTGCTTCGCAGGACCGTCCAGTTCGGCAGCGACAATGTCCGCCAGTTCCGCAGCGAGGGCGTGCGCCATTTCGGAAGTGCTGGCAGCGATCGTGGTGGCGGTGCCGGCGCCTCGAGTAAACGCAGCGATGCCATCAGGTGGTCGACGCGGATGGGCGCCGGTTCTGGGGGCGTGGCCGGCGCTGGAGGACGGATCTGCGGCGGCGTGGTCGCTCCTCCGCCAAGCAGCCCGGTTGCCGTGCGCAGCGCGCCGATGCTGGTCTCGAGGCAGCTGGCGACTTCCCGGCGCACCGCTGCCAGACGTTCGAGCTCCCGTCGTTCGCCGCCCGATGTGGCCATCACCGCGGTGAGTTGCGCCAGGTCTTCCTGCAGGCGCTGGCGGTCGATCTCGGTCTGACGGACGAATTCGTCGACCTCGGCGCGGTTGTAGCCGCGCCAGCTGGTGCTGAACCGCGCCGAGTCATTCCGGCGGGTGAAGATCGACCTCATGCTAGGAGCCCCCGGTTGCTTATCGGCTCGACGGTCGATCCTCACCAATAGGCGCATCTCAACGTTTCGGAACGAGATACGAGGCGGTGATGCCGAAGGTGTGATACCCCGGCATGCTGAATCCGCCGCCGACGCGGACCTTCAGGCCCGGAGCAAGGATGCCGGTCGCGGCAAGTTCCAGCTTCATCAGCGGCACCACGCTGGCACTTGGCGGAAACAGCTCGTCGGCGGTCACCACGTGTGATTCCACGCCCCCCAGCGCCGACGTCGTGCGTTTGTCGGCGGTGCCGCGAAGCCAGCCGACGCCGACCGCTCCGACCATGCCGATTTGAACCCGATCGCGCCACGTCATGAACGGCCGGAACTGATGGAACTCGACGCCGGTCAATCGTGTTTGCGGCAGCGAGCGGTAGAACGTGCCGCATGGTCCGAAGTCGCAGACGGCGGCGTTGACCAGGACCGTCGAGTCTTCGTCAATCGACTTGTCGACGAACGAGAACCCCCAGTCGCCTCCGTACAGATCGCCACGCACGACACCAAAGCGGACTTCGGAGCCGTGCATCTGGATGTCATCGGCGGCGAACAGATGTTTGACGGGTGCCCCGGTCTGCCAGGTGGGCGTAAGGCCGACGCTGAACCCCCACTGGTCCTCGGCGCGTAACGGGCTTGCGGCGAAGCAGACGGCAAGCACGACGAGCGAGACGCTGCGCATAGCTCCTCCGATACGGGGGGCGGGGGGATGAGCAGGCAAGCGATGTGCCGATCGAAACGGCACGCAATTTCGGTCTGGTTGAAGAACGCGAGTCGCCTCCAGCGACAAAACTGAAAGCGGCCGAACGGGTTAGAAACTCCTCAGCGAGGGACGTTTTCTTCCTGGACGCGTCCGCCCGGCGTGATGGGACTGCCGTCGGGCAGGGTCATGCGGACGCAGCACATGCCGTAGGTTCCTTCGGCGCGTGATGGCGAGCCGGCCACTTTGAGCTCCATGCCGATCTTCAGGGTGTCCGGCGTCCATCCCGTGCGGCGCAGCGAAATCGGCGCACCCAGCTCGATCTGCCAGCTGACGACGGTACCGGCGGCGTCGGGGCCATCGAGGTGCAGGAACGCGTGCGGGTTCATGAACACGAACTTGGTGATCTTGCCCTGCGTCTCGACTTTCTTCGTCGAATCGTAGAACGGCGCGTTCGAGTGGTGAGCGATCGCGGATGCCGCGGTGAACGCCAGGGCCAGCGCCGTGGCGGACGCGATACCGATCACATAACGCTGCGCTTTCATGCCGGTCCCTCGCTTGTTCATCTCGGCGTCCTTTGCTCCCTCTGCGTCCTCTGCCTACTTGTACTTGGGCGGTAAGAACTTGATCGACGCGCGCGCCGATTCAGGGTCGCATTCAAACGGGGCCAGCCTGGCCCCTTGCGGCGCGGCAATCCAGCGCGTCGTGTATTCCGCCGGCTTTCGCAGGAACATCGGGTCCTCGACCGACACCGTGACGCGCAGATCGTGGCCATCGCGCCAATAGCGTTCACGGACTTTTTTCTGCTGCGACGAGGGAATGCCGTTGTAGTCGTCGAACCCCGTGATGTCGAACGTGAAATGGGTCGTCTCGACCAGGAGCGCGTTCCCTTCGTAGCGGCCGACCGAGAACCCCTGAACGCTGAAGTCGAGTACGCCAGGCTTGCGGCCGTCCATCCAGACGGTGCGCAGCTGGTCGTCTTTTTCGTAGCGAATCAGCACCCGGTCCGGCCACTGCACCACTTCCATCATGTACGGGTCGTACTGAATCGCCGGCGACGTCGACGGGAAACAGTCGTACTTGGGCGCGGTCGCCTCGTCGAAGATCTTCACGAAGGCCAGGCCGCGCTCGTTCAGCTCGGGGAAGTTCTTGCCTTTGACCCAGGGGACGTTCTCGCTGTTGACCGGCCGCGCGCGTCCGCCGCCGTCCCAGGTGCCGGCCAGATTGGGAATGCCGCCGACCACCGCCGCCGGCGGTGGGCCTACCTCCGTCGGCTGGCCGCCTCGTCCGCCCGGCGCCTGACCACCCCCTCGACCCTGGCCGCCTCGGCCCGCCGGCGGCTGCGCGAGCAACACGCCGGTGAGAGTGACGACCATCGTCGCGGTCACTGCGGCTCGGTAGGTCCGCACCGATCTTTTTGCCGTCATTCCCAATTCCTAATTCCTAATTCCTAATTCCTAATTCCTAATTCTCAATTACACCGCTACTTCACTTCTTAGGCACCAGCTTCATCAGCCGTCCCTGCGGGCTGTTGGTCAGGAAATAGATCGCGCCGTCGGGTCCCTGGCGGACGTCACGAATCCGTTCGCGCGCCGGCTGGAGATCGCGCAGCAGCCACTCTTCGCCGACGATCTTTTCGCCTTCGAGCGCCACACGCACCAGTTGCTGGCTGCCATGGCCCCCGACGAACAGACTGCCTTTCCAGGCGGGAAACAGACTACCGGTGTAGAACGCCATGCCGCTCGGCGCGATTACCGGATCCCAGTAGTAGAGCGGCTGCTCCATGCCGGCCTGCGCGGTGATGTCGCCGGTGATCGGTCCGCCGCGATATTCGATGCCGTAGGCGATGGTCGGCCAGCCGTAGTCCTTGCCCTTGCGCGCGATGTTGAGCTCGTCGCCGCCGCGCGTGCCGTGCTCGACTTCCCACAGCTCGCCGGTTGTCGGATGCAGCGCGGCGGCCTGGACGTTGCGATGCCCGTACGACCAGATCTCTGGACGCACACCCGGCTTGCCGACAAACGGGTTGTCCTTGGGGATTGAGCCGTCGCGATTGATCCGGACGATCTTGCCGAGACCGCTGTCGAGGTTCTGGGACTGCATCCGCCCGGGTGTCACCGAGCGGTCGCCCTGCGTGACGAACAACGTGCCGTCGCGATTCCAGACGAGGCGGCTGCCGTAGTGCTGCTGCGACTGGAACTCGGGACCCTGGTGGTAAATCACCTGGACGTCTTCCAGACGCGGCGCGGTCGCATCGTCCACGAATCGGCCGCGGGCGACGGCGGTGTTGTTCAGGCCGCCTTCACGCGGTTCCGAGAAGCTCCAGTACACCAGCCGGCTGGTGGCGAAGTCGGGATCGAGCGTC
This sequence comes from uncultured Acidobacteriota bacterium, assembly GCA_963728825.1. Lineage (GTDB taxonomy): Bacteria > Acidobacteriota > Vicinamibacteria > Vicinamibacterales > CAVVIG01 > CAVREM01. The sequence goes on from CAVSLA010000002.1 coordinate 164,683, forward strand.
ACGTCGAGGAGTCCGCCCTGGCCGCGCGCGTCGACCGCAGGAATGCCGGCAACCGGTTCCGACAGTGTGCCATCGGCGCGGACTACGCGCAGGCGGCCTGGCTTTTCGGTGACCAGCAGGCGTCCGTCAGGCAGGAAGGTCATTCCCCACGGGTTCTGAAGGCCTGAGGCGACGGTCACCACGTCGAACGCGACGTTCGACTTCTGCTCGGGGGCCCTGGTCTGACCGGCAAAGGCCGGTTTTTGTGCCGGGTTGTTCGGGGGGCGTGGGTCGAGGCCCCCTTCCTGCGCCGCAGCTGGAGTATTAATGGCGATCGATGCGCCAAACATCAAAATGCCGGCAATGAACTGACGAGTCATGAATGGCTCCAGAAATGGGGATGAGGTTATTTCGCGGGTTTCTTCACAATCGTGAAAATATCCCGTCCCCTTGGCCCAACAGAATAACCCGTCGGGGGCGAATGCAGGTAAAATTGACATCACGGGGCGGACCAGACGTCCGCGGGAATTCAGCGCAGGTCATCCGGCCTGTTTGATACGCAGGGGGGAAGCATGAGTGCGGCTTATTCACGACGCGGACTTCAGGCAGGGCTCGTAACGTTCGGCGCAGTCGTTGCCCTGGCAGCACCGGCAGCGGCACAGACGCCGACGTTTTCGAAGGACGTTGCGCCGATTCTTCAGGCCAAGTGTCAATCGTGCCATCAGCCAAATTCAATCGCGCCGATGTCGCTCATGACCTACCAGGAAGCGCGGCCGTGGGCGCGCTCGATGCGCGAACGGGTGAGCACGCGCCAGATGCCGCCGTGGCATATCGACAAGAGCGTGGGCGTACAGCAGTTCAAGAACGACATGTCGCTCAGCGACCAGCAGATCGAGACGATCGTGCGGTGGGTCGACGCCGGGTCGCCGCAGGGCGATCCGAAAGATCTGCCTCCCGCCAAGCCGCCGGTGACCACCAATGAGTGGCAGGGCGTGATGGAGGGCTACGGGCCCCCCGATCTCGTCGTCAAATCGTCCGAGTACAAGATGCCCGCGCAGCACCAGGACGTCTGGTACCGGCCGATGAGCGAGATTCCGATCACCGAGCCGCGCTGGATCCGGATGGTTGAAATCCGCCCGTCGAACCTGAAGGCGCGCAAGACGCTGCATCACTCGGTCGCGTATCAGGTGCTGAGCCCGGATAACGTGGCGAGCATCAACACCGGCATCGCGCCCGGGCCGAGCGCCGTGACTGCCGACGACGCCGTCAACCGCCGCCCGATGATCATGGAATGGGCGATCGGCAAGGGCTACGACCGCTACCGCGATGAGACCGGCAAACTGCTGATGCCGGGCGAGAAGATCTCCTGGGATCAGCACATTCATGCCGTCGGCGAAGAGACCGATACCGGCTCCGAGCTGGCCTTCTGGTTCTACCCGAAAGGCCAGGAGCCGAAGAAGCGCAGCTACCTGGTGCCGTTCACGGGCATCGATCGGACTAAGATGCTCGACATCCCGCCGAACTCGATTACGCGCACCGACGGGTTCACCGTGTTGAAGGAAAACACGATGATTACCAACTTCCAGCCGCACTTCCACCTGCGGGGCAAGGCGATGGAGGTTGAGGCCATCTTCCCCGACGGCAACCGGCAGCTGATCAGCTACGTCGGCAACTTCAACTTCAACTGGATGACCAACTACATCTACGCCGACGACGCGGCGCCGGTGTTCCCCAAGGGCACGGTCATCCACGTGGCCGCGTATTACGACAACACGACCGCCAACAAGAACAATCCCGATCCGGAGCAGTGGGTCGGCTACGGCGATCGCACGGTCGACGAAATGGCGCACGCCTGGATGAATGTGGTGTATCTGTCGGACGAGGAATACAACACCCTCGTCGAAGAGCGGAAAGCCAAGGCCACGCGCAATACGCAGCAACAGCAATAGATCCGGCAGGAAGGCTGGACGGGCAGGAGGGGCTGACAAGCCCTTCCTGTCCTGCCTCTCCCGCCCATCCCGCCCTCCTGCCCTTGACAACTCCGATGAAACCTATCGCAGCTCTTTTCGTCTTCCTGACTGCCGCCGCGTTATCGTTATCCGCTCAGCAAGCGCCAATCCTCCCCAGCGAGCCACCGCGCGGGTTCGGCGCCAGCATCACCGGGGCGTTTGAAGGGTGGTACGACAACCCCGACGGCAGTCATGTGTTCCTTGTCGGCTACCTGAATCGGAACCGATCTCAGGAGGTCGACGTGCCGATCGGGCCAAACAACCGGATCGAACCGGGCGGCCCCGACATGGGGCAGCCGACGCATTTCCTGCCGGGTCGCCAGGTCGGCATGTTCACCGTCACGGTGCCGAAATCGTTCACGCCCGATCAGCGGCTGACCTGGACGCTGACCGTGAATGGCCAGACGACGAGCATCCCGCTGCGGATGAACCGCGACTACAACGTCAGCCCGTTCAAGATTCAGCACACGGCGACGCTGACGAACACACCGCCGATCGTCCGCTTTGCGGAAAAGGGCGCCACCATCCAGGGTCCGATCGCGATGGTCGCCCGGCCGGCGCTCGAGCGCACGACCGCACTGTCGGCCGCGCTCCCGCTCGACGTGTGGGCCGACGACGACGCCACCTATTCGAGCGGCACCGGGGCGCCGCTGAAAAATCCGCCACCGCCGGTGACCGTCGTCTGGACCCATTTCCGCGGCACGGGCAAAGTGACCTTCGACAAGGCGCGGCCCGAGATGCAGAAGCTCGCCGGCGGCAACATCAGCGAGCCGTTCCGAGGTAAGTACTCGACCACCGCGAAGTTCAGCGCGCCGGGCGAGTACCTGCTCCACCTGACGGTCAACGATTATTCCGGCGACGGCGGCGGCGGGGAAGTGTGCTGCTGGACGTCGGCGATCGTCAAAGTGACGGTTACGAACTGAGGAACTGAGGAACCTTTCTCAGACCCTCTTTTGGTGGAACGCCACTTGCCTGGATTATCGACAATTCAATTCGGCCGCGGGTGGTTCCTGACGATCGCGATGTCCGCGGTCGCCGCGTCTCCGGCGGCGGCTGACGTGACGTTCACGCGCGACGTCGCGCCGATCCTTCATGCCCGCTGCGTCAGCTGCCACCGCCCGGGCGAAGCGGCGCCAATGCCGCTGCGCACCTTCGCCGAGGCGCGGCCGTTCGCGCGGGTCATCAAGGATCGAGTGGCGGCTCGGAAGATGCCGCCGTGGCCGGCCGACCGTGCCACACGCGTCTTCACCAACGATCCCAGCCTCAGCGAACGGGAGATCACCACGATCGTCGAGTGGGTCGACAGCGGCGCGCTGCAGGGCGATCCGGCGGACATGCCGCCGCTGCCCGAGTTCACCGAGGGGTGGCAGCTCGGCGAACCGGATCTCATCGTGGATCTGCCCGAGATTCGGATTCCGGCGACCGGCGCCGATCTCTTCCCGCTGCCGAACGTCGCGGTCAACATGGACCAGGATCGCTGGATTCGCGCCGTCGAGATCCGCCCGGCCAATCGTCAGGTCGCCCATCACGCCGTGTTGTTCGCCGGCGGTAACGGGCTGTTGCAGACGACAAATCCCGCCAACGTGCTGGCGGTGTGGGCGGTGGGGACGCCGCCGACCGTCTACCCGGAAGGGACCGGCCGCTGGCTGCGCAAGGACCAGATCATCGCCACCAACCTGCACTATCACCCGAACGGCCAGGAAACGACCGATCGGATGCGGGTCGGCTTCTACTTCGGCAAGGGCGAGCTGAAGAAGGAAGTGTCGACGGCGGTCGCCGGCAACGTGACGTTCGAGATTCCGCCGCATGCCGCGCAGTACCAGATGCGCGGCGTCTACGTCGCCGACGAGGACATTTCAGTGGTCTCGTTCTTCCCGCATATGCACCTGCGCGGCAAGGACATGAAGATGACGGCGACGTTTCCGGATGGCCGTCGCGAAACGCTGTTGAACGTGCCGTCGTACGATTTCAACTGGCAGCTGTTCTACTACCCGCGCGACCCGGTCACTCTGCCGCGCGGCACGCGTGTGGACGTGGTGGCGCATTACGACAATTCCGCCGCCAACCGTGCCAATCCCGATCCCGGCACCGCCGTGCGGTTTGGAGAGACCTCGAACGACGAGATGATGTTCGGCACGTTCGAGTTCGTCCCGGCCAGCGGTGTCAGCCCGGTTCGCCCGCCCGACGACCGCCTGCGCATGGAAGTGCTCGCGAAGGAGCTGCCGGCTGACCAGTCGTTTCTGATGACGGTGCCGTTCGTCTTCCGCCAGATGCCGGCTGCTATTCATCTGCCGCGTTCGGGCGACGGCCGCTGGTACCTGACACCTCGACCGGGTATCGTCATCGAGGTGCCGGTGACCGACATCACGTGGTCCGGCAACTCGTTCGCGTTCTCGACTGAAGTGCGTGTGGGTGGGCTCGGCGGCCGGCTGCTCGGTTCGGGCGAGGTTGGCGATGATGGGGCGATGCGCGGTGAGTTCCGGCTGCCGGGCGGTGGGCGATCGCCGCTCGGGAAGTTCACCGGGTCGCGGGTCAGATAAACCGTTCTACGTTCTACGTTCTACGTTCTGCGTTCTACGTTCACCGTCGAACGAAGAACGCAGAACGAAGAACGTAGAACGTAGAACGACAAAGTCAACTCGTCATCGTCGGTCCCTGATGAAGTCGCGCCCGCGGGCCGCTTCAGCGAGGTTCTTTGCCCCGCCGACCCAGGGAATGAAATCCAGAACGGTGTTGATCGTTCCGCGGATGACCCCTTTGCGGCGGATCGCGGCGCCGACCGTGGCGAGGGCGACGATCCCGCCGATCCAGGGCACCGCACGGTAGAGCCGCTTGGTGGCGCGGCGCGCTGCGTACTGCTTGAGCTGTTGAGACACGGCCATACCATTTGTACAGCAAGTCGTATACCGATCGCTCCGCCGACGTGTTGCACGGCTACGTAAGCCGCACGACTTTCCCGACGGCTTTGGTCAGGCGCTCCCACTTGGCGAGCTCCTCGTCGAGATGCTTCAGGCCGACGCGGGTAATTCTGTAGATGCGCGCCCGGCGGTTGTTGGCGGTCGTCTGCCACTCGGCGCTGATCCACCCGGCCTGTTCCATGCGGTGCAGGGCCGGGTAGAGCGAGCCTTCCTCGACGCGCAGCATGTCACTCGAGACGGTCTGGATGTCGAGCGCGATACCGTAGCCGTGCTGCGGTCCGCGGCTCAACGTCTTGAGCACCAGCAGGTCGAGCGTGCCCTGCAGGGCGTCGGCTTTTCTGGATCGTCGGAGCATCATCGCCCACTTACCTAGAAGTCTGGGTAAGATATCCGGCCGGCCGGAAGCGGTCAAGCGATGTGGCAGACTTGCATCATGCGCATCGCGCGGGTGGCGCTGGTGATGCTCCTGGCTGCGGGCAGCGCGGCGGCGGTCCTGTGGTGGCGCGCCTCCCGTCTGGCCGGCGATCAGCGCCTCGATCCGGACTGGAGCGCCGTGGTGACGGTGCTCGCCGGGGACGGTGTGGCGGAAGCGCGCGACGGCGAAGCGCATCGCGCCCGCTTTTCGGATCCGTTCGGAGTGGCGGTGACGGGAGACGGCACCGTCTATGTCGCCGACGGCGTCGGCAGCCACCGCATCCGTGTCCTGACCCCCGATGGCCGCGTCACGACGCTTGCGGGCGGCGAGCGTGGATTCCGCGATGGCGCTGGCAGCGCGGCGCAGTTCGACACGCCGTCGGCGATCGCGATCGCCGCCGACGGCTCCCTCTACGTGGCAGACACCGGCAACAACGCCATCCGGCGGATCACGCGCGATGGCGTCGTCTCGACGGTCGCCGGTGACGGCACGGCTGGATTGAGCGATGGGCCGGCGCGGGACGCCCGCTTCAATGGTCCGGTCGGCCTGGCGGTGGATGTCGCCGGTCGGATCTTCGTCGCCGATACCTACAACGATCGCCTGCGCGTGATCGACACCGACGGTCTCGTTCGCACCCTGGTGCCGACGGTCAGGTTCGACACGCCGACCGGAGTGGCAGTGGACGGCTCCGGCCACGTCTACGTGGCGGATACCAGGAACCGGCTCGTGCAGCGCATCGATCAGTCCGGGCATTTCGCGACGCCTCTCGGGTTTGCCGCGGCGTTGCGGCCGATCGGTCTGGTGGTGGCGCCCGATGGCGACGTCTACGTCACAGACGAGATCGGGTCGATCGTCCAGATCCGGAGCGACGGATCGTCGCGGGTCGTCGCCGGATCGACCTCCGGCTTCCGCGACGGTCCCGGCCTCGAGGCCCGCTTCCGCAGACCGAGCGGCATCGCGCTGTCGGCGGCTGGCCGCCTGATCGTCGCCGATGCGGGCAATGCGCTGATTCGGCTGGTGAGTGCGCCCGCCCGGCTCGAGTTTCGCGCCCCGCCGGCGCCGCGCATCGAGCCGCGCTTCGACGTCGAGGCGTTTCGCGCGCAGCCGCTCGTCTGGCCGGTGGCGCCGATTGAGGGGCCCCACGAAATCGCCGGGACGGTCGGCGAAGCCCGCGGCGACGGCGGCGAGCGCATGCACCTCGGAGTCGACGTGCGAGCCGAACAGGGAACCCTGGTGCACGCGGTCCGCGACGGAGTGGTTGCCAGCCCCACGGCGCTCGACGGCTTCGGGTCGCTTGGCGAGTCGCTGCGGATCGGTCCGCTCGTCTACATTCACGTGCGCAGCGGTCGGACGCGCAACGAACGGCTGCTCGACGCCGGCCGTTTCGTTCCGACCCACGAGGGTCCGGCCCTGACCGATCTCAGGGTAAGGCGCGGCGCGCGTTTCGCCGCAGGCGATGTCATCGGCACCGTCAACGGGTTCAACCACGTCCACCTGAACGTCGGGTGGGCGGGCGAAGAGTTCAACCCGCTCGACTTCCGGCTGGTTCAATTCGAGGATTCAGTCCCGCCGGTGATTGCGCCGGGTGGCATCCGCCTCTACGACGAGCACGAGCAGCCGCTCACGCGGCGGGTTCGCGGCCGGGTGGTCGCTCGCGGCGCCGTTCGGATCGTGGTCGATGCCTGGGACCAGTCGAATGAAAGCCGGCCGGGGCGTCGGCTCGGGTTGTACGATCTCGGCTATCAGATTCTGCATGCCGATGGCACGCCGGCCCCGGGGTTCGAAGTGGTCCGCAAGACGATGAGATTCGACCGGTTCGCGATCGATCCCGAGGCGGCGCACCTGGTCTACGCGTCCGGCAGCGGCATCCCGTTCTACGGCAACCGCCGGACGCGGTTTCTCTACGTCGTCACCAACACGCTGCGTGACGGGATGGCCTCACGCGGCGTCTGGGACACGACGCTGCTGCCGCCCGGCGATTACCTCGTTCGCGTCTGGGCCGCCGACATCAACGGCAACGTGGCGACCGTCAACCGCGATCTGCCGGTCATCGTGGAACGTTGACGAACCGGGTGTGTGTCCTGACTTCGCAAAGACAAGCACGAAACACGAAAACACGAAACCGGACGAGATCTTTTGATCGCGCCAAGGCGCTGGACCGTGGTACATCTCTTGCCGACCGGAGGTAGCTCGTGACCGATGTGAAGTGGGCTATCCATGCTGGTGACGCGAAGCTGCTTCGCGACCTGCTGGCCGCGGATCGCTCGCGCGCCAACGCGCTGATCCAGTGGGGGCGCAACGACTGCATCAGCACGCATCCGCTGCATTACGTCAGCGACGCGATCTTCGAAGGAGCCCTCGACAAGCACAAAGCGATTCCGCTCGTCGACGCGTTGATCGAGGCGGGCTCGGACGTGAACTTTCACAAGCCCGGCGATGCCGAAACGCCATTGATGGGGGCCGCCAGCCTGGGCGCCGAGGAGGTCGGTGTGCGCCTCCTCGACGCGGGTGCCACGATCGACATCCGGGGTGCGTTCGACGAGACGCCGCTCCACTGGGCCGCGACCATGGGGCTGCATCGGCTGGTGCGCCGGATGATCGAGCAGGGAGCAGACGTGAACGCCGAGGACCGGAAGTACCAATCCTCGCCACTCGGCTGGGCGTTGCACGGCTGGATGGACACGCCGCCTGAAGAGCGGCGCGGCCGGCATGATGAGGTCGTTCGGCAGCTGATCGCCGCCGGAGCCAAGGTCAGGCAGGAGTGGCTCGACTCTCCGGAGATGCAAGCGAGACCCGAGGTGGCGGCAGCGCTGCGCAGCTAAGCGGCCGGTTGCTCGGTTCGTCGCTTGAGGCCGGCCGCCTCCATCGCCAGGTACCGATCGTTTATCCGCCGCGTCAGCCGGCCGAACAGTGGACCCAGGACTCCCGCGAAATTGAGCGACAGCGTCGCCCGCGATCCGTTGCCGACGGGCTCGACGGCGTGTCTCGCCGTGACGACCATCCCCGGGGCTCGGCTGACCCAGGTGAAACTGGTTGCGCCGACTTCGGTGACCGTCCAGAGGGCCGGAGGAAATTTCGGCTGTCGAACCCATGCCCGGCCGCCCGGTCGAAGCGGTCCATGGTCGGTCCGACGGACGCTCGTGATCGACGCCGTCCACTCGTGCCACTTTTCGATATCACTCATCACCGCCCAGACCCGATCGGGCGGTGCGGCGATGTCGACGCCGATGCTGAAGTCCACGGCCCCTCATGTTAGTCCTCGTCGTCGTCCCATTGCCGTCGGCGTCGTGCGCGCTGCCAGATCCGGACGAAGAAGGCGAGGAAGGCGAGCACGAGAATCAGCGACCAGGTAGACGACGGGCTGGTTGCCGCAGGGACCCAACTGGTCCAACGCTGGTAGCTTTGCCACGCGTCGCGCGCAGCCTGATTGGGCGTTGCACCTGTCTGCAGTTCGAAGGCGCGATCGAACGACACATCGCGCGCGACATGCTCCGCGATTCGGCCGGGAAGCGCCGGACCGTGGCGTCGCCGCAATTCGTCCATCAGCGCCGCCGCCAGCAAGTACGCCTGCGTCGTCTGCGGCTGCGTCTGCGATTGGAACAGGCGTGCGACGTCGTCGACCGCGGGCTCGGTGGCGGTTGCGACCAGCAGCCGGAGCTGGTCCGTCATTCGCCACCCTGACTCGACCGAGACGGCGGTTCCTTCGTGGAACCAGCGGGGCAGCGGCCGTCCGCCGGAGCGTTCCTCGAGCGCCAGGTGCACGACTTCGTGCCGCAGCACCGACTCGATGGAGTCGTACGGATAGGAGGAAACCCGCTCCGGAAAGATGACGATCTCGTTCGTGCCGAAGGCGACGCCAACGAACCATCCCGGCGTCTGCGTCGCGCGAGGATCGCCTTCGGGGATGAGCGTGACGTGAACTCGTTCCGGCAGCTCCAACCCGGCGCGAATCAGGTCGGCGCCCAGCCGCCCGGCGTCGATCCGCTCGATTCGGCCGGCTGTTGCCGCAAGGGCGATTGGCGCGTTGACGGTCAGCTCCCAGTCAGGCGCCGAATGGAGAAGTCGCACGGCGGTGAGCCAGAAGAAGACGATCACCACTGGCGCGGCGCTTCGGCGCATTCGAATGAGTGTACCCATTGGACAACCGGTGAGCATTCAGGGATAAGCTGTAGCGGGTTCCGTCGAGTTTTCGCTTTGCACTCACTGTGAATTTGGGTACAAATCCGACATGCGGTTATCTCAGCGGTTGACACGTTTCGCGCTGTGCGCGGCGGTGTGGTCGGTTGCCGTGTCCGGCACCGGCAGCGCGCAAGTCCAGGATCATCAGTACAGCGCCGCAGAAATCCAGGCCGGCTCGCGTCTGTACGCGAACCAGTGCCAGCAGTGCCACGGCCAGATGGGCGACCAGGTGACGGGAATCAACCTCCGGCGGGGGCAGTTCCGACGGGTGGCATCCGACGAGGACCTGCGGCGGATCATCACGGTCGGCGTCACCGAGAGCGGCATGCCGCCGTTCAAATTCCAGACCGCCGAGCTCGACGCGCTGGTTGCGTTCATTCGCGCCGGTTTCGATCCCGGGGGCACGGCGGTGCGGATCGGCAACGCCCAACGCGGTCAGGCGGTCTTCGAGGGCAAGGGGCAGTGTGCCAGCTGCCATCGCGTTCAGGGCCAGGGCTCGCGGGTCGCGCCCGACCTGAGCGACATCGGCTCGGCGCGTCAGCCCGCGGCGCTGCATCGCTCACTGCTCGAGCCGACCAAGGGGATGTGGCCGATCAACCGTCCGGTGCGAATCGTCACCAACGACGGACGAACCATCCGCGGCCGCCGTCTCAACGAAGACACCTTCACGATCCAGCTGATGGACGAGAACGAACGGCTGGTGTCGATCGACAAAACGCAGATCAAAGAGTACGAAAGGGCCAGCACGTCGTCGATGCCGTCGGTGGCGGGCAAGCTGACCGGCGACGAGATCGCCGACCTGATCGCCTACTTACTTTCGCTCAAGGGTTAGCTATGAATAGTTTGGATAGACCCCCGGCGCCGGTTAAGAGAATTTGCCGCTTCGCCTTGGCATCCCTGCTGGTGGGCGCGTCGGCCTTTCAGCTGAGCGCTCAGCAGGGCGGTATCACGTATGAGCGGCTGCTGAAGGCGGCGTCGGAGCCGCACAACTGGCTGATGTACGGCGGGACCTTCGCCAGCCAGCGGTACAGCCCCCTCACGCAGATCACGCCGGCCAACGTCGCCAACCTCGAGTCGAAGTGGGTCGTGCAGAACCAGGTGTTCGGCGCCTGGCAGTCGAACCCGCTGATCGTCGACGGCATCATGTACGTCACCCAGCGGCCCAACGACGTCATGGCGATCGACGCCAAAACCGGCAAGATGTTCTGGCTGTACCGCTGGACGCCGTCGCCCGACGCACGGGTCTGCTGCGGATCGAACAACCGCGGTGTCGCCATCCTCGGCGACACGCTGTACCTCGGGACGCTCGACGCGCGGCTCATCGCGCTCGACGCGAAGAGCGGACGGCCGCTGTGGAACATCGAGGTCGGCGACGTGAAGCTCGCCTACTCGATCACGATGATGCCGCTCATCGTCAAGGACAAGGTCATCGTCGGTGTTGGCGGCGGCGAGTTCGGCATTCGAGGATACGTGGTGGCGTACGACGCCAAGACCGGCAAAGAAGCCTGGAAGTTCTACACCATTCCCGGTCCAGGCGAACCCGGGTTCGACACCTGGCCCGGCGAGTCGTGGAAGTCGGGCGCCGGCTCAGTGTGGGTTACCGGGTCCTACGATCCTGACTTGAACCTGACCTACTGGGGTATCGGCAACCCGGGTCCCGACTGGAATCCGGATCAGCGGCGCGGCGATAACCTCTACACCGATTCGGTGGTCGCGCTCGACGCCGATACCGGCCGCTTGCGGTGGCACTTCCAGTTCACGCCGAACGACGCCTACGACTACGACTCGGTTCAGGTGCCAGTGCTCGCTGACATGGAGTGGCAAGGGAAGCCGCGCAAGGTCATGATGTGGGCGAATCGCAACGGCTACTTCTACGTGCTCGATCGCGCCACCGGCGAGTTCCTGCTCGGTCGGCCCTTCGTCAAAGTGAATTGGGCCAGCGGACTCGATGCGAAGGGGCGGCCGGTGCAGACGCCGCAGCCGTTCGGCATGCCAACCTGGCCGGGCAATCAGGGCGCGACCAACTGGTATCCGCCCGCGTTCAGCCCGCGCACCAACCTGTTCTATGTCTCGGCGTGGGAGAACTACGCGACGATCTACCGCAAGGAAGAAGCGGTCTACCAGCCGGGTCGTAATTTCTCGGGCGGGGGGTTCACGGTGCTGTCGCCGACACCCGGCGCGCCGACCGTCGGGATCGGCCGTCGCAGTCCGATCAACAACTGGACGAACGAAGTGGGCAGCGGTGCCACGATCGCGATCGATCCGAAGACCGGTCAGGAGAAGTGGAAGTTCACGCAGTTCGACGTCAACGACTCCGGGATTCTGACGACCGCCTCAGATCTCCTCTTCACCGGTGGCCGGGAGGGCTACTTCTACGCGCTCGACGCGCGCGATGGCAAGCTCCTGTGGAAGGCCAATCTCGGTGGCCAGATCGTGATGGCGCCAGTCACCTACATGGTGGATGGTCAGCAGTACGTCTCGGTCATCTCGGGACACACGCTGGTGACGTTCGCGCTGCGCCCGTGAACAATGCAGATTGCAAAGGGCAAATTGCAGAAGTGATTAAGTGAAAACACATCTGCAATTTGCAATTTGCAATTTGCAATCTGCAATCTGCAATGAATATTTACTATTCCACCACCACCGCCGTGCCGCTGATGCTGACCATCAGCATCGTGCCTTTGCCGACCGTCTCGTAGTCGATATCGACACCCACGACGGCGTTGGCCCCCAGCTCGATCGCCGCCTGACGGATCTCCGTCATGGCGATCGTGCGGGCGCGTCGCAGTTCCTGCTCGTAGGCCCCGGATCGCCCGCCGACAATGTCGCGAATCCCGGCGAACAGATCCTTGATGATGTTCGCTCCCAGGATGGCTTCGCCCGTCACGAGACCGGCGTAGCGGACGATGCGACGCCCTTCCAGCCCGGGCGTCGTGGTGATGACCAGCGAATCGTTCACAGAATTCTCCTTTGAACAGAGGAAGATCGCGTGCAGGCGTTCACGCTCAACGAATGTCTGGCAAAAAATGCGCTCAAGCCTGTCGCCATGCCGCCGGGATTTTCGAGGGGAGCATCGCACCGGTGCGCCGCTGATAGTGCTGATAACTGCCGCCGAATCGTTTCGCGAGCTCGTGTTCCTCGCGCGGGATGACGACCAGTCGGATCAGGACCAGCGCAACGATTGCCAACAGCACGATGAACCAGCTGGCGGCAATCAGGCCCAGCGCGAGGAAGAGGGTGATTCCGGTCGTGTAGAGCGGGTGCCGGACCCAATGGTAAGGGCCGTGCGTCACCAGCTCATGGCTCGCCTTCGTCAGGACGGTCTCACTGACGTTTCTTCCCAAAGCGGACAAGACAACATGGACCGTGGGAACGACCGCGACGCCCAGCGCGACCCCGAGCCAGCGAAGCCACCCAGGGGCATCGAACGATCCCCAGGCCATCCACACCGGGTTGAGGATATAGGCCAGCACGCCGCCGAACAACGGCAGTGCTACCAGGAGGCGTCCGGCGATCATCGGGAGGGTTTCCCGCGAACGCGGAATCGTTTCGCCGCCACGCCGGGCCCGGTGGCGATGGAAGCCGGAAACCGCGACCGCGCAGACGAGGACCGCGAACGCCGACCAGCGGAACATGTCGGAGGCCACGTAATCTTATAATCCACCTCGTGCTGGCCAGGTTCGGCCCGTTCGGACTTTCTTTCGCCGTCACCTGTCTCTTTTTCATCGACGTCTGCGACTGGATATTCGACTGCGGATGCCGCTCCCTCTGGGCGGGAGCTGATGCGCTGTGCAACGTGCACCTCGCCGGCGTTCATCATTGCCCGATTTGCAGCAGGGGCATCGCCGGCTACATCGGCGTCATGGTGGCCGTTACGGCTCCACAACTCGCGGCTTCGGTCTGGCTTCCGTTCGATAAGGTAACCCGCATCGTTCTCTGTCTGCTGATGTTTCCAGCTGGCATGCTTGCCGTCAGCGGGTTACTCGGCTTCTATGACGGCTACTGGTAACGCTGTCTGCCGGCCGTGAACGGCCGGCCTGCCATCGCTACACGGTATCGAACACCACCTTCTCGGGGTTCGTGCCGCTCAGCCGAGCGAAGTACGGTTGGACCGACACCCCTTCGAAGCGCGCCCGCAGCCAGGAGGCGGCGCGGCGGATATCGGCGACCTGCTTCGCGCGCATCGCTTCGGCGGTCGCGGCGCCCATCCGCTCACGATACCAGGCGCAATCCTGGTGGGCGATGACCACGATCCGGCGCGTGCCGTGCGCTTCGACCAGCGCCTCGAGCCGGCGCCGGAAGAAGTTGAAATCCTTCGGAACGTCATCCGCCAGCGTCATCGGTTCGATGCCGCCCGGTACCGCCATGAAGTCGGTGCACGGTCCCGCCTTGAGGTGTGCCCTGGCAAATTCCTGAAAGTGCCGATACCACCGGCCGTCGACGCAGGTGACGACGACGGTCTGCGGTCGTTCGGCATCCCAGGGCAGCTCCGCGACGTAGACCGGCTCGATCGGCATGCCTGATTCTATTCGTACCCCGACGGGCTTCGCCCTTAGGGCTCCCCGACACGCGAAGGTCAACTGGTTCTTGAGAGACCTTCTATAATCGCCACGGTCAAGGAGGGTGTGATGCGACGACCGGTGGCGCTGACGATCGTGGTGCTGGCTGGGACGCTGGTGTCGGCGCAGCGTTTTCCGCCGGGGTTCGTCGATCCCGAGCCGGTCCTGAAGGCGGCCGCGGCGGCGATCGGCGCCGACCAGGCCTCGTGTATCACGATGACTGGCAGCGGCTACGCGGGAATCGTGGGGCAGCAGCGCCTGGCGGAGAAGAACGTCGACTGGCCGCGCGGCGAGCCGCTCGCCAACTACACGCGCACCATGAACTGGAATGCGCGGACGATGATCGAGAGCTTCGATCGCAAGCCCGGCGTGAACCCGGCCTCGTGGAAGTGGGGTCTCGGCTGGACCGGTGGGACGCCCGTGCAGCAGCACTCCAGGCAGACGTTTGCCGTCAACGACCAGCACGCCTGGAGCATTGACGGCACCAATCCGCCGGTGGCTGCGTCCCCGCTCGATGTCGAGCGTGCCCAGCTCGAGCTCTGGTTGAACCCGCACGGCTTCCTGAAAGCCGCGCGCCTGCCCGGCGCCAATCCGGTTGCCGTCTGGCGCTGGGAACTCGGCGAAATGGGCCGGGATGGCCCGACGACGATTCCCGAGCGGATGACCGTCGTGTCGATTCAGATGCTCGGGAAGTACCGGGTGGACGCGACGATCAACAAAGAGAACCTGCTGCAACGCATCCACACCTGGGTGCCCGACCCGGTGCTCGGCGATACCAACTACGAGCACGAGTTCACGAACGCCAGCTACGTGGACGCCGGACGCGGTGTGAGGTTTCCGACGTCGTGGCATCACCACGAGGGCTGGGACGACAATTACAACACGCAGACCGTCACCGCCGGTCACAACGGCTTCGGCGGCTCGTTCAAACAGGTCACGGCGATCGGCTGCGACGCGCCGCTGCCGGTGCCGGACGCGGTGCGGGCCGTTCCGCCGCCGGAGCGAGTGGTGACGCAGAAAGTCGCGGACGGCGTCTACCTGCTTGGCGGCGGTTCACACAACAGCGTCGCCGTCGAGTTTCAGGATCACATTGCCGTCGTGGAGGCGCCGCTGAGCGAGGCGCGCAGCCTGGCCGTGATCGAGGAGATTGTGCGGCTGATACCGAACAAGCCGATCCGCTTCCTGGTCAACACCCACCAGCACTTCGATCACATCGGCGGCTTGCGCACGTATCTGCACGTCGGCGCGACCATCATCACGCATGTCAAGAACTACGACTTCTACAACCGCGACGTCCTCAACTACACGCCGCGGACCATCCTGCCGGACATGGTGTCGCTGTGGCCGCCGACCGAGCTCACCGAGGGCTACAACATCGAGACGATCCGCGAGAACTACGCGCTCACCGATGCGCGGCGGACGATGAAGATTTTCTATGTGCAGCCGCTGCAGCACGCCGAAGGCATGCTGATCGCCTACTTGCCGGCGGAGAGAATCCTGATCGAAGCCGATCTCTTCGACACCCATCCGGGACGCCCGGCGGTGCCGTCAGCGGCCGCCGTTCGCAGCCTGGTCAACCAGGTCAAAGCACTGAATATCGCCGTGGATCAGGTGATTCCGATTCACGGCACCGTCGCGCCGTGGCGCGATGTGCTCGCGGCTGTGAAGTAGGGACGCCTCAGGCGGAAAGCCGCGGCGGCGCGCCGAACATCTCGACGTCGACCGGCGGCGTGCCCCGCCGGACGTAGGCGCCGTCGCGCGTCCGGACGAGAAAGCCACCGGCAATCAGGAAGTCGAGCGCCTGCTGGCACGCCTCGGCGCGCAGCGCCCACAACCGCGCAGCCTGCCGGAGCGTCAGCTTCAGCTCCGGCATCTCGACGTATTCCATCTGAATCAGATTCAGCGCTCGTTGAAAGTCGATCGAGGTCATGGGCTCCACGCAGGCGTAGGGTGAGTAAGAGGGTTTGCCGTCCGCGATGGATAGAGCAATCCTCCTGCCGGATGAGCTGCCGCGGTCGGCGCTCCGCCGTTCAACGAGTTACAGGCTGATTCGGCGACGAAGGGTCAACGCGGGCCGGCAGGCGCGCGTTCTGAAACAGCACAGCCGCTATCGGATTTCGCGGCCCTGCGCGAAGGTTCGACGTCAGGCAGCGGTCGGGCCGGTCGCCCAGGTCAGGCCGTCGACGACCTGGACATGGACTGGCGGGCCGCCCCCTCGAAGGTAGCGGCCGTCCTTGGTCCGGATCAGGAAGCCTGTCGCGGCGAGCGTCTCGAGGGCGGCCTGGCAGACATCCGCCGGCAGCGTCCACAGGCGGCGTCCCTGCTGCAGCGTCAGCATCAGGCCGGGCATTTCGACGTAGTCCATCTGAATGATGGCGAGTGCTGTTCCCAGGTCGATGCGGTCATGGTGCCTCCCGCACGTCACGCCCGCGTCTCAACTCGAAGGCGCGCATGTAAAATCTGCCCCGGCGGCCCTTTTGAGCTATCGGAGAATACGGAGGTCGCAGACTAACACGGAGACACGACGCACACGGAGATCACGCGGAGAAGACTGAGCGTGCGACCGCCCCGCGTAGCGGGGCGCGATGACGACCAGGGCCGGTGAAAATATGAGCCCTGAATCACCTGGCTCATATTTTCGCCGGCTCTGGTCGTCATCGCACGCGGCCGGCGTTGCCGGCCGCTGGTCGCACGCCCCAGCGTGATCGCTCCGTGCGTCCTCCGTCGCTCCGCGGCTCCGTGTTGGTCTGTGATCTCCGTACTCTCCGTTGCCTCCAACCCAACGATCATTCGTAGCGCAGCGCCACCAGCGGATCGACGCGCGTCACGCGGGTTGCCGGCAGCCACACCGCCGCCAGCGCGACGACGGTCAAAAGTACGGGGATGCCGCTGAAGACCATCAGGTCGCGGGCCTGGACGCCGAAGAGCAAGGTCGCCATGAAGCGGGTAAGGCCCAATGCCAAGGCCAGGCCGACCACCACGCCGACGATTGACAGACGCATCCCCTGCAGCACGATCATCCTGCGAACCGCCTCTGCCTCCGCGCCGAGTGCGAGGCGGATGCCGATCTCCTGCGTCCGCTGTTCGACCGCGTACGCCATCAGCCCATAGATGCCGATCGCCGCCAGCAGCAGCGCGGCGGCTCCGAAGACCGTCATCAGCAGCATGTTGAAGCGTTGCCGCGAGGTCGATCGCGAGACGACTTCCTCCATCGTCCGAATCTCGGAGACCGGCAGTCCGGTGGCCTGACGCAGTTGCTCCTGGATGGCGGAGCTGAGAGCGTACGGCTCGGTGCGTGTGCGAACCACCCATTTCATCGTGCTGATGCGCAGGTTGAGGGCGTTGACTGCATCCGGCACCTGTCCCTGCGGGATGTACATCGTCGGCCCGGGCTCGTTGTTCAGTCCGCCGCCGCGCACATCGCCGACCACGCCGATCACCTGACGTTCGGGCTCGCTCGCGAACTCGCGCATGATTCCTCGTCCAATCACGAGGCGATCGCTCAGCGGGTCGCCGTCCTTCCAGAACTGGCGCGCCATGGCTTCGTTGATGATTACGACCGGAGGCCCGGCGGCGCTGTCGCGATCAGTGAACGCACGCCCCCGCTTGACAGGGATTCTGAACACCTCGAAGTAGCCGGGCGAGATCGTCAGCCAGCTGCCGCCGCCGTGAAAGGGGCCGTCCTGCAGCGGGCGGCCGACGATCTGGAACGGCAATCCGTAACCCCCTTCGAGGGGAACACAACACGTGGCGCTGGCGTGTTCGATTCCGGGCAGCGCCCGGACGCGTTCGGCGCCGTCGCGGATCAGCTGGTCGACGCCCGCCGCCGTGACGAAGCGTGCGCCCGTCAGCGACATGTCCATCTTGAGCACGTTATGGGCGTCGAACCCGGCGTTGACCGCCGCCAGCGCCACGTTGGTCCGGATGAGCAACGCCGATCCGATCAGCAGGATCAGTGCAAGCGCCACCTCGGTGATCACCAGCAGCGATCGCATCTTGTTCTGTTTGAAGCCGGTGCCCGAGCGGCCTCCGCTCTCCTTCAGCGCGACGTTGAGATCGGTTTTCGACCCGTGCAGCGCCGGAATCAACCCGAACAGAATGCCGGTGGCCAGCGAGACGGCCACCGTAAAAGTCAGCACCCGCCAGTCGACGCCGACGAGCGATCCGTTCAGACCGACCCGCGGCAGGCCCGCCGTGTTGACCGACAGCAGCGCCCGGATGCCGGCCACCCCGAGGAGCAGCCCGAGCACACCGCCCGCCAGCGAAAGCACGACGCTCTCCGTGAGCAGCTGGCGGACGATGCGGCCGCGACCGGCGCCGATTGCCGAGCGAATCGCAATCTCGCGCTTGCGGGCGGTGGCGCGAACCAGCAGGAGATTGGCGACGTTGGCACAGGCGATCAACAGGACGAACGTGACCGCGACGGCCATGACCAGCAGGATCGGGCGGACGTTGCTGACGAACGCTTCGCGGAGTCGATCGACACTGAATCCGGCATTCGGCGGCAGCGCAGTGGGAAACCTGACGCGGAACTCATCGGCCGAGAGTTTCAGCCGCGCCTGCGCCTGCGCGAGGTCGACTCCGGACTTCAGCCGGCCCGCCGCCTGAAAGTAATGTCCCTGATCGGTCGTGTTGGGATCGAGTTGAAAGGCCGTCCACACATCGGGCCGCGGCCCGAATTCCGACGTATCGAAGCTGTTGCTGACGATACCGATGACCACGTGCGGATCGCCGCTCAGCGAGATCGTCTGTCCCATGATCGCCGGATCCCGTGCGAACCGCCGTGTCCACAGCCCTTCGCTGAGCACCGTGACGCGCGGACCGTTGGGCAGGTCTTCCTCGGCCGAGAACGATCGACCCTGAATGAAGGGCGCGCCGAACAGCCGGAAGTAGTCGGCGCTGACCTGGCTGGAGCGAAGCTGTTCGGGGAAGCCCGATCCGGTCAGGTTGACGATGCCGGTCCGGAAGGCGGAGACGTCCTGGACGACGCTCGTCTGTCCACGCCAATGCTGGAACTTCGCCGGAGAGGCGCCGCCCCCTTGGCCCTGGGGCGACGTATTCAGGAACGTCACCAGCCGGTCCGGGTCGGGGAAGGGCACCGGCTTCAGCAGGACCGCGTTGACGACGGAGAAAATCGCCGTATTGGCGCCGATCCCCAGCGCCAGGGCGGCAATCGCGGCCATCGTGAAGCCGCGGTTCTGTCGGAACATGCGCAGGGCGTGTTTCAGATCCTTGAGGAGCGTTTCCATGAAGTGTTTGGACGGACTCCGGGGGGATGAAGTTTATGGCGTCGCGGCACGGAGGCTACGAAGCTAACCGGTTCAACACGGGGACGCGGAGGCACGGAGCGCACAGAGAAAACCGCATTTCGGCGTGCGACCGTAGCCGCGAAGCGGGCCGTCATCGCACGCGGCCGGCGTTGCCGGCCGCTGGTCGCACGCTCGTGTCTTCTCCGTGGCCTCCGTGGCTGCGTGGCTCCGTGTTGATCCGTCTGCCTCCGTATCCTCCGTGACTCTCTACGAGATCATCACCTTCCGCGGTGTCTGCGAGTTGTCCTCGAGGAAGGTCTTCTTGTTCGCGAGGTCCTCGGCGGTCGGCTGCATCTGACCGTTGATGTCGGTGACGCGCGAGACCAGCGTGTGCTCGCCAGGCGTGGCACCCTTCCAGTTGTAGGTGAAGAATTTCCACGAGAACTTCTGCATGCCGGTCGGCACATCCAGCGACGCCGCCTGCCACGGACCCTCATCGACGCGTACTTCAACCGACTTGATCGGCGTCCCGTCATTCAGCACGACGCCGAGCACCCGATGGGCGCCCGCGGCCTGGCTGACCCTGGCGATGAAGGACTTGAGCCGCATTCTGCTGATCGCGCTCTCCTTCCACTTCATCTCGCCGTTGACCATCTCGCCCTTGAGCGTCCGGTAGTTGCGCGCCTGCCACTTGCCGAGATAGTCGTCTTCCTGGACGTGGATCTCGGACAGCCACTTGACGTTCGACACGCCATACCAGCCCGGGATGATCAACCGCAGCGGGAACCCCTGATGCAGCGTCAGCGGCTCACCGTTCATCGCGAAGGCGATCATCGGCGTGGCCGACAGCGCGAGGTCGCGCGGCAGGCTGCGGCCGAACTGCTGCTCGACTTTCGTGATCTGGCCGCGGAACTCGACTTCCTCAGGCCCGCGATCGGCGCCGAAGAACACGATCTCGCGGGCTTCGGTCTTGAGGCCCGCCTGCGAGAGGATGGTCCGGAGCGGGATGCCGGTCCAGCGGCCGCAGCTCGACAGGCTCTGCAGCGGTCCGCGGTTTCCCGAACACTCGAATCCGAACTGGACGTCGGTGCTCTTCATCTTGCGCAGCTCGTCGACGCTGAGCGTCAGCGGCTTTTCGACCAGCCCGGAGACCCGCAGGCGAAACGAACCGATGTCGATCGTCGGGTGTCCGTAGTGCTGGATGGTGAAGAACTGATCGCGCGGCGTCAGCGGCCCGTTGATCGTCCGGATATCCAACACCCGTCGATCGGGGCCGGGCGTCGTGTTCACTTTGCCGCCCGGGATATCGGTGAACGGGACCAGCGTCTCGTCCTGCGCCAGCACGGGAATCGCCCACTCGGGAATGCCGAGCGCCGCAAGGCTGGCAATTGCCAGTCCGCCCTTCAGTAGATCCCGCCGCGTGCTTTCGTTGGCCATGTCAGTTCCCTTCGGTGGACGGTTTCCGCGTGTGCAGGCCGAACGCGCTCAGCGTCGTGCCCGCCGGCATCAACAGCATCGGTCGATCGTCGATCATCACGGTCGTGGGCGCCGCGTAGAAGGGCGCCCCAAACCGATCGTGCCAGGGCAGCGCTCCAGTGCGAGAGTTTACTGCCATCAGGGCCCGCGTCGCCGCGAGACCTCGGCTTTTCATGCGGAGAGTGTATCGTAGCGGCGCGCCTCCCATGCGAACACCGCTGTGCGATCTGCTCTCCATTGACTACCCGATCATGCAGTCGGGGATGGGCCGGATTGCCGGCCCTGAGCTGGTGGCTGAGGTGTCCCGCGCGGGCGGCCTGGGCATCCTGGCCGGACTGGGCGTGAAGGGCGAGGAGCTGCGCGCCCAGATTCGCCGGGTGCGTGAGCTCACGTCCCGGCCGTTTGGCGTGAACCTCTGGCTGCATGAAGAATTGCAGCCGCCGCGGCGTGCCGCGGACGTGCCCGAGGAGACCGTGCGCCTCGTCCGGCAGACCCTCAACCAGTTCCGGCGCCGGCTGCAACTGCCCGAGCGCCCCGACGATCCGCCGCCATTTCCCGACGTCGTCGCCGAGGCCTTTGAGGTGATTGTCGAAGAGCGGGTCCGGGTGTGGAGCATCGGCCTCGGCAACCCGGAGCGGGTGCTGGTCGATCGTTGTCATGAGGCCGGGGTTCTCGTGATGGCGATGGCGACGAACGTCGAAGACGCCCGTGCGCTCGCTAGGTCCGGGGCCGACATCATCGTTGCTCAAGGTGGGGAAGCCGGAGGTCATCGATCGGTGTGGAAGCGGCCGGCATCCGGATCCGGGCCTCAGGTGTCGACCATGGCGCTCGTTCCGCAGTTAGTCGATGCCGTGACGCAGCCGGTCGTCGCGGCGGGCGGGATTGCGGACGGACGCGGCGTGGCGGCAGCGCTGGCGCTCGGCGCGCAGGGGGCGCTTCTCGGGACGCGCTTCGTCGCGACGCGTGAGTCCCTGGCTCTGGAGATGTTCAAGACGGCGCTGCTGTCGGCGACGAGCGATGACACGATGGTGACGCGTGCCTACACCGGTCTTCCGGCGCGGGCGCTGCGCAGCCGGTTTGCCGAGGAGTATGAGCAGTCCGGCGCCCCTGTGCTGCCGTCGCTCCTTCAGACGCGCGCGGCCGAGGACATCTATGCTGCCGCAGCGCAGAAACGGGACCCGGAGCACTACCCGATGATGGCCGGCCAGAGTGCCGGGATGATCGCGGACTTGCCGTCGGCCGGCGAGATCGTGCGCTCGATCGTCGCCGAGGCCGACGCGGTCCTGCGCGCGCTTGGCCGTCTCAGCGCGGCAGGAACCGCACGGTAATCGAGATGTTGACCTCGACCGGTCCGCCGTTGAGATAAGTGGGCGTAAACTCCCACTGACGCACCGCTTCGAGCGCCGCCGCAACAAACGCCGGATGCCCCGGCGCGCCAACCTCCCTGAGATCCACCATGTAACCGTCCATGCCGATTCGGCCGGCCAAGGTGACAATGGCGGAAGCGCCCGAGCCCCGGAGGTCGGCCGGGTACGATGCCTTGACGTCGAACACCCTGGTCGGCTGCCTGATGCACCCGCCGATCGGTCCGGAACAGGGGCTCGGTACTTTCGGCAGCGGAATCTCGCGCACCGGCCGGGCGCGTGGCGCGGCCGCATCATTCGTTGTGCTCTCGACGACCGTCACGCTCTCTTCGAGCGATCCCAGCGGCAGCACGATATTGCGCTGCAGAAAATCGCCGGGCCGCAGATCGATCGTGCTGCGGACCGTCGCGAAGCCCACCCGGCTCATCGTCAGTGCGTAGACGCCTGCCGGCACGTCGCGCATCGCGAACCGTCCGGAGCTGTCCGTCGAGCCGTTGTCGGTTCGCCCGAGGGCCTCATTGGTCACGGTCAACGTCACCGACGGCAGCAGGCCGCCCGCTTGGTCGTAGACCGCTCCGGCGAAGCTGCCGGTGCCGTTCTGGGCCGCGACCTCGCGCGTGAGGCCGGGCGACGCGAGCGCGAGCGTTGCGAGGACGAGCGCGGCACTGCTGGCAGCGCGCGTGAATCGTGTGGTCGGTTGCCGATTGAGATGGCCGTTCAGCATGGCGCGAACCCTTTCCTCCAATGTCGATGGTTGAGCGATCGCCGTCGCCGCGGACCATCCCGCGGCATCGCGCGCGCCCGCGGCGTCCCGGGCGACCGCGAGCAAATGGGTCGCATAGTCAGGTCCGGCAATGCCGGTCGACAGCACCGCGTCATCGCACGCGCGTTCGGCGTCGCGGTGCAGCGCGCGCGCCGCCAGCCACACCAGCGGGTTGAACCAGAACGCCGCTTCCAGCAGTCCGGCGGCGATCTGGATCGCCCAATCGTTGCGCCTGACGTGGGCGAGCTCGTGCGAGAGCACGACGCGCAGCCGTTCGCCGCTCCAGGCCGCGACGGATTCCGGGAGGAGCACACGCGGCCGCCAGCAACCCCACGTGACGATCATCGCTGGATCGGAGGACTGCACCAGCACGATCGGCCGGCGAATGCCGAAGCGGTGCGCGAGCTCCGCGGCGAGCCGTGTCAGCTCCGGATCGTGAATGCGACGCACCCGCCGGCCGAGCAGACGCAGGCGCAGAAGTCGAACGAGCAGCAGCACGACTGCGACGCCAACCCCGACGATCCAGATGGCCATGACCGCGCGTCCCATCCGGCCCGATGCCGCTTCGGCCATCTTGATGGCTCTGGCGACCGGCTGCCCGAGCAGCGCGCGAAGTGATTCGAGCCAGGCGCCCGATCGACGGACGAGGCGCTCGCCCGGGCCGAAGGCGGGTGTGGCCTGGCTCTCGAGCCGTGCCAGCACGCCGTGCTCCACCACCGCCGTCGTCCACGGTGAGCGGCTCGCGGCCGCCGCCCACGTAGCGGCCATGCCGATGATCGGGGCTGCCAGCGCGCAGCAGATCGCCACCGTCAGAATCCAGTGCCGCAGCGCGGCGGACCTTCGCTGGAGCAGTGCCGCGACGGTCAGGGCCGCGCCGAGCACGATCGAGATCTGGATGGTCGTCGTGAACAGCAGGCTCATCGCGATCCGTCCTTCTTGCCACTCTTGGCCTCGTCGATCACGCGGGCAATCCGGTTCAGTTCCTCGCTGGAGACGCGCGCGGCGTCGCCGCCGAGCAGCGCGGCGACCGCCTGCTCGACCGAGCCGTCGAAGAAGGTGTCGACGAGATGCTTGAGCGCCGATTTGCGGGCCGTCTGCCGGTTGATCACCGGCGAGTAGACGTAGCGCACGCCGTCGTCGTCGTGACGGACAAATCCCTTTTCTTCGAGGACGCGCAGCTGCGTGCGGACGGTCGAATAGCTCGGATCGCCGGTCAGGTCCTCGAGGACCTCGGCCGCCGAGGCGCGGCCCCTGCGGAAGAGCACATCCATGATCTGGCGCTCGCGGCGGGTCAGGGCATGCAGCGGTCGAGGCATGTGAGAGTTATAACATCAATGCTATAAAAATAACAGGGTCAACGCCAGGACCGATGCGATAATCGGACCCCGGCATCGGGCCGTGTCGCATTTTTCTTGATCGGCGTGCGTCGCCGACATCCTGGAGGGAGCTTTCATATGCAACCACGTGCCTTCGCGATCGCGTTTGTTATCCTCAGCACACCGGCATTGGTCTCCGCTCAGAATCCGATGATGGCAGCCGTGAAGGGGCAGCACGACCAGGTGAAGGGGTACCTGCTGAAGACGGCGGAGATGTTGCCGGAGAGCCTCTACTCGTTCAGACCCACGCCCGAGGTTCGCACCATCGGCCAGCTCATCGGTCATGTTGCGGATGGGTCGGCCGGCATCTGCGCCTCCGCTTCCGGCGAGAAGCCGCCAACGCTCAACGCCGAGAAGACGATGACCACGAAGGCGCAGCTGACGAAGGCGCTGGCCGAGGCGCTGGCCTTCTGCGACAAAGCAATCGCCGGGATGGACGATAAGCGCGCGATGGAGACGACCAAGTTTTTCGTCGGCGGGACGTCGCCGCGCGCCATGATTTTTGCCTTCAACACGTCGCACAACTTCGAGCACTACGGCAATCTGGTCACCTACATGCGCCTCAACAAGATCGTGCCGCCTTCGTCGGCCGGCGGTGGCGCCGACTGACGCCTACCAGATCACGCGCACGGCGCCTGACGCGCGAATCGCTGCATCGCGCGTCAGCAGCGGCAACGCCAGCGTGCGTGCGGCCGCGACGATCAGTGCGTCGAACGGATCGCGCGTGAATCGCAGGTCGTCGGCAAGATAGATCTGCTCGGGTGTCAGGTCGACCGGGTGATAGGCCGGGTTGCTGAACAGATCGTCGAAGAAGGCTTGAATCGGACGCCGCAGATTGATCCGGCTGGCGCGCGCCAGCAGACTCACTTCCCAGATCACCGCTATCGGCACGTAGGCGAGCGCCTGCTGGCGCTCGCAGGCGTCGAAGTGTGCCGCCGCCCGACGTCCCAGCGCCCCGCTCGCCGCCGCGTGGAAGAGCAGGGCGTGAGTGTCGGCAACGGCGGCTGGTAGATCAGCCACGGCGCCTCGAGCGCTTGACGCGACGGACCGGCTCGGACGCGGCGCGCGTTTTCGAGACGCGCAGCGGCCGCGCCAGCGACGCCGCGAAGAGGTCGCGCAGCGCGCCGTCCGCACGCTCGAGCCGTGGGTCGTCGGCGGCGAGATCGATGGAGCCGACCACGCTCCGCACGGCGGCCGGAATTCCGGGCCGGCCGGCGCGCGCCGCCGTAATCAAGTCATCGACCGCCGCGCTGAGGTTGCCGTGGCCATAGCCACGACCCTTCAACCAGAGCAGGTTGGCTTCCTCGAGGGTCAGCGACACCGCTTTCTTGGGCATAACAAGATTATATCGTGCTTAAATATTATAGAGCAGTCGGCCGGTTCCGAGCAGACCACTCCGCGGCCAGGCAAGGTCCTGCGTGCAGCTCGCCGTGCGGCGCGCTGCCGGCGGAAACTGCGCTGACATTTGTCATGGGCGATTGGTGACACTCCCTACTGACATCGGACTCGTCCGCCCTGCGAGACTTTCATCGAGGGAAGACGATGATGCGACTGCATGTAGTGCTCGCCGGGTTCCTGATCGGCAGCCTGTTTCGTCCTGGGCCAGCGCTGGCGCAGGCCTCGAACCCCGAGGCGGCCCTGCCGAGCGATCTCGAGATTCAGAAGCTGTTGACGACGAGGGTCGACGTCGAGCGACGCAACCTCGGCATCGTCGTGGGCATCGTCACGCCCGCGGGACGCCGGATCGTGTCGCATGGACGTGCGCGCCTCGACGACCCGCGGGCACTCGACGGCGACACCGTGTTCGAAATCGGATTCCGTCACGAAGCTCTTCACCTCGGTGCTGCTGGCCGACATGGTCCGCCGCGGCGAGGTGAAGCTGACCGACTCGGTATTCAGCTACCTGCCCCCGCACACGGCACGAGCCCAGGAGAGCCCGACCATCACGCTTGCGGACCTCGCGACGCACACGTCAGGCCTCCCGCTCTGGCCGTCCGGCATTCCGGCCACCCGCGACGGTGCGCTCTCGATGGCTGCCTACACGCAGGCGCAGTTGCTCGAGTATCTGTCCACGTTTCCGGTGGCGGCGGACGTCGGTCAGCGCTGGGTCTATTCGAATGTCGATGCGGGCGTTTTGGGTCTGGCGCTCGGTGTTCGCGCCAACACCAGCTACGAGGCTCTACTGCAAGCGCGTGTGACCGGGCCGCTGAATCTGGGAAGGACTGCCGTCGTCCTGCCGTCGCTGGCACGTTCGCAGGCTGCCGTTGGACATGACGCCGACCGGAAAGTCGCGCCGGCCTGGAATGTCCCCGTCCTTGCCGGAGCCGGCTCCCTCCATTCCAGCGTGAACGACCTGCTCAACTTCCTCGAGGCGCTGGGTCGCGCGGAGGGACCAATGGCCGGAGTACTGCCCGTCATGCTTGCGACCCGTCGTCCGGGTCCGGGCATTCCGCAGGCGCTCGGTTGGTGGATCATCTCGACCAGTCCTGATGAT
Source organism: uncultured Acidobacteriota bacterium (assembly GCA_963728825.1). Taxonomy (GTDB): domain Bacteria; phylum Acidobacteriota; class Vicinamibacteria; order Vicinamibacterales; family CAVVIG01; genus CAVREM01. The sequence goes on from CAVSLA010000002.1 coordinate 191,464, forward strand.
GAAGGCATCGTGGTGCACGACGGCGGCACGCTCGGGTTCAGCAGCGCCGTGGCTTACGACCCGAAGGCTCGTATTGGCGTCGTCGTGCTCTCGAACACGGCAAGCGCCGTCGGCGATATCGCGCGACATCTGTTGCGTCCAGCCATCCCGCTGACCCCGCCTGCCGGGGCTGCTCCCAGCCGAACCGAGATCCGCGTGGATCCATCGATCTTCGACCGACTGATCGGGCGGTACGAGCCTGCGCCGGGTGGTGCCTTCGACGTGACCCGAGAGGGTGATGCGCTGATGATCCAGCTGCCGGGGATCCCTCGATTGCGCCTGCGCGCAGAAACGGCTCGGCGCTTCTATGTGGCGGAGGACACACGCATCACCGTGACCTTCGAGCTTGATGCCGGCGGAAATGCCACTGCTTTGACTTTGAGCGCGCCGTCGGGTACCACTGCCGCGAAGCGAATCGGGCGGGAATGACCGCTGCGTGCCTCGGCCTCTCCATCTGGCGGTTGTCACATCATGACTGAACCGCAGAGCCGCTATCCGCAATGGGCGGCGGCGTCCGGCTTCCTGTACGCGCTGGGCGTGTTCATCGTTCCGCTGGCTCGACGAGCGGACCCACCGCTGTGGGCGCTCACCGCCACGTCCCTCGTGTTCTTCGGTTATCTGTACCTGGGACTTCTTACGTTGCCGCGAGACCCGCCCACGTCGGGCGCTGGTCGATATCGGGCTGATGGTCATCCTGGGTGTCGTCTTCGTGCCACTGAATGTGGCCGCTGTGACCTACGTGCTCTACGCGTCTGCGCTCGCGCCTCTCGTGCTGCCACCCCGCCGCGCGTTTGCCCTCTTCGTCCTCCTGGCGATGTCACTGCTCGTCGAGCTGGCCCTGCTCGATATTCCAGATCGGCTCGTGATTGGCAGCTGGGTGACGTTCCTGATCTTCGCGACTGGTGGCGCCAATCTCTTTCTCGGGGAACGCGAGCGTCAGCACGCGGAGTTGCGTCGAGCGCACGAGGAAATCGAAGGATTGGCCACGATCGCTGAACGGGAGCGCATCGCGCGCGACCTGCACGACGTGCTGGGCCATACGCTATCGGTGATCGCCCTGAAGTCGGAATTGGCGTCGCAACTCGCCGAGAGGGACATCCCGCGCGCCGTTGCGGAAATCCGTGACGTGGAGGTCGTGGCTCGCGAAGCTCTGTCGGAAGTCCGAGCCGCTGTCGAAGGCTACCGCGGCCGGGGGTTCTCCGGTGAGCTGCAACGAGCGAGGCAGGCACTATCGGCATCGGCTGTATCGATTGACCTGGACGTCGCCCCGATCCATCTCGTCCCGAAGCTCGAGACGGTGCTCGCGCTCGTTCTGCGAGAAGCGGTGACCAACGTGATACGACACGCCAAGGCATCGGTGTGCCGGATCGGGCTGCACCGCACGGACGACAGCATTGTCCTGACCGTGACGGACAATGGCATCGGCGGTACGCGTCCGAATGGCAGCGGACTGGCGGGGATGCTCGAACGGGTGCATGCGGCGGGCGGTCGTCTCGACATCGAGAGTGAACACGGTGTCGCCATTCGTGCGACCTTTCCGTGGTCACGAGACCTTGCCTCATGATTCGCGTGTTGATCGCGGAGGACCAGGCGATGGTCGCCGGAGCGCTGGCGGCGTTGCTCGGTAACCAGCCAGACATGGACGTGGTCGCGACCGCGCATGACGGGCGTGAAGCGCTGACAGCCGTCCGGGCGCTGAAACCGGACGTACTGCTCACCGACATCGAGATGCCCGGTCTAAGCGGGCTCGAGCTGGCGGCCGCCGTTCGTTTGGAGCAGGTTCCCCCGAAAGTCGTCATCCTCACGACGTTCGCCCGGCAGGGATATCTGCGGCGTGCGTTGGAGGCGGGGGTGGCGGGGTATGTGCTCAAGGACTCGCCGTCCAGCCGCCTGGCCGATGCGATTCGGCGAGTCCATGCTGGCGGCCGAGTCGTGGACCGCGAGCTCGCTGGTGACGCCTGGGGCGAAGCCGACCCGCTCTCCGATCGCGAGCGTCAGGTGCTGCGCCTTGCCAGCGATGGCCGCAGTGGTGCCGATATCGCCGCGGAGCTTCATCTCTCTGAAGGCACCGTCAGGAACTATCTCTCCGAGGCCATCAGCAAGACCGGTGGCCGCAATCGAGTCGATGCCGCTCGCATTGCGCGAGACAAGGGGTGGCTGTAGGCCGGATGGCTGTCGTGGTTGTGGGCCGGGTCCTTTTGGACCCGGCTTGATTGTGTGACGAAGACGGATTTGTGTTCGCTCCATTCACGACACTGCCACGGCTTTTACGTCGCGGCGCTGGCCGGGTTTTTGCCCGGCGGGCCGCATGCGCTGGTTCCTTCTCCTGATCCTGTCCGTTGCGGTCGCGGCCTGCTCGAAGAGTCCAACAGGTCCTTCTGGTACCAGTGGCACCGCGGGCCCTCAGGTGGACATCGCCGGCACCTGGACCGGCACCTTCGCCTCGTCGAACAACTTCACCGAACAGATTTCCATGGACTTGCGGCAGTCGTCGAGCAACGTCACCGGCACCTGGCGAGGCGACGAAGTGGCCTGGACGGGCAACGTGACTGGCACGGTGAGCGGCAGCACGTTCAGCGGTCAGATGACATTCAACGGCACCGCGTTCAACGAGACCGTTTGCACGGGGACGGCCAATGTGTCGGGCCCGGCCAGCAGCGGTGCTCTGACCTGGACCAGTGGCACCGGTGTCGTCGGCGGCTCCTGTCCTGCACCCCTTCCGGTCGGCATCACGCTGACGCTCAGCCGCTAAATCGCTTCGCGTTGCGCGTCGGCGATTCCGGTCTGGAGGTCGGCGTGCAGCAGCCGGTGAAAGAGATGTTCGCCGGCTTCACGGCGCACCGACAACCGTCCGGCCGTGTACGCACTCGAGCGCAGACCTTGCTGGACCGACGTGCAGATCGCGACGTCCTCGTCCTGAATCCGTTCGGCGATCTCGATGCTGGCGCGGTTGTGCGGCAGCGCCTCACCTGACACATCCGAGAAGTAGAAGTCGAACAGCACCGCGGTCCGGTCGACGCCCAGCGGGACGACCAGGTTGGTGTCCATCGCACCGCCGTAGCAGTTGATCATGAAGTTCGGATAAATCCAGAAGTAGGAGGCGCGATCGCCGTGTCGTACGGCGCCGGTTTCCTCTTCGCCGCCACCCACCAGGGGACTCGACTGCAGGCAGAAGCGCGCCCCGTTTTCGATCGTGTAGGTCGCGTAATCGAGCACGCTGTCGAGGCCCTTGTGCAGATGCGGCACGTGATAGCCGCCGTCGAGATAGTTGTCGACGAAGACTTTCCAGTTGCAGTCGAGCAGGTATCTCCGCTGTTCCATCCAGGTCAACGATTGAAGGCCGAGCGGGGCGATCCGCGCCATGAGATCCGCGCCGAGAAAATCCTCCAGCGCTGGCGTCTTGCGGTGCACGGCGACCAGCACCCAGGACTCCCAGACTTCGACCTGCACCGGCACCAGTCCCTGAGCCGATCGATCGAAGTCGCAGACGCCGCCGAAATCGGGAGTCCCTTTGAGCGCGCCGTCCAGGCCGTAGGTCCAACCGTGATACGGACAGCGCAGCACCAGCGCCGAGCCTTCGGGATCGGTGACGACCGCCGCGGCGTGATGCCGGCACACGTTGAAAAACCCGCGCAGCACCCCATCCGCGCCGCGCACCACAACGATCGGCTCACCCGCCGCCGTGGTGCCGGAGATGAACTGTCCAGCCCGGCCGACCTGTTCAGTGCGACCGACCACCTGCCACGATTTGGCGAACACCGTGCGGCGCTCGAGTTCGAGAAGGCGCGCGTCGTGGTACCACGAAGAGGGAATCGTCGACGCGCGCTCGAGCGGAGCGTTCGGATCGTAGGCGTGCAGAAGCTCATCGAGCGAAGGCATCGAGCTCGGATCCTCCTGAATGCTGTCGACAATAGTAGGGGAAACGGAGATTGCGGAGCTAAACGGTTCAACACGGAGGCACGGGGTCACGGAGGGACGCGGAGAAACCCTGAAGCGCGCGACCGAGCGGCCGGCAACGCCGGCCGCGTGCTGACGACGAAAGAGCTCCAGAAAATGCAAGCCCAACGAACCAGTGGCTTTTATGTTCTCGAGCTCTTTCGTCGTCAGCGCCCCGCTCTGCGGGGCGGTCGCACGCTGCAGTCTTCTCCGTGTTCTTCGTGTCTCCGCTCTCCGTGTTGAACCGTCTTGCTCCGTACCCTCCGTGGCGGTTCAGCGCGTCAACGCCTGATAGACGAGCGGCTGAAAGGCCGCGGCGACAGTCGCCCCGGGGTATCGCTGCACCATGGCGATCGCGACCAGGCGCTCTTTCGGATCAACCCAGAAGTTCGTGCCGTAGATGCCGCTCCAGCCGTAGATCCCCTCTGAGCCGAGCGCCTGTGTGGCGGCAAGATCGGTCACGACGCTGAACCCGAGCCCGAACCCCGTGCCCGGACCGAGCAGCAGGCCCGGCGTCGTCAGGTCCTCGGTGTGGCTGGCCGACATCAACTCGACGCTCTTCGGGCTGAGCAGGCGCACCCCGTCCACCGCACCGCCGCCGGCGAGCATCAACGCGAAGCGTGCGTAATCGCGGGCGGTCGAGGCCAGGCCGGCCCCGCCGGAAAAGTACTTCTTCGGGGCTTTGTAGTAGGCGACCGGCGACATGTGCGTGTTGCCGAATGACTCGGGATCCTTCATCGGGCGAATGCCGTTCGCCTCGGGGGCATAGACCGTGGCCAAGCGCGCCCACTTGGCCGTCGGTACCACGAAATCGGTGTCGACCATGCCGAGCGGCTTGAAGATCCGCTCGCGCAGGAACACGTCGAACGCCTGGCCCGACGCGACCTCGACGACACGTCCGAGCACGTCGGTCGACAGGCTGTAGTTCCACGCCGCCCCCGGCTGACTCATGAGCGGTTGGGCGGCCAGCTTGTCGATGCCTTCTGCCAGTGTCATCTCGGTCACCGTCAAGCCGTCGACGACACCGTTGGTCCGGTAGGCGTTGCCGACCGGGCCGTTGTTCAGGAATCCGTAACTCAGCCCCAATCGATGCGTGAGGAGATCGCGGATGGTCATCCCGCGACGGGCATTGTCGGTCGACGTGCCGTCCTGGCCGAGGACGCGCTGCTGCTTGAAGGCGGGGATGAAACGAGACACCGGGTCGTTCAACCGCAGCTTGCCTTCCTCGTACAGCATCATGATCGCGACGCTGGTGATCGGCTTGCTCATCGAGGCGATCCGGAAAATCGTGTCCTCGCGCATCGCGGTCTTGCTCTCGAGGTCCTGGAAGCCGGTCGCGTGGACGTCGACGACCTTGCCGTCGCGGCCGACCAGCGTGACGATGCCGGCCGCTTCGCGGCGGGCGACGATCTCCTGCATCCCGCGGTGGAGGCGTCCGAGGCGCTCCGAGGAGATGCCGACGCTCTCGGGAGTGGCCGTCGCGGCCGGCCGGGCCGCTACTGGCCGCGCCGGCGCCGGGCGAGCCGGAGCGACTTGTTGCGCGAGCGCAACGTATCCGCCCGCGGCAACCAACGTAGAGAGAACGAGGGCACGCACCCAGGACTTCATGAATCCTCCAGATTCGAAAGAATGGAGCGAACGGAGCCTACGGAGGGCACAGACTAACACGGAGGCACGGTGGGACGGAGATCACACGGAGAAGACTGACGCGCGACCGCCCGCGAAGCGGGGCGCCGACGACAAAAGAGCCCGTGAAAACGCAAGCCCTGGAATGACGTGGCTTGTGTTTTCACGAGCTCTTTCGTCGTCGGCACGCGGCCGGCGGTGCCGGCCGCTGGTCGCGCCGCAGCCGCTGCCTCCGTGCGTGCTCCGCCGCTCCGGGTCTCCGTGTTGGTCTGTGACCTCCGTCATCTCCGCGGCCGCGGCTGCCGGCTATCGCGATGATTCCTGTTCGCGCGCGCCGGCGAGGATGCCGACCATCCCGAGGTTGCCCTCGTGGCACGCGTACTGATAGATCTGTTCGTCGGTCTTGCGCATCGGCACTGCCGCCGTCCACGGCCTGGTCCAGGTGCCGGGATCGGTGACCGTGAATTCGTAGACCAGCGTCTGCGCGTCGCGCAGCGTGAAGCGCTCGACCAGCTGCAACTGCTCCGATGGCGGCACCCGGAGACCAATCGTCCCGGTGCCGTTCGCGGTGAAGTTCTTCGTCTCGACAACCAGCGTGTCGCCCTCCCACCGGCCGCGCGACTCGCCGAGCCAGCGCCGGTTCACGCCGTGCGGCCGCGTGCTGAGGGGAACGACCCGTGCGTCATGGACCATCTCATTCAGGATCACGACATGGTCCCGCGTCTGAATCAGCTGGATGTTGTTGTTGTAGCCGCTCGGCATGATCGGCGGCCCGGAGTTGAAGCCGAGCAGACAGCGTTCCCAGGTCGGTCGGTCCTCCGGTCCGGCGGCGGGGCTCTTCAGCTGTTCGGCGCGCGCCGAGGCTCGCTGCTGGGCCGCCGGCGTCATCGGCGGCAATCGCCCGTCGGCCGGGTCGACGATCAGCGACGACCGTTTGTCGTCAACCACCCGGTTGCCGAAGTCGAACCAGAACTGGTTGTAGGTACCGGGGTCGCCCGGGCGTGGCGCGCGGTCGACCCGCGTCTCGGCGCTGCGCTGCTCGAGCGCGGCGACCTCCTCCGCGGACAGCACCTCTCGGTCCGCGAACTGCGATGGCCGCTCGAGCGGCGTGATCGTGCGGAAGTCCCAGATGCCTTGTAAGTCGGGCCGGCCGTCCGGCGTCCGCGGCAGCTTGGGCTGCGCGATCGCCAGCGCCGGCGTCATCGTCACGACCAGGAGCGCTGACCAGATCGATGACGGAACGAATCGTGGACGCATGGCGTCGACCCTCCTCGGACGCTACTGCGTGATCTATTTATGGCGATCCCAGCGCAGGCGGCCGGTGACGCGGTCGCCGTTCTTGGTCGAGAGATACAGCGTCTGGCCATCGGGAGACAACTCGTAATAGCGCGGCATCGCCTGGCCGACCATGTTCTGGCTGACGGAGCCCTCGACGTGGTGCGTCACGACGCCGCGTTCGGCGTCGATCTCGTAGCGGCCGAAATACGCGACATAGCCGGCGGCGGCCGCAGCGCGTTCGGCGTCCGATGCCCCGCGACCCGCCCGCGGCCGGTCCTTCGCCATCAGCTGCGCCGACATCCGGCCGGCAGCGTCGTAGCTGATCTGCCCGACGGTGAAATTGGTTGGCGTTTCAACACCTTTCTCGTCGTAGCTGACGTACGACACGAGCCGGTAACTGCCGATCAGCTGCTGCTTTACCTTCGCTGCGTCCGGGCGCGACTGGGCGCCGGGCGTCGCGAGCACACCAAGAAGCACAAGAATGAAGCCGCACGTTCGAACCGTCAGGGTCATCGATATCCTCCCAGCCGGGTCGAGGCTAGCACCCGAAGGACCGCTAATCAACGGCATTCGCCGATGAGACTCATGGCCCTAAGCCCTCAGCCCGAGCCCTCAGCCCTGAGCCCTTAGCCCTCTGTACACGGTATACTCACGCCGCGATCACCGGAGGCCCGAGATGCGTCCCCGTCTGTTCCTCGTCCTTGCACTCGCGACGCTGACGTCGACGGCCTGGGCGGCTGATCAATGGCCGCAGTTCCGGGGTCTCTCCGCGGGCACCGTGGCCGACGATCCGGCCCTGCCAGACCGCTGGAGCGAGACCGAAAACGTCGCCTGGAAGACCGACATTCCCGGAACCGGCTGGAGCTCGCCGGTGGTGTGGGATGACCATGTCCTGGTGACCGCGACGATCAGCCCCGCGTCCGAACCTCAGCCGATCAAAGGCCTCTACGACCCGGGCGACGAGAACGGCCGCACGCGGTCCACCGCCGAACATCGCTGGATGATTTACGACGTGGACTTCAAAACCGGGCGGATCCGCTGGGAGCACGAGCTGGCGCGATCCGTTCCGAAAGTCCAGCGGCACATCAAGAACAGCTTCGCGTCGGAAACGCCGGTGACCGACGGCGAGCGTGTCTATGTGTACTTCGGCAGCATCGGCGTGCTGGCGGCCCTCGATCTGAACGGCCGTCGCGTGTGGATGCAGGAGCTCGGAGCCTACGACGGCCGGCAGGCATTCGGTACCGCGGCATCACCCACCCTGCACAATGACCGGGTCATCGTCGTGCACGACAACGCGACCGAGTCGTTCATGGCGGCCTACGACAAGAAGACCGGCAAGCAGGTCTGGCGGGTCAAACGTGACGAGGTCGAGAACTGGTCGACGCCGTTCGTCTGGGAGAACGAGCTCCGCACCGAGATCGTGACCTCGGGACTGCGGAAGGTCCGCTCGTACGACCTCGACGGGCAGCTGTTATGGGAGTTGTCCGGCATGACGGTCAACGTCACGCCGACGCCGTTCGCCCGTCACGGGCTGGTGTTCATCAACTCGGGGTATCCCGGCGCGTCGCCGCGGCCGGTGTATGCGATCCGCCCCGGCGCCTCCGGCGACATCTCGCTCAAGGGCGATCAGACCAGCAACGAGTTCGTGGTCTGGTATCAGCCGCTGCTCGGCACCTACAACACCTCGTCGCTGGTGCATGGCGATCTGTACTACACGCTGCTCGATCGCGGTTTTCTGCTGTGCCACGAGGCCAAGACCGGACGTCAGGTCTACGGACGGCAGCGTATCTCGGCCGAAGCGAGCGGCTTCACTGCCTCGCCGTGGGCCTACAACGGCAAGATCTTCCTGTTGAGCGAGGACGGCGACACGTTCGTGGTCGAAGCCGGTCGCGAGTTCAAGCTGGTTGGCAAGAACTCGCTGAACGAAATGGCACTCGCGACCCCAGCCGTGGTTCGCGGCAGCCTGATCATCCGCACGCAGTCGAAGCTGTATCGGATCGCGAAGAAGGGCTAATGACCACGACGGCAGCATTCTGCGTCGCGATCTGCCTGGCAATCGGCGTGGCGACGCCGGCGTCGGCGCAGCCCGTCAGCGTCACCCAGGTCGGGTCCTTCAAGGTGCCGGCCGACACCGTAGAGATTCGCGGATCGTACGCATTTGTTGCCGGAGGCCGCACGCTGACGGTTCTCGATCTGTCCGATCCGGCATCACCCAAAAAGGCCGGCGAATACGCCTTCCCGGAACAGATCTGGTCGTTCCGCATCGTCGGGTCGCATGCCTACGTCGCCGCGAATTTCTTCGGGTTGGGAATCCTCGACATCTCCAAGCCGGCATCGCCGACGCTCCGCGCGTCGTTCAAGACACCCGGACAGGCCAAAGGCGTCGCGCTCATCGGCACGACCGCCTTTGTCGCCGATCACATGTCAGGCGTCGACATCGTCGATCTGTCGTCGCTGGACAAGCCGGTCGGGCGCGGATCGTTCTTCGTGGACGGGTACGCCAGAGACGTCGCGGCCTCGAGCCGATACGCCTACGCGGTCGATGCACCCACGGGGTTGTATGCGCTCGACCCGACGCGTTCGGGATCACCGGAAGCGGTCGGCCAGGTGCAGTCGGCCACCGCGCCGCAGTCGATCGAGGTCATCGAGCTCGGCGGCCGCGTCATCGCGTGTCTCGTTGGCGGCGGCGCGCTGCAGCTCTACGACGTGACCGACCCCCTCAAGCCGGTCCATCTCACGAATTACAAGACACCCGGCGGCCGGCCGGCGCGCGTGACGTTCGAAGGGACGCGCGCCTACGTCGCCGACGGCCGCGAAGGCGTGCAAATCGTCAATCTCGCAAACCCCTCTTCCCCGGTTATCATCGGCACCATCAAGACGACCGCACCGGCGCGCGATGTCGCCGTCGGCAGCGGTCTCGTGGTGGTGGCGGTCGGCATGGGCGAGGGCAATGAAGAAGTGGTGGTCCTACGATGATGCTCAGAATATCGTTCGCAGCACTGTTAGCGTTTTTCTTTGCCGGGTTCATGTCGGCTCAGCAGCCGCCCCGGGCGGTGGCCATCGACAACGACGACATCGGCGGCGTCGTGACCAGCGCGAAAGGACCTGAGGCCGGCGTCTGGGTCATCGCCGAAACGACCGGCCTGGGCACCAAGTTCCGCAAGATCGTCGTCACCGACGATGCCGGCCGCTACGTGGTGCCGGATCTGCCGCGCGGCGACTACTCGCTCTGGGTCCGCGGCTACGGCCTGACCGACTCCAAGCCGGTGACCGGACGCCCGGGGCAGCAGAGCAATCTTCAGGCGGTCATCGCCGCGACACCGAAGGACGCCGCGGCGGTCTATCCCGCCAACTACTGGTACTCGATGATCAAGGTTCCCGATAAGAGCGAATTCCCGGGTACCGGCCCGACCGGCAACGGCATCTCGCCGAACATGCGCTCGCAGGCCGACTGGATCAGCGGGATGAAGGACGGCTGCCAGCTGTGTCATCAGATGGGGAATCGCGCGACCCGGGAATTCGTCAAACCGATTCCGAACGCCCATTCGACTGCCGAAGGGTGGGACATGCGCGTGCGCGCGGGGCAGCGCGGACCGAACATGAGCGGCGCGCTGGATCGCTTCGGCCGCCGCCGGGCGATCGAGATGTTCGCCGACTGGACCGATCGCATCAACAAGGGCGAGGTGCCGCCGCAGCCGCCGCGACCACAGGGAGCGGAGCGTAATCTGGTGCTCACGCAGTGGGATTGGGGCGGCCAGCACTCCTACATCCATGACGAGGTGGCGGCCGACAAGCGGAATCCGACGATCGGCGCACGCGGCAAGGTCTACGGCGTCGACTTCACCGCTGACGCGCTGCTGTGGGTCGATCCGGTCGAGCACACGTCCGGCAGCATCCCGATTCCGGTGCTCAAGCCGGGCGCGCCCTCCTACATTCCGGCGAAGATCGCGGCGCCGTCACCGGTACTGGGGCGAGCAAGTGATCTTCAACAACCCGGTCCATCCGCACAATCCGATGATGGACCAGCGGCAGCGCGTCTGGATGACGGCGGCGGTGCGGCCTTCGGCCAACCCGGAGTACTGCAAGGGCGGCGACGGCAACGTGTTCGGCAAGAACTATCCGATGCAGCAGAGCAGCCGGCAGGCGGCCGTCTACGATCCGCGCACCCAGAAGACCGTTCCGGTCGACACCTGCTACGCCACGCATCACCTGCAGTTCGCCGAGGACAAGGACAACACGCTGTACTTCTCGGGCGACACCAACGTGATCGGCTGGATCAACACGCGGATCTGGGATGAGACGGGCGATGCCGCCAAGGCGCAGGGCTGGTGCCCGCTGGTCGTCGACACCAACGGCGACGGCAAGATCGGCCCCTACACGCAGCCGAACGAGCCGAGAGATCCGGCGCGCGACATGCGCGTCTCCGGGTTTGCCTACGGAATCATCATCAGTCCGACCGATGGATCGATCTGGTGGGCCAACGCGGGCGTGCCGGGCCGTATCGGCCGCCTCGAGCTCGGCAGCAATCCGCCCATGACGTGCCGCGCGGAGGTGTTCGAGCCGCCCTACAACCCGCCGAACACGATCACCGGCTTCACACCTCGCGGCATCGATGTCGACAGAAACGGCGTGTTGTGGACGGGCCTCTCAGGCGGGCCGCACATGGCGTCGTTCGACCGACGCAAGTGCAAGACACTGACCGGACCGACGGCCACCGGTCAGCACTGCGCCGAAGGCTGGACCCTGTATCCCGCCCCGGGCCCGCAGATGAAGGGGACTGACATCACCGGCAGCGCCGACTTCTCGTATTACAACTGGGTCGACCAGTTCGACACGCTCGGTCTCGGCCAGAACGTGCCGATCCTGAACGGCTCGGGCTCCGATTCGCTGCTGGCGCTGGTGAACGGGAAGTTCATGGTGCTGCGGGTGCCGTATCCGCTCGGCTTCTATTCACGCGGCCTCGACGGCCGCATCGACGACCCGAAAGCCGGCTGGAAGGGCAGAGGGGTCTGGGCCGACTACGGCACGAACCTGGTGTGGCACATCGAGGGCGAAACCAACGCGCGCAGCGCGCTGGTCAAGTTCCAGCTGCGGCCGGATCCGCTAGCCAAATAGCGCCGTTCTTGGTTCTACGTTCTTCGTTCTAGGTTCGCGCCCAGAACGGAGAACGCAGAACCGGAACGTAGAACGTAGAACGTCACTACCGCGCCGTCGGCTGTTTACGCAGGTGCCCGTACATCAATTCCTCCGCGAACTCGACGCACTTGTATTCCATCAGCTGTGCGTTCGGATCGCGGCGGCGGTAGACGGGCATGCGGATCGTCCAGGGTTTGGTGAAGACCTTCGGGTCTTCGATCGTCGCCGAATAGTTGATGGTATTGGCATCGATCAGCTGGTAGCGCTCGGTGACCTTCAGCGCCTCGCTGTGGAAGTTGCCGGCGCGGTCGAACCAGGTTTCCGGCATGTGATCGGTGACCTCGACCACCAGGGTGTCGCCTTCCCACCGGCCGACTGACCATCCCATCCACGCCGGCGCCGGGCTCAGTTCCTTGGTGTTCATGCGGATCACCCGGCTGGCGCTGGCGAACTCGTAGGCCATCAGGACGTTGTTCTGCGACTGCACGATCTGGAACGGGTACGGCATGTAGGTGGCGCGCGGAATGCCGGGCATGTAGCACTTGATCTCGGGGTCGCGCGTCAGCCAGTTCGCCTGGTTGTCCTGCTTCTGCTTGAGGGCTGCCGGCTGATACGGAATCTCCTCACCCTCGACCACGCCGACGCCGGGCGGAATGCTGAAGGCAGCGCCGAGCGCCACGACCGGCCCCATGCGTGCCGCATGCGTCTGCAAATCCCAGTTCGCCGCGTTCATCACCTGCCAGATGCCCGTGAAGTTCGGCTTGCCATCGGCGGTCCGCGGAATCTGCGGCGTCTGAGCGGTCGTGGCGACGACGGCCGCGGTTACGAGAACAATCGCGCCAGCGAATCGACGAAACATCTGAGCGGCTCCTTTATTCACTTTGCGCTGGGGCCCCACCCCCAGCGCGTACTTACGATGATGCTCGCCCTCGTCCCTCGACGTTGCTCGGGACGACCCTGAGCTTGTCGAAGGGTCGGATCTACCTGTCCTCGGGCTCGCATGGCCGCGGGCGCCTTTTTCCTAGTGGTGCTAACCCCAAACCCCAGCGCGAACAGACGATGCTGCTCGCCCTCGGGCCTGCCTACTTGCCCTTGGCGCAGCTGGTCGCGATGCGCGCCAGCGATGTCACCTTCAGCGTCGGCGGCTGTTTGGGCGCCGACGTGATCGGTCCGGTCACTTCGACAGTCTGCCCGACCAGCATCGACAATTGCTTGGGGTCGCCGTCGAGTCGGTAGACCAGCGGCGGATCGCGCCGCCGGTCGGTAATCACCAATGGCGACTTGGCATTTTCCTGGCTCACGCAGCCGATCAGCACGAAGCGGCGCGCACTGGAATCCTGCGCCTGCAGCGGGCCGGTCGCGGCGATCGCCAGCGCGATGGCGGCGAATGTACGCGTCATACGTGACGAATTGTGCCGAGCCTATTTAGGCTTCTCGGTCGGATCGCGTCCGTCGCGCGGCGCGCCGGTTCCCGACGATCCCATGAACAGCGTCTTGCCGTCGGGGAACGTGATGTCACGTCCGTTGGCGCGCAGCGTGCCGTCCTTCGACTGGTAGCCGTCGACCTTGATCACGGTGCCGACCTTGACCGTGTCGCGGGACAGGCCCCGGCGCATCAGCGTGTTCGGCGTGCCGCCTTCGATCGCCCAGCTCTCGGTCTTGCCGTCCTTCTTCACCTCGATATGAATCCAGGCGTGCGGATTGACCCATTCGATCTTCGTGATCGGGCCTTCCAGCTTGACCGGTGCGTTCGCGTCGAACTCTGCCGAGAACGCGTGATGAGCCAGAACCGGCCCGCTTGCCGCGGCCAACCATACGGCACAGCCTGCCGCCGCCCAAGAGATTGCTCGCATTCGACGCCCTCCTCAGTAATGAAATGAAAGCATAACACTGGACGGCCGTCGACCGGGTGGGGCAAAATACTCCGTTCGTCCGCGCGTCGCTCAAACTGCCGGGCGCCTTCATCGAGGAGAATCTCTGTGAGAAGTCTGCTGGCCTTTGTCGTGGCATCAGGACTCGCCGCCGCCTCGCTCGCGGCGCAGTCGGGTGCGCAGCCGATTCCGCGGACGTCCGACGGCCGTCCCGATCTGCAGGGTGTGTGGTCGAACAACAGCGTCACGCCGATGACCCGCCCGACGCAGTGGAAAGACAAGGAGCGGCTGACCGACGCCGAGGTCGAAGAGCTCAAGCAGATCGTCGCGCGCTATACCGATCAGGGCGGTGACGCCATCTTCGGCAGCATGGTCCAGCTCGCGCTCGAGGCGAAGGCGAAGGGCCAGTTCAACCAGCAGTCCTACGATCGCACCACTGGCAACTACAACCAGTTCTGGATGTCCGACCGCGATTGGGACGACCGCACCTCGCTCATCATCGATCCGAAGGACGGCCAGTTCCCGGCGCTCACCGCCGAGGCTCAGCAGCGCCGGGCCTCGCGCCAGAAGCAGGTCGTCGTCGAGGGCTCCGAGAGCGGACCACGCGGCCGCGCCGACGGCCCCGAAGATCGACCGCTGTCCGAACGCTGCATCACCTACGGCGCACCGCGGACCGGGACGGGCTACAACAGCTACGTCCAGATCGTGCAATCGCCCGAGACCGTGGTGATTCTGCAGGAGATGATCCACGATGCGCGCATCGTGCCGATGAAAAACGTGCCGCACCTGCCGAAATCGATCCGCCAGCTGCACGGCGATCCGCGCGGCCGTTGGGAGGGCGACACGCTGGTCGTCGAGTCGACCAACTTCATCAACGGGTTCCAGGGATCGACTCCCGATGTGAAGTTGACCGAACGGTACACGCGCATCAGCCGCGACTACATCAACTGGGAGATCACGGTCGACGACCCGGCCACCTGGGTGCGGCCGTGGACGTTCATGATTCGCCTCAAGCACACCGACGATCAGGTCTACGAATACGCCTGCCACGAGGGGAATCAGTCGATGATCGGCATCCTCGCCGGCGCGCGCGCGGACGAAGCGAAAGCCGCCGCGGCCGCAGGGGGACGAACAGGATCGCGCTAGCGAGAATCGTCAGCCCTTAAGCCCTTGATGATTGCGGAGGTCGCCGTGAGAAGAGCTCTCCGGTGTCTGGCAGCCGTAGCGCTTGCGGTCATTCCCCTCGCCGCGCAGTCGACCGCGCCCGTTCGTTCCCCGGAGCCGGGGTTCGTCGTGCCGCGCACGCCTGACGGCCGGCCCGATCTGCAGGGCGTCTGGGGGAACAACAGCGTCACGCCGATGACGCGGCCGACCCAGTGGAAGGACAAGGCGCGCCTCACCGATGCTGAAGTCGAAGAACTGAAGCAGATTGTCACGAAGTTCACCGATCAGGGCGGCGACGCGATTTTCCAGAGCCTCGTGCAGATGGCGCTCGACGCCAAGGAGAAAGGCAAGTTCGAACAGATCTCCTACGACGCCACCACCGGCAACTACAACCAGTTCTGGATGGCCGAGCGCGAGTGGGACAACCGCACGTCGCTCATCATCGATCCGCCGAACGGACAGTACCCGACGATGACGCCCGAAGGCTTGAAACGGGCCGCGGCGTTCGCGCAGCAGGCGCAGCCTTCCGAGAGCGGCCCGGCCGGCCGCGCCGACGGTCCCGAGGATCGGCCGCTCAACGAGCGCTGCATCACCTACGGTGCGCCGCTGGCGTTCGCCGGCTACAACAGCTACCTGCAGATCGTGCAGTCGCCCGAGAACGTCGTGGTGCTGCAGGAGATGATCCACGACGCGCGGGTCGTGCCGATGAAAGCGCAACCGCATCTGCCGAAAGGGGTCCGGCAGTTGCACGGCGACCCGCGCGGGCGCTGGGAAGGGGACACGCTCGTCATTGAATCGACCAACTTCAGTGCCGGCAATCTGTTCCTCGGCACGTCGGCCGACGTCAAGCTGACCGAGCGCTACACGCGCGTCAGCCGCGACTTCATCCACTGGGAGATCACCGTCGACGATCCCGCGACCTGGGTGCAGCCCTGGACGTTCATGGTCCGCCTGAAGCGCACGGACGACCAGGTTTACGAATACGCCTGCCACGAGGGCAACCACTCGATGGTCGGTATCCTCGCCGGCGCGCGCGCGGCTGAAGCCAAAGCCGCGCGCTAGGTGGTTTGGGGGGTCAGATCTTGATTTTTGACTCTCGGGACCGACGGTCAAAAATCAAGATCTGACCCCGTGACTGTCCCAGTCAATCGTCAAGTCATCCTGAAATCGAGGCCGACGGGGATCCCGCAGGCCGACCACTTCGAAATCGTCCAGCGGCGCGTGCCCGAGCCCGGCCCGGGACAGCTGCTGGTCCGCAACATCTATCTCTCGGTCGATCCGGCGATGCGCGGCTGGGTGAGCGCCGTCAGCAACTACTCGCAGCCGGTGGCGGTCGGCGACGTGATGCGCGCCTATGCCGCCGGACGCATCGAGGCGTCGCGCGACTCGCGCTTCCGCGAAGGCGAATACGTCACCGGACAGTTCGGCTGGCAGGACTATGCCGCGATCGACCCGCCGATGGTGATCCGGCGCGTCGCCAATCGCGATCTGCCGCTGTCGACGGCGCTCGGCGTGCTCGGCATGAACGGGCTCACCGCCTACTTCGGGCTCCTGGAGGTCGGACAGCCGAAACCCGGCGAGACCGTCGTCGTTTCCACGGCGGCAGGTGCGGTCGGGTCGTGTGTCGGACAGATCGCCAAAATCAGGAGCTGCCGCGCCGTCGGCATCGCCGGCGGACCTGAGAAAGTGCGGCTCTGCCAGGAGGAGTTCCAATACGACGCCGCCATCGATTACAAGACCGGTCAGCTCGACGCCGACCTTGCACGGGGGGCGCCCAATGGCGTCGACGTCTATTTTGACAATACCTCCGGGGCGATCAGCGACGCCGTCCTGACACGACTCAACGTCGGCGCCCGCGTCATCGTCTGCGGGACGGCAGCCATCGCCAGCTGGGATCCCTGGCCGTCCGGCCCCCGGGTCGAACGTCATCTTCTCGTGAAGCGGGCCCGGATGCAGGGTATCCTCGTGTTCGATTTCCGCGCCCGCTATCCCGAGGCGCTCGAGGAGCTGTCGCGCTGGGTCAAGAACGGCTCGATTCGCTACCGCGAGGAGATCGTGGATGGGATCGAACAGGCGCCGGGGTCCATCGCCAGCCTGTATCGCGGCGAAAACCTCGGCAAGCGGCTGATTCGGATAGCGCCAGAATAGTCGTCAGTCATCAGTCGCCAGTCGTCAGTCGTATGTAGGCCGGGTCCTTTTGGATTCGGCGATGAGCACGTGGGTCGGGTGTTTCAATCCGGCAAATGAGGAGGCGATCGTGTCGTTCAGAGTACTTGCGGCGGTTGCGCTCGGAGGAGCCCTGCTTGCCATGCCCGCTCTCGACGCGCAACGTCGCGGCGGGACGCAGAACGTCAACTGGGCCCTGCACAACCTCGATCTCGCCGGCACCCGCTACTCGACGATGGACCAGATCAACGCGCAGAACGTCAAGACCCTGACGCCGCGTTGGCTGTTCCAGTACGGGATCATCGACGGCGTCAGCAATCAGACGACGCCGATCGTCGTCGATGGGACGATGTACGTGACCGATCCGCGCGGCGGCGTCTATGCCGTCAACGCGGCCGACGGCCACCTGCTCTGGTCCTACGACGTGACCAAACTGATCGGCGGTGGCGCGCGGGAGGGCTTCATCTTCCGCAACCGCGGCCCCGCCTACGCCGACGGTGTCGTCTATGCGGCGGCCGGCTCGTTCCTGTTGGCGCTGGACGCCAAAACCGGCAAGCCGATCCCGACCTTCGGCAGCAACGGTCAGTCGCACGTCATCCTCGACGTGCTGAAGGAGCGCTACCCGGAGGTGAAGACGGCGATCAGCATGGGCTACTGGTTCACGTCGGCGCCACAGGTTCACAATGGCGTGATCTACATCGGCAGCACGCGCAGCGAGAGCCATATTCCCGGAGGACACGTCCTCGCCGTCGACGCGAAAACCGGCAAGGTGAAATGGGTCTTCAACACCGTTCCGCAGGACGCCCGCGATCAGGGCTGGGAGATTGCCGGACCGACCTGGGTCGGCGGCGAGCGTAACGGCGGCGGCATCTGGGAGACGCCGTCGATCGATCCTGAGCTCGGCCTGCTCTACGTCGCGGTCGCCAACCCGTTCGGCGACAGCACCAAGCGCGCCGGCATGAATCTGTTCAGCGACTCGATCGTCGCGCTGACCCTCGATACCGGCACGCTGAAGTGGTACTTCCAGCAGACGCATCACGACGTCTGGGATTACGACACCGGCAGTCAGCCGACGCTGTTCGACATGACGGTCAACGGCCAGCGGGTCAAGGCGTTGGCGAGCGCGAGCAAGAACGGCTTCCTCTACATCCTGAACCGCGAAACCGGCAAGCCGGTTCATCCGATCGTCGAGACGCCCGTGCCGACACACACCGACACACCCGGGGAACAGCCCTGGCCGACACAGCCGATCCCGCATACCGCGGCCGGCAAGATGATGGAGCCGGCGAGCCCGGTCGTGGCCATCGACATCCCGGCCGAACAGCTGGCGAAGTTCAAGATCGCGCCGATGTTCACGCCCTTCAGCCGCAGTCTCATTCACGCGCCCGGGACGGGAGGCGGTCCCAACTACGGACCGGTCTCGTACAGCTCCAGGACCGGTTATCTCTACGTGAACGCGATCGATCAGCCGACCAACTCGGGACGCGGGCCGAAGGGGTATCTGTCCGCCTACGATCCGACGACCGGCGAGCTCAAGTGGCGGCAGATCTACGAAGGGTTCGGCCAGGCCGGCTCGGTGGCCACCGCCAGCGATCTGCTGTTCGTCGGCACGGGCAGCAACGAAGCGGGCTATTTCTTCGCGTTCGACGCCAAGAAAGGCGACCTGCTGTGGAAGTTCAACACCGGGTCGGGGGTGTTCTCGTCGCCGTCGACCTACATGGTCAACGGTGAGCAGTTCGTGACTGTCGGATCGGGCGGCGGCGAACGGGGACGAAGAGGCGGCGACTTGATTCTTTCGTTCGCGTTGCCCCGTCAGTGACAGAGCGCCTGCGGCTATGCCGAGCCGAGGAACCGTTTTTGATCCGAGGCGAGGCATCATCGTAAGTACGCGCTGGGGGTGGGGCCCCAGCGCCATTGAAAAAAAGATGAACAGGCAGACGGTATTAGCAAGTTGGATGGTCGTGGGGCTGGCGGCAGCGGCGTGCGGCGGGTCAGAGCCGCCGGCGCCAGAGCCCCGCGCCGAGCTGCCGGCGGTCGCGGTGTACGTGACCAACGAGACCTCCGGCGATCTGACGATCATCGACGCCACCACCGGCACGGCGGTGCAGACGATCCCGCTCGGCAAGCGCCCGCGCGGCATCGCGGTCAGCCCCGACCGCCGACTGTTGTACGTCGCGCTCAGCGGATCGCCGGTCGCCGGGCCCGGCGTCGACGAAAGCAAGCTGCCGCCGCCCGATCGCAGCGCCGACGGCATCGGGGTCGTCGACATCGTGCAACGGAAGCTGGTGCGGGTGCTCAAGAGCGGCACCGATCCCGAGCAGGTCGCGGTCAGCGCCGACGGGAGCCGGCTGTTCGTCGCCAACGAAGACGCCGCCCTGTTGAGCGTCGTCGACCCCGCTGCCGGGACCGTCGTGCAGACGTTCAAAGTCGGCGAGGAGCCAGAAGGCGTTTCCGTGCACCCCGGCAACGGGCACGTCTACGTGACATCAGAGGACGCGGGCGCTGTGCACGTGATTGATCCCGCTTCCCGCGTCCTGGCGACGATTGAAGTGGGTCCGCGGCCGCGTTCGATTGCCTTTGTCCCCGATGGGTCGAAGGCCTATGTGACCAACGAAAATGGCGCGAGCGTGGCGGTGATCGACACGGCCAAGTTGGCGGTCGCGCGGCTGATTGGGCTGGGCGACGGCATGCGTCCGATGGGGGCGGTCGCGTCTCCGGACGGTGCCTTCGTCTACATCTCGACCGGACGCAGCCGGATGGTGCAGATCATCGACACCCGAACCGACACGGTGACCGGCGCGATCGAAGTCGGCATCAGGCCGTGGGGCATCGGCATCACGCCGGACGGCCGGACGCTCTACACCGCGAACGGTCCCTCGAATGACGTCTCCGCCGTCGATGTGGCGTCGCGAAAAGTGACGAAAAAGATTCCCGCCGGCAAGGGCACCTGGGGCATCGCCATGGCCGCACGGCCCTAGCCCCGGACGCTTCATCCGTCGAGGAGGGCGAGGACCTCGCGGTGCGCCATCCGTGCCGCCCAGGCCCGCGGCAGAGTCCACGCGTCGGTGTCGCGCTCATCGATCTCGGCACCGCGGTCGATCAGCAGCTGGACCAGCTGCGGCCGTCCCCAGCGGCACGCCCAGCCGAGCGGCGTGCTCTTCAACAAGTCGTCGCGGACGTCCAACTGTGCGCCTGCATCGAGCAGGGCAGCGGCAAAAGCAAGTGCCTCGCCGCCCTTCAACGTCGCGACGTCATGCAGACTGGTCCGCCCGAACCGGGGATGTCTGACGCTGGCGTCGCAGCGCCGCAGGATCTGACGGAAGCATTCGAGGTGGCCGCCAGACATCGCGCAGTACAACATGCTGTTCCATTGCGGGTCGTCGCGCGGCCAGTCAATCCGCTCGAGCGCCATGCGCACAATCTCCGGATCACCACCGTTGGCGGCGGCCCACAGCAGCACCTCGGGGAGCTTCTGGTCCGGCCTGATGACGCCATCGCGCAGCCTGCCGGCATCGGCCGCGTCGAACAGCTCGCGCGCCAGGTCGGTTCGGCTCAGCCATCCGACGGATGCGGCATCGAGAAATCCGCCGTATTGTTCGAGCAGCGTCGTCATCTCCGGTTGGCGGTGATGATGAGCGCTGTACATGACGGAGCCGCTGGCATAGACCTCGGCATTCGGATCGGCCCCGCGTTCGAGCAGCATCCGGGCCATCGTCAGCTTCCCCTGGCTCGCACAGAGATGCAGCGGCGAGCCGGCAGAGTAGACGGTCTCATCGAGCCCTTCGAGACGCACGCGCTCGTCGGGGTCGAAGCCAAAATCGAGCAGCAGGGCGAGGATGCCGGGCTGATCGTGGCGCACCGCGATCGTCAGCAGGCCGCCACCAAGGGACCAGTCGACAGGGTTGGTGAGCGGGTGGTCCGCATGATGCGTGCGCAGCCAGTCTGCATCGCCGAGCGCGACCGCGATGCCTGACGACACCGCCGCGCCAGCTTCGATCAGCGTGGCGGCCAGCCGGCGGAATGCCTCGGGCGTCGCCTGGTCATCCCATCCTCGTCCCGACGCCGCGATGTCGAGCGGTGTGTATCCGCCTTTCTCGCGACCGTTGACGTCCGCGCCGCGCGCAATGAGCCATCGGACGCTCTGTTCGTCGAGGACTGCCGCCGCGGCATGGAGCGGGGTCCATCCGTCAGCTGTCGAGGAGCGGACGAGTTCCGGATTCCCGGAGATCAGCGCGGCGGCGCGACCATCGGACCAGGCGCTGCGATCGAACAGTTCCCACGGCGCTTCTCTGACCGCGCCGTGGCTCGCCGCGCGCCGTCGTTCCTCGTCGAAGATGATTTCGACGATCTCTCGGTAACCGCGCTCCTGGGCGATGGTGAGAGGGCTGGTGGCCGAGCGGTGCGGCCACACGCCCTGACGGGCGTCCGCACCATGCTGCATCAGGATCCTGACGAGGTCCCGATTGCGGGCGAACACGGCGTAATGAAGCGCGCGACGTTCGTCGTTCTCCGCCAGATCGGTGCTCGCGAGCTGCGGCCGGACGGCGAGCATCCGGCGGACTTCTGCCTCGTCGCCGGCGTTCACGGCGTCGACCAGGCGTTGCGCTGTCATACCGTCGGGCAGCGAAGAAATCATCGGTCCAGCGACGCGCGGGCCAGAGCATAGCGCAATCTGTCACTGCCCGACGAAACTGTAATCGGCGATTACGACTTCGCAATCGCACCGACCATCATTCGCGCCAGAGCTGGCGGATCGTTTGACAATTTGCGCGGACCCAGCTGGCAAGATCGTTGTTTTGCAGTTCGCCTGGAGGCCTCGTGTGTCCCGAGGTCGCAGGAGAAGAGTGCATGGTTGTGCGCAGTCTGGTGGCGGCAGCGGTGATCCTCGGGTGGGCGTCGAGCGCCTCCGCGGAGCTGGTCATGGTTCGGGTGGTTGGCGAGAACGTCGCCGTGAAGAGCCGTCCATCACGCACGGCCGAAGTGCTGGCGTTGCCGCAGCCTGATGCCATTCTCGAAGTGCTCAGTAAAGAAGGCGGCTGGTTCTGGGTGCTGATCGGGCGGGACAGCCACGGCACGCAGCGCGCCGGCTGGGTCCGCGAGAGCGATGTCGCCTTCGTCAACGACGTCAACGCGCGCTACTTCCCGCCGCCGGCGCCGCCGCCTGTTGCCGAGGAGACTGCCCTCGTCGAGGAAGCCATCGCGGCCGAAACGGCCGCCGTCGCTGATGCGAAGCCTGAAGAGCCCGTGAAAGTGGCCAAGGTCGAAAAGCCCAAGAAGGTCGACGACCGGAAGCTGCGAAAAGCGCAGCAGGAGTTCGAAAAGGCGCTCCAGGCGTACGAGAAGCTGCATTTCCAGGTACTGGCCTCCCAGCCGCTGTCACCGGTTGGCGAGCCAATCATCGAGCCTCTGTATTCGCTGCAGAACTGACCGGCCCGATGTCTTCTGGACGGCGGAGTGAACCAGCGCTCCGCCGTTCGCTACACCCGTGACTGACCGTCTCGCCACCAAGCTCGCCATCGCGCTCTCGATCGGATTCGTTGCCGGCCTGCCCGCGGCCGCTCCCGAGCCACAGTTGCACGGGGTCGTCCAACCGGGCCTGCAGGAGGTTCGGCTCGCCATCGAGCGACTTCCGCGAATCCTTCTCGCCACCGCCAAGGTCGAGATCGATGGACAGCCGGTCTATTTCCGCTACGAGGTCGACGCGACCGGTGCGGCCGTCGATCTTCAGCATGGGTATCAGTCGATCGATCGTGGTGAACTCATCACGGAGGACCTATCTCCCTGGCGGGCATGGGGACGCGGCTCGGCGCCGGTCTTCCGCATCGGAAATCGCTACGTGTCGACTCGCGTCCTCGATCTCGAGAAGAGAACAGTCACCGTGGAATCGCGCACCTCGCACGATTACCGGCGGCTGGAACTCTTCCATGGCTTGGAGATTCCGGATTTCGAGTTCTACGACCTCGGCACAACGAGACGCCGCCTCTCGGAGTTTCGTGGGAAGTACGTTCTTTTGAATGTCTGGTACACGGGGTGCACTCCGTGTTCGGACGAGTTTCCATACTTGCGAGCCGCGCTCCAGCGCTTTGGCCCCGATCGTCTCGCGGTCGTTGGTTTGAGCGAGACCGGCACTCCCGACGAGATTCGTGCGCTGGGAGCCGCAGCAACGGAGGGGTGGGTGGAAGCCTATCCGCCCACCGCGCGACCGCTCATCTGGGAGTGGATGCAGATCGACGCGACGCCGACCGCGATCCTTTTGGATCCGGCCGGACGCGTCATCTCGGTGGGTCGGGAAGTCGACGGCCGGCGTCCGCTGCGCGGCGCCGAACTGGAAAGAACCTTGGAGCGGATGATCAGGAACTGAAGGTCAGCTCCGCCGCAGCGATCCCCTGTTCCCCGCAGATCGAGTAGAAGAGAAACGTCCGGCCGTCCTCCTCGAACACCGCCGGGTCGCGCAGCTGTCTGACCGGTTGCTTCACGTCACCGGCGAGCGAGGGAGAAGCGGGCAGGTCGGGGCACTCATAAGGCGCTTCGGGTCGAAGCACTTCGACGGCCTCAGACGCGCGCCAGGTTTTCCAGTCTCCCGCCAGCTCGATCGTTACTGCCATCACTCGTTCAGGGTTGTCGCCGATAGCGGTGAAGAAGACATACAACGTGTCGGCCCGTCTGAGCAGCGCCACATGTCGGACCCGGCCAGCGTAAGGCCCGCCGGCGAAAGGGTTCGGCCCCGACTCGAACGGCGCCCGCAGGTCCGGAGTGCGGAGCAGCAAGCCGAGCCGCGACATGCCGTACGATCGCCCGTCGTGCTGGAAGACGCGCAGGTAACTCGTGCGAGTAATCGCTGGTCTGACGTCGAAGACCAGTCCGTCACCTGACTCTGCCGTCTGCGTGTACTGACCGTATCCGTTCTTCTGCGCCCACGCGCGCGCTGCCGGTTCGCCGACTGGGAACTGCTGTCCGTCCGTGAACCACCCGTGGTACCAGATCACCAGGCGTCTTCGCGCCTCGTCCACATACACTTCCGGTGAGGCGACATGCGTGTAGAAGTTCTCCAGGTTCTCGGGAGGATCGGGCTGCGCGCGATAGAAAGCGGTGGCGGCGACCGGTATCACACCAGGCTCATGAATCTGCCAGGGCCCTTCGATCCGATCCGCGTAGGCAAGCCGGATGAACGCGCCCATGTGGTGGGCGAAGTACATGTAATAGCGACCGAGCGGACGCTCGACCCAGGTGGGCACTCGAACGATCGCCGGGCCGTTGACGTTGTCGCCCAGCGTCGGTGACGTCCTGATCGTCAGCAGCGGGTTCTGCGTGAAGCGCCTGGCCGTAATCCGGGCGGCAGGTGCCGCAGCAGACAGGCCCGTGGCGGCGAGTGCCGCCGCCACGGTCAGGCCCGCCGCCAGGCCGCGAGCGCGCATCATGCTATCTCGACGCGCTGGTCGGCGCGGTCCCCGACCGCGCCGGCGCTTCGAATACCCACAACATCGCCCCGGCGTCTGCAGGATTCTGAATTTCGGGAACGAGCGCCGAGTAACTGAGCGACTGATAGCCACCGGGGCCGACAATCGTCGCGATGTATTCGCGTCCGTTCGCGGCATACGCGATCGGTGGCGCGCTGGGGGCGTTGTTCAGCCGGACCGACCAGAGCGTTGCGCCGGTCGCCGCGTCGTGCGCGCGGAACGTGCGGTCGAGCGATCCGGCAAACACCAGCCCGCCGGCGGTGACCAGCGTGCCGGCCGTAAGTGGCGCGCGTCGTCGATCGACCCACACGGTTTTCCGGGTCTCGAGATTGATCGCATGGAGGCGACCATATTTGCCGTCGGTCTCCGGCCGTGGCCGCACCGTCCAGCGCACCCCGGTCGAAAGGCTGCCTCGCTCCCCGGCAGGGACGGGCACCAGGTCCATGCAGGCCTCGGTGATCGGGATATAGAGGATTTTGGTCGCCGCATCGTACGCCGTCGGCAGCCAGCCGCGGCCGCCGCTGACGTGCGGACACACCATCTTCGTCTTCCCGTCGCCGGGGAGAAGCTCTGGACTGGTGCGCTTCGCACCGGTCTTTGGATCGATCGACATCACGAGATTCTGCAGCCCCAGATCGATCGACGACAAGTAGCCGCCAGTCTTGACGTCCAGGATGTCGAAGATCATCTGCTTGCCGCCGGTGATGACGACGTCCTGCATCGTGCCGGCGACGCGCAGCTGCATCACCTGCCGCTCGAACGCATAGTCGAGATCCCACTGCCCATTCGCCTGATGCTGGAAGTACCACACGAGCTGGCCAGTGTCAGGATTCAACGCCAGCGTCGAGTCCAGGTAAAGGGCGTCGTTGTTCACCCCGTCCGCCTGAACCAGGTCGCGCAGCGGTCCGGTGTCGTAGGTGTTGCCCGGTGCGAAAAAGGCGAGGTTGCGGACCGGATCGTAGCTGCCCGGAATCCACACCGAGCCGCCGTTGCGCTTGTCGAGCGGCATCGCGTTCCAGGTATTGCCGCCCTGCTGGTCTGGCCGCGCGATCGCGTGGAAGCGCCACGCCTCGCGGCCGGTTTCGGCATCGAGCGCCGCGATGTAGTTGCCGCCCTCGAGTCGTCCGGTGGTACCGACCATCACCTTGCCCTTGGCCACCAGTGTTCCGCCGGTCAGCCGCACACCCGTCTTGGGATCGCCGATCGCCTGATCCCACACGACGCGGCCGGTCTTCACGTCCAGCGCGACGATGTGGACGTCCGACGTCGGCACGTAGAGTCGTGAGCCGTAAATCGACAGGCTGCGTTTGTGGCTCGGTTGGACGCCGGTCGGCAGCCGGCGTGAGTACTGCCAGAGCAGATCACCGGTCGCGGCATCGAGCGCCTGAACTTTGTCGCCAAACCCGAGCACGAACATCACCCCGTCGTGCACGATCGGGGTCGTCGCGTTCTGACCGGTAGGCAGCGACCAGCTCCACGCCAGCCTCATTTCGCCGACGTTGGACCGGTTGATCTGCTTGAGCGGGCTGAATCCGAACGCGTCGTAGGTCCGGCGCCACGTCAGCCACTCACCGTCGGCGACATTGGTCAGCATGGCGTCGGTGACCGGTCGAATCTTCTGCAGCGGGTTGGCGCGAGCCGGCGCCGGCGGCACGGTGGCGCCGGGCGCGAGCCCACCACCGCCACCGCGCGGCCACGTCGGTGGCGCCAGGTTCTTCAGCGCCGCCGCATTACCCGGCAGCGTGCGCGTGCTGGCCCTGGCGCCGTTCTGTCGAAGGATGTATGCGAGCAGGTCGGCATAGGTCTCGTCGCCGAGCGAACCAGGGCGGGCTGGCGGCATCGCGGTGCTCGTACGCGTGAACAGCGCTTCGGGCGACTGGTCGCCCCACCGCTGCCGGAAGTCGAGACCCGACAATGGCGGCCCAAAGGCGCCGTCATCCAGGTTGGCGCCATGACAGGAGGCGCAGTGCTCGGCGTACGCCGACTGACCACGATCGGCCTGTTCGGTCGTGAAGCCGACCGCCGCCGGCGGCGACTGTGCGGCGATTCCACCAGACCGCGCCAGCTCGCTGGCCGCGGCCACCAGGACAGCCCCACTGCAGATGGCGATCGCGAAGCGACTGGCGAGCCCTGACCGCGCTGCCATATTCCCTCCCACTCGACTGAAGGCGGCTATTATGGCACCGGCCGGAGGGGAGGATGGCATGATGATTCGTCTCGTGATCCCGGCGGCGGTCGCCGTCGCCATATTGGCTGGGGAACTGCCCGGAGTGTTCGCGCAGGCGCTGCCGAATCCGTTCCGTGCCGTCGAGAGCTGGGCGCAGCTGCCGTCCGGCCGTCAGATGGGCGCGGTCGGCGACGTCACGATCGATCCCGACGGACAGCACGTCTGGGCCATCGTGCGATGCGATGCGACCGATCCGAAGCGGTTCGGCGACGAGTGCCTCGATTCGAAACTGGACTCGATCATCAAGTTCAGCCCCGAGGGCAAGGTCGTCACCAGCTTCGGCGGCGGCATGTTCATCTGGCCGCATGGCATCGACGTGGACCCCGAGGGCAACGTCTGGGTGACCGACGCGGTTGCGTCGGCGCGCGCGCCGAAGGGCACCCGAGGTCATCAGGTCGTCAAGTTCAGTCCCACCGGCCGGATACTGATGACGCTCGGCACACCCGGCGTCGCCGGCACCGACGAGAAACATTTCAACTCGCCCAGCGACGTCGTCATCGCCCAGAACGGCGACATTTTCGTCGCCGACGGCCACAACAACGAGGGCAACAACCGGGTCGTCAAGTTTTCCAGGGAGGGCAAGTTCCTCAAGGCCTGGGGGCGCACCGGCTACGCGCCGAGCGAGTTCCGTGCGCTGCACGCGATCGCCATGGATGGACAAGGACGCGTCTTCGTCGCCGACCGCTCGAACAACCGCATCCAGATCTTCGATCAAGAGGGCAAGTTCCTCACCATGTGGACGCAGTTCGGAAGGCCGAGCGGGATCTTCTTCGATGAGCAGGGACAGATCTACGTCGCCGATTCCGAATCAGACGATGTGCAGAATCCCGGCTGGGAGATGGGGATCCGGATCGGCGACGCCAAGACCGGCTGGGTGAACTATTTCGTCCTCTTCCCGTGGGGCGATCCGCGCGACACGGCCGGCAACGGCGCGGAGTTCGTCGCCGTCGATCGCGCCGGCAACATGTACGGCGGCGAGCCGCGGCCGCGACGCCTGCAGAAATACGTCAGGGTCAGAAATTAGCAATTAAGAATTAGAGTCCTGACCTCGAGCCGCGAAATGGTGGAGGTTGTGTGAAGAAGTCGTGGGTTGCGTTGCTGGCGTTCTCTTTCGGAGCGGTGCCGGTCCTGTCGCAGAACGCGCAGTCGCCGCGCGACTTCATGCTTGCGCGGGCGAAGGCGCTGGAGCTCGCCACGCTTTATGTGCCGCCGCCGGGCGATGCCCTCGAGCACCATGCGGCGGGATTCGCACAAATCATGTGTTCGGCGGTGTTCATCACCGGCCTCGATCCGGCGTTCGCTGCTGAGAACGTCGGCTACTTCATCAGCCCCTACGCGGAGCGCGCCAAGGTCGGCAAGCCGGTGATCGACCGTGCCGCGAAAGCGGTGCACATCACGTTGCCGAACGGTACCAGGCGCACCGCGCGACATGTCGGCGACCAGGGCTGTGTGACGCTTCCGTCGGGCCGGACGGAACTGAATTTCACTCCTGTGCCGATCGCGCGCGGCCGCGCGTCAGCATCACAGCCATGGCCGGCCGGCGATCGACCCGCCGAAGCGCCGTCCTCCGGCATCGATGTCAACAGGCTGAAGCAGGCGGTGGACGCCGCGTTCGATCCACCCGAAGGCCTGACTGCGGCCCTGGCGGTCGTCTGGCGCGGGCGGCTGATCGCCGAACGCTACGGCGACGGCATCACGATGCACACGCCGCTCGAGGCATGGTCGATGACCAAGAGCCTGACCTCGACGCTGATGGGCATCCTGATTCGGGGCGGCGCCTACCAGCTGTGGCAGCCGGCGCCGATTCCCGAATGGCAAAAGCCCGGCGATCCGCGCGCCAAGATTCGCATCGGCGACATCCTTCAGATGTCGAGCGGCCTTCGCATCCGGTCGCCGTCGGATCCTGACTACGATCCCGCGGGCCCCTATGCCGATCATGTCTTTCTCTACACGGGTCCGAATGCGTTCAGCTATGCGGCGACGCGCCCGCAGCAGTGGCCGCCGGGCACGGTCGGCCGCTATCGCAATACCGATCCGGTGCTGGCCAGCTATCTGATTCGGCTGGCCGTCGAAAAGCGCGGCGACGCGTACCACGCGTTTCCGCAGCGGGCGCTGTTCGACAAGCTTGGCATCCACTCGATGGTCGTTCAGACCGATGCGCACGGCAATTTTCTCGGCCAGGGCATGGCGCTCGGATCGGCCCGCGACTGGGCTCGGCTCGGGCTGCTGTATCTGCAGGACGGCGTCTGGAACGGCGAGCGGCTGCTCCCCGAGGGCTACGCCAAGTTCGTGAGCACCCTCGCGCCGGGGTGGGCAGCGGACAAGCGCCCGATCTACGGCGGGCTTTTCTGGATCAACGGCGATGCGACGTTTCCAGTGCCGCGTGACGCCTATTACATGGCAGGTGCCGGCGGCCAGCACACGCTGATGGTGCCCTCCCATGATCTGGTCGTGGTCCGGATGGGCCATTTCAAGGGAGACCGGCCGGGAGGGGCGAGCTTCCGCAAATCGCTCGCGCTGTTGATGGAAGCGCTGCCGCCTTCGAAGTGAACTCAATTGGAATAGGGAAGGAGGAAGCGATGAGAAGGCGGCCTCGCCCGGCTGTTTTAGTGATTCTCGCAATCGTGATCGCGTTCGCAATCGCGAGCCGCTACTTCGGATGGATAACTCCGGCCGTGGTTGAGTGATCGCTGGGTCCGCGAACAGGACAATCACCTTAGGAAACACGAAGGACACAAAGGACACAAAGGACACAAGTTTATTGTCACGAAGTCCTTCCTTCGTGTCCTGGTCACTGTTGGGGATTGTGAGTGGTCTGATGATTTACTACTGGCGGAGATGACGACTGTCTCGTTAAGACTCCGCTTCAAGATAGATGCTCTTGAATACCCATGCAGGAACATGCCACTTCAATTGCAGCACAACGGCTACAACGAACACTGCAGCGAGCACTACACCACCAATAGAGCCAGTCAACAGGCTTGCTCCGGGCTCATGGACGCTACGCCAGCTTGTCATCGAAAGTCCCTCGATCGCTCTGAGCGATCTCTGAGCGTCAGCTTGCGGAATTCTTAATTCTTCATTCCTAATTCCTAATTTCGCGACTCAGGTTATTCAGCCGCGCATCAGGTGCCGTGCGATGGCGTGGTAAGCCGGCAGCGACGTCGGATCGAGATTCACGTTGGCACCCAGCGGATGCGAGGCGAAGCGGGCGATCACCATCTCGGCGGCGGGATCGACGTAAATCGCCTGCCCGTGGATCCCGCGCGCCGTGAACGCTCCGTGCTCGTTGTGCGAGACCCACCACATGTTGCGATAGCTCCACCCGGGAAGCAGCGTATAGCTGGCCAGCGCGAAATGCGCGCGGTTGCCGCCGCGGCTGACATCGTCGACGACCTCCGCCGGGATGATTTGTTGATGGTTGAACCGGCCGCCCAGCCGTATCATCTCGCCGAAGCGCGCCATGTCGCGCAGGGTGAGGTTGAAGCCGCCACCGGCGAACTCGACGCCGGTCTGGTCGACCGTGAAGTAGCCGTCCTCCTCGACGCCGAGCTTCGACCACAGCCGCTCGCGCAGCAGCTCGCTGACGCTGCGGCCGGTCACACGGCGCATGACCCACGCGAGCGTGTCGGTGTTGACGGTCTTATAGGCGAAGCGCTCACCGTGTGAGCCCTCCTTCGCGATGGTGCGGATGAAGTCGTATAAGGACTCCGGTCCCTGATAGCCGGGCGGCCGCGGTCGGAAGCCGCCGGCGCGGGTGAACTCCCAGACCGAGGAGTTCTGATTGGTGTAGTCCTCGTCATACTTCAGGCCGGTGGTCATGTCGAGCAGCTGCCTGATCGTGGCGTCGGCGTACGCGCATGACGCCAGCTCAGGCAAGTAGTGCGAGACAGTGGCCTGCTCGTCGATGAGGCCCTCGTGCACGAGCGTCGCGGCCACCGTCGCCACGAACGATTTCGTGACCGAGAAGGCGATGTGCGGTGTGTGGGCGTCGAGCACGCCGAAGTACCGCTCGTAGACGATGACGCCGCGGTGCAGGATGAGGATGCCGTCCGTGTAATTGGCGAGCAGCGACCCGGCCCAGGTCATGGTGCCGCCGCCGCCAAGCGGGACGAACGAGACGGCGTCGAGATCGCCGCGCTCCTCACGCAGCAGTTCCTGGACCGGCCGATCGGCGCGACGCACCGCGCTCGTCGGCAGGAACTGGCGCATGTTCGAGTACCGACCAGCGTGTGCGCGGAAAGTGCGCGAAGCTGCTGTCGGCGAAACGAATCAGCTTGCCGGGCGGGGGCGGCGACCCGACCATCCAGCCCATGCGGATCGGGTCGCTTTCAATCGCATCGAGATGCTCGAGCGCGTGAGGCTCGTCGAGGTGTGCCATGGGTCCGCTGAGTCAGTGATCGCGCGGCCGACTACTTCGCGCTGGCGCCACCCACGAGCGTGTCCACCGCGTAGAGCGACGTGCGTGCCGTCATGTAGACCGTCCGGCCGTCAGGACCACCGAACGCGAGGTTCGCCGCACTCTCGGGAAGAAGGATGCGCGCGATCCGCTGACTGGATGGGGCGAAAATCTGCACACCTTCACCCGAGCTGGACCAGACATTCCCGAGCGCATCGCAGCGGATGCCATCAGGGATGCCCTTGTCGAGAGTCGCGAACACGCGGCCCTTGAACGGCGCGGAGGTGCTCACCGCGTAGGCGCGAATGTCCGGCGGCTTGCCCGAGTTCGCGACGTAGAGCGTCGATTCGTCGGGTGACAGGCAGAGCCCGTTCGGCGTCGGCACGTCGGTCACGATGGCGGTCATGTTCTTCTTCACTGGATCGAGCCGGTACACATAGTTCCCCGGCGTCTCCTGCTTCCTGCCCGCCAGGCCATACGGGGGATCGGTGAACCAGATCGTGCCGTCACGCGTGACGACCACGTCGTTCGGCGAGCTGAGCTTCTTGCCTTCGAACGAATCGACGACGGTCGTGACCGTTCCGTCCTTTTCGGTCCGTGAGATCCGCCCCGCGTGCTCCGCGGTGAGCAGACGTCCTTCACGATCGAGCGTGTTGCCGTTCGCCGAGCCACTGGGCGCGCGGAACGTCCGCGCACCGCTCTTGGCGTCCCAGCGTTTCAGCTCGTTGGCAGGAATGTCGCTGAACACGAGGTAGCCGCCTCCCGGCTCGGCCACCCACACCGGGCCCTCGATGAACTTCATGTCGCCGGCGAGCTTCCGCACGGCGGCGCCCTTCGGAAACAGCTTCTGGAAGGCAGCCTGATCGACGACCTCGAAGTCGGCAGGCGCTTGAACGAGAACGGCGGAGAGGGTCAACAGGATGGCAAGGCGAGTCATAGCGCGGCCACTTTACCACGCGAGTCGTACCCATTTCTGCGGTGGGAGCGATCTGTCACTCGCGGTAGAGGATCAGCCCTGGCAGGTCGTCGAAATCGTCGTGATTGAGGGTCCAGAGCGAGGCGCCCTGTTCGATGGCGCAGGCCGCGATCGCGAGGTCGGCCTGCCGTTGTCGAGCGCCTTTGACCCGGCGGTAGAGCGCGGCGGCCCGTTCGGCCTCGCCGCGGCCAAACGCCACGACGAGATCGTCCGCAAAAAACGCCGCCACCGCTGACGTCTCGCTCGCCGTTCTTGGACCGCGCAGCCACTCGTACAGCACAATCGTCGAAAACGTCAGCGAGTCGCCTCTTGCCGTCGCCGTCCGGACCGCCGGCAACGAATGCCGTGCGCCCGTGAACGCATCGACAAGCACCGCCGTATCGAGGTGAACCCGCACTATTCGGGCGGCCGTCGCCAGCCGGCGCGCCGGGCGAGCCGTATCCCGCGCAGTTCGCGTTTCACGTCGGACTGCGGTCGCGTCGGCGGCTTCGCCGCCAGGTCGTCGAGCACGCGCAGGCGCCGTCGCCGCTCGGCTTCGTCGAGTTTTTCTTCCTGCGCGGCGTAGGCGGCGACCGCTTCGCGGACGACGAGGCTCTGCGGCTTGTGGCGACGCTCCGCGATCGTCCGGAGGGTCCGGACGGTGTCGTCGTCCAGCGTGAACGTAACCTTGATCACCGGGCCATACTACCATATCACCATACTCGCGGGCGCGGACGAGGCCGGGGAGCGACTGTCCGCGGGTGCTGCAATGGCCTGCTAACATGCGTAGCGATGACGTTGACGGCCTGTCTTCGGGCATCTGTGACGGCGGCACTCGTGATGGGTGCGTGCGGCGTGACGGTAATGGATGTGCGCGACGACGTTGCCGCCTTCGTCAACGTCAACGTCATTCCGATGGACACCGAGCGCATCATCCGCAATCAGACGGTGATCGTCCGCGACGGCCTGATCGCCGCGATCGGCGAGAGCGACGCGGTTCCGGTTCCGCCCCGCGCGCAGCGCATCGACGGCTCCGGGCGGTTTCTCCTTCCAGGCCTGATCGATGCGCACGTTCATCTGCGCAGCGTTCAAGAGCTGCTGTCGTATCTCGCTCACGGCGTGACGAGCGTCGTGCACTTGAGCGGTCCGACGGGCGCGACCGGCGATGTCCTCGATTTGCGCAGCCGCGTCGCCAGTGGCGAGACGCTGGGCCCGACCATCTATACGACCGGCCCGATCCTCGATGGCGATCCAGCGATCAATCCTGGCGTGAGCGCGGTGGTGAACACCCCGGACGAGGCCGCTCGGACCGTGGTCGCCCAGGTCGACGCCGGCGTCGATTTCGTCAAGGTCTACAACAACCTGCCGCGGCCGGCGCTCCGCACTGCGATCGCGACAGCGCACGAACGCAAAACGGCGGTGTTCGGACACATCCCGCGAACTGACGGACGGATAGATGCGCTTCAAGCGGCGTTGAGTGCCGGCCTCGACGTGATCGCACACGGCGAAGAGTTCTTCTTTACCTTTTTCTACGACCGCATCGAGGATCAACTCGCAGCCGGCGTGGTGCCGACCGTCGCCGTCGAGCGCCTGCCGGCTGCCGTGCAGCTGACCCGTCAGGCTGGCGTGACGGTCATTCCGAATCTGGTGTTCATCTCGCAAACGCGGGCGCAGCTCGACGACTTGCCGGCGGTCCTGGGTCATCCTGAGGCGCGCTTTCTGACCGCGTCGGTAATGGAGATGTGGCGACTGCAGAACCCGACCAAACGGAACGATCTGGAGCGGTTCGACCGGCGTGAACAGGCGAAATATCCTTTCGTCCGCGAGCTGACCAGAGCACTGAGCGACGCCGGCGTGCCCCTGCTCCTCGGCACCGACGCGTCAGCGCCCGGGCTGTTACCCGGTGTCTCGGCACAGCTGGAACTTCGCGAGCTCGTCAAAGCCGGACTGACGCCGTACGAAGCGATCCGTGCCGGGACGAGTACTGCCGGCCGGTTCATCGCCGCGCACCGACGTGAAACGGCGTCCGGTATCGTGGCACTCGGAAATCGCGCCGACCTGATTCTGCTCCTGCGCAACCCGCTCGACGACGTGGCGAATGTCGCAGCCATCGATGGGGTCTTCATTCGAGGAAAGTGGCTGACCGCTCTCGAGCTGGCGGAGAGACGCGAGCGCGCGATGGTCAGCCATCCCAGTTCATGAGCACACGGATTGTCAGGGAGAGTCACCGATGAGAGGTATCTGCAAGGGGCTATTGATCGCGACGGCCTGCTCAACGATCGCGTCCGCGCAGCAGCCTGCCAGCGCCGATTGGGCCGCGCTGCGCCGGGAAACCCTCGAGCACTTTCAGGCGCTGGTGCGTTTCGATACCCAGGACCCACCCGGGCGCGAACAGGAAGCGGCTGACTACCTGCAGCGGGTGCTCACCCGTGAAGGCATTCCGTTCCAGGTGTTCACGCTCGACCAGGGCCGCCCCAACATCGTCGCCCGTCTCCAGGGCAGCGGGAAGAAGCGTCCGCTGCTCATCATGGGGCATACCGATACGGTGAACATCGATCCCGCCAAATGGACGCACCCGCCGTTCGGCGCGGTTGTCGCGGACGGCTACGTCTATGGTCGCGGCACGGTTGACGACAAGGACAACGTCGTGGCGTCGCTGATGACGATGCTGGTCCTCAAGCGGCTGAAGGTGCCGCTCGACCGCGACGTCATCTTCCTCGCGGAAGCGGGGGAGGAAGGCTCGACGCGCGTCGGTATCGCGTTCATGGTCAACGAGCACTTCGCGGCAATCGACGCCGAGTACTGCATCGCCGAGGGGGGCGGCGTTACCCGCGAAGGCGGTCAGGTGAAGTACGCCTCGGTCCAGACGGCCGAGAAACTGCCCCGCGCCATCGAGTTGACGGCAACCGGTCCGGCGGGTCACGGCTCGGTGCCGTTGACGTCAAACGCCATCGCGCGGCTGTCGTCCGCGATCGGCACGGTCGCCGCGTGGCGGCCGCCGCTGAAACTGAACGAGACGACCGGCATGTACTTCAAGCGCCTGGCGGAGATTTCCACGCCCGAGCAGGCGAAGCGCTATCGCGACGTGTTCAGCTTCGATCCGAAGGTGCAGGCCGAGGCGTTCGAGTATCTGCGCGAGCACGAGCCGCGCCACGCCTCGATGCTGACCTCCTCGATCTCGCCCAACATGATCCAGGCGGGCTACCGGGTCAACGTGATTCCCTCCGAGGCCAAGGCCACGCTCGACGTCCGTCTGCAGCCAGGCGAGGATGCCGACAAATTTCTCGAAACGGTGCGGACGCTCGTCAAGGATCCGAGCGTCGACGTGCGCTACGGCAACCGCGCGGGACGTCCGGCGACCGAGCCGTCACGTCTCACCACCGAGGTCTTTCAGTACCGATCGAAGCGGCGGTCAAGCGCCTCTACAACGCACCCACTTTGCCGACGATGAGCACGGGCGCAACCGACATGGCGTTCGTGCGGTCGAAGGGCATCCAGTGTTATGGCATCGGCCCGGCGACGGACACCGAGGATGGACCGAAAGGGTTCGGCGCGCATTCGGATCAGGAGCGCATCCTCGAGAGCGAGCTGCATCGCTTCGTCCAATTGCACTACGAGGTGGTTCGCGATCTCGCCCGCGCGCAGTGAAACACGATGCCTGACCGGCTAACGTGACAGCGCCCGGAGGTAGGCGAGGATCCGCTCAACCCCCTCGTCCGGGAGCTCGCGTGGCGAGATGGGCGGCATCTGGCCGGCGCCCTCGCGCACGATGGCCAGTAACTCGTCGTACTCGCGCGTGAACGGTACGAGCTTGGGGCCCGCGTCGCCCTTCGCTTCGACGCCGTGGCACACCTTGCACACGCGATCGTAGTCGGCCTGCCCTGGCCGCTGATCGTCCTGCTGCGCCAACGCGGCGAACGAGGCCATGGCCATAACGGCGACGACGGTCCCTGTTACGGCGCGGCGTTGGCTCTTCGTGGAATCGGGTACGATGCGCGGCATCAGACTTTCAGGAGCTCGAACATGATCGTCCGCGTCGCCTCCATCATCGTCGCCTCGATCCTGGCGCTGCCACAGGGCCAGTCACGCGAGCTGGGGTGGTTTGTGTACGGCGGCGACCCTGCCAACAGCAAGTTCTCGCCAGCCGACGACATCACGCCCGGCAACGTCGCGCAACTCGGAATTGTGTGGCAGTGGGAGCACGGCGAGCAAGCGAACCAGGAATACGGGACCGTCCCGTACCGGTTCGAAAACCAGCCGCTGATGGCGGACGGCGTGCTCTACGTCACCACACCCTACAACAACGCCGCGGCGCTCGACGCGGAGACGGGCCGGGAGCTCTGGCGTTTCGACAGCGGGGCAGTGAAGCTCGGCGGAATTCCGGGTACCGGATTCAAGCATCGAGCCCCCGCGCTCTGGCGCGACGCCAGGGACGGCAACAAGCTGCGCGTTCTGCTGAATACCAGGAATCAGCTGTTCAGTCTCGACGCGCTGAGCGGGAAACCGGTCACGACATTTGGCGACAACGGTGTCGTCTCGTTGACCGACGGCTACCCGCGGCCGATCTCCGACATTCGCCATGTCAACCACGGCGCCTCGCCGCCGGTCGTCTTCCGCGACATCGTCGTGGTCGGCAGCGCCGTGCCCGACCGCTACCAGATGGCAACCGAACCTCCCGGCATCGTGCAGGGATTCGACGCCAGGACCGGCAAACGTCTTTGGGTCTGGAATGCCGTCCCGCAGTCCCCGAGCGATTTCGGCGCTGACACGTGGGAAGAAGGATCGTGGCGGTTCACCGGCCACGCCAACGTGTGGGGGCCGATGACGGTCGACGCCGAGCGCGGCCTGCTGTACTTCGGCACGAGCACACCCGGGAACGACTATTACGGCGGGCGTCGGCTGGGGAAGAACGAGCCGGCGGAGTCGATCGTCTGCCTCGATATCACCACTGGACAGCGCCGATGGTCGTTTCAGCTGGTGCATCACGGCCTGTGGGACTTCGACAATCCGGCCGCGCCCAATCTGGTCACGATCACCGTGGATGGCAGGCGGATCGATGCGGTGGCTCAGGTTACCAAACAGGCATTCACCTACCTGTTCGATCGGGTCAGCGGAGAACCGGTGTGGCCGATCGTCGAGCGTCCGGTGCCGACCGACACCGACGTGCCCGGCGAGAAAGTCTGGCCGACGCAGCCGTTTCCGACGCGACCGCCGCCTTTCGCGCGGCAGGGAGTGTCGCTCGACGATGCGAACGATCTGACGCCGGAGGTGAGGACGCTGGCGCGGGCCGAGATGCAGAAGTACCGGATCGGTCCGCTCTTCACGCCGCCGACGCTCAACGGCACGCTGCAGCTGCCCGGCAACGAGGGTGGTGCCAACTGGGGCGGTGCGATGTGGGACGCTGGAACCGGCCGGCTGTTCGTGCGCAGCAAAGACGTCATCAGATACAACAGCGTGATTGCCAACGACGGCACCGACAAGTTCATCGACCACGCGTACTCCGGACATCTGCCCGCGGCCCGTCCCGGCAGCAAGCTTGGCGCGATTCCTTTGATCAAACCGCCCTACGCCCACCTGACGGCGATCGATTTGAACAAGGGCGAGATTGTCTGGCGCGTGCCGTTGGGAGAGGGGAGTCCGGCGATCCGCAGCCATCCGCTCCTGAAAGGTGTGAACCTGCCGGCCCGCCTCGGTTCGCCATCGAACGGCGGAGCGATTCTGACCGGGGGTGGGCTCATCTTCATCGGCGGCGGCGACGGCTACTTGTACGCGTTCGCCAAGACTGACGGTCGAGAACTCTGGCGCGGCCATCTTCCCTATGCGAATGCGGAGAACATCATGACCTACCGCACTCGCGGCGGGCGGCAATTCGTGCTCACCTCAACCGGGGCGGGAGCCGATTCCGCGCTCGTCGCATTCGCGCCACGCGGGCAATGAACGGCGCGGCGGCTTCGACCGGACACCGTATCCGTTGACAGACGATGAATGAGGTTCTGTGCGACCGGTTGTTCCGAGAATCCGGCGCCGAGCGCTGGGACGTCCCGCGGGACACGTTCACTGACGCCCTCGAACGGAGCGCCGCCAAGGCATTCGCGGGTCGTACGCGGACGGAGAAAGAGTTCGCCGGTTATCTGCAATCGCTGCATCTGCCGGATCTGGCGCTCGCGTGTGCGTGTGCGCTTGGCCGAGACCCGGCCTGGGATCATTTCGTCGTGGAGTTCCGGCCCATCCTGTACCGTGCGGCTGATGCCGTTGACGCCTCGGGCCGTGCCCGCGAGGTGGCGGATGCGCTCTACGCCGAACTGTTCGGGCTGAAGGAACGCGACGGCGTCCGTCAGTCGCTGTTCACCTACTTTCACGGCCGCAGCAGCCTCGGCACCTGGCTGCGATCGCTCGTCGCCCAACGGTATGTCGACACCATCCGCCGCGATCGTCGAATCGAGCCGCTGCCGGAGGAACTGCCCGTCGACGCCAGCCCTCCGAGCCTCGACCCCGACCGGGCGCGCTTTGCGGCGGCGATGCGGTCGGCGCTCGGGGCGGCGGTGACGGTGCTGGCAGCGCGCGACCGGCTGCGCCTCGGCTGTTACTATTCCGAGCAGATGACGCTGGCGCAGATCGGGCGGATGACTGGTGAGCACGAGGCGACGGTCTCGCGTCACCTCACCCGGACGCGTCGCGCGATTCGCGAGGACGTCGAGCGTCGTCTTCGGCAGGAGCACGGCTTCGGTGACCGCGAGATCGCCGAATGCTTCTCCAGCGTGGCGGCGGATGCAGGTGCCATCGACCTGGCTGACTGGCTGCCGGCGGCCGAACGCAAGAATTCCGCCGTCGATCGTTCTATTGATGAGGAAGCGCCGTGAACGCCGAACGTGATCAAGATCGTCTGCTGGAGCGGGCGCTGACGCAGGAGCTTCGTGGCGACGATCGTGCGCGAACGACCGACGCATGCCTCGACGCCGAAACCCTGGCGGCCTGGATGGACGGCGGACTCGATCGCGACGCATTGGCGAGCGCCGAGCGGCATGCGGCAGCCTGCCCGCGATGCCGCGCGCTGGTGGCGACCTTCGCGCAGACTGCGTCCGTCGAGCCGTCGGCTCACCAGAGCGGGTTCCGGCTGTGGCGCTGGTGGCTTGCGCCGCTCGCCGCAGCCACCGCCGCCACGGTGTTGTGGATGGTCGTGCCCGCCGAGCGGCCTTCCATCACGCCGGCGTCCCCACCAGCCCAGGTGTCGTCGCCTCCGCCGGTTCGACCGGATGACAACGTGCAGGAGCGGCCGCCGGTTGCGCAGAGCGCTCCGGCATCAGCGCCGTCACCTGAACCGCTGCGTAAGCAGGAGGCGGAGAGGCCTGGGGCCGACGCGGCAACAGAAGAGAGTCAAAATGCCCGTGCGAGGAGTCCGGGGCAGCCCCGGGAACAACGTGCCGATACGTCTGCCCAGGATGGTCTCGCTCGAAGCGAGCCGCCCGCCGCAGAACCGGTCCCCGCTCCTGCGGCCATTGCCAGTTTCCGGTCAGCCGAGGCGATGGTGGACGTACGGTCGCCGGACCCCGCAATCCGCTGGCGGCTCGTCGGCGGGCGCATCGAACGTTCCACCGACAGCGGCCGCTCGTGGGCACGCGTCGGCGACACGGGCGGTGCGATCCTGACGGCCGGCGCCTCGCCTTCCCCTGACGTCAGCTGGTGGGTGGGCCGCGGCGGCGCCGTCCTGCTGACCGTCGATGCACGCGGGGTCACACGACTCCCGTTCCCGGAACCTGTCGATTCTGACAGGGGTACGAGCGGCAGATGCGCGGATCGCCACCGTGACCGCGACTGACGGCCGTACCTTCATGACCGAGGACGCCGGCCTGACCTGGCGGCGTCCGTAGCCGCGAAGGCGGGCGTGGTCAGTGAATGACCACGCCGATCGTGTACCGCCAGTAATTGAACGGTTCGTCGTCGGCCGGTACCTGCCAGAAATACCGGAAGTCGGCCCTCACCCCGACGTGCGAGACGATGAAGCCGAAGACGCCGCCGCCGAGGCTGAGAACGCCGAAATAGCCCTCATCGGCCTCCTCCTCGACGACAGAGGCTCCGCACGCCAGGATCTGGCTGCGCGACGGTCCCGCGTTCGCCTCCGGGTCCGGGTACAGGCAGTTGTAGATCTGCTGTTGTCGCTGACTCGGAAGGGTTGATATCTGGTCGAAGTCGGGGAAGACCTCGATCCCCTGGTGGGTGATTCCCAATCCGCCGCCGAATGCCGCATACGGACGAATGCGCGTCCTGCCGCCGATCTTGATCGGATAGCCGCCGTGCACGGCTCCCGTGATCATTCGCAGGCGGTTGGACCCGATCTCCGCCTTCGACCCGAAGAACTCGTTCGACACCGTGTAGTCGGCTTCGCCGCCGACGAACCCGCCTGCCCCTGCGCCGCCGGAAATACCCCAGACCGAAGGACCGTCCGCGGTCGGTTCGAAGAAGTTGATCTTCGTGATCGTTCCCAGAAATGGATTGACGTACCACTGCGCCGAGGCCGTCGCCGGCGCCAGGAACCCGGCAACGGTCAGGGCCACCACACTCGCCACTCGTCTCATCTCGTCTCCCCGGGGCTGGGAACGCCTCCGCGCGTGAACCTCGTCAGCCCGCGGCGGGACTATATCACTGATGAGCTTGTAGCCCAGCAGTAGTCAGGCCTAGCGAGCCCGTTGCCTCTATTAGGATGTGGCGCATGCTGGAGATGCTGCGCGATCTGGTCGCTCACAAAGGCCATGCGAACGCCGCCTTGCTCAGAGCGATTTGGCAGAATGCATCGACAGCGTCCGATCCCGAACTGTGGGATCTGCTCCATCACATTTTGCTCGCGAACCGATTCTGGCTGCTCGCCGTTCAAGGCTTGCCATTTGTTCTCGACGACGAGGCTCGCCCCTCGACATCCTTCAACGAACTCGTTCAACGGTACGCAGGTACTCACTCGCAGGAGCGCGCGTGGCTCGAGACCGCGGCGGAACCGGATCTGGCGCGGATTCTGAGAAACGCGCTCATTCCGAATGGTGCCTGTTCCGTTTCGCAAGCGTTCATGCAGGTATGCCTGCACTCGCACGGACATCGAGCGCAGTGTGCGAAGCTGCTGCGGCGTCACAGCGGCACGCCACCACTGACCGACTTCATTCTCTGGCTCTCGAACCGCCCTGAACCGGAGTGGCCCGAGGTGCTCAGGGCGGAACCGGCGTCATGAACGTGGCGATGCAATGAAAAAGGCGGCAGTCGGTTGACTGCCGCCTTCTTCCGTCTATCCCGGTGAAGGTCCGACGCAGCGACCATCCGTCCGATGGGGAGTCGAACGATTGGCGCCGCTATCCGATTTCGTTGTAAATCGCCTGCACGTTGGTCGGCAGCCGGGCGCCCGTCGGCGGATTGATACCGGCCGGCGGCGTCCAGGTCTTCACGAAGTCCTCCACCGTTTGCCCCTTCTTCTTCGCCGCGCGCACCGCGTCGAGGAAGCTCCGGTTGAAATCGGCGAACGCCCGTAGATCGTTGAACGTCATCACGGTGCTGTGCCCGGTGATGATGCGATCGGCCGACTTGCTCAAGGCCGCGTGCGCCTTCATCAGCGTATCGGGATACGAGACGCCGCTGGCGCCGTTGTTGCTGTCGAGGATCGGAATCTGATTGTTCCAGGCGAAGATGTCGCCGGCATGCACGATGCGCTGCGCCGGGAACAGGATCCAGGCATCGCCATTCGTGTGGCCGCGCCCGAAAAAGTACAGCTCGACCTGCTCCGGCCCCTTGCCGAGCGTGAGGCGGTCGCCAAAGGTGCGCGTCGGCAGGTTCCGGTTGCCGTTCGCCTCGAAGATGCTCGGCTGCGGCTCTTTCGGCGCCGGGAAGCCGGCCACCGGCTTCCAGTTGCGCACGTTCTTATCGGTGGCCTCGTGGGCGATCACCTCGATGGCCGGGAACTCGACGTTGCCGCTCACGTGGTCGCCGTGGCAATGCGTGTTGATGATGGTCGTCACCGGCCGGCCGGTCAGCTCCTTGACGGCCGCGATGATCGGCGCGCCGTATTTCGGGTTCTTCGTATCCACAATCGTCACGCCGTCGCCCCGCAGCCACACGGCCGAAACCCCGCCACCGCCGCGCAGGAGCACGAGCGTGTCGGACAATTTCTCGGCCTCGACGGTCGGCGGACCCTGCGGCTGGCCGCCGCGTCCGGCCGGCTGCTGGCCTGCCGGCGGCTGGCCTGCCGGCTGTTGGTAGGCCCGGATGGTTTTCGACAGAGGGCCGCCCAAGAGAAGCAGCCCCAACAGATCTCTCCGTTTCATATCAATCCCCCTTCGAAAGTCAGTCCTGATTGACGCGAACCGCGCCTCGCATCCAGGGATGGATGCAGCACTGGAACTTGTGCAGCCCGGCGTCCATCTCCGGCAGCGTTTGCGATCCTCCATAGGGCACGAACACCAGAGTCCGGGGTCGGCGCATTCTTGCGCCGAAAGCATCGTAGGACAAGCGGGGACACTACCTCTCAGCGCCGGCGGCGTCAAGCGACAGAGCGCTGAGCTTCGCGGCGAGCGCGGTGAGATATGTCGGGAAGACTTGGCTGTCGACAGATCCATCAGCCGCCCCGGGCACGCTGCGCATCTTTCTGCCGGACGGCACGCTCGTGCTCGATTCGTGCGGCGAGACCTATCGGCTTGCGCGCTGGCGGACGGCGTCAGTAGCCGCTGCAAGATCTTCCCGGCTCCCCGTTCTAAGGAAAAGGGCCGATCAGGCCCCCTTTTCAAGGAGCGGCGCCGATGTCTGCTGCACGCAGATGGTTCACAATCTTCGTCCTCGCCGGAGCCGCCGTGGTTTTGCGGCCCGCACTGTCGGCGGGTCCAGCGGCCGCCGACCTCGCCGGGCCTGAGAACGCCGGCCAACAGCGGGCTGACCCGGCTTCGTCCCAGGACGCGACGACCACCTTGGACGATCAAGCGGAGCTTGCCGTCACCGTCTACAACTCGGACATCGCGCTGGTCCGGGACGTCCGCAGTCTTCAGCTCGCGCCCGGCGTGGCGAATCTTCGCTTCATGGATATCGCCGCCACCGTCAACCCGGCAACGGTTCACTTCCGATCGCTGACCGAACCGTCGCGGCTGAGCGTGCTCGAACAGAACTACGAGTACGACCTGCTCGAGCCGGACAAGCTGCTGCGCAAATACGTCGGGCGTGAGGTCACGTTGATGCGCACGCGGCAGGATGGCGGATCGACCCGTCAGGAGGAAGTCAAAGCGCTCCTCCTCAGCTACAACTCGGCGCCGGTCTGGAAGATCGGCACGGAAATCGTCACCGGGCTCGGCGCCGATCACATTCGCTTCCCGGAACTGCCCGACTCGCTCTACTCGCGGCCGACGCTGATCTGGACGATCGAAAACGACGGGGGAGCACGACACCGTGTCGAAGCGTCGTACCTGGCGGGCAAACTGTCATGGCAGGCGGACTACGTCCTGACCGTCGGTCGTGACGACAGGAGCGGCGACCTCAACGGCTGGGTGACGCTCACGAACGGGAGCGGTACGGCCTTCCGCAACGCGACGCTGCAGCTGGTGGCCGGGGATCTCAACCGCGTCCGCCAGCAATTGGGCCGGATGGCGATGGATGCGGTCGCGCGCCGTGCGGAGGCCGCACCCGCGCCGATGGCCCAGGAGGCGTTCTCGGACTATCACCTCTACACGCTCGGCCGCAAAACGACGATCAACAACAACCAGACCAAGCAGGTGAGCATGCTGGAAGGCACCGACCTGCCGGTGGTCAAGCGCTACGTCGTGGAGGGACAGAACTACTACTACCACAACCAGCAGCATCCGGGCGCGCCGCTCAAGGACAACGTCCAGGTCTATTACCAGTTCAAGAACGATCAGAAAGGTGGCCTCGG
The DNA here is from genome assembly GCA_963728825.1 of uncultured Acidobacteriota bacterium. Lineage (GTDB taxonomy): Bacteria > Acidobacteriota > Vicinamibacteria > Vicinamibacterales > CAVVIG01 > CAVREM01. Next base: position 235,605 of record CAVSLA010000002.1, read on the forward strand.
ACTGCCAATGCCCGCGGGCGTGCTGCGTGTCTACCAGGAGGACTCGAAGGGCGGCGTGCAGTTCGTCGGCGAGGATCGCATCTCGCACACCCCGAAGGACGAGACGTTGAACGTCAAGATCGGCAACGCGTTCGACGTGATCTGCGAACGCAGTCAGATCGATTTCCGGAAGGTCGCCAGCAACGTCTACGAACTCGAATATCAGATCACCCTCCGCAACCACAAGCCGAACCCGGTGGCGGTGGAGGTGAACGAGCCGATCGGCGGCACGTGGCAGATGGTGCGGTCGTCCCACCAGTGGGCCAAGACCGCGGCGTGGGCGGCGCAGTTCAAGGTGCCGGTGGCGGCCGACGGCAGCGCGGTGCTGAAGTACCGCGTCAGAGTGACGTACTGACAGACAAGAGCGCTGTAATTGGGAATTAGGAATGAAGAATTAGGAATTCTTAATTCTTCATTCCTAATTCATAATTCCCAATTATGCGTTTCTACTCTGCCGCTGTCGCCGCTGTTGCTCTCTGGATCGTGCTTGGTTCCACATTGCCGTCGCCACGGGCGCAGACCGCTGCGCCGGCCGACCTCCGTGCCGCGCTCGAGGGCACCTGGCAGCTCGAGGAATGGCACGTCAACGGTCAGGTCCTCCGGCCTCCCCAGGCGGACGGCCGCTGGTCCAACCACGACGGCGTCGCGCTCTTCGTGCTCCACCGGGCTGACACCGCCGAGTCGACGATGGGCTACGGTGTCTACGAGATGACAGCCGACACCTGGGGCTACCGGTATACGCACATGCAGACCACCAGCGGGCCGATCGGCGGGCCATTCAAGGTTGGCGTGACGAAACCGGGCCCGATGCGGACATTCAAGATCCGCCGCGAACCCGGCAAGGTGATTCTCGAAGGAGCGGGCGAGGATCGGCGCGAATACGAGGGACCGTTCTTCACCTTCATGCAGAAGGGGCAGATCATCCGAAAGTGGCGCCGCGTTTCATAAAAGGCGCGGTGGTGGGGTAACGAGCCGATCCCGATTGTACGAAGCCGCGGTAGAATCCCGCCCCTTGGAGGACGACATGGCGAAGGCTAAGAAGAAGGCGAAGGGACGATCGGCGGGTCGGAAGGCCCCGCGCGCGACGGCGAAGCCGAAGAAGGTCTCCTGGCTCGCGAAGGGCTATCCGGTGTTGTCGTCGGTGACTGTGCTCGACAACTGCGCGCAGGCGATCGATTGGTACAAGAAAGTGCTTGGCGCGAGGCAGCGGCTGCGCCTCGACATGCCGGGCGGAACCGTCGCGCACTGTGAGCTCGGCTTCGGTGACGCGGTGCTGATGATGGGGAGCCCGGTGCCGCCGCAGTTCCCGTCGAAGAAGGCCTCGCTCGGGGTCTACGTCAAGGACTGCGATGCCGTCTACAAAAAGGCAATGAGCGAGGGCGCGCGCTCACTCCAGGAACCCGCCGACCAGTTTTACGGCGATCGCTCTGGACGGTTCGAGGATCCCTTCGGCAACGAGTGGTCCGTGATGACCCACATCAAGGACGTCAGCGCGAAGGAGATGAAGAAGGCGATGGCCCAGATGGGTGCCACGACCTGATTGCCTTCTTGAACCCGATTCGCTCGCGTACCTCCTGGGTTCCGCCCTGCGTAGGGCGGACCTCTTTAGGTCCGCCGAACTGGGCGCGCGACGTCGGCGAGACGTGTTCGTCCGCGGTAACGCTGTGCCGGGCGAGGAAGCTCGTACTGCGCGCGAGATTCATACGGGGCAGAGTTTTCGACGTGAGAGATTGACGTCCAGCGGGTCCTGGCCGCGAACAGCCCCACCGGGTGCTCGGCGACAAGCCCTGATCACGGAAGACGCCTCCGCGCCCGGCGGGGCGGCCCCGTTCGCGGCCACCCGCACGCGTCAATCTCCTGTCTATGATTTTCGCCGCGGCACGACAACCGTGTCAGCGTCGGACGCGGACGAGGAAGCTCGGGCGGCAACGCGTCGAACTCGCGTGACCGCGAAGTCGAAAAACCGCGCGCCGCAGGCCAGGGTGCCGCGTCGATCGTGCTTGTCGCAGTGACGATCGCCTGACCTGCCAGGTTCCCTGTTTGAGCCGCCCGTTCAAGTTACGTGAATCGACGCGGGCGACGGCAGGTCCCGCCGGAGGGCGCGGTTTTCCACGCGAGCTTCGCGCGGCGCAGCACGAGCTTCCTCGCCCGCGTATGTCCCAGCAGGGCGAACACGAGCGGCGGACCGTTTTGCGAAGAAGTCCGTAGTTCGCGGGCGTGAGATTGACGCGCGCACGTCAACACAACCCAAATCAACGAGTCATGGGCCGCTGGCGCTTCTGCTACGGAAGCGCCAGCGCGGTGTAGCCGCCATCGACCGGCAGGATGACGAACTGCTTGCCCTGGTGCAGGTAGGTCATCAATCCGTACTGTCCCATCGCCGGCGTCGCCACCGCGCCGACCCGTTTGCCGGATTTCTTGTCGATGCCGAACAGATGCGGCCGATTGTCGTCGGTCTGCCCGGTCGCGAACAGCAAGGTCGGCGTCGCCATCAGGGCGGCGTGGTTCTGACGTCCCAGGTTCGTGTCGACCTTGACGCCCTTCATGAGCGGATTGTTCCTGAACGCCTCCTGCTGCTCGCGGGCCATGTCGCCGTGGGGGATCACCCACAGATATTCGCCGGTGTTGAGGTCGATCGCCGAGATGCGACCGAGCAGTCCCTTGTAGATCGTCGGGATCCCCCTGAGCGGGCTGTCGGCTGGCAGCGGCGGCGTGCCGCCGACGCTGGCGGCGTTGGGAGCGGCCCACGGCGAGATGGTCTTGCCGGTCATCTTCGGCGAGTCGTACTCCTTCGCGGGCGCCACCTGCAGCCGGAAACAGTTGGCCGTGGACGTGATGAAAATCACGCCGCTCGTCGGATCGGCCGCCGGCGGTCCCGTGATGTTCACGCCGCCGGCGCCGCCGGGGCAGTTGAGCGTCGGGCGCGCGCCCTCGGGGTTGCCGCGATGGTTCGGCGGGGCGAAGAAGGGCGCCAGCGCTTCGGTGCGGCGCGCCTCTTCGAGCGCCAGCTTCCTGATCTCCGGTGTGAAGTCAATCAAGTGATCCTCGGTGCGCCCCTGGAACTCGAACGGCGCGGGCCTGGTCGGATGCGGCTGCACCGGCGACAGCTTTTCACCCGGCACCTTCGAGGGGGGCACCGGCTTCATCTCGATCGGCCAGATCGGTTCGCCGGTTTCGCGGTTGAACGAGTAGAGGAACGCCTGTTTGGTCGCCTGGAATACACCGGGCACGCGGCGGCCGTTGACGTTCACATCGAGCAGAATCGGCGCCGTCGGCGTGTCGTAGTTCCAAATGTCGTGTTTGACCATCTGGTAATGCCACACGCGACGCCCGGTCTTCACGTCCAGGGCAATCAGGCTCGCGCCGAACAGGTTGTCGCCGGGACGGAATCCACCGTAATAGTCGATCGTCGCGCTGTTGGTGGGAATGTAGACGAGCCCGCGCTGCGGATCGGCGGACATCGGCGCCCACGATGACACGTCGCCGGTCCAGCGCCACGCATCGTTCTCCCACGTCTCGTGGCCGACCTCGCCGGGCCGCGGGATGACGTGAAACTTCCACAAGAACTTACCGGTCCGCGCGTCGTAGCCCAGGATGTCGCCCGGCACGTTCTCGAGGCGGGTCTGGTGATAGCCCTGTTCGGCGGAGTTGCCGACCACGATCACGTCGTTGACGATGATCGGCGGCGAGGAGGCGGTGACGTAGCCGAGCTCGAGCGGCAGGCCGCGATTGGGGTTGTAGGTCTCCTTCGCGTTCAGCCACGGCTCCCAGTCGGCGATCAGATCCTTCAGCAGGTCGACCGATCCGGTTTTCGGGAACCCGGCGATCGGCACGGCGCCGCCCCAGTTGGGCAGCGGTTGTCCCGTCCTGGCGTCCAGGGCATGGAGAAAGAATGCTGGTGTCGTGATGAAGACGACGCCGCGGCCGTTGATGCGCGCAAAGGCGACGCCTTTGCCATGATTCGACCGCATCGAGTACTCATGGCGTCCGGTCGTCGGTTCCTGGAAGGTCCAGAGCGTCTTGCCGGTCGCGGGATCGAGCGAGACAATCGTGCGCCGCGGACCGGAGACGGTGATGAGCATGCCGTCGACGTAGATCGGCAGCCCACGCGCGTTGACCTCGCCGCCCAGATTGACGCCGGCGTCCCGATCGCCGCGCCATTCCCACGCGACCTTCAGGTTATTGAAGTTCGACGCGTTGATCTGATCGAGCGTCGAGTAGCGCGTCGCGGCATCGCCGCCGGTGATGTTCGGCCACTGACCAGCCGAGGGCTGCTGTGCTGTCGCGAACCCGCCCAGCGCGACCATCAGACCGATTGCCACAGTCCGGGAAGAGACCATCGCGCGAAATCTCATTGACACTCCTCGCCCACGCGGGCCGACGTGCAGTCTCGTTGGATGGCGGGTCCAAAAGGACCCGCCCTGCAAATAGAGCGCTAGAACGTCGCCAGCGCGTTGAACGGCGACGCCGTTCCCCCCTGGAGTTGGAAGATGTGCAGCGTGAACATGAACTCCCAACGCTTCAGCCGCTCGGCCTCTCGTGCGGCGTCCTCGAGGTAGGCGTTGTCGACGATCGGCAGGCCCATGTTCACCTGAGTGACCTGGTGAATCGGCCGGTTGATCCCCTGAACGCCTGACGGCTGGACGTCGTTGACCGCATCGCTGGCGAGGAGCGACACGTCGCGCGCGCGCAGCCAGGGGAGCACGGACGCATGCAGGCCCGCACCGCCCTGGCCATAGGCCCACGGTCCGTCGGCCGCGCGCTTCGCCCAGCGGCCACTCCGAATCAGCAGCGCGTCTCCCGCGCCAATCCTGATGCCCGCGAACTTCTCCCACGCCTCGAGATCCTCGGCGTAGATCGGGGTCGTCGGCTCGAGCCACTTGACCTTCTTCAAGAGCGGCAGATCGACGAGCAGACCGCGCGTCACGTAGCCGGGGCCCATTCGATCGGCCGCCGACTCCTGACAACCGGCCGCGGTCAGCGTGAACGGGAACCCGTTGTAGCTGACGGCGGGCTCACCCGGCTTTCTGCCGATCGGCCCCTGGTAGTGGCACAGGGCGTCCAGGTGGGAGTTGAGGCCGTCGTGGATCGAAAGCTGAATGATGTCGAGCGCCCCCTGAATCGCACCCGTTTTCGGATCGATGCGCGCCATGCGGTGCACGTTCTCGCCGAAGCCGCCCGTATCGCTGCCCGTCTTCTTGATCGGATTGATCTGCAGCGTGACGGTCTTGCCTTCTTTCACGAGCGTGGTCGCCTGCTTCGTCTTCTCGGGTGTAATCAGGTTCAGCAGCCCGCGCTGGTCGTCCTTCCCCCAGCGTCCCCAGTTGGAGAGCTCCTTCTCCCACTGTTTCAGCTTGTCCAGGGTGATCAGACGCGCCGGCTCCTGGGTTGAAGGGTGCGGCTTGAACTGCGGCGCCTGTCCCTGACCGGACACCGACGCGCCCGGTGACAGGAGCAGCGCGCCGCAAAGCACTGCGATTGCAGCACGCGTCGTCAGGATTTGCTCGAACATGAAGCCCCCGATCCTCTGCGTCCTTTGCCCGCTCTGCGTCCTCGACTCGTTACTTCTTCAACCGCGGGATGAACTTCGTCAGGCCCTGGACCGGCCCGACCTCACCGCCGTAGACATTGCCCTGGCCGTCCACGGCGACGCCTTCCCCCATCGATCCGTAGCCGCCCATGCCCGACGGCTGCTTCGACACATGCTCCGGGACGAAGTACCACACTTCTCCCGTTGCGGCGCTGCCGACACGAAGGCCTTTCCGCCACCCCGGGTTGTAGGCATCGTCGGATTCCGAATCGATCGCGTAGAGGACATCCTTCGCGTCGATGTAGATGCCGCTGATGCGGCTGAACTGATACCAGGTGTCGAGGTGCTTCCCTTCCTGGTCGAAGATCTGAATCCGGCGGTTGCCGCGATCGGCCACGAACAGGCGGCCCTTGGAGTCCATCGCCAGAGAGTGCGCGCCACGCAACTCGCCGGGCCCGTAGCCCCACTTGCCCCAGCTCTTGATGAACTTCCCGTCCGGCGCGAACTTGGAGATGCGCCCGACGCCAGCGGTTCCGGGGGCATCCAGGAACTGGTCGTTGTGTGCCTCTGCCACGAAGATTGAGCCGTTGGGCGCCACCAGCACGTCGTTCGGCTCGGTGAAGTGCGTGGGCGGGTTGCCAGGCGTGCCGGGCGTGCCCAACGTCATGAGCACCTTGCCCTGCGGGCTGAACTTGATCACCGCGTGTCCCTTGCCGGCGGCATTCGGAAACTTCTTGAGCTCCCCCTCGTTCGCCGACCGCGCGTCAGCCACCCACACGTTGCCTTGCCGATCCACGTCGATGCCATGAGGCCAGAGAATCAACCCCGCCCCGAAGCTCTGCACGGGCTTTCCACTCGGATCCAGCTTGACGATCGGATCGACCGTCGAGCCTGCGCACGAGTTGGTGCCGCAGCGATCGCCGGCCCAGATGTGTTTGCCGTCGGCGTCGACGTGAACGGCGCTGACCGATCCCCACGTCCGGCCGCTCGGCAGCGTTCCCCAGTTCCGCACCGTTTCGTACGGGTTGGGGAGGTTGTTGACGGGTGTCACCTTGGCGTGCTCGGGCGGACCCGAAGCGCCGCGCTGTGCGGAAGCGGTGCCCGTCCAGAACGCAGCAAGAGCGGCACCGGCGAGCACTGTGGACGTCAGCAGGGGGGCCCCGGCCCGGGGCAATCGTCGACGGCGGTCAGTCATCGGTCACCTCTCAGCAGAGCGAGATGGCATTCTCCGTCGTCGCCGCGTCGGGATCAATATCCTTGTCCGGGGTGCACGACCCGCTTATGCTGGAACCGGCAGGCGGAGCCTGCCCATGGGAGGCCCGATCAGAACGTCCATGCGTCGAGTCGCCGCTCTCGGATTCGGCATTCCGACCCTCGCGGTCTGTTCGCTGTACGCGATGCAGTCGGCCGCCCCGGCGGCGCCGCCGGCGAGCCGGGCGACGCTCGACCGCTATTGCGTCACCTGCCACAACCAGAAGCGTCCGACCGCCGAACTGGCCCTCGACGTCCTCGACCTCGCCAACGTCGCGGCGAACGCTGAGACGCTGGAAAAAGTGGCGGCGCGTCTCCGCAATCGCACGATGCCGCCGGTCGGGCTGCCACGCCCCGATCGACAGACCTACGACGCCGTCGCCGGGCAGATCGAAGCGATGCTCGACGCCCATCGCGTGGCGCATCCCGATCCCGGGCGTCCGGTCATTCATCGCCTGAATCGCGCCGAGTACGCCAACGCCGTGCGCGACCTCCTCGGGCTCGAGATCGACGTGCGCGCGCTGGTGCCCGCAGACGATTCCGGGTACGGCTTCGACAACATCTCCGACGTGCTCTCTCTGTCGCCGGCGCTCCTCGAGCGGTATATGACGGCGGCCGGAACCATCAGCAGTCTGGCGGTCGGGGACACCGGCATGCGTCCGGTGATTCGGACCTACACCGTGCCGCCGACGCTCCTGCAGCGCGATCGGATGGGCGAGCAGCTGCCGTTCGGCACGCGCGGCGGGGCGGCGGTCCGGCACTACTTTCCGGTGAACGGCGAATACGACATCACCATCCGCCTGCAGCGGACCCACGCGAACCAGATCCGCGGCCTCGGCGAGCCCAATGACATCGAGCTTCGTCTCGATCGTCGCCGCATCCGGAATTTCACGGTCGGCGGTGACGGTCCGCGCGATCCGTGGTCGGCCGTGCCCAGCGCTTCCCCGTACGAGCAGACCGCCGACCAGGGACTGACGGTACGTCTGTCGATCGACGCCGGGCCGCACGACGTCAGCGTCTCGTTTGCGAAGAAGAGCGGCCTGCCTGAAGGCGTGAGGGAGCCGCAGCTGTCGGTGGCCACCTACGAGTACGCGGGGGACCGCGACGAGGCCATGGGGGTGGCGACGATCGACATCAGCGGACCGTTCGGAACGGTCGGTCCCGGCGAGACACCCAGCCGGCGGCGCATCTTCGTCTGCCATCCCTCGGGGCAGCGCGACGAAGAGGCGTGCGCGGCGAAGATCCTCTCGACGCTGGCGCGCCGCGCCTATCGCCGCCCGATCAATGAGGATGACGTGGCCGGGTTGCTGCGTTTTTACCGCTCCGGCCGGCGCGCGGGCAGCTTCGACGCGGGTATCGAGCTCGCCATCCGGACAATCCTCGTCGATCCCGACTTTCTGTTTCGCATCGAACGCGATCCGAAGGGTGTCGCCGCCGGCGCCATTTACCGTCTGACAGACCTCGAGCTGGCGTCCCGGCTGGCGCTGTTCCTGTGGAGCAGCATTCCGGACGAGCAGCTGCTCGATCTGGCAGAGCAGGGGCGGCTCTCCGATCCTGCGGTGCTGCGGCAGCAGGTCCAGCGCATGCTCGCCGACACGCGTGCTGGGGCGCTCGTGACCAACTTCGCCGGTCAGTGGCTGCATCTGCGGAACATGCGCAGCGTCGCGCCAGACCCGGAGGCGTTTCCCGAGTTCGACGAGAACCTGCGCGAGGCGCTGATCAGTGAGACCGGGTTGTTCATCGAGCACCAGCTCCGCGAGGATCGGCCGGTCACCGAGCTCCTGACCGCGAATTACACGTTTCTCAACGAGCGCCTGGCCAGGCATTACGGGGTTCCCGGTGTATGGGGTCCTCAGTTCCGTCGCGTCGAGCTCGGCGACGAAGCCAGGCGCGGGCTGTTCGGTCACGGCAGCATTCTGACGGTCACGTCCTATGCGAACCGGACGTCGCCGACGCTGCGCGGGAAGTGGGTGCTCGAGAATCTCCTGGCCGCGCCGCCGCCGGCTCCGCCGCCGAACGCGCCGGGCCTCGACGAGGGAGGGCCGGTGGAAGGCCTCAGCGTCCGGGAGCGGATGGAGCGGCATCGGGCGAATCCGGTGTGTGCGAGCTGCCACGCGCAGATGGATCCGTTCGGGCTCGCGCTCGAAAACTTCGATGCGGTCGGAAAATGGCGGACCCGCGACGGCGCGGCGGCCATCGACGCGGGGACCAGCCTGCCTGACGGCACGCGGTTCGAGGGGCCGGCGGGGCTGCGGAACCTGCTGGCGGCACAACCCGATCGATTTGCCGCAGCGTTGACGGAGAAGCTCGTCATCTATGCGCTCGGCCGCGGCGTCGAGTACTGACGATCGCCCGGCGATCCGTCAGATGCTGCGCGAGGCCTCGTCCGACCGCTACACCTGGTCGTCTCTCATTCTCGGCATCGTCCGAAGTACGCCATTTCAGATGCGGAGGGCGTCGGAATCATGATCGTCACGAAACAGCATCTGCCGCGTCGCACGTTCCTGCGCGGCGTCGGCGCGACGCTGGCGCTGCCGCTCCTCGACAGCATGATCCCGGCCTTCGCGAATGGCCGTGTCGCAGCCGCGGCGCCCACCCGCCGTCTTGGGATCATCTACGTGCCGAATGGCATCTTCATGTCGCGGTGGACGCCGCAGAGCGACGCGGGCGCGCTCGAAGTGATGCCGATTCTGCAGCCGCTCTCGCCGTTTCTCGATCGCATCGTCATGTTGACGGGTCTCTCGAACGCGCAGGGTGATGCGCTGCCGGGTGAAGGGGCCGGCGATCACGCGCGCGCCTCGGGGGCCTATCTCACCGGCGTGCATCCGAAGAAGACCGAAGGCGCCGACATCCGCGCCGGCGTGTCGATGGACCAGATCGCCGCCGGCGTCCTCGGCCAGGAGACCGAGCTGACGTCGCTCGAGCTGTCGCTCGAGTCGCGCGAGCCGGTCGGCGCGTGCGATCCGGGCTACAGCTGCGCGTACGCGAACACGCTCTGCTGGCGCAGTCCGACCACACCGCTGCCGATGGAGAACGATCCGCGGGCGGTGTTCGAGCGTCTGTTCGGCGCCAGCCCGAGCACCGATCCAGCGGTGTCGCAGGCGCGCCGCGATCAGGACAAAAGCATCCTCGACGCCGTGCGCGGCAAAGCCGCGCGTCTCCGGATCGACCTCGGCGCCTCGGATCGCGCGAAGCTCGATCAGTATCTCGATGCGATCCGCGACCTCGAGCGGCGGATCGCGAAAGGAGAGCAGCAGGCCGCGCGTGAGCTGCCCGCCTTCGACAAGCCGGCAGGCATTCCCCGGACGTTCGAGGAGCACGCCAAACTGATGTTCGACCTGCAGGTGCTCGCCTATCAGGCCGACCTGACGCGCGTGATCACCTTCATGATGGGGCACGAAACCAGTCAGCGCGCCTATCCCGAGATTGGCGTGGCCGACGCGCACCATCCGTTGTCGCATCACGGCGGCAACCGCGAGAAGATCGAGCGGCTGATCAAGGTCAACACATATCACACGACGATGTTCGCGTATTACCTGGAGAAGCTGCGCGCCACCGCCGATGGTGATGGATCGCTCCTCGATCACCTCACGCTCATCTACGGCAGCGGGATGAGCGACGGCAACGTGCACAATCACCACGATCTGCCCACGCTGGTCGTTGGCGGTGGCTCGGGAACGATCAAGGGCGGCCGGCATCTGCGTTATCCCGATCGCACGCCGGTCACCAACCTGTTCCTGACGCTACTCGACAAAGTTGGCGTGCCGGTGGACACGCTGGGCGACAGCAGCGGGCGACTCGAGCCGCTTTCGGGAGTCTGAGCGGACAGTGATGACCGCCGATATTCGCAGCTGCGCGATTGGATCGGTAGCGTTGGCGCTGCTCGCGTCCAGCCCGTCGCTCGGCGCTGGTGGTCTGCAGACCGCCGGGCGGGAATTCGTGGCGGATGCGGCCGAACGCCGGGATATCAATCGCCTGCGGGCGTTGCTGACCGAGCGGGCCGATCCCAACGCGCCGCAGCCGGACGGCGCCACTCCGCTGCACTGGGCGGTGCACTGGAACGATCTCGCCGCGGCCGATCTGCTGATCCGGGCCGGCGCGAGGGTCGACGCCGTCAACGAGCTGGGCGTCTTTCCCCTGTCGCTGGCGTGCGAGAACGGCAGCGGCGCGATGGTCGGGCGGCTGCTCGCCGCGGGCGCCGCGGCGCGGCTCACGCTGCCGAGCGGCGAATCGGCGCTGATGACGTGCGCCCGCACCGCAACGATTGAGGCCGTGCGCGCGCTGATCGACCACGGCGCAGACATCGCCGCTCGCGAACAGCACCGGGGCCAGACGGCGCTGATGTGGGCCGCCGCCGGGCACCATCCGCCGCTCGTCAAGCTGCTGATCGACCGTGGTGCGGACGTCAACGCCGCCTCGAATGGCGGCTTCACATCTCTCATGTTCGCCGCCCGCGAGGGCAACCGCGAATCCGCGCAGATGCTGCTGGCGGCGGGCGCACGAATCAACGACACCACCGCGGACGGCGAGAGCGCGCTGACAATCGCGGCCGCCAGTGTGGCCGGTCTGACGGCGCGCGATTACCGGCTGGTCGCCGAGCCGAGCGGCCACGAAGCCGTCGCGCTGCTGTTGACCGGGCGCGGCGCCCACGTCGATCAGGCGGACAAGTTCGGGATGACCGCGCTGCACCACGCCGTGGAGACCGGCAAGCTCAATCTGCTGAAGGCGCTCGTCGCGCGCGGGGCGAACCTGAATGCGCGCCTCCTGCAGGGGCTGCCGTTCCGGCGCGGCGATTACGTGTCGCGCGGCGGCTACGGCGGCGCCACGCCGTTCTGGCTGGCGGCGATGAACGGCGAAGTGGAGATGATGCGGGCGCTGGCCGCCGCAGGCGCCGATTGGCGCCTGCCGTCGAGGAACGGCACCACGCCGCTGATGGTCGCCGCCGGCCTCGGTCAGACCGATTCCCGCATTCCTCCAGAGCCCCGGCTGCTCGAAGCGGTCAAGCTCCTCGTCTCACTCGGTGGTGACGTCAACGAGACCAACACCGGCGGTCAGGGCGCGGTGCACGGAGCTGCCACCATCTCGGGCCACGCCATCATCAACTATCTGGCCGAACGGGGCGCCATCCTGGACGCCAAGGACAAGGGTGGACGAACGCCGATCGACCTCACGCATGCCGTCCAACGTCCGCGGCCCGAAACCGAAGCGCTGCTGCGCAAGCTGATCGATCGCCCCAACGGTCGGTAACGTTTCTGGCTGCCCTATACGTCAAGCCGCTTCACGCCCCTGGCTTCAGGCCGGCGGCAACGGCGATTCCGCGGGACCGGCCAGCACGTCGCCATCGGGCGCGAATCGCGAGCCGTGGCAGGGACAATCCCATGTCCGCTCGGCGGTGTTCCACGCCACGACACACCCCATGTGCGTGCACATAGCGGATCGGCGCGTCACCCGGCCGTCAGGATCACGGTACGCGGCGACGCGTGTGCCGTCCAACTCGAGGATCTTGCCCTCGCCCCGCCGCAGACTACGCAAGGTCTGGCCTTCCGACCCTGAAAAGCGGTCCCGCATCATGTAGTACGGGTAGTCCTTGTTCTCGCGCAGGTAATCCCAGAGTCCGCCTTTGATCTTCATGCGGCCTGGATCGAACAGTTCTTTCCACGGATTGGTGCGGCCCATCGTCGCATCGCACATCATCATGCCGGCAAGAGTGCCGAACGTCATGCCGTTGCCGCCGTATCCGGTGGCCGTGAATTGCCGGTCCGATGTCTCGCCGATAAATGGCAGACCGTCGTTGGTCTCGATGACCTGACCCGACCATTGATGGGTGAGCTCGATCTGCGGAATCAACGCACGCAGGCGCTGCTCGAGGCGCGCGTAGCAGGCGCGTTCGTCGGTCGATTGGCCGGTCTTGTGATCTTCGCCTCCGAGGATCGCGAAGTCGTATCCGTCATGTCGGTCCACACGAAGATAGAGATACGGGTCGCCGGTGTCCCAGAAGGAGCCGGTGGGGACGACACCAGAAGGTACCGTGCCAGCAACTGCATATGTTGAATACAACGCGAGCTTGGTCTGCAACAGCGTCGCGGCCACGAGAGAACCTTTGCCGATCTGCGGCGAATGGGTGGCGACCAGCACATTGCCGCACGTGATGCGATGACCGCCGGCAATCACGGTCAGTGGATTGTCCCGGACCTCGTCGGCGCTGCTGGACTCGAACACGTAACTGCCGGCGCCAGGAATCCGTTCGACCAGCGCGCGAAGATACTTGCGTGGATGGAACAGTGCCTGTCCGTCGAACTCGATCCCCGGCGCTTTCATCAACGGCACGCGATCGACAAATTGCGCGTCGAATCCCAACGATGCTGCAAGCTCCGCCTCGCGGCGCAGTTCCGACGTGTCGAAGTCGGATCGATCGTTGGCGTGCACCGGCGCATGCAGGTAGCCGGGGACCCATGCGAAGTCGCAGTCGATATGCTCCTCGTCGATGACCGACTCGATCTGCCACATCGCGGCGCGTCCCGCGTCCCACACGGCGCGCGCGTGATCGCGGCCAAAGTTCTTTTCGAGATCGGTCAGGCGGACGTCGGTCACGTAGGTGATGTGCGCGGTGGTGTGGCCGGTGTCGACCTCGGCCAGCCGGCGTCGATCGAGCAACGCGACCGTTTTCCCCGCCTTCTTGAGGAGATAGGCGGCCGTGATACCGGTGATGCCCCCGCCGATCACGGCCACGTCCACCGTAACGTCGCGATCGATCGGTCGGTAGCTGGACAGCGGACCGGATTCCAACCAGTAGGGCTTTGTGTCGAGCGCCGGCATAGGCGCCTCCTTGCACAACGCCAGAGCAAACCCGTAGCCAGGCTCACCTCCAAGGTGGCCCTAATCGAAACGGATGAGGCGGATCACGGCATCGGGTCGAGAAGGGTCGCCGCGATCAGCGGAGCGGTTGGCGGCGTTCAGGTCGGTCTACTTGCCAATCGGCACGAGCACGGCCACCCAGTAGACCGGCGCCTTGGTGTCGTTGCGCCATGCGTGCAGCGTGTTGCGCTGAATCACCACATCGCCCGGGTGGAGCGTCGTCTCACCTTCGTCGACCATCAACACCAGTTCGCCGCCGAGCAGGATGTTGTAGTCGAGCGTCATCGTCCGATGCCAGCCGGGTTTGGCGCCGCGCGGCGTCGGCGGCAGCGTCACGAAGTGGAAGCTGCTGCCGCCGAGCGACGGCTCCAGCTGCGGCGCGTCGGTCGGCATGACTTTCTGCGGCTCGCCGCTGGGCCCCTGGCCCAGGGGCAGATCCCCGGTCGCCTTGTAGAGGTTCGGAAAGGCGCCGCTGGTGATCCGGTCGTCCCTGATGATGTACGAACGTCCCTGCGCGTTGTGTCCGGTGACGATGCGACGTACGCCCTGCTTCATGTCCAGCCCGAAGGTCGCCGCGGCACCGGACTGAGCCGCTGCCGCCGCGTCGACGTCGGCGAACCCGAGACCGCCAAACAGGGCGCCCATCATTCCGGCTGCGAGCGTCCGTTCCAGGACGACGCGGCGATGGATATCGCGATCGACGTTCTTGTTCATGGCTCAACTACCTCTGCTCTCGCTTCAACTGCGCCAGGTGCACGACGGCCACCATGTGCATGTAACCGCCGGCGTCGGCGAACTGCGGCTGTGCGGCGAGCTCGATCTGCGCGCGCGCGCGGGCCGCATCGCCGATCGCTTCCGAGTACAGGCCGATGTAGAGGTGGGCGTAGAAGCGCGCCTGCGGCCGGGTCCCGGCCGCCTTCACGATTGCGTCCGCACCGACCGTTCCGCGGAACATCTCGTAGATCTCGCGCATCGGGACCCGCGCGTCGGGACCGACCGGCAGGATCGCCGCCAGCGCGGCTTTTGGCGATTCGGCGCGCGCGACGCAGAGAAAATGCCACGCCGCATTCTCCACATCGTCGGGGTTCACGCGGCGGTGTGATTCGAATTGCCGCCCGCAGTCCTCGTAGCGGCCGGCGTAATACAGTGCGATGCCCCGCTGCCAGAGATACGGTGCTTCGACCGGCGCGAGGCGGGCCAGCTGATCGAACCCGGCGACGGATTCCGCGATCCGCCCCGTCGAGAAATCGGCGATTGCCTGATCGAGCAGCGCGCGCGGCGTCGGCAGATTCTGCGACGCTGCATCGGCACGCAAACACGTCAGTGCCAGGATGGCGAGCCCGATGTGTCGGAGCGATGTCGAAGTGGTGCCAGAGTGGTGCCAGAGCAGTGTCAGAGCAGTGCCAGAGCGGTGCCAGAGCACGTCAGCTCACTTCCGCAAATCGAGGCAGACGAGGGTGTCGTCGTTGCGAAGGTAGATATAGCCGTCCGCGAGCGCCGGATAGGCGCGAACGGTGCCCGGCAGCACCTGCGCGCGTGCGATCGGCTTGAACGCCTCGGGCGACGCCGCCGCGAGAATCATCTCGCCCCGCTCGCGGACGACCAGCAGCCGCTCGCCGGCCAGGGTGACGCTGCCCGCCCGGAATTGCTCCTGGGTCCAGCGTACTTTGCCGGTCCGCAACTCGACCGCGCGCAGGCTGGGACCGAACTCCTGCCGTCCATGAAACCCGTAGAGGATGCCGTCCCGGTGGACGCTCGTCGCGTAGTGATTCGACAGCGTCTCGTCGGATGCCCACAGCTCGGACAGCGTCGAGCCCTCGACGCGGAGGACGCCGGCACCGGGACCGTATTCCGCCGACACGAAGATGAGATCGCCGATGACGAGCGGTGTGGCGGCGTTGACCGAGGCGTTCGCCCGCGCCTGCCAGTTTCGACGAAAGGCGATCGCGCCGGTTGCCGGATCGAGGCCGACCAGCGCATTGCGGGTGAGAAAGATCGCCCGCCGGTTCGCGCCAAGGGTTGCCGCGACCCCCGACGAGTAGCTCGCCTGATCGGTCGTGGCGGTCCACTGCACCGCGCCGGTTTTGGCGTCGAACGCCACGATTCCTGCCTTCGCGCCGCCGATATTGGCGATGACGCGGCCGCCCTCGACGACCGGTGACCCGGCCGCGCCGAAAAAGCCCTTCGGCACGCCGAACCGCCGCATCGTGTCTTCGCTCCAGAGGCGTTGCCCGCTGGCGGCGTTGACGGCGTGAAGTTGTCCCTCCGCACCGAACGTGTAGACGATGCCGTCGACGACGACCGGCGCCGCCCGCGGTCCTTCGTCGAAGCCGAAATCGTCCCGGTAGGTGGTCGGATACTGATAGCGCCACACCGCCGCACCGGTTCGCGCGTCCAGCGCATCGACGATTTCCTGCGCGCCGATGCGATGAAACAGGATGACGCGATTCTGGACGACGACGGGTGCGGCGAAGCCCTGACCGATCTTGTTCCGCCACACCACGCGCGGACCGTCGGCCGGCCAGCTCTCGGCCAGCGCCGGCCCCGGGTAGACACCGTTTCGCTCGGGGCCGAGCAGCTGCGGCCAATCGGCAGCGGCGGCGATGCCACCGAGCAGCAGCAGGAGCAGGGCGACGCGGACGCTGCGCACCATCATCGGCGACGCCGATTATAGGTGGAGCCGGCCGCCCCGTTCGCGCGATGGTGTAGGCTTACGTGCATGAAGAGGCTCATCGGCATCGTGATCGTGTTATGCGGCCTGGCGACGCCTTCCGCGCAGGACGCCGGATGGGTGACGTTGTTCGATGGCACCAACCTGAACAACTTCAACACCGTCGGCACTGCCAACTGGGCAATCAGCAACGGAATCGTCGAGGCGACCAGCGGCACCGGGTTCCTGGTCTCGAAGGAGAACTACAGCAACTTCGAAATCCGGGTGGAATTCTGGGTCGATGAGGGCGGCAACAGCGGCGTCTACATGCGGTGCCAGGACGCGGCCAAGATTACCGACATGACGTGCTACGAGGCCAACGTCTTCGACAAGCGGCCCGATCAATCGGGCCGGACTGGCGCCATCGTCCACATCGCCAAACCGCTGGCGATCGTCGACGCGGGCGGCAAGTGGAATACCTACGAGATTTCTGCCCAGGGGCCGCAGTTGACCGTTAGGCTGAACGGTACCCTCACCGCGCAGACCAAGGACGCGGGCAAGTTCACCAGCGGACCAATCGCGCTGCAGTACGCGGCGGGCACGGTCAGGTTCAGGCGGGTACAGATCAGAAAACTCTGACGTTCTACGTTCTACGTTCTTCGTTCTAGGTTCTTCGTTCTTGGTGGAACGTAGAACGTAGAACGTAGAACGTAGAACGGCGTTACTGTGACTTCCCCCGTGCCGAGATCGGCCAGACCGCTTCGACGCGGTCGTTCCTGATGGCGTACAGCTGGTCGTACTCGTTCACGACCGGGTCGCAGTGCGGCACGATCAGCTCGAGCTTGTCGCCGACCGCGTAGGATCGCTGCGCGGTTTCATAGCGGATGACGCCGAACTCGTCGGAGCCGGCGTTGTAGGTGAAGTCCCGTTCGCCAACCACCCACGGCCCCGGCCTGTTCAGCGTCAGCGCCTTTGCTCCGGCATCGGTGGTGATTGACTTCGGGAAGTAGGTATTGAGCACCGTGGTCACGACGGTCAGCGACGGCGTGAAATCGTTGTAGACCTCCTCGCTGGTCTCGCCGCCGATCTCGATATATTGACAGTCCATGAACACGTAACTGCCGACCTGCACGTCGGTCAGCCCGTTGGCGCGCGGCAGGATGTTGTAGGTCCCGGTACCGCCGCCGCTGAAGATTTCGGTGCTCAGACCCGCGCGCTTGAACTGCTCGAAGGTTTCCAGTGATGGCCCGAATCGAGTGATCGTCTGCTCGAGCCGCGTCTTGAAGCCTTTGATGTGCTGCGCGCCGCCGTCGTAGCTGATGATGCCGCGCAGCTTCAGGTTCGGCAGCTTGTCGACCAGCCGGGCGAGCGCCAGCGCCTGATCGCCCGCCGGCACACCGCTCCGCGTGCCAATCGCGACATCCACCACGACGTCCGCCACGACACCCGCTTCTTTCGCGGCGTCGTTCAGATCGCGCGCGTTCGGCGCGTAATCGACAGCCTGGACGAACTGCGGATTCGTCTTGCGCAGCGCCATCGCCCGGCGGATTTTAGCGGCCGACACGTTCGAGGTGGTCATCAGGATCGGCTGAACCCCGTTGGCGGAAAACACCTCGGCCTCGCTGAGTTTCGCGGCGCAGATGCCGATTGCCCCGGCCGCGATCTGCAGCTTCGCGATCGCCGGACACTTGTGGGTCTTGCCATGCGGGCGGGCCGCCACTCCCATCGCCCGCAGCCTCGTCTGCATCGTTTCGATGTTCCGCGACAGCACGTCGAGATCGACGCACAGCGCTGGCGTATCGAGATCCCACTTCGATACGCCGGTCAACTGGTCCGCGGCGGCGCGCGACTGCATCTCGGCCGCAGTATAGCCGCCGGCATTTCCCGACACGCACAGCGCCGTGGCGCCGGCGCCAGAGGTCACGATGAAGTTCCGCCGGGACACGCGTACGGTTGAGGCCATGGTGGCTCCTAACTAGGCGGACCTAAGAGGTCCGCCCTACAACCTGGCGGACCTGAGAGGCCCGCCCTACAACACCAAACTGAGAGGTCCGCCCTACCTGTTCAACACACCGCTCGAATCGATTCGGCCAGGATATCGACGCTGCGATCGAGCTGCTCGGTCGTGATGACGATCGGCGGCGCCAGCATGAAGATGTCGGCCCGCACCCGGCTGAACAGGCCGCGTCTCCGGGTTTCGATATTGACCCGCGCGCCAACCTTTGCGTCGGCCGGAAACGGGGCCTTCGTCATCCGGTCCTGAACGAGCTCCACGGCACACATCAGCCCCTTGCCGCGGATGTCTCCGACATGGGGATGATCGTCCAGCGCCGCATGCAGCCGACCGAGCAGGTACTCGCCTTTCTTTGCGGCCTCGGCGGGAAGATCCTCGCGTTCGAGAATGTCGAGCGTGCGCAGCGCGACCGCGCAGCAGACCGGATGAGCGCTGTAGGTGAAGGCATGCATCCACGGTCCGCTCTCGGTGTCGAGCGCAGCTGCGATCGCGTCGTTCACCCCAACGCCGCCCAGCGGAATGTAGCCCGAGGTGATTCCTTTGGCGAACTGGACGAGATCGGGCTCGATCCCCCAGTGGTCGAGCGCGAACATCCTGCCGGTTCGTCCGAAGCCGGTGATCACTTCGTCGGCAGCAAACAACACGTCGTAGCGGTCGCAGATCGCCCGGACGCGCGCGAAGTAGTCGTCCTGCGGCACGATCACGCCGCCGACACCCTGCACCGGCTCGGCCAGGAACATCGCCACCGTGTCCGCGCCTTCCCGCAGGATCGCCGTCTCGAGCTCGTCAGCCGCCGCCACGCCCTGACTGACTCCAGGCCGACCCTGATACCGGTACGGGTACGGCGACGGGATGTGCACGAACTGCGGGACACGAGGTTCGAACCGGGGCCAGAAGGCGCCGATGCCAGTGGCGCTCATCGCGGCGAGCGTCACGCCGTGATAGCCGAGCTCCCGGGAGATCACTTTCGTCTTGGCTGGTCGTCCCTGCTGCTTCCAGTACCGAGCGGGCGATCTTGATCGCGGTTTCGTTCGCCTCGGCGCCTCCGCAGGTGAAGAAGAACCGGTTGATCGACGGATAGCAGATGGCCGCGAGCCGCTCGGCCAGCTCGATGGCGCGCGGATTGGTGCTGCCGGCATAGGCGGAGGCAAATGCCAGGGTGGCCATCTGCTCGCGCGCTGCGTCAGCCAGCTCGGTGCGGCCGTGACCGACCGTGACGTTCCAGAGCCCGGCCAGACCGTCGATGTACTGGTCGCCGTCCGCATCGGTGAGCAGCGCACCGTTGCCGCCCACCCACACCTGCGCGCTGTCGCAGGCCGCGCGCTCGTGCTGCGGATGAAGCAGGTGCGCGCGGTCGCGCCGCAGCAGCTCCTGCTTCGTTGTGCGTTCTGATGTCGGCCGGGCCTTGTCAGGCCCGGCACGATCAATAGCAGTCACCAGACCGACGCATCTACCCGGGCAGACGGAACGCGAGCAGCTCGCCGGCGTAGTTACCGCCGCCGATCGCGACGATGATGTACTGCTTGCCGTTATGCAGGTAGGTCATCGGCGACCCGGTCTGCTGCGCCGGCATCAGGATGCCGCCGATGTCCTTGCCGGTGGCCTTGTCGTAGGCACGCAGCAGCGCACCGCGCGCATGCCCGGCCGCCGTCGTCACCTGCGGCTCGCCGGCGATGAGCAGCGTCTTCGTCACCAGGGTGCCGACGATGCCGGCCTGACCAGTTCGCGGAATCGTGAGGCCTTTGAGTGCGGCGTGATTGCGCACGTTGTCCGGCGTATCGCCGTGCGCGATCTGCCAGAGGATTTCGCCTTTGTCGAGGCTGATCGCGCTGATGCTCCCGTAAGGCGGTTTCACCAACGGCAGGCCTTGCACCGAGAGCCCTCCGCCCCCGCCACCCTCGCCGCCGCCTCCTCCGCCGCCGCCCGCGCCGCGGCCCGCGGCCGGAGCGGTTGCCGCTGCAGGCGCGGCAGCCCCGGCCGGCCCTGACGATGCGCCCGGGGCGACGACCGCGCCTGACCGTCCCGGTGCGGCGCCCATCGGCACCGCACCGCGCGCGCCGGTCAGCGCGCTGCCCTGGACGTAGTTCATGTCGTTTTTCTCCGGGTCGGGTTTGATCAGCCCGAGCACGCCCGGCGATCGGCGCGAGTAGACGTACATGATGTGCGTGTCGGGGTCGTAGGAGCCGCCGGCCCACACCGTTCCGCCGCCATTGATGGCGAGCTGCAGCGTCCCGAGTGGCCCTTCGGCGCGGCTGACCGTTGGCGGGGTGTAGATCGGACCGATCTTGTAGCGCGAAATGACTTTTTCGCCCTCGGCGCGTAGCTCCGGCGTGAAGTCGATCAGGTCGTCGCGCGAGAAGCCATTGAGATCGTACTGAAAGACCCGGCCGCGCGCGTCCAGCGGAAACGGCTGCGTCGGCGCGTACCACTCGGTCGGCACGTCGCCTTTCTCGACCGGACGTTCCTCGATCGGCCAGATCGGCTGACCGGTCACCCGATCGAGGACGAACAGGAAGGCCTGCTTGGTCGGCTGCGCCAGCGCCTTGATGGTCTTCCCGTTGACCGTGATGTCCGCAAGAATCGGCGCGCACGGGATGTCGTGATCCCAGATCCCGTGGTGCACGGTCTGGTAATGCCACTTCCGCTGGCCGGTCTTCAGATCGACCGCGACGATGCTTTCGCTGAACAGGTTGTTGCCGTGCCGATGGCCGCCGAAGTAGTCGCCGGTCGGCGCCTCAACCGGCAAATAGGCCATGCCGAGCTCTTCATCGACCGACATCTGCGCCCACACGCCGGTGTTGCCGGTGTACGACCACGAGTCGCCGAGCCAGGTGTCGCTGCCGAACTGTCCAGGACGCGGGATGGTGTGGAAGATCCACAGACGCTTGCCGCTCCTGACGTCGAAGCCGCGGATGAACCCTTTGACGTTGCTCTTGCCGCGCGGCACGCCGCCGGACAGGTGGGCCGCGCCGATGATGATCGTGTTGCCGGCGATAACCGGTGCCGCATGCAGACCGACCTCACCGGTCGCCAGGTCGATCGTCTGATCGTTCTCCTGCTTCAAGTCGACGATCCCGTTCCGCCCGAAGCTCTGGACCGTATTTCCGGTCCTGGCGTCGAGCGCCACCAACCGGTAGCCGGGGGTGACGTAGAGAATCCGTTCGTCCTTGCCGTCGGTCCAGTACGACAAGCCGCGACCCGAAAGCTGGCGCGGTGCCGATTCACCGCGTTCGCCTTCCCGCTCGCTGTGCATCCAGATCAGCTCACCGGTCGCCGCATCGAGCGCGACGACGGCGCGCCTCGTGCCGGCGGTCGAATAGACGACCCCCTTCACCATCAAGGGCGTCGACTGAAACTGATATTCGGGCCTGGGGCCCAGGCTGTCGGTCTTGAACCGCCACCCGATCTCGAGCTTGGCGAAATTGTCCGCGTTGATCTGATCCAGCGGCGAATATCGCGTGTTCGCCAGATCGGCACCATACGTCGTCCACTCGCCGTTTTTGGCCCCCGACTGACCGGCGATCGGCAGGGTTGCGATGACGAGCAGGCCGATGAGCGCTGCGCCGGCGAAGCCAAATCGTCGAAATCTGCGGCTCATACTCCCTCCGTTGGCCGGGTCGTTTCGGACCCGGCTTTGGGGCGTCTAAAAAGACCCGCCCTACATCTGATCTGCTCTGATATTTCAATAGCCGCCCCGAGCGTGTCCCGTTACAGCTTGGGTACCGTCCACGAGAGCACATACGCCTGCAGCAGAGCCAGGATCCCCATCGCGGTCGTCAACAGCAGGCTGTGCCCCGCGACCCGGGCGAGGATTTCACCTTCACGGCCGACGGCGCCGACGCCAGCGGCGCCGACGGACAGATTCTGCGGGCTGATCATCTTCCCCATCACCCCGGCCGACGCGTTGGTCGCACCCATCAGCACCGGATCGAAACCCGAGAGGCGCGCTGTCGTGGCCTGCAGCGGGCCGAACAGGGTATTGGACGCGGTGTCGCTGCCGGTCAGGAACACGCCGATCATGCCGAGCCACGCCGCAAAAAACGGGAAGACCACGCCGGTCCTGGCGAGCGCGAGGGCCATCGACGAGGTCATCCCTGAATAATTCATGACGGTCGAGATCGACAGGATGAAGGCAATCGTGACGATTGGCAGACGAAGCTGCTTCACGGTCCGGACGAACGTGCGGGCGAGCGCACTGGCTGGCAGCCCGGCCAGCCGCATCGGTATGAACGCCAGCAGGGCCGCGGCGAGGACGAGCGTTCCGGCGGTGGCGAGGAAGTCGAGCCGATAGGTCAACGGGTAGGGGCTCGAGCTCGCGACCACCGGCGGGTTGCGTCGAACGAGCGGTGCCGGGCGACCGTCCTCGAGCCGATACGCACCGGGCCAGTTGAACTCCCATACCGGAAAACGAAATCCCTGCGGATCGTTGGCCGCGGTGTCGCCGACCCACGGCTCGGGACACAAACGGTTGCCGATCTGGCCGCAGCGGAACAGCGCCGTGAGATTGAGCGGCGGCTCGAGAGTCGAGAGACCGGCGAAGTTGCCAATCTGTCCGGCGAGCACCACCGCGATCAGAATCCCGTAGGTGCCATACGCTCTGGCGATCCGTGACGATGGATCGGGCGAGGCGGTCGGCGGGACCGCGGTGCCGCCTTCGACGTACTCTTCACGCGGCTGCCAGACGCGCAACAGCAGCGCAACCGAAGCGAGCGAAAACAACGCGGCGAGCGATGCCGTGAGCTCGGGTCCGACGTAGTTCGAGACGACGAATTGTCCGATGGCGAAGGTCACGCCCGCGGTCAACACAGCCGGCAGGACCTCGACCATCCGTCTCCAGCCGGCAAACAGCACGACCAGGTAGGCGGGGATGAAGATCGAGAAGAAGGCCAGCTGTCGTCCGGCGGTTGCCGAGAGCGCGAGCGTCACGGTCTGCGCATCACGCCCGAGCATCGGAGCGAGCAGGCCGCCGAGCGTCGTGATCGGAATGCCCAGCGAGCCGAACGCCACCGGCGTCGTGTTGGCCACGAGCGCGAGCGTCGCGGCCATGATCGGCGCAAAGCCGAGTCCGGCGAGCATCGACGCGGTGATGGCGACCGGGGCGCCGAAGCCGGCGATGCCCTCGATCAGTGCGCCGAAACAGAATGCCACCATCACGATCTGAATCCGCCGGTCGCCGGTGGCGCGCGCCAGCGAACGACGGATGACGTCGAAGTCGCCGCTCTCGACCGACAGGTTGTAGAAGAAGACCGCGCTCAGCACGATCCAGCTGATCGGCCACAGGCCGAACGCCATCCCCTGCGTGGTGGCGGCGACCGTGATACCGAACGGCATGCCCCATACGAGCCACGCCAGCAGGAAAGCGGCGGCCGATGCCGCCATGGCCGAGGCCCACGGCGCCAGCCGCACTGCCGCGAGCAGGATGGCCAGGAGAATCGGCGGCACAGCGGCCACCAGCGCCGACAGCAATATGCTGTTTCCGACCGGGCTGTAGACCTGCTGAAAGACGTCGCCCACGCACGCACCTCGCGCGGGCGACTATACCGCAGGACGAACGAGAAACGCCGTCGTCTCAGGCGGCGACGGCGTATATTGACGGCGTGCCGGGTGCCAGGGTGCCGCGTGCCGGGGTGCTGGTGCCGGGTGCAAGGTGCCGCGGTGCCGGGTGCTAGGGAGGTGACCAATGCGGACGCGGCTCTGGCTGCTTGCAGTTGCGGTGGTTGCCGCAGGTGTTGCCGTCGCGGCGCGGCAAGAGGCATCGGGGCCTTTCAGGCCGACGCGCATCAACAAGGCGATCGAGCTCCTGGCCGAGGGACAGCCAATCTACTACACGCAGGTCGAGGGCGGCGGCTACGAGGAAGGCCGGAAGCTGTCGCAGACCTGGGCTGACTACATTACCTACAATCTCGAACACAGCCCGTTCGACATGACCCAGCTGCGGGCATTCATGCAGGGCCTGGTCGACGGCGGACCGACGAAGAGCGGCCATCGGACGCCTGCGGTCGTCGTCGCCCTGCCGGCCGGCGGCTTGAGTGAAGCGGTCATGGCGGCGAACTACTGGATGGTCGAGCAGGTGCTCGGCTCCGGCGCGCATGGCGTGCTGCTCGTGCATGCGCGTGCTCCCGAGGCGGTGAGGGTCTTTGTGCAGGCCGCCCGCTACCCGCATGCGCCCGCCGCGGCCGGCATCAGCGAAGGTCTGCGCGGCAGCGGCGGCCAGGGCTACGCCGCACGAATCTGGGGCGTGTCGCAGGAGGAGTATCAGCGGCGGGCCAATCCATGGCCGCTCAACCCGAACGGCGAGGTGCTGCTCGGCCTGAAGATCGAAGATCGGCACGCGCTCGAGAACGCCGAGGCGAGTACGGCCGTGCCGGGAATCGGCTTCGCCGAATGGGGTCCGGGCGACATGCGCATGTCGCTCAACGCTCCGGGCGAGACCGCCCCGGCGATGGTCGCCGCGCGGGCCCGCGTCCTGGCTGCCACCAAAAAAGCGCGCATCGCGTTTCTCAATCAGGTGAACGCGAAGAACATCGAGCAGATGATCGACGAAGGTGTGCGGGTCGGCGCCGGCGCCAACGCAGAGCTGGTCGATCGCGCGCGTCGCTACACGAAGCGGAGGATGCCCTGGTAGCTTCGTTCTAGTTCTACGTTCTACGTTCTACGTTCTACGTTCTACGTTCACGTTCGACGTTCGACGTTCGACGTTCGTCGTGCCAGCGTCGGCGGAGCCTCCTGTCAAACTGCCGCCAGCGCGACGATGACCGGCGTTCCGCTGAACGCGGCGGTGCCGGAGATTTCGTCGACGCGGCGCTCGTCACTGAGGTCGTTGATGCTCACGCCGGCGTGCCGGACTGCCACACGCAGGCGGACGCCCGATCGGTCGTGGCCGTATCCGTGCGGCAGGCTGACGACGCCGGGCATGACCTCATCGGTGACGTGAGCCTGCACCGTCACCGCTCCGACACGTGAGCGCACCTCGACCAGCGCCGTTTCAGCGATGCCGCGCGGCGCTGCGTCGTCCGGGTGAATCATCAGCGTGCATCGCTCGGGTCCGCCCATCAGACAGTTCGCGTTGTGCATCCACGAGTTATTGCTGCGCAGCTCCCGCCGGCCGATCAGAAGGAGATGATCGCCGGACGGCGCCGTGCTGGTCGCGGGATACGCGAGATCGAGGCGCGCGATGTCGTCGACGATCGCCGCCGGTGCGAGATCGATCGGCTTCTTGAAGAGCCGTTTCGGCAGACACGCGGTCAGCGGCCCCAGATCGACGCCGTGAGGCGAGCGCTTGAGCCGGGACAGTCGCAGCCGATGCGGCCCGAGCCACAGCGCGAGCGCCAGCGCCCTGTCCGGCCCGAGCCGCTGCAACGCACGCGTGCGTAACCTACGACTGAGCGCCGACAGCCCTCCCGGCTGGCGCAGCGCCTCGAGGCGCGACCCGAGCTCGAGCAGGATCTGCCAGTCGTGGCGCGCGCCGTTGCCTGCATCGAAGAGCGCGGGTGAGTATTTGGCTGTGTTGCGTACCGCGAGGTGGTGGAACACGACGTCGTAGTGACTGTGCTCGAGCGGATCGGTCGGGGGCAGGATCAGGTGAGCGTGGCGTGTCGTCTCGTTGACGTAGAAATCGACCGAGACCATGTGCTCGAGGGATGCGAGGGCGCGATCGAGCTGCGTACCGTTCGGCGTCGATAGAACCGGATTGCCGGCGAAGGTGACCAGCCCGCGCACGCGGCCCGGTCCTTCGGTGAGGATTTCCTCGGCCAGTGTCGCCGCCGGCAGCTCGCCGCCGAACTCAGGCAAGCCTCTCACCCGGCTCCGCCACCGGTTGAACGCCCCCCGTCCGATCCCGACACCGCGCGGCGCGGCGAGCATGTCGACCGCCGGCCGTGTGAACATCGCGCCGCCCTCGCGATCGAGGTTGCCGGTGACGATGTGCAGGACGTTGACCAACCACTGGCAGATGGTGCCGAACGGCTGCGTGGAGGCGCCGACGCGCGCGTGACAGACGGCGCCGCGCGCGGTCGCGAACTCGCGCGCCAGCCGGCGGATGGTCGCGGCCGGTATCGCGGCATGGTCGGCGACCCGTTCCGGCGGAAAATCCCTGGCGATGGCTCGGATCCGTTCTTCACCGTGGAGCATCGGGCGCAGCCGGCCCGGGGCGTCGAGCTTCTCCTGCCAGATCGTGTCGAGCATCGCGAGGAGGACCAGCGCGTCGGTCCCCGGCCGCACGAAGTGGTGCTCGTGGGCGAGGCGAGCCGTCTCGGTGCGGCGCGGATCGAGCACGACCACCTTGCCGCCGCGCTCGGCAATCGCGCGCAGCCGCTGCCGGACATCGGGCACGGACATCAGGCTGCCGTTCGAGGCGAGCGGGTTCGCGCCGACGATCAGCATGTAACTCGTGCGATCGATGTCGGGAATCGGCAGCAGCAGCTGGTGGCCGAACATCAGGTAGGCGGCGAGCATATGCGGCAGCTGATCGACGCTCGTCGCCGAGTAACCGTGCCGCGTCCGCACCGCCCGCAGGAACAGCGGCAGGAACAGCATCGCGCCGAGATTGTGCACGGTCGGATTGCCGACGTAGGTCGCAATCGCGTCTTTGCCATGGGCCCGCTGAATCCGATCGATGCCGCGCACCGCCTCATCGAGCGCATCGTCCCAGCGCAGCTCTTCCCAGGCGCCGCCTCTGGTGCGGCGCACCGGCCGGCGGAGCCGATCGGGATCGTCGTGAAGGTCGCGGAGGGCGACGGCTTTCGGACAGATGTGACCGCGACTGAACGGATCGTCGTCGTCGCCGCGGATGTCGGTGATGCGGTTCGTGGGATCGACCTCGATGCGAATGCCGCACATCGCTTCGCAGAGGCTGCAGGTGCGAAAGTGGACGCGCGACCCGCTCACGAGCGCGGAGTATACTGCGGTCCGTGCCACCACGAGCTGTCCTCAACCGTTCGCTGATGGCAGCGGGCGCCGCGGCGTTTCTTCTCGGCGGTACTCTTCTCGCACAGAATCCGCGCGACAAACAGCTCCCCGGCCGCGAAACGTTTACCATGCGCGTCGTGCAGACCGGGCTCGACAATCCGTGGGATGTCGCCTGGGGCCCCGACGATCACCTGTGGATGACCGAGCGGACCGGGTTCCGCGTGACGAGAGTGAATCCGGCTGACGGTTCGAGGCGCGTGGCCCTCACGCTATCGGACGTCCACCAGTCGGTCGTGCAGGATGGACTGCTGGGCCTTGCCCTTCATCCCGACCTGCTGCGAGGACGCGGTCGCGACCATGTGTTCATTGCCTACACCTACGATCGCGATCCCGGCGCCGAGCTGGCTCGCCGCATTCGCATCCGCCGCTACGTCTACGACCGCGACACGCAGACGCTGGGCACGCCGGTCGACGTGCTCGCCGACATGCCGGCTCACGACGACCACGGTGCGGGGCGCCTGGCGGTCGGTCCGGACGGCAAGCTGTACCTCTCTCGCGGCGATCTGGGCAGCAACTGGCTGGCGAACTTCTGCAACCCGATTCGCTCGCAGGACGTGCCGACCGCGGCGGCGGTTCGCGTTGGCGACTGGGCGACGTATCAGGGAAAAATCCTCAGGCTGAATCTCGACGGCTCGATTCCCGACGACAACCCGACGTTCAACGGCGTGCGCAGCCATATCTACGCCATCGGCTTCAGGAACCCCCAGGGCATGGTGTTCGGTCCAAGCGGGTTGCTGTACGCGGCCGACCACGGGCCGAGCACCGACGACGAACTCGACCTGATTCGACCGGCGGGGAACTACGGGTGGCCGCGCGTCGCGGGATTCAAGGACGATCAGGCGTACCAGTACGCGAACTGGTCGGCCTCGACGCCCACGCCCTGCACCGCGCTGAAGTTCGACAGCCTGACGCCGCCGCCGACCGTGCCGCGGCTGAGAGAATCTGAGTGGATCGATCCACAGTTCGTCGCACCGCTCGCGACGTTCTTCACCGTCCCCGCCGACTTCGATCTTCGAAAGTTCGGCACCACGACCATCGCGCCTGCAGGGATCGATGTCTACGCTGCGTCGGCGATTCCCGAGTGGGCGAACTCGATCCTGGTGACCGGCATGCTGAGCGGCGCCCTGTATCGGGTGAAGCTGAACGCCAAGGGTGACACCGTGGTTGACGGGCCGCTCGAGTACTTCCGAACCGCGAATCGCTACCGTGATGTCGTGGTCAGTCCGGATGGCCGCCGCATTTACCTCGTCACCGACAGCTTCGGGGTGACGGTGGACGCGGCGGGGGCGAGGACCAAAGTCCTCGGAAATCCTGGCGCGGTTCTCGAATTCACGTATTCGGGGGCCTCGCGTTGAGAGCTAGGGCGGACCTCTTAGGGTCCGCCGAAAAATTGACGTCTAATTGGCGAGCACCGATGGCCAGTCGAGCACGACGGTGATCGGTTCTCCGGCCGCATCGTGCACGATTCGGTTCACCAGGAAGGACTGGCCGTCCGGCGCCAGATCGTAGTAGGGCTCCCCAAAACCAGCGCCAGGATTCCTGGACAGACGTCCCGCCGCGAATAGAGGCTGCGGCCGTCCGGCTTTCAGGTCGGGCCCGTCCACAAGGTCCACGGCCATGAGGGTGTCGTTGAGATCGACGTAAATCAGCTGGCGGCCGTCTTGTCGCCAGCGTGGACCTACACCGCCGTCGGCGGAGACCCGCCGCCGGGCTCCGGGGTCGTCAATCGGTGCGACGTAGACCTCTGCCTTCCCGGTTTCCGATGACATGAACGCGACCCAGCGGCTGTTCGGCGCAATGCGCGCATCCTGTTCGACCGAAGGCGTGCGGAGGTACGGACGCGGCACGCCTTGTGGCGTGAGTGGCAACAACCAGATGTCGCGAATCGTCGCCCGGTTGGCATCGCTGTAGACGAGGTAACGGCCGTCTTGCGATGCGTCCATGGGTTGCTGGACACCATCCAAAGCCAGGCGGAGCTCGTGGCCCCCTCGACCATCGGAGCGCTTCTGATAGATATCCGGAGGACCCTGCGCGCCGGCTAACCGGAAGAACAGCAGGTTGCCGTCGGCCGACCACACCGGCCTGGTAGCGCCGCCCGGGTCGGATGTAAACCTTGTCGGGATGCCGGTCTCTCGATCGAAGATCGAGATGTCGGCCATTCCCGTTCGCGGATCGATGACCGCAACCGCGACCGCTCGCCCGCTCGACGAAATCCGAACATCTTCGTACGAGGCGCGCGGCCCCATCGCTCCGATCTGTCGGCCTGACCGGTCGAACCACACCAACTCGGATACGGTTGGTCCGCCGTGGTAGGCAAGCACGCCATTGTCGGAGATCGCGAACTGGGCCAGACCGGTGGCCTTGTAGTACCAGAGGCGATCGGCGACCGTCATCGGGTCGCCTTCCATCCGATAACTGTGCAGATCGAATCGTCGCGCCAGCAACGCGCCATCCTGGCCATAGAGAAGATGTCCGGAAGGGGAATAGACCACCCGCGAGTCGATGTCCCCGATGCGCGTGACCGCCGCATCGGCGATCGATCCGACGAAAGCGGTGTGACGCCGTCGCGTCTCTCCTTCGTCGGCGATGGTGGCCACGTAGAGAAAGTGAACGCCGTCGGGCAGGAAGCTGGGCCAGTAATGCTCGCTCTCACCCTTCGCCGGGTCGACGACCGTGACCTGCGTCACGGGTCCGCCGGCCGCTGACACTCGGTACACGCCGCCACTGCGCTGTTGCGCGGCGTCGGGCGCTTGCGCAAAGAGAATCGTGTCGTCGGGGCCCCACGTCGGCGCCGTGTCGACCGACGCGTTGCAGATCAGCTGCGGCGGCCCGCCATCCGGATCGATTCTCAGCAGCTGACCTGCGGCGAAGAACCCGAGGGAGCGGCCGTCGGGCGCCCAGAATGGCATCCGCGCGTTTTCGGTGCCGTCAAGCGGCCGCGCATCCTGCGAGCTCAAAGGCCGTACCCACAAACGGTTGCGACCCTCGTGTGCGGCGACGAACGCGAGCTGTCGGCCATCGCGGGTCAACGCCAGGCTGCTGACCGCTTCAGGGGGCTCCAGCCGTGCTCCAGGAGGCAGCGAGATGTGGAACGTGCCGGCGGCGACAGGGCTTTCCTGCTGACGAAGCGCAGCACCGGCGACCACCAACGCGGCTGCAGCCAACGCCCCCGCGATGCCGATCGCGATGGCACGTGAACGCGGGGTGACCGCGCCTTCGGCCGGATCCCCGGCCTCGATCGCTCCCAGCTGAAACAGGATGTCCCGCACCGATTGCCATCGTTCCTCGGGATCCTTGGCCAGGCATCGAGCGACGAGCCGGTCGAACGCCGGTGGGACTCCTGACTGGATCGCAGACGGAGGAGTCGGATCCTGTTCGCGGATTGCCACGGCCAGACCGGTCTGGCTTGCACCGTCGAAGGCTTTGCGACCGGTGGCCATTTCGTACAAGACGGATCCGAACGCGAACACGTCCGCGCGAAAGTCGACATCTTGTCCATCGATCTGTTCAGGCGCCATGTACGGTGGCGTGCCCGGTACAGCCCCTGTCGACTCGACTGAGCTGCCGAGCGGTCGCGCGCCGATGGGGCCGGCTGGCGCTGGACGGCCTGTCAACGCGACCCCGAAGTCGAGCAGCTTCGCGCCTACCCTGGTCAGCATCACGTTGCCCGGCTTCAGGTCGCGATGGACCACGCCTTGTCCGTGTGCTGCGTCGAGAGCTTGGGCGATCTCGGTTCCGACACGGACCACGGCGTCAAAGGGCAGCGCTCCCCGGTGCAACCGCTGGGCGAGCGTTTCACCCTGCAGCAATTCCATCACCAGGAAATCGATTTCCTGGTGTGAGCCGACGTCGTAGAGCGCACAAATGTTGGGGTGGTTCAGCAGCGACGCGGCGCGGGCCTCGGCGATCAGCCGATGACGGGACGCCGGGTCCTGGGCGATCTCGGAGGAGATGATCTTGATCGCGACCGCGCGGTCGAGGCGTGTATCGCGGGCACGATAGACCTCACCCATCCCGCCCTGGCCGAGCGGCGTCAGGACCTCGTAGGGACCGAGGCGCGTTCCCGCCAGCATGGGCATCGGAACGCGCCGATTATAGCAATCGGCCTTACGGCGCCGCTGCCGGAACCGCGCCGGTCACCGCGCGCAGGAAGTACGGCTCCCAGAAGTCGCACGCTGCCTCGCGCAGCCGCAGACCTTCACGGATCGGTGCGCCGAGCACGAGATATTTGTCGGCGCCTCGCCCCTGCCCGCTCGGATGTCTGAACGCCGGCCAGTGCACCACGCCATCGTCGGCCGCATTCGGATTGGCATCGGCGGCGAATCGCGCCCAGTAGCCGGCCATCGAACGGAAGAATTCGCGATCGGCGCCGTTCAGTGGGTAATTCGACGGCGGGCCGAAGTTGTTTCCGAACAGCAGGTTCAGCTCGAGGCCGTGAATCGCCCGTTGTCCGGCGACGGCGTCGACGTGGTACTCGAAAGAGTATTGATACACCGGCGTGCCGGTCCTCTCGACGGAGCGCGCCACGCGACGCGTCTCGCAGACGTATTCGAGGTCCCCGACAATCAGGGCAAGTGTTTCCTTGCGCCGGAGGAGGGCGTCCTCGGGAGAAGCGGACGCGGGCACCGGATACATTGACTGGATGGCTGCAGCATCGCCGCCGAATTCCGTGCCGAGGACGGCATCGTACTGCTCTCCAGTCAGGCCTCCAGGAAAACTGCGATCGACGAACGGCCACCCTTCGTCACCATTGGTGCCAATCATCAGCGGAACCCGGGCGAACCCGCCACTCTCGAACAGGGAGCGCGGCTGATCGGGAAGCTCGAGCCCATCGACGACCGGACTCCATTGGACGCGCTGACCCTCCAGGACCTGATCCGCGCCGATCGGCAGCGCGTTCAGTACCTGATCCCGCGTCCGTGATCGCAGACATGTCAGCACCTGCGCGGGATCGAGGCACCCGAGCGCCACGGCGAAGTTGTTGCCCTGCGCCTCCGCTTCGGTCAGGGTCCGCCACCGCAGAGACGGAGTCCCGCTCTGGATGATCGCTCGATCGTAGAGCCTGGCGCTGCCGGGGGAGACGAGATGGAGGCCGACGCTCAATCCGCCGGCCGACGATCCCGCGATGGTAATCCGCTGGGGATCGCCGCCGAACGCGGCGATGTGCTCGCGCACCCAGCCGAACGCCGCACGTTGATCGAGCAGCCCGAAATTGCCCGACGAGGGATATCCAGGGTCTTCTGCCGAGAGCGCCGCGTGCGCGAAAAACCCGAACGGGCCGAGTCGGTAGTTGGCCGCTACAACAATTGCACCGGTCGCTTCGGCGAAGTTCTGGCCATTGGCCGCCGCCAGGTTCGCCGACGCGGCAACGAAAGCGCCAGGATGCAGCCAGACGATGACCGGTGCAGGCGACGCGGGCACAGGATCGGGCGTCCAGATGTTCACTTTCAGGCAGTCTTCGCTTCCTGCCGGCAATCCGGTCGCCGCACTGAAGGCCGCGCAGTTGACGGCGGCATTGGCATTCAGCGTCGAGGGCGCCCAGGCGGCGGCCGGCTGTGGCGGCCGCCAGCGCCGTGCGCCGACCGGCGGCGCGCCGTAGGGGACGCCGATGAACGCACAAGAGGCGCCGCGATCGATCCCCTGCACATTGCCGTTGGTAGTCGAGGTGAGACACGAGACGCCTTGGGTGCGCGTCTCGCGGGATGAAAGACCGAAGACGATGACTGCCAGGGTCCCGAGAATGGCTGCGCGCCGATAAGTTCCCATGCGTCCTCCGCGCGTAATATGAGTGCCGGCGGGCTGCGATGTCTTGACGCTTCGATGACTTTTGCGAGGCGTTTCCATGAGGGAGTCATGAGGCTGACCTTCGGTGAGATGACGCTCGACACCGATGCCCGGCAGCTGCGGCGTGGCAGCGAGCCGCTGTCGCTTTCGCCCAAGGCTTTCGATCTGCTCGCGCACCTGATCGAGCAACACCCGCGTGCGCTCTCGAAGGACGAGCTGCACCATCGACTGTGGCCCGGCACCTTCGTGTCGGAGACCAACCTGGCGGGCCTCGTCGCCGAAATCCGTCGGGCGTTGCAGGACGATGCGCGGACGCCGCGGTATGTTCGGACCGTGCAGCGATTCGGATACGCGTTCGCGGGGAGAGTCGGGTCTGAGATGGTTCGAGAGATGCCGCCGGTGCGACCGGGGCCCTGCCGGCTCGTCATGGGGAAACGGGAAATTCCGCTGATGGACGGCGAGAACGTGCTCGGCCGCGAGCTCGAGAGCGGCGCGCTTGATTCCGTCAGCGTCTCGCGCCGTCACGCAAAGATCGTGGTCGAAGGCACGCTCGCCTATCTCGAAGACCTCGGCAGCAAGAACGGGACGTTCCTTCGCGGACGTCGGATTCGGGCACGGAAAACACTTGCCGACGGCGACACCATCCAGCTCGGCTCCGTGTCGCTCGTCTTCCGCGTGCCGGCCAGCACTCGATCGACCCGGACCTGGAAGCGCCGCTGAGGGTGGCTCGTCTCCCGCAGGCGATTTCGCGTAGGATCACGCCGTCGAAGTGGAGGGCCGTCGATGTTCCGGTTGGTCGTGATCGCCGCGGTGCTGTTCATCCCCTACGCTGCTGTGTTTGCCCAGGCGCAGCGAACACCGGCGGAAGGTGTCTATACGAGCGAGCAAGCCACCGCTGGACAAGCCGTCTACCGGGCGCAGTGCTCGGGCTGTCATGGTCCGACCCTGGGTGGGAACGCCGGTCCCGCTCTTCGCGGCGACAACTTCCTCAAGAATTGGGGCGGCCGGTCGCTCGAAGAGCTCGCCTCCAAAATCCAGAACACGATGCCGGCCAGCGCGCCGGGCAAGCTGACGCGCGAGCAGACCGTCACGCTCGTCGCCTACGTCCTGCAGGCGGGTAAATTCCCCGTCGGCCGCGATGGGCTGACCGATGAGGCCTCGCTCAAGCAGATTGCCTTTCCAGGTGGCGCCCCCACGCAGGCCGCGCCGGCTGGGTCCGCAGCCCAGGCGCTCGCGCTGCGGCCGATGGGCAACCTCGCGCAGATCATGCGCGGCATTCTTTTTCCGAGCTCGAACGTCATCTTCAGCGTGCAGGGGCAGGACCCGGCGGCCCCCAAGCCGCCCTATAAGCAGGATGCGGGCGGCTTCAACTGGGCGGACTGGGGCGCCGGCATCTATCCCGGGTGGGAACTGGTCGATTACGCGGCGGTGTCAATCGCCGACGTGGCGCCGCTGCTGCTCGTGCCGCGGCCCTGTGAGAACGGCCGGCCGGCGCCGGTCGAGCGCGACGACTGGGTGAAGTTCACGCGCGAAATGGTGGACGCGGCGCGGGAAGTCTACAAGGCTTCGCAGACGCGCAAGCAGGATCTCGTCAGCGACGCGACCAACGTGCTCGCCGACGCCTGCCTGAATTGCCATGTCGCCTATCGCGACAAAGAAGGCGGGACCGCCGCCGATCCGTCGAACAAGGCGGCGCGATGCATGCCGTAAGGAGTTTTCCATGTGGTACTTGATCGTCGCAGCATTGGTCCAGGCGGTCAGCGGAGTCCTGAGCGCACCCGATCCGGCGCAGATGGAGAAAGCGCCCGATCTCGGCTACCGGCCCGTGCCGCACGGGTTGCAGATGCCGTCCTCCATCACGATGGGCGCGCCGTCGGGCGTGGGCGTCACGTCGGATGGGCACCTGATCGTCTTCAACCGGGGGCCGAATGCGCTCCTGGAGTTCGATGCGAAGGGCGCGTTCGTCCGGACGATCGGTCAGGAGAAATTCGTGCGGCCG
This sequence comes from uncultured Acidobacteriota bacterium, assembly GCA_963728825.1. GTDB lineage: Bacteria > Acidobacteriota > Vicinamibacteria > Vicinamibacterales > CAVVIG01 > CAVREM01. The sequence continues at coordinate 270,694 of CAVSLA010000002.1, forward strand.
CACGGCTTCCGCATCGACCCGCAGGGCAACCTGTGGACCACCGACGTCAACGGGCACACGGTGAGCAAGATGACCCGCCAGGGCGAGGTGCTGCTGACGCTCGGGACGAAAGGTCAGGCGGGTGAGTGGAACGAAGCCGCCGGCACGCGCCTGCTGAACGAGCCGACCGATCTCGCGTTCGGCGCCAGCGGCGAGATCTTCCTGCTGCAGGGCCACGGCCGCGGCGAGCCGCGGATGCTGAAGTTCGATCGGAGCGGCAAGCTGCTGAAGACCTGGGGCGGCGCGGGCACTGGGCCGGGGCAGTTCGACACCTCGCACTCGGTCGTCGTCGATCGCAAGGGGCTCGTCTACGTCGCCGACCGGCAGAACCGCCGCGTGCAGATCTTCGACGGCGACGGCAAGTACATCAAGGAGTGGAAGTACGCCGGGCTGCCGTGCGGGCTCTACTTCGGCCCCGGCGAGCAGCTGTACATGGTCAGCGGATTCGCGGGACAGATTCTGACGCTCGACTCGAATGGAAAGGCGACTGCCGCGACGGGACAGCCCGGCAAGGCGCTCGGCGAGTTCGGCGAGGCTCATTACATGGCGCTTGGTCCCCAGGGCGAAATCTGGGTCGCGGACACCGTCAAGCCCGAGCTTCACAAATTCGTCAGAAAGTAGGGCGGACCTCTCAGGTCCGCCTGCGTATGTAGGCCGGGTCTTTTTTTACGCGGCAGTTTGGTGCATGTAGGCCGGGTCTTTAGACCCGGCTTCGGACCTAAGAGGTCCGCCCTACGGTTGCGTCCCGCTCGACAACGGCAATCGCGACGAGCATGCCGAGCAGGGTGACCATCGCGACCCACGGCCGTGCGCCGCCGGCGATCACCGTGGCCGCGGCCGCCGCGGTAAGCGCGATGCGCCATCCGAGCGTACGGCCCGTGGCCCTCCAGATCGCCACTGCGGTCCCGCACACGAACAGCACGGCGCCGCCGGCCAATGCGACACGCACGCTCATCTCGAGAGCCTCATTGGGGTGAGCGAGCGCGACTTCGGTGGCGGCGGCCATCGCGACGATTCCGCACAACATCGGAAAATGGATCACGCTGAACACGTCGCGGGCCAGAGCGCTGCGAGCGTTGCCCAGACATGCCGCCAATGCGTGCTCGAACGCGTGCCGGACGTGGCCGAAGTAGCTCCACCAGAGCCCGCAGGTCACCGCGACCGCCAGGACGCCGGTGAGGGTGGCGATTGGCGTGGCCGGTGCTTCGGACAGACCGGCCGCGGCCACGATCAGGGTCTCCCCGAGCGCGATGATCACGATCAGCCCGTGGCGCTCGACGAAGTGATCCGAATGCAGATTCCAGCCTTCTTGCCGTCCACCGACGCCGGCGGCAACCAGATCGAGAGCGATGGCGAGCGCCCACCACCAGTACTGCGCGCTCCCGCCGGCGACCGCTCCGATGACCACCGCGGCCAGCCCGGTCACGGAGAGCAGCCCGAACACGAGCACGGCGTGCCGCTGGAGCGGGTCGCTCCAGGCGACCCAGTAATAGAGCAGCATGCCGATCGTGCGGACGGCGAGGTACGGTACCGCGAACCCGAGGGCGCCTTCGCCGAGCGCGTGCGGAATCCCCACCGCCAGGAAGAACGCGACCGCCGTCGCCAGCAGCGTCGCGACCTGCACGCGGGGATGATCGGTGTTCGCGGCGTTCAGCGCCCAGGTGAACTGGGTCCAGGCCCACCACACCAGCCAGAAGACCAGCAGCGCCGAACCCGCCGACCGCCAGTCCACATGGCCATGCAGCAGTGCCGCGACCTGGGTGACCGAATAGACGAACACCAGGTCGAAGAACAGCTCGACGAAAGTGACCTTCTGGTCGTCGGGAGAGACAATGGAAACGGTCGTCACTCAGGCCGCCGGTGGCTGGATTCTCCGTGGGATGCGGCCCGTTGGTCAAACGTGTGAACCGGCGTGTGTTCGTGTGCTGAGCCCTGCCCGGTGACCGCCCGATAAGGGAAACATGCCATACCCTCGTTTCCCGCTGTCCAGACGCGCCTTCCTCAGCGCGGCAGGCGCGCTGGTCGCGCCGCCGCTCCTGCGCGGCGCGCGCGCGCAGCCGGCGGTCGTCGTCAACGACGTGCACGCACAGCTGAACGAAACACGGGTTCGACGGGTACTGAGTCCGCGCACGGCCGGTGAGGTGCAGGCGGCGGTCCGGGCGGCCGCTTCAGAGGGAACGGCCGTGTCGCTGTGCGGCAGCCGGCATGCCATGGGAGGCCAGCAGTTCGGCACCGACACGACCCTGATCGATCTGCGATCGTTGAAGAGTGTGGGTGCCTTCGACGCCGGGAAGGGCACAATCGAAGTCGACGCCGGCGTCGAATGGCCGGCGCTCGTCACGCACCTGCTGGACCAGCAACGCGGCCGGCCGAAACAATGGGGCATCGCACAAAAGCAGACCGGCGCCGATCGACTGACGATCGGCGGCGCGCTGGCGGCCAACGCGCACGGCCGCGGCCTGAAGATGGCGCCGTTTGTCGGCGACGTCGAGTCGTTCGAGCTCGTGGACGGCCGCGGCGACATCCGCCGCTGCAGCCGCACTCAGAACGGCGACCTGTTCCGGCTGGCGATCGGTGGCTACGGACTGTTCGGGGTCATCACCTCTGTCACGTTGCGGCTCGTGCCGCGGCGCAAAGTGCAGCGCCTGGTCGAAGTGCGATCCGTCGACGGCCTGATGGAGGCGTTCGACAAGCGTATCGGCGACGGCTATCTCTACGGCGACTTTCAGTACGCCATCGACCCCAAATCGGACGCCTTCATGCGGCGCGGCGTGTTCTCGTGCTATCGGCCGGTCGACGACACGACGCCGATCGCCGGGGGCCAGAAGGAACTATCGGATGCTGATTGGGGTGCGCTGCTCCAGCTGGCCCATACCGACGGCAGCGCCGCATTCGATCGCTACTCCGCCTACTATCTGTCGACGTCCGGCCAGGCCTACTGGTCCGACCTTCACCAGCTGAGCACCTATCTAGACGGCTATCACCGGACGCTCGACACCGCGCTGGGTGGACCGCGCGCCACGGAAATGATTACGGAGATCTACGTCCCGCGTGCGGCGCTGGGTCAGTTCTTCGAAGACGTCCGCCAGACGTTTCGGGGAAACTCCGTGCCGATCGTCTATGGAACAGTGCGCCTGATCGAGCGCGACAGCGAAACGTTTCTGCCATGGGCGCGCGAACCGTGGGCCTGCACCATCTTCAATCTGCACGTCGAGCACACACCGGCGGGCATCGAGCGCGCCGCCGACGCCTTCCGGGCGCTGATCGACATGGGCCTGCGGCGGAGCGGCAGCTATTTCCTGACTTACCACCGCTGGGCACGCCGCGAACAGGTGGAAGCGGCGTATCCGCAGTTCGCCGAGTTCCTGCGCCGGAAGATTCAGCACGATCCCCAGGAGCGGTTTCAGAGCGAATGGTGGCGGCACTACCGCACGATGTTCGCCGATCGTCTGCGCGGGTGACGCGCGCGGCGGCGCTCTGGACGCTGCTCGTGCTGTTCGCCGGTCGAGTGTTCGGGCAGCTGGCGGTTGCGCTCGACGCCGCGCCGTTTCTGCCGCCGATGGCGCAGTGGCAGTCCGGACTGCTGCCGTATCCCCTGCTGTTTGCGGCGCAGCTCGGACTGCTCGGGTTGCTCGGCGCCGTGTGCAGTCAGTTCACTCGCGGCCGCGGCTATTTCATCCAGCGACGCAGCTGGCTGGGCCGGCCGCTCTGGATTCTCGGCTGGATTTACGCGACCTCGATGGCCGTGCGCTACGTCGTGTGGATGACGATCAGGCCGGAGGAGCGATGGACGGGCGATTTGATCCCGGTCGTATTTCACATCGTGCTGGCCGGTTTCCTCCTGGTCCTTGCCGACCACCATCGTCGATAGGCCCATGACGATCAGCGAACCGGCCACGCTCGTCACCGACTATCTCCTGGCGGTGTTCACGGCCATCCTCGGCTCGCAGCTGCGGCGGGCGGCGTGGCGCGCTGACGCAGGCGGGTTCTGGGACATCGCGCGATGGCGATGGTGGCTGGCGGCGGCCTTTGCGGCGACTGCGGTTGCCGGAATCACCGGCGGCACGGTTCACGGCTTCCAGCAGACGCTGCCGCCGTGGCTGGCGGGCGCGCTGTGGCTCGTCACCCTCGAAGCTCTGGTCGTGGCCGCCTTCGCGGTGGTTGGCGCCGCAGTGTCGCTGGTGCCGGTCACCCCGTCGGCACGGCGCCGCGTGACGGCCGCGGCCGGCGTCGCCTTCGCCGCCTACGGCCTGATCGTGGTGTGGAACCCCGTGTACCTGACGGCGATCATCGCCTACGGTGCGGCCTTCGCCGTGCTCGTCGGCGTCCGCCTGAGTGCGCGGCCGCTGGATGCGGGCGGCTGGCTGCTCGTCGCCGGCGTGGCGGTGTCGGCAGCGGCCGCCGCCATTCAACAAAGCGGCTGGTCACTCCATCGACACTTCAACCACAACGACCTGTACCACGTTGTCCAGGCGGTGGGGATCTGGCTGCTCTATCGGGCAGCGATGAGCGACGAGGAATCAAAGTTGTCGACCACCCAAACGTCCGACCGCGCCGAGAATACGGGATAGACGAAGCGACGGCCGTCCGGCGTCATGCTGACGCTGCCGATTTCATCGGATGGGATGGTTGCGACGGTCTCGACGGCGCCGCCGTTCACTGCGACCCGCACGATCTTCGCCTCGGTCATCGTCTCGCCGACGACCGAGGTCGCGCCCCGAAACGCTCCGTTCTTGGCTTCAACGATATAGAGCCACTCGCCATCCCGGGACCAGCCGATCGGACTGATCGATGAGGCCGTGGACGGGTAGAGGATGGTCTCGCTCCGATCGTTGGCATCGATGATCCAGATACCGCGCGTCGGTCGCCGATTCCACATCACCGCGATCTTCCGGCCGTCGGGCGAGTAGACTGGCGCAAACATCCAGCCCGGGGAACCATCCTTGACCAGGAAGCGTTCTGCAGCCGTGTCTGGATCGATGTCGTAATAGTTCTGATTGCCGGCGCGCTGATACAGGATCCGTGAACCCGGCGCCCATGCGGCGTCCAGGTTGTCGCTCAGATCGCCCGACGAGATGGGACGCAGTGATCCGCCCGTCGCGGCCATGGTCCAGATGCGCGGCTGGCCGCCCTGTGTCGACGCAAAAGCGATCCGTTGACCATCGGCCGACCAGGCGCCGCCGACGCTCAGGGCATTGAGAAACGTAAGCTGCTTCGGCACTCCGCCGGTCATCGGGAGGCTGTAGAGATTGGTGAGCGGATCGTGGCCGACGTTGAATACCACCGACCTGCCGTCAGGGGAGACGCGGGGCCGCTCGACGAGCGACGTCCCCTGCGTCAACGCATGGGTTCGACCGGTCGCGACATCGAGCAAGACGAGGTTGGAGTAGTATGGCGCTCGGGCGTAGACGAGCCTCCGTGCATCTGCCGACAGCGCGAAGAATCGGTCGGTTTCGAGGCCCGTCAGCAGCGCGGTCCCGGACGCAGTCGTTCCGGCGGCCGCTGGGATCCGGAACAGCGACATGGTCTGATTGATCCGCTGGAAGTAGTAAATCGTATCGCCCTGTGGCCCCCACCGCGTCGAGGGGATCTCGGTGCGCGACGAAAGAATGGTCCGGTGGTCGCTTCCGTCTGCACGAATCGTTTCGATCGAGTAGCGGCCCTGCTGGTTGCTGCTCACGAGCAGCAGACGATCGCCGGCCGCTGACCAATCCAGATCCCAGATCGACCAGTAGTCGCCCTGCAGCGACAGCGTCCGCTGTTCTTGCCCGCGGGTGTTGAAGAATCGGATCTTGCCATCCAGCGCCCCTGCGGTGGCGACCGTCGAGCCGTCCGGCGACCAGCAGGCGAGGAACCCGCCCCCGACACGGCGCGGGTTCCCACCGAGCTGCGGCACGATGTACACGCCATTGCTTCCCGCTCCGCGCGCCCAGACGAGCAGCTCCAATCCATTTGGCGACCAGCGCAGGTAATTGATTTCCGGCGCGCTGAAGATCTCGACCGGCCGTCCTCCGGCGAGCTCCTGGACGATCAGCTGTTTTGCCGGTTCGCCGTCCGACACATACGCGATGCGTCTCCCATCGGGGGAGACGGTCGGCGCGCCCTCTTTTCCCGTAAACGTCACCTGGCGGTGCGTGGGTGCGGGAGAGCGGGGACGCTCCTCGCCGGCCGGCCGTCTTGATACGAACCACGCGCCAGCGACCAGCATCACCACCACGACGGCTGCCACCGAAATTGCCAGTGCCCGGGTGCGGTCCGCAGCCACCGCGACCGCTGGTCCAACGATGTGCTGGTCGTCGCGGTACTCGGTGACTGACGCGACGAATCGGTAGCCGCGCTTCGGCACGGTCTCGATGTACTTCTGTCCCGACAGGTCTTCGCCGAGGGCCTTCCTCAGCACCGAGACATTGCGGTTGAGGGCGGCTTCTTCGACGAAGCTGTCCGGCCACACCGCTTTCAGGAGAACCTCTTTTTCCACGAGGCGTCCGCCGCTCTCGACGAGGACGCGGAGCACGTCGAAGGCCTTCGGGGTGAGCGGGACGGCGCGTCCGTCACAAAGCAGGCGGTGCTCTGACGGGTCGAGACGAAAGCGTCCGAATTGGTACGACGGTTTTCGCCTGACGTTCATCGCGCCTCCGAGTTTGCAAGGCCGCGGGGAAATCTTGGGGCTTTTTGTCAGGTTTCTGCAAGGACTATTGCCGGTCGGGAGGATATTTTCCTCAACCCGGGCACTAGCGCGGCAGACCTGAAGGTCCGCCCGACACAGTCGTCCGAGGGAGGGCTGAATGAAACGACTGTTTCTGCTGGCGTGGCTGACGCTGGGTGCAGCCGGTTCCGCAGCGGCGAGCGACCTGTGCGGTGCGACAGTGACCGGGGACGTCAGGCTGGATCACGATCTGGTCTGCGCGGGCGACGGGCTGATCGTCGGCGCCGACGGCCTCAGAATCGACCTGAACGGTCACACCATCGCCGGCCTGGGCAGCGGCCTCGGCATCGTCGTCATCGGACGGTCCGATGTCACCATTGCCGGCGGCGTGATTCGGAACTTCGCCGTCGCGTTACGACTCAACACCGCCACCGGCATCGTCATCAGGCACAACGAGTTCGTCGACAATGGCGAGGCGATCGATGCTCAGGCGGGGAGCGTCGGCAACACGATCAAGGAGAACGTGTTTCGCGGCAGCACGGTTCGCGCGATCATGCTGAGGGGCAGCTCGCAGGACAACGACATCAAGAACAATGTATTTGCCGGAAACCGGATCGGCGTGCTGGTGTTCGGCAGCGTGGACAGCCAGATCAAGGACAACATCTTCTCCGGGAGCAGCCTGGCGGCAATCCGCCTCAACGTGATCGCGACCGGAAACACCATCAAGGACAATACGATCGGCTCGGGCGCCGCCGGCATCGAGTTCCTCATCACCCCGACCGGGTCAGCCGCGGGCAACGAGTTCAAAGCCAATTCGCTGATTGAGAACGCGTGCGGGCTGAAAGGCCCGACTGCCGGCAACACGTTCAAGGACAATTCGTTCGAAGGCAACGTCGCGAACATTTGCCTCTAGAAGTCCCCGAGGAAGGAGGCGCTGATGGCACGCAAGTTCGCTTATCTCTGCGCCTTGGTTCTCTGTGTCGCCTGTGCCGACTCGCGGCCGTTGCCCACGCCCTCGTCACCAACCCCGACGACGCCCGCTCCGGCCCCTTGCCCGCCGTGCCCCCTGCCCGGCGCGTACGCCTTGTCCGGTGTGGTCCGCGTGGCCGGAGTTCCGATGGCCGGTGCCAAAGTCGGACTGGTCAAACTCGGCATCCAGTCTCCAGTGTCACCGGGTTCCGAGTTGATTGCCTCTGTGGTGACCGAAGGGGACGGCTCCTACCGTTTGGCAAACGTCGAGAACGTGTCATTCTCCGGTGCGTTAGTCAGTGTCTCCAAAGCGGAGTACTTTACTGAAACGAAGTACGTCCTGATGTCGCAGGACATGCAGTTGGACTTCGACCTCGAGCGGGCGATCAGCATTTCGGTGGGCGCAGTCATCGTGAGTCAGGTTGGTGAAGCACGGTGCGCGAGCCTCGGCTACGGCGGGATGGGGGGGGCGCGGTGCCGGCGGTTTGCATTACCCCTACACGTTTCCGGAACGCTCGAGGTCGACGTGTCCTCCACCCCCGGAACCCCCTTCGACATCACGGTAATGAAACCGGATGGGACGATAGGCATCTACTGGTCCGGCTTTTCGCCGCCGAAGGTGATGCTTGCCGCGGTATCCGGATTGACCTACCAGATCGACGTGGTTCTCATCAGCCCCGTGACTCACGAATTCGAGCTGACGACGACGGTGCGTTGAATTCCGACTGCATGTGTCACGAGAAGGTCTGTTTTTGATACTCGGTTTGCCAGCCCGCTCACACTCAACGGCTCGTCGTTGAGGTTCGCACCCCGAAGAGCGACAGATCGATCGCGTCGGCCATCGCCTGATACCCGGCATCGCTCGGATGCAGGTTGTCGCCCGAGTTGTAGGCCGCCAGGAATTTCGTCGGCTGCTGCGGATCGCGAGTAGCCTTGTCGAAATCGATGACCGCGTCGTACTCCCGGCTGGTGCGGATCCACTCGTTGAGCGCCGCCCGCTTGGCCTCGCCTTCCGGCGTCGAATAGGCGGCGCCTTCGTACGGGGTCAGCGTGGCGCCGTAGATCTTCAATCCGCGCGCGTGGGCTCGCATGATCAGCTGGCGATGGCCGGCGATCAGGTCGGCGACCGAGGGCAGCGGATTGGCACGGCCCTGACCGATGTCGTTGATCCCTTCGAGCACGATGACGTGGGTGACGCCGGGCTGCGCTATCACGTCGCGATCGAAGCGCGCCAGTGCGCTCGGGCCGGCGCCGTCGACGAGGACGCGATTGCCGGAGATGCCCGCGTTGACCACCGCGAGCTTCGGCCCTCCCCCCTGCGCGATTCGTTTTGCCAGCAGGTCTGGCCAGCGGTTGTTCGTGTTCGGCGTGGACCGCGTGCCGTCGGTGATGGAGTCGCCAAACGCCACGATGACGCCGGTGGTCGGCGGCGCCACGACTTCCACGCGCGCCAGCAGGAACCACGATGCGGTCGTCGTCGCCACCGGGAAGGCTTCGGCGCCGACGAAATTGCCGCTCCCGGAAACGTAGCTGGTCTGGAACGCCCCCGTGTGCATCGTCACCGGCGAGCCGCTGGCCGTCGTGTCGCCAGGCACATACAGATCGACCGCGAGATCGGATCCGGTGGCAAATGTCAGATCGACTGGATCGCTGATGATCACGGCGCCGGGTGGAATCGTTGTCGCCGCGCTGCCGCTGAACTTCAGGGTTCGCGCAGTCTTCATCTCGACCGCCGCATCCTTCGCGCGCAGTGCGACCTGCGCGGCGCCCACGACCAGCGGAGCAGTCCCGAACGCATTGCTCAAGGTAATCCGGAGGCGTTCGCCGCCGAGCGTCGGACGGACGATGAGCCGCAGGGTCTGGTTGTTGAAGCTGCGAACGGGCGGAGGTCCGGCATTCGGCGCAGCCCCTCCCGGCGCCCCCCCTCGTCCTCCCGGCGTCGCAACGGCGACTGGCGGAGCGCCCGCGGGAGAAGGCGTCGCAGGTGCCGGCCCTCCCTGACCCCGTCCACCTTGCGGCTGGCCGGGACCTCCTGCCGGTTGGGCAGGAGCCGCCACAACCGCCGTGCCCCAGGCGGCCACCCAGTGATCGGTTGGCCGCGCCTGGCCGAGCAGTGGCGCCGTGGCAGCAGCGATGATGAGGACGAGAGCAGATAGCCGTTTCATATCGTCTCCTCGAAAAAGATAACTATTTGGCGGCCGCGCCATCGCGTGGCAGTCCGAATACAACGATGGTCGACGAGGCCGGCGGAACGCGCCAGAAGGCGGTCGCGTTGCCCGCGGCCACGGCGATGTACTGACGATTGTCGATCTCGTAGGTCGAGATACCGCCGTTCAGCCGACCGCCCGTATTGAATCGGTAGAGAACTTTGCCGTCGGTCGCGTCGAGCGCGAGAAAATCGCCTTCGAGCTCGCCGGTGAATACCAGACCGGCGGCGGTCGTGGTGACGGCCGCGAGCATCGGGCGGCGCGACTCGTATCGCCATTTGATGGCGCCGGTCGCGGCGTCGATGGCCGTCAGCCAGCCACGAGATTTCTCGACGGGATCGAGCGTGTACGAGCCGCCCATGTACATCTGGCCAGGCACGAACCGCAGCTCCTTCGCCTTTGCGAACGTCGCACACCAATCGACCGACGGCGCATAGAGCATCCCGGTCAGCGGGTTGAACGCGGGTCCGCTCCACTGCATGCCGCCGAGTACTCCCGGGCAGGCGCGCACGCCTTCGACGGTGATCGGTGTGTCGGCGTTCTCCCTCGTCGTCACGGCGACCGCGTAAAGCTGTTCACGGGAATCGCGATCGAAGACGTGCAGCAGCCCGTGCTTCCCGCCGGCCACGACGAGATTCCGGCGCTTGCCCTGGACGGTTGCCGTGAAGAGCGGGCTCGTCTGCGTGAGATCCCAGTCGTGATCGTCGTGGGGAACCGCCTGAAAATGCCAGACCAGCTTGCCGGTGCGCGCCTCGAGCACCAGCATCGAGTTCGTGTACAGATTGGCGCCGTCCCGCACGTCCGGAAAGAAATCCGGCGCCGGGTTGGCAACGGGCAGGTAAACGCGGCCTGCCTCGACGTCCACGGCGAACGGCGCCCAGACCGCGCCGCCGCCGACCAGGTGATGGCCGGGATCGCCCCAGGTGTCGGCGCCGGGCTCGCCCGGCTGCGGCACGGTGTTGAACCGCCAGACCGGCTCGCCGTTCGAGAGCCGGAACGCTCCTACCCAGCCGCGGACGCCGTTTTCGGCGCCGGCCGGACCGGCGATCACGAGGTCTTCGAATGCCACCGGAGCCATCGTGAACGTTTCGCCCTTGCTCGGATCGGCAGCGGCGCGCTCCCAGAGCACCTCGCCCGTGCGGGCGTTGAGCGAGATCAGGTACCCGTCGGTCGTTCCCCGCACCAGACGGCCGTCCTTGAGCGCAACCCCGCGATTCTGCGGCCACACCTGCTGCCGCTTCGGCCGCCAGTCGTGGCGCCACCTCACCCGGCAGGTCGTCGCGTCGAGGGCCACGGTCGAGAGGATCGTCGTCACGTACATCACGCCCTGGTAGACGATCGGGTTGGTGTGGAACGTGTTCGCATCGCCGAACTGGTACATGCAGACGGGCGCGAGCGACGCGACGTTTTCGCGCGTGATCCGCACCGAGTCGACGAACCGCTGGCCGCCGTAATCGTGATTGACGTGCAGCCAGTTCGCGCGATCGCTGGCCGCGCGATTCAACTCGGCCTGCGTCGGGCCGCCGAGCGGCGTAACGCCGGCCGGTGCCGTTGAGGGTGCTTCGGTGACTGCGCGGGGTGCAGCGCCGGAACCGCCTGCCTGACGTTCGAGCCGTACGCGCGCGAGTGCGACGGGATCTGGCCGCAGTTCAGTTGAGCCGGCTGTGTAGCCGTTGTCGCGGAGGATGTGCGCGACGATGTCGGCGTACTCCTGGGGTGTGAGCGAGTTGGGCGACCCGAACGGCATCGACGTTCGTGTGATGTAGAAGAGATCGTCGGCGGTACGACCGCCCGCGCCCCACTTCTCCGTGAACCGCGTGCCCGACAACGGCGGCGCCGAGCCGCCCGTTCGTGGGTCATGACAGGAGGCGCAGTGTTTCTCCGCGAGGCGCGCACCGCGAGTGGCCTGAACCTCGGTGAAGGCGCCTGTCGAAGGACCTGCCCCGAGCGACGTCGAGGGGACTTGCGCCGGACCAGTCACGCCGGCTGCCAGCACTCCGACCGCGATGATGAAAACGGCGCTTTTCGAAGGGGAAATGCCCGCGATCGGCAACATCGCACTGCTCCTGGATGGCGGATAAAGAGGTTGCGCCAGTGTGGCACAATGCCCATCGAGCTGCGCATCAATTCGAGGACATCATGCGACCATTGTCAGCCCTTGCTTTCGGTTCTGCAGTCGTGGTCTCGACCTGGGCGTGCGCCCGCACGGAAACGGGCACGCTGCAGGCGGCGACCGAAGCGCTCGGCGCCGCCGAAATCCGATCGATCGAATATTCCGGGACCGGCCGCTGGTTCCAGTTCGGGCAGGCGCCGAACCCGACCCTCCCGTGGCCGGCCTTCGAGGTGAGCCGCTTCACCGCCGCCGTCGATTACCAGGTGCCCGCGGCACGCGTGGAAATGGTGCGGCGCCAGGTCGTCGAACCCGGACGGGTCCGTCCTGCGCCCGCGGAGCAGCGGCCGATTCAGATGATCAGCGGCACGTTCGCCTGGAACCTGGCCACGCCTCCCGGTGCCGCCGCCGACGCCCCGCCGGCTGCGGCGCCTCAGCCGGCCGCCGTCGAAGAGCGAACCATGGAGATCTGGACGACGCCGCATGGGTTCCTCAAGGCTGCGGCCGCGAACAACGCGACGTCCACGCCGGCAGACGGTGGGTCCGAGGTGACGTTCACGATCGATGGCAAGTACAAGTACGTCGGGCGCATCAACGGGCAGAACGAGGTCGAGCGCGTGCAGACCTGGATCGACAACACCGTCCTGGGAGACACGCCTGTGGAAGTGTCGTATTCCGCGTACCGCGACTTCGATGGCGTGCGGTTTCCGTCACGAATCGTGCGGACCCAGGGCGGACACCCGCTGCTCGACCTGACGATCGAGAGGGTCGCGGCAAATCCGTCCGTGGCCGGTGAGGTGCCCGAGCAGGTCCGGAGCTTCACACCGCCGCCCGTCACCGTCGCGATCGAGCCGCTCGCGCCCGGCGTCCACTACGTCAAAGGGGGCAGTCACCACAGCGTCGCCATCGACCAGCGCGATCACATCGTCGTCGTCGAGGCGCCGCAGGATGAAGCGCGTTCCGAGGCCGTCATCGCCAAGGTCAAGGAGACGATCCCCGGCAAGCCCATTCGCTACATCATCAATTCGCACGTGCATTTCGACCACTCCGGAGGGCTCCGGACCTACGTTGCCGAAGGCGCCACGGTCGTGACACACGAGATGAACAGGCCGTACTACGAGAAGGCGTGGGCAGCACCAAGGACCATCCGCCCGGATCGTCTCGCCCGGTCGCCGCGGGCGGCGACGTTCGAGACCTACAGCGGCAAGCACGTGCTCAGCGACGGCCGCCGCCAGATCGAGCTGCATCAAATCGCCGGCAGCGGCCACAACGACGCCTACACGATGGTGTACCTCCCGGCGGAGCGGATCCTGATCCAGGTCGATGCCTACGCACCGCCGGCGGCGAATGCGCCACCGCCGGCGGCAGTGAACCCGTTCACGGTCAACCTCCTCGAAAACGTCGAACGTCTCGGTTTGAACGTGCGCACGATTGCGGCGCTCCACGGTCCGCGGGTGGCGACGATGGACGACTTGCGGGCCGCGGCTGGAGCGGCGAAGCCAGGTTCCCGTTGAGATCACGAAGATGCGACGTCCTGCGCTGACCGGTGTCGTGTTGATTGGTGCGTTGCTGGGCGCAGCGTCGAGTCTGATCGCCCAGGCGCCAGCGATCACGGTGGTTGACGCGGGTACCGCGCGGCTTGAGACAGTCACCTGGGGCGCCGGCGAGCCGATCGTGCTGCTGCCCGGAACGGGCTATTCGTCCACGGCCTTCTCGCTCCTCGGACCGGAGCTGGCTCGACGCGGTTATCGCGCGATTGCGGTCAACCCCAGAGGCGTGCGGGGCAGCACCGGGCCGCTCGGTGGATTGACGTATCACGACTACGCGGCCGACGTCGGCCGCGTAATCGATCGCGTCGCCGGCGGGCGCGCGCACGTGCTCGGGTGGGCATGGGGTAACCGCATCGCCCGAACGCTTGCCGCCGATTCGCCGGAGCGCGTTGCGACCGTGGTGCTGATCGCCGCCGGCGGAAAGGTGCCGCCCGATCCGAGCCTCGCCCAGATAACCGCGCGGCTGCGGGAACCGGGTGTGTCGCAGGAGGAACGCACGCGTCTCGTCGCGCTCAGGATGCTCGCGCCGGGCTCCAACCCGGCCCCGTTTCTGGCGATCGAGGAGTCGTGGCCGGAGGCGCAGGCGTCACAGGCTGCCGCCGGACGGGCGACACCGCTCGACGAGTGGTGGTCGGGCGGCTCGGCGCCGCTGCTCGTTATTCAAGGGTTGCAGGACAAGGTGGCGCCGCCCGGCAACGGCCGCGACCTGAAGACCAATTACGCCGATCGCGTCTCGCTGGTCGAGATCGATGGCGCCGGACACGGCGTCATCGTCGAACATCCCGCACGAATCGCAGACGAAGCCGCCCGCTTCCTCGCGCAGCATCCTCTGCGTCAGCGCGCAATCCGGTAGCATTCACCGTATCAGTTCATTATCTGGTCGGCTGCAGCCCTTCAGGGTCCGGGCGGAAAATCAGATATCGAATGTCGGTGTCGAGTGCGCTCCACCAGTGCGGGACATTGCCTGGAATGATGACGACGTCGCCAGGGACGACCTTGCGCGTGACGCCGCCGTCGATCTTGGTGCCGCCGAAGTTCGGCCGCTTGGTGTTTGGACTGACACCGGTGCTCTTTTCGTCGGGAATCTTTCCACCGGTGACCAGCGTGCCGGTTCCCTCGAGCATGTAGTAGACCTCGGTGACGCTGGTCTCGTGCCGGATCGAACCGCCGGGCAACGCTTTGGGTCGGAACACGCCGTAGATGCCCACCTTGTAACCGCCGACGTCCGCGACGCGGATCGGCAGATCGCTGATCCGATCCTTCGGTAGCTTGTCGATGAAGGCTTTGGCGGCGGCCGCGGTCACGTCGACGGCAGGCGGCGGCGCGGTCTGCGCGGCGGCGTTCGACGCGCTGGCCATCAGAAGAACCGCGAGTACTTGCTTGAGCATGCTTGTCTCTCTTTTCGCCGGGCCTGAGAGGCCCGGCCTACGTACGGTCCTCTTTCGCCGGGCCTGAGAGGCCCGGCCTACGTACGGGCAACCCGCCACTCGCCGTCCAAAAGGCCCCCGCCTACGTACGAGCTGCGGATTATTGGCACCCGGACCTCACGAATGCAAGGCGCTTTCAGAAAGCGACGCATGTGAGGCGTATACTGCGGCTGCGTTCGTGACGCACACCGCAGCTCGGAGGTATGCCATGCGCACTCCCGCGCTCGCACCAGCGTTCGCCGTCGGCCTATTCGCGTTTGTTGTTGCGGCCACCGATCACACGGCGACCGCGGCCTTACTCCAGGGTCGCACCTTCCGGCCGGTGACCGACGAGCTGTTGAAGAGCCCTCCGGCGTCCGACTGGCTGCACTGGCGGCGCACCTACGACGGTTGGGGTCATAGTCCGCTGACCCAGATCAATCGCCAGAATGTCGGCCAGCTGCGCCTCGCGTGGTCGTGGGCGATGCAGCCGGGCAACCAGCAGACGACACCCCTGGTCCATGACGGGGTGATGTATCTGGCCAACCCCGGCAGCACCGTGCAGGCGCTGAACGCCGCCACCGGCGAACTGCTTTGGGAGTACCGGCGCGACTTTCCCGCCGAGGGTCGACAGCAGAACGAGATGAGAGCGATTCGTGGCTTGAGCATCTACGACGACAAGATTCTGGTGAACACCGCTGACGCCCACATCGTTGCACTCGACGCCAGGACAGGAAATGTCGCGTGGGATGTCGCAGTGACCGATCCCAAGCAGCGATTTGCGTACTCGGCGCCGGGGCTCATCGTTCGCGGCAAGATCATTTCCGGCCTTCAAAGTTGCGAGTACTTCTACGAGCAGAAGTGCGCCATCACCGCACACGACGCTCGAACGGGCAAAGAGCTCTGGAGAACGTCGACGATCGCGCATCCTGGCCAGCCCGGCGGCGACAGCTGGGGCGATGTGCCTTTGACGTTTCGCGCGGGAGCTGACACGTGGATCACGGGCAGCTACGATCCGGTGCTGAACCTTGTCTACTGGTCGACCGCACAGGCCAAGCCGTGGTCCCGCGCGGCGCGCGGGACCGACGGCGATGCGCTGTACACGAATACGGTCCTGGCGCTCGATCCCGACACCGGCAAAATCGTCTGGCACAATCAGCTCCTCCCGGGCGAGACGCACGACATGGACGAGGTATTCGAAAACATCCTCGTCGATGATGGCGGACGGAAGTCGCTGTTCAAGATGGGCAAGCTGGGCATTCTCTGGCAGCTCGATCGGCAGACGGGAAAGTTCGTCAGCGCCCGTGACCTTGGGTATCAGAATCTCGTCAACGTCGACCGCGTGACGGGCAAGGTTTCATACCGTCCCGGGATGATCCCGGAGCTCGGTCAGGTCATCGATTTCTGTCCGAGCCTCGCGGGCTTCAAGAGCTGGCGGGCGATGGCCTACCACCCCGAATCCAGAGCGTTGTTTGCGCCACTTCTGCTGACATGTCAGAAAGGAAGTTTTGCCGACGTCAAGAAGGTGGAAGGGGGCGGCGGTCTCGGGCAGGGTCGACGTGACAACTATTTTCATCCCGAGAGCAGCGGCAACCTCGGAGAGCTTGCGGCGATCGACGCCGTCACCGGCCAGATCCGCTGGGTCACCCGGCAGCGGGCGCCATTCAACACTGCGACGCTTACTACCGGCGGCGGCATGGTGTTCGTCGGGGATTGGAACCGCTACATCAGCGCGTATGACGTGTCCAGCGGCAAGCTCCTCTGGCAGAATCGTCTGACGACGTCGCCGCAGGGTTTTCCGATTTCGTACGCGGTGGGGGAGCGGCAATACATTGCGATGCCGGTCGGGGTCGGCGCGGCCAGCTGGGGGACGGCGATTCCGCTCATGCTGACGCCGGACGTCAAGCGCCCGAATACGGGCAACGCGCTGTTCGTGTTCGCGCTTCCCTAGCGCGCAACGTAGGGCGGACCTC
Source organism: uncultured Acidobacteriota bacterium (assembly GCA_963728825.1). Taxonomy (GTDB): domain Bacteria; phylum Acidobacteriota; class Vicinamibacteria; order Vicinamibacterales; family CAVVIG01; genus CAVREM01. The sequence goes on from CAVSLA010000002.1 coordinate 287,594, forward strand.
TCAGGTCCGCCGGAGCCGGGCCTAAGAGGCCCGGCCTACGTACGATTGGCCAGCTGGAGGATGGTGCGTTCGACGACGGCTCTCGTCATCGGGACTTTGTAGGCATTTTTCGAGAGCGGCCGCGCGCCGGCGACGGCAACCTCTCCGGCTCGGGCGGCGAGCTCGGGCGTGATGCGCTGGCCGGTCAGCACGTTCTCGGCCTCCGCCACACGCCACGGGATGGGCGCGACGCCGCCCAGCACGATTCGCGCGGTTCGGCAGACGTCCTGATCCATTTCGAGCACGACAGCTGCGCTCACCACGGCGTGGGTCCACGCCTCGCGGTCCATGACCTTGTGGTACGCGCTCCGGGTGCCGCTGCGTGGGGCGGCCAACTGCACGGACGCCAGGACTTCGTCGTCTTTCAGAGCGTTTTCGACCGCCGGATTGGCCCGGGGGAGGACGAAAAAGTCAGCCGCCGGCACGCGTCGTTCGCCGGATGGTCCGACGATGCGGAACTGGGCGCCGAGCGCGACGAGCGCCGGCGCGGTATCCGACGGGTGAACGATGTAGCTGGGCCCGCCGCCGAAAATGGCGTGAAACTGGTTTTCGCCGGCGAACGAGAAGCACTGGTTTCCGCCTGCCTTGTAGCAGGGAAAGCCGTTGCGGTAGTACCAGCACCACGGACGCTGGCAGACGTTTCCAGCAAGCGTTCCCACGGTACGGATCTGCGGTGTGGCGACGGTCTCGGCCGCTTCGGCGAGGACCGCGTAGCGGCGCCGAATCTCCTCGTGGCGGCCGATGGCATCGAGCGTCATCAGCCCGCCGATGGTCAGCCCGCCGGACGCGGCCGTTGCCTGATCGAGGTTCCGCACCGTCGCGAGCCGGACGATGAGGTCGGGTGCGATGATCCGGTCTTTCATCAAGCCGAGCAGATCGCTGCCGCCGCCGGCGAACGCCGTGGCGCGTCCGCCGCGCCGCGCATCACCGGCGAGGGCGATGGCCTGCGTCAGGTCGCGAGCATTGGCGTTGGTAATGCGTTTCATGCCAGCGCTCCCAGAATCTTGTCGCGCGTGATCGGCAGATCTTTCATGCGGCGGCCAAGCGCGTTGAACACCGCGTTGGCGACCGCCGCTGGTCCCAGGATGATGCCCGACTCCCCGACGGTCTTTGCGCCAAACGGACCGTAGCCGTCGTCGACCTCGATGAACGTGACTTCGATGTTCGCCGCGTCGAGGTGCGTGAGGTGCCGCGCGCCGTAGTAGCCCGCCGTGAGCGGCTGGCCGTTGCGCGGGTCGTAGAGCAGATCTTCGTGGAGCGCCTGGCCGATGCCCTGTTGGGCCGCGCCGCGGATCTGATCCTTCGCGGTCTGCGGATTCATGATCCGCCCCGATTCGTGGACCGCGACGTATTTGGTGATCTGGACGGTGCCGAGCCTCGTGTCCACTGCCGTTTCGACGAAATGGGCGCCGAAGCACTGGCGTACCTTCCCGTCAGTGCCGGGATTGGGTGCGACCGACGAGATCAGGACGTTCTCTCCGGTCGGCATCCCTTTCTCGGCGATCTGTCGCTTGATGTCGCGCGCGGCCTCGACGACCGCGTGCCCCGTCATGATCGTGGTACGGCTGCCAGACTCGCCGACCGAATAGGGACAGCGGTCGGTATCACCCCACACGACCTCGACCTGTGAGAGCGGCACGTCGAGCGCTTCGGCGGCGATCATGCCCATGGTCGTTTTGGCACCGCCACCGACGTCGGTGACGCCGACAAAGAGCGTGTAACGCCCGCGGGCGTCGAGCCGCATGACGGCGTTGCTCCGTCCGGGACCGGAACGGAACATCATGAACGACATCCCGGCGCCGCGCTTGATGGGCCCGGGATCCGACCCGGGCTTCGGCCGCCAGCGCGATTTCCAGTCGAAGAGTGCCGCACCGCGGCGGATGCACTCGTCGAGCGAGTAGTTGGTGAAGACCAGGCCGGGCCGCGGCTTCCGCATGTTCTTCATCGCGAACTCGACCGGGTCGATCCCCAGTTGGTACGCGACGTCGTCCATCATCGATTCGATGCCGAAGAATCCCTGCGGATCCGAAGGGCCGCGGAAGTTTCCCGAGGTGGTGCGGTTGGTGTACACCGGGTAGACCGTCGATTCCGCATTGGGGCAGTCGTACAGCTCGAGGCCGCTGATGCCGCCGGAGTTCTTGCGGTAACCGCCCATGCCGCTGTAGCCACGCAGCTGGATGGCGGTGACCGTGCCATCGCGCTTCGCGCCAACCTTGTAGTACTGCACGGTATGCCAGCGGCCGTGCATCCCGAGCCAGTCCTCACGTCGCGACAGCTCGACCATCACCGGCGCCGCAGCCTGTTTGGCGAGCATCGCCGCGATCAGATCGACATCCTGGTTCTGATTTTTGTTGCCGAAGTTGCCGCCCATGTACTGACACACGACCCGCACCTTCTCGTCGGGCAGGCCAAGATCGCGCGCGGTATCGTGCTGGCAATTGGCGATGCCGCCGGTCGGTGTGTAAATAGTGAGCTTGTCGCCCTCCCAATGGGCCAAGCACGCCCGCCGCTCCATTTGCGCGTCGTGCACGAACGCCGTCGAGTAGCGATCTTCAAAAACTTGATCGGCGGCGGCAAAACCCTCGTCGAGGCTGCCGCGGCGTTGCCCGCTTGGGAGCGGTTCGTTACGCGCGTTCGGAGACAGGTTGCCTTCCGGCCAGACCTTCGCGGCTGACGGTTGGAGCGCTTCCTCAGGATCGATCACGAACGGCAGCACTTCGTAATCGACCGCGATCAGATCGAGCGCTTCCTCGGCCACGTGACGATCGACCGCTGCCACCGCGGCAACGGCATCGCCGACGAAGCGCACCGGGTTATTGAAGATGTAGCGGCGCTGGGTGGTGATCTTCTTGATCTCGTCGTTGTACTGCGAGCCGCCGGCGATCGAGCCGGAGCCCCACCAGACCGGGGCATTTTCGTGCGTGATGACCGCCCTGACGCCGGGCAGCGCGGCGGCCTTCGACGTGTCGATGCTGCGGACGCGAGCGTGCGGATGTGGACTGCGCAGCACGCGTGCGTAGAGCATGCCGGGCAGCCGGATGTCGCCGGTGTAGGCGGCCTTGCCGGTGACGCGCTCGACGGCGTCGATGCGCCGCGTCGTGTGGCCGACGGTCTTCAGCGGTGTGAGTGGCGCGCCTGTCTGCTGGCTCATCGCGCCCCTCCGTTTCCGGCCGTCGCGGGCCGCGTCCCGCCGGCCACGGCCAGGACGGCTTCGACAATGGCGTTGTAGTTCGAGCACCGGCAGAGATTGCCGGCCAGGCCCGAGCGAACCTCGTCGGCCGTCGGACGCGGGTTGCGCGCGAGCAGCGCGGTCGCCGCCATCAGCTGTCCCGACGTGCAGAAGCCGCACTGCGGCGCGTTGTGATCGACGAACGCCTCCTGCAGCGGGCTCAACCGGCCGTTGCGCGCGAGCCCCTCGACGGTTTCGACGCTGCGTCCGTCGGCCCACACCGCCAGCTGGCTGCACGAGTAGACGGGCCGCCCATCGAGGAGCACCGTGCACGCGCCGCATTCGCCGCGGTCGCAGCCGATCTTGGTGCCGGTCAGACCCACGTGATCGCGCAGCAGCTCGACGAGCGTCCACCGATCCTCGACCTCGAGGCGGCGGCTCACGCCGTTGATGCGGACCTGGATTCTCGTTCGCGGCGCGGCGGCGGTCAGCCTGGAGGGTGCACCAGGCGCCTGCGTCTGTGCGCCAAGTGCTGGTGCGGCCGTGGCGGCCGCGAGCGCGGCACTCGTGCCTTCGAGAAACCGTCGACGCGAGACGCCTTTGGATTTGCGGCTCATAACGGTTTACACATTAACACTCCCCCTGCCTTCGTCAAGTAATTCGGCCGGGCCGTTGCAGCCCGGCCTGACCCTTACATCTTCGTCAGTGTGCCGGAGAAGGACACTCTACAGAATCGATCCGCAATCCGCGGCACGTCGCTCAAGCCGAGCGTCACGATCGAATTGGTATCGGCGTAGATCCGCGTCGCCTCGAGCGGAATCAAGCCGCCTGGGAACGGCGCCTCGCGCGGAATGCCGATGATCCAGTGGGGCACCACCGCTCCGCCCGTTTGTGCGACGATCGCAGGGCGCAGCGGGCTGCCTGGGGCAGCGTCGCTGCTGCAATCGCCGGACACCTGCTCGATGGTGAATACACGTCCGGCGGGCACGACATATGTGGGAGGCGGTCCCAGAACCTGGCATTTTTCGATGGCGAGTGCGCCCTCCGCGGTGCAAAGCTCGAAGGCGACGGGGCTCACCTGTGATTCGGCCGCGGCTTCGGCACGCCGGAGCCCGAACTGCCCGGCCGCAGACATCAGCACGAGGACCACTGCGCCGCCAATCGCGTACCGTTTTGTCATAAATCTCCCCTTTGTCTCATCGTCAATGAACGAACGTGGAATGCGCGCGTATTGCGGCCGCCGCATTCGAGAAAACGAGGCAGCGTGTCAGCGGTATTCCACACGACCACCGCGAGCGCATATGGTCGCCGTTAAGCGGTCCACTTCACGCCTGAAATCCTCGACTGTCAACCACTCCGTCTTTGTGACGCGCAGGACGTCAACGTCTGCCAACTCCTTGACCAGGTCATCGAAGAGCTGCCGCGGTGCGCGGGTTTCGAATCGCGCGGAAGGTTCGCCCTCTTCGACATCTGTGATGTGCGGCGGGGGAGTGGGCATCTGGGCATTGACGTACTGCATGTAGAGCCGCTCGCACGACAGCTCGACAATCTTGGTGCCTCCTTCGGTCCGGAGTAAGAGAAAATCGCGTCGATTCATTGCGCGTCAGTCCCCGTTACATCGATGATGCAGAGCGATGGTAAGGTCAGCCGTTCAAGGAGCACGATGCCAGACGGGCGAACCAGCGTCTTCGTGGCGATAGCGTCGGCCGCGACGTCGATCGTCTTGTCGCAGGAAACGCCGCGGCGTTGGCTGGCTGGGGATTCACACATCCACAGTCACTGGAGCCCTGGCTACGACCGGACCAGAAACCCGCCCGAGGCGGTGCGTGGTGGTGACGCCTTGTACTCGACGCCGCACAATGCCCGCAAGGCTCGCGAGTTCGGCCTGACGTGGATGGTGACGACCGATCACGGTGGTCCCAACCATTCGAAGCTCAATCTTACTCAGGCCTACGAGGAGCTGAAACAGTCCCGGCAAATGGTCCCGGAGGTCTTTCAGTTCTACGGCATGGAGCTGAACATGCCGGCCATGGACCATCACACGCTCATCATTCCCCGGACTGACGATGAGTGGAAGACACTGTTCAACATCGAGAGCCAGTTCGACTCGAACGAAGCCTGGCCAGGTGATCCATCGCGCAACAGCGAGGCTGCTGGCTTTCGCGCGCTGTCCTTCATGAATGGTCTGCGCGAACAGCCGCTGATGTTCGCCAATCATCCATCGCGGTCGGCGCAGGGAGTGGGACGGTATGGCCTCGACGAACCGCGGGAGTTTCGCAACCACAACGACCTTGCGCCGCAAATCTATCGCGGGATGGAAGGGGCGCCCGGTCATCAGGCGGGCGGGCTGTCAGCGGACGGATCTCCGAAACGCGACGCCGAGGGACGGCCCACCGGCAACCGCGGCTCGTACGGCAACGCCAACGCCAGAACCTTCGGCGGCTTCGATCAGATGACGGCGATTGTCGGCGGATTGTGGGACGCCCTGCTCGGCGAGGGGCGGCGGTTCTGGATTGTCGCGACATCGGACTCGCACGCACATTTCGCGGATGACACACGAGCGGGCAGCGACTTCTGGCCCGGGCAGTTTCACAAGACATATGTCGCGGCGAGGCGGACGTCCGACGACATCCTCGAAGGCTTGCGCGCCGGTCGGATGTTCGTCGTGGCGGGTGACCTGATCAGCGAGCTGGATCTCCGGGCGACCAGCGGCAATGCGGCAGCCGGCATCGGAGAGACGCTTTCCATGACAGACGGCGGCGAAATACGCCTGACCGTGACGTTCCGCGATCCAGATGCCCGAAACGCCCGCGGCGAGCGGGTATCCGTCAAGCGAGTCGACCTGATCGTTGGACGGTTCACCGGCCCCGCTGCCAACCGCAATGCCGATCGCAACGAAACGGTCAAGGTCGTCGCGCGATTCACGTCGGAGGCGTGGAGCTCAGAAGGCGACGTCCATACCATCACCACCACAGTGCCGACGCCAGCGGGCGGCGGGTTCATCCGCGTGCGCGGCACCAGCACCACCGATCTCGAGCCGCCAATGGATCTGCCAGGCGAGGATCCGTGGACCGACCTCTGGTTCTATTCGAATCCGATCTTCGTCGAAGTCAGATAAACGAGGGCGCCGACGGTCAGTGCGATCGCTCCTGCGACGAGATGCTGAGTGGTTGCCGCGGAGAGCAGGGCCGTGCACATCACGATCGCCGCGACTGGAATCGCCGGCCCGCCGGGGAGTCGGATCGTGCGAGGCGTCGCCGGCATCTTGCGCCGAAGCACCGGGACCGCTGCCGCCGTACCGATGTAGGTAGCCATCCGCGCGACGACCGACAGCGCAGCCAGCTCGGTGAACGTACCGCTCAGGGCCAGCGGGAGCGCCAGGGCGGTCTGAGTCGTCAAGGCGATCCACGGCGTCCTGAAGCGCGGGTGCACACGCGCGAAAACAGCCGGGAGACGTTGGTCCTGCGCCAGCGCGTACAGGTAGCGCGATCCAGCGAGGACGGAGTTGTTGTTGGTCCCGAGAATCGACAACAGCGCGCCGATCGTGAGCAGCAATGCTCCGGCCGGACCGGCGACGATGCGGCCCGCGTCCGCCAGCGGCGTCTGCGTTTCTGCGAGGTCCGGCACCGTTCCGAGCGCGACGAGCTGAATGAGCGTATAGAGCGCCGTCACGCCGGCGATCATGACGAGCAGCGCGAAGGGAATGTCGCGGCGGGGGTTGGTGTACTCGCCGGCCGGCGCAGCCGTGTTCTCGAAGCCGGCGTAGGCAAACAACAGCAGAAAGGCGGCCGCCGCGAGAGCCTGCGGCTCGGCCGGTGGGATTGGCAGAATCCGCTGCCAGTCCACCATGGCGACTGCCATCATGATCAGCAGGAGCAACGGCAACACCTTGCAGATGACCAGCACGACCGCTGTTCGCACGCCGTGTTTCACGCCGGCGACGTTGATGGCGGTCAGCGCGACGAGTGGCAGGCCGATCGCGATGGAGCGGCCTGTTCCGGCGCCGGCTGCCGGCCACAACGCCGTCAAGGCCTGCGCGAAGCCCGCCGACAGGCCGGCGACCGCGCTGACCCGCGCCAGCCACGTCATCCACCCCACCTCGAAGCCGATGAAGTCGCCAAAGGCAGCCCGGGTGTACACGTAGCCGCCCCCGGGCTCTTCGAACAGGCTGGCGGCTTCGGCGAAGCAGGCAACGACCAGCAGGACGCATACACCGGCAACCGGCACGGCCCAGAGGCTCGCCGATCCCAGCAGCATCGCGGCCGCGGCCGGCAGCAGGTACACGCCGCTGCCGACGACGTCGTTGATCGAAAAGGCGACCACCTCCCAGCGCGAGACGACGCGCAAAAGCTCAATCGGGTGATCGGGTGATTGGGTAATCGGGTTGTTGATTGGGCGATTGTGCATTCAATGCTCCGCTACCCATAGCCCAATAACGATTAGTCAATTACCCGATTACCCGATTACCCGATTGTTTGGGGGGCGTATAATCCGGGTCGCGTTTCTCGGCGGAAGTCACTGATGTCCATGACCTGCCGTCCTTCACGAGTATTCGGCCGCGCCAGCTCGACGTGCTGCCTGACGCTCGCCGCCGTGATGGCCACGGCGCCGGTGATTCCGGCGCAGAGCCGGGCGCCATCGGCCAGCACCGGTGCGGCTGTTTCAGCACCGCCATCCTGGGCTGGCGATCTCGCGCCGATCGCGCCAGCCGATTGGGATCGGGCGCGGGCAGCCCATCTGCTGGAGCGCGCGGGGTTCGGGGCCGCCCCGGATGAGATCGTTCGTTTCGCGGCCATGTCACCGCAGCAGGCGGTGAATGCGCTGGTCGACTACGAGTCGATTACCGACGACCTCAAGCCATTCGAGTCATCCGGAGTCTGGGATCCCGGCATGGATCCCTTTCCACCGAGCCGCGCCGAGGCCGTCCGGATCGCGCGGGAGCGCGGCGAGTCGCTTGGCGTCAAGGTCCTGCCGGTCGGCGCGCAGCGTCGGCTGCAGCCGGTCGTCGACAAATTCTTCTACAGCCTGACCGCCAACAACATCGAAACGCAGCGCCTGGGTCTGTGGTGGGCGAATCGCATGCTGGCGAGCCGCCGGCCGCTGGAAGAAAAGCTGACGCTGTTCTGGCACGGGCACTTCGCGACCGGCCAGAGCAAGGTACGTGACGCGCGGATGATGCAGCGTCAGAACGAGATGCTGCGCGCGAACGCGTCGGGCAGCCTAAGAGATCTGCTCGTGGCGATCCTGAAGGATCCGGCGATGCTGGTCTATCTGGACAACGGCGAGAACATCAAGGGCCGGCCGAACGAAAACTTCGGCCGCGAGCTGCTCGAGCTGTTCACGATGGGCGTGGGCAGTTATTCGGAAGCCGATGTCCGCGAAGCGGCCCGCGCCTTCACCGGCTGGACGAACGACGCGCTCGCGTTCAAATTCGAGGCCGCGCGACACGACTTTGGAGACAAGACGTTTCTCGGACGGACCGGGCCGCTCGACGGCGGCGACATCATCGACATCATCCTGGCGCAGCCGGTCACGGCCGAGTTCGTCGCCGCCAAGCTGTACCGCTTCTTCGTGCGTGATGAGGCGCCGCGCGGCGTAGTGGCCGAACTGGGACGCGAACTCCGCGACAGTGCGTATCAGCTCAAGCCTCTCCTGAAGCGCCTGTTCCTCTCGAAGGACTTCTACAGTCAGCAGGCGGTCGCCACCCAGATCAAAACGCCGGTGCATCTCGTCGTGTCGACCTACCGGAAGCTGGGTCTGCGTGAAGTGCCGACGATTCCCGACTTCGGCCGGATGACGGCGGCGCTCGGGCAGACGCTCTTCAATCCGCCGAACGTCGCGGGTTGGGCCGGCGGCCGGACCTGGATCACGCCGTCGACGCTCTTGCAGCGCGGCAACCTGCTCCGCGATGTGTTGTTCCCGAACGTCGCGGGATTCCGGCCGCCCGATCGCGCCATGTCCGCGACCGATGCGCGCGTCGGGCAGCGCCTCGCGCAGGGGATGGACATCACTGAAGCCACCAAGGAAGACGCCGAAGCCGGACAGATGGCCGAGTCGAACATGATGGTGGATCGCGACGAGGACTACAACACCCGCTACGCCGGCTACAAAGGCTACCTGCTCGCCTTCGAGCGGACGAAGCTGATACCGCGGCGTAGCGCCAGCGTCGATCTCACGGGGATGATCGCAGCCGCCGGCGCCGATACCGCCGACGAGGTCGTCGACCACTTCCTGGCTCGTTTCGTGTCAGTGCCGGTGGCATCGAAAGACCGCGCGCTGCTGATCGATTTCCTGAAGCAGAAGACCGCTGCGAAGTTCAGCGAAGAGACTCTGCGCGAATTGCTGTACTTGGTATGGAGCCTGCCGGCTTATCAGGTGGGATAGACGAGATCTGAGGATTTGAGGATTTGAGGATCTGAGGATCTGAGGATTTGAGGATTTCAGCTCCTGAGATCCTGAGATCCTGAGATCCTGAGATCCTGAGATCCTCAGTTCAGAGTGAACATCTTATGAATTGCAACTGCTCTCGCCGTGACTTCCTGATCCGCGGTCTCTACGGGATGGGCGTCGGCGCGACGCTCCCGCTGGTCCTCGGCCGGACGTCGGCGGCGCTCGCCGCACAGGCGCTCGCCGGCACGAGCATGGAGAAACATCCCGAGCGGATCCTCGTCGTCGTCGAGCTGTCCGGTGGCAACGATGGCCTGAACACCGTCGTGCCGTTCGGTGATGCCGCGTACTATCGCGCGCGGCCGAAGCTCGGGATTCCGGAGCGCGAAGCGATCAAGATCGCCCCCGGGGTCGGTTTCCATCCGTCGATGGTCGGCTTCGAGCGCCTTTACAAGGACGGCCAGCTGGCGGTGGTGCACGGCTGCGGCTACGACCGGCCAAGCCTGTCGCATTTTTCGTCGATGGACTTCTGGCACACCGGCGCACCCCACAGCGGCGAGCCGCTCGGATGGCTGGGCCGTCTGGCCGATGCGACCTATGACCCGACGAAACGCAACATGATCGTCAACGTCGGCAGCTCGCAGTCGCTCGCGGTCCGCAGCCAGCGTCATTCCCCGCTCGTCTTCGACGATCCGTCCCGCTTCCGCCGCGATGGCACCGATGACGAGAAGCGGGTGATTACCGGCTTGAGTCAGCAGGGCGCGACGACGAACGCGACGCTCGACTTTCTGGCGGCGACGGCGGCGAACGCCGCGGAAAGTTCCGATTTCGTGCGGCAGGCCTCGGCCAGTTACCGGACGCCGGTGGACTACGGCGTCGGCGGCGGGTTGGGCGGCAACCTCCAGCGCGTCGCCGCGCTCATCGCCGCGGGCATGCCGACGCGTCTCTACTACGTGACGTATGCCGGCAACTCATTCGATACGCACGTCCAGCAGGCCGACCTGCACAGCCGCCTGCTGATGTACACCGCTGATGCCGTGCGCGGCTTCATCGAGGACATGGAGCGGCTCGGGCGCGGCAATGAAGTTGCCGTGATGATCTTCACCGAGTTCGGACGCCGTGTGGAGGAGAACGGCAGTCTCGGCACCGATCACGGCACGGCGACGCCGATGTTCCTCATCGGCAAAGGCGTCAAGGGCGGGTTCTACGGCACGCATCCGAGCCTGACCGATCTGGACGATGGCAATCTGAAGAAGACGACCGACTTCAGGCGCGTCTACGCGACGGCGATCAAGGAGTGGCTCGGGTACGACGACACGCGGACCATCCTCAAAGGTGAGTTCAAGGGGATGGAGGCGTTCGCTTAGCTGATGCGATATGTCTGGGCATCGCCGGCGACGGTGATCGGGCTGGCGCTTGCGGTGTTCGCGCGGCAAATCGCGATCGTGGACGGTGTAGTGGAGGCGCACGGACCGCTGCTCGGATGGGTGCTGGCTCACCTCACCATTGTCCCCGGCGGAGTAGCCGCGATCACCTTCGGGCATGTCGTGCTGGGCCGGAACGCTGACGCGCTCGATTGGACACGCGCGCATGAGCGCGTGCACGTCGCCCAGTACGAAAAGTGGGGCCCGTTGTTTCTGCCGGCCTACGTCCTGGCGAGCCTGTGGGCGTTCGTGCGCGGCGGTCACCTCTATTTCAACAACCGCTTCGAACGCGAGGCACGAAGCAAAGCGCTCTGACTCGGTCAGTTCCTCAAATCCTCAGATCCTTCAGATCCTCAGATCCTCAGATCTCGATTCCGCCTAGGCCGTCCTCGCGATCAGCGTGCCGCTTTCGTACTCAATGAGGATCGACGCAACCGCCGCGGCTGCTTTCAGGAGCTTGAATTCCTCCCGCGAGGGTTCGTGGCCCGGATCGAAGGTCGCCTGCAGGATCGCCGGCGTCGCGGCCGGCACCGTGAAGTAGACGGAATCACCACCATCGGCTGGCTGAATCAGGCTGTCACTGAGCTTGACGTCGCATGACGGGACCATCAGCCGCATGCCGGTTTCAAACGCCAACCGCGCTTCCTCATAGCTGCGGTTCTGATAGAGCTCGGTCGTCACGCGGAACAGCAGATCGGCCAGCGCCGGTGCCGGCGCGGCGACGTCGGCGGTCGGCCCGCTGAGCGACGAGAATAGTTCCACTTTCTCCTGGAACGATGCGGCCGTCTGATATGTGACGCCGAGGCCGGTGACCGCCGACACCTCACTGCGCACGATTCTGGACGGGAGCTCGATCTTGCTCTGCGGACCAAGCAGGCTCAGCGAGGTTTCGCTCTCGGGAATGAACTTCAGCGGCGACTCGAACAGCACTCCAGTGGCCGAGACGTTCACCATCCGGACGATGAAGCCCGCGGGCGTGGTCAAGGTGCAGCGGTGGGGCAGAAGCTCCTGAGTCAGCCGGCGTGCGCGATGAAGCCGTCGACGCTGCAGGGCAAGCGGCGATGCGTCCGGCTTGGCGACCAGCGACAGGGCCGTCGTCCTGTGAGAGTCAGGCTCGAAGAGGGCGAGGGCGGCCGATGGCTCGGAGTTCGCCGCGATTCGCAGCCTGGGGAACTCGCGGTCGTGGCGCAGCTGCGTGAGCGATTCGCCGATCCTGGCGGTCAGCGCCGCGGGGTCGTACGACAGCCGTTTCGGTGGCCGCCTACTGGTCAGCCGTCTCAACAGCCCCCGATCGTCATGTGTGTCCTCGGCCCGCTCCATCACCGGAGGAATCGTCAGCACGGGCACCATGCCATCCGGATCGACCTCCTTGAGCTGTTTGACGATCTGTTCCTCGGCGCGCGGAGGCAGCACTGCGGACACGAGGATCAAGTCGGGTCGGTCCGAACGGAGCGTGGCCGCGGCCGCGTCCGCGTTCGCCACCATAATGACGTCGGCGAAGATGCGTCCCGCGAGGAGGCTCTGCAGGTGCTCGCGGCACGCGGCATCGGGTTCGATTGCAAGAATGCGCAGTTTGCTGGTTGCCATAATGTTCGACGCTGACTGAGGCAACTTCCGCGCCCATGGACAGAACTGTTATTCCGCAGTACTGTGCCTGAAAAGTCGCCCTGAGCGTTACCTTGGCTGGGCTAGGTACCCCACAGGCAGACATTCTTCAGCGTCGTAAAAGGGTTTGCTGGTTTCTTCGTATTCCATATAGCGCGTGACGCTGCGCAGCATTTCATATCGTTGCTCTTACTCGAGCTGGAGTCATCAGTATGCGAACGTTCATCACGGCGGTGTCTCTGGTCGCGGTCCTCGCGGGGAACGTGAGCATCGCTGCGAACTGGCCGCATTGGCGCGGACCGGCGCATAGCGGCGTGAGTGACGAAACCGGGCTGCCGGTTTCGTGGGGTGCGACGTGTGAGGCCACCGCGGCGCCCGCGCCGCCGCCGGCCAGCGCGCCGACGGGTCGGGGCCGCGGATTCGGGCAGGAAGGGCGGCCGCTCACGCCGCTCGGCTGCACCAAGTTCAAGACCGACAACGTCGCCTGGTCCCTGCCGTTGCCTGCCTACAGCGGATCGACGCCGATTATCTGGGGAGACCGGATTTTTCTGAACGTCGCCACCGCGACCAACACCGGCGAGCTCGAGCTGTGGGCCGTCGACCGGCGCGGGCCATCCGTGTTGTGGAAGCGGCGGCTCGCTGATACCAACCACATGGAGCGCAAGCAGAACATGTCGTCGCCGTCGCCGGTCACCGACGGCCGCAGCGTCTGGGTGATGACCGGCGTCGGTATCCTGAAGGCCTTCGACTTCGACGGCAAAGAGCTGTGGGCCCGGGACATTCAGAAGGACTACGGCCGGTTCGGCCTCAACTGGGGCTACGCGTCGTCGCCGCTGCTCCGCGGAAATGCGTTGTACGTGCAGGTGCTGCACGGCATGAAGACCGACGATCCGTCGTACATCTTGAAGATCGATGCGGCGTCGGGAAAGACCCTGTGGCGGGTCGAGCGGCCGACGCCGGCGGTCAACGAGTCGCCGGACTCGTACGCCACGCCGACCTGGATCGAGGCGAACGGCCGCGCCGAGCTGATCGTGACCGGCGGCGACGTCGTGTCGGGTCACGACCCGGCGACCGGCCGCGAGTACTGGCGCGCCGACGTGCTCAATCCCGAGCGGAACCGCGCCTACCGGATCGTGGCGTCGCCGACGATCGTCGGGGACCTGATCATCGCGCCGACGCGCAACAACCCGATGGTGGCGATGCGGCCGGGCGGCAACGGCGATGTCGCGCGAAGCCACGTGGTCTGGGCGTTCGCGCAGGGTCCCGATGTGCCGACGCCGGTGAGCGACGGCAAGCTGCTGTATGTCGTCCGCGACAACGGCGTCGTCTTCGCGCTGGATGTCAGGACCGGCGCAACCGTCTACGGACCCGAACGCCTGCCATCCGGCACGTACAGTGCGTCGCCGATCCTTGCCGACGGCAAGATCTACGTCACGACGGAAGAGGAAGGACGTACCACCGTGTTCCGCGCCGGACCGAAGTTCGAGATGCTGGCGACCAACTCGCTGCTCGGCGACTGCTCGCCCTACTGCCTCAGTACGGTCGCGGTCTCGGATGGTCAGCTGTTCATGCGGACGTCGTCGTTTCTCTGGGCAATCGGGCAGCGGAGGAGAGTGAAGTGACGGCGTAGGCCGTCACGGAATCACGATCCGCGCAGGCCGGTCGGCGCAGCGGCAGGGTTGACGCCTCACGATTTGCGCGAGCGGCTCTTGTTCGATGCGCGGCGCGTCGAAAACGTAAAACGCCATGCGGCGTGGAGCAGATCGCGCAGCGCGGCGGGATGCACGCGCCGCAGCCGCACCAGCGCGACCGGGCCATCGACGTAGTGATCTTTCAGATAGTAGGTCGCCGGGTCCTCGGCCACCAGCTCATCGCGCGCGTCGAAGCCGATCCAGACAACCAGCGTATCGGGCTCGGCGCTCGAGTGGTTCGCGATGCACGCGAACACCCTGCCACGCACTTTCAGCGCCGGCGTCCCGTAGGTCGTGCCGACCTCCACGCCGTCGAACCCCTGCGCCATGCGCCGCACGGTCTCGAAGTCGAGCGGTTTTCGAACCACGGTTCTTCAGTGAATCCTGACCGGCGGGTCCAAAAGGACCCGCCCTACTGTCGACTGTCGACTACCGACTGCCGACTATCGACTATCGCTCCATCGGGCGGCGCTGAGGATGTTGGCCAGCCCGCGATTGCCTTCGTGGCAGGCAAACTCGTAGATCAGTTCGTCGAGCCGCCGCATCGGTACTTCCGCCGTCCACGAGGCGGTCCAGGTGGTCGGATCGCTGACGGTGACCTCGTAGAGGATCATGTCGCGATCGGTCCGTCTGAACTTTTCGAGCAGCCGCAGATTCTCGCTCGAACCTCTGTACTGCGCCTTGCCGTTGAAGTTGACCGTTTCGACGATCAGGGTGTCGCCCTCGAAGCGGCCGCGGGAATCGCCCTGCCACTGTCTGGTGCGCTCGGAGAGATGAGGACGGCCATCGAGCGGGATGATGCGAACGGCGCTGCCCATTTCAGCCAGGATCACCAGGTGGGTCGGCGTCTGAACGATCTCGTAGTTGCTGTTGTAACCAACGCCCGGCATCATCGGCGGACCGCCGACAGGAAACCACAGACAGCGCTCGGCGAGCCCCCGCGCTTCGGGTCCATCGGTCGGGTCCTCCTTCTGTCCGGCTGCCCGGGCCTTGGCGCGATCTTGGGCGGCCGGTGTGAGCGGGGGCAGCCTGCCGGCCGCCCCAATAACCAGCGAGGTGCGGCGCGTCGGAACAATGCTGCGCTCTTCCACCCAGACGCCCGGCTCGAATTCGCCGCTGATCGCCGCTTCCTCGCGAAAATTTATTGCGGTGAGCAGGCGCTCGAGCGCGGTCTTGCTGTACTCGGCTGCTTCGGCCTCGGTGAAGTACTCCTTGGCGCCGAACTCGACCGGCCGCTCCAGCAGCGTCACCGTGGCGTTGGTCCAGCGTCCCTGCAGATCGGGATGGCCCCACGGCGTCCGCGGCACGGCCGCGGTCGTCTGAGCTGATGGGGTCGTCGCGAGTCCGAGCAGGCCGACAAAGAGCGCCGTCAGAATCCGTTTCGGCATCGGGGCCACTCCGGGCGGGTCTATGTTACCGTCACCCAAGAGGATTTATCATGCGTATTGCCACACTGGTGATGGCAGCCCTGCTCGGCGTTTCACCCCTGTCCGCTCAGACGCCAAACGATCCGTTTCCAGCACCGATTCCCGCGACCGACGGCGTCATCAGCGTCGGTTACCGCAACTTCGCGACGCCTGCCGGAGGTCAACGGACAAGCGGCGCGGCCGATGCTGCTGGTCGATGAGCCCGGCACGCGCCGGTTGTTCGTCAACGACATGCGTGGCCCGATCTACTCCGTCAGCTACGATGGCAAGACGGTGACGCCGTACGTCGACATCAACGTGCCTGACTGGAACGTCGGCGTGCAGTCGGCCGGCCGCGAGCGTGGCATGCAGAGCTTCGCCTTCCACCCGCAGTTTGGCCAGCGCGGCGCTCCCGGCTACGGGAAGTTCTACACGCTGACCGACACGACCAACACGAAAGTCACACCCGACTTCACCCCCGGCGGCGGCAGCCGCACGCACGACACCGTTCTGCTCGAATGGACCGCCAAGGATGCGGCGGCACCGAGGTACGACGGCGGCGCGCCGCGCGAATTGATTCGGTGGGAACAGCCCTTCGCGAATCACAACGCCGGCCAGCTGGGCTTCAATCCCACGGCGAAGCCCGGCACGATCGAGGCGGGCCTGCTCTACATCGGCTTCGCCGACGGCGGCAGCGGCGGCGATCCTCTGGAGCTCTCTCAGAACCTCGGGTCTTCGTTCGGCAAGATCCTGCGCATCGATCCGCTGGGCAGCAACAGCCGGAACAAGAAATACGGGATTCCGGCCGACAACCCGTTTGTGAAGGATGCCAATCCCAACACGCTCGACGAGATTTACGCCTACGGCGTCCGAAATCCGCAGCGCTTCGCCTGGGATCCGCGCAACGGCAACCTGTTCCTCGCCGACATCGGCCAGAACATCGTCGAAGAAGTGAGCCTCATTACGTCCGGCGCCAATCTTGGCTGGAATGACTGGGAGGGCAGCTACCGCTTCATCAGCCGGTCGGAAGTGGGGCTCGACCAGCCGCGCGGCGACGCGAAGATGTCGTATCCCGTCGTCGAGTACCGGACAGGTCGATCCGCTTCTGCAGGGATCGTCGGCGGTGACGATGGGTTACGTATACCGGCAGACCGCGATCAAGCCGCTGGCCAACAAGGTCGTGTTCGGCGACAACCCGAGCGGCGAGATCTTCTACTTCGACGCCGACAACCTGCCGAAGGGAGGCCAGGACGCGATCCGCCGGGTGCTGCTCAACGACGGCGGCACGTCCAAGACGCTGCTGCAGATCATCCGCGACACCAACACCAAGCAGGGCAAGATGCCCGCTACTCGCGCCGACCTGCGCTTCGGTCAGGGTCCCGACGGCCAGATTTTTCTGTTGAACAAGGCGGACGGTGTGATTCGTGTGCTGACCCCGTAACGCACGGAGCTGCATTCGTCGGTACGGAGGTCACTGACGAACACGGAGCCGCGGAGCAGCGGAGCACGCACGGAGAAACACGTTGGGGGCGCGACCGCCCCGCGTAGCGGGGCGCTGACGATGAACGAGTTCGAGCAAATACAGGCCCGGTGAATAGTGTGGCTTGTATTTGCTCGAACTCGTTCATCGTCAGCACGCGGCCGGCTATGCCGGCCGCTGGTCGCGCGCTCGGCCTTCTCCGCGAGTTCTCCGCCCCTTCGTGTCTCCGCGTTTGTCTGTGACCTCCGTTACCTCCGTGGCCTGACACCTCCAAAAGCGCTTACAATGCCCGCATGCTGAGAAACATCGTGGCGTCGTTGGCGGTGCTGGGGCTCGGGCTGGCGACGCTGCAGGCGCAGCAGGGCAGTGCTCCGGCCCGCGATACGCTGCCTGACCAGCCCGGCATCTTCGACAGCTCGACGCGCGGGCCGAGCGGCAGCCCGATTGCCGGGCCGAAGTTTCGCGTCGTCCCCATCAAGGGGCTGTCGCGTCCCTATGCGCTGGCGTTTCTGCCCGACGGCAGCCTGCTGATCACAGAGCGAGCCGGGCGACTGCGGATCGTCGAAAGACGGCGTGCTCGACTCCTCAACCCATTGCCGGCATTCCTGCCGTCCTCGATCGCAATCTGAAAGGTCTGAACGACCTCGTGCTTCACCCGGACTTCGCGCGGAACCGCCTGCTGTACTTCACCTACTACAAACCGTCAGCAGCCTCGCCCGATGCCGGCGGCAGCGAGTGCTCGCGCGCGCGCAGTTCGACGGCGGTCAGGCGCTGACCGAGGTCACCGACATCTTCACCACGTCTCAGCTGATCAACCAGCCCTCGGCGTCGCGAATCGTGTTCGGACGTGACGGCAAGGTCTATCTGGGGATCGGCGTGCCGATTCCAGCGCGTGCCGGAGCCGGTGTGACGACGACGACGGATGCCCAGGAGCCCGGCAGCCATTTCGGCAAGGTGCTGCGCCTGAACGACGATGGCAGCGTACCGGCCGACAATCCGTTCGCGGGACGTCCCGGCTACAAGCCCGAAATCTTTGCGCTCGGCATCCGCAACGCGATGGGACTCGCCGTACATCCCGAGATCAGGCGAGATTTGGGAAACCGAAAACGGTCCTCAGGGCGGCGACGAGCTCAACATCATCCGCGCCGGCAAGAACTATGGCTGGCCGACCATTTCATACGGCCGGTCGTACACGCGGCGACATCACCGGCAACACCGGACCGACCGCCGATCCACCGGTCAGTAACGGCCTGGAGCAGCCGATGCTGTTCTGGTCACCCTCGATCGCCCTGTCCGGGCTCGCGTTCTATACCGGCGATCGCTTCCCGGAATGGAAGGGCAGCATCTTCGTCGGCGCCCTGGTCGGCACCCAGCTCCAGCGCATCGTCATGAATCAGCGTGGACTGCCGATCCGCCGCGACCCGCTGCTCTACGAGCTGCGCCAGCGCATTCGCGAGGTCCGTCAGGGACCCGACGGCCTCCTCTACCTGCTGACTGATGAAGAGGCGGGGGCGTTGCTGCGGATCGAGCCTGCTGAAATCAGGAACTAGAAAACTGAGGAACTGAGGAATTGAGGAACTGAGGAGCTGGGGAACTCTCAGCTCTCCCCTCATCACAGCATTCGTCTGCTCGGGCGCCCATCCCCTTGACAGCGCACAGTGATACTGTGCTATATCAGTAGTACAGTGCCTGGCGTGCTCCTCCGCCCCAATCCCTCGTCCGGCGTGCCGATCTACCTGCAGTTGATGGAGCAGGTGAAGCACGCCGTCGAGACCGGGGCGCTCCGGCCCGGCGATCAGCTGCCCGGCATCCGGCCACTGGCGGAGGAGCTGGTCATCAACCCGAACACCGTCGCGAAAGCCTACCGGGAGCTCGAGCACGAAGGGGTGATCGAGCTGCGTCACGGCGCCGGGGCGTTCGTCGCGGCGAACAGTCGCGTCCGCAAAGGCGCGGAACGGCTGCGCGCCGCCCAGGCGATCGTCGCCGCCGCGGTCGAGCGGCTGCAGAGCCGCGGCGTGACCGACGAAGAAATCAGGCGCCTGTTCGAGGCGGAGCTGGCCGGCCTGACGCAAACAGGAGGGCGTGGTGTCTGACCGGCTGGCGATCGAGACCGTCGATCTCAGGAAGAGTTACGGGGACGTCGAGGCGCTGCGCGGTCTGAATCTCGAGGTTCCGACCGGATCGATTTTCGGATTCCTCGGACGAAACGGCGCGGGGAAGACGACCGCCATCAAGATCCTGCTGGGGATGTCGCGGCCGACCGCCGGGTCGGCGCGGGTCTTCGGCCTGGACGCGGCTGCCCAGCCATCGAGCGTCGCGATCCGCGCGCGCACCGGCTTCGTCAGCGAAGACAAGGACCTGTATGGCCACCTGACGGTCGAACAGATCGTCCGGTTCACTGCCGCGTTCTATCCGCGATGGCGGCGTGAGTTGGAGGAACGCTATGTCCGCCGCTTCGAGCTGCCGCTCGGCCGCAAGGTCAAAGATCTCTCGCGCGGCATGCGAACCAAGCTCGCGCTCGCGCTGGTGCTGTGCCGCGGCGCGGAGCTGCTGATCCTCGATGAGCCGACCTCCGGCCTCGACCCGGCGATGGCCGAGGAGGTCCTGCAGGCGCTGATCTCGCACGTCAGCGACGGCGAGACCACGGTGTTCTTCTCGTCACACCAGATTGCCGAGGTCGATCAGATTGCCGATCGCATCGCGATCGTCGACCGCGGCCGGGTGACGGTGAGCGGCGCGCTCGACGATCTGCGCGCCTCGTATCGGCGGATTCAGCTGGTGTTCGACGGCGAAGCGCCGGCCGCGACGTTCCAAGCCGCCGGCGTCGTGCGCATTGTCCGCAACCATCGGGTGCTGAGCGTGATCGTCAGCGGCGGTGCCGATGCGGTGGTCGACGAAGCACGCGGCATGCAGCCGGTGTCGATCGACAGTACGCCGCTGACGTTGAAGGACGTGTTTCTCGAGACCGTGGCGCGGGAGGACTGACATGCTTTGGTACAAGGCATTTCTCGATACGCGGGGGCGATTTCTGATCGGGCTGCTGGTCTTGCCCTGCGCCGCGATATTCATGGTGTTGAGCTACCCGCGAGTGCTCGCCCTGCTGCCGACGCTGCCGGCGGTTGAGGGAGGCGGCCTGATCGGCCGTCAGATCGCCGAGGCGATCGATCTGGTGCGCGATTACCGCGGGTATGTCTGGTCGCAGTGGTTCCGGCAGACGCCGACCAATACCGGTGCGCTGTTCGCGGCGCTGCTCGGCACCGGCGGTCTGGTCGCGGCGCCGTCCGGTGGGGCGGCGCTGTTCACGCTGTCATTGCCGGCCTCCCGTGCCCGGCTGATCGCCGTGCGCGCTGCCAGCGGCTTGGCGCAGTGGTTCGTGCTGGCGTTCGTATCGTCGTTCGCGATCCCGCTCGTCTCTCCGGCGATCGGTCAATCGTACGGCGTCGGCGCCGCGCTGGTGCACGCGCTCTGCCTGTTCGCCGGCGGCGCCGTGATTTACAGCCTGGCGCTCCTGCTGTCGACGATCTTCGGCGATTTGTGGCGGCCGTGGCTGATCGCGCTGGCCGTCGCGATGCCGATCGCGTTTGCGGAACAGGTCTCTCCCAACGCGTCGGGCGTCGGCCTGTTCGCGGTGATGACCGGCGAATATTTCTTCCGGACCGGAGGGCTGCCCTGGCTCGGACTGCTGGCAGCCGCTGCGGCGAGCGCCGCGCTGCTGTATGGGGCGGCCTTGAGCTTCGCGCAACGCGATTTCTGACTGCCAACTGTGGTCTTCGAGCCGGGTCTGAAGAGACCCGGCCTACATATCAAATGCCAAGGAGCACCGCCATGACCCGGACACGATTCGCTTCCGCGCTTGCCATCGCACTGTTCCTCGCCCCGGTCGTCGTCGCCGCGCAGCAGGCCAAGCCGTCCGGCCATTGGGAGGGCAGCTTTGTCGGACCAAACGGCGAGGTGCCAGTGCAACTCGATCTGTCGGTGACGACCGAAGGCGCGCTGATCGGCACGCTCGGCACCGCCGAAGTCAAAGGGTTGCCGCTCTCTCAACTGGCGATCGAGGGCTCGGTCGTGCGCTTCGAGATTCCGAGCGCCGGCGCTCGCTTCAGCGGCACGTTGGACGCGGACGGCAAGTCCATCACCGGTGAGTTCGTCAACGCGGCGGGAGCCGCACCGTCAGTCCTCACGCGCACCGGAGAGGCACGGATCGAAGCGGCGATCAGAAGCGCCGTCATCAGCAAGGAACTGGAAGGGACCTGGAACGGCACGCTGGGGGTCGAAGGCCGGGCGAAGCGGTTGATCTTGAAGATGGCGAACCAGCCGGACGGCACGTCGATCGGCACGATCGTCAGCGTCGACGATGGAGCGATTGAGCTGCCGGTGAAGCTCGTGCCGAGTGGCCGCAACCTCACGGTCGAGATCAAATTCAACGGTGGGGTGTACTCTGCGGTCCTCAACGATGCGGCGAACGAGCTCGCTGGAACGTACGAGGAAAGCGGCTTTCAGTTCCCGCTGACGTTCCGGCGCTGAGCGGTGCTGGCGATGTGCCGGGTCCACAAAGCCCCGGCCTACATCTAGCCGATTTTCTTCAGGAGCGCGTTCGCTTTGCGGAACCACGGACGCTCGCGCCGCTGGAGATAGCGGGGCATGGTCGGCTTCTTGGCGAGGATGCGGTTCGCCCAATCACGCGCGTCGGCGGTCCGGTTCTGCGACGCCAGGAACGCCGCGTAGTTGAAATAGGTTTCCGACAGCGTCGAGATCTCGGTGACCTGCCGGAAGAGCGCATCGGCCTTCCCGGCCTGGCCGCTGTTGGCGTAGGCATGCGCGAGCAGCGCGATGGCGCGGTGCAGGTCGTATTTGGGATCCCGGCCGGTCACCAGCTCGAGGTCCTTGACGGCCGCTTCGAAGTCGCCCAGGTGAATCTCGGCCACGCCCCGCCGGTAGATCGGATCGATCTGATCGGCCCGGGTCGAGATGGCTTTGTCGTAGTAGGCACGCGCCCTCGCGTAGTTCCCTTCATCGAGATATAAATCGGCCAGCTCTTCGAGGTTGCCGACCGCAGGGTTCTCCTGAACGATCGCTTCGAGATGGTTGATCCGTTTCCGCCGGCCGAAAGCGTCGAACGACTGACGCAGCAGTCCCAGATCGGGCACTACCTCCATCGCGATGTAGGCCAGCGCGCCGAGCGGTCCGAGGAACACGATGATCCAGAGCCAGATCGTGTCCGGACGCCGTCGGATGAAATGGACGATCGCGATGGCCTGAAGCAAAATGCCCCAGGGAAAGATGAACGACAGAAATCCCATGTGCCGAGCGCGGATGGAGTATAGCTGGCGTCGGGCCGCGGCACGCGGCCTGTTCCGTGCGGCCGCCTGGCTGTTGGCGGCGGCCGCATCCAGTGCCTGCAGCGACGAGGGTCCGCCGGCGCTGACCTTTTCAGGCAGCGTGGTCGGACGGGAGGGCGAGATCGTCCGTCGGCAGCTGGACCGGTTCGAGCAGCTGCACCCGGGGTTGAGCGTCGACATTCGTGTCACGCCGGATGCCGCCGATCAGCGGCATCAGCTCTACGTTCAGTGGTTGAATGCGCACGCTTCCGAACCTGACGTCCTCCAGCTCGACGTCGTCTGGACGGCGGAGTTCGCGGCGGCCGGCTGGATTGCGCCAGTGGGTCCCTACCAGCCTGACGAGAACCGGTTCTTTGCTGCGGCCATCGCCGCCCATCGGTGGAGCGGGCGGTTGTACGCGCTGCCCTGGTTCGTCGACGTCGGGATGCTGTATCGCCGGACCGATCTTGTTCCGCGCGCTGCGGCTGATCTAGATGATCTCCGGGAGCTGGCCGGGCGTGCGCAGCGTGAGCACGGCGTTCCCTACGGGCTCGTGCTGCAGGCGGCGCGCTACGAAGGGCTGGTCACCGTCTTTCTCGAGCTGCTCGGCGCCTTCGGCGGGTCCATCCTGGACGGGGCCGGTCGGGTGGTGGTCGATTCCGAAGAGGGCGTAAACGCGCTGACCTACCTTCGGAACGCGATTCACGTCGACCGCATCGCGCCCGCGGCGGTGCTCACCTGGCAGGAGGAACAGACCCGGCTGGCGTTTCAGAACGGCCAGGCGGCGTTCATGCGCAATTGGCCGTATGCGTTCGCTCTGCTCCAGGACCCGGCGCAGTCGAGCGTGCGCGATCGCATCGCGGTGAGCGCCATGCCGGCTGCAGCTGGTGGAGCGCCGACGGCGGCACTCGGTGGCGCGGCGCTGGCGATCAACGCCTACAGCGATCGGCCCGCGGACGCGTACCGGCTGGTCGAATACCTGCTCGCGCCCGAACAGATGATCGAGCGGGCCCGTATCGCCGGCCAGTTTCCAGCGCGGCAGGAGCTGTATGAGAGCGGGCAGCTGGCCGGCGTACTTGGCATCCCGGCGGCAGATGCGCGGTCAGTCATCGAGCGCGCGGTGCCGCGTCCCGTGACGCCGGTCTACAGCCAGCTCTCGGAGATCCTGCAAATCTCACTGCACCGTGCGTTGACCCGCCAGCAGGAGCCGCGTCCCGCGCTCGCAGAAGCCGCCGCAGCGATGCGTGCGCTGCTGGCGCGTGTCCAACTTGGCCCGGAGGATCGATGACGCCTGGGCGTGTGGCTGAAGAGCGCGTCGCCTGGTTCTTCGTCTTGCCAGCTCTGACGACCATCGCGCTGATCGCCTTGTTTCCGATGCTCTGGACGCTCTGGGAGTCGCTGCACCTGCACGATCTGCGGATGCCGTGGCTCGGCCGCCCCTGGCTGGGCTCCGCGAATTACACGGAGGCGTTGACGGACCGCCGCTTCTGGACGGCGCTGGGGCACACCACGGCGTTCGTCGCGGTGACGGTTCCGCTCGAGCTCGTCGCCGGGCTGGCCGTGGCGCTGACGCTCGATCGCATCGTCACCGCGCAACGGCTCGTGCGCACCGCAGTGCTCCTGCCATGGGCGATTCCGACGGTCGTAGCTGCGCTGGTGTGGCGTTTCATGTTCGAGACCCCGGCCGGCATCGCCAATCACCTGGTGGCGTCGACAGGCTACTCGCCGCCGACGTGGTTTGCAGAGCCGCTCGCCGCCTGGCTGCCGATTGTGATGGCTGACGTGTGGAAGGCGACGCCGTTTGTCGCCGTCCTGCTCGTCGCCGGGCTGCAGTCCATCGATCGATCCCTCTATGAGGCCGCGGAGATCGACGGCGCCGGTGCCTGGCAGCAGTTCGTTGGGATTACGCTGCCGCTGTTGACCCCGGCGCTCCTGGTCGCCTCGCTGTTCCGAGCCCTCGATGCCTTTCGGGTCTTCGACGTGATTTACGTCATGACCGGCGGTGGTCCGGGGACCGCGACCGAGCCGATCGCGCTCTATACCTTCGGCGCGCTCTTTCAGAATCTCCGGTTCGGATTCGGTTCGGCTCTGTCGATCATCATCTTTTCCGTCACCTTCGCGTTTGCCGTGGCGGCCTTCCGGCTGCTCGGCGACAGCGTGGTCGATCGATCGGCATGACCCACCTGTGGCGGCTGGCGACGGCGCTCGTCGTGCTCATGGCTCTCTTCCCGGTGTACTGGGCGATTATCTCGTCGCTGACCCCCGAAGCCCGCCTGTCGGCGCCACCGCTCGTTCCGACGACGCTCGTGCTCGATCACTATCGCGCGCTCTTCGGACGGGCGTTCTGGATTCCGATCCGCAACTCGCTGGTGGTTGCCGGTGTCACGACTGTCTTGTGCGTCACGCTGGGCGGCGCCTGCGCCTACGCGCTGGCTCGTCTGCCACTTCGCGGCAAGACCTGGATTCTGCTCTTCGTCCTCGCGGTGTCGATGTTCCCGCAGATCTCGATCGTGTCTCCGCTTTACCTGGTGCTGCGTGCGCTCGGGCTCTTGAACAGTTATCCAGGGCTGATCCTGCCGTACCTGACGTTTTCGATGCCGCTCACGATCTGGATGCTGGTCGGCTACTTTCGACAGCTGCCACCGGACCTGGAAGACGCGGCTCTCATCGACGGCGCCGGACGCCTCCGGACGGTCTGGTCGATCGTGCTGCCGATTTCGTGGCCGGGCGTCGCGACAGCGGCGATTCTGACGTTTCTCTACAGCTGGAACGAGTTCCTGTTTGCGTTGTCGTTCACGCTCGGCCCCGAGCGACACACGGTGCCGGTGGCGATCACGCTCTTTCGAGGTCAGTATCAGGTGCCATGGGGCGAAATTCTGGCGGCGGCAGTCGTCGCGACGGTGCCGGTGGCCTTGCTGGTCATCGCCGCGCAGCGGCGGATCGTCGCCGGATTGACGGCTGGGGCGGTCAAGGGATGACGTGGCATCGATTGAGCTGATCGACGTCACCCGGATCTTTCCGAATGGCCGGGCGGCCGTCCAGGGCCTTTCGCTGGCTGTTGGCGACGGCGAGCTGCTCGTCCTGCTCGGACCGTCAGGCAGCGGCAAGAGCACGGCGCTGCGTCTCATCGCCGGCCTCGAGCGACCGACCACGGGGCGGATTCTGATCGATGGTCAGGACGTCACAGAGATCCCGCCGTCAGATCGCGACCTCGCGATGGTCTTTCAGAGCTACGCGCTCTATCCGCATTTGAGCGTCCGCGAGAACATGGCCTTTGGACTGCGCGTCCGGCGGGTCGCGCGCGCGACGATCGCGGCGCGCGTGCACGCGACCGCCGCAGCGCTTGGCCTCGACGCACTCCTTGATCGCCGGCCGGCCCAGCTCTCCGGCGGCGAGCGCCAACGGGTGGCGCTCGGTCGTGCCATCGTCCGCGAGCCGAGGGCGTTTCTCCTCGACGAGCCGCTCTCCAATCTCGATCCGCTCCTGCGGGCCAGCACGCGGGCCGAGATCGCGCTGCTGCATCGACGCCTCACCGCCACGATGGTCTACGTCACCCACGACCAGGAGGAGGCGACGACGCTCGGCACACGCGTCGTCGTGATGCGCGCTGGCGCGATCGAGCAGGTCGCGGCGCCTCTCGAGCTGTTCGAGCGGCCCGCCAACGCCTTCGTCGCCCGGTTCGTCGGCGCGCCAGCGATGAACGTGTGGTCCGGAGTGCGGGTTGAGGCGGCGCAGCCGCGAGTGGTGTCGCCGGTCGGTGCGTTTGACTTGGTTGGCCTGACGCCGACGGTGCCGGTCGGCGCCGAAGTTCTCGTGGGGATTCGACCTCACGATATTGCCATCGTCCCTGAGGCAGATTGTGATGGACGGGGACAGGTCGAAATCGTGCAGCCGCTCGGCGCGGCAACATTGATCCACGTCCGCGTCGCGCAGGGCTCAGGCGAACTGCTTCGTGTTGTCGTGCCAGCGGATGTGCGCATGGCGACCGGCGATCGCGTGCCGTTCAAGCTGCGGCGCGATCGCCTGCATCTGTTCGATGCGCGGACTGAGAAGCGGCTCAGCTGAGTCGGACCATTAATTCCAGCCACCAACCTGGCGGGGGCGCCAGTGATGACGGGCATGGGCAGCCACTCGATCGGGCCGCTCGAACAGCTTGACCAGGACGACGCCCGCGACGAAGCCACCGAGATGCGCCCAGAAAGCGACGCCGCCGGTTTCTTCCGAGCCGATGCTCGTCAGACCGCCGGCAACCTGCAGAAAGGCCCAGAAGATCAGCATCGCCCACGCGGGCAATGCAATCGACTGCATGATGAACCCCAGCGGAATGAGCGTCCAGACGCGGGCGCGCGGGAAGAGCACCAGATAGGCGCCCATCACGCCGCTGATCGCCCCAGACGCACCGACCATCGGCACTTCCGAGCCCGGATCAGCGGCGACCTGCGCGAGCGCGGCGGCGAGGCCCGTCAGCAGGTAAAAGGCGATGAACCGCGGCCGGGTCATCGAATCCTCGACGTTGTTGCCGAACAACCAGAGGAACCACATGTTGCCGAGCAGGTGCATCCACGAGCCGTGCAGAAACATCGACGCCAGAATGTTGGGGACCTGTCGGCCCTGGTCGGTTCGGCACACGAGCCCGTCGCCCATCGGGAAGGGCGTTCCGGGCGCCAGCGACATCGTCAGCTCGCCGGGAATCAACCCGAGCTCGCACACCGACTGCGCCAAGGCCAGCGGTGTTCCGGCGCCCTGCACGAACAGCCAGATGAAGACGGTGATGCCGATCAGTACGTAGGTGACGTACGGGGTGCGCTGAGTTTCGTTCTCGTCGTGGTATGGGAACACAGCGTCTCAGTGTAGCGCCAGGCAGGCGGCACCCAGCACCCGGCACGCAGCACCCGGCACGCAGCACCCGGCACGAGCACCCGGCACCCCGGCACCAGGCACCCGGCACCCTCTAGATGTCCGCCGTCAGCGTCTCGTAGGCCGGGCGGCCCTGTTCGAGCGACGTGAGAATCATGTCGACCGAGACCGGTGCGCGGCGGATGACATTGTCGCCGAGGGCGTCGCTGAGCGCGTTCAGGACAGCGCAGCAGCCGGCGGCGACCGGCGGCTCCCCGATGCCTTTCGAGCCGACCGGCGTACCCGGATCGGGAATGTCGAGCGCACCCCACTGCATGCGGCGCGGCGCGTCGAGGATCGTCGGCGGCTTGTTCTGATAGAACCGCTTCGCCAGCGCGACGCCGTAATGTTGGTCGTAGACCCACTTCTGACCGATCGCGTGGCCGATGCCGAGCATCGAGCGGCCGAGGATCTGGCCGCCGAGGTTGCGCGGGTGCAGGATGGTGCCGACGTCGACATAGCCGACGTAGTCGAGCAGAACATACTGGCCTGTCTCGACATCGACTTCCACTTCGGCAAACCCGGCGACGAACGAGAACGGCTGACCACCGCCCGGGTAGTTGTCGCGTGCCACCCCCATCAGTCCCTGGCCGGCGAGCGCCGCCGCCGAGCGTTTGGTGAAGGCGTTCACGTCTTCCGGCACCTCGTGACCGTCGAACCGTCCGCCAAGCTCGATCGCTGTCTGCGCCGCCTGCGCGAGCGTCATGCTACGGCCGCCGCCGGCCACGCGTCCGCCGGCCACCTCGAACGACGCGGGATTGCCGCCGAGCGTTTTCGCCGCGATCTCCTGCAGCTTGCGCTTCGCGTCCATCGCGGCCGCGTGCGCCGCGCGCGTCATCGCGTGTGTGGTCTGGCTGCCTCCTGAAATACAGGTCCACGGCAGGTTGCTCGCGGTATTGCCCCACGTCACCTCGACCTGATCCCACGGGATGTCGAGAATCTCGGCGGCAACCCGGTGGACGTCGATCACCGACTCGGTGCCGAAGTTTCCGATGCCAGACTGCACGGACAGCCGGCCGTCCGGCTTGATCACGAGCAGGCCGTCGAAGCCGCTCGACCCGGCGAAGAACGTGCTCACGGCCACGCCGACCCCGCGCACCTTCGAGCCGGTGCGCTGACCGCTGCGTGCCTTGCGCGCATTCCAGTCGAACAGTTCCG
Source organism: uncultured Acidobacteriota bacterium (assembly GCA_963728825.1). Lineage (GTDB taxonomy): Bacteria > Acidobacteriota > Vicinamibacteria > Vicinamibacterales > CAVVIG01 > CAVREM01. Next base: position 316,167 of record CAVSLA010000002.1, read on the forward strand.
CGCCTTTGTCGAGCGCCTCGCGCATGAACGCGCTGGTCGTCCGCATCCCGCCTTGTGCCGCCGGTCCAGGCGGGCCGGCCGCCGCCTTGCCTTCGGGCGCGTTGATTTTCCGGATGGCGACCTGGTCGATGCCGAGCTGGCGCGCCGCCTTCGCAAGCATCGGCTCGACGATCGTGATCCCCTGCATGCCGCCGGGCTGGCTTTGCGAGACGCGCGGCGGCGTGTTCGTGAGCACCGAGATGGCGCGGAACCGCATCGCCGGCGCCTGATACATCAATGACACGATCAGCCCGCTGATCGCCGCGTCGCCCTGCACTTCGTACGGCCCGTTGTCGGACACCACGAAGAGATCGAGGGCCGTGAGACGGCCTTCCTTCGTGAACCCGGCCTTGACGCGCCCGACCATCGCCGGCCGCGCGCCGCCCATGTAATGCTCGTCGTCGCGCGAGATGCGCAGCATCACCGGCGCGTTGGCTTTCTTCGACAAGAGCGCCGGGATGACCATCGACAGGTCGCCGGTGATCTTGCTGCCGAACCCGCCGCCGGTGTACTCGCTGATCACGACGACCGACGCGGGGTCGATGCCGACGAGCGCGGCCACCGCCGGCACCGTCTGCGCCGTGCTCTGCGTCGAGCAGTGCATGTACAGCTTGTCGTTCTCCCAGTAGGCCATCGAGGTCCGCGATTCCAGTGTCTGATGGCTGGTGTTCGGCGTGGCGAACGTCTCGTCCAGCACCAGCGCCGCGTTCGCAAACCCTGCGTCGACGTCCCCGTATTTCCAGTCGTCGGTCGGCGTCCCGAGCGGCATCTGCCCATCGACGGCGGCGGCGAAGTCGGCATCGGTCCACTTCAGCTCGCCGATGACGCGCGGCGCGAACGGGTTGGCGCCGTTGTCGTCCGGCTTTCGCTTCCAGACATTGCCGTCGGTCCGGGCATTGGCCCCGCCGGGGCGAAGGCTCTGCAGCGGATCGATGACGAATGGCAGCGGTTCGTACTCGACGACGATGCGCTCGATCGCCTCTGCCGCGGTTCCTTCGTCAACCGCGGCGACCGCGAGAATCGGCTCGCCTTCGTAAAGCGGCTCGTTGGTGAGGGCGCGTTCGTTATGCGGATCGGAGGCCACCGCCACGCCGAGATCGGTCATGCCGCCCGCAGGCTTCGGCAAATCGTCAGCGGTGACGATCGCCTTGACGCCTGGCAGCGCGAGCGCGGCGCTCGTGTCGAGACGCCTGATGCGCGCGTGTGGCAACGGACTCAGCAGCTGTTTCGCAAACAGCATCCCGTCAGCGCGGAAGTCTTCGGCGTACTTGGCGCGGCCGGTGACTTTCGCCACCATGTCGGCCGTGACGTAGTTCTGTCCAACGAGCTTTGGGTTTGCCATCTGTTCTCCGTTCGGGCCGTTCGGGGTCAGATCTTGATTTTTGACTGTTGGTCCCGAGAGTCAAAAATCAAGATCTGACCCCCATTACGGCAGCGCAAACGCGACCAGCGTCGCGCCGGCCGGGACGAGGACGATCTGCCGGCCGTCGAGCATGTAGGTCGTCGGTGAGGTGCCGTGCACCGGCGCCCCCATCTGATAATGCCAGAGCAGCTTGCCGCTGCGTGAGTCGATTGCCAGCACGTTGCCGCTGTCGTCGCCGGTGAACGCCAGGCCGGAAGCGGTCGTCATGACCCCAGCCGTGCCGGGCGCCGGATAGCGCACTTCCCATTTCGGCGCTCCGGTGGCCGGATCGATGGCGCGCAGCGCGCCGAAGTGACCCTGCGGCCCGGTCGCCTTCTGCGTGGCGCCGCCCAGGAACCACTCGCCGACCTTGAACTCCGACTTCCAGCCGAAGTACGTCGCACAGGTTTCCCGAGCGTTGACGAAGAACACGCGCAGCTTGGGGTCGAACGACGGTACATAGAAGTTGGTCCCGCCCGACAGGTCGGGGCAGGTCATCGAGCCCTTTTCGTCCGGTGTGTTCTCGGGCAGCAGCACGGGCCGGCCGTCCCGGCCGATCTCCTTCGCCCAGGTGGTGTACACGTACGGCCTGGCGACCAGTAGCTCGCCGTTGGTGCGATCGATCGTGTAGAAGAAGCCGTTGCGGTTGGCAACCATCACGACCTGCCGTTCGCGGCCGTTGATCGTCAGCTCGCCAAGAATCGGCACGTGGGTCGAGTCCCAGTCGTGCGTGTCGTGCGGTGTGAACTGATAGTGCCAGCGCCGCTTACCGGTGTCGCCGTCGAGCGCCACGAGCGTGTTCGTGAACAGGTTGTCGCCCAGCCGGTTGGCCCCATGGAAGTCGGGTGAGGGGTTGCCGGTGCCGTAATAGAGAAGGTTCAGTGCCGGATCGTAGCTGCCGGTGACCCAGACGCCGCCGCCGCCGCGCTCCGCCGAATCGCCCGACCAGGTGTCGCTGCCGAACTCGCCGCGCGGCGGCACCGTGTTGAACTTCCACGCGAGCTTGCCGCTCTCCGCGTCGAACGCGGCGATGAACCCCGGCGCCCCGTACTCGCCGCCGGCCACACCGACCACGACCTTGTTCTTGACGACGAGCGGCGCAATCGTGGACGCATAACCTCTCTTATAGTCCTCGAGCTCGGTGTCCCACACGACCTGCCCGGTTCTGGCGTCGAGCGCAATCAGGTGCGCGTCGAGCGTCGTCATGAACAGCCGGTTGCCGAGGATGGCGAAGCCGCGGTTGACAGGTCCGCAGCAGGCGCGCAGGTCGGCGGGCAGCGTCCGGCGGTAGCGCCAGAACGACTTGCCGGTTTTCGCGTCGAGCGCCCATGCGACGTTGTTCGGCCCGGTGACGTAGACCACGCCGTCATGGACGAGGGGGGTCGTCTCCAGTGCGCCGAGGGTCCCGGTCTGGAACGTCCATTGGTGGGCGAGGCGCTGCACGTTCTGCGGCGTCACCTGGGAGAGGGGACTGTGACGCTGCGCGCTGTAGTCGCCCCCGAACATCAGCCACTGGGACTGATCGCGGTGGCCCGCCACCAGCCGATCCGCCGTCACCGCCTCGGGCTTCTGCTGCGCGCCGGGTTCCGCCGCAAACGCCAGCACGACACCGCACGCCGCAAGCCATCGCCGCATAGACGCTCCTTCATTCACGACTGACCCCAAATCTGCAATCTGCAATCTGCAATCTGCATTCTTTTCGGCGGACCTAAGAGGTCCGCCCTACTGCTACGGCCGGGCGTTGGCCGGGCCGCCGCGCAGCGTCCAGAGATAGGTCAGGAGATCGGCCAGATCCCGCTCGTTCAGTTGTTCCACGCTGTAGGCCGGCATCAGCGAGCGCTTTTCCTGCGTGACGGCCTTGACGTCGGACTTGACATATCCCTGAAGGCGCTCGGTCGAGTCCATGACCTGCACCGAAAAGAGATCCTCGTTCTTCCGCGTGCCGCGGACGGTGCGGCCTTCGGCGGTTGTCACCGTGACGGGCTCGTATCCCTGACGGAAGTCTTCGACTGCGCCGCGGATCTGGCGAACCAGGGCGGCCTGCGTCCGTGCGACGCCAATCCGCGTCAGGTCAGGACCCAGCACGCCGCCGCGGCCGTTGACCAGATGGCAGCTGCTGCACCGTGCATTGAAGATCCGCTCGCCGTTTTCGGCATTGCCGGTCGGCCTGGCGGGCGGAGGCACGCTCAACGTGCGGAGATACATCAGCACCTTCCAGGTATCCGGTTCCTGGAGGAAGACACCCGCCGGCGGCATCTCGGTGCCGGGAACGCCGGCGCGGACCAGCGGATAAAGCGACTCCTCGCTGGCGCCGGACGCGTAGATGCCGGTCAGGTCGGGGCCGCGCGCGCCGCGACCGTCCATGCCGTGGCAGTACGCGCAATTGGCGCGGAAAGCGGCCATGCCTTCCTGCAGCACCGTGGGAGTCGCCTGGAACGGGTTCTTCGGCGGTTCCACCCTGGTCTGCGCCGCCGCGGTGGCCATGCTGAACAGCGCCGCGGCGATCACCGCGCCGGATCCGTAGGCTCGACCGCGGTCCTGAAACTTCCGCATCAGTACCTCCTGTTTGTGGAAGGGAAGGCATCGTGGCATTCGGATTCGCGGGTGTCAACTGCCCCCTGCGCGAGGTGTATAGTGACGCCGAAACGGAGCAATCATGATGCATTGGCGGTTATTCGTGGCGGTTGTGGTCCTGGTGTCGGCCGCTCCTTCAGTTGCGACGCAGTCGGGCGCCTGTGAACCCGACGGGAAAATCCGCTTCATCTGCGGGGTTCCCAGCCCGGAAGATCTGATTCCGGTGCCCGGTGGGCAGTGGGTGGTCGCGTCCGGCTACATCGGCGGGGGCGTGCATCTGATCAATACGAGCACATTTGCGACGACGCAGGTCTTTCCGACGGCGCCGCCGCGCGAACGCTTCGACAAAGCGACATATGCGGCGTGTCCGGGACCTGTCGATCCTGCCGAGAAAGGGAAGCTCAGCGCCCACGGGCTGGCGATCGCGCCTGGTGCCAAAGGCGTTCACACCGTGTATCTGGTGCATCACGGGTTCCGTGAGTCGATTGAGGTCTTCGAGATCGACACCCAGCCGGCAACGCCAACGTTCACTTGGGTCGGCTGCGTGATCGCTCCAGCGACCGCGGCATTCAACTCGGTGACGCCGCTGGCCGGCGGCGGCTTCGCCGCGACCAATCCCAATCGCCGCGTCAAACCGCCCAATCCTGATCCGGCGAACACCGGCGAGATCTGGGCGTGGCATCCGAAGAACGGCTTTTCGATCATTCCGGGCAGCGAAGGGCAGGGGCCCAACGGCATCGAGGCGTCGCCGGACGGCCGCTGGCTGTACGTCAATCATTGGCCGGCCCGCAAAGTGATGCGTCTCTCCCTCGGACAGACGCCGGTCGTGAAGGAATTCCTCGACGTCAACTTTCAGCCCGACAATATTCGCTGGCAGCCGGACGGGTCGCTGCTCGCGGCCGGCCACGGCGGTCCCGACACGCCGACCGTCATCAAGTGCCTGATGAAGGTCTGCGCAGACGCCGCGTCGGTCGTGGCACGGATCGATCCCAAGGCCTGGACAGCGAAGGAGATCATTCGCTACCCGGCGAATGAGAAGTTCTTCAGCTCCACGGTCGCGTTGCAGGTGGGCAAGGAGGTCTGGATTGGAACGATCACGGGGGATCGGATTGCCCGGCATCCCCTGCCGTAGGGCGGGCGTTTCAGGCCCGCCGCTCCTGGCGCTTGCGCTCCTCATCGGCGCATCGCATTTGGCTTGGCTTCGAAGAGGTCTAGGTACATTCCCACGCATGAAGATGTCAGGACGGCGAACCGGGGGCGGAGAGCCTGCGGCTTGCGGCACCCCACCGTTAAGATGAACCGTTGAATATGACCGAGACCGCCACCAAGGAGACCCTCGGCTTCCAGACCGAGGTCAGGCAGCTGCTGCACCTGATGGTGCACTCCCTGTACGGGAACAAAGAGATTTTTCTGCGCGAGCTGGTCTCGAACGCGTCCGATGCCGGCGACAAGCTGCGCTTCGAAGCGATGACCGACCCGGCGCTGTTCGAGAACGATCCCGACCCGAAGATTCGCGTCGGCTACGACGCGCAGGCGCGCACGATCACCGTGTCCGACAATGGCATCGGCATGTCGCGTCAGGAGGTGATCGACCAGCTCGGCACGATCGCCAAGTCGGGCACGCGCGAGTTCTTCGCCAGGCTGACGTCGGACCGCGCGAAAGACGCGCACCTCATCGGGCAGTTCGGCGTCGGCTTCTACTCCTCGTTCATCGTCGCCGACCGCGTCACGCTGACCACGCGGCGCGCCGGGCTGACCGCGGAGCACGGCGTGCGCTGGGAAAGTTCGGGTGAGGGGGACTACACCGTCGAGACCGTGCGCAAGGAGACGCGCGGCACCGACGTCGTGCTGCATCTGCGCCCGGAAGAAGACGACCTGCTCTCCGACCCGCGTCTGCGCGGGATCCTCCGCAAGTATTCCGACCACGTCACGCTGCCGATCCTCATGAAGAAGGAGCGTGGGGACGATGACGAGCAGGTCAACCAGGCCTCGGCCTTGTGGGCGCGTTCGAAGGCGGACATCACCGACGAGCAATACCACGAGTTCTACAAGCACGTGGCGCACGATTTCGAACCGCCGCTTGCCTACACGCACGCCAGGGTCGAAGGCCGACAGGAGTTCACGCAGCTGTTCTTCATCCCGCAGCGGGCGCCGTTCGACCTGTGGGACCGCGAGCACCGCCGCGGCATCAAGCTCTACGTCCGCCGCGTCTTCATCATGGACGATGCCGAACAGCTGCTGCCGCCGTATTTGCGGTTCGTGCGCGGGATCGTCGATTCGAACGACCTGCCGCTGAACGTCTCGCGCGAAATCCTGCAGCAGTCGCGCGACGTCCAGACGATCCGCAACGCCTCGGTCAAGCGCGTGCTCGGCCTGATCGAAGACCTGGCCCAGAACCAGGCCGAGAAGTTCACCGCCTTCTGGAAGGAATTCGGCCGCGTGCTCAAGGAAGGCGTCGCGGACGATGCCGCGAATCGGGAGCGGATCGTGAAGCTGCTGCGTTTCGCGTCAACCAGGAGCGATGGCGCCGAGCAGAACGTTTCGTTGTCCGAGTACGTCAGCCGAATGAAGGATGGCCAGGACGCGATTTACTACATCACTGCCGACAGCTACCCGGCGGCGCGAAACAGCCCGCATCTCGAAATCTTCCGCAAGCTGGGTGTCGAAGTCCTGCTGATGTACGACCGCGTCGACGAGTGGGTGGCGTCGCAGCTCACCGAGTTCGACGGCAAGCCGCTACAGTCGGTCGCGAAGGGCGGGCTCGACTTGAGCAGGCTTGGCGGTGACGCCCCGACGCCGGAGCAGGAGAAGACGGCCGGGGAGCACCAGGGGCTGGTCGACCGCCTTCAGGGCGTCCTCGAGGCTCGCGCGAGCGCCGTCCGTGTCACCAGCCGCCTCACCGACTCGCCGTCGTGTCTGGTCACCGATGAGCACGGCATGAGCACGCACCTCGAGCGCATGCTCAAGGCAGCCGGCCAGCCTGTGCCGGGATCGAAGCCAATCCTCGAGATTAACCCGCAGCATCCGATCGTGCTGCGGCTGAAGGACGAGACCGACGAGCGGCGATTCAGCGACTGGAGCCACATCCTTTTCGACCAGGCGCTGCTCGCCGAAGGCGGGCAGCTCGACGACCCGGCGTCGTTCGTGAAGCGGTTGAACGACGTGATGCTGACGCTGGCCGGCGGGAGATCGAGAATCTGGACGCCCTGAGCGTCGACGGCCTGCCGGCGCCTCTTTGAAATCTTGTAGACTCAACGGTCGTCGCCTAGGGTGACGGGAGTGGACGATGCGAACGGTTGTTGTCGCTGCAATAATGCTTGCGTTCGTCGAACCAGGACAGGCGCAAACCGCTTCTCGGACGCCATGGGGAGATCCGGACCTTCAGGGCCTTTGGAACAACGCCACCGTGGCGCCGTTGGAGCGTCCGGCGATGCTGGCCAAGAAGCCGTTCTGGACGGAAGCGGAGGCTGCGGAAGTTGAGAAGAACGGCCTGGAAACGCTGCTCAAAGCCGTCGCCGCGGAAGTACCGGTCAGCGGCGAGTTGAACGGCATCTGGCTCGAGGTGGGCAAGGTGCTCCGAAACCGCAACACCTCGATGGTCATCGATCCACCGGACGGCAGAATCCCATACACGCCCGACGGCAAGAAGCGATGGGATGCTCAGCCGACGCTCGGGAAGAGACTGGCCGCCGATGCTCCCGAGGATCGCGCGCTCATCGAACGGTGCATCCAGGTGGATCCGGTGCTGCTGCCCAATCCTTTCTATAACAACAACCACCAGATCGTTCAGACGCCCGGCTACGTCGTGATCCTCAGCGAGGTCATCCATCAGGCACGGGTCATTCCCCTCGACGGGCGGCCCCGTGTCGACGGTCGTGTCGCGCAATGGTTCGGCGACTCGCGCGGACGTTGGGAGGGCCAGACGCTGGTGGTCGAAACAGCCAACTTCCGCGATCAGGGACTCTTTCGGGGGGCGACTGCCGCGCTGCGTCTCGAGGAGCGCTTCACGCGCGTCGACGCGGCGACGATCGACTACGCAGTGAAGGTGACGGACCCTGCGACGTTCACTCAGCCATGGACAGCAGTCAGCACGCTGCGCGCCACGGCCGGCCCGCTCTTCGAGTACCGGCTGCCACGAGGGCAACTACAGTCTGCCGGCAATCCTGAGAGGGGCGCGCGTCGAGGAGAAAGACCGCTGATGCCGTGGCGGGCCCGACCCGGCCTAATCGACGAAGTCCTGCAGCCCCCGGATGTGCTGAACGAGGCGCGGGTGCTCCGCGACCTTGGCGGCGAACCGCTCATCGCCGGTGATGACCTCGGTGTCGAGTCGGGCAGCGAGCGCCAAGTACGTCGCGTCGTATACGGTGATGCCTGACGTGAGGGCCAGGGCGAGAGCGTCTTGAATCAAGCCCCGAGTCGCAACCGTTTCCACGGCGACCTGGGCGAGGTCCACAACCAGTTGCCGCGCTTCGGTGACGTGCAATTCCTTTCGTCGCACCTTCTTCCAGACGGCATTGCCGGCCTCTGAGAACAGGAGATCGGGCGCCAGGTAGTCGTGTGCTGCGCCAAGCCATCGCCGCGCGGCTTCGGAGTGGACCTCCGGGACGAACCACTTGACGACCAGGCTCGCGTCAACGACGAAGACGCTCACCGCGCGTCGCGATCCTCGCGAATGAGGTCGGCGCTGTCCGAATGGCCCGAGCGGCTCAAGCGCTTCAGCCAGCGCGCCGAGAGACGGCGGGTCTCTGCGAGATTTCGAGTACTCGCGCGGCGCAGGACGTCATGGATCTCGGCCTGCAGCGAACGTTGGTTCGCCTTGGCTGCGGCCTTCAGCCGCTCGAGCACCTCAGCGTCCAAGTCGCGCACCAGCACGTTGGGCATCGGCGACCTCTCGAGCCGATGGTATCATACTGATACCAGTGGCGCAGCGTGGCACTGCGTTCCTCACCCACGGTGCGCCGGCGATTGGCGAACGAGCCGGAGGGCGCAATCTGAACCCTGGCCTGCCGCTCTCCTCCCGACATCGCGTTCTTCCGTTCCGATTGGCCGCTCTCTAGGGCATACTCATCGAGATCAACCGCCGCCGGTTTCTTGAGGCGTCGCCCCTCGGTTGAGCGACCCCTCCGCCGGGCCGTCGGTGGTGCGCCGCCTGAAAGGGAGGACCTGCAGATGCCGCATTCACGGCGCGTACACGGGTGGCTTCCGGTGGCGCTTGCGGCGTCCGCGTTGGGAGCCGCGGCGCCCGATACCCGACTGCCCGAAGCGGCGCGCGCCGCGGATCGGGAAACCGTGAACAGGCTGATCGCGGCGGGGAGTCCGGTCGACGCCGCCGAGCCCGACGGCACGACAGCGCTGCATTGGGCCGTCTACCACGACGATCTCGCCATGGCCGGCCGGCTGCTGGACGCGGGAGCGGATGTCAACGCGGCCAACCGCAACGGCGCGACGCCCCTGACCCTCGCCTGTACGAACGCGGGCACCGCGGTCATCGATCGGCTGTTGAAGGCCGGAGCGGACCCGAGCGTCGCCCCATCCGGTGCGCCGCCGCTCGTGGCCTGCGCTCATCGCGGCGTCGTTCCCGCGGTCCAGATGCTGATGGCCCGCGGCGCAGACGTCAACGCCAAGGACAGCTGGCGTGGCCAGACGCCGTTGATGTGGGCCGCGGCCGAGAACCACGCCGACCTGATCAAGGTGCTGCTGGCCGGGGGCGCAACTGTTGACGCGCGCACGAACGGAAACTTCACGGCTTTGATGTTCGCCGTCCGACAGGACGCGCGCGAGGCGGCAGGTCTTCTCCTCGCGGCCGGCGCCGACGTGAACCTCACCGGACCCAACGGCCAGGACGTGCTGCGCCTGGCGATCACCAACCGGCACTACTCGCTGGCCGCCACGCTCGTCGACGCAGGCGCCCGGCCGATGACGCGGAACAAGCAGGGCACGACGCCTCTGCACGAGCTGGTCACCTCGCGATCGGCGCCACGTCACCTCGACAACCAGTTCATCGCGCTTGGAGAGGGCGAATCACCCCAGCTCTCCAGCCTCGAGCTGATGAAGAAGCTCGTCGCGCGGGGCGCCGACCCCAACGCGCGCACCGAGCCGACGCCGATCGTCCACGAGCGCTGGACGGACAAGGGGATCTACAGCGCCAGCCGGCCCTTCATGGACAACGGCGTGAACCTGGGCGGTGCGACGCCCTACCTGCTGGCCGCCCAAGCGGCCGACGTCGAGGCGATGCGCCTGCTGCAGACGCTCGGCGCCGATCCGCGGCTCGCGACGTTTGCAAACAACACGGCGGTGATGCTGGCCGCCGGCATCGGCCATGTCGAGGGGTCGCGACGCTATCGCCCGGAGCGCGATGCGCTCGAAGCGGTCACGCTCGCCGCCACCGCGGGTGTGGATGTCAACGCGTCCAACGCGAACGGTCAGACGGCGCTGCACGGCGCGGTCTATCGTGCGGCGAACACCATCATCCGCTATCTCGTTGAAACGGGGGCGCGCACCGATTTCCAGGACGAGCTGGAGCGGACGCCGCTCAAGCTCGCCGAGCAGGGATTCAATCAGGTCGCCAGCCTGATTCGCCGCGAGGCCGCGGCAGCGTTGCTCAAGGAGCTGGGCGCGAAATCGATGCCGCCGGCTCGCGCATCGAGCGCGCCGGACGCACCGTAGCAACGTGGTTCGTGGGGCGACCCTTGAGGGTCGCCGTAGGGATGGAGAGATCGTGACAAGGAAAGGGCTGCTGCTCGCGAGCTCTGTGCTGGTCTGGTCGTTGTCGGCCACCGCCGTGCCGCTGGGGGGATCGCCAGCGCAAGCACCGGCCGCGTCGACTCCACACGCGACCGCACTGCGGCGCTACTGCGTCACGTGCCACAACGACCGGCTCCGCACGGCGGGGTTCTCGCTCGAAAGCCTCGACGTCGCGAACCCGGCGGCCCGCCCCGACACGTGGGAGAAGGTCATCCAGAAGCTCCGCAGCCGCACCATGCCGCCTGCCCAGTCGCCGCGTCCCGACGAAGCGACCTACGACAGCCTCGCGACATGGCTCGAGGGGGCGCTCGATCGCGAGGCGGCCGCACGTCCCAACCCGGCGAGGCCACTGCTGCACCGGATGAATCGGGCCGAGTATCGCAATGCCATCCGCGATCTGCTCGCGCTCGACGTCGACGTCAGTGCGTTGCCCGCCGACGACGCGACCTACGGGTTCGACAACATCGCCGACGCCCTGGGCACCTCACCGCTGCTGCTCGAAAGCTACGTCACGATGGCGCGGAAGATCAGCCGGATGGCCATCGGCAGCCCGGCGATCCCGGCGGTGACATCGACCTATTCGACCCCGGAGGACCTCACGCAGGACTATCACCTGCGCGATCTGCCGCTCGGCACGCGCGGCGGCCTGCGCCTCGAGGAGTACTTCGCGGTCGATGCCGAGTACCGAGATCCGCGTGCGGCTCCGGCGTACGGCTCTCGGAACGATCCGGGGGATCGCCGAGGAGCACCAGCTGGAGCTGACGCTCGACGGCCAGCGGATCGGCCTCTTTCCAATCGGTGCGAGGGACGCCTACCGGCCGGTGGTGGTCAACGAGCAGAACCCCGGCCAGACTGCCAGCAAGGCGTTCACCGCGGACGAGCACATGCATGTCCGGATGAGAATTCCCGCCGGGCGTCATACGGTCGTCGCGGCGTTCGTCGGCAGGCCGCCGGTGCTCTCCGAGCAGCTCAACAAGCCGTTCCTCCGCAGCTACGTCTCGTCGAACATTCAAACCGGACTGCCCGAGGTCGATCGGCTGCTCGTCAGCGGCCCGTTCGATCCGTCGCGACCGGCCGACACACCCAGCCGCGCGCGAATCTTCAGCTGCCGCCCCGCGACCGCCGCCGAGGAACGGCCCTGCGCCCGCTCGATCTTGTCGCGGCTCGGCCGCCTCGCCTATCGGCGGCCGCTCGACGACTCCGAGCTCGATCGGCTGCTGGCGTTCTACGACGACGAGAGGCGGCACAGCGACTTCGAAGGCGGCATCGAGCTCGCGCTGCGGTTCATGCTGGCCAGCCCGCCGTTCATCTTCCGGCTCGAATCCGAGCCCGCCGAGCTCGGGCCCGGTGCGGTCTACGCGCTGTCGGATCTCGACATTGCCTCGCGGCTGTCCTTTTTCCTGTGGAGCAGCATTCCGGATGAAGCGCTCGTCGCGGCGGCCGAGCGCGGCGAGCTCCGGGATCCCGCGGCGCTCGAGCGACAGGCGCGGCGGATGCTGGCCGACCCGCGTGCCGAGGCGCTGGTCGAGAACTTCGCGGGGCAGTGGCTCTATCTGCGGAACCTCACCGGCACCAGGCCGGATCCGCCGACGTTTCCTGATTTCGACGACAACCTGCGGCAGTCACTGCGGCGTGAGACGGAGTTGTTCTTCACGAGCATCATGCAGGAGGATCGCAGCGTCATCGACCTGCTGACTGCCGACTACACCTTCGTGAACGAGCGGCTCGCGCGGCACTACCGGCTCCCCGGGATTTACGGCGATCGCTTCCGGCGCGTACCGGTGACCGACGATCGTCGTCGCGGCCTGCTCGGCCACGGGAGTGTCCTGACCGTGACGTCCTATGCAACGCGCACCTCGCCCGTGCTTCGCGGGAAGTGGGTGCTCGAGAACCTGCTCGGCGCGCCGCCGCCCCCGCCGCCGCCTGATGTGCCGGATCTCGACGACACCGAAAGCACCGAGGGGCTCTCGATGCGGGAGCGGATGGTGAAGCATCGCGCGAACCCGGCATGCGCCTCCTGTCACGCGCGCATGGATCCGTACGGATTCGCGCTCGAGAACTTCGACGCGATCGGGCGCTGGCGCATGAGGGAGGCCGACGGCCAGGCGATCGACGCGTCAGCCACGCTGCCGGACGGGACGTCGTTCAACGGCCCGAGCGAGCTGCGTGCGACCATCCTGCGGCGCCCGGAGGAGTTCGTGAAGACGTTCACGCGCAAACTGCTCACCTACGCGGTGGGGCGCGGCCTCGAAGCGTCCGACGAGCCGATCATCAGACGAATCGTGAGTCAGGCGGCCCGCGACGGCTACCGGTTCTCGTCGATCGTCGTCGGCATCGCGACCAGCGAGCCGTTCCGGATGAAGGTCAAGAAAGAAACGTAAGAAGGACACACATGATCATCACCAAGATGGCATTGCCTCGCCGAACGTTCCTTCGCGGGATGGGCGCCACGGTCGCGTTGCCGCTGCTGGACGCGATGGTGCCGGCCCTGTCGGCCACCGCGCAAACGGCGGCCGCCCCTGTCCGCCGCCTCGGGTTCGTCTACATCCCGAACGGCGCCATCATGGAGCAGTGGACGCCGGCGGCGGAAGGGAAGACGTTCGACCTGTCGCCGATCCTCAAGCCGCTCGAGGCGCACCGCGACCGGATCACGGTTGTGTCCAACCTCGATTCCCGCCCAGCCGAAGCCGCCGCAGGCGAAGGCTCAGGGGATCATGCCCGCGCGAGCGCCGTGTGGCTGTCCGGTGTGCATCCGAAGCGCACCGAGGGCGCGGACGTGCGCGGCGGCAGGACTATCGATCAGATGGCGGCGGACGTGCTCGGGCGCGACACCCAGCTTCGCTCACTGGAGATCGCCGCGGAAGACTTCACGGCCGTGGGCGGCTGCGATATCGGCTATGCCTGCAGCTACGTGAACACGCTCTCGTGGCGCACGCCGACGACCCCGCTGCCGATGCAGACCGACCCGCGCGTCGTCTTCGAGCGGCTGTTCGGCGAGGGGCTCGGCGCTGAGCAGCGCCGCCGGCAGCTCACCCAGGATCAGAGTATTCTCGACGCGATCGTCGGCCAGGTCGGGCAGCTGCAGAAGCGCCTCGGCCCGGGCGACACGGCCCGAGTGAACGAGTACCTCGACAGCGTGCGGGAGGTCGAGCGGCGCGTCCAGAACATGGAGGCGCGCGTCGGTGCGCACATCGACGTTCCGTCGATGCCGGTCGGCGTGCCGGATCTCTACGACGACCACGTCAGGCTGATGTACGATCTGCTCGCGCTCGCGTTCCAGGCTGATGTGACGCGGGTCGGCACGTTCATGCTCGCCCGCGAGGCATCAACGCGGACCTACAACCACATCGGCGTACCCGATCCGCACCACGCGATCTCCCATCATGGGAACGCACCGGACAAGATCGAGAAGCATGCCAAGATCAACACCTACCACGTCAGCCTGTTCGGGCACTTCCTCGACCGGTTGCGCGCGACACCAGACGGCGACGGCACGCTGCTCGATCACTCCCTCGTCCTGTACGGCGGCTGCATCAGCAACGGGAATCTGCACACCCACGGGCCGCTGCCGACGCTGCTGGCCGGCGGCGCCTGCGGCCAGCTGACGGGAGGACGTCACATCCGCACTGCCTCTGACACGCCGATGGCCAACCTGCTGGTCTCGATTCTCGAGAAGGTGGGTGTGGAAGCTGAGCGCATCGGAGACAGCAGCGGCCGGCTCGAGCTGTAGGCGGGCGACGAGGGAGATGACGATGAAACACGCTGGGGCGTCAGTTGTCTTGATGCTGTCGATGGGCACGTTCCCAAGCGTCGCCACGGCGGAACCGATCCACGCGCGCGCGACGCGGTACGACAACGTCCATATCCGCGTGAGCGATCCGGCCAAGGCGGCCGAGTGGTACGTGAGGCACCTTGGCGCGCGCGCCGACGCGACGCCCGCCCGCGTGCACTTCGGCGACACCGTCGTGGCGATCGTGGCGACCAAGACCCCGCAGCCGAGTGCCGGCAGCGCGATCGACCACTTCGCGGTGTCGTTCGCCGACCTGCAGGCGCGCATCCGCGATCTGACAGCTGCCGGAATCACCGTGACGCCGTCACGCGGGTCGGCGTTTCCGGAGGCGGCGTTCATCGAGGACCCCTGGGGTGTTCGAATCGAGTTGCTGCAGGATCCACGGGCGCTCGGCTTTCATCACGTGCACTTGAGTGTCGGCGATCCGGCCGCCGTTCTCTCGTGGTATCAGGAGCATCTGGGGGGCGAGCGCGGCAAACTGGGGACGGCAGATGGCGTCCGCTACGGGACTGTCTGGCTGCTGGCCGACCAGAGCCCAGCCACGCCGGCGCCGAGCGCCGATCGCGCGATCATGAACGTGGCGTGGCGGGTCGCCGACATCAAACAGGCGATCGCGGAGCTCGAGAAGAAGGGCGTTCAGGTCGTCACGACGCCGCGAATGGCCGGCGATGTCTGGTACGCGTTCGTAGAAGGGCCGAGCGGCGTGAGAACCGAGCTCCTGCAGAGGCCACAGTAGCAAGAGGCCGCAGAGGCAGAGGTGCCATAGACCTGGGAGATTCCGTTAGTTTCGCAGCTGATTTCTCTGTAAAATTACAGCGCCCGCTGTACACCTCAGGGTGTCCGGCGGCGGGCGTGGATCCGTTCTTGGGTTTCACGCCTCGCTCACGGTCAACTGGAGGTTCGTTGTGAGAATCAGCTCTACCACGCGCCGACGTCTGCCGCTTGTCGTCGTCTACGGCGCATTGACCGGGCTGGTGCTGTCCCCGGCATCGCTGTCGGCGCAGACACCGACAGGCTCTGCCGTCACCTTTACCAAAGACGTCGCGCCGATCCTCCAGCGATCGTGCGTGACGTGTCATCGACCGGGGCAGATTGCCCCGATGTCGCTCCGGACCTACGAGGAAGTCCGGCCATGGGCGCGCGCGATCAAGACCCGCGTCACCGCGCGCTCGATGCCGCCGTGGCACATCGACAAGAACGTCGGCATTCAGCTGTTCAAGGACGATCTGTCGCTGCCCGACAAGGACATCGCCACGATCGCCACATGGGTGGATGCGGGCGCACCACGCGGCAATCCCGCCGACATGCCGGCGCAGCGGGAGTTCGCTGACGGCGACCAGTGGGCCATTGGCAAGCCGGACCTGGTGGTGACGTTCCCGGCGCTCAAAGTGCCCGCGACCGGTCCCGATCTCTTTCCGAACGTCACCGCGCCGACCGGTCTGACGGAAGATCGCTACGTCAAAGCGATCCAGACGCGGCCGATCGATAGCAAGTCCCGGCAGGTCGTGCACCATGCGATCACCACGATGATTCCAGGCGGCGCCGCCACCGACGACCCGGCGGCGAACCCGGACAGCCCGGACGCCGGCGGCACGCAGTTCATCATCGAGTACGCGTCCGGCAAGGCGCCGGAGATTTACCCGGAGGGGTCGGGCATCCTGCTCAAGGCCGGCAGCACCCTGCAACTCGCCAATCACCTGCACTCGATTGGGGAAGAGATCAACTCGCAGGTCGAGGTCGGGTTCATCCTCTACCCGAAGGGTGAAGTGCCGAAATACATCCGCTACTCAACGCATCACGGCGACCCGACGCCGAGCGCCAGCGACTCGCTGGATATCCCCGCGGGTACGGTCGCGCGCGTGGATGGCTACACGCTCCACACCAAGCCGGGCAAGATCATCGCCTGGCAGCCGCACATGCACATCCGCGGCAAGTATCAGTGCCTCGAGCTGATCTATCCGGGCAACCCGAGCAACATCATGCGGCGCGAGACGATCAACTGCGCCAACTGGGATTACAACTGGCACTCGGTCTACAACTATCAGGACCAGGTGGCGCCGCTCGTTCCGGCCGGCACGGTGATTCACATCATCAGCTGGCACGACAACACCGCCGGCAACCGCCACAACCCGGATCCGCAGAATTGGGTCGGATACGGCGACCGGACGATCGATGAAATGGGATTCTCGTGGATCGGCTGGATCGACCTGACCGAAGAGGAATATCAGAAGGAGCTCGCCGACCGCAACGCCGCGCGCCAGAAGGCGGCGACGTCGACGCAGGGTCAGAACTAGCAGCAGCGCAGAGCGCTGTCGGCAACAATGCGAAGGGAGGCGGGCGGCCGCCTCCCTTCGTCTTTAGGTTGTCGGGAGTGCCCACAGAGAACGAGGCGTCATGTCATTCCGGATTCGGCGATTCATACCGCTTTGTCCAGCGGCGCTGGTCATACTCGCACTCCCCGGTCTCGCCGCCGCGCAGCCGGACGGTCTGCTGAGCGGCAACATCAAGTACAACTCGGGCCAGACGGTGCAGCCGATCTTCGAAGGCTGGACGAGGAATCCCGACGGCAGCTACCGTTTCCATTTCGGCTATCTGAACCGGAATCATGTCGAGGAACCGCACGTGCCGGTCGGCGTGGAGAACAAGTTCGAGCCGGGTGCAGCCGACCGCGGGCAGCCCACCTACTTCTATCCGCGCTTCAACCGCCAGCTGTTCTACGTCACGGTCCCTGTCGACTGGGGCAAGAAGGAGCTGATCTGGACGCTCGTCACGCACGGTAAATCCGAGCGTGCGGTGGGGTGGCTGCGGCCCGACTGGGAAATCTCTCCTCCCGGCGTCGGCCGCGGGAACGACGCCGCGAAGAACCAGCCACCGACGCTTGCGCTTGCCGCCGAGTCGCGGGTCGCCCTGCCGGCGACGTTGAAGATCACAGCGACGATTACCGACGATGGGCTGCCGGCGCCGAGGCCGGCGGCGGGCCGCGGCCGCGGCCGGGCCGCCGGTCCCCCCGCGTTCGAGTACGGCAGCAAGACGCCGCCGCCCGTCAACGTTCCGCAAGTGGAGCGGGCGGTGCGCCCGAGAGTGACCGACCGGTTGCAGGTGGAGTGGTTCGTCTGGCGCGGGCCGGGTGGTGTCACCTTCACGCCCTCGGTCGTCGGCGCCGATCAGGGCCCCGCCGAGGCGACCGCGGCGTTCTCGCAGCCCGGCGAGTACGTCCTGCGTGCTCGCGCGACCGACTCGGGCGCGACGACGACTCAGGACATCAAAGTGGTGGTCGGAAAATAGCTGAGAACGAGGATTTCAGGATCTCAGGATTTCAGGATCTCAGGATTTCAGATCCTCAGATCCTTAAGATCCTCAAATTTCCAGCGCTACTCCTCATCCGTCCGATCTACCGAGCCTTGGCGAACCTGCTACACTCCCGCGAGGCAGGGAGGCTTTCATGAGGCGCGCGGCATCCGGGCTGATGGCACTGGCACTGGTGACAGCGGGTGCCGTCATCGTGCGATCGCAACAGGGAAGCGGCGGTAGCCCGTCGGCCGATCGTCCGCCGGTGACGAAGGCCGACTTCGAACGGTGGAAGACCGAGCTCTCGAACTGGGGCCGGTGGGGCAAGGAAGACGAGATCGGCGCGCTCAACCTGGTCACGCCGGCGAAGCGGCGCCAGGCGGCCGCACTCGTCAAGGACGGGATCACCGTGTCGTTGGCGACCGATGTGAACACCGTCAAAGCCGAAGATAACTTCGCACCCTACGAGCACGTGATCACGCAGGCGGCGGCGACCGGTGCCGCCGATCGTCTTGCGGTCAGCTATCACGGCTACGCGCACACCCACCTCGACGGCTTCGCGCACCGGTTCTTCGACGGCAAGATGTGGAACGGCTTCTCGTGGGAGGAGGTGTCGAAGGAGGGCGGCGCGAAGAAAAACGACATCTACACGCTTCACCACGGCATCTTCACCCGCGGCGTGCTGATGGACATCGCGCGGCTGAAAGGGGTCGACTACCTCGAGCCGGGCACGCGGATCTACGTGAGCGATCTGGAGGCGTGGGAGAAGCGCGCTGGTGTCAAGGTCTCGGACGGCGACGCGGTCTTCATCCGGACCGGACGGTGGACGCGGCGTGCGAAGCTCGGGCCATGGAACGCGGGCGCGAACGGTGCGGGCCTCGACGCATCGGTGATTCCGTGGCTGAAACAGCGTGGCGTCGCGCTGCTCGGCGGCGAGGCTGCGCAGGACGTGGCGCCGCAGCCGGCCGGTTCGGAGATCGGTGCGCTGCCGCTGCACGACTTCGCGCTGATCATGCTCGGCATCCATCTGTTCGACAACACGAACCTGGACGCCGTGGGGCAGACGGCTGCGGAACGGAAGCGCTGGGAGTTCCTCCTGATGGCAGCGCCGCTCCCGGTACGCGGCGGTACGGGCTCGCCGCTCAATCCGATTGCCGTGTTCTGACAGGCACGCGGACCTGGACGAGGACGTCGCGTACTTACTTCCCTAGCTCTCGATAGATCGTGCGGACATTCGCGGGCGCGTTGGTCATGTCGTAGGCTTTGTAGCGTTCAGGCAACTGCAAGGTCTTCGCGGCATCGTCGGCGCTCTTACCGGCAGCAATCGCCTGCCCCACCGCCTCCAGAAAATCGCGATTGAAGTCGGCGAACTCCACCAGGTCGCGCCAGGGGAGCGCGCGTCCCATCGACAGGATCTGCGACGCTCCCGTCCCACCCATCGCCGCGCCGGTCGGATCGTGGCCACTCGTCACGCGCACGATGTTCGGCAGCTCTTTCACCGCCCGGGCGAGCGTCTCGGGGAACGCGACCGCGCTGCCGCCGTTGTCGGCGTCGACGACGGGTGCCGCCCTGACCGAGAAGAGATCGCCGAAGTGAGCGAGCCGCTTCTCCGGGAACACGACCACCAGGTCGCCGTCGGTGTGGCCGCGGCCGAAATAATAGAGCTCCATCCGGTCGGGCCCCTCGAGGAGCGACAGTCGATCGGTCACCACCTCGTTGGGCAGGAACTTCGCGCCCGCGCCCTGGAAGACCGGCAGCTTCTGCATGCGGGCCCGGGCGTTGGCGTGGGCGATGATCCGCGTGGCGGTGGGAAACTCCACGTTCGCAGCGACATGCTCGGCGTGGGCGTGCGTGTTGACGATCGTCCGGACCGGCTGATCGCTGACCGTCTCGATGCTCTGCAGCATCGGCTTGCTCCAGCCGGCTGGTTTGGTGTCGACGAGCACCACGCCATCGTCGCGCATCAGTGCCAGGGTATTGTTCGAGCCGGTCAGCGCATACAGGATGTCGCGGACGTCGAGCGTCTGGATCTGGACGATCTTCGCGTCCTGTGCGTTGAGGGCAGGTGATGTCAGTAGGGCTGTTGCCGCCAGCGCAACAGCGCCTGCGGCGATGCCGAGCCGAGGAAGAGTGAATCCGAGGCGAGGCATCAGCGTAAGAACGCGCTGGGGGTGGGGCCCCAGTGCATCGGAAGCTCGCCCGGATCGAATCTGGATAGCCCCGCCCGCGAGGTCATACGCGGTCCGCCGCCAGCGACGCGCAGATGATCTCTTCGTCGTTGCGCGCGTAGATGTTGCGGTTCGCGTAGGCCGGCTGCATCCAGTTGACGTAGACCAGCTCGCGGCGGTTCTGGGGTTCCGAGGTCGGCTTGATCAATTGGGTGCGGCTGATCTCCTGATACCCCTTCGGATCGGGCTTGACGATGATCAGCTCGCCGCGATCGTTGTTGATGAACAGGCGATCGCCGTTCCGGACCATCGTCCCGCCCGCCCAGCGGGCACGTTCCTTGGTCACCGCCTGGGTTTCCCAGATGCGCTCACCGGTCTTGGCGTTCAGGCAGCGGAATTGTCCGTAGCTGCAGATGCCGTAGATGTAGCCGTCGATGATCACCGGCGTCGCGATGACCGCGTGCAGGCCGTCGGTCTGAATCTCGCTGTCGCTCTTGCCTTTCCAGGCGACGCTCGCCGCCGGCGTCCGCGCATCGAGCGTCAGCATCAGCGGCCCGTCGTAGAACGTCGACAGGAACAGCTCGCGACCTGATTGAACCGGCAGTGCGACCGTCATCGAGCCGCCGACCTTGTACGGCTGCTGCCAGAAGACGCGGCCGGTGGCCGGATCGAGCGATGCGACCGCGCCCGGGTACCAGATGATCAGCTGGCGGGTCCCGCCTGCTTCGATGATGACCGGCTGCGCCACGCCGAGATCGGTGTCAGTCGACAGGGCGCGCCAGATCTCCGCGCCGGTCATCTTGTCGAACGCCACGACCTTCGCATCGGGACGCCCGTCGACGAGCGCGATCAGGCGGTTGCCGTCGACGAGCGGGGCGCTGGCGAATCCCCAGTCGAACGCCCACTTCATGCGGTCGGCGCCGTAGTCCTTCACGTAGTTCTTGGCCCAGCGCACGGCGCCGGTCTTGACGTCGAGGCAGAAAAGCTTTCCGTCCGCGCCCGCGACGTAGACGCGGTCGCCGTCCACGGTCGGCGTGGCACGAGGGCCGTTGGGCCACGAGATGCCGCGATAGTCGGCCTGCCATTCGTAGGTCCACAACACGCGCCCGGTTTTTTCGTCGAGCGCCAGCGCCCGTTCAGTACCCGGTCGGCCGCTTGGTTTCGACCCAGTCCAGCAGGAAGACGCGGCCGTCCGTGACCGCTGGCCCGGCAAAGCCAACTCGGACCGGCGTCCGCCACAGCACCTTCAACCCGTCTTTCGGGAACGTCTCGAGGATGCCGCCTTCCGTCCAGACATTGCGGCGACCCCTGCCGCCGACTTCCGGCCAATCCGCAACGCCCCCGCGCGCCGGCGATTGCGCGCCGAGCGCCGGAACGACCCCCTGCCGCCCGGCAACCGCCACGCCCGCGGTCGCGCCCAGAATCCGAAGCAGCTCGCGTCTCGTCAGCACAAAGGACAATGGAGACTCCATACGTAGCCTGTAGTTTAAGACGGGGCGAGCGCCCGCCGACCACCTATTCCCAGGTCCATCGCTTGGCGGCCGCGTCCCAAAATGCCCAGCTGACCTGACTCAGTCCGTTCGACAGCAGCTCGAACGGCAGGTTCGCTTCGGCGCCGCTCGGCTCGATTTTCTGCCCATCCGCATACCAGGACGCGTTGATCGTGCCTTTGTAGGGCAGCTTCGCGTCCTCGTTGGCTTCGACGACGCTCGAGTCGATGTGCACGCGCCATTTCGCGGTTCCGCCCTCGGGACCCGGTCCGGAGAAGGTCAGATCGTCCCCGTTGCGCTGGAACTCTTTGACGAAGCGGTTCGCGGAGATCTGAGTCGAAAAGGAGTCTCGCAGCCCCTGCTCGGGTGGCGCGCCGCAGGCGGCCACCGCCAGAATCAGCACCAAGGCGGTAACCCGGAGTTCTGTCCTCATTTTGTGTATGATCCGACACCTCGTCTCGGCGTGGCCACCTTTCAGAGTGAGGCACATCATGCCAAAGAAGCTCTGTTTCCTGCTCGCAACTGGCTTAATCCTGGGATTGGCCGGCGTCGGTCCCCTTGCCGCACAGAGCGCCCCGAATCGGGCGGCGGGTTCTGTGAAGGACCGGTTCATCGGTACCTGGAAGCTCGTCAGCATCGAAACGCGCACGGCCAAGGGGGAAGTCGTCCAGCCGGCGGCCGGCACCAATCAGAATCGTCTCGGCTACATCGTCTACGACCCCGCCGGTTATATGGCGGTGACGATCATGCCGATGGGCCGCAAGAAATACGCGGGGGCCCAGCCGACCGATGAAGAAGCGCAGGCGACGGTTGCCGGCTACACCGGCTACTTCGGCACCTTCACGATCAACGAGAAGGAACAGTACGTCACGCATCACCTGCAGGGCAGCGTCAATCCCGGCATGGGCGCGAACCAGCAGCGTTTCTTCGAGCTGTCCGGCAACCGCCTGACGTTGAAGCCGCCGCCGGGGGCCAACGGCAACCAGCAGCGTTTGACCTGGGAGCGGATGCCCGACGTCGCGAACATGACGGCCGAACACAAGAAGTTCGTCGGCTTCTGGAAGCTGATCTCGAACGAGCGGCGCAACGACAAGGGCGAGCTGCTCGGGTCGAACCCCGGGCAGCACGGCTACATCATCTACACGCCGGCCGGGTTCATGACCGTGCACATGGTGCAGCCCGATCGCAAACCCTACGCGTCCAACCAGGCGACGCCGCAGGAAGCCCGCCAGAATCTGCGGACCTACACCAACTACTTCGGCCCGTTCTACATCCATCAGGACGACGGGTATGTCGTGCATGACCAGTTCGGCTCGTTGAGCGCGGGGCGCGCCAGTCCGAGTCCACAGCAACGCTATTACCGGTTCGTCGGCAACCGGCTGCTGCTGCAGCCGCCGCCGACCTACAACCCCGACGGAACGGTGACGCAGGGGACGATCACGTGGGAGAAGGTCGCGCCGGCGACGGGAACGCCGTAGCAAACATGCCGGGCCTAAGAGGCCCGGCCTACGTACCGATGTACGTAGGGCGGACCTCTTAGGTCCGCCGTCGCAGGGAACGAGGATGATCCGATGAAAACAATCGCCGTTGCCGTCCTGACCGGGCTGATCGTGGTGACTGTCGTCTCGAACGCTTCGGCGCAGCTGACTGCCGCCAAGGAAGGTCCGATCGTCTACGGCCATCATCACTTCAACGTGACGAGCGTTGACGAGCACCGCAAGTTCTGGACGACGCTGGGCGGAACGGCGGTGAAGATCGGCACGAACAACGATCGGGAAATCATCCGTTTTCCGAACGTGCTGGTGTTCATGACCGCGCGCGCGCCGCAAGGCGGGACCAAGGGCACGAGCGTGAACCACGTCGGCTTCAGCGTGCCGAACCTCCGCCAGGCGGTCGACAAGGTGAAGGCGGCCGGTTATCCGATCGTCACGCGCGCCGAATTGCCAGAGTCGCAGCCGGTCAAGGACGATCTGGCGTACATCGAAAACCAGAAGACGTCGGTCGCGTTCGTGATGGGACCCGACGACACGAAGGTGGAGCTGGTCGAAAACAAGGCGGCCGCGCCGAGCGCGCTGCACCACATCCACTTCGCCACGCAGCAGGTCGACGAGATGAAGGCCTGGTACGTGAAGGTGTTCGGGGCGAAGCCGGGCATGCGCGGCTCGTTCCAGGCAGCCGACCTGCCGGGCGTCAACCTGACGTATTCGCCCTCGCCCGACGCGGTCGCCGGCACGCAGGGCCGATCGCTCGATCACATCGGCTTCGAGGTCAAGAATCTCGAGGCGTTCTGCAAGAAGCTCGAGAGCATGGGCATCAAGCTCGAACGGCCCTACTCGCAGGTGGCGGCCCTCAACATCTCGATCGCCTTTATCCGTGATCCGTGGGGAACCTATATCGAGCTGACGGAAGGTCTCGATAAGGTCCAGTAGCACACTCAGGAGGACAGGCAATGGGCACGAAGCGTCATGTCGTTGCGGCTCACGTCATTGCAGCGGGAGTCGCGATCGTGCTGGGGCCGGCGCTCGCGGGTCAGGGACGTGCGGTGCCACGGACGCCGTGGGGGACGCCGGATCTCCAGGGCGTCTGGTCGTTCGCAACGGTGACGCCGCTCGAACGGCCGCAAGGCGTCAGCGGGGAATTTCTGACGCCGGCTGAAATTCAGGACGTCGAGCGGCGCGCGGTGATCGCGGCCACCGACGAAGCGCGCGGCACCGATGCCGCCCGTGACGTCGCCGGCGCCTACAACGACTTCTGGTGGGATCGCGGCACGCGTGTCGCCGGCCGTCGCACCTCGCTCATCGTCGAGCCGGCGAATGGCCGCATGCCGCCGCTCACGCCGGATGCGCGCAAGTGGGCCGAGTCGGAACAGGCGAGGATCAAACAGGAGACACGCGGCGGTAATCTGCCTGCCTCCTCGTATGAGGACACGGACCTGTGGGATCGCTGCCTGACCCGCAGCCTGCCGATCGTGCCGGGGCCGTACAACAACAACATCGAGATCATCCAAACACCGACGCACGTGGCGATCAACCAGGAAATGGTGCATGACGTCCGGGTCGTCCCGCTCGACGCGCGCGGTCATCTGCATCCGAACGTGGCGTCATGGTTCGGCAGCATCCGCGGCCGCTGGGACGGCGACACGCTCGTCGTCGAGAGCCGCAACTTCAGGGAGCTGCAGGAGCTGCCGTTCGCGCCGAGGATGACGGCCGCCGGGATGACGCTGATCGAGCGCTTTACGCGTCTGCCGAACGGCAACCTGAACTACGTGTTCACCGTCGATCATCCGAAGGTGTACACCCAGCGCTGGAGCGCCGCTCTGGAGATGACGCCGGGCGAGACGGTGTTCGAGTATGCGTGCCATGAAGGAAACCACGCCATGGAGGGCATCCTGAAGGGTTCGCGTCTCATCGAGCGCGGCGGAGCTCCCACGGCGTCACGTCCCTGACGCCGGGTTTGAAAAGACCACCTGCACGATCGCCGGGTCCAAAAGGACCCGGCCTACATACGATTTCACGCGTCGCCGGGCCTAAGAGGCCCGGCCTACCTACATCCACTTGCCGGGCCTGAGAGGCCGGCCTACGTACGTCCCACCCCGTTTAAGCCCATCCATTGGCACTGCCCATGCACAATCAGCCGGGGGACGGCGGATCTAGGCCTGATTTTCGTTATGGGGACGCCTGACAGACCTCAGTCTTGTTGCTGAGTGTCTCGTTTTGTAACGGAGGGTCGGATGAGAGCGGTGAAACAGTCGGTCGCAGCGGCGCTTTTGGTGGTGCTGTCGGCGCCGGTCGTCTACGCGCAGCAGCCGACACCGGCCGGCCGCATCAAGGTGGTCACCGGATCGGCGTTCATCGTGCGCGGCAGCGAGACGGTTGCGGCGCGCGCCGGCGACGCGGTGTTCGCGTCGGACGCTCTGCAGACGGGAGCTGACGGGACGCTGGGCGTCACGTTGAAGGACGATACACGGTTGTCCCTCGCGCCCGCCAGCGAAGTTCGGCTCGAGCGCTACGTGTTCGCTCCCGATAGCGGCGCCCTTGGTATGGTGCTCAACTTCGTGAAGGGCATGGCCGCTTACGTGTCGGGCCGCATGGCGAAGATGGCGCCCGACTCGATCAGGCTCGAGACGCCGGCCGCCATCGTCGGCGTCCGCGGCACGACCGTGGCAGTCAAGGTCGAACCCTAACGTCCGCGACTGACTACACGACGGCACGTCGCATTGATGCACGCGGCACGCCTGTTGGCCCTCTCAATCGTGATCGCCGGCGCGTCCGGGGCGGCGTGCGCCGCCCGGCGCCCGGCGTCGTCTGTTCCTTCGACTTCCCGACCAACGCTCGTCGTGCTGCTGCCGGACGAGGACGGCACGACCGGACGCGCCCGCGTCAGCAACGAATACGGGGCCGTTGATCTTGCGGCCGAACGCCACTCCACGCTGGTCACTCCTGCAGGTCGTCCGGCGCCGGTCACGACGATGGATGCCGCGGAAGTGAAGCGGGTGTTCGGCGCGGCGCTCGGGGCGATGCCGCCCGCGCCGCGCTTGTTCACGCTGCGCTTCCGCTTTGAATCCGACGAGCTGACCGACGAATCCAAGGCGATGGTGCCGATCATCCTTCAGGCGGTGAAAGGATTTCCGATTCCCGAGGTCGCGGTCGTCGGACACACTGACACCCTGGGTGACGCCAAAGCGAACGTCGCGCTCGGCCTGAAGCGGGCGTCGAGCGTCGAGCGCCTGCTGGTGGAGGCCGGCGTCGACAAGTCGATCATCGAGGTGACGTCGCACGGCGAAGCCGCGCCAGAGGTGAAGACGGCGAACAACACGGCGGAACCGCGCAACCGCCGGGTCGAGATTGTCGTAAGGTAGACGCGCCGTGCAGAAGCAATCCCCGGCGCGGACCCGTCGATCTGTGTTCCTGTCGGCGATCGTTCCGGGTCCTGATCGCCGCCATCCTCGCCGTGCTCCGGCCGGAGGCGTTCGTCCGCCTCGATCACACGGTCTACGACATCATGCTGCGCGCCGCCGGCACGCGGCCGCCCGACGACCGCGTCGTCATCGTCGACGTTGACGAGCGCAGTCTGTCGACGGTCGGGCAGTGGCCGTGGCGCCGCGACCTGGTGGCGCGGCTGATTGAGCGGCTGCGCGACAGCGGCGCATCGGTGATTGCGGTGGACGTGATGTTCGCCGAGCCCGACCGGTATGCGCCGCTGCCCGGCGAGGACGCCGTCGCGCCAGCCACCGGGCCCGACACCGCTCTGGCGCAGACACTCCGGGACGGACGCGTCATCCTGGGCTACGGCCTGACGTTCGAGTCGAACGGCAACGTCAAGCGCCGCTGCGCGCTGCATCCGATCAGCCTTGCCGTGCTGCAGCCGGCCAGCATCGCCAACGAAATCCCCTTTTTCACCGCGACCGGCGCGGTCTGCAACCTGCCGATCCTGGCCGAGGCCGCCGGCGCTTCGGGCTTCCTGAACGCCGCGCCTGACGGCGACGGCATTCTGCGACGCGCGCCACTCGTCGCCAGCATCGACGGCCGCCGCTATCCGAGTCTCGCGCTGGCGGCGGTGGCCGCCGCCACCGGCGCCCGCGATTTCTCGCTGCACGTCGCCACCGTCAACGATGCGATTCTGAGGGCCGGCGAGAGCCGGATTCCCGTCGATGCGAAGGGCAGTCTGCTGCTGCGCTATCGCGGCGAAAAGGGCACGTTCCCGTACGTGTCGGCCGCCGACGTGATGACCCGCCAGTCGCCGCCTGACGCGCTGCGCGGCAAGATTGTGTTCGTCGGCACGACCGCGCTCGGCACGCGCGAAGTCGTCGCCACCCCGCTCGACACGCTCTTTGCCGGTGTCGAGGTGCAGGCCACCGTGGCGGACAACCTGCTGCAGCGGGACTTCATCAGCCGATCGGCGGCGACCAGGGTCGCGGAAGTGGCGGCGGTGCTGATCATCGGCTTCGCCGTGGCCGCACTCTTCTCGGGCGCCGGCATCGTCGCGGGGCTGCTCGGCGGCGGCGTCGGCGCGGCCACGCTGTGGTTGGCTGGGGTCTGGCTGCTGTCGATGACCGGCGTGTTCGTGTCACCGATGTTCGGCGTCCTCGGCGTTGGCTCCGAGCTGGCGGTGATGACGCTCACCACCTTCCGGTTCGAGCGCAAGCGGGCCGACAAGGCCGGCCACGAGCGCACGGCCGCACGCAAGCTCCTCGTCGAGAGCCTGCTGTCGCTCACCGAGGTTCGCGACGCCGAAACCGGTCGTCACTCCATCCGCACCCAACGCTATGCGCGGCTGCTGGCCGAACAGCTGTCGAAGAATCCCGATTTCAGTCCGTATCTGACGCAGGAGCGAATCGATCTGCTCGCGACGCTCGCGCCGATCCACGACATCGGGAAAGTCGGGATTCGCGACCAGGTGCTCAACAAGCCGGGCATGCTCACTCCCGAGGAGCTGGCCGAGATGCGCCAGCACCCGACGCTCGGCCGCGAGGTCATTCTGAAGGCCGAACAACGGGTGGGCGTGCGCGACGACGAGACGCTGGCGATGGCCAAG
Source organism: uncultured Acidobacteriota bacterium (assembly GCA_963728825.1). Classification (GTDB taxonomy): domain Bacteria; phylum Acidobacteriota; class Vicinamibacteria; order Vicinamibacterales; family CAVVIG01; genus CAVREM01. Next base: position 344,196 of record CAVSLA010000002.1, read on the forward strand.
GACATCGTCTACACGCATCACGAGCGCTGGGACGGAACCGGCTACCCGCGCGGCCTGCGCGGGTCGGAAATTCCGGTCGTCGGGCGGATCATGGCCGTCGTCGACGTCTTCGACGCGGTCCATACGCGGACGCTCTACAGCACGCCGCTGTCAGCCGATGGCGCCGAGAAGATGATCGTCAAGGGTCGCGGGACCCATTTCGATCCCGCGGTCGTCGACGCCTTCGCGGCGATCGCGCCGCTCTTCAGAGAGGTCTCGACCGAAGCGACCCACTGAATCAGATCGTTCTATTCGACCGTGAAGGCGACCGACGCCAGCTTCCGCTCCCACATCATCGCCAGCCGGCCGCTTTGGTCGGTCACGTCGAGGAACTGCCAGGACAGCTGATCGAGCGCATGCGGGAGGCTTTCCACACGCATCGGCGCGCGCACCAGGTCGCGGTCTGGCGTGTACTCGTATGCACCCCATAATGCGGTCCGGTTCTGCTCGTCATAGGTGGTCTGGGCGGGCCAGCTCGAGACGATCAGCGTCCACCGGTCCTTCGGCGCGAGCTCGATGAACAGGGTGTACTCGCCGGCCGGAATCCTGCGCTTGTCGATGACGAGCGGCGCTTCGGTGACCAGCCGGGTCGAGACGTTCGCGCCCGCCCGCCAGACCGGCGCCCCGTCGTTCAGGAAGTCGACGAAGTCTGGGGCACCGAACAGATCGCGTCCGCGCCTGATCGGCCGGCCGTAGCGCAGCTCCAGCCACCGGCCGTTGACGTAGCCGGTTCGCGGGTCGAACACGCCGCCGATTTGCGTGGCCGAGATGCCCGACGGACTGGCGACGCGCCGAACAGGGGCCGAAGCCGGATCCTGCGTGCGTGCCGCAGCGAGCACGGCTGCTCCGAGCAGCATGCCGACGAGCATTTTGATCATGAGTGATTCACGTCCGCTTCAGGAACTCCAGGAGCAGGCGGGTGACCTGCTCCGGCTGTTCCTGCTGCACCCAGTGCCCCGCGCCATCGACGAAATGCGTGGCGAGCATCTGCGTGCAGGCGGTCTTCTGCATCCGCTCGAGCGCGCCGGGGTTTTGATAGGCGCCCCAGTCGCTGCGGCCGGCAATGAACATCGACGGCTGATCGATGGTGCGGCCCGCGAGGAGCTGGGTTTCGCTCGCGAAGCGGCCGCCGCCGCGATACCCCTGCAGGCCGCCCTGGAAGCCGGTCCGACCGTACTCCTCGGCGTAGACGCGCAGCTCGCTGTCGGGCAGCCAGCGGCACGCGGCAATTTCCGCCGGCGACGGCATCTCCGCTGCCACGGTCTCGGCCATGCCTTTGTCGAGGTCCATGATGTAGTAGCGCGGCATCTTCGCCCATTCCGCAGCGGTTCGTGCTTTCAACGGAAACGGCTGGTTCTGTTTCCAGTCGGCGCTCTTCATGTGGTAGTACGCCCGCAAAAAGGCGTGCACGCCCTGCGGCGGTTTCCACAGGTTGTCGTTGGCTTCACGGGTCGCGTAATAGCGTTGGTAATGCTTGCGCGGCGGCGTCAGCCTGGCGAGATCGTCGTAGATCGTGTCGGCGGAGCCTGCCGCGTTGCCGGCGGGCGGGGCCGCCGCGTCAGCAGTATTGAACGGCAGCGACGGCGTGCCGCCGAACGGCGCGCTCATCAGCACGACCCTGCGGAAGACGTCCGGCCGCGTCACCGCACACCACGCCGACACGGGCGATCCGAAATCGTGGCCGATTACCGCGTCGACCGAGCGGTAGCCGAACGCCGCCACGAGCCCGAGCATGTCGCGCACTTCGTTCAACGTGCGGAACGGCGCCATATCGTCGTCGAATTTCACGTCCGTTCCCGAGGTGCGTCCGTAGCCGCGCAGGTCAGGCGCGAGCACGTGGTAACCCGCGGCAGCGAGCGGCACCATGATCCTGCGCCAGCTGTAGGCGAGCTCGGGGAAACCATGCACGAGCAGGAGCGCGCGGCCGGCCTTACGGTCGTGCCCGGCCTCGAGGACATGCACCGTCATGCCGTTGATGTTGTTGACGAATCTCGACCGGATGCCGGCCGGCAGCAGATTGGGTTGGTACGGACCAACGCCGGCTGGTGGCGTGGTCTGGGCGCGCGCCGTCCGGGCGAGCGCTCCGGACGCCAGAGAGGCAGCGATGCCCTGAAGCAAGTGGCGGCGAGTGGCGTCCATGAGTCCTCCGTGTCCAGGTGCGTCGAGCGTAGCCTACACCCACTTGCGGACGCGGAGATCGGACGGTATGCCGGGAGTACGTGGGGCGCGCCGAGAGTTCGTACGTAGGCCGGGCCTCTTCAGGCCCGGCACTCAGCGGACGTCCGCCCTACCCCTCAGCGCAGCCTGAAGGTGACGTCCAGGGCAATGAGGACAGGAACTGGTGTGCCTTCGCGCAACCCCGGCTTGAACTTCCACCGGCCGGCAGCGTGCAGTGCCTGCATATCGAGGCCGTACTGCTCGTCGAGCGACTGCACCACCCGCAAGTAGCCAAGAGACCCGTCTGGCTCGACGACACCCTCCAGAATCACGCTGCCCTGGATACCTGCCTTCATGGCGGCTCGCGTGTACTCGGGCTGTACCTGACTGACCAGCTCGGGCAAGGTGACGCCAGTGTCTCCGGGCCGATAGACCTGCCGCTCCTGGGCGACCGGTGTGTGCATTGACCCGTGGGTCGACTCCGCCTTTCCGATTGCGATCGCGGCCAGCGCCTTCGCGGCCTGCAGCCGGACGGCCGGTTCGGCATCCCGCAGCGCTTCGCCAAGCGGCTCAATCGCCCGCGGATCGCCAATGACTCCGAGGCTGATCGCGGCGCGCTCGCGCAGCATCGGGTCGGTGTCGCCAAGCAGAACGATCCAGTTCGGCACGGCCACGGGGGCGTGTACCGAGTCGAGCCGGATGGCCGCGGCGTTGCGCACTGCGCGATCATCGTCGAGCAGGGCCCCTGCGAGAGCCGCCGCGCCGCCCTCGCTGCGCGGCCAGATCCTCCAGACGGCGGCGCGGCGCTGTTCAGCGTCTGCGTTCGCGAGTTGCCCGATGGCAGCTTCATCGGAGAACAGGTGCAGCACCTGTTCCATTGCGTTCCCGACCTGGTGCCAATTGACGCAGTTCCCGCCGCACGGCGCTTCGACGCGCACAAGACCGTCTGTGTTCGCTTGAATGGAATCGATCGTCCGAGTCGCCACGCTGCGAATTTCCTCTTCACTGTCGCGCAGCGCCACCGCCAGGGTTTCGGCGGCGCGCTGGCGCGTCTCCGCAGAAATATCGCGCGTGACGACCCCGCCTCTGTGATCGCCAACCGGGCGTGGGGTCGACGGCTGCGCCATGAGCCGCGCGCCACTGAGCACCGTCACCACCGCCGTGGCGGTCAGTACGCCGGCCGCCAGAGTCGCCACGGTCGGCGCCGTTCGATATCGGCCGTCGTCGAGAATTGCGCGAATCCGCTGGTTCAAGCGCGACGGTGTGCCGAACGCCACGGCTGGCGCGGACGGAATCGGGACCGCAGCCCGCACCAGGTCGACCAGATGGTCTGCATAAGTGGTTGGGGCTGTCCCCGCGGCGAGCACGACGTCGTCGCACGCCCGCTCGCGCTCCTCGCGGTGCCACGCGGCGGCCAGATGCACCAGCGGGTGGAACCAGGTACAGGGCGGAGGCGCTTTCGGCGAGCAGCTGGAGGACGCAGTCGCGACGTTTGAGATGCGCGAGCTCGTGGAGCACGACCACGTGGCGGCACGAGGGCGACCAGTCGCGGCTCTCGGCCGGCAGCAGCAGCGCCGGACTGAGCACACCACAGACCGCCGGCACCGTCACACGGCTGGACACCAGGAGCCTGGGCCTGCGACGCACGCCGAGATCGGCGCAACCCTGAGCCACCTCCGCCAGCCAATCGGGATCCTGCAGAAGTTCGGCCTGTCGCGTGAGGCGTGCAGCGGAGACGAACCCCGCGGCGACTCGAGCCAGGGCCAGCAATGTGCCGAGCAACCACAGCACAGCGGCGATCGGCCAGGCTGCGGCGACAATCCGGCCGGCTTTTTTAGAGAGCACGGCGCCGGCGCTCGTCGATACGAGCGGGCCACTGGGCGCTTGAATGGTTCGTGTCTCTGCGGAGCCGCCGAGCCGCCCTTCGCCGAGAGACGGCATGAACGTGACGGTGGCGACCTCGGCCTTGGGCGTCGGGGCCGGCAGCACCGCCAGGGACCACGCGGGCGCTACCATCATGAGAGCCGGCAGCGCCACGACCAACCACAGGCCGGAAGCCCACACGCTGCTGCGCGCGGCCGCGGAGCTGCGGGTCATCGCCCGGGCGACGACCGACGTCGCGAGCAATATGAAGGTGGCCTTGATTGCCAGCGGGAAGAGAAAGCTCGCCTGCATGGTCATCGTCCTTTCTTCCGTGCCTCATCGATCAACTGCCGCAACCGCGTCAGCTCGGCTTCGTCGAGGTCGCCGCCGCTCAGCTCGAACAGCGCCGCCATGCCGCGCGAGGCGGACCCCCCGAAAAACGTGTCGATGATGTGCTTGAGTGCCGAACGACGCGCCCGGTCGGGTGCGACGGTCGGCGCGTAGACGTAGCGGATGCCATCCCGCTTGTGGCGCACGTGCCCCTTGTCTTCCAGGATGCGCAGGAGCGTTCGGACCGCGGAATAGCTGGGCGGATCGGGCATGCGGGCGCGAACCGCCGCCGCCGTTGCCGTGCCCTCCCTGAAGAGGACATCCATGATTTGTCGTTCGCGCTTAGTGAGGTGCTTGGCAGGGGAGACCATATGCTAACTATTTAGCACATGCTAAATAGTTGGCACTGATTTGTCAAGGCGGGCCTGAGAGGCCCGCCCTACGGACGCTGGGTGGTGCCAAGAGGCACCGCCCTACGCACGCTACGGCGCGGGATATAGTGCTTTCAGACGAGTGAGGTCGCCGCTCGACAGGCCCGCGACGCGCGCGATGTCCGCCCGCGAACGCAGCTGCCGGCGGTATCGGTTGAAGTACTCGACGATGTCTCCGCCGTAGCCGAAGAAGTACATGATGTCGTCGAAGGCGGCGGTGTGCGGCAGCCCCAGCGCGTGGCCCAGCTCGTGAAGACAGGTCAGATACACGATGCTGTCGCGCAGCAGATCGTCCTGTCCGGCGCGACGCGCGATCTCCGGGCCGAGCCCGTCCATGTCAGGCCGGATGTAGACGGCCGCCCCGTGCCGGCTGCCGACGATGAGCGGCCGCATCTCGCCGTATTGACCCCCCGTCGGGTCAGCCCAATACAGACGGACGAGCGCGCTCGCCTCGGGAGCGGCGACGAGACGCAGCGTGCCGCCGGCGTGGCGCCGCCAGGCGTCGAGTGCCCAACCAGCCAGCTCACGATCGGTAGAACGGAACCCGGCCCGTCCGCTGCCGTCAGCGATGAAGTAGGGGATGACGTCCGAGGCATCGAGCGCCTGCGGGATTTTGGCCTGCCTCGCACTGCTCCGCGGCGAGCAAAGCGCTGCCGCGCAAACGATTGCGACGAAGATCGCGCCGGACCGGACGAGCGGCGGCATCGGTGCAAATGATACTCCGGCAATCTCTGAAGACCGGGGGTTGAAGCGTAGAATGAGCACGCCCGGCTCGTGACACCCTCAATGACGCCAGACCGTTGGCAGCAGATCTCGCGCCTGTTCAACGAGGCACTGACCCGGGACCCCGAATCACGCGGAGCGTTTCTGGCCGCGGCGTGTATCGGCGACGAGGATCTGCGCCGCGAGCTGGAGTCCCTGCTCGAGGCGAATACCCAGGGGCAGGCGCTCGCGCCCTCCGGTGTGGCCCTGGCCGGGTTGGTCTCCGAACGCAGTCTCATCGACCGCCAGGTGGGTTCGTATCGCGTGACGGCGCGGCTCGGCGTCGGTGGCATGGGCGAGGTCTATCGCGCCCACGACGCCCGGCTGCGTCGCGATGTCGCGATCAAGGTGCTGCCACAGTCCTTTACCGCCGACGAAGAACGCCTCGCGCGCTTCACCCGCGAGGCGCGGCTGCTGGCGGCGCTCAACCATCCGAACATCGGTGCGATCTATGGGATCGAGGAGTCGGCCGACATCCGCGCACTGGTGCTCGAGCTGGTGGATGGTGAAACGCTCGCGGAGCGCCTGGTGCGCTCCACGACGCGGAGTCTCACGCTCGCCGAGACGCTCGAGATTGCGAAGCAGATCGCCGGCGCGCTCGACGCCGCGCACGACAAGGGGATCGTCCACCGCGACCTGAAGCCGGCGAACGTGAAGATCACGTCCGCGGGTGTCGTCAAGGTGCTCGATTTCGGACTGGGCAAGGCGACGGCGGCTGACGGCGGCTCGAACGATCAATCGGCGGCCTCCACGATTGGCGACACCAGGGAAGGGGTCATCCTCGGCACGCCCTCCTACATGAGTCCGGAGCAGGCGCGCGGCATTGCCGTCGACAAACGGTCGGACGTCTGGGCATTCGGCTGCGTCCTGTACGAGATGCTGGCGGGACGCCGCGCTTTCGAGGGCGAAGATGTCGCCGACACGCTCGCCCGCGTGCTGCAGCGTGAAGCAGATCTCAGTGCCTTGCCGCAATCGACCCCCGCGAGCGTCCGACGACTGCTGGCCCGTTGCCTCGAGAAGGATCGGAACAAGCGCCTGCCGCACATCGCCGTCGTCGCGTTTCAGATCGACGAAGCGCTCGCGTCGATCTCGTCCGGGACAGTTGAGGCGGTCCGATCGCCATCTGCGATCCGCCATCTGTTACCGACGCTCGTGGCTGGTGCCGTGCTGGGCGCCGCCGCGATCTGGCTGCTTTCACTCCGGACGCCCGTGGCCACCGTGCCCGTGACGCGTCTTCAGATGAGCGTGTCGCCGGCGGATGAGATTGGCGGCGCGACCGCGGGCCGCCCCACTCGCACGGCATTCGCGTTGTCGCCCGATGGCCGGCGGCTGGTGTTCTCGGCTGTCCAGAAGGGCCAGCGTGCGTTGTATGTCAGGCCGCTCGACCAGTCGATGGCAACCGTGATTCCAGACACGACGGACGCAGTCGCTCCGTTCTTTTCGCCAGATGGACAGTGGGTTGGCTACTGGGCCGCGGGCCAGCTCCGCAAGGTGCCGCTCGCCGGCGGGCCGAGCGTTCTGGTCGCGGCCTCGCAACAGCTGTTCGGCGTCAGCTGGGGCGACGACGGGCGCATCGTCTTTGCGCGGATTACAGGCGGACTGTTCGAAGTGTCGTCCGCCGGCGGCATGCCGAGCCAGCTGACCACGTTGAACAGCCAACGGTCCGAAGTCAGCCATCGCCTGCCGGACGTGCTGCCCGGAGGCGACGCGGTGCTCTTCACCGTGACTCGCAGCCGGTTCCCGCGCTGGGATGAAACGCAGGTCTGGGTGTACTCGCGCCGCAGCGGCGCGTCGACGCTGCTGGTCGACGGCGGCGCCGACGCACGCTACGTCTCGAGCGGGCACCTGCTCTATGTCCGCGAAGGCGCGTTGCTGGCCGTTCCGTTCGACGTGAAGCGGCTCGCAGTGACAGGTGGGCCGTTGGGCGTCGTGTCCGACGTGATGCAGGCCGCCTACCTCGCCGGTCTGCCGAATGATACCGGTGCGATGCAGGTCAGCGTCTCGACCACCGGCACGCTGGCCTACGTCGCCGGCGGCATCCATCCCCCTGCTGAATATACCGTCCTGCAGCTCGATCGAACCGGTCGTGGGGAACCGCTGCCGATTCCGCCGCACGAATTCAGAACGATGCACCTCTCCCCCGACGGGACATCGCTGGCTCTTGCCACAGTCGGCCGCGATCGCGGCGTCTGGATCTACAGCTTTGCGCGGGGGACGTTCGGCAAGCTGATCGCTGCGGGCCGGAGCCTCGCGCCGATCTGGAATCGCGACGGTCAGCGGATCGCCTACGGGACCGGCACGAGTGGAAACAACCTGCAGTGGACGCGTGCCGACGGCGGCGGATCGTCTGAGGTTCTGGTCACCGGTCCGCTGAACCTCGTTCCAGCCGGATGGACGCCCGGCGACCGCCACCTGTTTTACTACTCCATCCAAAGCGACGCCGTGGGCCGGCCAACCGTCTGGATTCAGGACCGAGTGGAGAAGAGCGCACCCTCGGCGATCTACGACGGCATACCCGGCCTGGGCGGCCTCGACGTGTCGCCCGACGGCCGCTGGGTGGCCTACCACTCGGAAGAGTCCGGCCGGTTGGAGGTGTACGTCGATGCCTTTCCGCGGCCCGGTCCCCGTTTTCAAGTGTCGACCACGGGCGGGGGGTCGCCCGTGTGGCGGGCTGACGGTCGAGAGCTTTTCTACGCCCGCCCGACCACGGAGGGACAGGCGAGAGGGACAGGCGAATCGGACGTCGAGGTCATGGCGGTCACCGTCACCACGCAACCGAGCCTGACGTTTGGTCCACCCCGGGGACTTTTCTCCGGACGCTACAGCATGAACAATCCAGACCGCGGCTATGACGTGAGCGGCGACGGAGAGCGGTTTCTGATGCTGCAAGCGCGCCCGCGTCGTTCCGACGTCATCACCGAGCTGACCATCGTGCAGAACTGGACTGCCGAGCTGGCACGGGGCAAGTAGACATACCTGATTCCAGTCACGCCGCCTTTTACGATCTCTTAACGCCTGAGCGCGCCGGCTTTTTGTGTTGCGCGAAGGTCCGACCGCGCACATCATGAGCGCTCGAAAAACGACGCGCGCGGCGCAGGAGGACTCATGAGGAGTTGGAAAGTCGTCGGGTTCGTGTGGTTGGTCGTGCTGCTGCCGGCCATCGTCTCGGCACAGGGCGCGAGTGGCATCGCGGGCGTGGTGAGAGACACTTCTGGCGCCGTCATTCCTGGCGTCACCGTCGAGGCTGCCAGTCCCGCTCTGATCGAAAAGGTCCGGACCGTCGTCACCGACGCGGAGGGCCAGTACAAGATCGTCGACCTGCGTCCCGGCTCCTATACCGTGACGTTTACGTTGACCGGGTTCAACACGATCCGCCGCGATGGCATCGAGCTGTCCGCGGGGTTCACGGCCTCGGTCAACGTCGACATGCGCGTTGGCGCGCTCGAAGAAACCATCACGGTGTCGGGCGCGGCGCCGATGGTCGACACCCAGAACGTCATCCAGCAGCGCGTCATCACACGCGAGCTGCTCGATTCGGTTCCGACCAGCCGGACCAACTTTGCCGCGCTGACGCCCGGCGCGTCGCGATCGACCGACGTCGGCGGCAGCAGCGGACCGGATGCCGGCGCGACATTCACCATTCATGGCTCGCGCGGCGGCGATACCCGGCGGGTCATCGATGGCATGCGGTGGAACTCGATGGAGGCCGGCAACGCGGGGACCGGTTTCTATTACGACCCGACCGGCGCCGAGGAGATCGTCATCCAGCTGGGCGGCAACTCCGCCGAGTGGGAGCTGGGCGGGGTGCAGGTGAACCTGATCCCGAAGTCCGGCGGCAACAACTTCAGCGGCTACTTCTACGCCGGCTACACCAACAACGACTTGAACAGCACGTCAGTGCCGTCGGATCTCCAGGCGCGCGGTCTGCCGACGATCGGCGCGGTGGACCACGTCTACGACTACAGCGGGTCTGTCGGCGGACCGATCCTCAGGGACAAGATGTGGTTCTTCTCGGCGCAGCGCTGGTGGGGGAATTCCAGCTTCGTACCGAACAATTACTACAGCAAGGACACCTCGGCCTGGATCTATGAGCCCGATCTCAGTCGTCCGGCGGTGAACGACAATACGAACCGCCACCACAACCTGCGCCTCACGTGGCAGGTCAACGACAAGCACAAGCTGAATCTCTCCTGGGACATGGAGCAGAACTGCGTGTGCCACGGCGCGCTGACGGGTGCGCAAGCGCCGGAGGGCACCTATCGGTGGGACTTCGGCCCGCCGAACTACATCCTGCAGGGCACCTGGAGCTACCCGCGGACCAACCGGCTGCTGTTCGAGGCGGGCGCGACGACCCTGATCTTCAAATACATCGGTATGCCGACCGAGACGCTGCCGCAGGGCGCCAACAACCAGATTTCCGTCGTCGGCCTGGACCGCAACTTCCGCTACCGCTCGAACGGCGGGTTCTACAACTTCGGGACCTACGGTCACAAGGTCACCGATCAGTCGAACCAGCGGTTTGCGGTTTCCTACGTGACCGGCAGCCACAATTTCAAGACCGGCGTGCAGATCATGGAAGGCTGGCGGCGGCACGAGCAGGCACCGCCCGGCAGCGTGGATTACAACTTCAGCGGCAACTGCACCGTGGGTCCGTACATCAACCCGTGTATCCCCAACTCGATCGTGCAGTACGCCACGCCGAATCTCGAGAAGGAACGGCTGAAGGCGGCGCTCGGCATCTTCGCGCAGGACCAGTGGACGATCGATCGACTGACCTTGAACCTCGGGCTGCGTTACGACTACCTCAACGCGGCGGCAGAGGAAACCAATCTGCCGGCCGGCCCGTTCGTTCCGGCGCGCAACTTCCCGGAGATCACCTGCCTGCCGTGCTGGCACGACATCGTGCCACGGCTCGGTGCCGCCTACGACGTGTTCGGAAACGGCAACACGGCGGTGAAGGTGAACCTGGGCAAGTTCGTCGCCGGCCAGGCGGTCGACATCGCGTCGGCGCTGCACCCGATCAATGCCTCCATCTATTCGGTGACGCGCAATTGGAACGACTACCACTTCGGTGTCGGCGACCCCCGCAGCGGCAACTACGTGCCTGACTGCGACCTCAGCAACACGCTCCTCAACGGCGAGTGCCAGCAGGTCAGCAACCTGAACTTCGGGCAGAACAATCCCAACGCCACGCAATATGCCGACGACGTGCTGCGCGGGTGGGGAGTGCGCGGCTACAACTGGCAGTTCAGCGCCGCCGTGCAGCATCAGCTGCGCGAAGGGCTGGCGGTGAACGTCGGCTACTTCCGGACGTGGTACGGCAACTTCACCGTGACCGAGAACACGGCGGTGACGCCCGCCGACTTCACGGAGTTCTGCGTGCCGGCCCCGAGCGATTCCCGGCTGCCGGGCGGCGGTGGCATCCCGGTCTGTGGCAACTTCGACGTCAGCGTGCCGATGTTCGGCGTCACGCAAACCCTCATTTCGCGCGCCGACAAGTTCGGTACGCAGACCGAGGTCTACGATGGCCTCGACGTGACGGTGCAGGCGCGCCTCGCCAACCTGCTGGTCAGCGGCGGGATGAACACCGGGCGGACGGCGACCAACAACTGCGACGTCGTTGCCGACAACCCGCAGGTCTCGTTCGGGTCGCCGCGCATCGACTCGTTCTGCCACCCCGACTCGCCGTTCCAGGCGCAGTACAAGGTCGCGGCCGTCTACAACCTGCCGTGGGGCATCCAGACCAGTGCGAACATGCAGTCGTATCCGGGGACGTCGAACAGCGGCAACTTCTCGTACACCAACGCGGTGATCCGCCAGTCGCTCGGGCGCGACCTCGCATCATGCCGCGGCGCCGCCACCTGCACCGCGCAGCAGGTGATCAACTTCCTGCCGGGCAACATCCTCTTCGAGGACCGCTATACGCAGTTCGACGTCCGGTTCGCGAAGGGCGTGACCGTCCGTAAGACGCACGTCCAGGGCATCGTCGATCTGTTCAACGCCTTCAACGCCCGGCCGGTGTTGGCCACCAACGCCCGCTACAGCGGAACGACCGGTGGGGCGTGGACCTCGCCGACCTCGACGCTCGTCGGCCGGCTGGTGAAGTTCAGTGCTCAGGTGAACTTCTGAAAGCTGAGGACCTGAGGACCTGAGGACCTGAGAAGCTACGGAGTGACGGAGGGACGGAGACGAGACACGAAGCGATCAGAAGAAGATTACGCATAGGAGCAGCAGCAAGAATGACAGTGCAGTCGTCGTCGGAGTGCGCGCAAGTGAGATCGCGCGGTAGCGAGAGATTTGACGAATATTGCGCGCAGTTCGGCGGCTTCGCGGTAAAGGCGCTCCGTGGTCTCTCGAGGCGCGAGATGGCACCGCAGGAGTGCCTCCAGCCAGAGTTCGGCCTCGTCGGCTTCTTCGACGACGAGACCGAGCTTGGCGATAAATTCGCGTCGGGAGCGCGCGCGTCCAGCCGCGCGGTGATTGGCGCCGACGCTGGTTGCGGACTTAATGAGCTGTCGTGCGATCGCGTCAGCGGCCGGATTTCGAGGCAGGACCTTGACCAGGTCGATCACCTCGAAAGCAAATCGTTTCGTCCTCGCCCGAAGATCGTCGAATTGCCCTCCCACGGTTAGCTGAACGACGCACGCCGCATGCCGGCGAAGTTTCGAGGAAAAATGCAACGCCTTCGGCTACGCGTAGAAGATTCTGCTAGTTCCTTACGACTTTAGACCTGCAGTATCTGCAACCGCGTACCCTTCCGTACCCGTTTCTCAGCTCCTCAGCTCCTCAGCTCCTCAGTTCCTCAGTTCCTCAGTTCCTCAGTTCCTCAGTTCCTCAGTTCCTCAGTTCCTCAGTTCCTCAGTTCCCGACTTACGGCTGCGTTGTCGGTTGCGGGCGCACGACGATCGGCGCTTCGTCGACGAATGCCTGATGCACCAGTGTCGGGAAACGCTGCCCGAGATCGGTGTTCTGCGGCAGCAACTGGATCATCATCAGCAGGGTGATGTTCGAATTCGGGTCGACACGATACATCGACCCGTAGGCCCCCGCCCATCCGTACGCTCCCACCGGGTCGAGTCCGTTGGCGCCGACGCGATCGGTCGTCTGGAACCCGAATCCGTAGCCGCGTCCATCGGTCGAGTGCAACGTGCCGATCTGGTTGTGGGTCATCAGCGCCACGGTGCGCGGCGCGAGGATGCGCACGCCGTTCAAGGCGCCGCCGTTGCGGATCATCTCGAGGAACCGCGAGTAGTCGCGCGCCGTCGACATCAGGCCGGCGCCGCCAGCGAAGTTCCGCCGCGGGCCGTCGACGTAGTGGCCCTGGCCACGCGGCCCTTCAGGCGCGCGGGCCAGCACCCCATTGGTGCTCGAATAGACCGCGGCGAGACGGGTCCGCTTTTCGGCGGGCAGGAAGAAGGCCGTGTCGCGCATGTCGAGCGGATCCAGAATGCGCGTCCGCAGGAATGCGTCGAGCGGCATCCCCGAGACTTTTTCGATCACGCAGCCGAGGATGTCGGTGTTGTAACCGTAGACGTAGCGCTCGCCCGGATGCGAGGTGAAGGGCACCGACGCCAGGCGCTCCATCGTGTCGCAGACGCCCTCGTCCTTGTCCGCGGTGTACCAGCCGAATCCCGCCGCCGGTCCCAGGCCCTTGGCTTCGTAAAGCGGCGCCATCAGTCGATCGGTGCCGTAGGAGATGCCCGCGGTGTGGGTCAGCAGATCGCGGATCTGAATCTGGCGACGCGCCGGAACGGTCGTCATCTGACCGTTGTCGCCGGGCACGGCGACCAGAGTTTTCGCGTAGGCCGGGATGAAGCGACTGACCGGATCGTTGGGGCCGATCTTGCCTTCCTCGATGAGCGCCATGATCCCGGCACTGGTGATCGCCTTGGTCTGCGAAGCGATCCGGAAGATGGTGTCGGTCGTCATCCGCCGGTTGGCTTCCTTGTCGGCCCAGCCGACCGCTTTCTCGTAGACCGGCTTGCCATCGCGCAGCACGAGCGCGACCGCGCCGCCAATCCGGCTTTCGTCGACGTACTGCTGCAGCAGCGCATCGAGCCGTTCCAGCCGCTGGACGGAAAAGCCGCCGCGCACCGTGTCGCGCGCCGCTGCGGTGGCGACCGGCCGTGGCGTCTGTGTCGGCCGCGCGGCGGGCTGCGCTTGCGAAAGGAGCGTGGCCCCCGACAGGGCGAGCGCGGGCAGGATGAACAGGGCGTGACGCATGGCTGGCCTCCTGAGGCCGCATCCTACCCCGAAAAAGGGGACGGGGATGATTTCCGCCGCAAGAACTTGCGGAAACTATCCCCGTCCCCTTTTTAGAACCGGTGCAGATAGGACGTCTTGAAGAACAGCCCGCGGCGGCTCGCCTGGTACCGACCCAGACCGGTCACCCACTGGCCGTCCGTGAATTCGCGCTCTTCGATCAACGAGCCGTGCCCCGCATAGACCACCGTCCCGGGTCGCGGCTCGTACGAGGAGAGGAAGTCGGCGAGAATGCGATGCCGCGAGTTGTCGGTACTGCGTGATGGCGCGCAGCGAAAACGCGCGCGTGAACTGGTAGGTGGTTCTCGCGTTGAGGATGTTGACCGTGTAGACGCGGTCGCCGGTCGCCTCTCGATCGAACGCGACGCGGTTGTAGTTCAGCGACTGCTGAAAACGTCCGTTCGGCTGAAGCCTGAAGCCGCCGCTGATGCTGCGCGAGCGTCCCTGGAATGGCGCGATCGGGTCGTAGAACACGGCGAGGCCGCCCGAGACGTTGCCTTCCAGGAACAGCCATCGATAGAGCTGCACGTTGCCGAAGCCGCGGAGCCGGCCGCGGTCGAACCGCTCGCCCTGCCAGTGCTCGAACCCGAACGTCTGATCGACGCGAAGAAAGCCCTGCCGTGTGAAGTTGAATCGCATGCCGACGACCTCGAGCAGATCGTTGCCGCCCGCCGCCAGATCGCGGCCGCCCTGCGTGAATGACAGCACCGACACCCGACGGACCCACGGGTACCGCTCTTTGTCAGGATAGAAGCTGCGGTCGACGAAGCTCCAGGCGCTGGTGATGCCGACACGGTTGATGAAGGCGGTCGCCATTCGAAATTGAGGGTCGTAATGTTCGACCGAGCCAATCGCCACCCACTTCTGCGTGTCGTAGCTGTAGGTGATCTGGGTGCCGATGCCCGCGCTCGGGTTCGACTCCTCGGGCCCGCGCGACCTCGATGCGAGCGCGAACGCATCGAGGCGCTGCGTCGGCCCCAGCCGCCATCGCAGATCGGCCCCGACGACGCGGTTGTAGCCTTCGTCCGAGGTCATGTCCGACACGAGCGCGCCCGCATAATTGCCCGGACCGAGGCTGTACTGCGCGCGGCCGATGTTGAAGACCCGGCTGCCCTCCGCAGTCGGATCCTGGGCGTTGGCCGGCACCGCTTCGTCAATCGCCGACAGGGTGCCGAAGCTGACCCGTCCGGCGCTGCCCGTCAGTTTGGCGCCGAAGATCGGATCGACGATCCGCCGAGTGTGCACCGCGGTCCGAAGGCTGTTGTCGCCGTTGCCGCTGCCCGCGAGCGCAAAAATACCGGCGCCTTCCATGAAGAAGGGTCGCTTCTCGCCGAAGAAGATCGGAAACCGCTGATTCACTTCCACCTGAAAGGCGTCGCTCTCGACCTGGCTGAAATCGGGATTCACCGTGGCATCCAAGGTGATCGTCGAGCTGAGGCCGATCTTGCCGCCGAAGCCGAGGTCGCCCTTATCGGTCGTGGTCCACCGGTTCGGTAGGTCGCGAGTTTCGGTGCGGCCATAGGTGACGCTCGGCAGGATCTCGCGCGGCGGGCGCGGCCGCAGATCGGCGAAACGCAGCGCCGCGTGGCGCTCGAACACCCACACGCCAGGCGCCAGCGGCGGCCAGGCGACCGATACGCCCAGCCGGCTGACGCGGCGCCAGAAGAGAATCCCCATTCTGGTGTTCAGCCCGCCGCCGAATCGAATGCTCTGAAGCGGAAGCCGGATTTCGACGACGTAGCCGGAGTCGGTGACGCGTCCGGCGCTATCCCAGATCCAGTCGGGCGCGCTGTCTTCGCCGCCCGCGGCGCTCTGGAGCATGTCAGCCTGCACGCCGCTCGCGTTGACCATCATGTGATACGCCTGCTGGCCGGTGCCGAGCGCGTCGAGGCTGAGACCGATCCAGTCGTCCTGCCAGATGTTGTCGCGGCGCGTAATCGATGTCTTGATGCCGCCGGGCTCCTGGTCGTCGCACTTGAAGGCGAAGTACAACGCGTCGGCGTCGTAGCTCACCCAGACGGTGGTCTGCTGAGGCACGCGGTCGCCGTGCAGCGGGTTGTACGACAACCAGTCGTCTGCAACGACGGGGTCACCCCATTCGGTCTCGCCGAGCACGCCGTCAATCCTCGGCGGCTGGAGGGCCTGACGAGCCTCGAATGATGGGGGCGTTTGCGCGAGGAGCTGGCCGGTGAGGGCGAACGAGGTGAGGGCAGCTGCCGGGAGCGCGCGCATCGACATGGTCCGTTAGACGGGCGGAGTGGCTAAACCGTTCGCCAACGATCAGCCTTACGCCGCAGGGCTGCCGACCTGTCCTACGATCGCCCCGTGGGAGTCGTCCTCACCCCGATCATCACGAAGCAGCCGATTGCGCTGGATCACCTCCGCCAGCGAGTGCTGGCGGTCGATGGCAATGGCGAGTTGTACCAGTTTCTGGCGTTGATCCGGCTGCGCGACGGCACGCCACTGCGAGACGCGGCCGGCCGCGTCACGTCACATTTGTCGGGGCTGTTTTTTCGCACCACCCGTCTTATCGCGGAGCATGGGCTGCGGTTGGTGTTCGTCTTCGACGGCGTGCCGCCGCCGCGCAAGGCGGCCGCGCTCGAACAGCGCCGCGCCGTGAAGGAACGGTTTCAGCGCGAATACGCCGCGGCGCTCGCGCGAGGCGATCTGCCGGAGGCGTATGCCAAAGCGACGATGACCTCGAGGCTCACGCGTGAGATGGTGAACGAAGCGCGCGAGCTGTTGCGCCTGCTCGGCATCCCGACCGTTCAGGCGCCGGCAGAAGGCGAGGCGCAGGCCGCCTACATGGCGCAGAAACCGGCCGTGTGGGCCGCGGCGAGCAAGGATTACGACACGCTGCTCTTCGGCGCGCCGCGCCTCGTCCGGTTCCTGACAATCTCGGGCAAGGAGTTTTTGCCCAGCCAGGGGACGTTCCGTCCGATCGTCCCGGAAGTCATCGAACTGCAGCGTCAGCTCGACGAGTGGCGGATCACGAGGTCGCAGCTCGTCGATCTCGCCATCCTGATTGGCACCGACTTCAACCGGGGCGTCAAAGGGATCGGTCCCAAAAAGGCCTTGCGGCTCGTCCAGGAGCACGGCCGGATCGAAGACCTGCCGTCCGATGTCCGCGAGGCGGTCGGTGACGTCTCGGAGGTGCGCGAGATTTACTTGCAGCCGTCGGTCAGCGACGACTACGCGATTGAGTTCACCGAGCCCGACCGTGCGGGCGTCATACAGTTCTTATGCGAGGATCGCCAGTTCTCGAGGGACCGGGTGGGCGCCGCATTGGAGCGCGCCTTTCCGCCGCGCGGCCTTTTCTGACGCAGGGGCGGCTTCAGTGACGACGTTTATCATTCCGCCCGAAGCGTGTGCGCCGGATCGACGCGGGCGGCGCGCAGGGCGGGTAGGAGGGCTGCGGCCAGCGCCACGACGAGGAGGACGAGCGCGCCGGCTGCGAAGGCGCCACGATCCAGCGGGTCGACGTTGAAGAGCAGAGCGCGAAATGCTCCCGCGAGCCCGCCTGCCGTGACGAGTCCGATTGCTGCGCCGCCGATCGCCGGCACCATGGCGCGCGTCAGGACGCTCGTGACGATCGCCCGATGCGGCGCGCCAAGCGCCAGCCGGATGCCGATCTCGCGGGTGCGGGCGCGGACCAGATATGACAGCGTTCCGTAGATGCCGACCGCCGCGAGCGCCAGCGCCAGACCCCCGAACGCGGCGACGATGCGGCTCGTGAAGCGCGGTTGCGCCGTCGCCCGGCCGACAAGATCTCGGAGCAGGACGATCGATTCGATGCGTGTCTCCGGCACGAAGCGTTCGACCACGGTGCGAACGGCCGCGAGGCTCGCGTCGGTCGTGTCGCGCGTGCTGACCAGCAGGCGAGGACGTCCGGTCGGTCGCTGCGCCCATGGGATGAAGACGTGGAGCGCCGGGGGTTCGCCGACGGCATGAAAGTGAATGTCCTCGACGACGCCGACAACGACACGCCCGGGCACGCTGTCGAGGAAGTCACTTGCCGAAATCGTTTCGCCGATTGCCGGCCGATCCGGCCACAGCGTTCGAGCGGTCTGCGCGCTGACCACTGCGACGCCTTGGATCTGGCGGCCGCGGCCGGTCAGCTCCGCATCCGTCGGCCGATCGTCCGGCTGCCACAGGCGGCCGCTCAGGAGCTGGATTCCCATCGTGTCGAAGAAGTTGTCGGTCACGCTGTGGACGACCGCAGACCAGCGCTCTTCACCGCCGCCGCTCCGGACAGGCGATGGATACCAATCGGCCGAGAGGGGTACTTGCGTCGTGATCGCTGCACGCCGAACTTCAGGAATGGCTTCGAGCTCGGCGACGAGCCGTTCCGCCCACCCGACGTACTCGAAGATGCGGGGCATCCTCGGTGAGACATTCAGCCTGACAACGGCGGCTGGGTTCCACCCGAGATCCACAGACGTCAGCTGCACCAGGCTGCGCGTCAAGAGCAGGGCAAGAACGACCAGCACGGCGGCGCCCGCGCATTGAACGATCGTCAGCGCCGTTCGCACGGCGAAGCCGGCGGGCGCTGTGCGAGCTCCTGCCGATCGTGTATGAAGCCGGAGCGCGAGCTGCCCGTCGCCTCGGCGCCACAGCGGAATGATGGCGAACGTGCCGATGATCACCGCCATGGAGACGCCGGCCGCCAGCAGCGCCTGCCAATCGAGCCCGATCGCATCGAGACGGGGAATCCCTGGAGGAGCCGCGGCTTTCAAGGCGCGCACCATCCACCAGGCGAGGAGCAGGCCAGCGAGCGATCCGGTGATCGTCAGTGCAGACGCCTCGGCGAGCAGCATCGACATCAGCCGGAGGCGTCCGGCGCCGAGTGCGGCGCGCACCGCCGTTTCCCGTTCGCGCGTGACGGCGTGAGCCACCATCAGACTGCCGACATTGAGGATGGCGACCAGCAGCACCACGACCACCGTTGCGAGAAGGAACCACGAGACGCGGCGAAAGCCGCCGACGATCGACTCGTGAAGTCCTTCGACCGTGACGGTCCATCCGTCGTTCGACGCCGAACGCTCGACCGCAATCCGCGCGGCGACCGCCTCGAGCTCGGTGCGCACGCGTTCGATCGTGCTGTCGGACCGGAGACGAGCGACGATGCGATCGTCACGTGAACTCCACTCCGAGCGGTTGGTCGGTTCACGGATGAAACCGGCATACCACATGTCCACCGGCTCCGCAAAGCGGAAGTCTTCAGGCATCACGCCGACGATCGTGTACGCGTCGACGTCGGCGATTCCGGCGAACTCGACGCTTGTTCCGACGACGTCCCGCCGGCCGCCGAACAAACGCAGCCAGCCGCCGTACAGACAAGATCACATCGTCCGCGCGCGTTTTGTACGCATCAGGGGTGAATCCGCCGCCGATCCACGGGCTGACGCGCAGCACCTCGAAAAACTCCGGCGACACGCCCATGATCGCGACCGCGGGCGGATCCTCACGATTCAGGAAACGGATGGAGGGTTTGCTGTACATCGCCACGGCTTCGAGCGACGACATGCTTCTGCGCCACGCGAAGAAAGCCGGCTCCGAGACCTCCTGCTTGAATCGACCTTGTGAAGGGTTTGCCTCGTACAACCGGATCAGGCGATCGGGATCTGGATAGGGGAGTGGCCGCAGCGCGGCGCCGTACGCGACGGAGAACATTGCGATCGAGGCACCGATGCCCAGGGCGATGGTGACAACCGCCGCTGCGGTGAAGCCCGGACGGGCGGCGAGAGCCCGAACCGCGTCGCGCACGTCGCGCCAGGCATGTTCGATGATGGCGAACGAGCGTACCTCGCGGTGGCGCTCTTTCGTGCGGGCGATGTCCAGCGCCTGCAGTGCGGCCGCGCGCGCCTGCGGCGCCGTGAGGCCCTTCACGACGAGGTCGTCTTCGAGGAGAGCGAGATGCGCCGAGACCTCGCGCGACAGCTCGCGTTCAGCGCGGCGCCGCGCGACGAGATTCAGCAGCCGCAGCAGGAATCGGCGGATGGGCGCCCACGCCATGAGTGCCGCCCAAAGTGCCACTGCTTCACTGGCTTGTCAAGTGGAGACCTGCGCGGCGGCTAGTTCGCGGAGACGGTGAAGACCTGAAATGGTCCCCAGTAGTACGGTTTGGCGGTGACGCCGCCTTTGGCCATCAGCGCCAGTTTGGCGGCCCGCAGCGCGCGTTGCGGCGGTTCGCCAGCGGCCAGGCGGCCGTACATCAGGTCCATCAGCTCGGCGGTCGATCGATCGTCCACATCCCACAGGCCGGCGACGACGCGTCTGGCGCCGGCGCGCAAGAAGGCCCACGCGAAGCCGACCAGGCCTTCGCCGGAGTAAACGCGCTCGCCGGCGCTGCGGCACGCCGAAACGGTGACCAGTTCCGCGCGCAGCGGCAGATCGGCCACATCGCGCGCGTACAGCTTGAACGCATCGTCGGGGCCGGACAGGATGACGGCGGAGTCGAGCGGGCTCTCGCGATTCGCCGTCGCGTGTGCCGTGAAGTGCACCAGCGAAAATTGCTCCGCGCCGGCCTCGCGCAGTGCAACCGGTGAGGCGCGTGGACCTTCGTAGCTGAGCGACGAACTGCCGAAATGGCTGACGATGCTGTTCATCTCGGTCGAGGCGTGACGCAGGGCCGGGAATTCCGGATCGCGCGGCGTCGGGTTGCCGATCACGAGCAACGAGCGGGCTTGCGGCGACTCCTGTCGAGCCTTCAGCAGACCAAGAGACGGCGCAACCTGAATCTCCACTTCATGGATCCAGTACTGCCGTGGATTTCCGGACGCGGGCAGAGTCTCGAAGTTGAGGCCGTGCAGTGGGCCGTCCGGGACAATGATGAGAGCTGTTCCCGGCTTCAAGGAGTCGAGCAGCGGGGTCACCAGCAGCTGTTTCAGCTGATCGCCGGGACCACCGGTCGCCAGCGGATCGGCAAGAGCAGTGTGGACCGCTTCCTGATGCTTGCGAATGAGCGGTTCGATCTGCTGCAGACTCGGGAGACGGTGCATGCGGACGGATTTCGCGTCGACGACCCACGCATAGGAGCGATTCGAGCCAAGCCAGTACGACACGAAGACGCTGTTCGAGCGCGCAGCGAGCTGGCGATACAGCGCCGGGTTCTGGCCGGCCGGCGTCGCAACGCCGTGCCGTTCCGCCAGCACGCGCCCGCGGCTCGAATCGGCCACCGCCAGCGCCCGCTCAATCTCGCCCTGATCCACCAGGAGATCGACGTACTGCCGGTAAAACCGGGTCAGTCTGGTCACAAATGACAGCCGGTCGTCGGCCCTCAACAGATCTGATCGTGTCCGTTCGATGATGGCGAGGGCTTGATCGAGGTGCGCTGCCGCCCGGCGCGGATTCCCCTGTTCCCTGGCGATCACTCCGAGACCTTCATGCGCAGCCCACTGCACGCTCGGCAGATCATTCCGGTTGATGAGCGATTGGTAGAGCGGCGCGGCCGCTTCATCGTTGCCACGTCCGCGAGCGATATTGGCCTCATGGAGAATGTTGAACGCGAGGCGTGCCGTCTGTTCGGGAGGCGTCAACCGTCTCGCCTCCGCCGTCGCGCGCTCGGCGTCATCCCACTGCCGCAGTTCGGTATAGGCCGCCGCCAGATTGCGTGCCCAGATGGCCGCATCGTTCATCAGGCCGGCCTTGGTGGCAATCGCCAGCGCGTCGGTCAGATGGCGCACGGCCTCGGGAAGATCATTGGCCAGGAGGTACGTGCTGCCGAGCTCGCCGAGGGCCTGCTCGTAGGGCCCGGCAGCCCCCCGTCGTTCCTGCATGCTGACGGCCTCTTTCTGGATGGCGACCGCGCGCTCCAGATGACCCAGCCGTGCAAAACAGGCCCCGGCGTTGTTCATCGCGGTGCCGTAGACGCTCATCTCCGCGAGATCCTGAAATGAGAGCACGCGCTGGAACCACGACA
The DNA here is from genome assembly GCA_963728825.1 of uncultured Acidobacteriota bacterium. GTDB lineage: Bacteria > Acidobacteriota > Vicinamibacteria > Vicinamibacterales > CAVVIG01 > CAVREM01. Next base: position 365,961 of record CAVSLA010000002.1, read on the forward strand.
ACGCCTCATCGGGTCGATTGCGGACGAGGCTCATGCCGAGGTTGTTCAAGGCCAGCACCTGACGATACCGATCGCCGCGGCGCTCGGCCTCCTCGAGAACCTTCTTCAGCCGCGCCTGGCCTTCTTCAACGCGACCGAGCCGCAGCAGCGCCTGGCCGGCCAGCACCTCGGCGTCGATATGCACATCCTGCGGGGGATCGAGATCGTCGATGGTCGCAAGCGTCGCGAGCGCCTGCTTCAGCTGGGCACGGCCTACCTCGACACGCGCGCGCATGTACCGTTCGCGCGCCCTCAATGCCGCGAATTCCGGACCATCAGGGACCGGAGTCTCCAGGAGGGCCGCAGCCGCATTGAGATCGGGTTTTGCGACCAGGATTTCTACTTGGAGCAGCCGAAGCTGGTGGATCGCTGGTGTCTGGCGATCAGTGTCTGTTGCGGCGACGCCCCGTGCGACGTGTGAAAGGGCCTCGTCCAGCGCGCCGCGTCGCAATGCCTGCTGTGCGGACTCGAATGGGCGAGCGGAATTGTTGGACGATTGGCTACAGGCCGGGGCGACGAGCAGCAGGGCAACGAGCCATCTGATCGCGGCGCCTGAATCAGGGAGAGTAGCCGCCATTGGTGTCGACCTCGGGGCCGCCGGCGGAGCCGCCTCCGTCGGAGCCGAGCTCGAATCTCACTAACATGACCCGGCGGGTGTTTTCGCTGATGAAGACCTCGCCAAAGAAAATGCGACCGAAGTTGGCGACAAACACTGAATGATGAGGCTGATCCTCTTCTTTGATCGCGACCGGGTGGTTACGATCGATAGCGCTGACGAGCGTCCCCACGATCTGCTTCTGGTTCGAGAGACGGCCGCCGCCCGTCCGTGGCTGTCCGGTGACGTGACCACCCACGAAAAAGTGTTTCCTGTATTTTTCGCCGAACTGGTCGCTGGCTGCCGCGCGCACGACCTTGGCGTGCGTATCGTGTTCGTTGAACACCTTCCGATCAAAATCCACGGCCAATGGAATCCCATCGATCTTGAAGTCTTCGAAGATGATTTCGGTGACGCTGATCGGCGCTTCGCCGCGGTCTTTGGGATTGGTGGACTCGAGCGCGACCGCCAGGCGGCCGGCAGTGACCCGCTTCTCGCTGCCGATTGTGAGCCCCGTGATCTCCGCGCGGACCAAAGTCGTTGTGGCCAACGTCTCTTCGCGCACCTTGCGGTGTGTCAACTCGATCGCCTGTTTGAGATCGTCGAACTTTCCCTCGGCAAACGTCGATGCTGACTCGAAGCTGAGATATCCCTTGAACTTTTCGTTGGCCTTTGCCGCTTCCGCTCCCTCAATCGTCCATACGGAGCGACCGCCGACGCCGGGAAGGCAGCTCGCCCCGGGCATCTCCAAGGTAACGTCGGCCGGCCTGACGAACCGGCCGCCGAAAGCCGCGGCGTTTCCGCGGAATACGAACCGGCGTCGCAGTTCCATAGCGTGTGGCTGTTGCACGTAGACGCTGAACTCAGGGGCCCTCTGTCACGAAGCGGTACTCACTGATGAGCTGGCTGTCGGCAGCGGCCCGGACCGCAAGACTGTATTGCGTCGACGGGGTCAGTGTCCAGACCGGCACGAGCAGCATGAGGGGAGCGCCAGCCGCGGGTGCCGTGAGACGGCCTTGTGCGACGCGATCGCCTGACAGCGTCCGCAGCTCGTACGACAACTCGCTGCCGCTGGCCGCATCGACTTCAATCGCCAGCGCGACGGCGTCCGCGTCGGACGGGATCCGCACGCTGGGCATCGCCCCGCGGCTGTCCGGCCGCACGGTGATCGGCGTCAGTGCCTGCACCTGGAGCCGTCCGCCGCGCGCCGGCGCGACCGACTGATAGCCGACCGCCAAGGCGAGTGTCGCGGCCGCCGCCCAGGGAACCAGCACCGCTGGCCGCCACTTGCGCAGCACGGCATTGCCGCGGATCGGCATCGGCACGACACGGCTCGCGGCGTCCTTCTCGAGCATGCCGGACTTGACCGCCTGCCGCAGCGTGGCGCCGGTCCGCACCTCGTCGGCGCATTCGACGCAGTCGAAATAGTGATCTTCGAAGGCGAACCGCTCGATCTCCGACATCTCGTCGAGCAGATATCTCTCAGCCGCCAGCGTGCGAACCGCGTCCGAGTGGGTCATGCGTTCACCTGGATGAAAGAAGGACGAAGCGTTCCCGGAAATGACCCTTCGCGCGATGGAGCAGCACCCGCAAGTAGCTGCGATCGATCTGCAGCTCGCGGCAGATCTCGTCCTTGTCCCGCTCGTCGAAAAACAGCCATTTGAGCAGCAGGCGTTCGCGCTCGGGAAGCGACTGCAGCGCTTCCTGGACCTCGGCCCGCTCTTCGCCGGCCATCAGATCGACGTCGGCCGACGTCCGCGGCGAGGCCTCGTCGTACCCTTCGTCGAGCGCCGTGGTCCGGGCATTGGCGCGATACATCTCGAACAGCACGTTGTTGCAGACGCCGTTCACAAAGGCGCCGAGACTCTCGGCGCTGGCAAGCCCGCCTTTCTGCTTCAAAGTGGAGAGGACCCTGACGAAGGTCTCCTGCCGGGCATCCTCGACCTGACTCGGCGACCGGAGGCGTGACCGCAGCTTCAGCGCGAGCAGCTCGCCGAAGTAGCGGGTGAAATGACGTTCGGTCTCGGCATCCCCGGCGACCAGCCGGCGGATGTATTCCGCGTCGAAGTTGTGGCGTTCCAGCCGCACTGGTGGAGCTTATCGCATGGACTTGGCGGTGTTGCACAGGGCGACTCCTAACGGGCAATCCGGCGCGTTCAGTCCGTTAGTGTCGGGAAGGGGTGAGATGTTACACAACGTTTCCGGCCGCCCCGCCCGCCACGTTGTAACGTACAGGCGGCTCCCGACACTACTCCGGCGAATCGAAACTGGAGTGTGCCGGTGATCACCATGCATCCAACGGATTTCTCGTCCCCGTCAGACACCAACCTCTTGATGTCCCTGCTCACGACCGGACAGCGCCCCGCGCTGATGGTCATGTGCGGCGGCCGACCACCCGAATCGGTCGTGGATTCTCTGATGACCTGGTGTGCGCCGCCGGTGTACGTCTGCCGGCTGCCGGGTCAACTGAAACTGCCGGCACCGAAGGGTGGCACGGTGGTGTTGTCAGACCCCGCCGCGATGACGCTGGCGCAGCAGATCGAGCTGTACGACTGGCTGAACGCCAGCCGTGGCGCCGTGCAGATTGTGTCGGTGACCACGCGTCCGATCTGGCCGCTGGTCGAAGAAGGCCGTTTCCTGGAAGGCCTGTTCTACCGCCTCAACGTCGTGACGCTGGAGGCGACGCAGGAAAGCCTCTAAAAAGCTGAGGAACGGGGGAACTGGGGAACTGAGGAACTGAGGAGCCCAAGCTCCTCAGCGTCGGGTTCTGCTGTTACCAGTTGTTCAGCGCGTATTCGGGATTGACCTGGACATCGGCGTCTTCGATGACGAAGTCGAATTTGAACTCGGTCGCCGGTGTTTCGTTCGCGCCGCGGTCGATCATCGGCACCGCGCGATCGAACGCGATGGCGAAGCGATAACGGGGCTTGTGGGGGCCGAGCGAGGCGATCTGGCACCGGACCACCGAGCCGCTGACGCGCACCGACGTGCCTGCCGCCTCGATGATGTCCACGTAGCTCGACATCCCGGGACGAACCGGGAAACCACCCTCGACCAGCAAGCCGCTGGACGAAGCGTTGATCACTTCAACCGCTTCGGACGAGACCTTGACGCCGGCGACATGCGGGATCTCGTTCAGTGGCCGGCGCGGAGCCATCCGGCGATCGTCTTGTTCGTCTAAAACTGCCACAAATCCTCCTCAACCACGGCGGGCTCGGCGGCCGGCGCCGGCTCGGGCAGCGCCGACTCGGGTACCGAGGGCAACTTTGGGCCCGTCAGGTCAGCCTGGAGAACGGCGGCCACCTGTACCTGGACCTGGGACGCGATGTCGACTGGCTGATCGCCGAGGAGCCGCTCGGTGCGGAGCGCGGCATCCTGCAGCAGGCGCGCGATGTCGGCGAGCGCCGCTTCGCGGCGGGCCTGATGTGACAGGAGCGTGTCGTACTTGGACTGCTCGGTCCGTACCATCTCGTGGAACTCCAGTCGATCGGCCTGGCGATCGGCAGACACCTGGGCGTAGCGCTCCTCCAGCTCTCTGGCGGTGCGCTCCAGTTCTTCGACGCGTCGATTGCTGGCCGCGAGCTGCTCTTCGGCCCGCAGGCGCTGTTCGTTCGACGCCGCGAGATGCTCTTCGGCCCGCAGGCGCTGTTCGTTCGATGCCGCGAGCTGCGCGGCCGTGATCTTTGCTGCCTCGCGCGTCTGCAGGAGGTCGGCATTGACGGCGGCGAGCTGTGCCGCGGTCGCGTTCCCCGCGTCGCGGACCTGTGCCAGCTCGCTCCGCGACGAGGCCAGCTGCGACCCGGCCGCATCGGCGGCTTCCTTGGCGCGCGACAGCTCAGCCTGTGAGGCATTCAACCGCGCCGCTGCCTGACCGGCTGCCTCGCGGGCCTGGGCGAGCTCCGCATTCGAGGATTCGAGACGTGCGGCGGCGGCGCTGGCTGCGTCGCGCGCCTGCGCAAGCTCGGTGTGCAGTGTCGTGAGCTGCGACGAGGCCGCGCCGCCAGCCGTCCGGGCCTGGGCGAGGTCGGCGTTCAGGGACTCGCGCTCCGCGGCCCACTGAATCGTGGCCTGAGCAAGGCGCTCCTCTGCCTCGACGTGGCGCTGCTCGGCCTCAGCGAGGGCTGCCTGAAGGCGCTGACGGGTCTGCAGGAGCGCATCGCCAACGGCCAGCCGCTCGGCTTCGCGCGTTCTTGTCATGGTCGCGAGGGCCGTACGAGCCTCTTCGAGCGCTTGTTCGAGGGCTTGAGTGTTCGGTGTCGCCGCGGGCGCCGCTAGGGCCGGCGATTTCACATCGGCCGTTTCCCAGGTCGCCGTCAGGCAGACCGCCGGCGCGGCGCCGTCGCGGCGCAGCGGCACGGCACGCATCTCGACCGAGCGTCCGGCGCTCGCCCCATCGGCGACCCGGTAGGTCAGATGCGCATCGGCGCCTTTGCAGACATTTTCGAGGGCGGCCGACACCGTTGCACGATCGGCCGCGGAAATCAGGCGATCGAACTTCGTGCCGATCAGGCCTTCCAGTTTTTCAACCTGGAACAGTCGCAGCGAGCGGGCATTGGCCGCGAGGATGGTCCCATCCTGCGTGGTAATCGTGAGGCTGACCGGGGCAGACTCGATGATCATTCGGAGCCTGGTCTCGGTGGCGCTCGGAGGTGCCTGAGTCGTGGTCGCCGCAGGTTTTGCGGCTGTCGGCGAACCCGTCTGGGCACGATCTGGTTCAAAAGAGATGGCCATATTCAACGCCCGCGATATGACATTATGCGACTGTAACTACACCTAGCAATAATAGATCCCGGTCGAGCTGAGGCCAGGACGACAGAACTCTTTAAGAATTTCCGCCGCACTTGTCCTGCGAGGTGTCGGCCGACAGTTGCATTGCACGGTCCATGTCTCCTTATGCAACTTTTCGAGAGGGTGATCCGCGTGTTCGTCAGCACAAATAACTGCAAAAGAAATGTTTAGTGGGCTGGTTCTGTAATGGAACACAGTTGTGCGATTCTGATGGGCGCACACACACTTTGCGTCATTGGCTGACGAAAAGGGCTATCGGCCGATCTGGAGCGGGCCGATATCTCCGCCAATGGCGCTGGGACGTCTGAGAATTCTTGTGTTTCCCGACTCTCCCCGGAGTTGGACGGCGCGAGGCCTGGAACACGATCTCGCCGGGGCCGGCACGACGATGGAGGGGGCGCTGGACACGGTTCTGAAAGTGGTCCGCGCGCATATCAATTACGACCTGCGCCACGGCCGGCCCGCGCTGTCGGCGTTCGCCGCGGCGCCACGGCTTTACTGGGAGGCCTTTGCCGCCGCGACCCGCGTCGATATCCGGCTGGACCTGGCGGGGGAGGAGACGGCGATGCCGATGCGCGTCATCGCGGCGACCGTCCCGCAACATCCGATCGTCAGGCTGTACCTGTGATCGGGTGCGCAGCGCGTAGGCCCGCCCGGTAGCTCTGAGCTCCTACAAGAACTACGCAACGCGATTGTGACCGTGTTCGAGCGCCAGCCGCACACGGTCGCGCGCCCTCGTCACGAGCGCCCCGAACGTTTCCGCTGTCAGCAGCTCGGCGACGCCCGCCGACACCGCGGCGCGGTGGCCGCTGCCCGCCTGGAGCGCCGCCCGGACGCGTTCGGCGACACGACGCGCTTCATCCAGCGGCAGGCCCGGCAGCAGAACCAGCACCTCGTCGCCGCTCCACCGAATCGGCAGGTCCGATTGCCTGATGGTTTTCACCAACGTACCGGCGACCAGGCCGGCCGGGTCGTCGGCGGGCGGACGGCGGGAGACGTCGGCGTCGTTTGGAATCGACACGGCAAACAGCACGACGCTGACCTGACGCTCTTCACGACGAGCCCGCGCCAGCTCGCGTGCCGCGGCGAATTCTCCATTCAAGCGATCGAGCAAGGGCGTGGGCCACTCGGGATCGGCGCGGCGGTCCGGCTCACTCGGCGCTGGCGCCGCTTCGATACGCATCTGGCTGAGATCTCGGGGCGCCGACGGTGGCGCGGGCGGCGGGGCCGCGGGCGCGGGTACCGGCTCGTATGCAGGCTCGGGTGCGGGCTCGCGTTTCTCGACGCGCGCCGGCTGTCCCCCGAAGGTCACCGAACGCCCGAGGGTCTTCAGCGCCTCGACGTCCAGATCGGTCAGGACGAGCGGCTTCAGATCGAAGACGCAGATCGTGCCGATGATCTGCTGGCTCGAACCGATGATCGGCACCGCCACGAGTCCACGCACCGCGTCCTGCAGCGACGCAGGCGTGTCGGTCAGCGGCTGCGTCGCCAGATCGGGCAGCACCAGCGCCTCGCCGGTTTCGAGAATCCACCCGAATACGCGCGGCATGTAGTACGGCGAGTGGGGAATCGGCGCATCCGAGGTCCAGGTGACGGCCGCCCGGAACTGGCTGCTCCCCGGCGCCCGCAGGTAGACGGCCACGCCCGGCGTCCGGGACAAGTGCCGCGCTTTCTCGCCGAGCGCCGTCATCATGTCGTGCAACTCCTCGGCGCTCGGGCTGACCGACACATCGATGGGCGCCGTGGCGCTCGAATGCCGTTCGAAGGCGCGCTCGATCGCCGCCTGCACGACGTCCGCCGGCGCGGCGCCGCGCAGCACACGGACGTTGAGCCCCGACAGCCGCTGTGCGGCGAACTCGCTGAGCTCGCGAAACGCCGCCCACGCGATGATTTCGGTGCGCGCCCAGCGGTGCGCGCGCAGCCCCTCGATGACCGCAAACCCATCGCGCCGCGACAGGGACAGGTCGATGATCAGCAGGATCGGCGGACCGAAGCGCTCGAGGATTCGTGTGGCCTCTTCGCCGTCGCGCGCCACCAGGACGCCCGCCTTGAACTGGCGAATGGCATCGAGACACATGGCCGCTCGCTCGACGTGCGTGTCCGCCACGAGGACGTACGGCAGTTCGACCTGGGGCCCGTCGCCCGAAGGCTTCTGGCGCGCCCAGGCGTTCATGTCAACCGCGGACATCGGGCTCCTGGTCGTTGAAGCCCGATCGGTGGGACATCCCGGGCGTGTGCACACGGACGCAATTCTTGCCGGCGGCCTTGGCCTGGTAGAGGGCACGGTCGGCGCGCAGAATCAGCTCGGCTGGCGTATCTCCTCCCTCGATCACCGCCACGCCAACGCTCATCGTCAGCGACGGCAGAAGCGGCGCGACGGGATCGCCACGGTACTCTGACACGCGGCGCCTGATCCGCTCGGCGCACGCGGCGGCGCTGCCGTGGTCGGTGCTCGGCATCAGAATCGCGAACTCGTCGCCGCCGTACCGGGCGCACACGTCGAACACTCGCACCGCGGATCGAATGATAGCGCCGACCACCTGCAGAACGGCATCGCCAGTCTGGTGACCGTAGGTGTCGTTGATTTTCTTGAAGTCGTCGACGTCCGCCATCACCACCGCAAGCGGGTTGGCGGCCCGCCTTGCCCGTTCGAATTCCTGGTGGAGCCGGCCGTCGAGGTACGTGCGGTTCAGCAGGCCGGTGAGCGCGTCGACGGTTGCCGCGTACGCCAGCCGACCGGCTTCGGTCTGGCTGCGCGCCGCGACGAGCGCCATCGCGGACATGACACTGACCGTTCGCAGCGTCAGCAGATCGCGGCGGGTGAACGGCGAGCCGTCCCGCTTGTCGGTGGCGGTCAGCACCCCGACGGTCGTCGAACCCGCAAACATCGGCACGGCGGCGAACGAAGAGGTCCGATAACCGCGGTGCTCGTGAGCCATGCCATGGATCCGGCGGACATCACGAACCAGGACAGGCCGCCCGGTCGAGTACACGTGGCCGATGACCCAGCTTCCCGGCTGAATGCGAAACTGCTCGACGGATTCGATCGCATAACCATGTGTGGCCCCGATCGTCAGAAAGTCGTCTGCGGGGCGATGCAGCGCAAGCGCGACCCGTTCGGCGTTCACCAGTCCGGCCACCTGATCGACGATGCGTTGCGCCACGACCTCGACCGTGCCGAGGCGACTCAAGCGGCGCGCCATCGAATAGCCGCCGACCAGCAGCAGTTCGGCTTCTCGCCGGAGATCGCGTTCGCGTACGGCGTTGACGGCGAACGCGACGACCCGCGACCAGGTCGTCAGCGACTCGCGCTGCCCGCCCCAGTCGCCGCGAATGAGCAGCGCGAGCGGCGGCGCTTCGGGCGGAGAAAGCGACAGCGCCATCCACTCACCACCCGATGGATCGCGTCGCTGCGCCGGAAAGGGATCGATGATCGGCAGATTGTCGAGCAGCGTCCGCGGCGGCGCCGGCGCCTGCGGCGTCGCGGCGACGACCGTCCACTGCTGCGCCGTCAACTGGAGCACGTAAGTGTCGGTCTGCAGCACTCGAGCGACTTCGCGCACCACGCGGTCCAGCGCACCCCAGAGGTCCGGGGCGGCGGACGCGAGGTCCGCTATGAGCGCGAGATCGTCGGACGAGGTGCGGGCCCCTGGCATGACAGTGCCGGACAGAGCCGGACACTCATGCACGAATACTGCCGAGCCAGGTCCTTTCAGTAGGGCGGATGCCTACGAAAATCCCACACTATCAGGTGACTAACGTCTGCTCCGCGCGCGACATTTAAGATGACGTTTTTCGCACTAGTGTCCCGGCCGCGTGATTCGCGGCACAAGTCCCGGCGCGCGGCGCCCGGCTGGCAAGGCGCGAAGAGCGAGCTTATTGGGCATAAGTGAGCGATGAGCAACGCAGCCAGACGGGATGCCCCGCCCGGGAATTTTGTTGCGAATCACGCGGCCGGGACACTAGGGCTTGTTGAAAACCAGCCGCATCAGCGCGCCGCGCGGGCCTGCCGACGTGACGTCGACGCTTCCGGCACGTTCGGCCGCGAACAGCCGCGCCGCCTGAAACGCCATGCGTTCCACCAGGTCCTGCGCGCTGTCTCCCTCGGATCCTGCGTTGGCCGGCGGCGGGGCAGCGCGTTGCACGACCTGCAGACGCAGCGTGTGCGTACTCGGCACATCCACGCGCACTTCAATCCGGGGCCACTCGCATCCCTTCATCCATCCGAGCGTCGAAAAAATAAATCCTGTGACGATGGTCGTGAACGGCTCGTCACATGACGCCTCAGCGGCTTCTGGAGCGACGAGGAACTCCAGCTGCAGCTTCGTCAATCGCATCTCGGCTTCGAATCCGGTTCTCACGCGATCGATCAGGCGCGCGAGGTTGACGGCGGGTGCGGGCTCAGCGCCGGTCGCGATGATCCCGGCGGCGCCCGCCATCCATGCGGCCCGCCACGCCTCTGCTTTCAGGAAGTCGGCGGCGGTGCGGTGTTGAAACGGGTTGCTGGCGAGCTCGAGAACGTCGGCGAGCGAGCCGATCCGCGTGAGGTCGTGCGAAAGGGTCGTCAGCGCCGCCGTGGCTGGCGGGCGGCGCGTGTCGACGGGCTCGTCCGCATGCGTCCGTACCCGTTCGGCTTCCGCGAGCGTCTCGGCCGCCGTCTCGCTGATTTCGTGGACGATGCAGGGAACCTCGACGACTCCGGTACCCATCGCCGCGGCAAGCCGTTTTCTGCCTGCGATCAGCTGATAGCGTGCGCCGGCACGGCGCACCAGCAGCGGCTGAAGCATGCCGTGCGTGGCAATCGATTGGGTGAGCGCAGCGAGCGCGGCTCCCGAGGGCAGCTCGCCCGCATCGATATGACGTGGAGGGATTAAACGAATGACCGGCCCGGCTTGCGGCCGATCGAGCTGGTCGACGTAGTGCGCGTCGGCGCGCATCCGGTAGTTGCGGGGCAACCCCTCTCGTTCGGGGCGGTCTCCGATGAAAGCCGCTAATTCTGTTTCGCGCGATCGCGCGGCGTCATCAAGGGATCCGATGGCCGATGGTTCGAGCTCCGACACGTGTGACACTCTCCGTTCCGCCGCAACGCAAAGATGAGGGCAGGTTTTTGCTGGGTGGTCGAGCTGCGAAAGATAGTAGAAGAGAAATGATCGTGCAGCAAGACCAAAGACGGTAGGGCGCGTCCCCGAACTTTGCGATCAACCGCCCGCGAGCGCACCCACCACGAGAAATGGTTCGTTCCCGGCGGCGACGGCGCGGGGCAGCGCGGTGTCCGGCGGCTCGTGCGAGAAGTCTTCCTCACAGGCGAAGAACCGCACGAATGGCCGGCGCCGATGCGTCACGTGATCGCGGATCGTTCCGCGCAGCACCGGGTGGCGTTCTTCGAGCGCGTCGAGCACCGCACCGATCGTCGGCGCGCCCCGGACGTCGACTTCGACCTCGCCGGCCACTTGCGCGAGGGTGCGGAGGTGCGCCGGAAGCTCGATCCGAATCGTCATTTCAGCGTCTGCACTTCAACGGACATGACTGCCGGCAGATCGCGGACGATCGGCGCCCAGCTGTCGCCGCCATCGGCCGAGCCGTAGACCTGTCCACCGCTTGTTCCGAAATACACGCCGCAGGAGTCGAGCGAATCGATCGCCATCGCGCCGCGCAGGACGTTGACATAGCAGTCCTGCTGCGGAAGCCCTTTGGTGAGCGCTTCCCACTCGTCGCCGCCGGATCGCGACCGGTAGACGCGCAGCTTGCCCTCCGGCGGGAAGTGCTCCGAGTCGCTCTTGATCGGGACCACGTACACCGTTTCAGGCTCGTGAGCGTGGATTCCCATCGCGAAACCGAAATCGGACGGCAGGTTGCCGCTGATCTCACGCCACAGGTCGCCGCTGTTGTCGGTCCTGAGCACGTCCCAGTGTTTCTGCATGAACAGCACGTTGGGACGGGACGGGTGCATGGCGATCCGATGTACGCAGTGACCGACGTCCGCGGTCGGATCGGGAATGTACTGGGAGTGGAGGCCTTTATTGATCGGCATCCAGGTCACCCCGGCATCGTCGGTGCGGAAGGCGCCGGCCGACGAAATCGCAATGTAGATTCGGGACGCGTTCGTCGGATCGATCACGATGGTATGCAGGCAGAGGCCGCCCGCGCCGGGTGCCCAGGCCGACCCCGATCCATGGCCGCGCAGCCCCGGAAGCTCCTGCCAGTTCTGGCCACCATCGTCAGAACGGAAGAGCGCCGCGTCCTCGACACCGGCGTAGACCACGTCGGGATCGGTGGCGGACGGCTCCAGGTGCCACACGCGCTTGAACTCCCATGGATGGGGCGTCCCGTCATACCACTGGTGGGTGCCGGGCACGCCGTCGTAGACGAACTTGTTGCCAACCGCCTGCCACGTTTTGCCGCCATCATCCGACCGCTGGATGACCTGTCCGAACCAGCCCGACGATTGCGACGCGTAGAGACGGTTCGGGTCGGCGGCAGAGCCCTTCACGTGGTAGATCTCCCACCCCGCGAAGTGAGGACCGCTGACATCCCATCGCTCGCGCCGTCCGTCCGAGGTCAGCACGAACGCTCCCTTGCGGGTCCCGACCAGCACACGCACACCACTCATGAGCGCCCCCTGCGCGATAGTCGATCGAAGAGCCTCGAAATCGACACGACCGTCAGAAGGCTCAGCCTATCAAGAAACGGTTACGGTTGTGTGGCGACGGCTGCCGGCGCGGCCCGCACGAAGTTCTTGACCGGTGTCAGGGTCCGAAGGTACGCGAAGACCGCCTTCAGATCCTCATCGGTCATCTTGCTGTAGACCGGCCATGGCATGGGGGGCGCGAGTATCTCGCCTTCGGGCTTCTTGCCGGTACGGATGGTCTTGATGAAGGCGGCCTCGTCGTAGCGGGCACCGAGCCCCGTCTCGCGATCCGGGGTCAGGTTCGCGGCGTAGCTGTTGCCCCACGGCCCGGCCCAGGCGGTCAGGTCGAGCGAGGCCCGGATATCGGTCGTCCCCTGGACAGGGGGTTGGGTCGTCATCGGCCGGCCCGACAGCAAGCGGGCGGAGTCGGGCGTCATCATCATGTCCACTTTGGGCGAGTGGCAATCGTGGCAGCCGGCGATTGTGACGAGATACCGTCCGCGTTCGACGCGCTGCGCCTTCTGAGCCTGCTTGACCGGTGCCTGCGCGCTGACGGTTGTGCCAAAGGCGGCGAGCGCGACGGCGACTGCGATGCGAATACCCACGTATTCCTCCCTTGCCGCGTCCTGCGGCTACGTCTTTAAAGAGGTAACGCCGTCTTCCGGCCGATCCCGCCATTCCCGCCTGCGGGGTGATCAAAACGTCTGGTCGCCCGACCAAACCGGTCGCACCGCTAACAAATCTGAGCGTCAGCGCCAACTTTCCGACAGTTGTCTGAGTCATTTGCGCGTCGATGCCGGCCGCTGCACCGGCCGGAGGCGGCACATCATTGGCACCGCAGTCCCCTCTTTCAGTCCTCATCCGCTGAATATGTCTGAGTACAGGATCACCAAGGAACGCCGGAGCGCGACCCTGACGTTGTCGGACGGCCGGACGGTGTCAGGCTGTTTCTTTCTGGCCGGCTCCAGCCTTTCGCACAACGGTCCCGAACGCGTGAAGGATGTCCTGAACGGCGGCACCGCGTTCTTCCCGTTCGAAGTCAACGAGGGCCCGAGCGGTCGGTACCGGACTGTACAACCGCGACCAGGTGGTGCTCGTGGCGCTGTCGACCGACGAGGCGCACGGTGAGGCCGCCTACGAGGTCGCGAAGCGTGCCGCCGTTTCAATGCTGCTGTCGAGCGGGCACCGGCTGACCGGCCTGGTCCGCCTCTACTGCCCGCAGGGCCGCGATCGCCTGAGCGACTACACACGCGCCGACGAGACGTTCCGCTACCTCGAAACCAGCGACGCACTGCTGATCGTCAATTTCCGCCATGTTCTCGAATTGAGTGAGGTTGAAGCAGCGTGACGCCTTCCGTCATCGAAGCCGCGGCCGCTATCGATCGTCTCTTCCATGCGCAGTGTGCGCTCGGCGCCTCGGACCTCCATCTGTGCGTCGGCATGCCGCCGCTCGTCCGCAAGGACGGCCAGATCATGCCGCTCGAAGCCGGAGCGGCGCCGCTGACCGACGAATTCCTCGCGACGCTGCTCGATCCGATCATGCCGCCGCGCAACCGGGAGGAGTTCAAGGAACGGCACGACACCGACTTTGCGTACGAGGTGTCGGGCCTGGCGCGGTTCCGCGCCAACGTGTTCATGGATCGCCAGGGCCGGGGTGCGGTGTTCCGCGTCATCCCTTCGAAAATCCTGACCGCGGAGCAACTGGGGCTCTCGCCGGCGATTCTCAATCTCTGCCGGCTGAACAAAGGGCTGGTGCTCGTCACCGGCCCGACCGGGTCCGGAAAATCGACGACGCTGTGCGCGATGATCGACTACATCAACCGGAACCGTCCGGATCACATCATCACCATCGAGGATCCGATCGAGTTCGTGCACAACAACCAGCGCTGTCTGATCAATCAGCGCGAAGTGCGCACGCACACCGATTCGTTCAAGAGCGCGCTGCGCGCGGCGCTGCGCGAGGACCCCGACATTCTGCTGGTCGGCGAGCTGCGCGACCTCGAGACGGTGGCGATTGCCATCGAAACGGCCGAAACCGGCCATCTCGTGTTCGGGACGCTGCATACCACTACGGCGGCGTCGACGATCGATCGCGTCATCGATCAGTTCCCCGCCGACCGTCAGTCCCAGGTGCGCGTGATGTTGTCCGAGTCGCTGCGCGGCGTCATCGCGCAGACGTTGTGCCGCAAGATCGGCGGCGGCCGGGCCGCCGCGCTCGAGGTGCTCATCGCGACCCAGGCGATCAGCAACCTGATTCGTGAGGGCAAGACCTTCCAGATCCCCTCGATCATGCAGGTCGGCAAGGCCCACGGCATGGTGGCGCTCAACGAGGCGCTGATGGAGCTGGTCACCAAGAAGCTGGTGGCCCCCGAAGAGGCCTACGCGAAGAGCGTCGACAAGAGCGGCTTCGAGATGCTACTGAAGCGCGGCGGCATCGATCCGAAGAGCCTCACGGGACACGCCTGACCTGAAAACTGTACACCTTCGTCAAGGTGTATAAACCAAACGGGCCGCGGCATCGTCGAACCGATTGCCATGGCCCTCGACACTCTTCGGCAGGACCTTCGCACCGCCGTTCGCAACCTCGTTCGATCTCCGGGGTTTGCGCTCGTCACCATCCTGACGCTGGCGCTTGGCATCGGCGCCAATACTGCGATTTTCACCGTCGTCAATGCGGTGATTCTGCGGCCGCTTGGGTACCCAAGGCCGGAGCAGCTGATGTATTTGACGAGCCGCTTTCCGGTGATGGGCTTCGACCAGTTCTGGGTCTCGCCGCCCGAGTTCTTCGAGTTCCGCGAGATCAACCAGTCGTTTGCCGAGGTCGGCGCGTTCACGACCGGCGAGGTGAACCTGACGGCCGGCGACCGGCCGGCGCGCGTCCGCTCGGCGTCGGTCACCGACGATCTCCTGCGGGCGCTTGGCGTTCAACCGATGCAGGGCCGGTTGTTTGCCAGGGGCGAGACCGATGTCGTCGGTCCACCGCCCGCGCCCGGTCAACCGGCGCCGCTTCCACCGCGGGTGGCGATCCTCTCACATGAGTTGTGGCGGTCGGCGTACGGAGGCCGGCCGGTGGTCGGCGAGCTGATCGAGGTGAACGGCGTGAAGCGGGAGGTGGTCGGCGTCCTGGGGGCTGGCGCCGACGTCATGGACAATCGGACCGAGATCTGGCTCCCGCTCGGGTTGAACCCGGCGAACCGCCAGAACCGTGGCAACCATTTCCTCTATCTGATCGGTCGATTGAAAGACGGGGTCACGCAAGAGGCCGCCCAGTCCGAGCTCGACGGACTGGTTGGCAACTGGGGTGAGCGGGTCGGGGTGAAGCAGCACGTCTACACGCTGGACGGCCATCGGATGCAGATGGAGCCGCTTCAGGAAGAAATCGTCGGCAGCGCTCGTCGCTCTATCTGGGTGCTGCAGGCGGCGGTGGCCTTCGTGCTGCTGATCGCGTGCGCCAACCTCGGCAACCTGCTGGTCGCGCGGGCGGAATCCCGGCGCCGTGAGTTCGCCGTCCGCACCGCGCTTGGCGCGGGTCGCGGCCGGCTGCTGCGACAGTTCATGACGGAAGGGGTCGTCCTCTCGCTGGTCGGTGGCGCGCTCGGGCTGCTGCTCGCGCGAGCCGGCGTGCAGACCATCGTCCGCCTCTATCCGAACAGCCTGCCGAGGACGAGCGAGGTGTCGATCGACCCGATCGTTCTCATGTTCACCTTCGCGGTTTCCGTCGGCACCGGCGTCCTCTTTGGATTCGCGCCGCTGATGCACACGCGCGTCAAGGGACTGATGACGGCGCTCAAGGAAGGCGGCGTGAAAGCCACGGCCGGCACGGCCCGTCACCGCGTTCGCCGCGGCCTGGTGGTCGCGGAGATCGCTTTGGCGGTGATGCTAGTGACGGGTGCCGGACTTCTGCTGCGTACGGTCTTCAATCTGATCAACGTCGACGCCGGCTTCGATCGCTCACGCCTCGTGACCTTCCAGATGGCGCTTCCCGCCGCGAACTATCCGACGGCGCTCGGTCGCGCGCAGCTGTATCAGCGCCTGCTGGAACGCCTTCGCGTGATTCCCGGCGTTCAGGCCGCCACCGCGATGTCCGGCCTGCCGCCGGCGCGCCAGGTGAACGCCAACGACACCGACATCGACAATTACACTGCGCCGCCCGACGGGCCGTTCGAAAACGTGGATTACTACCAGAACGTGATGAGCGATTACTTCGAGACGATGGGCATTCCGATCGTCGAAGGTCGCGGCTTCACGTCGGCCGACGCCACCTCGACGCCGGTGGCCGTCGTCAACGAGTCGCTGATCAGGACCTTCTGGAAAGATCTCAATCCAATCGGGCAGCGGCTCCGTCCGTGCTGTGGCGATCAGGTGCCGTGGCTGACGGTCATCGGGGTCGCGAAAGACGTCAAGCAGGGCGGTCTCGATCAGAAGACCGGCACCGAGCTCTACTTTCTCGTGGACCAGACCGCGCAGGCACCACCGCCGATCGCGAATGCACCAGGGACGATGAACGTGGTGCTGCGGACGACCCTGCCGCCGGCGACGCTGGCCTCGACCATCGAAGCGGCCGTTCGGCAATCCGATGCGTCGGTGCCGGTCGTGCGTCTTCGTGAGATGAACGACGTCTACACCGAATCAATTCGCCGTCCGCGGCTGCTGGCGCAGCTGCTCGGCATGTTTGCCGGCCTGGCGCTGCTGCTGGCGGCGATCGGCACCTACGGCGTGCTGTCGTACATGGTCACCGAGCGGCGCCGTGAGATCGGTGTGCGGATTGCGTTGGGCGCGAACCAGGGCCGCGTGCTGGGCGACGTCATGAAGCAGGGCCTCGGGTTGACGGTCCTGGGTCTGACCGTCGGCCTTGCCGGCGCGCTGGCGCTCAACCGCCTGATGACGGCATTGCTCTTTGGCGTCGCCCCATCCGATCCGGCGACGCTCGCTGCGGTGATGGCGACGATCACCGGCGTCGCGGTGCTCGCCTGCGCGGTGCCCGCGTGGCGCGCGTCACGGGTCGATCCGATTGTCGTGCTGCGGGACGAGTAATCGTGCGGAAAGGCGTGCGCCTGTGGTCAAATGTGCGACAGCCACAAAATGCCAGGAGGGCGCATGTTACGCAGGTTCGTTTCCGGACTGATTGTGTTGGCGGTCACCGTCGCCGTTGCTGACGGCCAGCAGCCGCCGGCGCGGCCGATGAGCCCCGAGGGGTCGACGCAGGCCCAGGTGCTCGGGAAGTGGACGAAAGGTGAGCGTCCCTCCTTTGCCGCCGGGCGCGAAAACTACCTCGGAGGGCGCTGGCTCGAGATCACCTATGGTCGACCCCTCCAGCGTGGACGGGACCTGTTCGGCTCGGGCGCCAACTACGGCAAATCGGTCAACGACGTTGGAACGGCCGGCCTGCCGGCGCCGCCGGTCTGGCGCGCCGGCGCCAACGTGTCGACGCGGCTGAAGAGTGAGGTCACCCTGACGTTTGGCGACCGCAAGGTGCCCGCGGGCGAATACAGTTTGTTCATCGATCTCAACAGCCCCTCGCAGTGGACGCTGATCGTTTCGAGCTGGGGAGCCCAGGCCAAGTTCGATCCGAAAGACAAGACCGCCTTGTGGGGCGCCTACAACTACACCGCTGAGCGAGACGTCGCCCGCGTGCCGATGAAGGTCGAGACGCTGCCCTTCGGCGTCGAGCAGCTCACCTGGAGCTTTCTCGATATGACCAACGACAGCGGCCGCATCGCGCTGCTGTGGGGCAAGACGATGGCCAGCGCCGCGTTCAAGGCGACGGCTCCGTAAAAAGAGAAATCTCAGGATTTGAGGATTTGAGGATCTGAGGATCTGAACGATCGGTGCCAAATCCTCAAATCCTGAGATCCTCAAATCCTCAAATCTCATATTTCAGATCGTCGGATTGGGGGACCGATCGGATGTTGGCGCTGTACAGCGGCGGCGAGGGCGAGGACCGCTTCTTCACCCAACGGTCCCCCGACGATCTGCAGGCCGACCGGTAAACCGCCCGGATCCAGGCCGCAGGGCACGGACGCGACCGGCAATCCAGTCAGACTGAGCACGAAGGTCGGCGCGATCCAGTCGACGTAGGTCTGCATCGGTTTCCCGGCAATCGAGTCGGGATAGTTCTGTTCGACCGGGAACGGCGACACCGCCATGCACGGGGTCAGCACGTGGTCGAAGCTGGCCGACAATTCACGGAATCGGTGCCAGAGGCGGCCTCGCTCCTGCTCGGCGGCTGCCAGGTCGCGCGTGCTCGTCTCGAGACCGGCGCGGACGTTGTTGGCGACGTTGGCGCCGAGTTGGCCAATCTTGTCCAGCCGCGGCGCCATGTGCGTGACGAACCACAGGCCGCGCAGCGCCAGAAACGCGGCCCGGCCGGCTGACAGGTCCAGGTCGATTTCCTCCACGACCGCGCCGTCCGCCAGACCGAAGGCAGCATCGCGGCACACTCGTTCGACACCGGCATCGATGCCGATCCGCGCCGGGTCGGCGCAATACGCAATCCGCAGACCGCGCCGGGGACCGGCGCGAACGGCGCCGAGGTAATCGCGCCCGTCGATCGGCTGACCGAGAGGTGACCATTCGCTCGATCCTGCGATCGCCTGCAGCATGAGCGCGACGTCTTCGGCGGTTCGTGCCATCGGTCCGCTGACCTGCAGCGTGTCCCATGCCCACTCGCTTGGATGCGTCGGCACGAGACCGACGGTCGGTCGAAGTCCAACGACGCCGCAGAACGAGGCCGGGATTCTGAGCGAGCCGCCGAGGTCGGTGCCCTCGGCGAGCGCGATCATGCCGGCCGCCAGGGCAGCGGCGCCGCCGCCGGTCGACCCGCCGGCGCTTTTCGTCGTGTCCCACGGATTGCGCGTCCGACCGAATACTTCGTTGAAGGTATTGCCGCCGGCGGCGAACTCCGGGCAATTGGTTTTGCCCAGCACGATTGCGCCTGCCGCGCGCAGCCGGCCGACGACGACCGCATCGTCATCCGGCACGTAGTCGGCGTAGAGCGGCGACCCGAACGTCGTCCGCAGCGCCGCAACCGGCGTCACGTCTTTGATGCCGACTGGCAGCCCGCACAGAATGCCCGGATCGTCTCCTCGTGCCAGCCGGCGATCCAGTTCACGCGCATCGTCCATCGCGCGAGGGTTCAGCGTCACGACCGCGTTGATCGTCGGATTGAGCCGTTCGATTCGAGCGAGCGACGCTTCGACGACCTCGACGGCTGAGACGCCGCGAGTGGCAATCAGCCGCCGCAGCTCGGTGGCGGAATGTGAGGCGAGAACCTCTGTATTCGGTCCCGTCACGGTTTCCAGTCGCCGGTAAATGCCACGACCCGGGCGAAGGCCGCTTCGCCGCCTTTGAATTTCCAGGGGAAGCAGCCGAGGATCAGGCGCTTGTTCTGCAGCTCGGGTGCGTCGATGTCGCCGCCGAGGTTCTCGATGTGCATGCAGTTCTTCGGGAACAGCGCGTTGTGCGTCAACTGGTAGGCGGAGTCCGGAAACAGCTTGTTCACGGCTTCCGGTCCGCCGAACTTGTCCTCGCACTGTTTGCGGACGCGATCGCAGTGGCCGTGCGCGCCCTTGCCGAGGAAGCGGCCGATCGGCAGGTTCATCGGGTGATCGGTGGACACGCAGTCGACGCCCCAGATGTGGATGTCCTTTTCCAGCAGCCACGGCACGAGATCGGGATGTGCACCCGGGTGGCGATGGATGTATTTCTCTTCGTCGGGCTGCGACCCGAACTGCGCGTGCTTGTGCCAGCCGGTGTGCAGGAACAGCAGGTCGCCTTTACGGACCTCGACGCGCTCTTCGATCATCCGTGGTGTGTAGACGTCGAGCTCATCCATCGCATCCGACAGGTTGACGATCACGCCTGGGCCGCACAGCCACTCGACCGGGATCTGATCGATCGTCATGCCGGCGGTGACGAAGTGGCGCGGCGCATCGAGGTGTGTGCCCATGTGATTGGACGTCATGATGTACTGCGCGTTCACGCCGTGTTCAGCTTTGCGCTTGATGTACTTCACTTCGAAGGGCGGGTAGAAGGGCCAGAACGTCACCTGCTCGTTCAACGGCTGCGACAGGTCGTAGATCTTCATGCCATCTCCAGGGAGTGGAAGGCGCGCTCCAGCACGCGCCGCGTCAGCACGGCGGCGAGGTGGCGCCGGTAGGCGCTCGACGCATGGATGTCGCCGGGCGGATCGATGTCGCTCGCGGCGGCCGCGTCGGCGGCCGCGCGAATCGCCTCGGCCGAGACCGTCTGGCCGATCAGGACGGCCGACGCATGCGGCGCCGACACCGGCCGGTCCGCGACGCTGAACAGCGCCACCCTGGCCGACGTGCAGCGGCCGCGCTCGTCGACGGCGACGCTGGCGGCCGCGCCGGCCAGCGCATAGTCGCCGTGCCGCCGCGAGACTTCCTGAAAAGCGCTCGCGCTGCGCGCCGCGCGAGGGGGGATGGTGACTGCCGTGAGCAGTTCACCCGGCTCGAGCGCCGTGGAGAAGAGACCGGTGAAGAATTGCGCCGCCGGAATCTCCCGCGCCCGATGGCGATTTCTGACCGTGAAGACGGCGTCGAGTGCCAGCATCACGGCAGGCAGCTCGGCTGCCGGATCGGCGTGCGCCAGGCTCCCGCCCAGTGTGCCGCGCGTCCGAATCGCAACATGTGCGACGAAGGGCATGGCGGCGGCCACCAGCGGCGCAGCGTCCGCGACGATGTCACTTCGCTCGAGGGCGCGATGCCTCGTCATGCCGCCGATCTGCAGGCCGTTCTCCCGCCTCACGAACGACAGCTCCTCGATCCGGTTGAGATCGACGAGGATGGCCGGTGTGGCCAGCCTGAAATTCATGGCCGGGATGAGGCTTTGCCCGCCGGCGAGCGGTTTCGCATCGCTGCCGTGTTCAGCCAGGAGCATCATGGCCTCGTCCAGCGAACGCGGACAGTAATACTCGAACGGCGCAGGCTTCACGAGCCTTGCCCTGAGCCTGTTGACGCATCGGACGACAGTCGCGAGCGCAGTTCGCGGTCGAGTGCTTCGAGCGCCTGACGCATCATCATCCGGCTGACCGACTCGATCAGGCGCTGCCCGACCGACGCGATGCGCCCGCCGATCTGCACGTCCGAGCTGTAATCCATCAGCGTGCCGCCGTCCTGCTCCTTCAACTCCACGGACGCGGTGCCGTGTGCAAAACCGACGGCGCCTTTGCCGTCGATGTCCATCGCGAAACGCGCCGGTGGCTGTTTGTCGCGCAGCGTCACCGTGACGTCGAACCTGGCGGCGGTCATCGGCCCGACGCTGACCTTCATCACCCCTTCATAACGATCCGGTGCCGCGACGTCGAGCCGTTCCGTGCCGGGCAGCGCCTTGGCGAGGACAGCCGGATCCTGCAGCAGCTCCCAGACCCGCTCTCGCGGTCCGTTGAACGTGAACGTGCCGTTGAGGTTCATCGCAACCCCGTTCGCTGGATGAGAGTGAACAACCGATCGGGACTCAGCGGGATGTCGAGCACTTCGATGCCCAGGGCGTCGTCAATGGCCTGCGCGAAGGCGGCACCCGTTGGGATGCATCCCGCTTCGCCGACGCCTTTCAGTCCCACCGGATTGAACGGCGACGGGGTCTCGCGGTGCGCGGTTTCGATGGCCGGTACATCGGTGGCCGTCGGCAGCAGGTAGTCCATGAACGACGCGTTCAAGAGCTGGCCCTGCTCGTCGTAGACGAGTTGCTCGTAAAAGGCGTTGCCGATGCCATGTGCCACACCGCCGTGGATCTGACCCTCGACAAGCAGCGGGTTGATCATCCGGCCGCAGTCATGGACGACGACGTAGCGCTTGATCTCCACCATCGCCGTCTCGACGTCCACCTCCACCACCATGGCATGAACGCCGCTGGCGGTGCTGCCGCGATCCGGCCCGAAGTAGGCCGTGCTCTCGAGACCCGGCTCGGTGCCGGGCCGCACGGCGCCCCGCAGCGGATTCGCTCTGAGGGCGAGCTCGGCCAGCGTCATCGACCGGTCGGATGAATCGCGCACCGTCACGCGACCGTTCGCGAGATCGAGGGTGTCGGGCGGCACGCCCAGCACCGCTGCGGCCAGGGTCAGAATCTTCTCGCGCACCGACAGAGCGGCCGCGTGGCAGGCGCTGCCGGCCACCACCGCACCGCGGCTGGCGAACGTGCCGGTTCCCCAATGGAACTCGCGGGTATCGCCGGTGATGACCTGCACGTCTTCGACGTCGACACCCAGCACCTCGGCGACGATCTGCGCGAAGACGGTGTAGTGCCCTTGTCCCTGCGTGCCGACGCCGGTCGCGACCCGCACTTTGCCGCTCGGTTCGACGGTCACCCGCGCCCCCTCGTAGGGGCCGATGCCGGTGCCCTCGACATAGCACACGATGCCGATGCCGACGCGTTTCCCGGCCGCCTGGCGAGCCGGCTGTTCGCGGACGTGCTCTTCGTAGCCAATCCTCCGCGCGGCCTCGTCGAGCGCCGGGCGGTAGTCGCCGCTGTCATACACGAGGGGCGCCGAGTCCTGAAACATGATCTCGTGATTGTGCGGAAACCGCTCCGGTCCGAGCAGGTTGCGGCGGCGGATCTCGACGCGATCGATGCCGAGCTCTTTCGCCGCGATATCGAGCAGCCGCTCGCTCACGAACACCCCATGCTGCCGGCCGGCGCCGCGCACCGGCGTCACGATCGTCTTATTAGTGAAAACCGCGGTGAACTCGCTGTGGTAGTGGGCGATGTCGTAGGGGCCGAGCAGCGTGCACTGCGTGTTGATCGGAATCGTCAGACCGTACGGATCGTAGGCGCCGGTGTCGAACAGAAACGTGTCGCGGACGCCGAGAATCCGGCCGTCGCGGGTCAGGGCCATCTCGGCGTCGTGCAGCTGACCGCGCTCCTGGGTGGTCGCGTAGAAGTTCTCCTGCCGGTCCTCGGTCCACTTGACCGGCCGCGCCAGACGCATCGACGCCCAGGGCACCAGCAGTTCTTCCGGGTAGAACATCATGATCTTCGGCCCGAAGCCGCCGCCGACGAACGGAGCGACGACGCGCACCTGCGATTCGAGCAGTCCCAGCCTGGCCGCGAGGCCGTTTCTGATCGGAATCGGCGCCTGCGTCGTGTCCCAGATCGTCAACTCTTCCGCCGGCGCGTCCCAATGGGCCACCACCGCTCGATTTTCGATGGCTGCCGCCGCGCCGCGGTCGTACGACAATCGGCGGCCGATAATCACCGCCGCACGCGCCCGCGCGGCCGCGTAGTCGCCCTTACGCTGCAGGACGTGGGCGGCCTCGTTCGATCCGAGATGCTCGTGGACCAGCGCCGTGCCCGGCGCTCGTGCCGCCTCGAGGTCGACCACCGCGTCCAGGGGCTCGACGTTCACCACCACGTCGCGCACCGCGTCTTCGGCGATGTAGCGGCTCTCGGCGACGATCATCGCAATCGGCTCGCCGACGTGGCGGACTTTGCCGCTGGCCAGTGGCCGATGCGTGCAGGCATGGAAGACCAGCCCGGGGATTGGCGGCGGCGGGACGAGCAGTGGCGCCGGTCGACCGTAGTCGCCCAGATCGTCGATCGTGTAGACGGCCGCGACGCCGCGCCGCAGTCGGGCGGCCGAGACGTCGACGCTGACGATTCGCGCATGCGCGTAATCGCTGCGCACGAATGCGACGTGCAGCATCCCCGGCAGGGCGACATCGTCGACGAAGCGCGCCCGGCCCGTCAGCAGTCGAGCGTCTTCGTTTCGCCGGATGGGGGCGTTAAGGTATCGGGTTTCGGCTGGCACGCGTCACGGCCTCGACGATGTGGTGATAGCCGGTGCAGCGACAGAGGTTCGCCGACAGGGCGTGGCGGATCTGTAGCTCGGTGGGTTGGGGAGTATCGCGCAGAAACGCCGAGACGGTCATCAGGATGCCTGGCGTGCAGAATCCGCACTGCAAACCATGAGCGTCGCGGAACGCCTCCTGCAGGTCGCTCAGCCCGCCGCCACCGGCCGAGAGGCTCTCGACGGTTTCAATCTCATGACCATCGGCCTGGACGGCCAGCATGATGCACGACCGCGCCGGCTGTCCGTCGAAGAGGATGGTGCACGCGCCACAGACGCCATGCTCGCAGCCGACGTGCGTGCCGGTCAGTTGGAGATTCTGGCGGAGAAAATCGCTCAGCAGCAGTCGTGGCTCGATGTCGGCTTCGCAGCTCCCGCCGTTGACGAGGACTCGGACGACCATGATGCACTCGCGCGGCGCATCGTAGCAGAAAGGGCGCTCCTCCTTTGACGTGCTCCCTTATTGAGCGCGCATGTGTCGAGACGGAACACAAACGCTGGCCGGTCGTTCGAGGCGGATTTCTCTAAGGGCTTCTGCATAAATTAGTTGCGAGCGAAGGCTCAGCTGGTGATGAGTTTGCTTCGCCAGAGCCACGTGGCCCAACGTGTCGACTTGGCCGTCCCGGGCTTTTGATGGGCTCCCTCGCTCGCCATTCGCGTGTCATCGGGTTCGCCGTCCTTGCATCCGGTGCCGGCCTGCTCCTTGGTTTCTGGGGATGGCCACAGCCCGGGCGCACCGTTGAATTCGGCTGCCTGGTGCTCGCGGCGACGCTCGTCGCCGCCTTCCCCCCGGGCAAATCCGAGCGATCAGCTGCCCTGCCAGCCTTCGTCGTTGCGTTCACATCGCTGCTGCTGTTCGGGCCGCTTGCGGCGACGCTGGTCGTCTTTGCAGGCATCACGGCGCGTGCGCTTGGCGAGCCGTCGGGTCACTCGGTTCGCTCACGGGTGTTGATCGATGGCTCGATGGCCGTCACGTCGATTCTTGCGGCGGGCCTCGCGCACCGGCTGCTGGGCGGCACGCTCGGCCATTTCAGCTGGCCGTGGCAGGCGGCGCCGATCGCCGCGGCCGTTATCGTCCACTGCGTGGCCAGGAGCGCATTGTCCGAGGTCGCGGTTCCACTCGCGCTGGGCCGGACGATCAATCGATCCCGGGCAGCGGGCGTTCTTCGCAACGGGCCGACCTGTCTGGTTGCGGCCAGCCTCGCTGTCGGACTGGTCGAGATCGTCGACCATCGCCTGTGGGCACTGCTGCCGGTCGTCTCGGTGCCGCTCTTCTTCGCCTACCGCGCGCATTGCCATTACTTGAGCCGGCTCGAAGCAGAGCAGCGGCGCCGCGAAGTGATCGACTTCCTCGATGAGGGGATGTGCGTGGTCGACACCCACGGCCGCATCACGCTCTGGAACGATGCGCTCGAGCGCCTGATCGGATGCCCGCGCGCACGGGTTCTTGGCCGGCCGCTCATCGACGCCGTGCCGGCGATCGCGACCGGGCCGCTGCCGCGCGCGATTCAGGAAGTGTCGGCCACCGGCCGGCCCAAGACCCTGCCGCACATGGATCTGCCGTCCTCCGCGGGCTCGCGAATTCTGCACGTTCAGGTCGTGCCGGTCACCGGCGGCGTTTCGCTGTTGTGGCGCGACGTCACCGAGCGGACGCGCGCCGAGGTCGCGCTGCGACGCAGCGAAGAACGGTTGGCGCTCGCCGCCGAAGGCGCGAACGACGGGCTGTGGGAATGGGATCTGCGCCGGCAGGAGCTGTACCTCTCGGCGCGGTGGCGAGCGATGGTGGGGCTGGCTGGCGCGGCCGGCACCGTTCGTCCCGAAGAATGGTTCGGACGCGTTCACCCGGACGATGTGATCGGCCTCAAGGAGGCACTGGAAGCGCATCTGTCCGGTGGGACGCCATTCTTCCAACACGAGCATCGGATTCGACATGAAAACGGCACCTACCTGCCGTTCCTCTGCCGCGGGTTGGCGGTGCGTGCGACCGGGCGGCGTTCGTTCCGCATCGCTGGATCGCTGACCGACACGTCCGAGCGCGCCATCGCCCAGGAGCGGCTCAGCCGGGCGGGCTTCCTCGACCCGCTGACCGGTCTGTGTAACCGGTCGCTGTTCGTGGAAGGACTCGGGCGCCGGCTCGACGACTTCAAGCAGCGTCGCAGCGCCGACCGCTTTGCCGTCCTGTATCTCGATCTCGATCGCTTCAAGGTGGTCAACGACAGCCTCGGCCATCTGGTCGGCGACGAGCTGCTGGTGGCGGTGTCGCGGCGGCTCGAAACCTGTCTCCGGCAGGGAGATTCGATCGCGCGTCTGGGAGGCGACGAGTTCGCGATTCTGCTGAACGGCCTCAACGACGAGCAGCAGGCGAACGTCACGGCGTTCCGCATCCAGGAGGCGTTGAGCGCGCCGTTCTCGATCGGCGGCCGCGAAGTCTTCAGCTCGGCCAGCATCGGCATCGCCCTCGGCGTGGCGCAGTACGCCAACCCCGAGGACATCATGCGCGACGCCGACACCGCGATGTACCACGCCAAAGCGCGTGGCAAGGCGCGGCACGAGCTGTTCGATGCCGACATGCACGCGCGGGCTCGCGATCGGCTGGGGCTCGAGAACGATCTGCGGCATGCCGTCAACAGCCACGACTTCGAGGTCCACTATCAGCCGATCGTCTCGCTGGCCTCGGGGATGTGCGTCGGGTTCGAGTCGCTGGTGCGCTGGAAGCGCGACGGCAAAGTCGTGTCGCCGGGAACCTTCATTCCGATCGCCGAGGAGCTGGGCGTCATCGAGCCGCTCGGCACCTGGGTGTTGCAGGAGGCCTGCCGCACCTTTGCGGACTGGCAGCGGCGCTTTCCGGCGGCCGCCCTCGACTGCATCACCGTCAACGTGTCGAGCCGTCAGCTGATGCAGCAGGGCTTCCTGCAGCTCGTCGAGCAGGCGGTGGCGACCGCCGGCCTGAAGCCGTCCGATCTGCGGATCGAGATCACCGAGACGGCGTTGATGGACAGCCCGAACGTCGCCGCCGGCGTGCTGCGCGAGCTGCGCAATCTCGGCGTCAAGATTTACCTCGACGACTTCGGCACCGGCTACTCGTCGCTGAGCCACCTGCACAAGCTGCCGGTCGACGCGCTCAAGATCGACCGCTCCTTCGTCAGAAGCCTGCTGCTGCCCGACCGTCCCGCGATCGTCGAAAGCATCCTGGCGTTGGCGCGGACGCTCAACACCAGCGTCGTCGCCGAAGGCATCGAGAGCGACGTGCAGGCGCGCGAGCTGGTCCGTCTCGGCTGCACGCACGCGCAGGGCTACTTCTTCTCGCGGCCGCTGTCGGCTGGATCCGCCGAAGAAATGCTCATGGCGAATCAGCCGCTCGGCGCGAAGCCCGGCCCGCCCGCTGACGGCGACGACCCACAGGTGTACTTCCCGACGGATCGGTTCGACTGGCCGAAGCACATTCCGGCGTAGTCGATCAGCCCAGCGTTCGCTCCTGGTTCAGTTGATAGCCCGCGGCGTCGAGCAGCGCTCTGACGCGTGGCACGACCCTGGTGCCGTACAGCTCGATGCTGGTCATCAACGACGTGTGCGGCAGCGTGCCGTTGCTGTACTTCATGTCAAAGCGGGCGAGGCCCAGCGCCTGAACCGTCGTCGCAATCTTGATCGCGACTGTTTCAGGTGAGCCGACACACAGCGCGCCATCGGGACCCGCCTCGCGATCGAATTGCGCCCGGGTCACCGGCGGCCAGCCGCGCTCACTGCCAATCCGCGTCATCATCGCCACGTAATGGGGCCACAACTCTTCGCGGGCCTGTTCGTCGGTCGCGGCGACGTGACCGGGCGAGTGGGCGCCGACCGGCAGAATCGCGTGTCCGGACTGGGCGAGCGATCGGTGAAACAGCTCGACGTATGTTGCGAACCGGCGCGGGCTCCCGCCGATGATCGCCAGCATCAGCGGCAGGCCGTGTCGTGCCGCGCGGACCACCGAGTCCGGCGTCCCGCCGACTCCCACCCAGGCGCGAAGGCGGCCCACCTCGATCGGCGGATACACCCTCTGGCCGCGCAGCGCCGCCCGAGTCCGCCCCGACCAGGTGACCGGGCGCTCGGTCAGCAGCGCGGCAAACAGCTCCAATCGTTCTTCGAACAGCGGGTTGTACTGCGAGAGGTCGAGGCCGAAGAGCGGGAACGATTCGGTGAACGAGCCGCGGCCCAGGATGACCTCGGCTCGCCCATTCGAAAGCGCGTGGAGCGTGGAGAAGCGCTGATAGACGCGGACCGGATCGTCAGAGCTGAGGACGGTGACTGCCGACCCGAGGTGAATGTGCGACGTCTTGGAAGCGATCGCGGCCAGGACGACTTCTGGCGCGGAGACGGCGAAGTCCGGCCGATGGTGTTCACCCACGCCGAAGAAATGCAGGCCGACCTGATCGGCGAGCACCGCCTCGTCGACGACGTCGCGCAGGATCTGTGCTTGCGAACGTGGCTGGCCACGCTCGTCCAGCGTCACGTCGCCGAAAGTATCGAGCCCGAGTTCGATGGCAACCGCCATGGACGCCGCCTCCCCTCGGAGTTTTTCACGGTTCGGGTTGGGTATCGCGGCACCCGAACCAGAGTAAGGCAGATGCCAACTTTGCCCAACCGCGGTGCTAAACACCGCCGATTCGTTGGATTTACCTCAGGTAAGTAACTTGCACCGGGCTCAGCACGATGTTACGCATGAGCGTACAGCCCGGCCGTGGCAAACGGATGGGGCGTACAGCTGGACCGTTAACGTCGACGCTCTCGAAGCTGACCGCTCTCGCGCTCTTCGTTTTCTGCGCGTCGTGTACATCCTCAGAGACGTCGGTGACCGGTCCCTCGGTCACCCGATGCGGCGTCACCGTGACCAATTCGATGGAGACGGCGCCCTCGTCGGGCGGCGCCGGGACGCTCTCGATTAGCGCCGCGCGCGACTGTGCCTGGGCCGCATCGAACGGCGCTGCCTGGATCGCGATCACTTCCTCGAGCAATGGGCAGGGCGATGGATCGGTCACCTATCGGGTTGCCGCAAACAATGAGCCGACAACGCGCCGTGCGACGATTGACGTCAACACCACCGCAGCCGCTATTACACAGGAGGCCGCCGCCTGCCGATATACGGTCGCTCCGATGGCAACGACCGTCGGTGCGTCCGGCGGCAGCATGGCACTACAGGTTCAGGCCAATGCCGCGTGCGGGTGGACGGCAGCCAGCGACGCCAGCTGGATCCGGATTGCTTCCGGGGCAAGCGGCCAGGGTGATGGCTCGGTGGCGCTGGCGGTGGACGCCAACAGCGGCCCGCCGCGCAGCGCGCGCGTCAACGTTGCCGGATCGATCGTCACGGTCGAGCAGTCGAGCGACGCACCGGTGCCGCCCGGCTGTTCCTATTCCATTCAGCCAGTCGGCCAGACGATTGCGGCGGCCGGTGGAATTGGCACCATCGATGTGACGGCGAACGTTGCCACCTGCGCCTGGACGGCGGCCGCCAACGCCGGGTGGATCACCATCACCGCCGGCGCGAGCGGCACAGGCAGCGGCCGGGTCACGTTCAATGTGAGCACCAACGCCGGCGCGTCGCGCAGCGGCGCGATCAGCGTCGCCGGTCAGACCTTCACGTTGACTCAGGCAGGTGCGTCCTGCAGCTATTCGATCTCTCCGTCGAATACCGCGATGGCGTCGGCGGGTGGGGCGACATCGGTCGGCGTCACGACTGGTGGTTCGTGTGCGTGGACATCGGCCGCCAACGACTCCTGGATCACCGTGACATCCGGCGGGTCCGGTACCGGTCCGGGAACGGTGAGTCTCGCTGTCGCGAACAACCCGGGCGCGGCACGCAGCGGTACTGCGACGATTGCTGCTCAGACCTTTACCGTGACGCAGGCGGCGGCACCTTGCACCTACGCGCTGTCGCCGGCCTCGATTGACATCCCCGCCGCGGGCGGTGACCGCACGACCAATGTCACCGCAGGCGGCGGATGCCCCTGGACCGCGATATCGAACGACCCCTCGTGGATCACGATTACCAGCGGTGCATCGGGGACCGGCAACGGCACCGTCGGCTGGCGCGCCGACGCCAATGGCGGGCCGGCGCGGAGCGGGACCGTCACCATTGGCGGCCAGACGCTGACTGTCACCCAGCAGCCCGTGGCCTGCACCTACATGATCGCGCCCACCAGCCAGACGATGGTCGCGGGCGGCGGCGCGGGATCGGTAATCACCGTCACCGCCGGCAGCACTTGCCCGTGGACCGCCACCTCGAACAACTCCGACTGGCTGACGATCACAAACGCTACACCAGGCATGGGAAACGGCAGCGTCAGCTTCTCGGCTCTCGCCAATCCGGGTGCATTGAGAACCGGCACGTTGACGATTGCCGGTCAGACATTCACCCTGACTCAAGACGCCCCTTGCACCTACGCCATCGATCCGCAGAGTCAAACCATAACCGCCGCAGCCGGCACCGGTACTGTGACCGTGACCGCGAGCACCTCATGTCCGTGGAGCGCCGTCTCGAGTAACCCCGAGTGGCTGACGGTGAGCGCCGGTACGCCTGGGACCGGCAACGGTCAGATTACGTTCTCCGCCTCCGCCAACACCCTCGGCGTCGCCCGTTCGGCGACGATTACCATCGCTGGCCTGTCTTTCACTTTGACGCAAACGGCGCAGTAGACAGACCCAGTTCCTCAAATCCTCAGATCCTCAGATCCTCAAATTCAGTATTTCCATTAGCCGGGACTATATTAAGGATGCGATGGGGCACCCTTTTACTCTCGGCGTCGAGGAGGAGTTTCAGATCGTCGACCCGGAGACCTGGGAGCTGCGGTCGCATGTCTCCGAGCTCCTCGCCTCCAGCGCCGCGACGTTCGGCGACTTCGCCAAGCCGGAGATGCACCAGTCGATCGTCGAGGTCGGCACGAAGATCTGCGGCGGCGTCGAGGAGCTGGCCGAGGAGATCATCCGCAACCGCCGCGGCCTTGCCGACGCGGCCGAACGCGTCGGGCTCCGGGTGGCCGCCGCCGGCACGCACCCGTTCTCGTCCTGGATGGATCAGGTCATCTCCCAGGGCGAGCGCTACCAGAACATCGTCGAAGAGCTGCAGCAGCTGGCGCGCTCCCTGCTCATCTTCGGCCTGCACGTGCACGTCGGCATTCCGGATCGTTCGCTCGCCATCGAGCTGATGAACGAGGCGCGCTACTTTCTGCCGCACCTGCTGGCCCTGTCGACCAGCTCGCCGTTCTGGATGGGTCGCGACACCGGACTCAAGTCGTACCGGACGACCGTCTTCCGGAGGTTCCCCCGGACCGGGATTCCCGACCGCTTCGAGTCGTGGAGCGAGTATCAGGAGTACGTCGATCTGCTGGTCCAGCTGCACTCGGTCGACGATGCCAAGAAGATCTGGTGGGACGTTCGTCCGCACCCGACGTTTGGGACCTTGGAGTTCAGGATCTGCGATGTCCCGACCGCACCGCGCGCCACCATTGCGATTGCCGCGCTGGTCCAGGCGATCGTCGTCAAGTTGTACAAGCTCCGAACCGGCAACCTCGGCTTCCGCGTCTACCATCGCCGGTTGATCGAGGAGAACAAATGGCGGGCGGCGCGGTGGGGCCTCGACGGCAAGCTGGTTGATTTCGGCCGCAAATGTGAAGTGCCGATGCGCGAACTCGCCATCGAGCTGCTCGATCTCATCGACGATGTGGTCGATGAGCTGGGAAGCCGGCGCGAGGTGGAGTACGTCCGGACGATCCTGGCGGACGGCACGAGCGCCGACCGTCAGCTGCGGGTCTATCGTCAGACCGGCGACCTGCGAGCCGTGGTGCGGGCGGTGGTCGAGGAAACGCGCGACAGCGTGGAGCAGTCGGCGCGCACCTATCAGGTCTAACCAAAACATGAAAGTCGGATTGCTGTGCGGCCGCGAATTTGCCTTCCCGCCCGCATTTCTCGATCAGGTCAACCGCCTCGGCGCGCCGCACGGCGTCAGCGCCGAATTCGTCAAGCTGACGGGGACGCGGATGGGCGATCCGCCGGGATATCGCGTCATCGTCGACAGGATTTCCCATGAGGTCGAGTACTACCGCGGCTATCTCAAGCACGCCGTCCTCGAGGGGACTTACGTCATCAACAATCCATTCTGGTGGACGGCTGATGACAAGTTCTTCAACTATTCGGTCGCCCGCCGACTCGGCGTCGCCGTGCCGAAGACGATTCTTCTCCCACAGAAGTCCTATCCGGCCGAATACGACCTGACGGCGGAATCGCTGCACAACCTGGGGTACCCGATCGACTGGGAAGGACTGCTCGACTACGTCGGCCGACCCGCGATCCTGAAGCCCTATTCCGGCGGCGGCTGGAAACACGTCTACAAGGTGCGCGACGCGCGCGAGCTGGTCGCCGCCTACGACGGGACCGCGCCGTACTGCATGACGCTCCAGGAGTTCATCGACTTCGACAAGTACGTCCGCTGTTTCACATTCGGCAAAACCGACATCGTGCCGGTGGTCTACGACCCGCACCATCGCCGCTATCTGGTGGAGCACGACTATCTCTCGCCAGAGCTCGGCGCGCGCGTCGTCCGGGACGCCCAGACGCTCAACACCGCGCTCGGCTACGAAATGAACACCATCGAGTTCGCGGTGCGCGACGGCGTGCCGTACGCGATCGACTTCCTCAATCCGGCGCCAGACTTCGAGCGCGAACGCATCACCGACTTCTACTTCGAGATGGTCGTGCAGCGGATGGCAGAGCTCGTGATCGATCGCGCCCGGCACGGCCAGCCGCAGCAGACGTGGCCGCGGTGGGCCGAGACGCTGCGGATTGGAGTGACGCAGCCCGTGTAGGGCCTCAGTCGAGGCCTGAGCGGGACGGTTTGAAACTCGTGAATCCTGGCGATCACTGGGACAATCTGCTCGACGAGATCGACGCCGGGGCGTTGTGTTCGTCGCTGGCCGGCCGGATGCGCGAGCGGCGCCTGACGTTCGGCGGCCGATCGTTGTGCCCGTTTCTGCGTCCGTTCTTCCTCGAAGCTGCGGACGAGCCGCGCGTCGCCGAGGCGGCCGAAACCCTCTGGCAGCTCGGCGAGCGTGTCGTTGCAGCCGCCCTCGAAGACCAGACGATCCTGGACGACCTGGCGCTCAGCGAGGATGAGCTGCGGCTGGTTCGGATCGATCCCGGCTACGGCACCGCCAGCACGGCCGGCCGCGCCGATGCCTTCCTGCTGCCGGAGCTGCTGCAGTTCGCCGAATACAACGCCGAGTCACCGGCCGGGCTCGCCTACAGCGAAGGTCTGGCCGAGCTGTTCAGCGAGACGCCGCTGGCCGGCCGGTTCCGCGAATCATTCGACGTGCAATTCTACCGGCCGGTCGAGACGATGCTGGATGCGCTGCTGGCGAGCTATCGCGAGTGGGGCGGTAGGGCGTCGCCGCCGCTCGTCGCGATTGTCGACTGGCGCGAGGTGCCAACCTTCACCGAGTTCGAGCTGCTGCGCGATGCGTTTACGGCTCGAGGCGTGCCGACGGTCATCTGCGATCCGCGCGATCTGGAATTCGCGAACGGGCGGCTGACGGCCGCTGGCCGCGCCATCGATCTGGTCTACCGCCGGCTTCTCCTCAACGATATCGTGGCGCGGCCCGTCGACTGCGCGGCCCTCGTTGCCGCGTACCGGGCCCGGGCGGTCTGCGTGGCGAACACCTTCCGCTGCAAGATCCCGCACAAGAAGGCGTT
Source organism: uncultured Acidobacteriota bacterium (assembly GCA_963728825.1). Lineage (GTDB taxonomy): Bacteria > Acidobacteriota > Vicinamibacteria > Vicinamibacterales > CAVVIG01 > CAVREM01. The sequence goes on from CAVSLA010000002.1 coordinate 399,534, forward strand.
CTTCGCCGTCCTGACGGATGAGCGGCGCGCGAATCTCTTCAAGGACCGGGAGCGCAGTCTGATTCGGCGGCATGTGCCGTGGACCGTGGTCGTGCGTGACGGCCAGGTCAGCCGCGACGGACGCCCGCTCGATCTGCTGCCGCATCTCCGCCGTCACCGGGATCAGTTCGTCATCAAACCGAACGACGAATACGGCGGCACCGGCGTGACGCTCGGATGGGAGACATCGGAGTCGGATTGGGATCGCGCGCTGGCCCGCGCCATCGAGGATCGCGCCGGCGGATGGGTTGCGCAGGAACGGATCGCCGTTCGGCGAGAGAGATTTCCGATCTGCGCCGACGGCGGCATCGACCGGCGTGACATGCTCGTCGATTTCGCGCCCTACGTGTTTCGGGGCAAGGTCGCGGGTTTTCTGACGCGCCTCAGCGCCACCGGGCTCGCCAATGTCACATCGGGTGGCGGCCAGGTGCCGGCGTTTGTCGTTCGACCGCGGACCTGACGGCTGCTGGGGCCATGGTCGTCACGTCGCTACAATGATGTGATCGTGAGGGAACCGTTGCTGTTCGGATCCGGATCGGCCGCGCTCGCGCCCGGCGCGAAGAATGCGATCGAGACCTGCCTGGCAATCGGGGCCGGCGAGCGCGTGGCGCTGATCGCCGACGAATCGAGTCGTGAAGTCGCCGCCAGCTTGGCCGAGGCGGTCGAGCACGCCGGCGCGGAATGCGACGGCGTGCTCATCGAACGCACTGCGCAGCGTCCGTTGAGGCATGCGCCGCGCGAGGTGCTCGAGGCGCTCGGTCGTGCAGACGCCGGCATCCTGTGCCTCCAGCCGCGCGAGGGTGAGCTGACCGCGCGGATGGAAATCGTCGCGACGGTCGAGCGCCGGCGGATGCGCTACGCGCACATGATCGGCGTGACCCCGGCCATCATGCAGCAGGGCATGCGTGCCGACTACCGCACGGTCGACGCGCTCAGCCAGCAGCTGTGCGAGCGGATGGGCCAGGCGCGCAGCCTGCGGGTGCGGACGCCGGGCGGTACCGCCTTGACCGCGTCGTTCGATCCGGCGCTCGCCTGGGTCAAGACGAGCGGCATCATCAGCAGCCGCTACTGGTCGAATCTTCCCGCCGGAGAGGTGTTCACGACGCCGGCCAGCGTCGACGGGACCTTTGTCTGTGACGGCACCGCCGGCGATTACTTCGGGCCGAAGTACGGCGACCTGCAACGGACGCCGCTGACGCTCGAGCTCTCCGGCGGCCGTCTGACCGCCGCGCGCTGCGCGCGGCGCGAGCTCGAACGCGAGTTCTGGACGTATTGCCACACCGACGAGAACAGCGATCGGGTCGGCGAGCTGGCGTTCGGCACCAACATCGCCCTCGAGTCGATGATCGGCGTGCTGCTCCAGGACGAGAAGATTCCCGGCGTGCACATCGCCTTCGGCGATCCCTACGGCAGCCAGACCGGCGCCAACTGGAAATCCGCGACGCACATCGATGTGCTGACGCGCGACTGCGACGTCTGGATCGACGACGATCAGGTAATCGCCGCGGGGAAATACCTGATGGGTAAGTTCAGGATGTGAGGATTCAGGATCCCAAAATCCTGCAATCCTCAAATCCTGAAATCCTCAAATCCTGAAATCCTCAAATCTCGAGGTATTTGTGCAGCTGCCTCTTCCAGTACGGCCAGTCATGACCTCCCATCGAGCCCCAGTCGTCGAGGTGATGGCGGATGCCGCGGCCGGCCAGAATGCCCGAGAGCCGGTACCGATTCGCCGCTCTGCTCCCACGGACCGCTGCCGGTGGCGATGTGGATCTCGCAGGTGGCCAGCTGGCCGAGCAGCCACGGATCGGTCAGGTTGGCCAGATAATCGACCGGGTTGTTGAAGTAGAAGTTGTCGTCGTAGGTGCCGTCCATGAACCGCTTCATGTCGTAGACGCCCGACAGCGCGTAGCAGCGTTTGACGACGTCCGGATGTTTGAAGAGGGTATTGGCCGCGTGATAGGCGCCGAGCGATGCGCCGATCGTGCCGACGGCGATCTCCCAGGTCTGGCACTCCTGTCGGACGAACGGGATCAGCTCGTGCGCGACGTACTCGTCGTACTGGCGCTGCATCCAGCTCCGGTGCAGCGGATGCGCGGCGCGGTTGGCGAAGGAGTCGCCGTGGTTGGTGTTGACGCAGAACAGCTTGATGCGGCCGGCGTCGATCCGCTCGGACAATGCCTCGATGACGCCCTGCCTCTCGAACTCCCACTCATCGCCGCCGCTCGTCGGGAACACGATGAAAGGCATGCCCCAGTGCCCGTGGACGACCACACCCATCTCACGCCCGACCCGCCCGGAGTACCAGACACGATGCTCACGTCGCATGACAGTCGTGAATTGTAGATTGTAAATTTCCGTGCCGACCATCCTCTGCGTCGCGACCTACCTGAAAGGCGAAGAGTTCCTGCGCGAATGCCGTCGCTCGGGCGCCACGGTCCTGCTGTTGACCGCCGATTCGCTGGCGGACGCCGGCTGGCCGCGGGAGGCCGTCGACGAAATCCAGACCATCGCGCGCGACGCCTCCGAGCCGGAGATCCGCCGCGTCGTGGCCGCATTGGCGCGCCGCCACCGCATCGACCGGGTTGCGGCGCTCGACGACTTCGACGTCGAAACCGGCGCGATGCTCCGCGAGTTCCTGCAGCTGCCGGGGTTCGGACGCACCGTGGCGGGCCGTTTTCGCGACAAGCTGGCGATGCGCACCGGTGCGAGAGAGTTGGGACTGAACGTGCCGGAGTTCACAGGCGTCTTCAACGACCGCGACGTCGACGACTGGGTCGCGCGCGTGCCGCCGCCCTGGGTGCTGAAGCCGCGGTCTTCGGCGGCGGCGACCGGCATCAGGAAGGTCGCCAGCCGGGACGAGCTGTGGGCGGCGCTCGCGGCGGCCGGCGACGAGCGGCCGATGTGCCTGCTCGAACAGTTTGTCGCCGGTGATGTCTATCATGTCGATTCGATCGTCAGGAACGGCGGGATCGTCTTCAACATCGTGTCGAAGTACGGCCGGCCGCCGATGCAGATTGCCCACCACGGCGGCGTGTTCGTGACGCGGCGCGTGCCCGAGGATGCGCCGCAAGCCGTGCCGTTCGTGACGATGAATCGTCGGCTGCTGACGGCGTTCGAGTTGACCGACGGCGTGTCGCACAGCGAATACATTCAGGGCAGCAACGGCGTGACCTTCCTCGAGACCTCGGCCCGCGTCGGTGGCGCCTACATCGTCGACGTCATCGAGGCGGCAACCGGCGTCAACCTGTGGCGTGAATGGGCGCGCCTGGAAATCGCCGGACCAGACGGTCGATACCAAGCGCCGGCGACCGCCAGCGACAGCGCGGGGATTGCGCTGTGCCTGGCCCGCCAGGAGCATCCGGATCTCTCCGGCTACACGGATCCGGAGATCGTCGTCCGAATCCGCAGGGCGCACCACGCCGGCCTGATCGTCCGGTCGACAAGTCCGCAGCGCGTCGAGGAGCTGCTGAACGGCTATGCGGCGCGTTTCGCTCACGACTTCCTGGCCACGCTGCCCCCGCCCGATCGTCCGCTCGCATGACGCCGCCCGTGCCGGCCAACGAGCGGCCACGCTATCCGGTCAAACAGACGCTGCGCCAGGTGTGGTCACCGCAGCTGGGCAATCGGCGTGATGTCGATGTCTATCTGCCCGCCAGCTACGGGCGGAGCCGCCGCCATCCGGTCGTCTACATGCATGATGGCCAGAACCTGTCGGATCCCGCGATCGCCTTTGCCGGCACCTGGCAGCTCGACTCCGTGCTTCGTGACCTTGCCGCCGACGGCCTCGAGCCGATCGTGGTCGGCGTCCACAATCACCCTGACCGGCTGGCTGAGTACAGCCCGTTCCCGGATCGCAAACACGGCGGCGGTCACGCCGATCAGTACCTGGCGTTTTTAATCCGGACGCTGAAGCCGCGGATCGATCGTCTGTTCCGGACGCGTCCAATCCCTTCCCAGACCGCAATCGTCGGTTCGTCCATGGGAGGGCTCGTCAGCCTGTATGCGTGGCTGCGCCGCCCCGAGGTGTTCGGTCTCGCGGGGGCGATGAGCCCGGCACTCTGGTACGGCCGCGAACAACTGTTCGAGCTCGTTGCATCCGCTGCGCTGCCGCGCGGGCGGCTGTATCTCGACGTCGGCACCGCCGAAGGGGCGCGAACGGTCGCGGACGTCCGTTCGCTTCGCGCGCTCGTCGAGAAGAAGGGCGGCTCGAGCCGCGGCCGCCTGCTGCATGTCGAAGATCGCGGCGGGCGTCACGAAGAAGGAGCGTGGAGCGCGCGGCTCGGAGGGGCCCTGAGGTTTCTGTTCGAGGACAGCCGGGTCTAGAAAGCCCCGGCCTACATGCATCGGCCTGCATATGGAGGCCGGGTCTTTAGGCCCGACTTCGCCGACGCCCTGCGGATCTGCGCTACACTGGTGGTCCCCCCCCAGCGCTCACGGCTCGAGGAGCGAGCGCGAAATGATTCCCATCTTTGTTGTCATGGTGGCGGTATTGCTGTCGGCGGCGCCCGCGCGAGGCCAACAACAAGCGTCGCGACCCGGCTGGCCGTGCGCCGGGAAGGTCGATCCGTCCTACATTCTGACCGCTGAAGCGACCGGCGGCTCGGTCCTGCTTTTCCACCCTTCAGAACTGGGCGCGGCCGGCAGCGAGATGTCGGCGTCACAGCGCCATCGGGAGACGGTGTTTCGCGCCGGCGGACAGCTGGACGAAGGCAACTACGAATTCACAGTGCCGGTCGACTCGACGATCGAGAGCATCTTTTTTCTCGTCTCGATGCAGTGCCTGCAGCTGGCGACCGTCGTGACACCGACAGGTGAACAACTGAATATCTCCGCGCCCGGCGTGGAATATCACCACTTCGAAGCGCTGCGCATGTTCGTCGTGGACAAGCCGGCGCCGGGAACCTGGAAAGTCACAGCCGGTGGTCGTGGGCTGTTCTCGCTGATTGCGAAGGCAAGAACCGATCTGACGCTCGGCCGCGTCAGCTTCGCGGAACGGGGCAAGCCCTTCTTCGGGCTGTCGATGGCCAGGAAGGCGCTGGACGTGGAGGCACGCATCAGCGGCACCGCCGCCCGCGTCGGATTTCAGTTCATCTCCTCCCGTGCCGCTCCGATCCGTGCCTTCGATCTCGCCGTGGATCCGCAGGGCGATGATGCCCGGCGCTACGTCGGTCCGGTGACGACCCCCGACGTCGATTTTCGCGTCGCCGTCACCGGGTTGGACGCTCGTGGCTTTCCGTTCCAGCGCGTCGACAGCCGACTGTTCATCGCCAGAACTCCCTGATCGCCGCTCGTGCAACCTCCAGGTTGCTGACGGGCCGGGCACATCATGACACAGAGTGTCACCCCGCGGCTGTCACATCCTGTCAGTTCGTGTGGCAACGGCGTGCAGCTGCATGCAGCTGGACCGGGCATCGAATTTGGCTACGAACCGTCCCCGATGGGGTTGTTGGCGGAGAAAATCATCGGCGTGACCAGCATCGGCGTCATCCTGACGGCGATGAGCGCCTTCAACGAAGACTTCAACCGCCAGCTGCTCGAGTTGACGAGCGGCGACCTCACCCGCAAGGCTTCCGTGCTGACTTCACGAACGCTGGGATCGGCCGAGGCGTTCATGGAGAGCTTCGGGCTGCATGGCGGCGACCATGCCTGGCTCCTGCTCACCGCCTTCGGAGCGGTCGTGGTGGGCTGCTTGATGATGCGCCGATAACATCGGCCCCCCCTAACCTCGTCCGTGGACGGACGGGGGCAGACCGTTTGCTCTGGTGCCTGCCGTGAAGTCCAGGCTGATCGTCAATCCAGTCGCCGGAAGCGATCAGGGTGCAGATCTCGCCGGACTCTTGAAGGAGCGCTTACGCCAGCGTTTCGGGGTCCTGGACGTCGTGATGACCGGTGCGGAAGGCGACGCGCGCCGCGCCGCTCGTCACGCGGCCGAGGGCGGCTACGACCATCTGTTCGTCGCGGGTGGTGACGGCACGCTGAACGAGGCGCTGAATGGGGTCTGCGAAGTACCCAACGCGATGTCCGCGATCACGTTCGGGATCGTCCCGCTCGGCACCGGCAACGACTTTGCGACCGCGCTCGGGATCCCTGATGACCTCGACGCGGCGATAGACGTTCTCAGCGACGGCCGATCGCGTCTGGTCGACGTCGGGCGGCTGAACGGCGCACATTTCGTCAACGTCTCGGCTGGCGGCTTCATTGCCGAGGTGTCGGATGCCGTGACGCCGCAAATGAAGACCATCGCCGGCAAGCTGGCCTACCTGATTGGCGGCGCCCAGGTGCTCCTCCAGCATGAACCGCTTCGCGCGCAGTGCCGAACGCCGGATGCGACTCGGACGGTGGCCCTGGAAACCTTTGCCGTGTGCAACTCGCGACTGGTCGGGGGAGGTCAGTTGATCGCGCCTGAGGCGATCATCGACGATGGCGAGCTCGATGTGTGTTTCATCGAAGACATGCCGGCCCTGGAGTTCGTTCGCCTGCTGCGCCGGGTGTCAGACGGGGATCACGTTGCCGACGACCGCGTCAGCTATTTCCGGACGCGCGAACTCGAGCTCACCTTCGATCGACCGGTGAAGGTCAACATGGATGGCCAAGTGATCGAAACGGACCGGTGCTCCTACGACGTACTGCCGCGAGCGGTCTCGTTCCTTACAGGCGGGGCATGAACGTTCTACGTTCTACGTTCTACGTTCGTTCGTACGCGGCCGCGGAACGTAGAACGTAGAACCCAGAACGTAGAACGTTTTAAACTCCCGACAGCGTATCGAGATCCGCCGGCCGCTGCTGTCGCCGATCTGGTCGATCGGCACGCCCAGCTTGTCGAGCAGCGTCAGGTGCAGGTTGGCGAGCGGCGTTTCGGCGGGGAAGCGCAGGTGGCGCCCGCCTTTGAGCGTGCCTGCTCCGCCGCCGAGCAGCAGAATCGGCAGATTGCTCGGCGCGTGCGCGTTGCCGTCGGCCATCCCGTAGCCGTAGAGCAGCACCATGTGATCGAGCAGCGTGCCGTCGCCGTCGGGCGTCGCCGCCAGCTTCTCCACGTAGTACGAGAACAGCGTCGCGTGGTAGGCGTTGATCTTGGCGAGGTTCGCGAGCTTGACCTGGTCGTTGTTGTGATGCGAGGTCGGGTGGTGCGCTTCGTGGACGCCGATCTTCGGGAAAGGTCCGGCCGCTGATTTCGCGGCCCAGCATCAGGGTGATGACCCGCGTCAGATCGCACTGATACGCGAGCACCTGCAGGTCGAACATCAGCTTGACGTGATCGGCGAACGCCGCCGGAATGCCGGCCGGCTGATCGACCACCGGCAGCGGTCCGCGTTCTGCTGCTCGGCGCGCTGAATGCGCCGCTCGATGTCGCGCACCGCCTCGAGATACTCGCTCAGCTTGCGCGCGGTCGGACGCCCCGACCCGGCGCGCCAGGCTGTTCGCTTTGTCGGTCACCGAATCGAGCAGGCTGCGGTCCTTCTGGACTGCGCGCCAGCCGCGCGCCGGCTCCGTGCTGCCGCCGTCGCCGAACAGCCGCTCGAAGACGACCCGCGGGTTGTGCTCCATCGGCAGCGGCGTGGTCGCGCGAGCTCCACGAAATCGTGTTCGAGTAGGCGCAGCTGTAGCCGACGTCGCACGATCCGGCGAAGTCGCGGCCTTCGAGCGCGAGCTCGAGCGAGGCGAGCTGCGTGTGCTGGCCGGCCTGCTTCGCGACCATCTGATCCATCGAGACGCCGGCATGAATCTCGGCGTTGTTCGTGTGCTTCGGCGGCACGTCGGTCAGAAACCGCGTCGACGCGCGCGCGTGCACGCCGATGTTCGCGCCGGTCAGGCCGGTCGGCGGCTTGCTGTTCAGGCCGCTCAGGACCAGCAGCCGATCCTTGTAGGCGGCTGAGCGGCTCGAGCGTCGGCGTGATCTCGAACGCCCCCTCGCGTCGCCGGCGTCCAGTTCTTCATCACCACGCCGTTCGGCACGTAGACCACGCCGAGCCGCCGGACCGGCGCGGCGGCGCTCTGCGCTCGGGCGAAGGCGGGCACCATGCTGTCGAGCAGCGGCAGCGCCAGCGCCGCGCCGAGGCCACGAAGCACGGTGCGCCGCGGGATGGCCATTTTCGTGATCAGCATGACGTCATCCTGAATCTGGTAATTGGGTGATCCGGTAACCGGTCATCGATTGCCGATTGACCACGATTACCCGATTACTCGATTACCCGATTACCCGATTCCCTGCCTCGCATGTGAAATGGCACGCTGTTGACGATTCCGAGAATGATCGACGACCAGCGGTGGCCGTCGGCGCGCCGCGTCGCGGACGATCTTCCGGACCGCCGGCATGTCGTAATGCTCGAGCCCGCGGCCGAGCGCGTAGGCGAGCAGCTTTTCGGTGACCGTGCTGACGAATTCCTCGCGCCGGCCGTCGAGCAGCGTGCGCAGGCCGTCGAGGCCGCGGAACGTCGAGCCGTCGGGCAGCGTGCCCGAGGGATCGACCGGCGTGCCGGCGTCGGCCGTCCGCCACTTGCCGACCGCGTCGAACTGCTCGAGCGCGAAGCCGAGCGGATCCATCTGCGCGTGGCAGGCCGCGCACGCCGGGTTCTGGCGATGATCCTCGAGCCGCTCGCGCACCGACTGCGGCCGGCCGTCCTCGCCCCGGTCCGTGAGCGCCGGGCACGTCGGGCGGCGGCGGCGGCGGCGGCGTGCCGAGGATGTTCTCGAGCAGCCACTTGCCGCGCAACGACCGGCGACGTGCGATTGGGATACGACGTGACCGTCAGCAGGCTGCCGTGGCCGAGCAGACCGCCGCGCTGACCGTCGGCCAGCGTGACGCGCCGGAACCGCGTCCCCTGCACGCCGGGAATGCCGTAATGACGCGCCAGCCGCTCGTTGAGGAACGTGTAGTTCGCGGTCAGCAGCTCCGGCAACGCCCGATCCTCGCGGAACTGGCTGTCGATGAAGAGCTCGGTCTCGCGCTGGAAGGCCTCGCGCAGGTTCTCGTCGAAATCGGGGAAGAGATCGGGATCGGGCGCCGCGTCGCGGATGTTCCTGAGCAGCGAGCCACTGGCCGGCGAAGTTGTCGACGAGCGCCTTCGGCGCGCGGGTCGGCCATCATGCGCCGGACCTGCGCGTCGAGCACGTTCGGCGTCCTTCAGTCGTCCGCGCGCCGCGGCGTCGAGCAGCTCGTCGTCCGGGATGCTGCTCCAGAGGAAGAACGACAGCCGCGAGGCGAGCTCGAGATCGGTCAGCCGGTACGCGGCACCAGCGGCGATGCCCGCGGGATCGCGCTCGGCGCGGAAGAGGAAGTCGGGATCGATCAGAATCCGCTCGAGCGCGAACTGGATGCCGGCATCGAAGCGCTGCCGTCCTTGCGTCCGCTCCGATAGAAGTCCGATCAAGCGTGTCGAGGTCCTCGTCGGCCACCGGCCGGCGATAGGCGCGCCGCGCCATCGTCGACAGAATCCGCTTCGCGCACGCCGGTTCCTCCGCCGGCGCGCCGCGGCGTGCAGGCGAGGATGCCGGCGGCGGCTCGGCGTGTCGCCCGGGCCGGTGATCTTGTAGGGCCCGTCGATCGCGATGCTGTCGACCGCGGCGTTGCCGTCGTACTGTTCGTTGACGGCCAGCGGGTAGCCGGTCTGAATCGGCTGCAGGACGCCTTCCTCTTCCCAGGACTGTCGGGCGAAGAAGACGCCCACCGTCCGCATGCCCGCCTTGGCGGCGACCGTGGCCTCGAAGCGCCGCGTCGGCGTCGTGGGCGTAGCGTCTCGAACTCGTTGTTGCCGCGCATCGCGCCCGAGAAGCTGGGCGGCGGCGGATTGAGATCGGCGTTCGGCCGCCGACCGTGAACCGCTTGACGAGCGCGCCGTCGAGCCGCACGTCGAGCTGCTGCGGCTGGCCGAGGCCGAGGATGTAGTCGTAGAGATTCGCCTTCAGCTTGATCTTGATCGTGTAGTCGGCGTCGGCGGGGAAGTAGTGGCGCACGGCCGCGCCGCCGCGCGACCCGAACGGCAGATCGTCGCTGAGCCGATCGTCCTGCACCAGCATCCGCGGCACCGGATACAGCTCGACGCCCGGCCCGGTCGGGTAGCCGAGCGCCAGCCGGCCGATTTTCCGCGCGGCGAACAGATAGCGCTCCATCAGCGCCGGCGAGACGGTCAGCACCTCGGCGACGTTGTCGAACCCGTGCTCGTCGGTGTCGTCGGCCGGCAGCAGCGCGCGGACGTCGATGTCGAGCGCGAGCAGATCGCGGATGGCGTTGGCGTATTCGGTGCGGTTCAGCCGATGCAGCGGCGGCCGGCCCGGATTGCGGCTGCGGGCGGCCGCCGCGCGGTCGAGGCCCGCTTCGAGCCACGACACGAACGATCGCGCGCGGCCGCTTTCTCGGGCCGCGGCCGGCCGATCGGCGGCATCGTGCCGGCGCGCAGCTTGCGGACGACCTTCTCCCAGACCTCCGCACTGGCGTGCCGAGATCCGTCGAGGTCGGCGCGTGTCGAGCGCGAGGCCGCCGGTCTTCAGGCGCTGGTTGTGGCAGGACGACGCAGTACGAATCGAGCAGGGCGCGCTCGGGCCGCGGCTGCGGCGGTGCACCTGCGGGTGCCCGGCCGCCGCCTGGAGCGGCAGCGCCCGCGATCGGCGGCCGTGACCACGATGGCCAGCCAGCCGGCGGCGCACAACGCGAACAGCGATTCTCGCCATCTGTGCCCCCGGCCGGCTGCGATCGTTTGCGGTCGCACCGACCGGATGCTAGTATCCGGACGCGTAACGAGAGTGTCAATACCTGGATCAGTGGCACTTGCGGCCAGGACCGAGCAGCAAGGCATGGCAGGGCAGGTGGGGCAGGCAGGAGGGCAGTCATGAAGATTTACCCGGGGGCATCATGATCGCCGGGACTGCGCTGTTGTCTCGTCATCACTCTGGGCGACGTGCCGTCGTTTGCGGCCGACGCCGATCTGCGGCTGGTCGAGGCGGTCAAGCGCCAGGACCGCGCGGCGATCCGAACCCTTCTGGATCAGCGCGTCGACGTGAAGCATGAAGCAGCCCGACGGCGCGACGGCGCTGCACTGGGCGGCGCACTGGGACGATCTCGACACCGCCGCGCTGCTGCTTCGCGCCGGCGCCGACGTGAACGCGGCGAACGACTTCGGCGTCACGCCGCTGTCGATTGCCTGCACGAACGCCAGCGCCCCGATGGTCGAGCGGCTGCTCGCCGCCGGCGCCAATCCCAACGCCGCGTCGGCCGCGGGCGAGTCGCCGCTGATGATTGCGTCGCGCACCGGCAGCGCCGCGGCCGTCAAGGCGCTCGTCGCCACGCGGCGCCGCAGGTCAACGCGAAGGAACCGGTCCGCGGGCAGACGGCGCTGATGTGGGCCGTTGCCAACCGCCGCGACGAAGTCGCGCGCGTGCTGATCGAGACCGGCGCCGACATTCACGCGCGCTCCAACGTCGTGCCGCGCGAGTATCAGACCGGCAGCCGCTACGTCGCGTACGACGACGTGCGGTTCGTCGTGAAGGTGGAGGAAGGCGGCTTCACGCCGCTGCTGTTCGCGGCGCGGTCCGGCGACGCCGCGTCGGCCGCGCTGCTGCTCGCCGCCGGCGCGCAGGTCAACGATCCGGCGCCCTCCGGCGTCGACCCCGCTGGTCGTCGCCGCGCACAGCGGCCATGGAGCGGTCGCCGCGCTCTTCCTCGAACACGGCGCCGATCGCCAACGCGGCCGGCGCGGGCTACACCGCGCTGCACGCGGCGGTGCTGCGAGGCGATCTGCACGCTCGTCAAGACGCTCCTGGCGCGCGGCGCGAAGGTCGACGCGCCGCTCGAGCGCGGCACGCCGGTCCGCCGCTACAGCCAGGACTATGCGTTCAGCGCCGATCTGATCGGCGCGACGCCGTTCTGGCTCGCCGCGCGCTACGGCGACGTCCCGATCATGCGCGCGCTGGCCGACGCCGGCGCCGACACGCGCGTCGTCATGAAGGACGGATCCAACGCGCTCGTGGTGGCGGTGGCCGCGTCGTCCGGGTTCGGATCGGGCGATCGCCGCGAACGCTACCTGACGCCGGTCGAGATCGCCGCCAAGGTCGAAAGCGACGACGAGCGCATCACCCTCGAGGCCGCGAAGCTCGCGCTGGCGCTCGGCTCGGAGATCAATCACACGAATCGGAACGGCGACAGCGCCGCTGCATCTCGCCGCCGCCCAGGGTCTCACCACCGTCGTGCAGTTCCTGGTCGACAACGGCGCGGCGCTCGACGTGAAGAACAAGCGCGGGCTGACGCCGCTCGGCGTGGCGCTGCAGCGTCCGCGCGGCGAAGGCGGCATCGCGCCGACCGACGAACGGCGCGAGTCGGCCGCCAGCCTGCTGCGAAAGCTGGGCGCCCCCGAATAGCTCGTTCGTCCGACGAAAGTATCCCGTCCCCTTTTGGGAGTCGATCCCGGTGACGAACGAGTCTCGCGGCGACCAGCCGTCGGACACGACTGCACCCGTCAATCCCGGAGACACCGCCACGCTCGAGAGCGTGACCGCGGCGTGGCGCGAGGCCACTGACGCCCTTCGCGACAGCAACCGCCGCTACCGGGAGCTCGTCGAATACAGTCTCGGCCTGATTTGCGCGCACGATCTGGCTGGGACGATTCTCTCCATCAATCCCGCAGCGGCCAACTCGCTCGGCTATCGGCCGGACGACGGCATCGGTCGCAATCTGCGTGATTTTCTCGCCCCCGAACGACGCCATCTCTTCGACGACTACCTGCGCCGCATCGGCGATCAGGGGAAGGACGAAGGGCTGATGAGCGTGGTCACGCGGACCGCCGAAACCCGAATCTGGATGTACCGGAACGTGCTGTCGCACGGCCCGGACGGCTCGTCCTACGTGCTCGGACACGCGATCGACGTCACCGAGCGGGTCGCTGCCGAGCGGACGCTCCGTCACAACGAACAGGCGCTGCGAACGGCTCATGCCGATCTCGAAGCGCGTGTGAAAGAGAGAACGGCCGAGCTCGAGCAGGCGCGCGACATGCTCGCCTTCCTGGCCAACTTCTCCGACCAGCTGGCGCCCCTGGTCCGCTTCGAAGAGCTCGTGGCGGTCGTGAGTCGCCTGGTGGTCCCATTTCTCGCTGATGCTGCGCTGGTCCACATCGTCAACGACGATGGGTCGGTTCGGTTGATGCCCGATCGTCAAGCCGAGTTGGCGCTCGAGAGTGGTCGGACGGGCGGAGACGCGCTCGCGTCCACGCATCTCGCCGACGTCATCCTGACGCGGGCTGTCACCGTCATCAGCGCGGAAGCGCTTGCGGCGCGCCCGCTCGCCCCAGGGGCGAGCACAGCCGCGGTGCGCACCGCGGCGGTCATCCCGCTGCTCGTCGATGGCCAGGTCAGGGCGGTGCTGTCGCTGCTGTCGCGAACGGATCATCGTTTCAGCGGCTCCGGCGCGCTGGTCCTGGACGACGTCGCGCGGCGAGTCCGGCTGGCCCTCGATCGGATTCAGCACTACCGCGAGGCGCACGAGGCCAATCGTCTGAAAGACGAGTTTCTCGGCACGCTCTCACACGAGCTGCGGACGCCACTCAACGCCATCTACGGGTGGGCGAACATCCTGGGGGGCGGCCCCTCGACGAAGGCACCGCGCACGCCGTGGCCGTCATCAGGCGCAATGCCGAAGCGCAGATCCGGCTGATCGAGGAAGTGCTCGACGTCTCGCGCATCGTGACGGGCAAGATGGCGCTCGCCATGGAACCGCTCGATGTCGCCGGAATCGTGCGTGCGGCGATCGACATCGTTCGCCCGGCGCTGAACGCCAAACGCATTCGCTTCGAGGAGCGCCTCGACGCCGTTCCGCCCGTGCTCGGTGACGCACATCGGCTGCAGCAGGTGTTCTGGAATCTGTTGTCGAACGCGCTGAAGTTCACCGGCCATCAAGGTGCGATCAGGGTGAGTCTGCGCAGCGTCGCAGGCCGGGTCGAGTTCGAGGTCAGCGATACGGGCGTCGGGATCCGTCGTGACGTGCTGCCCTTCGTCTTCGACCGGTTCCGACAGGCCGATTCATCCATGAGCCGGACCCATGGAGGGCTCGGACTGGGTCTCGCGATCGTCCAGCACATCGTCGAGCTGCATGGCGGCACGGTCCGTGCGGCCAGTCCCGGAGAGGACCAGGGCGCGTCGTTCACGATTGGGCTGCCGAGCGCCGATGTCGGTCACGGGGACATCAAGTCGAGAGAGCCGGCGCACGCCGTTGCGCCCGCTGACTGGCCCACACTCCGCGGACGAACCATTCTGGTGGTCGAAGATCATGACGACGCTCGGGAGCTGATCTCAGCCGTGCTGCGCAACGCGGGCGCGACGGTTCTTCCCGCGTCGTCAACGGGGGAGGCGATGGAACGGGCGGGCCAGACGCGCCCGGACGTGCTGGTGGCCGATTTGGGGCTGCCGGGTGAAGACGGCTACGTGCTGCTGACGCGAATCCGATCGGTCTATCCCAATCTGCCCGCCATCGCGCTGACGGCCTATGCCCGCTCCACCGATCGCGATCGGGTGCTCGCGCACGGCTTTCAGCATCACGTGGTCAAGCCGATGGATCCACGGGAGCTCGTGGAGCGCATCGTCTCGGTACTCTGAGGCCGCAGTGCCATCCTCGTGACGTGCTGATCGGCGTTACACGGGTGGCGCCGCCGGTTCGAGCGACGAGGGAACATCGTACCGCTGCGGGATGATGAGCCATGCCACCAGGTAGGCAAGCACTCCGCCGATGACCGCACCACAGAGAATCGAGAGGATCACCCACAGCAGTCGGATGGGCGTCGAGTCGACGCCGAAATATTCCGCGAGACCGCCGCAGACACCGGCGATCTTCGCATCGGTCTGGGATCGTGTGAGCCGGCGTCCGCGAGCCAGCGTCGGCGCATCACCGCTTTCGGGGATGACCAGCCACGCGGCGAGATACGCCAGCACGCCGCCGATCACCGCTCCCGGGACGATTGAGAACACGACCCACGCGGCGCGCACCAGCACGACGTCGACGTCGAAGTAGTTGGCAATTCCCGCGCAGACGCCGCCAACCTTGCCTTCAGTCCGCGACCGGGTGAGGCGACGAACGGTCATCAGAACCTCCAGTACTTTCGACGGAAGCGCTCCGGCGGCAGTTTCACCAGGGCGAGGTCATCTGTAACACCGGCCTTGTGCCGCCGGATCACGGATCTGGGTGTTTCAACACACGACACGCCAAAACTGTCATGGATCGGGGCCGGTAACCCCGTCCCGCCTCGGGGCTTAGCGAGACTCGCCCAGAATTTTCCGCGGGCACTCTGCTTGCTGCTGGGTCAGGGCTTCCGAGCGTTTCGTGAAGGAGGACGCCATGGGTGTGAAGAAAGTCGTTCGCACGAAAAAGCCGGCGCGCGCATCCCGATCGAAGATCGCGAACAAGTCTGCGAAATTCGTCTGGGGGATCGACGCCTCGTACCTTCCGGTCGCCGCCTCGTTTGCCGCTCTGGTCGCTCTTCTGGTGGTGGCGTATCAGTTTTCGTCTCCGGCCCCGGCGCCAGAGGCGATCGTTTCGACAAACACGGCGCGCGAGGCACCACCCGCCGCGGTGGCGGCTCCTCAGCCGTCGACGGAGGACGAAGCGACTCAGCCTCCCTCCGATGCGACTGATCAGGCCGAACCGCAAATCGTCACCCTCACGGGCTGTCTCGAGCGGTCGGACGAGCATTTCCGGCTCACCGACACCAGCGGCGTCAACGCCCCCAAGGCGCGCAGCTGGAAGCGGGCGTTTCTGACCAGCCGTCCGTCACCGGTCGATATCGTCGGTGGGGCGAGCGACGCCAGCCTGTCTCGCCACGTGGGTCACCGCGTGACCGTGAGCGGGAAGCTCACCGATCGTGAGCTGCGCGTCGGCACGCTGCGGCGCGTCGCCAATTCGTGCGAAGAGCCCCCGCGGGTGAAGGCGTAGTCCATATCTCGAGGCGGCGGCCGGACCATTGCGTCCGGCCGCCGCGATTTCTCCAGAACGCGTCAGGACGGCTCCGTCGGATTGCCGCGCGCGTCCGTCGGATCTCATGGCAAGATAGCGGGCCATGATGACCAAAGCCCTGACGACGTTGGCCGCGCTCCTGGCGGTCGTGGTAAGTCTGCCGTTACTGCGTGCCCAGGCCGTGATTTCCGGTCCCGTCGGACCGAGCCCGTACGACGTCGTCCGCGGCTGGCATAAGCCGTTTTCGCAGCCGGGATTCACGTTCGGTGGCAATTCGGGCGTGTTTGCGGAATCACCGAATCGCATCTTCATCGCGCAGCGGGGCGAGGCCAGACTTCCCGACCCGGTACCGCCGGGGTTTGCAGGCTTTGCGGGCTCGATCAAGATCAACGTCCTGACCGACACCGCACGCCGCGTCTGGCAGAACTGCCTGTACACCCTCGATGCCGACGGCCGGGTCAAGGAGCGCTGGACGCAGTGGGATCATCTCTGCGCCGGCTCGGACGGACCCGGACCTCACCGGATTCGCATCAGCCCGTACGACAAGGAACGCCGTGTCTGGGTCATCAACGAGACCTTCAACCAGATCTATGTCTTCTCGAACGACGGGAAGACGCTGCTGAAGACGCTGGGCGAGAAGAACGTTCCCGGATCGGACGGGACGCACTTCGCGAAGCCCCAGGACGTGGCGTTTCTGCCGGACGGCCGGATTCTCGTCGCGGACGGCCTCGACAACCATCGCGTGATGATTCTCGACCGGGACGCGAAGTACATCGGCGAGTTCGGCGGTATGGGCAAGGGCCCCGGACAGTTCAACGGCGTGCATGCCGTGGCGATTGGACCGGGCGGCCGCATTTTCGCGCTGGATCGCTCGGGCGCGCGGATCAACGTCTTCCGGACCACTCCCGATCCGGCCAAGGTCGAGTTCGTCGAGTCGTGGCCGGGGCTCGGATTGCCGCTCGACCTCATCGTCAACGAAGACAGTCTCTGGATCACCGATCTCCGGCCGCTGCGCTTCGTCAAATACGACTTCAGCGGCAAGCAGCTCTACGTCTGGATGGTGCCGCCGGACCTGCCCGACGGCTACCTCGAGGTGCACACGATCAGCGTCGATTCTGCCGGCAATTTGTACGGCGGCGACAATCAGTACGGCCGCACCCAGAAGTTCGTCCCCAAGGCCGGCGCCGACAAAGCGTTGCTGATCGGTCCGCCGTGGGTGGCGCGCTGACGATCGCCTGACCGTCCGCGCCATCGAGCGCGCAAACCTCGGCTCTGGTGTTTCGATCGAGGCTATGCTCTCAGCGAGCGATCCGGTTCGCCTGGCGCTTGAGCAGCGCGTCCAGTTCGAGGCGCTGATCGCCGATCTCTCCGCGCATTTCGTCAATCTCGACGCGACGATGGTCGATGGGGCCATCGAGGACGCGTTGCAGCGCATCGGCGAGCTGCTCGATGTCGATCGGGCCGCCCTCACGCAGCTGGCCGATAACGACCGCACCCTGGTGTTTACACACACCTGGTCGCGGTCGCGCGGTCAGGAGCCACCGCTTCTTAGAGTGGACGCCGAACGGGTGATGCCGTTCGGGCTGGCGGTGCTTCTGCGGCAAGAGGTGCACGCGATCTCGAGTCTCGCGGAGCTGCCGTTCGACTCCCCGGATCGCGAGTTTCTGGCGCAGCGCCACACGAAATCAGCGATCGCCGTGCCGCTCGTCGCCGCCGGGCGCGTCATCGGTACGCTCGGCTTTGCGACCTCCCGGGAGGAGCGCCACTGGGACGCTGATCTCGTCCGGCGTCTGCGGCTGGTGACGGACGTCTTCGCCAGCGCGCTGGCCCGCAAGCGTGCCGATGCCGAGCTGCGCAAGGCAGTGGGCGATCGGCTGGAATTCGAAACGCTGATTGCGGATCTGACGTCGCGCTTCGTCAACCTCGACTCCGACCTCGTCGACGGCGTCATCGAGGATGCTCAGCGTCGTCTCGTCGAGGCGCTGGACATCGATCGCAGCGCCCTGTTCGAGTTCGACGTCGAGGGCAACCCGTTGTTCACGCATGTCTGGGCACGACCGGAATTTGCACCGATGCGAATCGACACCGGCTCGGTGGCCGCCAGGTTTCCGTGGATGAGCGCCAGGCTGCGACAAGGCGAAGTCGTCTGCCTGTCCAGCGTGCGCGACCTCCCGGCGGACGTGCCCGATCGAGTGAATCTCGTCGAGGTCGGGACGAAGGCCAACGTCAGCATCCCGCTGATCGTCTCGGGTCGGGTGATCGGCGCTTTGACGTTTGCCGCGATTCGCGAGGAACGGGCGTGGCCGCCCGACCTTGTCCATCGGCTCGCGCTCATCGGCCAGGTCTTTGCCAGCGCTCTCGCCCGGAAGCGGGCCGAACTCGAGCTGCGGCGAACCCTCGACGAGAACGCACGGCTGCGTGATCGGCTGATTCGCGAAAACGTCTTTCCAGAACGAAGTCAAGCACCAGGAGGGATCGCCCGAGGCAATGGGGCAGAGCGCGGCGATTCGCAGCGTGCTCGCTGAGGTCGACCAGGTGGCGCCGACCGGCGCGACCGTCCTGCTGCTCGGCGAAACCGGTACCGGCAAGGAGCTGATCGCGACGGCGATCCACGAGCGCAGCCCGCGCAGCATCCATGCGATGGTTCGCGTCAACTGCGCGGCCATTCCGACGGCGTTGATCGAAAGCGAGTTGTTCGGCCACGAAAAGGGCGCCTATACCGGGGCGCTGGCGCGCAAGATCGGCCGCTTCGAACTGGCCGACGATTCGACGATCTTCCTCGACGAAATCGGCGAGCTGTCGGGCGAGGTCCAGGCCAAACTGCTGCGCGTCCTTCAGGAAAGGCAGATCGAACGGCTCGGCGGCACCCATCCCATCCGGATCGACGTCCGCGTGATCGCGGCCACCAATCGCGACCTCGAGCGGATGGTCGCTGACGGGACGTTTCGCGAGGACCTGTATTACCGGCTCAACGTCTTTCCGATCACGGTCCCACCGCTGCGCGACCGGCCGCAGGACATTCCGACGCTCGTGTGGTCCTTCATCGAGCAATTGTCCAGGGCGCTGGGTAAGCGCATCGAGTCGGTCTCGAAGGATCAGATGCAGGCGCTGCAGCGCTACCCGTGGCCCGGCAACGTGCGTGAGCTGCGCAACGTGGTCGAACGCGCGGTGATCGTTTCGAGCGGGCCGCGGCTTGCTATCGAGCCGCCGCGCAGCAAGCCGACCGGGGCGCGCCGTCACGTTCGACTCCAGGATGTCGAGCGCGAACACATTCGATCCGTGCTCGAGAAGGTCGGGTGGCGCGTGCGCGGTGACCACGGCGCAGCCGACCTCCTCGGACTCAAACCCAGTACCCTCGAAGACCGGATGACGAAGCTGGGATTGAAACGGCCGCGGCCCTGAGGCCCGGCCGACCCGGTTTCCCCCGGTATTCCGGGGGCGGCGCGGCCGCTTGTCGGCGGCTCGTCACGACGCCACAGCAGCAACTGACCATCTGCCAAGCAGTTAACCCGACTCGATCGATCGCGGGACGATGGCAACGGTCGTGCTCCTCAGGCCGGCGTGAGTGCTGGTGTGTCGCCGCGTCGGATCGCACTTCTCTTCGTCGTAATTTCTGCGCCGCTCACGGTCCAGCAGCTCGATGCCGCGATTACCCAGCTGCAGGAACAAGGCGCGATCGCGCGGATCGTCCAGCGCTGGCGCGGCCAGGAGATGCTGTTCTTCTCGCGCGAGCGCATCAATCGCATCCTGTTGCTGACCGTCTCTGGGGTTGCGGCGCTGCTGCTGATCAGTGCGGCAGGCGTCCGCCGGCTGATCGGCGCACAAGCCAGCCGCCGGCGTTCGGACGAACAGGTCCAGCTGCTGGCGCTTCGTGCGTCAGAAGAGAAATATCGGCAGCTGGTCGAGAACGCCCAGGACATCATCTTCACCGTCGATCGCGAAGGGTATTGCCTGTCGATGAACCGCGCCGGCCAGGGGATCACCGGCTTCCCCGGAGCCACCCCGCGCGGTGTGCACCTTGCGCATCCGGTGGTGCCCGAACACCAGCAGACGGCAATGAGCGCGCTGCGGCGCGTGCTGGGCGGTGACGCCGTGCCGCGTTTCGAGGTCGACATCGTGAGTCGGATGGGGCGGAAATTGACGCTCGAGCTCGACGTTCACCCGATTCGCGTTGACGCCGCGATCGTCGGCGCGCAGGGCATCGCCCGTGACGTCACGGTGCGCCGTGAGCTCGAAGCACAGCTCCTGCAGGCTCAGAAAGTGGAAGCGATCGGGCGGCTCGCCGGCGGTGTCGCTCACGACTTCAACAACATCCTGACGGTCGTCATGGGATTCGCTGAACTCGCCAGCCAGCAGCTCGATCCGCAGAGCCCGGTGCGGCATGACATCGAGGAGATTCGCCGCGCCGCCGGCAGTGCGGCATCGCTGACCAGGCAGCTGTTGATTTTCAGCCGGAAGAGCGTCGTCCGTCCGAGGGTCTTCGATCTCAACGAAGTCGTCGGGCAACTCGACAAGATGCTGCGGCGTCTGGTGGGTGCACATCTCAACTTCGTCGCCCGGCCCGGCGACGACGTCGGGCATGTGAAAGCGGCCCCAGCCAGATCGAGCAGGTGATCGTCAACCTGGTCGTCAACGCGCGGGACGCGATGCCGGCGGGAGGGACCCTGACCGTTCGCACCGGCCATGCCGTGGTCGACGCGCACTTCGCGGCCGAGCATCGTCTGAAAGGGACCGGCGAGTTCGTGACCCTGGTCGTTGCCGACACCGGCATGGGCATGACGCCGGAGGTACAGGCCCGGATCTTCCAGCCGTTCTTCACCACGAAAGGACCGACGACCGGTACGGGGCTCGGGTTGGCCACGGTGCACTGGATCGTGGAACAGGCCGGTGGTGGCATCGTGGTCCAGAGCAGACCGGGGGTTGGTACGACGTTCACGGTCTATCTGCCGAAGGTCGTCGGCGCGATCGACGCTGAACCCGCCCGTGACGCGGCGGCAGCGACCGTCCCCAGGCCAAGCACCGTGCTGTTCGTCGATGCCGACGAGAGCATTCGGATGATGGGGGCCCGTGCGCTCAGTGAGCGCGGCTTTACGGTGCTGACGGTCCGGCAGCCCGAGGAAGCGGTCGCTCTGGCGCGGCGGGATTCACGAACCATCGATCTGCTGGTCACCGATCTCGCGATGCCAGGCTTCAACGGGCGAGAGCTGGCCGACCAACTGCGCCGCGCCCGCCCCAATCTGCGCATCCTGTTTACGTCCGCGGACATGGACGCCGCAGCGTTTCAAGACGTGCAGATCGAGCACGCCCGCATTCTTCAGAAGCCTTATACCCCCGAGTCGCTCGGTCGCGCGAGGTCCGTCAGCTCCTGAGCCGGGAGTAAGTCGAGGCGTGACCTGATTGATCAACCTTCGTTGTTCAGCAGCGCTGCCATGATCGAGGCCATCCGGTTCCAGTCGGCCTTCTCCGTCGAGAGCTGCCGTCGGCCGGCGGCGGTGACATCGTAGAAACGTGCCTTGCGGTTCCGATCGGACATGCCCCACGTGCCGCGAACCAGGCCGCGCTGCTCGAGCCGCATCAAACCTGGATACAGCGTTCCCATATTGAGCTGCAGCGCACCATTCGAGACCTGTTCGATGTGCGCGGCGATCGCGTAACCATGCTGCGCGCCAAGCGTCGCCAGCGTCTGCAGGATCATCAGATCGAGCGTGCCCTGCAGCACGTCGGTCTTGCCCCGCGCTTTATTAGACATTCCAACGGAGTATAGCCGAGCCCATTTGATTGTCAAATGGGAGTGCCGTGGTGACGAGATCCGCGCGCCGTCAGGTGCCGGTGGCGCGCCTGGCCAGATTCTGGTTCTTGATCGGCAGGTCGCGCACCCGGATGCCGGTTGCGGCGAAAATCGCGTTGGTGACCGCCGCGGCGACCGGCGGCACGCTCGGCTCGCCGAGCCCGCCGAGGTGGGCGTCGGAGCGGATGAACGCCACGCTGATGCGCGGCGCGTCGGCGAGGCGGATCACCTGGTGATCGCGGAAATTCTTTTCGACGACCCGGCCCTCGTTGATGGTGATCTCGCCGAGCATGGCGGCCGACAGGCCGAAGATCACCCCGCCCTCGATCTGGGCGGTGGCGGTGTCCGGGTTGACGACATCGCCGCAGTCGATCGCTGAAAACACGTCACGCACGCGAAGCTTTCCGGCCGGAGAGACCTCGACGTGAGCCACGTGGGCGACGATGCTGCCGAAACATTCGGCGATGGCGATGCCGCGGCCTTCGCCTTCGGGCAATGGCGTGCCCCAGCCGGACATCGTCGCGGCACGTTCGAGCACGGCGCGGAAGCGCGCCTGCTCCGTCAACAGATCGCGTCTGAACTGGTAGGGGTCCTGGCCGGCCGCATGCGCGAGCTCGTCGACGAATGACTCCTTGAAGAAGCCATGCTGCGAGTTGAGCACCGAGCGCCATGGGCCGGTCGGTATCGGGTGCGGCGCATCCCGGCCGTCGGCCTCATTGTCGATTGCGTAAGGCATGAAGACCGACTCGCCGTCGCCGCCGCCGGCATACAGCGAGCGGACGATCGGCCGGCTGCCGCCATCGAGCCCGCCGGCAAATCGCGCCATGGCCGCCGGGCGATAGAAGTCGTGCTGGAGGTCATTTTCACGACTCCACACGACCTTCACCGGCGCCGGCGACATCACCTTGGCGATGCGCGCCGCGATGTCGACGTAGTCCAGATAGAACGGCAGACGCCGCCCGAAGCCGCCGCCGAGCTGCAGGTTCGTGACGTGAACCTGCTCGACGTCCAGCCCCAGCGCCTGCGCCGCGGTGGCCCTCGCATTAAGTGGGTCCTGCACCCCGGCCCACACATCCGCGCGATCGCCTTCGACCTTCACGGTGCAGACCATCGGCTCCATCGTCGCGTGGGCCAGGAACGGCACGCGGTAGTCGGCCGTGACGATCTTCGTGGTGCCTTCGGGCAGCGTTGGCGGCGCACCAAGTGCGGCATCGAACGCCGCGAAGATCGACGACGTCGAGACGCCGCGATGGCCGGCGTCGTCGAAGCTGGGTGCGAGCGCCGCGAGCGCCTTGCGCGCGTGCCAGTAGGTGTCGGCCACGACCGCGACGGCTTCCTCGAGCCGCACGACCCGTTTGACACCCGGCATGGCTTCGGCCGGAGCGCTGTCAACGGACAGCAGCTTGCCGCCGGCGACCGGTGCGATCTCGATGGCCGCGGACAGCAGGCCGGGCACGGCGAAGTCGATGCCGTACACCGCGCTGCCGTCGACCTTGGAACGGATGTCGACGCGGGGTCGGGCGGTGCGTCGAATGGTGTACGACGATGGATCTTTCAATGGCGGTCGGGACGGCACCGAGCGTCTGGCGGCGTCCGCCGCCAGCTCGCCGAAGGTCGCCTGTTTGCCGCTCGCTTCGTGGACGATGCGCGAGTTGACCGCCCGGCACTCCGCCGCGTTCACGCCGAATCGGGCGGCCGCTGCGCCAATCAACATTTCTTTCGCGGCCGCTCCGGCGGTGGACATGCCGTAGACGCCGGTCCCGCGGACGGCCGACGAACCGCCGGTCGGCTGAAGACCGTACCAGCGGGCGAGTCGATAGGTCCCGTAATCGAACGCCCGCCCGAGCGGCCGCGGTATGGAGTCGCCCGTGAAGGCGCGGCCCATGTAGGCGTTCGCGTAGGCGTCGAGCGCCGGCGCCTCCTTCACTCGCACCAGGTTCCAGTCGGCGTCCATCTCTTCGGCCGCCATCATCGCGAGGGCGGTCTGCGAGCCCTGGCCCATCTCGCAGTGGGGCACAAGCACCGTTATGAGGTTGTCGGGCGTGACCAGGATCCAGGTGGTGAGCTGGCCGGCCTCGTCACCGTCTTCCGGTCGGACGCTGTGGCGGCTGGGCGAGAAGGCGACACCCGCCACGCCCAGCACGAACCCGCCGCCGACCAACGAGCCGACCCCGATGAATGCGCGCCGTGTCCATTTGCCCATCGCCCTCTCCTAGCCTTCGGCGATGGAGTGAATGGCACGCCGCACCCGGGCGAACGTGCCGCACCGACAGATGTTGGTAATCGCGGCGTCGATCTCCTGATCGTTCGGCTTGGGATGCTCGGTCAGGAGTGCGGTGACGGCCATGATCATCCCGGACTGGCAATAGCCGCATTGCGGGACCTGGGTGGTGACCCACGCCTGCTGAACGGCATGCAGCGTGCCGCTCTGTGCCAGCCCCTCAATCGTGGTGACCTGTGCGCCGTCGGCGGCCGAGAGCGGCAGAGTACAGGAGCGGACCGCGCGTCCGTTCAGATGAACGGTGCAGGCCCCGCAGGCCGAGATGCCGCAGCCGAACTTCGTCCCGGTCAGGCCGAGCGTCTCGCGAATCGCCCAGAGCAGCGGCGTGTCGGGCTCGAGCTCGAGCGAGCGGGGCTCACCGTTGACGGTCAGCGAGATCGCCAACTCACAGCCCTGGAATCATCAGGTGCGCCGTGCTCGTCCCCGCGTTCATGATCCAGGTGCCGCCCTGTTTCGGGTTGTCGGGCAGACCCAATGTCTGGCTGGTGGCGCCGGGGACGGCAACCGTGGTGTGCGAGCGCGAGCGTTCCCGGTCCGCTCCGTTCAGGTTGTAGAAGACCGACCCGAACTCCGGCTTGATGCGGGTGCCATCTTTTTCCGCGGCGTCGAGCGCGGCCTGACGCTTGTCGCCCATCGCATCGAATTTCATGTTCTGTGCGACGCGATCCAGGTTGGCGACGCTCGTGCACTCGACCGAGAACGCTTGTTGTCCCGGCTGGCCGGAGCGGTCGTAGCAGACCAGACGGTTCGTGCCCTTTTTCAGCGTGTCGTAGGTATAGTCGGGCTTCCATTTGATGACGGTCGACGCTTCACGCTGATTGGCGGGGGCGGCGAGCAACGCTTTTTCGACGTCGGTCGGCGGCGCCTGGGCGAACGCGCCGATTGTCATCGTCAGCAGACCAACGACCATCGCAATCATCTGTTTCATAGTGACCTCACACCGGGACGCAGTATACCCTGGGGCTCCGCGTTTGGAGGCCGTCCGATGCCAGTTTCGGCGACGACTTCCCGCTTACTGAGACAGGAGGCTGCCATGAAGCGGGCGATCGGTCCATGGGTCGCGATCCTGAGTGTTTTCGTCCTCACGGCAACCGCCTGCAACGATCGCCCGGAGTCGCCGTCGGTGCCGCCGACCCCCTCGCCGCCCCAGCCGCCGACGCTCATCAGCGTTGCGTTGACCGGCAACGTCACGCTCGGAGCCGTCGGTGAAACGAGTCAGTTGACCCTGACTGGAACCTTCAGCGACGGCACTTCGAAGGACGTGTCGGCTGACGCCCGGTGGACGCTGGGCGATCCCCGGGTGTTGACGATTACGCCCGGCGGGCTCGCGACCGTCACCACTCTCGGCCGCACTTTCGTCACGGCGAACTACCAGAACCGAGGAGCCTCCACGAAAGTGACCGCGACTTCTCCCGGCACGTACGTCATCTCCGGCCGGGTCCGCGAACCGGGGCAGGGCGGGCTCCTGGACGCGGTGATTACTGATGCGGCCACCGGACTCTCGGCCACTTCGAATCTGGACGGACTCTTCTCGATTGCCGCCCTGCCTGCTCCCGAAGCTCTGCTGAACGTGGCGAAAGTGAACTACGAGGCTCGGGAGGTCAGTGCGAACGAGAGGATGGAAGTCGACGCGCCCGTCCAGCGCATCGTCCGCCTGACGGCGGGCGAGAGCGTGGACCCGCCACCGCTTGCGCCGAACGACCTCGCCTACGAGATCGACGGCGTCCGCTGCGAGCCGTGTCGTCTCATTCGCATCATGGTCCCCACGACCGGGGATATCGAAATGCGTTTGACCTGGCAGTCGCGAAGCCGGCTGATGTTTCTTGCGCGGGGGATGGTCGTCGCGGGCGACAACGGGGCGGCCAGCGGATTTCTCACCATCGCGTCGCCCGGTGAGCTCGTTGTCTACGTCGGCTCTTCGGGTGCCATCACCAGCCACACCCCGTTCAAGTTCGCGACGACGCTGCCCTGAGCGTCACCGCGAAAGTTGCTCTTGACACAGCTACTACGTAGTAGTAGATCTACGCAGAAGGTAGTAGCTTGCCAAGACCGCGACTGACAAAACTCGAACTGCAGGTCCTGGAAGCCTTGTGGGCCCGCGGCAAAGCGTCGATCCGCGAGGTTCAGGAAGCGTTCCCGGAACCTCGACCCGCCTACACCACGATCCAGACGACCGTTTACCGGCTCGAAGGCAAGCACGCGGTGCGCCGCGTCCGGAAAATCGGCAACGCCCACATCTTCGAGCCGGTGGTGGCCCGGGACGTGGCGCGCCTGCGACTGCTCGACGAAATTCTCAGCTTCTTCGGCGGGCGTGCCCAGCCGATGATGGCGCAGCTTGCCGAAGCCGGAAAACTCACGCGCGACGATGTGCGCGAGCTGGAGAAGACGATCGAGAAGCTCGAGCGTCAACGAAAAACTGAGAGAGCGCGCAAATGAGCGGCGAAGCACGGCGGCAGGCGTGGGCAGTCGGCTGTCTCGTCTCGTGTGCCCTTCACCTTATGGCGGCGGTCGCGCTCTGGCCTGGTCAGCAGACGACTGAACTGACGCCAGTTGCCCAGGACCAGCGAGCGGTTTCCGGTGATGCCCAATCGCCGGCCAGCGCGAGTGCGCGTGCCACTGGCGATGAAGCGCGCCGTGCGCTCGATCGCGGCAGCGCAGCGGCAAAGACAATCGGCACGCTGATAAACCGATATCAGTGGCGCCCCGAAAGGTGGCTGGCGCATCTCGCGCAGTCGACGATCTTCGCGACCGCGGTCGGGCTGATGACGCTCGCGTTCCGCAGGAACCACGCCCGCGTTCGCTATTGGCTGTGGTTCAGCGCGTCGGTGAAGTTTCTGATCCCGTTCTCGTTCTTCGTCATGCTTGGCAACAAGCTGCCGTCGCCGCCCGCCGTGCAGAGTCTCGCAGCGCCGGTCGCAACCGCGGTGACGCAGTTCGGCTATCCGTTCCTCGAGCCGTCGCCACCTGTCGCGATCCTCACGCTCTCCGCCCCTCGCCAGGCCGACTGGCCAGGTCTGGCAGTCCTCGGCATCTGGCTCTGCGGCTTTACCGGGATCGTGTGCATCCGGCTGCAGGCTTGGCGTCGTGTCCGCGCCGCCGTCCGCGCCAGCGCCGCAATCGATCTTCAGGATGTCTTCATCCCGCCGCACATCCGCGTCTGCGCCGCCCCGGGGCTTCTCGAGCCGGGTGTGGTCGGCTTCTGGCGCCCGCTCCTTCTGGTGCCGGCGGGCATCGAGAGACTCCTCACCTCTGCACAGCTCGAAGCAGTGGTGACCCACGAAATCTGTCACATCAGACGCCGCGACAATCTCACCGCTGCTCTTCACATGGTCGTCGAAGCGGTCCTGTGGTTCCATCCGATGGTGTGGTGGATTGGCTCGCGCCTCGTCGCCGAGCGCGAACGTGCCTGCGACGAGGAAGTGCTGCGCGTCTGCGGTGAACCGCGGATCTACGCCGACGGCATCCTCAGCATCTGCAAGCGCTACATTGACGCCCGGCTGGTGTGCGTCTCCGGCGTGAGCGGCTCCGATCTTCGGAAAAGAATCGAGGCGATCATGAGAAACCAGTCACGCGAAGCGGTTACGCGCCGGAAAAAGATTGCTCTCGCCAGTGCGGCACTGTTCGTGGTCGCGGTGCCGATCGGGATCGGACTTGCGCCCGCGCCTGACCTGCGGGCGCAATCGGCGGCCGCCGCACAACCTGTCGCCTTCGAGGTGGCGTCGATCAGGGCGAACAAATCGCCCAACCGGGGAGGGCCGTTCGGGCCGCAGCCTGGTGGTCGATTCGTCGCCACCAACACGCCGCTGCGTTTCCTGATTGCGTTTGCCTACGAGACGTCGCCGTGGAACCGCGCCCTGGATTCCTTTCTCATGACCGGCGGACCGGACTGGCTCAACGCCGATCGCTTTGACGTCAACGCCCGGGCCGCGGCAGGCGACGTGCCGCTGGCGCAGATGCGACTGATGGTGCAATCGCTCCTCGTCGACCGCTTCAAGCTTCGCGTTCATCACGAGACTCAGGAGCGCCCGATCTACCGGCTCGTGGCGGCGCGAAGTGACGGGCAGCCCGGCGCCCAGCTGCGTCGAACCGAGCTGAGCTGCGCGGCGCCAGGCGATCCATTTGCGGGATTCCCACGCGACGCCGATGTGCCGTGTGGCTACTTCGGCATGTCCCCGACCGTCGCTCCGGCTCAGTCCCATCAGGCTTTCCGCGGCCTGACGATGGAGGGGCTGACCCGACGCCTCCAGTCCTTTCTCGGCCGTCCCGTCGTCGAGGCGACAGGTTTCGACGGCTACTACGACGGCGACTTCGAGTTCACCGCGGAGATCGTCCTCCCGCCACCGCCGCCCGGCCTGCCGAATCCTTTCGAAGGCAGGGTGTTTCCGTCGATCTTCTCGGTCCTGCCGCAGCAACTGGGGCTGCGCCTGGAGTCGGCCAGGGGACCGGTCGACGTTCTGGTGATTGATGGGGCGGAGCATCCAACGGAGAACTGACGCTTGGCGATGCCGGGTCTAAAGACCCGGCCTACTTACGCCACGACGCGCCGCCGGGCCTAAGAGGCCCGGCCTACGTACCGCGCGACGCCGGGCCTGAGAGGCCCGGCCTACGTACCCCCACCAATTACGGCGATTCAGCGCGCCAGCAGATCGAGGGCGATCGACTTGCCCATCTCGTAGTAGCCCCTGGGCGTCGGGTGAATGCCATCGCAGTTGAACGGCGCGAAGATCAGATCGGCATTCGCCGGATCGGCAACCGCCTTGTCGAAATCGAGCACGCCGTCGAAACCGCGGTGTGTACGGATCCACTGATTGACGGCGCGGCGGATCGCGGTCTTGGCGTCGTTCCAGCCGGTGTTGGTCCCGGTCGCTGGCACGTTGTGGCGGGGGATGATCGTGGCGACGAAGACTTTCAGCCCGCGAGCCTTTACGCGCGCGGCGATCTCGGACATGCCCGCCGTCACCTGCGCCACCGATGCGCCGCGGCGAATGTCGTTGGTGCCCATGAACAGCATGACGTCGGTCACCCCGGCGTGCGTCAGGACGTCCCGCTCGAGCCGCTCGAGTCCCGGCGCGCTGTCGGGCGGCGGCTGCAGGCCTTCGCGCGTCACCGTGTTGCCGCCAATTCCTTCATTGACCACGGCCTTCAGCGTGTTCCGCCCACGCCGATCGTTTTCGAGCGCCAGCCGGACGGCGAGCCAGTCTTCCCAGCGATCGTGCGCATCGAGCGTCGCGCAGGTGCCGTCGGTGATCGAATCGCCGAACGCGACGATGGTCCCTGCCGACGTCGAAGACTGCACATCGATCGCCTTCAACCACGGCATCGTGGTGATCGTCTCCTTGAACGGCTCGGCCGATTCGACGCCTGATCGGTCTCCGGCGCCGGCTGCCGCCACATAGGACGTGGTCAGTGCGCCCGAATGCTGACTCGGCAGCGCGTTCTCGTCGGGAACGTAGAGGCTGACGGCCAGATCCTGGCGGGCGATGACGCGCAGCGCGATCGGATCGCTCTGGACCGTGCCGCCTGCCGGGATGGTGACGCGGGCCGCTCCGCCAAACAATGCCGGCCGGCCCGACCCGGCGGCGATCGTCGCACCCCGGACACGCGGCGCGACGTGAGCGGCACCGATGGTGAGCGGGCCCTTGCCGTATGTGTTGTCGAGACGGATGCGGACGGCGTCGCCGCCGATCGTGACCCGAGCGATCAGCCGCAGGGTCGTGTTGGTGATTGGTGACGTTCCCGCCGTCTGCTGTGACGTCGTCCACGCTGTTCGCCACTGACCAGCCCTGGGACTGGATTGCAGGTACGCGGGTTGGAGACCGGTTGCCGTCATCAAGGCGAGCGTTGAGATGGCCAGCGCGAGCGCGAATCTGCCAGTCTTCATACGTGGCTCTCTCGGCCTCGGGGTCTGTACGCCCTCTGGAGTGTGAGGTCAGACCCGAGCCGAGGGAAGTCTAGCGCTGGAGTCGGGCGGGTGGCTATTCTTCGTCGGCGGTGTTCAGCAGGTCGTCGAGCGTCACTTCGCCGTCGGCCATGATGCATTCCAGCCGGTGCCGGCTGTTTCTGGCGATCGTCAATGGACGGATATCGATGGCTTCCTCGAGCCGCGCCGCGATCTCCGCGTCGTGAACGCCGCAGGTGCGCGCCCGTTCAATCGCACCGACCAGACTGGTCGGCCCCAGGCGGCCCCCATGAACCGCCCGCAGAACCTGGGTCAGCCAGCCAGGGGCCCGCTGGCGCGAAGCAGTCGTCGCTCTCATGCCCCTTATTTCGACTGCTTCGAGGGCCGGGTTGACAAATCCAGGCGCCGGCGGCGATTTCCAATGCAATGCTGTGCAAAACGCGTACGTCCGACTCCCGACTCCCGACTCCCGACTACTCGCGACCAGCAGCACGATAGACTGGCGGCCGCGTCATGCGTCGTCCCGGCCTCGGCTGCATGCGACTGTCCACAGAGCCCAATCGCAACGAGTCGGGTGCGCTCGAGCTGCTGCACGCGGCGTTCGATGCGGGCATCACGTTCCTCGATACAGCCGATGCCTACTGCTGGGACGAAACGGAGCGGGGCCACAACGAGCGTTTGATTGGCCGCGCGATCGCAACCTGGCAGGGTGATCGATCGCTCATCCGCGTCGCCACCAAGGGCGGGCTGACCAGACCGGACGGCCGCTGGGAGCCGGATGGCCGCGCGAAATACCTCGTCGAGGCGGCCGAGAGAAGCCGCCGGGCGCTGGGAGTCGAACGCCTTCACCTCTATCAGCTTCACGCGCCCGATCCGAAAATGCCGCTCGCGACCAGTGTTCGTGCCCTCGCGGCCTTGAAACGTGACGGGCTGATCGAATCGATCGGGCTCTGTAACGTGACGGTCGGCCAGATCGAGGAAGCAAGACGCATCACCGAGATCGACTCGATCCAGGTGGAGCTGAGCATCTGGCACGACTACCACTTTCTGAGCGGCGTCGCTGAGTACTGCATCGCAAACCGGCTGCCTCTTCTGGCTTATCGTCCGCTCGGTGGGCCCTCGCGGCATCGCAAGACGAGCACCGAGCCGACGCTCACGGCCATCGCCGCACGGCATGCCGCCACTGCGTTCGAAATTGCGCTGGCGTGGCTGATGGATCTGTCGGATCTCATCGTGCCGATACCTGGCGCCACGCGGCTGGCGACCGTGCAGTCGATTGCCCGCGCCAGGCTGATTGATTTGACCGACGAGGACCGCGTTGCGCTCGATCGTCGTTTTCCAGCCGGTCGTCATCTCCGCCATCCGGACGGCGCTGGACATCGACAGGCCGCCCGCGGCGACGGCGAAGTCGTCTTGATCATGGGTCTGCCTGCGGCCGGCAAGAGCACCTTCGCGCAAACCTTCACAGCGCGCGGCTATCGCCGTCTCAATCGCGACGAGGCCGGAGGCACGCTGGCGCAGCTGCTGCCGGCGATCGACGCGGCACTCGGTTCGGGCGTCTCACAACTCGTCCTCGACAACACCTACGCCTCACGGAAGTCGCGGGCCGAAGTGATTCGAGCGGCGGCGGCACGTGGATGGCCGGTCCGCTGCATCTGGCTTTCGACCAGCGTCGAAGATGCACAGACCAACGCTGTCTGGCGGATCGTGTCGCGCCACGGCCGGTTGCCGACCGACCAGGAGTTTGCGACGCTTCGGAAGACCGACGTCACCGCGTTTCTTCCCTCGGTTCATTTCAAATACCGGCGCGAGCTCGAGCCACCGGACATCGCCGAAGGGTTTCAGAGCGTGGAGGTCGTGCCGTTCGTGCGTCGCATCGATCCGGGGCTGACAGATCGCGCCGTGATCGTCTCGTGCGACGGCGTGTTATTACGCAGTCGATCGGGGCTGCGCGTCCCGCTCAATCCGGACGACGTAGAGGTCGGCTCCGGACACGCCGCGACGCTCCGGAAACATCGCGACGCGGGGTACCGATTGGTCGGTATCTCCTGGCAGCCGGAGATTGCTGAGGGCCGACAGTCGGACGAGGGCGTCAAGGCGGTCATTCGACGGATGTGCGATCTGCTGGGTCTCGAGATCGAGGTCGAATACTGTCCGCATCCGGCTGGGCCGCCGATCTGCTGGTGTCGAAAGCCGCTGCCCGGCCTGGGAGTCGTCCTGCTGCACCGCCACCATCTGGACCCTGCGCAATGTATCTACGTCGGATCAGGTACACAGGAGCCAGGCTTCGCGCGACGGTTGGGTTTTATCTACCGGGACGCAGACGATTTCTTTCGTTAAGCCGGGCCTAAGAGGCCCGGCCTACGTACGAACCGCCGGGCCTAAGAGGCCCGGCCTACGTACGAAGTGCTAACGGAGGCCGCCGCGGCCGCCCGGTCCGGTCGGCGTACCGCCTCGGCCGGCAGGAGCCGGCGCGCCCGGCGCGCCACCGCGCCCGCCGGGCGCAGGAGGTGCCCCCTTCAGGAAAATCCCGCCCTTGACGGTGGCCACAGAAACGAAGTGCTGCTTCAGGGCGCGCGACTGCATGGCGCCGTCGGGATATTCGAAATTCCCCTGCGCGAGCTCCAGGATTGCCACGTCCGCCGTGACTCCCGGCTCCAGCGTTCCGACCTTTTCCGGGAAGTTGAAAATCTTCGCGGGATTGGTGGTCACGCCCGCGATCACCTGTTCGAGGGGCAATCCCAGGTGCAGGTACTCCGACATCGGCACCAGGACGCTGCCGGCGTTCCCGTCAGGGGCTCGGGTGATGTCGGTTGAAATCGCATCCGGCACCCATCCCTGGCTCATGGCTTTTTCGGAAATGGTCCACGAGTGATGCGTCGTGCCGAGCTGGACGTCGGTCCAGATGCCACGATCCTTGAGCGCCAGAATCTGGGGCAGCACCTTGTCGGCCTGCTCGCCATCGGCGCCGAATAGATTGGCCTGGTTTGGCGAGGGCGGATTGAAGGGATGCGCGAGGATGTCCCCTCGCTTCAAGAGCGCGAGCACATCCGGCTCAACCGTCCAGTGCAACATGATCGGCAGGCCGGTGGCGTCGCCGACCTCCCGCGCCGTTTTCATGACGTCGATGTCGTGCGCCAGGTCGCTGTGCCGGCCGTTGACGCGAACCTTGATGCCGAGAATCCGGTCGCGGTTGGCGCTGATGGTGCGGATCGCCGCGGCCGCGTTGATCATGCGCGGGTCGAGATAGATTTCGTTGGTGACGACGAGGCCGATGGTCGAGATGTTCAGGAGCGCGTAGATACGAGTGGCGGCCGTCTCGATGACGTACTTACGGAAGCCCTGAAATGTTCCCGCGCCGGTCGACCCCGCGTCGACGACCGTCGTCACGCCCGACTGGAACCCGACGACATCCGAATCGACGAACAGATTGATGCCGTATTTGTAGACGTGGGTGTGGATGTCGATCAGGCCGGGCGTGACGATCTTGCCTTTGGCGTCGTACACCTGCCGGGCCTGGCTGGGTGGGATGTTCGCAGCGATCCGGACAATCCGTCCGCCCTGGATGGCCACATCCCGCTCGGCCGACAACTTCTGTGACGGGTCGACGACGCGGCCGCCGGCGATCAGCAGATCATAGGTCGCCGCGGCAGGCGTCTGCGCAGATGTCGCGGGAGTTTGCAGATGGCGAAGGCCTGGGATGGCAATCGCTGCCGACCCGATGTGTCCGAGGAATGTTCGTCGACTCGATCGTGACATGTTGTGGGTCCTCGATGATGGCAGTTTGGACTGGCACCTTATACATCAAAAACGCCTGGGACCCCGCCGACAGAACCACGAAAAAAATGGGTTCGCTCTATTCAGCCGTGAACGCCAGATACATGAGAGCGCCGTCGCGTTCGAGCTGCAGGACCACCGCGTCGCCAACCTTCAACGCCTCCAGCGTAGCCCTGAGCTGGACGAGGCCAGTCACCTGCTTCCCGTTGACCGCATGGACGATATCGCCGGGTGCGAGTCCGCCGTCTCGAGAGTCGATCGCGCCCGCCACGGTCGAGACGACGACAACGCCGCTGCGAACGCGGCGAGCCGGCAGCATCGCGGCGATCTGCTGATCCAGGTCGACGCCGAGGATTCCCAGTCGCGGCACCAGGTGCTGGCGCGGATCGGCCGACGCCGAAAGCCCGGCCAGCGGATCCTGGCGCTCGGCCATCGTCACGCTCGTTTTGTGGGTCTTGCCGTCACGCAGGATCTCGACGGTGATGACGTCGCCGAGTACATGGCGGTAGAGACCGACCTGAAACTGCCGGCCGTTCTCCATCGTCTTGCCATCGAGCGTCAACACGATATCGCCCGGCCGGAGACCGGCCCGATCGGCCGGGCTCTCGGGGAAGACGTCGGCCAGCACGACGCCCTGAGTGCGCGGCAGACCCAGGCCAGCAGCCATCGCCGGAGTGATCGTCTGCGCACGGGCGCCGATGTCTCCCCGGCGCACACGCCCCGTGTTCTTGATCTGCTCGTAGACCGTCCGGACGATGTTGCTGGGCGCTGCAAAGCCTACCCCATCGTTGCCGCCGCTCTGCGACGCGATCAGCGTGTTGATGCCGACCAAACGGCCGCGCAAGTCGACGAGCGGACCGCCGCTGCTGCCTGGATTGATCGAGGCGTCGGTCTGGACGTAGACCATCGGCGACTCGGGCTGAAGCTGACGCGCGACGGCGCCGACCACGCCGAGCGTCACGGAATTCGTGAGACCGAGCGGGCTGCCGACCGCCATCACCAGCTGGCCGGCCTTTAGTTCATCGGAATCACCGAACGACACCGCCGGCAGTTTTGCCGTGTCGATCTTGACGACCGCGAGATCGGTTTCGAGATCGATGCCGACAATCTGACCACCGACGACGTCGCTGCCGGCGGCGAGAATCGAGGTGCCCGACGCGAGGCGCGGGACTTCGACGCGGACTCGCCGCGCGCCGCGCACGACGTGGGCATTGGTGATGATGTAGCCGGCCGGATCGACGATGACGCCGGAGCCGGACGCTCGCTCGGTCCTGATCAAGTCGCCCGTCCGGGGAACGAGTCCCTCGTTGGCCGCGTAGCCGGTGGTAAAAATCTGGACGACGGATGGACCGACGAGGCGTGCCGTCGTTTCGAGGACGCTGCTCAGGTCGGCGAGGGTCGTCGTGCCAGCGGCTCGCGATTGTGCGGGCGCCGACGCCGGCACGATGGCGAGCAGCACCACGGCAAGCACGTTCGTCAGGTAAGTCCGCATCAGGGCTGACATCAGTGAGTTCATTGCTTTCACTTCATCGGAACTTCCGCTTGAGCTCCTCCGTGACGGTCCAGAGGTGGAGCTCGTACTGGCCGCCGTCACCGCTGGTCACCGAAACCGTCCGATCGGGCTCCCAGTCGCCCATCTTGAAGCGATGCGAGACAATGCGGGCGCCGGCTTTCAGCTCCCGCAGGAGGTGCGGGCGGATCAGGAGATTGAAGTGATCGCCCATGTAGAGCAGCACCACCGTCGCGTCCGATAGATCGGGGATGTCCAGTGCGTCGCCGAGCCGGATCTCGACTCGGTCGGCGAGCCCCGCCGCCTGGACGCGGGCCCGCGAGTCGGTGACCCGTGCCGGATCGATGTCGATGCCGACGCCCCGCTTCGCGCCCGCTCGAACCGCGGCGATGGTGATGCGGGCGTCGCCGCAGCCAGGTTCGAAGACGATGTCGTTGCCGGTCACGCCAGCCAGCTGGACCATCTCCTCTGCGATGTCGTCAGGCGTCGGCACGTACACCACCCGCACGCGATCGCTGGGATCGTCGCGCGCCAAGTCGACGGTGACACGGTCGCCGGCGCGAAACGACACCGTCCTGGTGCGGGTCATGGTCGTGTAGGTATTCGGATCCCAGGTCACCGTGAAGGTGTATTGATGCGTGCCGGCGGCGAGCGGCACGGTGTCGAAGTTTCGGGAGGGCCCTTTGCCGGGAATCGTCTTGCCTTCGACGACGAGCTCGGCCCCTTCGTGGGGAACCGTGACCGATATCCGCGACGAGCGCTGAGCCGTCGCCGACTGAGGCTGCTGCACCGCCGCCGGCTGCGGTGTGGCCCACGTGAGCGAGCTCAGGAGCAGGAGAGCCAGTTTCATGTCGGGCTCCGTAGAACGAGAACGGAGAACGGAGAACGTAGAACGTAGAACGTAGAACGTAGAACGTATCACGGTGTAGTATCCCGCCAGCCCGGATTGGTCTCCGGCTGGTCATCACACTTTACGCAGGAGAGCGGTATGCGAACTGATGCGTTAGCTGTCGCGGTGGTCATGGCGTGCGCGGGCCTCGGGGCGGTCGGCTGTGCGCCATCTGAGCCGGGGACCGCCAGCACCACCAGCGGTGCCCCCGCGGGTTCCTCACGAAACAGTTACCACGAGTGGCCGAGCGGACCGTACCAGGTGGTCGAGAACTGGCCCAAGCCGCTGCCCGACGCCCGACATTCTCATGACGGATGGACGTGGGGATCGTTCGGCGGCGTCTATGCCGAGACGCCGAACCGCATCTGGATTGCGATGCGTGGCGAGCTGCCGCTGCCCGAGGGCGCCAAGCCGTGGACGCCGTATGCGGCGCTGACGCCATCACGTGGCAACGCCCAGCCGAACACCGACGGGTTGAGCGCGACCTGCGAGGCGACTGAAAAGCGGGGATGGGAGCGCCGCTTCCAGCACGTGCTCTACGTGGTCGACGGCGAGGGCAACCTCGTGGACGAGTGGCCGCAGCACGATCACCTCTTCGGGCAGCAGCCGTGTGGCCGCGGGCCACACACGATCAAGATGAGCCCCTACGATCCCGACAAGCACGTCTGGGTGATCGACGATCAGCTGCACGTCATCTACCGATTTACCTATAAGGGTGAGCTGGTGAAGACATTCGGACAGCTTGGTGTACGCGGCCGCGGCCCGAACACGTTCGATCGGCCGACCGACATCGCCTGGCTTCCTGACGGCACCTTCTTCATCAGCGATGGCTATGGCGGCAAGCGCGTCGCCAAATTCGACGCGAAGGACAACTTCATCATGGACTGGGGATCCGAGCCGAAGGATCCGCAGAATCCCGGACCGTCCGAGTTCAACACGCCGCACAGCATCGCCATCAGCAAGGACCGGCGCGTGTTCGTCGTCGATCGCGGCCATCAGCGGATGCAGGTCTTCGACGAGAACGGCAAGTTCCTCGACATGTGGCCACTCCGGTCGCCGCACTGGCCGGCCAATCAGGGTACGCTGATGGTGAATCACCTGATCAGCGAGGATCAATTCATCTGGGTCGGCGACGCTCCGACCAGCCGGATCATCAAGTTCGACTTGAACGGCAATTATCTGTACAGCTGGGGCGCCGCCGGCGGACAGCCCGGTCGACTGAACTGCTCGCACGGCATCACGACCGATCAGGAGGGCAACCTGTTTCTGGCCGATTGCTTCGCGGGGCGCGTTCAGAAGTTCAGGCCGCAGCCGAACGCCGATCGCGCGAAGCTGGTTGGCCAGATCCTCCGCTATCCGGTCAAGAACTGACGCGACGTAATGTAGGGCGGGTCCTTTCGGACCCGCCTCGCGTTCCGACCGATGGTCTTCAGCTCCTTTCTCTTCATCTTCTACTTCCTGCCGGCCGCTCTCCTGCTGTATTACTCGGTGCCGCGCCGTGCGCAGCACCTGATGCTGACGCTCGTCAGCTTCGTCTTCTACGGCTGGGCCAACCCGCTCTTTTCGTTTCTGCTGCTGTTCTCGACGACCGTCGACTACTTCGCCGGGCTGGTCATCGCGCTGGGTGGGCCGGCATCGTGGACGCGGCCGGTGCAGAGGCTCAATCCGGAAGGGCCTCGTCTGCCGCGGCAGCGCGTCGCGCTGGTCCTGTCGATCGTCGCGAACCTCGCGCTCCTGGCGTTCTTCAAGTACTTCAATTTCTCGGTCGACAGCTACAACGACCTGGTCGAGTGGATCGGCCTGTCGGAGATGGCGTTCGATGTGGCGCTGCGGGTCGCGCTGCCGCTCGGCATCAGCTTGTACATCCTGCAGTCGCTCAGCTATGTCATCGACGTCTACCGCGGCCATTCCACGGCGATGAAGAATTTCAGCGACTTCCTCTGCTTCGAGATGATGTACCCGCAGGTGGTGGCCGGTCCGATCATCCGCTACTCGGAGATCGAGGATCAGCTGCACTGGCGCGAGAGCACGCCGACCAAGTTCGCGCGGGGCATCTCGTTCTTCGCGCTCGGACTGGCGAAGAAAGTGCTGATCGCGAACCCGTGCGGCAAGGTCGCCGACCTCTCGTTCGAGGCCGGCTCGCTCGCGCCGCTCGAGGCGTGGTACGGCGTCACCGCCTACGCCTTCCAGATTTATTTCGATTTCAGCGGCTACTCGGACATGGCCATCGGGCTGGCGCTGATGCTCGGGTTCGTGTTTCCCAAGAACTTCGATTCGCCGTACCGGTCGCAGTCGATCACCGAATTCTGGCATCGCTGGCACATCTCGCTGTCGGCATGGCTCCGCGACTACCTCTACGTCCCGCTCGGCGGCAACCGCAAGGGACGTCTGCGAACCTACGTCAACCTGTTCCTGGTGATGCTGATTGGCGGACTGTGGCACGGCGCCGCGTGGAACTTCGTGATCTGGGGAGCGCTGCACGGCACACTGCTCGCCGTCGAGCGGGTTCGTGGCAAAACGGGCATCTTCGGCGGACTGCCGGCACCCTTCCGGGTGGCGACCACGTTCGTCATGGTGCTCGTGACGTGGGTCTTCTTCAGGGCGGCCGACGTGGGGCATGCGTTCCGCTATCTGGGTGACATGCTCGCGGTGGGCCCGCCGCACGACAGCGCCGGGCTTCTGTCGGGCATCGTCTATCAGCCGTACTACGTCGCCACGTTCCTCCTGGCCGGCCTGATCGTCTGGGGCGCCCCGCAGACCTGGGACTGGACGCGGACACTGAGCTCGAGGAAGGCCGTGGCTGTGGCAGCCGTGTTCGTGATCTCGGTGACCGTCCTGGCGACGCAGTCCTTCAACCCGTTCATCTATTTCTTCTTCTGATGCCGGCTCCTCAACAGCCATTGCCAGCCGGCGGCCGTAGCCGCGAAGCCGCCGCGCTGATGGAGATTGCGCACACGACCGTGTCGCCGACGACCGTGCGGCTGCTGCTGGCCTTTTTCCTCGCGGCGATTGCCGGCGTGCCGGCCATTGAAATATGGGTGTCGGCGGCGCGCGGCGGCGGGGGAGTCGCGGTCGCTTACGCACGCCTCTCTGACGCCGTGGATCGGATGCGGTCCGCTGCCGTCCAGGCGGGCGGCTCGTCGCTGTGGCTGCGCATCACGGCTGGGAACAACACCCTGCTCAACGGGTTGAACGCATTCGAGCGAGCGCTCGAGGACGAGTCGCTGATCGCGCGCGCGCTGAGATCGCCGGCGCAGCTCGCGCTGACTCGCTGGCTCGGGGCAGGCAATGAACGGGTGTATCCCGGACGGGACCGCTGGCTGTTTTACCGGCCCGACGTCGAATATCTGACCGGCCGCGGGTTTCTCGATGCCTCGCAGATGGCGCGGCGGGTGAAAGAAGCGCCGGTCACGGCGGCGCCACCGCAGCCCGATCCGCATCACGCGATTGTGCGCTTCAAGAACGATCTCGCGGCACGCGGCATCGCGTTGGTCGTGATGCCGACGCCGCACAAGCCGTCGGTTCATCCCGACCAGCTGGCTGCGCGCTATCGGACGACCCGCGTTGTTCTGCAGAATCCGTCATTCGAGGCGTTCGTCGAGCGACTCGAGCGAGACGGCGTGCTCGTCTTCCGGCCATTGTCGGTTTTGCGTGAGCTCGGCCTTGGCAGCCCGCACTATCTGGCGGCCGACACGCACTGGCGCCCCGAGGCGATGGAGGCGGTCGCGGAACGGCTTGCCCGGTTCATCGTTGCGCGGGTACCGCTCGACTCCGTACAGGATCCCGGTTACCGAATCGAGCGGGCCGAGATTAAGAACATGGGGGATACCGCACGGATGCTCGACCTGCCTCGGGACGCGGGGCTGTATCCACCCGAAGCGGTCTGGCTGCGGCGCGTGCTGCACGCCGACGGTTCGGTCTGGCGATCGTCGCCTTCGTCCGACGTGCTCGTGCTCGGCGACAGTTTCACCAACATCTACGCGCTCGAGTCGATGGGCTGGGGCACATCGGCGGGACTCGCCGAGCAACTGAGCTCGGCGCTGCGGCGTCCCGTTGACCGCATCGTGCAGAACGACGAAGGTGCGTTCGCCACGCGCGCCCTCCTGGCGCGGAGCCCTCGCCGACTGGATGGGAAGAAAGTCGTCGTGTACCAGTTTGCCGACCGTGAGCTCGCCTTCGGCGACTGGCAGCTGATTGGCTTGCCGGATTCAGCAACGCCGTGACGCTTTGACGTAACGGGTACTTGAGAGATCAAAGCTCTAACACTGAGGCCACGGACACGAAATGAGGACACGGATAACGGGACACGGAGTAGCGGAGGTACGGAGGACGCGCGGAGAATACCGAAAGTGCGACCAGCCCGCGAAGCGGGCTCCGATGACAAAAGAGCTCGTGAAAATGCCAGCTCAAATTGATGCGGCCGCTGGTATTTTCACGAGCTCTTTCGTCATCGGATGCGGCCGGCGTTGCCGGCCGCTGGTCGCACCGACGCTCTTCTCCGTGCTGTCTCCGTTTCTTCGTGGGCTCCGTGTCCCGTATCCGTGGTCTCCGTAGCCTCGTACGTCGGAGCTTTGTTCGAACGACTCTGCGGAAGATCAGCGGCTGCTCGCCGCAGGCGCCTTGCCGATGATCGCCAACCCGATCCGATTGCTGCTGCTCTGGTGGATGGCGAGGTTGCCGTCCGGCGTTTTCCGCATGTGCCGGATGATGCCGACTCCCGACGGAATCGGCCAGCTCTGGAACTTCTCGCTCTTCGGGTCGAAGCGCACGAGCGTGTCGGGCCGCTGACCCGATTCGTTGTACCAGATGATGTCGTCGATGACTTCGATGGCGTACGGGCTCGACCGCGGGCCGCTCGGCGACGCCCACTCCTTGACCTCCCCGGTCTTCGGATTCAGGCGACCGATCCGTCCCTGCGAGGAGTTCACGAACCAGACCATGTCATCGCTCGTAATGGCGAGCCGCCGGACCCGCGTCGCCGGGTCGGGCAGCTCGTATTCGCGCAGCTCCATCGTCACCGGGTCGATGCTCGCCAGCTTGTTCGCGCCGTTGTAGCACGCCCAGATCACGCCCTGCGAGTTCACGGTGATGCCGTAGGGCAGCGCGCGCGGCGTCGGCACGGTGACGAGCTTGATGTCCCCGGTCGATGGGACCATGCGGCCAATCATGTTGCTCTGCTGCAGCGTGAAGAACAGCGTGCCCTTGCGGTCGAAGACCGGCGTGTGCGGATCGCGGGCGGCCGGGTCTGGCATCTTGTAGACCGCGATCTCGCCAGTGGCCGGATTGAGCTTGCCGAGCGTCGCGTTCGCGTTGCCCGTGTACCAGATGTTGCCGCTCGGATCGGCGGCGATGCTGTGCGGGCGCACGTCGGCCGCCAGCTTGTATTCGCGCATCTCCCCGGTCCGTGGGTTCAGGCGTCCGATCAGGCTGCCGTATTGTCCGGTCCACCACATCGTGCCGTCGGCAAGCTGGATGGGATCGCGCGAGCGCTGCCCGAGAGTGGGTGTGATCCATTCCCTGAAGGTCACCGTCACGTCACCTTTCACGAGCGTCGGCGCGCGATCGGTTTTTGGCGGGAAGTGCGCGGCCAGGTACTGCGTGACCGTCGCCATCTCCGGCTCGGGCCACTGCACCATCGTGGCGATCAGATCGCGCCAGCCGCTCTGCGTGTATCCGGCAGATCCGGTGATTGCGTTGACGCCGTGGCAGCTCGCGCAGCCCGCTGTCACGGCTTCCTTGCCGGCGCCATCTGGCAACTCGACGGGCGCACCGCCTCGCCCGCGTCCCGCCTGTGCCTGGAGCGAAATCGTCAGGGCAACGAAAAACAGAGCGACCGGAAGGCCGAAGGATCGGAGCATGCTGCCCTCCTGAGATTAGGACCAGGTGCGGCGGTGCGCCCGCTGCCCGGCCTGCCGCTGCCATTATCAGCTATCGAGGCGAGCCACGGAATCAGGAAACCGCGCGCTCTCGTGGTTTGGTTGGGTCAGCGCTTCGCGGCAGGGACAACCGCAACCCGGCGATTCAACATGCGAGTCTCCTCGCTCGAGTTGTCGTGTTTGGCGCGATCCTCACCAAGGCTGATGGTGTGGAGTCGCTCGGCGGCGATGCCCTGGCTGATCAGGTAGCTCTTCACGGCGTTGGCCCGGCGGACGCCGAGCGCGAGGTTGTACTCGGCTGAGCCGAGGTCGCACGTGTAGCCCTCGAGATTCACCGTCAGCAGTGGATCGGCTTTCAGCGCGGCGACTGCTGCGTCGAGGAGCCCGGCGTCCTGCTGGCGCACCGAAAAGCGATCGCGGTCGAAGTGAACGTCTTCGAACGTATACGACCTGGTTACGCTCGGCACGCTCCCGGCGGAGCCTTCACCCTGCCTGGCCGTGATCGTGACTCTGTCTTCCGCGACCGGCTCTGTGGCGGAGACGCTCGCTGCAGCCGCACTCGGCGTTGCTCCC
Source organism: uncultured Acidobacteriota bacterium (assembly GCA_963728825.1). Classification (GTDB taxonomy): domain Bacteria; phylum Acidobacteriota; class Vicinamibacteria; order Vicinamibacterales; family CAVVIG01; genus CAVREM01. The sequence goes on from CAVSLA010000002.1 coordinate 442,094, forward strand.
GGCTTGGGACTCACCGTAGTCACCGGTTCCACCAGACGGGAGTTAATCCAGCCCGCTCTGCGGGTGCCATGCGCGTCCGGCGGGACGACTACCCAATACCAGCCGTTCTCCTGGTCCAGTACTTCGAGTGTCGTCTCGGGTTCGACTATCGCCAGAACATCCGTGACGGGCTGCCGGAACCAACGCTGGATGGGCGCCGGCCGGTTGACGACGCGAACCTTGCCGGGCGGCTGTGCGACGGCCGATGCAGCCGGTACCAGGACCGCGACCACCAGCAGGATAGCGAGCCGAATGTCGAGTCGAAGTCCTGGCATAGACCTCGGCGCGTGCAGGTTATGTGCCGCAGCCTGCTGCGTTACAGCTGGATTTTCTGCACAACCTGGCGCACTTTGGAACGGGCCGCTTCGTTCAACGCTGACGAGGACGAGATTCAGAGAACAAACCTGGCGGTGCGCGGCGGACCTAAGAGGTCCGCCCTACGAAGACACGGCGGTCAACGCTGGCAGGTGGCACAGTAGAACGTCGAGCGGCCCGCTTGCCAGGTCCGCGCGATGCGTCCGCGGCAACCAGGATTCGGGCAGCGCTCGCCTTCGCGATCGTAGACGCGAAACCGGGAGTCGCGGTACCGCTCCGACTCCTTCAGCGAAATCGCCCGCCGCAGCACGGACTTGATCGCCGCCGTGAGACGTTCGCCGGCCGGCTTGGGCGCGCCGGCGGCGGTGGCGATGCTCGACGCGAGCCGGACCGGCGACAGCCTGGCCAGATGGAGCGCCTCGCTGGCGTAGATGTTGCCGATGCCGGCGACGATGCGCTGGTCGAGCAACGCGACCTTGAGGGCAATCCGTCGGTTCGCGCAGCGGCTGGCCAGTGTTCGCGCGTCGAACGCGCGCGACAACGGCTCGGGTCCCATTCGCCCGAGCGACGCATGGCGCGGCAGTGTCTCCGCCGAGACGAGGTCCATCACGCCGAACCGTCGCGGATCGTTGAAGATCACCGTCATGCCGGACGACATCGTGAAGACGACGTGATCGTGGCGGTTGTCGAGCGCGGCGTCCCGATTCCGATTCGCCCTCGATCGCGTGATCTCGACGCGGAACCACCCCGACATGCCGAGATGCATCACCAGCGTGTCGCCCGACGAGAGCTCGGCCAGCAGGTACTTGCCGCGACGTGTCAATACCCGGACCGTCTGGTGGCGCAGGCGTCGTGCAAACCCGGCGGGGAACGGTTGTCGCAGGTCTTTGCGGTTGAGGACGACTCGATCGAAGCGCGCGCCGGCCATCGCCGGCTCAAGGCTGCGCCGCACCCGCTCGACTTCTGGTAGCTCAGGCACCGGTTCCCGATCGTATCCGAAGGCGATTTGCGGCACTGTATTCTGAAGGCATGACCGACCGGAACGCCCGCACCGTCTACTCGACCGGCGTCGGCAGCCGCTGTTCGACCTGCGGCTGGCCGGTCGCCGACTGCAAGTGCAGCAGCCAGTTCGCCCGCGATGAAGCGCTGCCGGCTCGCATTGTCGCCAAGCTGCGCATCGAGAAATCCGGTCGCGGCGGCAAAACGGTCACCGTCGTCTATGATCTACCGATGAACCGGCCGTTCCTGAAGGAGCTTGCCGGCGAGCTGAAGCGTGCCTGCGGAGCGGGTGGTACAGTCGTCGAGAACACGGTCGAAATTCAGGGTGACCTTCGCGACCGGGTACGTGCCGTGCTCGCGAAAAAGGGCTGGACGGTCAAAGGCTGATGATGACAAGAAGATCGCTCGTGGTCGCTTCGCTTCTGCTGGCTGCGGCCGTAGTCGTCGCAGGAGGGCAGAGCGTGTTTTCGCCCAGGAAGGAACCGCCGCGGATCCTTCCGCCCCCTGCGGTTGATGCCGAGCCGGGCCAGGCAGCGACGGAGGTCGCCGTCCTCGCCGGCGGGTGTTTCTGGGGCGTGCAAGGCATCTATCAACACACGAAAGGCGTGGTCAGCGCGGTATCCGGCTACGCCGGCGGCGAGCAACGAACGGCCGACTACGATCTTGTGGGGACGGGGAGAACCGGCCACGCCGAGTCAGTACAGGTGACATTCGATCCACGGCAGATCAGCTACGGCCGGCTGCTGCAGATTTTCTTCTCCGTCGCACACGATCCGACGCAGTTGAATCATCAAGGGCCCGACGAGGGCCCACAGTACCGCTCGGCGATTTTTCCCATGAACACGACGCAAGCCAGCATCGCTCGGGCGTACATCGATCAGCTCGGGCAGGTGCGCGCCTTTGCGGCCGACATCGTCACGACGATCGAGCCGGAGCGCGCCTTCTATCCTGCGGAGAATTACCACCAGGACTACGTTACGCGGCACCCGCGGCAGCCCTACGTGATGATCAACGACCTTCCGAAGATCGAGCACTTCAAGCAGGGTTTTCCGGGGTTGTATCGGTCCGATCCGGTCCTCGTCCTCGCGAAACGATAATCGCGGGCGGGCCCGCTACTTCCAGCCGGTCGGCTTGCGCGTGAACCGCGCGGGTAGCTGCGGCTTGCTCTCGGGCTGCTGTGCCGCCTCGCCCGACGCTTCGGCAATCTCCCGCTCCAGTTCCTGGTCATCGGGGAGGCCGGCCAGCTGATCGACGAACATCAGGGAGTGCTGTGAGGGGATTTCGAATTTCTTGCCGCACGTCTTGCACGTGACCTCGTCGTCGAGGCGGAGCAGATAATCCCGCAGCTTGGCGAACTTGGCGCGATCCGCATCGTCCGCGCCGGGCGGCAGCCGGTCTTTCTTCGCGCGGCGCACCCACTTGATGGAGTACTCGTTGCTGCGCCGGCATTTCGGGCACTGATACCGTCCGGTCCGCTGTTCAAATCGTTCGGTGAAGAGGGCGCGCTCGTCGAGGGCCATGCCTCATGGTACCCCGGCATTCCCCGTCCACGTCTTGGTATGTTTGAAGCATGTTCTCACCCTCGTCCCGGGGGCGCCTCACCGAATACGACATCAACCGTTTTCCGGACGAGACGCTGTTCCACCGTGTCGCGCGTGCCGTGTGCCGGGCCGGATGCCTGCCGCGCAAGGAGTTGTACGAGGCCTGGGAGATGGCGCGGCGCGTGCGTCGCCTCTGTCGCGGCGGACGGGTCGTTGACGTCGGCGGCGGGCACGGCCTGCTCGGTCAGGTCATGCTGCTGCTCGACGACTCTTCACCGAACGTCCTCGTGATGGACAAGACCTTGCCGCCGTCGAGCCGGAAACTGCACCAGGTGCTGGTGGAGGCGTGGCCACGGCTCGCCGGCCGGGTCGCGTTTGTCGAAGAAGCGTTAGAGGCTGTCCAGATTGGCCCGACCGACGTCGTCGTTTCCAGCCATGCGTGCGGCGCGTTGACGGATCAGATTCTCGATCGCGCCGCTGCCGCGAGAGCACGGGTCGCGGTGCTGCCGTGCTGCCACGATCTTGCGGCTTGCGATACCGGAGGGCTTTCGGGTTGGGTTGATGGCGCCACTGCCATCGACGTCGTCCGGGCGATCCGATTGACCAAGCGGGGCTATCGCATCTGGACGCACGCCATTCCTGCGGAGATCACACCCAAGAACCGGTTGCTCATCGGCGCCCCGATCTCTGCGGCGTGAGGCCGGAAACGGTCAGTCGGCCGGAGTTTGCCTCAAAACCTGACGCGGATTCGCGCCTGTCCGAGGACGATGTCGTCGCCCGATTGCAGACGGACGCCGCGCCCACCGAAGGGAACCGGCAAGGTCTTCCCCTTCCGGACGATTCTCGTACCATGCAGGCTGCCGTCATCGAGCAGGCGAAACTGGCCGGAGCGCGCGTCGTGTTCGATGTGAGAGTGCCTGCGTGAAACGCTGCGATTGACGTCGGCGGCAGTTTCCGAAAAGGCGACGTCGTTGGTTCGAATCAGTCCATGGTGGCCGTCGCGGACTTCGCTGCCTCTTCCGAGGTCGATCCGCCGGGCCGCGAACGCGTAGGTGCGGTGCTCGGCCGCTCCATGGACGACCGTCATCTCCAGCCGGGCCGGCAGCGGCTCGGACGGCGGAGCCTGGTGGACTTCGCGGACGACCCTCGAGAAGGCGATCGCGAACTGGGGATCGGTCCAGTGTCGCGGCACGCGCGGCACGTATGTGACGCCGACCTCGAGATCGACGCTCACGCAGCGCAGCGCCTGCAGCCGGTCGGTGATCCTGTCGTGCAGGGTGACCGCGCCATCGATGATGGTCTCGAGCCTGGCCCGCTCGTGCTCGGAGGGCGCGACGATAGACACCTGAATGGTGTTGAAAGGAAACACTCGGGTGCCCCGGCCGCCCGACTGGACTTCGCGCTCGACTGCCTCAACGATGGCGTGGGCGAGCTCGATCGGTTCGCGCGCGGTGCTGCTGCGCACGAGGTTCTTGGCAGCGCCGGTCATGCCGCGCGCGATGGTTCCCTCGAGCCGCCGTGCCTTGTCAAGAATGTCCATGGGAATCCTTTACGGGGGTCAGATCTTGATTTTTGACCGATGTGACTGACGGTCAAAAATCAAGATCTGACCCCGCTATGAGTCCAACCGCTGCCGCCGCCGAGACGATCTCGCCCGCTGCCGGTGCCGCGTTGGCGCTGCCGTAACCCGCGTTCTCGATGATGATCGCGAACGCGATGCGTCTGGTCGCCGCTCCGTACGGGGCAAAGCCGACGAACCAGCTGTGCGAAGGCTTGCCGGCGACTTCCGCCGTACCGGTTTTGCCGGCGATGCGCGACGGATGCGCCCGCAGACTCTTCCCCGTGCCGCTGAGCACCGCGTCTCGCATATAGCGGGCGAGCAGGCGGGCGGATTCCGGGTCGAGAAAGGTCTCCGCCTTGTCGTGGTGTGAGGTCGTGGTCCAGCGAACGGTCGGCAGTCGCCCGTCGGCCGCGATGGCCGCCGCGACGCGGGACATCCGCAGCGGAGTGGCCAGGACGTCACCCTGTCCGTAGCCGATTTGCGGCAGCGTTGCATTGATACGGGTGCGCGCGTCGTGGCCCTGACTGAGTGAGATGCCCAGCTGGCCGGCGACGTCGACCAGCGGTTCGGGCCCCAGCTTCACCGCGAGCTGCGCAAAGTACGCATTGCACGAGCGCACCAGACCGTCGTGCAGATCGATGCTGCCGTGCGGCTGGGTATCGAGCACATCGTCGCGAATCGGACGGGCGCGGCCGGCGATGTTCGCTCCGACCCGGCCATCGGTCAGCCGCGAGCATGCGAAGACGGTTCGCTGAAGATCTTCGTGCTCGCGGAGCGCGGCCGATGCGGTGACCAGCTTGAACGTCGAGCCGGGCGGGTAGAGGCCGTAGCGTGCCCGGTCAAGCAAGGCCTCCGCCTGGGTTGCGTCGATCGGATCGCCTGCCGCTGCCCAGCGCTCGTCCGGCCACGGATAACTCACGCTGGCCAGCAGCTCGCCGGTGTCGGCGTCGAGCACGACCGCCGCGCCCTTGCCGCTCGATCGCTGCGCGTAGCTGGCGATAATTGACGCGGCGCGAAGCTGAAATGCGGCATCGACCGTCAGCGACACGTCGCGCGGCCGCTCGAGGAACGCCGTCATCCCGTCGCGGCCTCCCCGCAGCAGAGGAATGACGGCGGAGTAATCGCGACGCAGAGCGCCCTCGGAGATGACCGCGTGATCGTCGAAGCCTCTGAGCGTGCCTTCGGCATCGCGCTCGATATAGGACGTGTTCGCCGCGCTCCAGTTGACACGGGTCCGCGAATTGCCGAGGAGATGAAACGCTCGCCCACGCAGCGGATAGCATCGTTCACCTGTCCCGAGCGCAGTCGAGGGACCTGCCGCCGGGCACACTTCCTCCAGCGAGATGCCGAGCTTCTGATAGCCGTCGCGCGCTTTGGCGATCGCTTCGGCGGCGCCGGTCGCAAGCGGCAGACCGCGGCGATCGTAGACGGTGCCGCGTGGGATGCCACCCACGATGTCGAGCACCCGCGGGTTGTAGGCGAAGCGGCGTCCTCCATCACCCTGGCGGCCGAGGTGCGGCCGGACCACGTAATCGTCCGCACGAAGGACCTGGATGTCTACGACTGTCGCGATCAGGACGATCGCGGCGACGCCAAGCGAGCCGCCCAGCCAGCGCATCGGCGCATGGAATGGAGTGAAATCGATCTGCGGCCGGCGATCGGCGTGAATCGACGTGAGCATTCCCAGCGCCACGAAGTTGGTCACCATCGCAGATCCGCCGTAGCTGAGGAATGGTGTCACGACGCCGGTGAGCGGCGCCGCACCGACGACCCCTGACGCCATGATCAACACCGGCACGATCAGGAACAGCGTCATCGTTGTCGCCAGGAAGAAGCCGTAGTCGTTGTGGGCGAGGCGCCCGATGCGGAAGCCACGCCAGGCCAGCAACCCGTAGAGGGCTGCCACCAGCAGCAGCCCGATGGCGCCCTGTTCCTCGCCGATCGCCGCGAGGATCAGATCGGTGTGACCGGCCGGCAGATAGCGGGTATCGCCGAGGCCCAGTCCGGTCCCGGCCAGCGCTCCCGTCGACATCGCCCAGAGCGCGTGCGCGATCTGATCGCCGCCGGCGACGCCGTTGTCCCAGGGTTGTCGCCACATGCTGACGCGATTGACCAGCGTTTGCGATGCCTCCATCAGGTGCCCGGCATAGAACGCCAGGACCAGGATCAACAGGCCGGCGATCGCCATGCCGGCCCGACCGCGCGCCAGCGCGTAGACCGCGAGGAAGACGCAGCAGGTATACAGCGCCGGCCCGAGATCCTTCTGCAGGATGAAAAAGAAGAGCGTCGCGCCGAGACCCGCGGCGAGCGGCAGCACGTACTCGAGCCGCGGCAGATTGAGCCAGTTCGGCAATCGCAGATCTCTGACCGCCGTTTCGCGCACGCCACGGATCAACTCCCATCGGCGCGCGACGTAGCCCGCCAGGAAGAGCGCCAGCAGCAGCCGTATCCCTTCGATGGGCTGCACCGGCCCGAGATTGACCTTGGCGGAGCTGCCGCCGGGCCCGGAGCCGAACAGCAGCACCACCCCAGACAGCACCAGGGCGACCAGCAGCGGCAGGTAGCTCAGTTCGAGAAAGGCGACGAGGCGGAAGTTGATCAGGGAGACGAGGGTCATCAGCGCCAGGCCGAGGAGGATGCCCTCGGTGTACCGTGCCACCAGAAAGCTGTCGCGCAGCGGATCGGGCCGGGCGAGCAGCGCAGCAAAACCGATCGCCGTAAGGAGATGTGCTACGACGAGGAGGAGCGGGTCGTGTCGGACGCCTCGCCACCGCCAGATGAAGGCGACGAAGTGAAAGCCGAGCACAGAGAGCAGGCCGAAGAGCAGCACCTGATCCCTGAACTCGGTGCGAGTCCGAACGATGAATGACGGCTTCACCTGCGCAAGCTGCGACGATGTCAACACCGGGACCGGCAAGGCGGAGCCTTCGCGCGTCGTTCGTGCGCGGGCAAGTGCCCCGACATTCGGCAGATCTCCGTTGGTGGCCCGCTCCTCCGACAGAAAGCGTGCGAGCTCGCGAGCCGCGGCGCGGCGCTCGGTCACGCTGGTGAACGCGGCCGCCAGCGCCGGTTCGAGCGCCTCGGCGGTGGCCGCGGCGCTCAGGTTGACGACCGCCGGCGCAAGAGTGGGGGCTTGTTCGCTGACGCTCGCCTGAGCGTCGGAGGCGAGCGAAGGTGGAATGCTGCCTGAATAGGCCAGCGCGATCGCGAGTACGGAGACCGCCGAGGCCACGGCCAGCGCACCGTCGGACCAACCGAAGCGCCAGCGGTTCTCCTGGGCCTGTCGAAGAATTCGCTCCCCGGCGGAGGTATACGTGACACTCATCGGTCGGTGCCGGGCGCCGGGGGCATCGGTGCCGGGTCGGACGAAGTCGCCTGCTCGACGGCCGATGCGGGGGTGAGCGTGCCGATGCGCTGTGCGGTCGAGGCGAGGCCGCGCTGCGCCGTCCGCATCTGCCGGCCGTTTTCGCCGAACGCCGGCATCTGCGCGTAGAAGTCGAGCGCCTTGCGGTACTCGTCAGCGGCACGATTGAGGGTACTGAAGCTCCTGCGCCGTTCCCGCCACCTGCCGGGCCGAGCGAACGAGCGTCTCGGCGCGCAGGCGATGGCCTTCTGCCAGCTGCGCGGTTTCACGGTCGCCGGACTTGTAGCCGCGGCTCGCCGCCTGTGCGAGCGCGTCTTCTCCTCGGTCCACGTCGTCCAGGCCATAGATGAACGTCCGCATCAGCCCAAGATATGGGTCGGCCCACTCGGGACGCAGCTGCGCCGCTTCGCGGAACGCCACCAGGGCTTCGGCAAACTCGCGTTGCGCCTCAGCGGCCAGCTTCCGCGCCTTGCGGGCTTCGCCGTCAATCCTGTGCAGATGTCCCTCGCAGTAACGGAGCGATGCCTTGAGAGTGGCGTCGTCGCCCCGCACCGCCACCGCGTCGATCAGGACATCGCGCGCCGCCCTCCACTGCGCCTCTCTCACGGATGGGGACGGCGTGCGGTAGTTGGCGATGACCCGGTCGGTCAGGGTGATCGTCTGGCGGACGAGCGCGCGCTCGAGTCCGAAAAGGCCAACGCCCAGGCTGCCGCTGCGCAGCTCGTGATACTGCAGCCAGGCCGCGTCCAGATCGATCAGCTCGAGGGCCGGCACATTCACGGCCAGGCGATTCGAGGTGGTCGTGACGCTGATTTCGTTCGCCACGATCACGAACGCGACGATGAACAGCGCGGACCGGAACACACGCTTGAGTCGACGCTTCGGGGGTGGCGCGGCGACAGGGAGGCTCGCCGCAGTCAGCTTGGGTGGTATCTCGGCGGCGGCAGCCCTTCGCGGCGTCCGGCGCGTCGCGTCATCATCGCGGACGCGGCGTGTCGGCGGCTCGTCCTCGGCGCGGGCCGGCCAGCCCTCGCGCTCGGCCAGCGTCTCGCGGCCCGCCAGCACGCATTCGAGGTCCTCCCGGATGGCCTGCGCGGTGCCATAGCGATCGTGCTGAGCGCCCGCCAGCAGCTTGGCAACGACCGCCTGGAGGCCGACCGGACAACCGTGGTCGAGGGACGGCGGAGAACGGCGCGACAGAATCGTCGACTCCAGGCGCCGCGTGTCCTTTGCCTGAAACGGCTGCGAGCCGCTGACCATCTCGTAGAGAATCACACCGACACCCCAGAAGTCGGCGTGTGCGTCGATGTCACCAGACTCGATCCGCTCGGGCGACAGGTAGGCAATGCTGCCGAAGTCGTGCCGCGTGACCTTCCGGCTGAATGACAGGGCCTTGGCAGCGCCGAAGTCGAACACCTTGACCTCGTCATCGTCCAGGACGCGGACGTTCCGCGGCTTGAGATCGCCGTGCAACAGCGAGCGGCGCTTGCGACCGTCAATCGTCGGTTCGAGCGTGTGGGCGGCTTCGAGAAAGCGGCAGATCTGAATGGCGATCCCGACGGCTCGTGGAGTCGGCAGCGGTCCGTGCGCAATCAGCTCGGACAGGTTCTGGCCGTCGAGGAACTCCATGGCGATGTAGAAGTACCAGTCGTCCAAGGCGTACTCGTAGACCTCTGGGACCTGCCGGTAGACCTGCCACAGCTGCTTCTGATATTCGGCGCCCTCCCGCTCGGCTTCGACGATCTGACGTGCGTCGTGGTCGTCGCCGCCGAGCACGAGTTTCAGTGCGACCCGCCGGCCGGTCCGCGAATCGGTGGCGGCAAATACGTCCGCCATGCCGCCACGGCCCGCCGGCCCGAGGACGGTGTACGGTCCGACCTGAAAACCCGGAGGAGCGATCATGGCCGGGAGCCGCGAGATCTGGGTGGCGTAGAGGACCGCGGCCCGCGCGGATGGGCGAACCAGTTGTCGCGGGTCAGTGAGGCGCGGGCCGGATCGCTCAGCGCACGGAATGCGGAAGGCGTGAGGTCGTGGAACATGTTGGCGACGATGGTCAGCTCGGTGTTTTCACCCAGGATGATCGGCGCGGGGGTGTACGGCGAGCCGCCGTTTCTCATGAACACGTTGTGGGTAATGCGCGCCGACGAGCCGGCGCGCACCGCGAGGGCGGCGCCCGGGTTGTCGTGAACGCTGCTTGCCATCACGCTGACGCGCGACGCGCCCAGCCACGTCGATCGCTACGTTCGTGGCGCCAGAAATCTCAGTGTCGATAATCGAGACCTCTGAGTTCTGGACGAGCACGCCCGTGCCCAAGGCTGAGGTCGCATCGCCGACGATGCGGAAGCCGACCAGCGCCGCGCCTGAGACGCCGGTGGCAACCGCCGCGGCGTCGGTTTCGCTCGCGGTCGCGGGAAGGCGGAGCACGGCTCCGGCTGCGACCCGGCTCACCAGGCGCACATGACTCGGCAGCGAGACCGCTTCGCGGTATTCGCCCGGCTCGACCACGACTTCCGCGCCCGGGGTGGCGCGCTTCAGCGCTTCCGAAATCGACTCGCCCGGCCGGACGACCAGGTGAGCGGAACCGGCCGGGGAGGAAACGACGGCATGCTCCGCGGGTATCGGCGAGCGGGGCAGTCGCCCAACCGAGACGACCAGCAGCATCGTCAGAAGGACCAGCAGTGCAGCCCGGACATACTGCTCAGAGTTCGACGTATCCGCCTTCATCAAAGTTGCGGCCGGTCGGCCCGACGTCACCGACTCCCGATATTGGGCGCCTTCCACGCAGACGACCGTGACGTTGTCTTTGCCGCCAGCGCGGTTTGCCGCATCGATCAAGCCGTCGACCACCCGCTCCGGCCGACCCGCGAATTGCCTCGCGACCTGGTCGATGGTCGACGATTCGACCAGGTCGGTCAGGCCGTCGCTGCACAGCAGCAGCGCAGACTCCGGTTCGAACACCATCTCCGTGACGTCGACGAACTCCGGATCTCCAGGCTCATGGAGATCCGAGCCGAGATCCCGGTACACCTCGTTGCGCCGGCCGTGATGCATCGCCTCGAGCTCGGACAGTTCGCCGGCGTCTTCTCGTTCGCCGACCGGTGAGTGGTCGCGGGTGACTTTGACGATGCCGGTTGCCGAGAAGTTTGTACAGCCTCGTGTCCCCGATGTGTCCAACGAACGCCCGCGAGCCGTCCAGCACCAGGACCGTCGCGACGCAGGCCATGCCGCGCCACTCCCGTCGCGTCTCGGCCAGACGGTGGATTTCGTTGTTGGCAATCGTGAAGGCTTCGCGGATTCTGCTTGCAACCGGCCCCGTCTCGCGCTCGAGCCGCGCGCGCAGCATGCTCAGGGCGACGTCGGCCGCCTTGCCGCCTGCCGCCTGCCCGCCGACGCCATCGATGACGATGAACAGGCCGCGAGCAGCGTCGACGTGGCAGCGGTCTTCGTTGACCGCCCGCTGCCGGCCGGGGTGGGTATTGCCGGCGGCCTTCAGCAGGGTGCCCGACCGCATCAGCACCTTACCTGTCCGCGTCCATCCGCCAGGCCGTCCACACGCAGCCGGTCACGAGAAGCGTGAGGAGCACGAGGTAGGCGGCGTGAGCCCACTGCAGCATTCCCATCACAGCACCCTGCGAAATTCGAGGAAGACGATGTCGGCCAGTCCGATGCGCGCGACCTCGGGCAGCGCGGTTTCGGCGCCGTTCTCACGTTTGACGCCGTCGACCTTCTCATACCCGATCGGCACGTGCCGCGCATTCAACGTCGTGCCGAATGAGCTGAGGTCGATCAGGTAGAAAGCGCCGGTCTTCGGATCGCGGCGGATGCGCGCGTGCTCGCGCGACACGTCCGGCGAGGAGGCAATCCGGATGTCGACAGGGTAGGCGACTCCGCCCCGGCCAATCATCACCGAGTCGGTGGTGACGTCGTGTGTGTGGCTGCCCGAATCGTCGGTGTAGGCGATGCGGGCGGCCACCCGTCCGGCGGGCGCGGCGAGGTTCTGTTCGCGCACCGTCGTGCCATGGCTCGTGTGCACCGTCGTGATCCGGCGGGTGCGCTCGCCGGAGCTGGGCTCGGGCTTGGCCAGGAGCTTGAGCTCCGAGTAGACCAGCACGCCGCCTTCTTCCAGTTCGTCGTCCGGATCGGGCAGGAAGGTCACATGCCATTCGCCGCCGGCCTTTTCGAGCTCTCGGCCCGAGCTCCTCGTGACGTGCGCCGTGGATCGGCGCCAGAGCGAGCGGCGGCCCAGCCTGGCGAGTTCATCAGAGAGTGCCCGTACGGTCTGCTCTTCGAGGATCGGCATGATGCCTTCGAGCCGGGTGAACTCGCTCGGATGCAGATACACGACGTAGCGGTTCGGCGCCAGCCTCGAGTAGGGGAGCTCCTCGAGGTTTTCACGCATGTTCCGCACGACCGCCTGCACGATGTCGCGTGCCGGAAGCCGCGCCGCCGCCTCAACGCTCGACTCCTTATGCCTCATCTCCGCCGCGGATGTAGGGCGGGTCCTTTGGACCCGCCTCACTTTTTTGCACTCTGCACCCTGTGACAAACTATGCCCGGCAATCGGCCTGAGACTCTTAAGGAAAACCCAAGAATTTCGTGAAGACGCGCTTCGGACCGTTCACGCTCGACTCGCAGACCCGTCAGCTGCTGCGTGACGGCGACGCCATTCATCTGCCGCGCAAGGCGTTCGAACTGCTGTCTACTCTCCTGACGCACCGGCCCAAGGTCATGAATAAGGACGAGCTGCATGCGGCCATCTGGCCCGACAGCCATGTCGACGCGGCGGGCCTCAACGTGCTGATCGGCGAGCTGCGGCGTGCGCTCGGTGACGACCCGCGGCAGCCACAGTTCATTCGAACCGTGCATGGAGTGGGATACGCGTTCTGCGGCGAGGCGGTTCACGTCGAGGATGAACCTCCGAGCCGGGCGACACCCTGCTGGCTGGTGTGGGGCGAGCGGACGTTCCGACTGTCGGATGGAGAAAACGTCATCGGCCGCGACCCGCGCTGCACCATCTGGCTCGATGCCGAGCGCGTGTCACGACGGCACGCCAGCATCGTCATCGATCTGGCGCAGGACACGGTCTACCTGCGCGACCTCGAAAGCACGAACGGAACATTTCTCGGACGATCTCGCGTCATCGAGCCGGTCGCGTTGAGCGATGGCGACGACATGCGGGTCGGCAGCGTCGTCTTGAAGTTCCGGCGTTGGTTTCCGGACCGGGCGCCAGAGACCCGACGCATTCGCCGCAAGGCCTCCCCACGCTAGCAGCCCGATTCGCGCGAGGTACTGCCCCGCGGCGGCATGGAACATGCCTTTCGACAAGGCACGTACCGTCATCAAGCGAGGCGCCGAGCAATGACCGCACACCGGACGTTGACCGGGTTGATATCTGTACCGCTGATTGCACTTTCGTGCGCGGTGGCAGGGGCCCAGGAGCGGGTGGAGCATCCGGGTGCGGGCATCGGCCTGAGCCGTCCGGAAGGGTGGCATGAGGCCACGCTGGCTCAGGTCCAGGCGAATCGCGAACGGGTCCGGCTGTCGGATCCGGAACTGCAGCGGGCGCTGGCCACGAGAAGCGCGATGCCGTTGTTCGTCTTCACTCGCTATCCGGAACCGTATCCTGGATTGAACCCGTCGGTCCAGGTGACGCTGCGCCCGGCGCTTCCGGGAACGCCGACCGAGCTGTTGACGGTTGCGCTCGAGCCGATGCGACGCGGCCTGATGAACTTCGAGATCCTCTCGCCGGTGCGCTCCGCTCAGGTTGGCGGCTGGCCGGGAGCACACGTGCGCGCGCGATACGCGTTGAAGAACAACGCCGGTGACAGCTTCCGGGTCGTGAGCCGCCTCTGGCTGGTCCCCCGAGGAAACCTGTTGTTCCTGATCGGGATGAGCGGCAGCGACACCGGCGTCGATCTGTGTGAAGACGAGTTCGCGACAATCCTCGCGTCGATCATCATCGCGAAATGAGGACGACGCTCGAACCCTTCCGGTCTGTCAGCGAATGAACGTCCCCGCGTGCAGCTCGTCGAACGCCTGCTGCAGCTCCTCTTGACTGTTCATCACGATCGGACCGTACCACGCCACCGGTTCCTCAATCGGCTTACCCGAGACCAGCAGAAATCGCATGCCCTGGTCCCCGGCCCGCACGACGATTTCGTCGCCACGATCGAACAACACCAGGGAGCGATTGCCCGTTTCGTTCGCGTCGGCGGCGTCGCGCTGGTTGGTGAGCTCGTTCATGACCCCGAGCGGCTGTGACGAATCACGGAACGTCCCGGCACCATCGAACACATAGGCAAACACCTGGTTCGTCCGATCGACGTCGAGGCGCTTCCGCGTGCCTGGCGGGATCGACACATCGAGATACCGAGGTTGCGCCGCGACGCCTTCGACGGGGCCTTTCCTGCCCCAGAACTCGCCGGTGATTACGCGGACACGGGTGCCATCATCGTCGGTGACGTCCGGGATGTCGTTGGCCGAAATGTCCTGATAGCGCGGCGCGGTCATCTTCAGCGACGCCGGCAGATTGGCCCACAGCTGGAAGCCGTGCATGCGGCCGGACGCGTCGCCGCGGGGCATTTCCTGATGAAGGATGCCGCGCCCGGCAGTCATCCACTGCACGTCGCCGGCGCCCATCGCGCCGCGATTGCCCAGACTGTCGCGGTGGTCGACGGTGCCGGACAGGACGTAGGTAATCGTTTCGATTCCGCGATGCGGATGCCACGGGAATCCGGCCAGGTAGTCGTCGGGACTGTCGTTGCGGAAGTCGTCCAGCAGCAGGAACGGATCGAAGTCGTCCGTTCTGCCGAATCCGAAGGCGCGGCGCAGTTTGACGCCGGCGCCTTCGACGGTGGGCTTCGACTGGTCGATGCGTTTGACGGCCCGGATGGACATTACGCCTCCACGACGGCAACATGCCGCACACTGAGGTTGACGACCGCGGCGACCAGCGCGATGCCGATCGCTATCCAGGACAGCGCCGGCGTCCAGAGCGTGGTCAGGCCGAGTGCTGCGTCGAGTGAGTAAGCGCCTGGCCCGGTCAAGGCCAGCGCGACGGCGGCAGCCGAATAGAGCAGCGGCAGCTCGACCCCGTTGGTCGTGGCAAACAACCCGTTGCGCCGGTGCACGCTGAGGGCGGCGACCAGCATCGTGGTGAGCACGACCGCGGGGCCGAGGGGGCCCAGCCAGCCCGCGGCGATCAGCAATCCGCCGAGGAACTCGCTGGCCCCAGCGGCCGCGGCGAACGCCCGGCCCGGCCGAAAGCCAAGGCCTTCGAAGAACGCACCGGTTCCCGCGATGCCATGGCCGCCGAACCATCCGAACAGCTTCTGCGCGCCGTGGGCGGCCATCACCAGCCCGGTCACGCTTCGCAACACCAGCAACCCTTCCTGCATCATCCCCTCCGAGCAGTAACTATACAAAATATAGTTACAATCGGTCAAGTAGTCGGTTATCATCAAGCAGCGATGGGAGATAGCCCGATTCCCGAGCTCTGCCCGCGGTTCCACCACGCCAGCGAGCTGATTGGCCGGCGCTGGACCGGGGCCATCATCTTCGTCCTCCTCAAGGCGCGCTGCCGCTTCGCCACCTTGCGCGAGGCGATTCCCGAGATCACCGATCGGATGCTCAGCGAGCGGCTGCAGGAGCTCGAGCACGAGGGGATCGTCGAGCGCACCGTGGTCCCGGAGATGCCAGTGCGCGTCGAATACGAGCTCACCCGGAAAGGCCGGGCGCTGGCGACCGCCATGGACGCGATCGCCCATTGGGCCGACAAATGGGTGACGCTTGACGAGACGAGTCGGGTCACCCAGACCGCGCCGGCCACCCGTGCTGCCGCGCGCGCGCCATCCCGCAGCCGCCAATCGCGTCCATCCACAAAGCGTCAACGCTGAGTATATGTAGGGCGGGTCCTTCTGGACCCGCCGGCACGAGCCGGGTCACTCCACGGCACCTCCGGGCTAGAATCGACGCGCTCGGTCAGGACTCGCCCTGATGAGAGAAGGTGATGTGAGGAGAGAGATACATATGAGAATCCGCTTCCCGGCCTTGGCCGCTCTGACATTGCTGTTGACGATGAGCGCGCTCGCGTCCGCGCAGCAGCCGGCGACGATCGACGAAGTCGCGCTCAAGAAGGAAGTCAACGCCTTCATGGACCAGTACTGGCAGTTGTGGTCCTCCGGCGAGATCGATCAGCTGGCGTCGAGCATCTATCACCCGTTCGGACAGCTGAGCAACAACGGACACTCGACGGTCGACCAACTCAAATCCGGATTCCCGCAGACGCGGAAGACCCTGCTGGCAGGAGGCTATGGTCGATCGCAGATGCCCATGGCCGGACGCAACGTCTGCATCCTCGCGCCTAACGTTGCCGTTGTCAGCGGGCGCGGCGTCCGCTACCTGGCCGACGGCAAGGTGATGGGCGAGTTCGGGTGGACCTACACCTTGCTCAAGAACGCGACGGGATGGCGGATGGTCTCCATCTACTCCCACGATGCCAAGAAGGCCCTGACCTGTAACTGATTCAGTTATCCGTGAGCGGTACGGATCATCGGTCCCGGTTCGCTCCGGACTTTCCGATGTCCGCAGCGCGTCCGAAAGAAGCTGGCGTAGTACCACAGCCGGGTCTCGTGGTAGAAGCGCTCTTTTGAACGGCGTCCAAGCAGCGCGGCGCTCCAGCCGACGGCATGCTGGAGCCACTCGCGAAACATGAACAGCGGCGTGCCGAGCAGCCGTCGCGCGTCGGGCGACTCCTCGCGCAGAATCCCCTGGGCGTCGACCGTGTCGCGATAGCGCATCAACGCGTGGTAATGCGCCGTCGTGGCATGCCATCGTCGGTGGTAGCGGCGTGTCAGCCGCTCACGAGGGACGTCCACGCTGACATCCATCGCCGGCAAGTAAAGTCCCTGCAGGTCGGCGCGCCACATCCGCATTTCCAGCTCGCGGTCCTGGCCGCGCGGATAGTGTGGAGAGAATCCACCGACCGTGTCGAAAACGGTGCGGCGGAATCCAAGGTTGGCGGTCAGCAGACACATCGATGCGTGGCTGGCGTTCAGATACGCGGCGTGCGACCGATCCTGCAGCGCCAGCGGTCCTGAATGCTCGCTGCTGAACCAGTCGGGGGGCGGGGACGACCAGCGAGGCTGGACACGTCCGCCGATGCAGTCCGCTTCGGGATGGGCGTCGAACGCCTGCTTCATCGATTGCAGCCAGTCGGGCTCCGGTAATCCGTCGTCGTCGAGGAAGAGGATGATTGGAGCGGAGCTGAGCTCGATGCCGGTGTTGCGGGCGTAGGAGACGCCACGCCGCGGCTCGAACGCATAGCGGAGACGGCCCGAGGGGTGCCTGCGCATCGCCGATTCGACCACGGCGCGTGTGGCGTCACACGAGTTGTTATCGACGACGAGCACTTCCCACGTGAATTGATTACATTCCTGCTCGAGAAGCCGGTCGAGCAGTGGTGCCAGCCGCGTGGCGCGGTTGAACGTCGGTACCACCACGGACACATCCGGATGCGGCGCGCGCGCGTCAGCAGTCGGCGTGGCCTCCGCTCCGCGTATCACCTTCGCCTCGCCGAGAACATGAGGTAGTCGGAGGAGGGCCAGATCAGAAGATGAGCAAGGCTCTTCCGCTGGATGGTCATAGCCGACCCCACGGCGCAGCTCGCGTGCAAGCCAAACGCCAGCAATTCCACCTCGGCACGAAGCCAGCGGTCCGAAATCGTGCAACTGTGTGGTTGCATATGACGCCCGCCTCGACTAGCATGCAACCAGGAGGTTGCGTAATGACGACCGCAGAACTCAACCGGATCGATCGGATCATCGACATTCAGGCTCCCGTCGATCGGGTCTGGCGCGCCCTGACCAATGTCGACGAGCTCTCGGCATGGTTTCAGGTCAGGATCGAGGGCGATATCGCCGCTGGCAGCGAGGTCTGGATGACGTCGGTAAACCCGGAACACGCCGGCCAGCGGTGGCCGGTGCGAATCGTCGAGCTGACTCCGCCGTGGCGTATCGTCTGGCAGTGGCATCCGGGCGAAGTCGACGCGGCGACCGATTACTCACGGGAACCGAGAACCACGGTCACCTTCACGCTGGAGCCTTCGGCAGGTGGGACGAAGCTGAGTCTTTCAGAAACCGGTTTTGACGCGATTGCCATCGCCCGGCGGGCAAAGGCGTTTGCGGACAACAGCCAGGGCTGGAGCGAAGTCCTCGGATGGCTGCGGACCCATGTCGAAGCGGTCCGCTGACAAAGACGACGCCGGCGGTGCGTCGGTGTTCGCAGCGCTCGGCGACCCGACGCGGCTGTCGCTCCTTCGTCGTCTGTCGCGCGGCGGTCCGGCATCCATTACGATGCTTGCCGGGAACTTTCGGACGAGCCGGCAAGGCGTCACCAAACATCTGCAGGTCCTGGCGTCGGCCGGGATCATCGACGGCGAACGCCGTGGCAGGCAGCATGTCTGGGCAATCAATCCGGCTCGCCTCGACGAAGCGCAGCGGCAGCTTGCCGTCATCGCTCGCGGATGGGACGATGCGCTGGCCAGGCTGAAGGCACACATCGAGGAGCGGTGAACACCATCCGACGTGAACTGGAGGAAAGAATGAAGCGACGGCTGATGATTTCGGCTTGGGTTCTCTCCCTGACCTTCGCCTATCTGGCAGGCTACGCGCTCGCGCCGGCCGGCTCGTCAGCCGCGCAGGCTGGAGCCGCTCAACCCGCGACCGCAGGTCGAGGCGCCACTCCGGGCGGGGCGTTGCCACCGGGCGAGTACTCCAATATCCAACTGTCTCCCGATCAGGGAGAGCCCACGCTGTTCCGCGGCGCTGATCTCCGCGCCGCACACACCCAATTGCAGGCGCGTGTGAAACAAGGTGGCCAGACCGCGCTCGTGCCGCGCGACCTGATGCGGTCGATGGTCACCCGCACACACTCGTACATCCTCGTTCATCGCGCCGGTCAAGCGACGGGGAACCCCGAACAGCACGAGGGTGTTACTGACGTGTACTTCGTGACCGGCGGCAGCGGGTCGGTCGTCGTCGGCGGCGACATTCCCAACCGCCGCGTCGTCCGACCGGGTGAATACTCGGGCGATCCGATCAGCGGCGGTCAGACCTTCAAGCTGGCGGCGGGCGACATCCTCAACATCCCGCCGAACGCGCCGCACGCGACGATGGCCGACGCCGGCGGGATGACCTATGTGCTGATGAAGGTCAACGTCGGGATGTATCCCTGGTCGCTCATCAACGGCACACCGTGACGGTTACGGCTTGCTGGCGGCGCTGTCGTTCTTGACGATGTTGCCGAACATCTTGCCGCCGGTGGCGCCGCCGCCCCAGGTGCCGGCGTAGCCGCCCTTGTAGATCACCAGCCGGGTGTCATACGTGCCCAGGCCCTGGACCGCCTGGCGCGTGAGCGAGATCACCGGTGTGTCGCCGGCGAAGTAGACCGGCACCGGAATCGCGATCGCGATGTCCTTCTTGTTGTACTGGACCCGCGCCGCGAATCTCCACACGCCGTCCTTCACCTTGGTGACGCTTTCGATGACGTAGCGATCGGGGTAAAGCTCGGTCGCGTCGCCGACCGTGAAGAAGCCCTCCATGACCACGTTGGTCATCATCTGTTGGAAGTCCTTTTCGACAGCGGTCATCTCGACGACCGCTGCGGGCTGCTGTGCCATCGAAGCAAGAACGTACACGGTAAAAAGCCAGTTCATCAGGGCCTCCAGTTTCCGAAGTATAGTCGCGCCATGCGATTTGCAGCCTCAGCGTTTTGCGCGGCGCTTCTCATCGCGGCCGCCAGCGCGTGCCAGACGGTTTCTGTCCCCAACATGATCTATCCAGACACTAGCAAGGGCGATGTCGCTGACGACTACTTCGGGACGAAAGTGCCCGATCCGTACCGCTGGATGGAGGATCTCGAGTCGCCGGAAGTGGCCAACTGGGTCGCGGCCCAGAACCGGGTGACATTCGACTATCTCGATAAGCTGCCGATGCGGGCGCGGTTCAAGGAGCGAATTACCGAGCTCTGGAATTATCCGAAAGTCGATTTGCCGGTGCGTGAGGGCGGCCGCTACTTCTACATCAGGAACAGCGGGTTGCAGCGTCAGGCGCCCTTGTATATGCGCGCCAGCCTCAGGTCCGAGCCTTCCCTGGTTTTGGATTCCGAATGCCATCTCACCAGATGGCACCGTCTCGCTGCAGCAATGGTCGCCATCGCCCGACGGGAAGTTGCTCGCCTACGGGCTGTCAGAAGGCGGCGCCGAATCAATCGCTCGCAGCAGAAGACCTACGACAAGTCGCGCGACGAGATCATCAAGGACGTCAAGAGCCTGTCGCTCAACAACGCCCGCATCGAGATGCTGGTGGAGCAGCTCTACAAGATCAACCGAACCTCGTGCAGTTCGAAAGCCGCCTGATGCGGCTGGCCGACAGCTACGGCGTGCCGCGCCAGCAGTTCATCGACGAGTACTACGGCAACGAGCTCGACCAGGGCTGGTTCGACCGCATGGCGTCGTCGGGCAGCAAGAAGTGGATCCAGTTCACCAAGCACGAGAAGGAGCACGTGACGAATATCCGCGAGGACATTCGCACGCTGGCGTCCGAGACGGGCCTGGAGATCACCGAGTTCCGCCGCATCGTCAAGGCCGTGCAGAAGGGCGAGCGCGAGGCCCGCCAGGCCAAGAAGGAGATGGTGGAGGCCAACCTGCGCCTCGTCATCTCCATCGCCAAGAAGTACACCAACCGCGGCCTGCAGTTCCTGGACCTGATCCAGGAAGGCAACATCGGCCTGATGAAGGCGGTCGACAAGTTCGAGTACCGCCGCGGCTACAAGTTCTCGACCTACGCCACCTGGTGGATCCGGCAGGCCATCACGCGCTCGATCGCCGACCAGGCGCGCACCATCCGCATCCCCGTGCACATGATCGAGACCATCAACAAGATCGTGCGCACCAGCCGCCAGATGCTGCACGAGATCGGCCGCGAGCCGACGCCGGAGGAGCTGGCCGAGAAGCTCGCCATGCCGCTGGAGAAGGTGCGCAAGGTGCTCAAGATCGCCAAGGAGCCGATCAGCCTCGAGACGCCGATCGGCGACGAGGAGGATTCACACCTCGGCGACTTCATCGAGGACCGCAACGCGGTGCTGCCGATCGACGCGGCGATCCAGTCCAACCTGCGCGAGACGACCACGCGCGTGCTGGCCTCGCTCACGCCGCGCGAGGAGCGCGTGCTGCGGATGCGCTTCGGCATCGGCATGAACACCGACCACACGCTCGAAGAAGTCGGCCAGCAGTTCCCGTGACGCGCGAGCGCATCCGCCAGATCGAGGCCAAGGCGCTGCGCAAGCTGAAGCATCCGAGCCGGTCAAGGAAGCTGCGGAGCTTCCTGGATAACTAGGGCCACGCTCGCTGGCTGAGGCGCTGCCAATCCACAGGCCTCAACTGCGCACGTCATTGATTCGGCGTGAGCGAGTCGGCGCTCGTTCCGAGGTTGCGCAAGACCGTTGTCGGAAGCGGAAAATGGCGCGCCACTTTGCCATACTTGCGCATCACGGGGATCGCTTAGACAGCGCTTGAGCGCATTAGCGCTGCTGCCACGCCCGACGGAGTAACGAAAGATTTCGTCACCACCGTGCTGCAGATCAAGGGTGGCACGGTGCAGCCCTCATCCCTTACTTCGAAGAAACTTGGATTTGTCGCGACCGAACGGCTCGCCCACTGAGATTTATAAGCAGTTTCGGAAATCCGAGCACGGGTGGATCGGCCGTCGCCGGCAGTCAAGACTGGGTACTCAAGGCTCGCAGCGTGACGCTAGTATTTTCAAAACTGGCGACAAGGACTTGTTGAGTTTGATTGTCCAGGTTAGTGGCGCTGAGGCTGATGATCAGGTGGCAAAGCTCACCCTTTTCGACGCTTAAGAGCCTTCGGGCTTTCGCAAACTTTGAGACCTCGTCACAGCAGGATGAGCCCGCAGCAACCGCCCTTACTCCGTCGGTGACGAAAGAGCCGCCGTCCCAGATTCCTGTGGGGAGCCGCGTGGGATTGAACCTTGGGTACACGTTCAATCTCAATCTACTCGGCCACCTCTGATCAAGCCGTATTCAATGCATATCTTCAGGAGCTTGAAGGAGCACCTCTTGACCGATGAGTAAGAGAGACGTTTCGGACAAAATCAAAGCCTTCATAATGACCAATCAGATGGTCACTGAAGATATGCAAAGGATCGGAACGGCCGATGCTGTCGATCTTGGCCATTTCCCCCATCGACGCAGGCTCTGCAGGATTCCTATTACCCTCGATTTGATGCAGCCGTGCGCGCCGAAGCTGCGCTCATGAGCAAACACTATGAGACGTTCTACTGCCTGAGAAATCAATTCGCGCTCTAGTCTACGAGACGATGGAAACGGCTGAAAGGGCCTGATTCGGTGGAAGTCGGCCCGAATTCCGACGAACGTCAAGAACGAAGGTGGCAAGCCGTATCCAGAAAGAGCTAGACTCTGCGGTGACCAGCCGATCTGAGGACGACACTGGATTTTACCACGTTTGGAGAGCTGTCGGTCATCATCACATCAAACTGGGACCTCTTCGGTGGCCTTTTCAGCAGCCGCAAGGCTGTAGAAAAGGTCATGGCCAGCTTGAACGTTTTAAGAGGTAGCTCTATCGCTCACTGCAGTCCGTTAGCCGAGGATGAGGTCCAGCGGCTTCACCTGACTGTGCGCGATTCGGTTCCGTCTAATCGGAATGAACGTCGCTTGCGCTCCCGCGCACGCCTCAGCGTCCGCGGCTGCAGGATGCCGCGGATTGAGCTAGTCTCTTCCCATGAACGAGAAGCCCGCATCGAGGTCGACGAGCAGACGGCCGAGATTCTCAAGGCTCGGGCCGCCGCACGCGGCATGACCGTTTCGGCGCTCGATTGCCGAGCTGATCGGGGCAGAAGAGGTCATGCCTACTCGATTTCACGCCAATGCGCAACGCCGGCGAAGGGCCCTGGGCGCCCGAAATCCTGGCCGAAGACTACCCGCCGCCTGGCCGAGTTCCGGCGCACGCGCTGGCGGTCACCCTGGGATGATGTGAAGGCCTGGATGCAGACCTGGGGCACGCCGAACGAACTGCCCGCGCCCAAGCCGCGCAAGCTGTGGAGTCTGATCGTCTCCAGACGGACGGCGATCGCCGATCGCGCTGATCAGATGCGAACGTTCCTCGAGACCTGAGCCCGGACGCTGTTCGTGCGCAATCGAGGCATGCTCAGCAATTCAGTCGCACGCCATTGAATTCCGACGAGGCGACCGCCAACGGCGACTGAAGGAGCGGGCCGATGAACGTGGCCTGACCGTTGCCGATCTGGTGTCTGAGTATCTGGACGAAGACCGTGCTTCGTCAGATGCCGATACGGAGCAAATTGCGGAACTCGACCGGCGTTTGGCCGCCGTTCAAGCAGGACAGGCAACGTGCCGAAGCATGACGAGGTCGTGCGCTGGCTGGAGACGTGGGGCACGCCGGCGTTCAAACCATGGCGCGATCAGTAGACATCGAGTGGACGCAGGACGCGCTCGCCGATCTTGATCGCTTCGTCGAATTTCTCGCCAGAAGCATCCCGATCTCGCACAAGCCGTGCTCGCGAGATCATTGCCAAAGCCGAGCGTCTCTATCCGCTTTTCCGCGGCTTGGACGTCCGATCGCGGACGGGCGGAATACCGTCAGCTCGTGTTGCAGGTGCTCAACGCGCCCTACGTCTTTCAATACCGCTTCGATGGCGAGCGCCTTGTGATGCTGCGTATCTTCCATGGCCGCGAAGCAGCGTGAGTAGACAATGTCGCTGATGCCCACCACCCTCTACATCGACGCCGATGCCTGTCCCGTGAAGGACGAGGCGGTGCGGGTGGCGGAGCGGCATGGGCTGGGGATCATCTTCGTATCCAACGCGTACATGCGCCTGCCGGAGGGGCCGCTGATCAAGCGGGTGGTGGTGTCCGACGGTCCAGATGCGGCCGACGACTGGATCGCGGAGCGCGCCGGCAAGGGCGACATCGTGGTCACGGCCGACATTCCGCTGGCGGCGCGCTGCCTCAAGGCCGGCGCGCGCGTGATCGGCAACACCGGCAAGCCGTTCACGGAGGCCAACATCGGCCAGGCGCTGTCGATGCGCGAGTTCTCCCGTCATCTGCGCGAGACCGGCGAGAGCAAGGGCTACAACGCCAGCTTCACGCGGGCGGACCGCTCGCGCTTCCTGCAGGCGCTGGAAGAGGCTGTGCAGGCCATCAAGCGTGCCGGATAGCCCGCGGCGGCACGGGCGCTTAAATTGGCACCTTGATCATTGGTGATTCTGTCCTGCGAAACCCATGTCGCGCGCCCGCCTCTATCTCGCCGGCCCCGAGGTGTTCCTGCCCGATGCGCTGGCCGTGGCCCGCGCCAAGCAGGACCTGTGCGCCCGGCATGGCTTCGACGGCGTCTTTCCGCTGGATGTCTCGCTCGATCTCACCGGGTTGCCCAAGCGCGAGCAGGCGCGCCGTATCTCCATGGCCAATGAGGCGGCCATGCGCTCGTGCGCAGGGGTGATTGCCAACCTTACCCCGTTTCGCGGCGTGTCCATGGACGCGGGTACGGCGTTCGAGGTCGGGTTCATGCGCGTGCTCGGCCGTCCTGTGCTCGGCTATACCAATGTCGTCGCGGACTATCGCCGTCGCGTCGAGGCCTACCGCAAAGCGAACACACCCGTCGCCGACGCGGATGCGCCGGATGTAGCGATCGAGGACCACGATCTCGCGGAAAACCTGATGATCGAGGTGGCGATCCTGGCATCGGGCGGCGAGGTGATCCGCCGCGGCGTGCCGCCCGGGCGCGAGATGCGCGATCTCGCCGGTTTCGAGGCCTGCCTGATCCAGGCCCAGCGCATCGTGCTCACGCCGTCGTCCTGAGCTTGTCGAAGGACGGGTAAAGCACGCCAAGCCGTGCCTCGACAGGCTCAGCACGGGGTGGTGCGTGCAGAAGGTGCGGCTACCGCGCAGCAAACTCCACAACCCCAGAGCCGCCTGACGCACAGGCCGCGTGTGGGCCAACACGCCGATGCCTCGCACCCGCCCAGGCCCACTCGATCGCCGCGCCCGTCAGAAACGGACGTTCAGCCCGGCGCTCAGCACGAACTCGTTGCCCTCGTCGCGGGCAAAAGTGGTCGCGCCGGCGATGGTGGCGCTGAGGCTGCTGTTCACGTCGAACGTCACACCGGCCTCCAGCTTGCCGTAGGTGCGCGTGTCGAAGGTCTGCACGTCCGTCGGGATCGGCAGCAGCGGCGCCTGGGTCAGCGACGTCGTGAACGAGCGCGTCGCATCGCCGAACTGGTGCTCCAGCATGACGTTGAGGTAAGGGCTGATGACGCCGGTGCTGGTGATGATCGGCGCGCGGAACTGGACACCGATGTTGGCGGCCAGCGTGTGCAGGGAATGGTTCGCCACGCTGAAGGTGAGTAACGGGTCGCCCTTCTCGGTGTAGCCGTCGACGTCCACGTGCAGATAGCTCAGACCGGCGATGGGGCCAGCCCGCAGCCGGCCGAAGTCGAACAGATAGCCGCCGCGTGCGGCTGCGGAGAACGATGTGGCGTCTGTGCTGCTGCGGATCGTGTCGATGACGCCGGGACGGGCGAGGTCGAGATCGTGCCGGCCGAAGCTCACCAGCGCGTCGCCGAACCAATGCCGGTCGGTGTAGGACAGATAGGCGGCGACCTGAAGGGCGTCACCGTCGACGTTGGCGCCGCTGTTGAGGTCGGCGTGCGTGTTGGCATAGTTGCCCGCAAGGCCCATGAGCAGGTTGCGGGTGGCGCGATACTCTATGCCGATTGTGCCCGCGCCGGTTTCATAGTCATGGCTGGCCGCGCTGGGCGAATCCCGCTGGCCGCTGGCGTAGATGCCGGCCGAATACACGGTGAGACGGCTGGCGGCGATGCTGCCTTCCCTCGGTCCGCCGAGCCGGCTTGCGGCTTCCTCGCCGGCGCCGAGGTTCATGGCGCCGTTAGGGCCGCCGTTGTTGCGATAGCGCCCAGCGAAGTTGTGCTCGCGGTTCGCGTCGAGCCGGTTGAGGGTCGCGGTGGTGAACGCCGACGTCGCGGCCTTGGCGATATCGGGCTGCACGGCGATGGTGCCGGGCGCCTCTACGATATTGGCCATGTAGTCTGCCACCAGGGCAAAGCCGCCGCTTGTCAGGTGCAGCCCGTCGGGGCCGATGTAGAACTGGGTCTGCTGCGGGCTGTTGACGGCCCCGCCACACACGCTGCCGCCGCCGGGGCAGAGGAAGCCCGTGAAGCCGTACTTGGTGCCGCCGGCCTTGATGTCGGCGTCGACCGCTGTGCCGAGCGCAAACAGGTCGAACATGAAGAACCGTGCGCCCGTCGCGGCTGCGATCGGAGCCAGCTTGGCCTGCATCGCATCGAAATAGGCGCGGCCGAACGCATCGGCCACCGGCGCGGCAAAGGCCGGCACCACCGGCAGACCCGAGAGGCCGCTGAACTCCCCGAGGATGAAATTCTTGGCCCCGGAATCAACCAGCCGCTGAATCTGATCGGCGGCAAAGGTGGCCGTGATGTTGGCAAACGTCGCTACGTTGGCGGGCGTGATCGGACCCGCCGGATAGCCAACGCCCGCGCCCAGGCCGTTGAGAATGGCCAGGGCGTCGTTGCCGCCGATGTTGAGCGTGACCAGATCGCGCGTCGTGATCGCATTGCCGGTGGCCAGATAGGCGTCGACCTGCTGTGGCAGGTGCCAGCCTGGCGCAACAACGGCCGGCGGCCCGAACGGAGAGGCGCGGGCGCCGCCGACGCCGAACTCGACGATGGGCAGATTGCCGAGGTTCTCAGCCAGCGGCAGCGGGTAAACCCGCCACAGCCCGGCGAGTTGCACGTCGGTGTAGCTGTCGCCGAAGATATAAAGCCGTTCGAACCTGTCCTGGGCTTCGGCGTGCCCTGGGAAAACCGCGCCGGCAGCCAGCGCTGCAGCAGCAGCAAACGCGATGCGACGCAAGTGCGCAAAGGCCTGGGTGTGACGCATAACAACCTCCCGGGATACTGACGTTTTCCCGCAAGGCTCTCCGGCCCCTTGGCATCAAGATGCGTACAAACCGCAACCCAAGGGAACCCCTCAGCGCGAAGATTTCCTTTGGGTTGCAGACGTGTCACGTTCGCACGTGCGCACTGGCAGTGCCGCGCAGCGTCATGCTCGGGTTGTGCTGCGCAGAGTTCGCCTCAGCGCGCGGCAAACTCCACGAAACCGAGCGTTGCTTGGCGCACGGGGCGGGTGCGGGCGAACACGCCGATGCCCTCGCGACCGCCGAGCTCGTTGGTGTTGCCTTCGATGGTGGCAAAATCGCTTCCCGATCGGCCCGCGACCAGACCGACGTGGCCGCGGCCTCCGCCCGTATCGATGAAGAAGACGTGGCCCGGCTGGATGAGGCTCGGATCCCCCGTGGCGATGTCATGGGGAATCCGGCGCAATCCGGCCCGACCGGCCTTCTGCCACATGTCATGTACCCCGGCCGTCCGCGGCACAGGCGAAGTGCTTCCCATGGTGCGCGCGGCCCTTTCAAAGCACCAGACCACGAAGGCGGCGCACCAGGCATAACTGCCGTTGCTCGGATCGAGGCCGGCGGCGCGCAGGTACTCGTCCACACGGGGACCACGATTGGAACCGGGCGGCTGCTCGCGGATGTGATCGGCCTCTTCGGCCGCAGCCACTTCCACCACCTTGCGCAAGAGCTGCGATGGCGGCGCCGCTTGCGGAATCGGCACCGCCTCCGGGGCGTCGGGAAAGAGGGCAGCCCAGGTACTGCGCCCGATCACGCCATCGACCGACAAAGCCTTGCCGTCGACATCGAAGGTGCGTGCCTGGAACAGCTTCACGGCGGCCAGCGTCTGCTGGCCGAAGTCGCCGTCGACGGCAACGGGCGCCGCCTTGCCCTGGGCATCGACCGCGGCCCAGCAGCCGAGCTGGTTGAGGCGCCGCTGCAGCAGCATGACGACGGCGGGGTCGGCGTGGTTCACGCGTATGACGACGCCGGGATAGGGCTGCCTGGCGAGGTCCCCATCGCGGGTGCGGGGCTGTACGGCCGGCAGCGGCACGTCCTCCTCGCTCGGAACGTTGACGCCCTGCGTCTCGATCAGGCGGCGCAGCAACGCCATGGCGCCGAGCTGCCGGCTTACGGCATTGGGGTCGAACACGCGGTCGCGGACGAACTTGCCCTTCCTGTAGTTGGTGGTGGCACTCCACAGGTAGGGCGTGTTGATACCGGTGTCGCGCGTGCGATAGCCCCAACCGTTGTAGGCCTCGAGCTGGTAGGCGATACGCTCGATCGACCACAGCTTCACCTGGTTGAGGTTCTTGAGCATCAGCGCATCGATGGCGCTGTCTTCCCATTCGAACGGCGGCATGCCGTCCGGAGGCCGTCCGGCCGGAACCTGGACGGTGCGGTCGGTCAGAGGGTCGCCGTTGTGGAGGTGGGTCGTGAATTTGAGGCTCGCCTCCATTTCATGGATGATGGCGATGACGTACCAGGGCACGCCTGTCGCATTGGCGACCTGCTCGTAGCGGGGACGGCCCCTGGCTATCGCCCGGATGCGCGCATCCAGGGCAGATGCGGTGCCTGCCGGAATTTTCATCGTTCCCCAGAGATCCGCGTATTCCTCGCGCAGTTCACCGTAGGAAAATCCGACCATGAGCCAACCCTTCCAGCCGCGAATGGAGGCGCACGCCGAGCAAATCGAGCGCACGGCCGCGATCATGGCATCGGGTCCGCGGCGGCAACCATCTGCGGGACCGGCTTTCCCCAGTTGATGCGCGCCACACTTGAAGGCGTCGGCGTCACGCCGCCGGACTGGCCGCTGCCACACTTTTCCGATAAGGGAGGGCGGTCACAAGTTGGGAGTACAAGAGATGTCCGCAGACGGCACCTGGAAGCTGAGCATGCAGACCCCGCTCGGCGATCGCAATGCAACGCTCACGCTGGCGAGTGCCGGCGGCGCTTTGACCGGAAAATTGACCGGCGAGGAAGGCAACACGACGGATATCTACGAGGGCAAGCTGGACGGCAACAGCGCGTCGTGGAAAGCCGACATCAAGAGCCCCATGCCGCTGACGCTGAGCTTCACCAGCGCCCTGGACGGCGACAAGATGGCAGGCAATGTCAGTGCCGCAGTCGGCAGCTGGCCTTTCAGCGGCACCAAATAAGACCTCTCGCGTTGCATGGGCTAGGCGTGGAACGTGGCGGAATTGCCATGGCCGCGCTGCCGCCGTGCGCGCATTGGAAACCTCACCGCAGACAGTGCGCACAAATCTTGCAATGCGTTTTGCGTGAAGTTGCGCCTTGTTTCATCGTAGAACGCCCCGGAGCCCGACCGTCGCCTTGCAATGACCCTGCTCACAGTCCGCCATACCACCACCTATCGCTACAAGCAGCCGGTGTCTTTCGGGGAGCATCGCATGATGTTCCGCCCGCGGGACAGCTACGACCAGAAGCTGCTCGAGGCCTGGCTTACGATCAAGCCTGAGCCTGCCACCGTGCGCTGGGTGCACGACGTATTCGGGAACTGCGTGACGATTGCCGATTTTCGCGGGCGTGCTGGCCGGGAACTGCGGTTCGAAAGCAACATCTGGCTGGATCACGAGCCCTCGAACGCGCCGGAATTCGAGATTGAAGACTACGCGCAGAAATATCCGTTCACCTATGCGCCCGAGGAGCTGTCGGACCTGTTACCGGCGATGGCGCCTCAGCATCCCGACCCCGACAGGTCTATTCACGCGTGGGTGCGGAAATTCCTGCGCCAGGGGCAGACGGACACCGGCATGCTGCTGATGACGCTCACCTATGCCTTCAAGGAAGAATTCACCTACGAACGCCGCACGGAACCGGGCACGCGGCCGCCGGCTGAAACATTGCGGCTCAAGCGCGGGAGCTGCCGCGACCTCGCCCTGCTCATGATCGAGGCGTTGCGCTCGCTCGGTTTCGCCGCCCGCTTTGTGTCCGGCTACCTCTACGTGCCGAGCCGTGATTCCGGCCGGGATGGGCGGCAGCATGTGGGTGGCGGCTCCACCCACGCCTGGTGCCAGGTGTATTTGCCGGGCGCGGGATGGGTCGAGTTCGATCCCACCAACGCCATCATCGGCAATCGCGATCTCATCCGCGTCGCCGTGGCGCGCGATCCGAGCCAGGCCATCCCATTGTCGGGATCGTTTTTCGGCGATGCCGGCGATTTCCTGGACATGAATGTCGAAGTGAAAGTC
Source organism: uncultured Acidobacteriota bacterium (assembly GCA_963728825.1). GTDB lineage: Bacteria > Acidobacteriota > Vicinamibacteria > Vicinamibacterales > CAVVIG01 > CAVREM01. Next base: position 472,167 of record CAVSLA010000002.1, read on the forward strand.
GGCGCCGAGCCCATCGGCCACGCCATCCTTGCTGCGGCCCGCGCTCCGTAGCGCAGGGGAACCGAGGCTGCACGGCTGCGTTTCAATCCGACGCAGGCTGGTGCATGGCACCGATCTTGCTTAATTTCCGTTCTATTCCCTATGGCGCGCCGTGCCGCCCGGAGGTGTGGGGATGCAAATTCGCGCCGGCTACCAGATAGCCTACGACTGTCCTCAACCCACGCCCATGGTGCTGATGCTGAGCGTGCACCCGACACGGTTGCCAGATCTGGCGACGCCCCAGCGCATGACGTTCGATCCGCCTGTCGAGGCCAGGGACTACCGCGACCTGCATGGCAACATCTGCACGCGCGTCACGGCACCTGCCGGCCGGATCACGATCTCCAGCGATTTTCTCATCACCGACACTGGCCTTCCCGACATCGTCGAGCCGGACGCCGAGCAGCTCCCCGTGCAGGACCTGCCCGATGATGTGATGATCTTTCTGCTCGGCAGCCGCTATTGCGACACGGACCACCTGTCCAATACCGCGTGGTCGCTGTTCGGCAACGGGCCGACGGGCTGGGCGCGCGTGCAGGCGATCTGCGACTACGTCCACGAGCGCCTGACCTTCGGCTATCACCACGCTTCCGTCACGCGCACCGCCTGGGACGGATTTCGCGAGCAGCGCGGCGTGTGCCGCGATTTTGCGCACCTTGCGATCACTTTGTGCCGCTGCATGAACATTCCGGCGCGCTATTGCACGGGCTATCTGGGCGACATCGGCGTGCCGGCCGTGCCCGACCCCATGGATTTCAGTGCCTGGTTCGAGGCCTATCTCGACGGGCGCTGGTACACGTTCGATGCGCGCCATAACAAGCCGCGCATCGGCCGCATCCTGATGGCGCGCGGACGCGACGCCACCGACGTCGCCCTGTCGACCAGCTTCGGGCAAACGCGGCTGGCCGAGTTCAAGGTGATGACGGATGAGGTTGTGACGGCCTGAATGCCGGTGCGGCCGCCGGCTGGCGCGCAGGGCGCATGCGAGGCGGCGGATAATATCCGCACACCTCCCTGTGTTTCCTGAGGGCGCGCGGCCGGTAGGGCATCATAGTCGCCGTGGATCTGGACGGCATGCCGTCTGAACCGCTCCAGGACCGTGGGATGCAGGATAGCGTCCTCGGGGATCCTGCGATGGCCTTCCCGCCAGCCAAAGTTCCTGGCGGCGACGAAGAGCAGCGCGCCGCGAACGAGCCAGCTGGGACAAGCGGAGGTGAAGGCCTTGCGCTCGTCGTGCTGTGCGCCGGCGCCGTCGGGGAAGAGCTGGAGCAGCGAATGGTCGATGGCGATCGGTTCAGGCAGGCTGGCCGCCTCCTCCACCATCCATGAAAGGGCAATGTCGGACAGGCGGGATTCGGTGTCGGGATAGCTGCCGCCGATATCGGAATGACTGCCGGCGAACCAGACCTGCTTGAAGCGGGCCGGAACGCGCGCGGCGGCCACCTCGCGGTCCTTGCAGTGATCCTCATGCCAGGGCACGCAGTCGAACTTCCTGCGGTTCTCGTCGATGGCCAGCGCGTGCCGGGCGTACCGAACAGCGTAGTGCAGACGGGTGTCGTAGAAGGCCATGCGGTAGCGCGCGAGGCTCGCCAGGCCCCGATAGCGCAGGCAGAGGCCCAGCATAAAGGCCCACTGGTGCGCCAATCCCGAGTGCCACCGCCAACGGCAGGAATGGCCAGCCGAACGCGACCGAGAGCAGGCCCGCCAAGGCGGCGGCAGCCCCCAAGTAGGCGCCGGCAAGCAGGGAAAGGACGAACGACCCGGCGCCAAGCGTTTCAACCGTGTCCCACACGCCGATGAAGTAAGGCGTGGTGTTGGATGTCTCGGTATCGCCGCTGCAGTATTTGGCGCGGAAGCGATGGGCGAGGGCCTCGCGTTCGGCCCGATAGGGATCCCGTTTCACCGAGCTGCCGTGCTGGTAGACCTGCTTGACCGCCTCGGTTGCAATGCGCCGCGCCGACTTGAGATCGCGCTGCAGCGGCCTGATGCGCCCGGTCGTCTCGCACGCCACGGCGGTCGGCACGCCGCAGTATTTCAGCACGCCGGCGACACAGCGCACCGTGTAGGCGCCGCGGCTGAAGCCGAACAGGTAGATGCGGTCGCCCGGCTGCCAGACGCGGATGATCTCGGCGTAACAGTCGATGATGTTCTGCGTGATGCCGAGACCGGTCGTCTGACCCAGGAAGTTGTAGATGCGGCGCCACCACTTGATCCTGATGCCGACGTTGGACGCGCGCGAGCCAAGGCCGCCATCGTAGAATGCGATCTGCCGGCCCGGGTCGACCGACGTGTCCGGCGAGACGCGGGTGGCGCGAAACAGCTTGTAGACGTTGCTGCGCGTCTCGTCGGGCATGTAGCCGCCCGCCTGACCGGTGCCGTCAGAGAAGATGAGAATATTCTTTCCCACTCTCGCTCCCAGTGGCGCATACCAAGCCGTCATCGGCATTGCTGTGCTCGCGTCGAATCGCGCGGACAGCAGCTTCCATGTGGACGAGCATTGGCCGCATACGGCAAGGCCGCGGGCCCTGCCATCCACAAGGGGACACGCCGGCTTTGGTTGGCAGCTGCACATCAAACAAACAGTCAACCCCGCCCTGAGCCCGTCGAAGGGCAGTTTACCCAGTGGCGCCGCGGTTCGACAGGCTCACCGCTGGGGATGCAGGCCAATCAGGGCGTTCAAGAGGGCTGGTGCTCGAGAAGATTCCAGTCGGCGAGCCAGGCGGCTATGCGCTGTTCGCCGCCCTTGGCGAAGCGAACGATACGCGAGCCGCGCGACCGCGAGGCCCATCTGCGCGCCAGCATGTGCTCGAAGATGGCGGCCCCGAGCGTGCCGCCGAGATGCGAGCGGCGCTCGCTCCAGTCAAGGCACTTGCGGCACAGCGGACGCCGGTTGCGCGCCAGCGCATCCATGTCGACTCCGCGGGCATCAAAAAAGGGACGCGCTCGTTTGGTGACGTGCACAGCGTCGCCTCGCACATCGAGCAGACCGCGGGCAGTCAAGCTGTCGAAGATCTTGACCGCCAGGTCGCCCGCCAGATGATCGTAACAGGAGCGGGCGCGTCGGAGTTCGGGGTCGCGCGGTCCAACGCGGGTGCGCAGATGGCCGGCGCGCGCCGCCAGCGGCATCAGGCCCTCGAGGGCAGCCATCACGTCCGCATCCGCCAAGCGGAAATAGCGATGCCGCCCCTGGCGCTCCACGGTCACGAGGCGTGCCTCCTCGAGCTTGCTGAGATGGCCGCTGACAGTCGACAGGCCGAGACCCGCCTCCTGGGCAAGTTCGGTCACGGTAAGCGCCGGCCCGGCCATCAATGCCGTCAGCATGTTGGCGCATGCCGGATTGCCTATGAGGGCGGCAATGCGCGAAATGTCCGGGCCTTCCTTCATAGTTTGGTATTTACCGAACTATGAGCGCATGTCAACGTGCAACTGTGCGAAGATGCAGCATCCAGGTGAGCAGGTGAACGACGAGAAGGATGAACGTGCGCTCGGCTATCCGGGTTGGCGGGTGGTGGCGGTTTGCTTCGCCATGGCCGTGGTGTGCTGGGGTTTCGGCTTTTACGGCCACGCCTTCTATCTGGCCGAGTTGCAGCGCCTGCACGGCTGGCCGACCTCTTTGATTTCGAGCGCCACCACGGCCTACTACTTCGTCAGCGCGGTGCTGGTGGCCTTCGTCAGCGACGCCGTCCGCCGCCTCGGCGCGCGCACCTGCGTTCTGATCGGCTCGCTGGCGTTCGCAGCTTCTGTGGCGGCCCTGCCGTTCATCGCCACGCCGGTGCACCTGTTTGCTGTCTACCTGCTGATGGCTGTCGGCTGGGCCACCATGAGCGTGGGGGCCATCACCAACATCCTGGGACAATGGTTCGATGCCAAACGCGGGCTCGCGATCAGTCTGGCCCTCAACGGCGCCAGCTTCAGCGGCGTGGTCGTCGTACCGGCACTCGTGTTTCTTGCCGGGTCCGGAGGCTTCGCGAGCGCAATGCTGACCGGTGCCGCCGCAATTCTTCTTCTGATGGTGCCGCTGGCTGTCAGGATACTCGGAACGCCGCCGCCGCGGGCACCAGCTGAACCACCTCCAAGTGCCGGCACCGCTGCTGGTATCGTAACGTGGACGCGCGCCGCGGCCCTGCGCAGTCCGGCTTTCTGGAGCGTGTCGGCGCCGTTTTCGATTTCGCTCCTGTCACAGGCCGGGTTTCTCGTGCATCTGATCGCGTTCCTGGAGCCCACGATCGGACGCAACACGGCCGGCATCGCCGTGGCGATCACCACTGCCATGGCGATCGTGGGGCGGCTGGCGCTCGGCACGATCGCCGACCGGACCAACCAGCGCCTGGCCAGCGCGCTTTCGCTGGGCGCTCAGGCAGCCGCGCTCGGCGTCATGACCCAGACCGCCGATACCAACACGCTGTTGGGCGCATGTGCGGTTTACGGTTTCTCGGTCGGCAACCTGATCACCTTTCCCGCGCTCATCATTCAGCGCGAGTTCGATGCCGCTGCGTTCGGCATGCTGGTGGGGCTGTCGACGGCGATTACGCAGTTCACCTACGCGTTCGGGCCGGGATTGGTCGGTGTCGTCCGCGATCTCAGCGGCAGCTACACGGCCCCGCTGTTGCTATGCGCTGCGCTCAATCTGATCGCGGCGGCTCTGGTTGTGCGACCGCTGCGATCAGCTTAGAGACTTTCCCCCGGGAGAGGCGTCACGGCGACCGCACACTCGCCGTCCGTCCTGAGCTTGTCGAAGGACGGTCGCGCACACCAAGTCGTGCTTCGACAGGCTCAGCACCGGGTCACGGTTTACTGGTGGTTTTGCCTGAACGCGCCGCGTGCATGTCTGCTGCGCGCTGTGCAGGCAGCATGCTTGACCCAGAGGCAATAAGCGCGGATTGTCCCGCGCCCATGGATGGACCTGCACAAACAATCGGCAATCGCGGCGACGGACAAGTGGAGTCCGGCTACGCCTGGGTGCGGCTGATCGCGTCGCTGCTGATCGGCAGTGTCGGCAGCGTCGGCATGTGGTCGGTGGTGGTGGCGCTTCCCGCCGTGCAGGCGGAGTTCAATGTCGCCCGCGCGGACGCGTCCCTGCCCTACACGCTGGCAATGCTGGGCTTCGGCGGCGGCGCCGTGCTGATCGGCCGCCTGGTCGACCGTTTCGGCATTGTCGCTCCGGTCATCGGCGCGACGCTGACCCTCGGCCTTGCTTTCATCGTCTCGGGGTTGGCGCCGAACCTCATGCTGTTCGCGCTGGCCAATCTGCTGATCGGCGTCGGCAGCTCGGCCAGTTTTGCGCCCTTGATTGCCGACATCTCGCACTGGTTTACGCGCCGGCGCGGCATCGCGGTGGCCATTTGCGCATCAGGCAACTATCTGGGCGGCGCGATCTGGCCGCCGGTCGTGCAACGGCTGATCGAAATGTCAGGGTGGCGCACGACCCAGATGATCATCGGTGTCGTCTGCATCCTCGCCATGCTGCCGCTCGCCCTGGTGCTGAGGCGGAAGCTCGCCGCGCAGCAGGAGGACGCCGCCAATGCTGCAGCGGCCGGGGCGACGGCTTCCTTGGGCTGCGTCCCGGACGCCCTGTTCGCATTGCTCTGCATCGCCGGCGTGTCGTGCTGCGTCGCCATGTCGATGCCGCAGGTGCATATCGTCGCCTATTGCGGCGATCTCGGTTACGGGGTGGCGCGCGGCGCGGAAATGCTGTCCCTGATGCTCGGCTTCGGCATCATCAGCCGGATCGCATCCGGTTTCATCGCCGATCGCATCGGCGGGGTCGCGACCCTTCTGATCGGTTCCATCCTGCAGGGTGTCGCGCTGTTTCTCTATCTCCTGTTCGACGGCCTCACGCCGCTCTATGTGATCTCCGCGCTGTTCGGCCTGTTCCAGGGCGGCATCGTGCCGATGTATGCGATCATCGTGCGCGAGTATTTTCCGCCGCGGCAGGCCGGCACATTGGTCGGGCTGGTGATCATGTCGACCATTCTCGGCATGGCGCTGGGCGGCTGGACGTCCGGGGCCATCTTCGATTTGACCGGCTCCTACTGGCAGGCCTTCGCCCACGGGCTGGCGTGGAACCTGCTGAACGGCGCCATCATGGCATTCCTGCTGATGCGCCGCGCCAGGCTGCGCCTGGTTCCTGCATGAGCGACCTGTCCGACGTGTCGTGAGCCTTCGCACCTAACGGCACGGTCTTCCCATGGCAGGCGAAGCTGCCACCAAACGGGGCAGGGCCCCGCTGCGACGAAGCCCGGTTTGCACAGTCATGCGCGGAGCAAGCTGATGGATGGATCCCGGGCACAAGGCCCGGGATGACAACTTGAGACTGCCGGTGACGACTTCAACGAGGCTCTGAAAGACTCTATCCAGCAGCGAAAGCGAAGTGGCCTCGCGCCCCTTCTGCGTCTTCACTACTTTCATTGCCAGTCTCTGTCCTTCGTCCAACCCGCGCAGGCCCGCGCGCTCGACGACGGAGACGTGTACGAACACATCCTTGCCGCCGTCCTCGCATACGACGAAGCCGAACCCCTTATCGGGATTGAACCACTTGACGGTGCCTTCGACCTCGGTCGCGGTTGCCGGATCGGGACGCTCCCGTCCGCCGCCGCCGCCGCCGCGACGGTCCCCTCGAAGGCGGCCGCGCCGCTGCACGCGGCGCACCGCCGCTGCTCGCATCCACAGAAAGCACCGCCGTGACCTGGCGACCCTTTTGGCCCTGACCGACCTGCACGCTCATCTTGGTTTCAGGCTCGACCACGTCGTGCCCGGCTGCTTGCAGCGCCGCGATGTGCAGGAAGGCGTCGCCGGAGCCGTCGGACAGCTCGACGAACCCGAAGCCCTTGTCCGGGTTGAACCATTTGACGACGGCATCGATGGGCGGGCCGCTGGAGCGATTCTCGCGCGCCCTCTTCGGAATGCCGGCTGGGGACGGTCGTTGTATCAAGGGGGCGGTGAATAATTGTCGTCTTCAAAGCCGCGGCGTCTTGGACCCCGGTCTCGTCCTTTTCCCATTTTGATAGCTCGTCCGTCCAGTTTGATTGCTACGCCGGCGAAATCTCGGCCCCAAAAAAGGAGCAATAATCCTGCTAGGCGCGCACTGCAAGGCCCCCCGTCCCCATGCCCGGTTCATTTCCGTATAGATCGGCGGCTCCAGGACCCGGTTCCCACTTGCAGGTCAGGCTGAAAAGCACGGTTTTGACCATTGCAATGAAGTGTGGTCAACGTCTCCGCGCTGCATTGAGGGTCGACAACCGGATCAAGTCGTTCGGGCTGAGCCACGAGTTGCATCGGCGCGAGGGAACACAAACTGACGACGGGCAGCGAAGAAATTGTGACAGCACTGCTGGATGCAGCGGCACTGTGCCGGAGCTGCGGGGCTTGCTGTTCGTTTTCCCGCGACTGGCCCCGGTTCACGACCGAGGACGAGTGCATCCCAACGCATTCCCCGCGCCTTCGCTGACCATCATCACGGGCGTATGCAGTGCGACGGCGACCGCTGCGCTGCCCTCGTAGGCGAGGTCGGCAATGAGACGTCGTGCGCGATCTACGATGTTCGGCCGGACGTCTGCCGCGCTTGTGAACCGGGAGACGACGCTTGCCGCATGGCGCGCGATCGATTTGCTTTGGCGTAGTGCTGGGAAAATCGACCTATAGTGCGTTTGCGATGACCGCGAGCGCCGAACCGAGCGATGGTCCGGCTTAGCCAGTCGCGGGGCTGCGGGGAACCGCGAACATGGCAAGGACGGCAAACCCAACCCAGGTCAACGCAGAAATCACGAAGAACGGTAGCTGGTAGCCGCCGCTCATTTCATAGAGAACACCAATCAATGCCGGACAACCGGCAACACCCAGCACGGTCATCATCTGGCTGGTCGAATAGATACGGCCGTAGTCGCGCGTGCCGAAGCGTTCCGCAAGCAGCAGGGGGTGCATCATCAGCGAGTTGCCGATGGTGACGGCAAACAGAATGGTCGCCGCGAGTATGTTTGTTCGTCCCTCGGCAATGGCAAGAAGAGCCAGGGAGCACGCCTGCATCGCCATCAGAATGAGGGCGAACGTCCGCGCCGGCACCTTGAGCAGCAAGCCACCCCCGACGAGCCGGCCGATCGTACTGCAGGGTGGCGAGGACAGCCAGCGCGATGGCCGCCGTCGCCGTGCCGTCGCGCGTGCTGACCAGGCGATAGAAATCAGCAATGGCGCCGACCTGGGCGCCGAGCAGGAACGTGTAGGCCGCGGATACGGCGATGAAGTAGGCGTTGCGGCGGGCCTCCCTGAACGGCGTGGACGGCTGCGGCGGGCTCTCCGCAATCTGGGCCAGGGTCAAGCCGTCAGGCTCGAGTCCCATGGCCTTCGGGCTGGCGCGCAGCACCAGCAGCGTCACGGGCACGATGCCGATGAACAAGGCGATCGCCATCCACGGCGCGGCGGCCGCGAGGCCGTAGCGTTCGATCGACAAAGCTACCACCGGCGCGACCAGAATGCCGCCGAGCGACAGGCCGGTCGACCCGATGGAGAATGCCAGCGAACGGCGAACGTTGAACCACCGGGCGATCACCGTCGTGACCGGCACCAGGCCGGTGGCGCCATGCGCCAGGCCGAACAGGACGTGAAAGGCAAAGAGCTGCCACACCTCGCGCAACAGGCCGACCGTGGCCAATGC
>CAVSLA010000003.1:0-383790 GCA_963728825.1 uncultured Acidobacteriota bacterium
TACGTGTTCAGGACCAGCGACGAGCCATAAGAGCTCGACGAACTGACGCTTCGCGCTCTCGAGGGTCTTTGGGTTGACGTCCGCCACATGAACGGCCACAGCATCCTCCTATCGCAGGACTTGGAAATTCAGGAGGCCGGCGATGACCCACACGACGCCGATCACGAGACCGATGAGCGCGGCGACGCCAAAGGCAAACACAAATGCCCGGCTCGCTTGGCGGGATGCAGTCCCATCAATCTGATCTTGGTCTCTGTATTGGCGCATCACGATCCCTCAGCCTCGATGTCAGCCTGATCCGATCGGGCAGGACACTTTGACCACCCTGACCGGAGAAGATCGAACTCGTCAGCGATGGGACGAGCAGAATGCCGACGACGAATGTGCCGATGACGACGAGCGCTTGAAGCCCGTATACGAGGTACAGGTCCTCGGTGATTCCAGGGGGGAGCGTCGTCAAATAGTTGAACACAAACCGCTCGAAAACCATCAAAAAAGCGAACGCCACAACGGGGATGAAAGAGTACTGAATGAAGGCCTTCAACCAGGACCAAAACAGCCAGTCGAGCTTGGGCACAATGAAGAACGGAACGAAGATCGGACCGAGCAGGGCGCAGACCGCGCTTGCGACCAGGCCGAAGGCGACGATGGCGAGCGAAATCACCTTCGCCAGCGTGACGACAATCAGGATCAGCCAGTACAGCAGATTGGCGAGGATCGACCAGGCGTCCGGCTGGACGAAGTGAGCCCAGAGCTCATCCAAATGATCGAACATCAGCTCGAGGGATCGAGCGTCGAGAATGTTCGCGAAGTGGTGGGTCTGGTCGGTGATCAGGTTGCTGAACGAGACCCCGATGCCCGGCAACGGCGCTTCGTAGAACGCGATCAGCGAGTAGCCGAACGAGATGAAGAGCAGCAGTTTCGCGAAGCCAAACAGCTGTTCGCCAAGGCCCTCCTGGCTCAGCATCATCCGGATGCCATGCCACGCGATCAGGATCGTGGCGAACGCGAGGAACAACGAGTAACCAAAGCGGAGGAACTCCGGCTCATAGGTCATGAGCAATCGGTGATCGCCTGTTGCACGGTCGCGATGATGGCGAGTCGAGGCTGGGGGGCATGTTCTCCTCAGGGTTGCCGCCAGCCGCGGAGGTCCGCGCTGGCGCCGGAGAGCAGGCTGGTGTTAGCGGCGCGGCCGTCGCGCAGCCGGCCGATCTGCATGTTCATCACGCCGGTTTCCGTATCGCGTGATCGCTTGTTCTCGACGATGAGCTGTTCGGCCACAGCGGCGAGGAGCTGCAGCCGAGCCTGCTTCTGGCGTGTCTCCATGAGGACCGCGCCGCTGATCTTGTCGAGCACCGCCGTCGTGCTCTGCTCGTCGGACGGGTCGATGACATGGCGCTCGAGCGCGTCGATCGCCGCCAGTTCCCGCCGGCCGTTCAAGCGAAGCGGGCCGGTCTGGTGCGTGCCCGCGATGATGCTGCTGTCGGCAAGGTCCAGGGTGGCGAGCGCTGGGTCACGGCCTCACGTGCGTCGGACTCATGGCCGCCAGCATCGTGGCCTCAGCGGCCTGCCTGGCCCGTGCGACGCGGACGTACTCAGCACCTGTGCTGTCGCCGTAGTTGAGCGCGGCGTTGTAGCCGTTGGCGTACAAGAAACCCTCGAAGTCGTGAGTGCGCCACCGAGGGACTTCGTCCACGGCGTACTTTGCAAGAGACGTCAAAGCGCTGAGCCGCGCGGCCATGCGGCGAAGGCGGTCACGTTCGAGAGTCAGAGTCTGAAGCAGCCGATCCTTCAGGACGGCGGTCACGGTGTTGCGAGCCGTGGTGGTCGGATCCGTGACGACCCACTGCGCCCACGCTGGTTGGAGGCCCACACCGACTGTCGCGATAACAAGGGCGATGACGACGCGGCGATAATTCATCACGAGCTCCTCTCCTACGGCTGGCGCCAGGCACGCAGATCGTGTGCGGCGCCGCGGACAACGCTCCCGCTCGCGGCACGTCCGTCGCGAAGACCGCCCAATCGCATGTTCATCGCGGCGGCTTCGCTGTCGCGCTGCCGCTTGCTGCGGACCAAGAGCTGCTCGAGGACGTGCGAGAGCAACTGGTTGGCGGCCATGTCTTGCCGTCCTGCCAGGAGCTGGCCGGCGGCGATCTTGTCGAGAATGGCCGTCGTCTCGTGGTAGCCAGGCGCGGTGCTCACAACGTCGCGCTCGAGCGCGTTGACAGCCGCCTGCAAGCGACCGCTGTAGCCGCGGACCAGCGCGACCTGGTGACCGCCCATCTGCGCGACTGAGTCGGTGATCTCGATGGTCGCGTAGGCACGTTCGATGGCCTGGCGCGCTGCGGGCGGCAGGGCTGCAAGCAATGCGCCCGGCCGTTCGAGGCGCCGGGCGACCTGCATGTAGGCTCCGCCGGCGGCGTCGCCGCTGTTGAGACCCTGCAGCCACGGCCGTCCGTACTCCCATCGCCCCGTGTCGTGCGAGGTAATGGCGATCGGCGGAATGCGATAGGCGTCCAGGTTGCCGAGACCTTGGGCCATGCGGACGATCGTCTGGTACTGAGCGAGCAGCGTATTGAATTCGCGGAGCGTGCGATCGGCAATCAGGATGGCCTGCGCCAGATTGCCAGGGTCGATCACCACCAACTGCGCGCGAAGCGGGATCGCGAATGCGAGCACGAACAATCCAACGGCGACAATTTGGCGCATGGTGACACTCCTATGGTTGGCGAGCGACGACATGACCCGGCTCGTAGGCGGGCAGCTCGATGTCGCCCGTCAGGTACACCTTGACGCGATGGCCTTCACGAATCGTGATGGTCGGCAGGCGATTCAGGAAGCGGCTCATGACCTGCGCCGTGGCCTGGCCGGTGGCATCGCCGACGCCGCCGGCGATGATCACGCTGCGGTTGCCGTCCGCGCGACCGAGTCCGGCAGTGCCGATGAACTGACTGAGCCCGGTGATCAGCCCCACAGCTGCGGACGCTCCGAACGTGGACAGGTAGTGCTGGTTGACGCGGTCGCGTAGACCGGCGTCGCCAACCTGATTCAGCCCGATGAACTGGTCCAAGGCATACGTGCGCCCATCGGGGAACACGAGCCGGTGGAACGACACGGCGAGGCGCGTCTCGCCCAGCGACTGCACCGGTTTCGTTTCGCCGAGAACCCTCGCCCCAGCGGGAATCAGGATGTGCTGGCCGCTGTGCGAGAACACAGCGTTCGTCACCAGACAGTTCACGGGTGCGGCGGTGGTGCCGTCTAGTCGGTTCGTCAGCACCGCGTCGATAAACGTGCCTTCGAGGAGACGGTGCAGGGGGCCGGCGGCTTGAATCGGATCCGTGAAGGCCGGCCGCGGTCGCGCATCGTCGGCTGCGCCTCTGCCTTGAGGGGTTGCTGCGGTGGCCGCTGGTTGTGGCGCTGGCGGAGGAACTGACCGCGCCGTTGCGCGCATGACGGCCTCGGCGACTTCGTCGAGACTGGGTGGGGCTGGCGACTGCGCGTCGAGACCACGCGCGCCGCGCGCGGTCGATGCCGTCGGCGTCGATGGACGTTCTCCGTCCGGACGGCGGCTGACGACGACGTTGCTGGCGAAGAGGCTCTCGTACTCCGCGACGCTTCTTCTCGTCTGCCAGGGGATCGACGGCCGCCGTTCCGGCATCCTCATAGAGCAGAGGCGCTCTCGGGTCGGCTGGGTCGACGAGCGCTTGCTGACGACTGCGTTCGTCGAGCACTCGGAGCCGATCCTGGTAGTCGCGGAGCCGATCTGGGCTGGGCGCCAGCGCCTGGTTCACCGGGCCGGCCGCCGGTCGAGCAGCCGGCTCCGGCCGGCCGGTGAGCACGATGATGGCCAGGATGCCCAACGCCAGTGCCACCATCAGCCAGGTCTGCGCGCCGCGCGGCAGCACGCCGCGCGGGGGCGTGCGGTGATCGGTGACGATCGCTGTGCCGGTGGTCGGTTCGGCCATGGCTCTACCGCCCTTGCTGGAACTCGAAGCGTTCCTTGCCCAGCGCCAGGTAGCCGCGATCGAGCACCTTCGGCACGACGTAGGTGCCGTGCTGCACCTGGAAGTTCACCAGCGCCGGCTCGCCGTCCTTCACCTCGTAGAGCGCGGGCAGCTCGCGGGCGTCGGCTTTGATGTACGTGAACTGGCCGTCGTGCCAGACGGACCGCACGAGGAATGGGCGCTCGTACTTGGCCGTGCCGTAGACGAACTGCAACGCGGCTGGATACTGCTGCTTGAACGTCGCGATGGCTTCGTCGGCGCGCTGCCGCGCGGCGTCGGACGCGGCCCGTGCGGCCGTCACTTCGGCTTGCGGCGCCGAGACATCGGCCGCCGAGTAGTACTTGCGAGGTCCGGTCGCGACACTTGGGTCTGCGGTCACGTACACCTTGAGATCCGGGGTCGCCGTCTTCTGCTCGGTGAGCAGAAACGAGTAGACCCGGCCGCTGGCCGTGACGAGATTCAGATTCGTCGCCGCGCCTTCCTTCGCCGGCTTCACGTGAGCGATGTTCTGCGTCGCCGAGATGACCCAGAAGTCGCGGTCGCCGCACACGACGTCGAGAATCTCGTCCTGCTCCGGTAGCAGAATCATCGTCGTGTACCGTAGCTTCGTTGTCAGCGGGATCAGCGTGCGTTCCGAGGCGGACACCTCCCGGACACCCTGCGCCTGGGCACCGACGCCCACGACACCGACGGCGAACAATGCGAACGAAAGCAATAGGCCGTGTGCACGCATGATTGATCTCCCTTCGTCACGCTGAAGCGGCCAGGCGATCGAGCCCGGCCTCGAAACCGAAATCGCGAAACACGGCGCGGACGCGCTCGTTGTCGACCGGCGTGTTGGTGTAGAGCCAGTAGGACCGGGGATCGACCGCGAGTGTCAGGACTTTGGCGATATCGGGCCGCTTCACCAGGAGCTGGCGTCGCGGCATGAGGCCCGAGATCAGGTCGAACTCGGTCTCGTTCAACTGGAACAGGTCCGTGTACTGCTGGCGGTCGAACGCCGGGTTCGCGAGGAGCAGCTTCGTCGGGCAGCTCTCAACGACGGTCCGCAGAAGATCGGCTGAAGCGAAATCGTCGACCGCCTGCGTGGCCAGCAACATGGCTGCGTTGCGCTTCCGCCATGTCTTCAGTGCTTCCTGCACATAGGCGCGCAGGGTCTCGTGCTGAATGAACCGCCAGGCTTCGTCCATCACGCACAGCTTGAGCGTGCCTACGGACGCCGGATCCGTCATCCGAGCGCCGACCCGGTGCAGGACGTAGAACAGCAGCGGCTCCAGCAGCGCGGGATACGCGCGCATGGCTTCGAAGTCAAAGACCTGGAATTGCTGGATGTTGAAGGTGTCCTCGGCGTGGTCGAAGAGCTCCGCGTAGCGGCCTCCCTCGGTCCATTTTGAGAGCCGGCTTGCCAGCGCGCGCGGGAGCAGGTTCGCCAGCGTGAACAGCCGACGCTGTGCGCTGTCGAGCACGTAGAGGTTCTCGATGGCTTCGTATACTTCGCGGTCCTCGGCCTCGCTCAAGCGATAGCTGTCCGCGCCTTCAAGCAGCACGCGGACGAACGCATGTAGAAAATGCAGGTTCTCGGCGGTGGGCTCGAGGGCGAACGGATTGATCTGGACGCTGCCGTGCCGCAGTCCCAGCTCGAGATAGCTCCCGTCCAGGAGAGTCGCGAGCTTCCGATAGCTGTGCCCGAGATCGAAGATCACCGTCAGCGGGTCGTACTTCTGCGCGTGCATCACCAGGAAATTGAGCAGGAAGCTCTTGCCGCTGCCGGTGGCGCCGAGGACCAGCGTGTGCCCGACGTCGTCGACGTGCAGATTGAAGTGGTAGGGCGTCTGGTGTTGCGTCTCGAAGACTGCCAGCGCCTCGGCGTTCAAGTGGGTGCTGCGCACGTGTCCCGTGTCGAGCGTGAAGAGGAAGCTCAGATCGGCGTAGTTGGTCTCGAGCATGGGGAGCCGGCGCAGATTGTGGGCGCTGTTGCCGGGGACGATGCTCAGCCAGGCGTTCAGAAGGTTGTAGGTCTCGTCGATGAATGTTCCGTCGTGGGACGCCATCACCTTTGTGGCCTCGGCGGCCGCGCGTTCTAGCTGGCGGGCGTCGTCGTTGAACAGGACGAGCGCCAGCGAGCACTCGCCGAAGAAGTGCCCGTTTACCTCCAGCTCGGTCAGCGCGTCGCCTAGCTGGCGCACGGTGGCGTTGGCGCTCTCGTCGACGAGCATCTCCTCGGGCCGCGTGTCTGGCGAGACGTAGTTCACCATCGAGACGCGTTTGTTGAAGAAATGGCGTCGGCGGATCTGGAGCATGCGCCGCATGCGGTCGTTGGAAATGCGGCACCACTCGAGGCAGGCGATGAATTCGCCCGGTAGCGTGTACAGCTCTTCAAGCACCTGCGGGAACGTGGCGCTCGGCGGCTCCTTCATCGTGAGCACCTTCACGTGCGCCGCCCCGAGGTCAAGGTGGTCGCGGTGGCAATCCAGTGCGCTGTCGGCCACGAAGTAGTCCAGGTGAGTGTCGTACTGCAGCGCAGCGCCGTCCGCGATGCGGGGCGTGTAGTTCACGAGTCGGCGGAAGAACTGGAAGGCTTCCGCCTTCGTGAGCCGAGTGGGGTGAATGCTGTCGGCCAGCTGCACCTCGAAGGCCGCGGCCTTCTGGTGCAGATGCGCGATCGCCCGTTCCAGGTCCGCCTCGACTAGCGCAAGGGTGGCGCTCGGCGAGAGCCACTCACGCACAGCGGCTCGCGGGTCACTCCAGAGGCTGCGCAGCCGACGACCAGACGGTGCGTGGGATCGAAGCCCCTCGTAGACGAGCACCAGGTGCAGGTCGAGTTGGAACAGCTCGTCACGCCGGCCATTCAGATAGGTTGCGCGTCGGTGGACGGCCTCGTGCGCCACGCGCTGCCGGCAGGCTGCCGGAGCGATTGCCGGCATCTTGCGCTTGCAGAGGTACTGGTAGACGCGGCAGGACTCATCCAAGCCGCGGAGCGCCGCTTCATACCGGTGGACGATGTCCCGGCGCTGTGCCTGGTCGAGGCACTCGAAGTCGACTCCGGCCAGGCGGTACACGACGCCGACGTGCCCTGCCTTCGTGAGAAACGTGCTGTCATCGACGAACCCCCAGAGCGCAATCAGACTGTTCAGGCTTCCGGCGTTCTCGTAGTCGCGGAGGATGCGTCGGATGGTCAGCATGGCCGCACCGTGATGTGCACGGGGACGTGCTTGGCGGGGTCGTAGCGTGGCCGGAAGCGGGACGACGACAAGAGGATCCGCAGCATCTGCGGGTCCCGCTTGGTCGTCCAGAGCGCAAAGGCGTAGAGCCCGACGAACATCAGCAGCCCGCCAGGAACGAGTAAAAGAGGTTGAACGTCGCGGCGCCCATGAGGAGAGCGAGGAAGAACAGCCGGCGGTCCACGCCGCAGACTGTCAGCGTGCGGTGCAGCGCCTTGTGAACGGGCCGGGCGATCGGACGACTGGCGGAGTGCGTCACGGCAGCACGTCCTCAGAACAGCCAAGCCAGGAACTGGCCGGCGAACAGCGCGAGTCCGCCGCCGAAGACGATGCCGGAGATCTGGCGCTTCGCGCCGCCCTCTCCAAACATGAACATGAGACCGCCGACGACGATGGCGACGAGCGCTAGCGATCGGGCGAGCGGGCCGGTGAACGTGGCCTCGAGGTTCAGCGCCGCGCGCTCCCACGGGCTCTGCTGCGCGTACAAGGCGGTCGGCAACAGCACTAGGGCGAGCAGGACTCCCAGGCGGATGACACTGCGAACACTGCGACGCGACATCGCCATCTGACACCTCCAGATGCTCGGAAGGGCGCATCGAATCTCAGCGCCCCGCTCTCCACCATCACCCATGCAACCACGCTCGAAGTCGATCGGTCTTGCTGGCCCAGAGTGTGTGCGCGCGCTGCGATCCGCGAGCGACTCGTTCCCTGGTCACCAACAGCAAGCACACGAATCCGTATGACGTCACGACCACGCCGCGCAACAAGAGTTCCTCGAAGCGACGAAACCGCCGGCCGACAATCTGTTGTCGCCGGTGTGGATTTGCCACCTGCGCGCGCTCGCACTGCGTCCGTGAGGTCACCTGGAAAGATGCGTTGTGCATGGTCGGCAATCGCCGTGACGGCGCGTCCCGCATCAGTGCAAGAACTGTGACTGGATGTGGAGCGGGAACCGGAGGCGTTTGCGAGCAGTCGCGCGGATCGCCGAGAGACTCGGCGAAGTCCGGTGAACCGAGATGAACGAACGACGTCTCTCAGCGGCCTTGCGGGGGCCTATCACTCATTTCGAGAGAGGTCACTCATTCTGAGTGATGTACTGCTGTCGCCGAACCTTCATTCGGTACGAGTTGCGCCTGAAGCCCGCTGGCACGGGGCGTGCTCAGGTGCCGTGTCTCACCGCTCGCCAGGCCACCACACGCCGAAATATCGGAAGCAAGATCGGGAGGGCGACAATGAACGGATTACCAACAAGAACCAACGGCGGCGTGCGAGTCCGCTCACTCGATCGAGTCGGTCAGAGTTCGGCGGTGGCACCACGGCCTGCGACCGTCGGAACTGCGCAGGCGCCCTCAGGCGCGCGAATGCTGCCTCTCAAGCTCTTGAGGTTCCCAGTGGTGCGGGAGATGACAGGGTTGTCACGCTCGACGATCTGGCGGTTGGAGCGTCGAGGGGAGTTCCCGAGGCATCACCGGATCGCGCCGAACGTCGTCGCATGGGTCGAGGAAGACGTGATCGGTTGGATTGAGGAGCGCACCGCCGCTCGCCAGTCAGCATGACACGAGCGGCAACTGGCTGCAGCCTATTGAACTGCCGTCCGAAACGCCCGGTAGTGTCGCTGCAGCCACTGAGTAGGCGACCCGTCGCGCCCGCGAAGATCGAGCAGTTCGCGGATGTGATCGTCCGTCAGGATGAGAATGACCTTGCGATTCGGCACGGAGTCATTCCAAACAGAGAATGTCTTCCGCTGGACCGTCTCCTGCGGCGAGTGGCGGGTCACAATGACGCCGAGCCTCCCGAGCCGATCGCCGAGATACGTCGCCGTCTGGTTGATCGCCGCCAGATCGAGAACGTCCGTGTTCTTCACCTCGAACATCACCAACAGTCCCGCGTGCTCTGTGCGGATGTACTCCCAAAAGGACTCGTCTGAATCGTTAGTGAAGACGATGTCCCGACGTTCGGTGCCGTCGAACGTCGGGACCTCTGGCTGACCATCGATCAGCTCAGGGCTGAACAAGAAGTTCAGCGCCTCCAGCACAAAACGCTGATACTCGGCCGCCTGTTCACGGCCAGGTAAAATGCTCCCAAGCTTCCGCTTAAGATTCTCCGCCTGGTCGCGTGCAGCCTGATCGATGTAATTCAGTGCCGGTCGAGCGTCGCGCCCTCTCTGTTCGCGGGAGCGCACATATCGTTCCACCAACGCGATGTCGTTGCGAGTCACGGTGACAACGTCGCGTTTGGTCTGCTTGGATTCGTCCTGGCTCGGCCCGTTGCTCATCGTCAACGCGGCCCGGGCTTTCGCACGTCGAGCCCCGAGATAGGCGTTGAACTCCGTCTTCACAAAATCGTCATAGTTGATCCACGGGAGCACTCGAACGATCCGCCGAGGGACGAGCAGAATTGGTGAGCCGTCGACGGGACTGACCGGCAGGTCCTCGTAGGAATCGACCCAGTCACCAGACTCCGGATCATGGATATGCCCAATTGGGACATTCGTCTTTCTAGCCAAGTTCCAGATGTCGCACTGGCGTTGTGTGTAGCCGATCAGAAACCGTTTGAGCACATTCGCCGCGATATCGCTGACGCGATCAGGCCCGATACCTGCCGACAGGAGTTGCATCTCTTCGATGTGTCGAACGCCGCGCTCCTGCAGCCCTGGTGATCCATGCAGCGTCTCAAGAATCAACGTCGTCATGTGGGATCCAACACCCGATCCACGCTTGCCGCCCTGCGTGTACCCAAATCCGATGGCAGCGACTTCTGGGAAATCGAAAATCGTCCGCGCGCGCTCCGTTGCCCCGCTTCGCACGGCTTGAATCCCGTTGTTGAACGCCGCGAGCAGGAGTGCGTGGAGCTGTCGGTATTCGACATCTCTGCTCTTGTAGAGGAGAAATGGGTCTATACCCAGTGGTGTGTCGACTCCGACGCGCGGGATGACAAAGTCGACATCGTACTGAGAGATTCCGCCGAGAAGCGGGGCGCGAGGATCTATAGGGTGGTCCATTCGCGCGCTCGGCTACTCTGACCCAGCGATGCTTCGTTCGACGCCAATCCGATCAAGTCGCTCAAAATCGAAGAAATCGTTGTCGTCGCCGTCGCTCTGAAAAAACCAGTCGTCCGGCGGCTTCGCGCCGAGCACCGACTCAACATCCTCCTTCGACGGATGTTCGTTCTGCTCAGCGACGAACTTGAGGGCTGCGCAAATCGTTCGAGCTTCGCGCCGCATCTTAGTCACGCGTTTGTCTCGATCGCTGAGTTGCTTCGCGGCCCGGCCGAGGCATTGCTGAACGGATCGTGCAACCAAAAGAACATCCGGGTAGACGGGATTGGTGCCGGCGGGCACGAACTCTTTGATGCGGTCCAAGTACGGGTCGCCCTCGACGATGCCCTTCGCGTCCCGAATGATGTCGTTGGCTTGGTCTACGATGAGCGTCGTGGCTTCGAGGAGCGACCTTCCCTTCGCGAGCTTGTCGACCTCCTCGTAGAAACCGACGAGATGATTGGTGAGAGCATCGTGTCTGACGACGCGTTCTCTGGCAACACGGACCGCCTCCTCGAGCTTTGCGAGCTCCTCTTCGGCGGTGCGACGCTGCTCCGCACGGCGGGTTCGCACCTCTTGCTCTTGGCGTTCGCGACGCTCATCGGCAGCCGCCTTCCGCGCGAGCTTTTGTTGCGCCTTGTCTTGATCGGTTTTTGTCTTAGCCATGACATTCCGCTTCTTCACGTCTGGCAGCGAGCGTCATTCGTCGTCACTTCTTTCGAAGAAACTGATGAACCCTGGACGGCTGGTCGACCCGGGAGGCCGAGTCACGAGCAGCAGGAAGGGCAACGAACGACAACCCAAACACCAGCGCATCGATATCGCTACTCTGCACGCCCAGTTCGGATGCCAGAGCTTGACGCGTCATTCCCTGCGCCTTTAAGGCAGCGAAGACCTTGTTGAGAATCTGCGACGTTTCTCGCTCACAGCCGTCTGGTTCCGTCGTTCGGTACCCACGCGAGGAAAGTTCGACCATTAATGTGCGGTAGTGCCACTCTGTGAGCAGTTCAACAGCATGAAGACGATGGACTAGCGCCGCCACCGAGACGTTCCATTGCTTCTTGAGTTTCAGCAGCTCTTGAAGAGGTGGAAAGCGTGGGGCAGTGGCCAGCACGCTTGCGCGTGGCATCAGAAAAGCTGACGCAAAAGTGTCGGCCTCGCGCTCGGCCTCTCTCCCACGACAGTTTGGGCCACCATGTCTATGCAGCGCTAGATGACCCAATTCGTGAGCGGCATCAAAGCGGCTCCGCTCAGCCGATTTCATCGTGTTCAGGAAGACGAACGGCTTGCCGGCGCGCCAGAGCGAAAATGCGTCTACTTGCCGACACTCTTCTGCAAGCGAGAAAACCCTGACGCCACGTTGCTCTAGGAGATGCACCACATTTCGGATTGGCCTCGCCCCCAGCTGCCATTGGCCACGAAGGGCCTCGGCAGCAGTCTCCGGATCAGCGCCTCTGAACGACGGAAGACTCGGGGCCGGCAGGTTGAAACGCTGCTCCAACCAATCGCTCAGCTCGATAGCAAGCGCTCCCGCGGCAACGGCTGCGTTTCGCTGCCCCGCTGTCATTGAGGTGAGCGAACGAAAGCTGGCGCTCGTAACTGGGGGTCGGTCAATTGCCGGGCGACTAAAGAACGATGGTGAAAACCGGAGGACGCGAGCGATCTCCGCGAGCGTCTCGGCCGAAGGGTCCATCTCACCAGCCTCAAACGCCGAGATGCTCCGCATCGTTACCCCGGCGAGGTCAGCCAAGCGGCTCTTCGTCATACCGCGCCGCATCCGTGCGACGGTGAGCCGCGACGATGTAAACAATTAGACCTCGGTCCGCGCGGTCACCGGAATGTCGATTTCCTCCGTCAATTCGAGATCAGCGAAAGCCGGAGGGGTCTGAGACACTCGAATCGGCCCGAGGATGATTCGCTCGCGCCACGCTTCGACGCGACCGTCCTCACCCAAGGCCGCCGGGAGCGAGAGTTCGCACCGCACGTCGGCGCCAATCCGCGCAATGAGAAGAATCCACGTCAGCGACACACCTTCATCGATCGCCTCATCCGTCTCACCGTCGTCTGGCTCGTCGAACAAGCGCAGTTGCTGATTGTTCTGTTCGACAGCTCTTTCAGTCGTGGGTCCCTTGGGATATTTGGTCCGCGGGGTCGATCCAAGCAGTCCTGTCGCCTCATCTCCAGTGGCAACCGCGATTGCGATCCCTAGGCGCTTGTCCACGACGGTGGAGAAATTCCCCTCATCGCGTCGTACCCACCCCCGCGGTGCAAGCAACTCGCCGAGCCCGCGGAGCGTGCGGCCCCACGACAGGAGGCCCGGCAGAATCGGCGGGTCGTTCGCGGTGCACGACGCTCTCGCCGCTTCCCCGACGAGGACGGCGTCGTAGATAATCTGTCTGGAGAGACCGAGACTCTCGAGCCGTTCGTCTTCCGTGGCATCTGAATCGAACAGGATTGCACTGGTGCTGCTGTTCACGCGGAACTCCTAGCCTTATGCCGCCGAGGTTCCTATTCTTATGCCTCATTTGAGGACAAAAAACAAGAAGTTTCGCGCTTCGCTCGTGGTGCCGACGAACAGCAGCTTGTGTGGTCTAGAGGTCGTTCGGATTTAGGATGGCAGCGGCGTCTGCGTGCGTCGTGGTCAGCGCTACGTGACTCGCTGCTTTCACGCCGATGCCGTAGGTAAAGCGGCGGCGGCCGAATCAGCGGAGCCGCGTCACTCCTCAAGCGACTCGGCGAGCATCCGGCTAAAGACGGCGACTGTGGCTCGCCAGTCGCCGTTCATCGCCGCCGCGCCAGCGTCGCCGTAGCCGCCGTCAGGGCGAGGACGCAGCCGGATCGCCGGCGGAAGGCCGTATCGCATCAGCAACGCGTTAGCCCAGATGCGCGCCGTCCGGCCGTTTCCGTTGGCGAACGGATGGATTCGAACCCACTCGGCATGCGCCCATGCGCACAGATCGATGACAGCCGCGAGGCCGTCGGTGTCGAGCGCCTCCGCGCGTGGGTACCGCGCGTCCAGCGCGGCCACCGCTCTCTGTAAGGTCTGTTCGAAAGCCGCGAGCTCCGAGGCGACCCGCTCAGGCGGCGCGCCTTCGTGCCCACCGACCCAGACGCGCGTCGTCTCAAGGCCGGGCTCGCCGCGAAAGCGCCCGACGTATTTCTTGTCGGGCACCTTGAGACCGGCCATCGTGTCACCCTGCCACCGCCGCGCGTCCTCGACGGCTGGGACCTCTCTGCGAGCGGCGCGATCCCGGACGTCGCGAAGAACGCCAACGAGGTTCTGTCGAAGTCTTGGGCTGTCTGCGTCCCAGTCAGCCACGTATCAGCTCGCGCACCAACCGCTGGGCGGGTCCCTTGGCGCGAGTTGTCTGACCCTCCACTGGGTCCTGAGCGGCCGATTCGGCTTCGGCGTCGGCGAACTTGGAGATCGCCGATTCGAAGTCCGCGTCCGCGTGTCGGTAGGCTTTGACGCGACGAAGCGTCTCCTCGAGTTCCGCCTCGACGGTCGCGGAGCGGGTATCGAGGTACTCGCCTACGGCTTCGTTGACGAGTCGGTTCAACGGCACTCGCCGCACCTCGCCGAGTAGCGCCAACCCTTTCTCTAGGCGGGGATCGAGACGGAAGGTCGTCGCCTTGCGCCCACCCCCTCGCTTCGCTCGGGTAGAAGCGGAGCGCCGACTTGAGCGAGCGACAGCTTTGCTTTTCATGGCTGCCGTAATGATATCAACATGCAGTTGTGACGTCAAAACATTGTATTGACGTCACGTGCCGTCACGCCAGTCTCCGACGAGACGCAATTGTGCGTCCAGACGCATATTTGCGTCTCTCAGCAACCGGCGGCGGTCACCGCCGGAACGGCACAACGGTCCCGGTGGCCGCCTGGTTGGTTCCAAGCATGGCCTCGAGATACCGTGCCCATGTCTCAAGGGCAGCCCTCTTCTCACTCCGGTACGCGTGCAGGTTGTAGTGACGCCGCGTGACGCCCGGCTCGGTGTGATTGAGAATTTTGGGGATGATGTTCTCAGGCACGCCTGCGTCAGCCATCAAGGTCGCGGCCGTCCGGCGGAGGTCGTGCGCTGTGAAGCCGAAGCCGCAACGCTTTCGAAGCCGTTGCACAGCCTTCTGAATCTCGAGGTACGGTCCCTTTGTCTTGCGCGACGGGAACACGTACTCGCTTGCCGCACGCGCAGTCTGATTTCTCTTCACTCGGTTCGTGGAGTTGATCCTGAGGCGTTCGGCCTCATCACGCGTCGCCAGGTCGCGCAGTAGATCGATGACCGCACCACTCAGCGGCACCTCGTGGGCGAGACCGTTCTTGGCGTCCGTGCCTGGGATGGTCCACACGATCGGCTCGACCTTCGACGGGAACGCGAGCCCGTCGGCGGTCCGCTCGAAGAGCGCCGGCTGCAGCTGTGACCAGCGCATCCGGGACGCCTCACCGGACCGCTGTGCCGTCAGCAACAGCGTGCGAAACAGCGTCGCGACGCGATGGTGTTCGGCACCGAGCTCGCGCGAGAACGTCCGAATCTCGTCCGGTGAGAGCACGCGGTCGCGCGCCGTTTCCGGCGCAACGGGTTTCAGGCGCGCCGCGGGGTTCGCGTCGATCCACTCGCGGTCCAACGCAAAGTTGAACATCTTTTTCACGAGCGCCAGCAGACGATTGGACATGATCGGCGCGCCGACCTTCTCTAGTCCATCCTCCGTCGTGCCTTTCCGCAACCGCCGTTCGGCGATCGCCTCGACGAGATCGCGGACGTCACGGCGAGTGATGTCTTTCACCTTGCGATGTCGCCATTCCGGTAACAAGTATCGTTCGATCTGGCGCTCGTCCTCGCGCCACGAGCGCTTCCGCGGCCGGCCGTTCGCGCCGACCTGCTTCGCCCATCGCTTCATGTATTCATCGGCGAGCTGCCCGAACGTCTCAGCCTTGCGCTCAGCCACGCGCTCGGCAACTGGATCTCGATGATCGATTTGGATTCCACCAAGCATGCGTTGAGCAGCGAGTCTCGCATCCGCGAGCTTGACCGCCGGGTATGTTCCGAGCTTCATCCGGCTCGCATTCCCGCTGGGACGGCGATACATCACAATCCAGGTCTTCCGACCGCTCGGCGCGACGCGGATGCCGAACCCAGGCAGCGATAAGTCCCAATAGTCGGTGAGCTTCGCGGTCGGCTTGAGCGCGAGAATGGTCCGGTCGATGAAGTTCAGAGGACGCCGGGCTGGTGTGATGCGCACTTGCGGGACGATTTCAACGTGGGCGGCGCGACTCATTAGCGACTCCCGTCTGGCAGCACATTGGCAGCAGAACGACGCCACTTGCCGGACCTTGCTGCAACACGATGAAAACACGAAGTCGCGCTTAAAGCAATATCAAAGAACGAGTTGTACGTTCACCGCTGTTTCAGCGCGCGTCAGCGGATTGCACTTGCTAGTGATTCGTAATCAGCAGGTCCGCGGTTCAAGTCCGCGTCGCCGGCTCCAAAATCCCTAGAAAGTCCGGCTGTTTCACTGAACCGCGATTCATTCGCGGCTGTTTGACGCACAATCTGACGCACACAGGGGACAGTCGATCACTGCAAGTCTTCTCGATTTCCGTCCGCATCGATTCGGCCCACCCTCCGGCCTCTTCGCGCAGGATGAACCGCCGCCCGGATCGAATCGTTGTGGCTCTCCACCATCGGCCGGAAAATCTGGCCAGGACGCCACCGTACGTGTCGGGTACCATGAGATCAGACTAGGAAATTTACGGTGGGCTTTCGGCCTCGGCCTGAGCGCGTTCACGTACGGAGAACTCGATCAAGGGCTGATATTGGTTCCAATACGACAGGACGAGGCCCGCTAGTTCAATCGCGGACACCGTCGGTCGCCCTAGGATTGCAGCCTCTGTCTCGTTCACGTGGATGATCAGGTTTCCGTCATCTGCGAACGCCGAGGAGAAGCCGGCTGAGAACGGCCCAGTCGTGGCCTCGGTGCCCTTGGGTAGGCAGCGTTCAAGGATGAAGTGCTTGGCGCCGTTACCGAGGTGCCCACAGGTGTCGGTGATCGCACGTTCCTGTGTGCCTTCCGCTGGCCTCTGCCATTCGAGACCGAGCGGCCTCAACCACTCCGGTATGTGGGTGGCTGTAACAAAAAAGTCGAACGCTGCGAAGGAATCGATCGGGTTGTCTCTGAGTCGGGAGTAGTCGTTCTCCAACTTGATGATTAGGTCGCGCGCATCCTCCAGCTGAAAGAAACCATGACCACGACCCGGTCTCATGGCGGACATGATAGCGCGGTGGCTGTCCAGTCCGAGGCCCCGCCCGTTGCTCGAGTTCTGCGGCCGTGTGATCGACGTGTGCCGCAACCCGTGGCACCAGACGTGAAACCCGCGGAGTTGCCCAATCTGACGCCCGCGGCGCCCGATTCGGATCTCCCTGCTCGATTAGTGCGTAGTCGGAGGGCTGGACGGCTGACGTTTGAACCGCCGGAACCGCCAAAGACTGTGGCCGGCGGAATCCTTCCCGACAAATTCCGCACTCACGCCGAGAAGCGACGAGAGCTTGGTCAGGAGATCGGCACGGCGACTTTCGTCGCGCCAGGGACCCCTAAACGCCATGTCGATCAAGTTCTCCACACCTGCAAAGTACTCATCGTCGGAGAGGTCGAGGCCCGCTAAGGCGGTGCTTAAATCGCTGGCAGCGCTAAGAAGCTGTTCCTCGCTCGCCTTCCAGGGATCGCTAATGCCATTTCTGATAGGCGGCAGCGAGCAGGTCGTTTAATTCGGACTGTTCCCCGATTTCAGCCTTCCCTCAGGAAAGGGCCGAGAAGCCGCTATGAGAAGCGAGCCGAGCGGACAAGAGCAATGCTGGCCGCGCGCCAGGAACGGGCCACAGGGCCGAGCCAGGCGAACGGGCGGCCGGTTCTGGTCGCGGTTCTCAACTGCACGGTCATGCTGATGCGACCTGAGCCTGCACACTGCGAGCAGGCGATCTCGACGCGGCCAAAGTCCTCGACGGCGCGCTCGTGCCCGAACCCGGTCACGACACGACGACCACTCGCCTGACAGTCCACGCATCCCGGAGATTCGTTGCGAGGGGCGGTCGGCATCAGATCGGCCCTTCTTCCCTACGGCTTTTTGCGGATCGCGAGCACGTCTTCGATCACGCGACGCTTAGCAGCCGGCAGCGAATCAAGGTATACGCCGACGGCGTGGGCAATGATACGGGCCTGGGACTCGTTCAGGACCGCGGATGCGGCCTCCAAGCGTTCGCACACATCCAGTGGTAGGCGGAAATTGACCTGACGTTCGGACGGCGGTTTTCGTGGCGCAGGCACATCCGCAACGTAAGCGACCGACGCACTGCTAGGCAACGCGCATATTGTACATTGAAACTTGCGCTTGAATTCAAGCAACGCTTTAAGTATTGTGGCGGGTATTCGGAGCGCGGAAGCCCTGACCGACTTCACGCGCCCCTACTTCGCGTCCGGCAGCCATACACCGCCGTCGCGCCTGGTGGAAATCCTACCACGGTCTTCTGGCGGTCTGTCCGGAGCGGGAAAGCTGTCACCATGTCGGCCGCCACTGCACGTCGTGACCATCGTTCTTCCGCAAAGCCGTATCACACCGCCAAACGGAACATCAGTGAATCCGACATCGCGCATGTTCGCGCCGCCGCGCGTGATTATCTGCTCGCCGGAGGCGCCCTCTTCCGGGAGCCGTCGGATGGCGGCGACCGAGACGAACACATTTCGAACGTCCGGCATCGGTTCGATCCGGGCATCGGAAATCCCTTCTACAGCCCCTTAGAACGCGTCAGCGACGTTGTCCTCTCCAACCAGATCGAGAACGAACACCACACGGTCGTGTCGGCGAGCTTGATGCGGCCTATCTGTTCGGCGTCTGCGTTGGGCTCGAAGTGGCTTCGCTCACCAATCGCAGCCAGCTTCCGGCGGCTACGGGGTCCAGGAAAGGCCGCCGACGATGAGCCAAGAAGATACTCGCGACCATTGGGTGCAGAAGGAGGCTGGCTACCTCTACGGCCTCGCGGTCGGTCTCCTGCTCGGGAGAGGAGGTGCCCAATGAAGGAACAGCTCCGCCTCTTGAAATTCGAGACCAGCCGGACCCGTGGTCGAAGAAAAGCGATGACCACGATGTCGCCAGACAATGCGGCGCTGTTTGCCGAGATCACCGGCATCTACGATCGCGTCGAATACCTCGCCCTGCACGCACGATGGCCATTTCGGTACTCGCGTTGTTGACCGAGCAACTGGTCGAGCGCGTCGGTCGTCCGACTACGGGCGCGTCGTGACCACGACGTGGCAGTGTGTCCAGCTCGGACTCAATGGTTATCAGCGTGAGTCCGTTTTGGGTTTCTTGATCGCTTCGCTTGTGCGCGTCGCGTCTTCATGACGTACTGCGCGCAGGAGTTGTAATGACGATGATGCTCGCGCGACGACGGGACGCCCGCAATCGACCGATCCCCACCACAGCCATCGCGCCGCCGGTGCTGACGCTCGCCGCCGGGCGTCGGCACACCGCCGCCACCATCCTGGCGGCGTGGCGCGACGGCAAAAGCGATCACACGCTGCGTGCGATGGAATACGACCTGGAAGGATCTGCGCGCTTCCTCAGTCGGGCGCTGGCGATCTCGCCACCATTGGCCGCCGCCTACGCGCTCGATCACCTGTTCAAGCAAAGCAGCCCGGCCGCGCACGAGATCGCGCTGGCGTGGCGCAACTACCTCCAGACGAATTGCGGCTTGGCGTCGGGCACCGTCAATCGACACCTCGCCACCCTCCGCAGCGTGTCGCGTCTGGCGCGGATGCTCGGCTTGATGACGTGGACGTTAGAACTCCCGGGCGTGCGGCAAGAACCTCGCCGCGATAGCCGAGGACCGACGATTGAACAGGTCAGAGCCCTGTTGATGGCCACGGCCGATGACACGGAGGCCGCAACGAGGGACGCCGCGATCGTGACCGTGTTGTACTGTGCAGGACTGCGCGTGTCAGAACTGGTCGGTCTGAATCTGGAGGACGTCAACCTTGAAACCGGCCAGATGTGGATTCTCGGGAAAGGCAAACGGGAGCGACAGCTACACCCAGTGGCGGCGCCGGCCGTTGCAGCGATCCGTCGGTATCTGCAGCACCGCGGGACACTGCGGGGACCCCTCTTTCAGACGCGCGGCAACCGAGGCAAAGCGACGGACGGACGACTCGAAACCCGCAGTGTCTGTCGCATCCTGCGCATTCTCGGCGACAAGATCGGGATTCACGTCCGTCCACACGGCTTGCGGCACACGTCGATGTCGCAGGCGAGCGAGCTCGGACAGAGGGCCGGCATCGCGCTCGAGAAAGATCCGAGCGCACGCCACGCATCAATCCAGACGCTTGTGCGCACACCGACGAGCACGATCGCGAGCAAACCGCGCAGAGCCTTGCGGATCTCGTTGGAAGCCAACTCACAGACCAGCGGCCTCGCACAACACGCGCGGATCACGAAAGTGGAGGCACGGCCGACATTGCGGCAGCACATCGCGTTGAGGGCGCATGATCCAGTGACTCGGTCGTCGCTCACTGTTGTAAACTCGTCGTTTCTTGAATGTGACCGTCCACGCGCGCGGCTATCCTGCCTTCCGCTTCGCCCGTTCACCGGGTTGATCTGCGCGGGCCGAGACGGGCAAAAGAGAAGGCGGGCCGGAAGCGGCCCGCCCTCACGGCAGTTTATTTGTTCGGCGGAAGACCCGCGGCAAACCCGGAGCTGACGGCGTTGCCGGCGACGTTATAGCCGTGGCAGCTTGAATGTCCGAACCCGCTGGCACTCACACCTGGCATCTGCCCGGCGCCAGGAGCCGCATCGCCACCGCCCTGCGGGACGATGTCGAAGATGATGTTGTCGCGCTTGTTGCCGCCGGCAACCCCAGCGGGCACGTAATCAAGGTTCAACGCGCTTCGTGTCCGGTAGGCGATGTTGTGGTCTGCGCACGACGTATCACCGCTCACGCCAATCCCGCCCACGAGCGCGCCGCTCTCGGCATACAAGCCAAGGCCGCCCCCAAACACGTTGACGCCGCCGATACGGCCGCCGATCATCGGATCGTTCGGCTGCCCGTAATTCTTCGGGTTGCCGCTGTAGGCGACGTCGGTTGCGACCGGGTTGCTTTCCTGCAGCCCGAATAGACTGCCACCGGGCTGGACCGCCGTGAATAGATTCGCCGTCGATAGCGCCAGGCCTGGCAGGCTGAACGCGTTCGCCGTATTCGCCTTTTGCGCCGAAATCACCCGACTGCCGGGCCACTGCTGCGTCCGGTCGCTACCGGTGAACGCCACCGCGCACACGATGCCATCGCGATCAACGAGCGTTCCCCACATGTCGAGGTTCAGCCCGCCGTTTGCCTGATTCCGCGCCGCCGTCAGTGCAGCTTTCAGCAGCTCCCACGACGGTAAGGCCGCGCATCCCGATCGCGACGCATTGTTCACGCCCTGCCCCATGACGGACGCCGTTCCTCCCACGAAGACACCCAGAACCGCGACCGCCGCGAACGAAAGCCTCCGTCTCATCTCGCTCCTCCGTGCACCGCCTAACCCGTCTCCGCGGAGATCGGTCGCGGCGCGCCCGGGAGCCTACCACCAAACACGGCCGACGAGATCGTGCTCGGATTCCGAGGCGACGTTCCACGCGTTGGTCAGTCCGGCCGCACGCTCCGGATCCGTAAGGCCCAACCCGGCGAGCCGACCGCGGAATTCATCACTGGACGGAACTCCGCCCGGATACACGCGTCAGCTCGGTTGCGGGAAGGGCGGTTCCGGCTCCGGCATCCCGAACAGATCATGCTCCCCGACCAGTACCGGTAGGGGTCGGAAAGCCGGTGCCCGGTTCGCCTTCGGCCAGGACGTCCAGGTCGATCACCTCGTAGTTCAGCGGCAGCCCGAGCGTCGTCAAGGCCGCCTCTAGGTTGGCCCGTAACGCAGGCAGTTCCGGACAGTCGCCACGCGTCAGCACGGTGAGATCGCGCGCTGGACGGGGGCTGCAGGCCACCATATTGACCAACAGCAACGCGACAGCCATCCGCCGCCATTGACTTAGCATGGCTAGCTCGTCCTTTGTTGCTAGTGACAAGGCGCGTCCTGTTTTTGAATACTTCTGACATGCCAACGCCCGCCGAAGAACTCGCCGAGCGCCTCATTCGTATGAAACTCCTGATCGATAAGCTGGAACACGAATGCGCCGAGACCGAGGAACAACGAAAAGCGTACGCGCGGCTCCACGCCGAACTTGAAGCGGCACGCCGCGCCCTGCGGTCGATCAACTCCTAACGCCATTGAGTGTTTCCCAAACCGAACACTCTGTTGAAACCCGACAGGCGCGATCACAACTCGCCGACTATGTTCCGGTCAGCCGTGCCCGCGTGATCAGCCAGACCGGAACTTGATCTCGACGCGCCGATTCAGCCGTCGCCCTTCTGGCGTCGCATTGGACGCGATCGGCTTGCCCTCGCCGAGACCGTCTACTCCAAAGAAGGCAGCCCCATCGACGCCAGCCCCGACGAACCACGCCTGAACGGCGATCGCGCGACGGAATGACAGGGCGCGATTATATTCAGGCGTGCCGACCGAATCGGTATGCCCCTCAATCACCACGCGCTTGCCCTTCTGCTGACTCAGGAGCGTGACCCACTTTCGTAACAATGTTTCAGCATTCGGCTTGATCGTTGCGCCGTCGAACTCGAACAACGCGTCGGCCGGAATCGCGGGAGTCTCATGCGGCTTGTCCTGGATCAAAATCAAACGGTCGTCTT
Source organism: uncultured Acidobacteriota bacterium (assembly GCA_963728825.1). Lineage (GTDB taxonomy): Bacteria > Acidobacteriota > Vicinamibacteria > Vicinamibacterales > CAVVIG01 > CAVREM01. The sequence continues at coordinate 22,037 of CAVSLA010000003.1, forward strand.
CATCGTCGGGAGGCTCCTCCCCCGACCACGGAATTGTCCGAATAAACCGCTTGCCGTCCCGTTCGAGCTTGATCGCCTTGCGGAACCTGCCGAGTTGCCGAGTGCCCGCGCCAACGAGACGAACCGTTCCGGTAATGCCATGTGGCGTGTCGAATCCGAGCAAGAGCAGCCCCTGTCCGTCGGCATCGCGAATGAAGACTTCCGTGCTCGGAAACGCGTCACCCCACACGTCCCCGGTGACGAAGAGATTGCCGTTCTTCAGAAACGCCGTGAACACGATGTCAGTGTCGATGTTGGGGGCGATCTTCTCCACCAATGGGAATGGATCGTGCGCCTCCATGTGGGCCCGAAGGGTGATCGTTCCTTTATGATTGGTGACGCCCTTCAGCCGGGTCTTGACCCTGGCAAAATATTTGGTATCAGTAGGCGCCAATCTCGTGCCCGTGCTCCGGCCGACGAGGGGTTCCGTAATTCTCCCAGCACTCACGTCCACGACGAGAAACATGCCACTCCGGTAGGTGGCATCTGCCGATGTCGAAAAGCTCCGACCATCGCCGACAAACCCCAGGTAATCGGCTGTCGGGATGAAGGTCCGGACGGCGAGCTGATACTGAGGCGACCCAAAGGTCATGTGTTGCCGCGGATCGTTTCTCGCCATCAGTTCATTCCTCCACCAAAGATCAGCGTTGCTCAACACCCACAGTGAAGAATCTCACGCAGGACGTGAGACGCGTTCGCGCGCTTCTTCGTAATCGTCTTCTACGTGCTCTTGTCCCCAGCCGGCGGCGGACGCAACGGCCCAGCATGATCTCACGCGCTGTGGGGCGACCCACGGGAGCTCCGAACGGATGGTCTTCTTCTTCGCCATTGGGCAGTGCGTCGATGCCTGTGACCTGCGCTGTCAAATCGACGTAAAGCAGCCTCGATGCGACCCGCGGCATGATCGCCTGCAGGCGGTGCTTGCGCTCGACGAGCGGCCGGTCCCGCAGATCCTCGTCATCAATGGAGAGCACATCGAAGGCGTAGAAATAGGGCCAGTCACGCCGGAACATCAGCCGGTAGAAGTTGCTGCGCCCGTCAGGTTCCAGGCATACCAATTCACCATCGAGCACCGCGGACAAGCATCGGACCGAATGCGCGATCTCCTCGCATAACACGTCCCACTTTCCAAACGTGTGCCCGCCGCGGGAGAGCAGCCGGCAGCGGTGCCCCTCGACGTGCGCCAGCGCGCGGAACCCGTCGTGCTTCAGCTCAAACAGCCAGTCCGGGTGATCGAAGGGTTCGGGGATCCGGACCAGCGGCATCAGGCGATGAGGCATCGCGGTAGTGTGTCACAAGCGCACGGGCCAAGATTATTGACGAGCCTCGGCTCACTCTGCGAGAATCCCGTCCGCTTGCAAACAGAGTCCAGTGATTCGACTGTTGGTCGCGGAGGAGATGCTCATGCAAGAACGCCTGTTGGGTGTTGCTATGTGCCTGGCGATACTGGCGCCGACGTCGTCCTATGCCGAGTCCCTGACAGCGTCAGCAGAGCGAATCGCTGATGCACAAGCGAAGCAGGATGCTGGCCCCACCACGAAACGAGAGCCTGTTATCTCGTTCGTGCTGTCGTTGGTGTTCCCCGGTCTGGGGCAGCTGTATAACGGACCCACAGAGAAGACAAAAGGCATCGTCATGTTGGGTGTCGCGGGAGCGACCATCGTGATGATGGCGGCTGGTGGCGCTGGGGACTGCGAGATTGATGATGATTTCGAGATCGACTGCGGGAACGACGCCCTGACCACTGTGGGTGCAGTCGGTTATCTGGCGAATGCCATCTACAGCATGATCGACGCGCCGATGAGTGCGGGACGGATCAATCGTGAGAGGAATTTGACATTCGAAGTTCGTCCCGAGATGGTCGGCGGACAGCGGGGAGTGCGCGCATCAATACAGTGGGGCGTGCAGTTTTAGGTGTGTCCGCATAGGTAGGAGCGAACCAACCACGGAGTCAACCCTCGGAGTATGTCACGGTCACAGTCAAGACGTGGCTTAACACCCCCGCCACCACGCGCCGATTGGTCTATTCGGAAAAATGAGAAGGCCGCCCCGCGTAAGCGGAAGCGCCCACGTCCGTCCGATGATCCTGCCGAGGTCTACTTCGTCGCGCGGGCGACTTTTTGAACCAGCGCCTCATACGCCTCAGGCGAAAGGTCCGGCGCTGACCCGTATTTCTTCATCGTCGCCAATTGCTGGTTGACATACTTCTTCGCCGCTTCAAAGGCTGAGGTCTTCTTCTTCTTTTTGTCCATGGTGGGCTCCAGTCTCTATAGTGCGTTGTCGATTACGTACTCCACAAACCATTCTGCTGTCGGCCGGTTCCAAATTCCACGATCAGATCATCGACCGCGGCAATGAATCGGGGATCTCGGATCAGGGACAGACGAAATTAATGACCAGGTTCATTGCCGTGCGCGCCTTCGCCAAGGGCGACTACGTCGTGAACGCGAAACGCGTCCACGATCGCCGTGATCGCATCGAGCGGGCGCGCCAACGCAGGCCGGTCGATCTGTACGGCCGCGCAAGAAACGGTCGCAGTCACCAGTAACGTGAAGACCGTGCGGACCATAATCTCTGTGCAGAAAGTAACATGGCTGAATCTCTTTCGCGCGCTGCTCGATCTCGCGCGCGGTCCTTGCGACGACCCATGGCCATGCCGGGAACGTAGTGCGGCGGATTGATCGAGTCGATCTTCGACTATGCGAGACTGTTTAGTCCGGCTCGGGGAGCGCGGCGCTGTCGACGACGAGGTGTGCTGGCATTTCACACACTTCCGTGTGTGCGGCGTTGTTGGTGCACACCCACATGGCGCAGGTAGGGAACTCCAAGTGTGTTGGGCTGGGCGGCTGCTCCATCGGCTCGCGCCAGTACATCGTGCCGGAACATCCAATCGCTCCACACGGCTTGCTGAGAACAGAAGGGTCCGCGTCGTCGCGGTCGAGCATTCGACGCATACGATTACCCGTGTCGTAGTGTTCGAGCGGCCACCAAAGAATCACGACCGCCAACGATACGCCGAGCAAGCCCATAAGAACCACGGAATCGCCATCTTTCCGTATGCGGTGCCTTCCCGTCATATTCACCAACTCATCGCGAGACTGACCTCCGACCGCGTCGGGGTGATCATCGGCACGATGCGCACCGAAGGTGTCGACGCGGCATAGACCACGTGCCGGTCGGCCGCCGCCATGCTAATCAGCGCGCCGATGATCGCGCCCGCTCCGGCCCCGATGCCGCCAAACACCGCGCCAGTCACTGCTTTGCTACTGTCCTCGCCACACCCCTTGCAGCCCACGATGAACCCACCAACGGCGCCGGCGATCGCCGCATTCCGCGCCATGTGATGGACAGTTTCGACCTTTCGCACCTCTCCGAGAGCCATGGACACATTCTCGCCGTGCTCGCTGAAGACAACCTCCGAAGTCGAGAGGGACACGAGCCGGCCCTTTCGCCTCCCGCCGTTCATCGAGGTCACTCGGACTTCTTTCCCGTGCGCCGAGGCAATCTGGGGCGCGGAGGGCTCGGGGCTGGCCCCGGGCGCGCTTTGCGCCCTGGCGGTAGCGGAGATCAGGCTGGCGACGGTAACAGCCAGGGCGACGATCGAACGTGACGTCGAAGCGATTCGAATCATGTGACCACCTTCATTCCCTGATGCGAAAAGCGAGCGGCGATCGGCTCATCACCAGGCGCGCCGCACGTCTTCCGGAGTTCGTGCTCAGCGACGTCCTCGCCGCGGACAAAAGCGTCCATCACGTGTTGGTACCGCGCCGTCCCGGACTCACCGACGATGTCGTTTACGAGGAGTGGAAAGCTTTCATCTCTAACTAACGCCAGGCGAAAGGCGTGAGCCTGCTCGTTGCCGTGCTCGCCCTCGCCGAGTGGCGACGATTCGGTGCGTCTGGAACGCTTCGAGAACATCAGAGATGGCCGCACGAGGTGCCGACGACGTGCAGGCAGTTGCGGTGACCGCCAACAGGACGATGAGCCGGCCGCGGGCGACATTACGCATTCCGGTGTGGAGGAAGCCGCAATGCGCCGTTGCGTCGTCGCCCTGACCCTTATCGTGCCGCCAGTCGCCGCTCTGGCGCAGCCAGTCGAAGCCCGCCGCGAGCGGCCACCGATTCAGCTTGGCGTCGGTCCCGCACATTTCTCGATGGCCGAGCTCGACATCTCGCTGGGGGGCATTCGCGCGGCACCAGAGCTTCGGCTGACGGTTCCCTGGTCGCCGCGCTTCGCGTTCGAGACCGTCGTCATGGTCACTCGCCGGCACTACGCCTCGCTGTATTACGACGTTGAGGGAGAGAAGAGGCTCCGTTCGACGCATCTCGAAGGTGTGTACGCATTCCAGATCCGGCAGCGGTTGGAAGCCGGATCGCGTGGCGGTTTCGAGTCGTTCGCCACCTACGGCGGGACCGGCTACTACGACTTCATCACCGACGCGCCCGAGACCGCGCTGCGGTTCGCCGATGGGCGCATATCTGTCATCCGTGCTCGTGAAGAAAGGCATATCCCACCCGTCGCGACCACGGTCGGATACGGAATTCAGCAGCAGCTTGGCCGACACGTCGCGTTGCGGGCAGATGTCCAGGTCCTCGCCGTGGTCGTCATTCCCTTCGGTTTCCGTGCGTCGGCGAGTGTCGCGGTGCCGCTGGGCCAATTTCCATGAGGAGCTTAAGGGTTAGCGCTTGAAGCGAGCGCCTTCCCCACCTGGCGATTTCCCGCTCGTCCAGGTCTCGCTCAGATCCACAACAAGGTCCTGACGCCATGCCAGGATCTCCTGGCACTTGCCGTCATCCGAGTACCTCGGCTCGCGCTTTCGATAAGGTTCCGACTGCAGTGACCGGTATCCGCGACATCGGAAGAAATCGAGCCATCGAGGGTTCTCGACTGGATCAACGCTCACGTACAGATGGTCGCAACCCGCAGCATGCACGATGCGCTCACGCGCAGACACCAGCGCGCGACCGATACCGAGTGACCGGTGCCCTGGCGCCACGAAACAATCGCTCAGCTTGGGGATGTGCGACTTCGGCGGACCGGTCAGCGGATCCCGAAGGAACACGCTCGCGAAAGCGACGATGTGACCGTGCGATGTCGCGACAAGAAAGCTCGCCGTACCGGCGGCCGCCTCCTCCAGCTTGGCGCGATGCTGCTGATGGGCGTCGCGAACCGCACACAGGCCCGGCATGTCCGCGGCAATCGCATCCCGAACACTGAACCTCTGCACTCGCACTCCGTGTCCGGGCTCACGATCCCACTCACTTCAGCTGCGAGAAGTCGGTCGGGTTCATGAACGTCGAGAGGACCTGCGTGGTCAACGTGCCGTTCTTCTGAGATTCCACAAACGCGGCTCGCCAATCCGGATCCTTCTGGAAGGCCGCCCAGTTCTGCTTGGCCGACTCGCGATCCTTGTGCGCCAGTACGTAGATCAGCGTGTTCTGCGAAGCGGGCGCATCCTGCGGGACGAAGTAGCCGATGCTGGTGATGCCGTGCTTCTCGAACAGTTTGACGGTGTGGTTGCGGAAGCGCGCCTGGAGATCGCCCAGCCGGCCTTCTGGCGCCGTGTAGGTTCTGAGCTCGAAGACCCGTCCGCCTGACTGGGCGCTGAGGACGCTCCAGGGCTGGAGGGTCCCGCCGAGGACGAACCCACCCGCAAACACAGCGGCTACCCCGATTGACTTGACGATCCTGTTCGAAAACATGTGCGCTCCTTGATAGGCGGTAACCCCACAGTTGGGGAATCCAGACGTCACCGGCGCGACTGTACATCGAACCCGTCGGTCCTGGTAACCACCCAGATTCGGTAGGGTCTCGCGTCAGGCGGGGGCCGTGACATCGGCCAGCGATCGCGCGGCAGACGATTCGAGCAGCAACTTCCGAGTGTCTGCCAGCAAAAGCGATGTCGCGGTGGCCGCCTGCAATAAATACCATCCGAGCGCGACCGACACACCAATCAACGCCCATCCGGCACCAGGTGAGACCAGGCCTGCGCCAAACAAGAGAACGACTCCAGGGAACGCCACGATCGCGGCCGTCAGCAGGTTGAGCTCGAATTTGAACGTCGTCAGCAGTCGGCGCAGGTAGTGCTGACCGATCGGTTCGACTTTCCAGGCAATTTGCAGATAGCGCCGCCACTCTGCCAGCATCGCGGTGCGGTCTGGATGACGCCGATCGAGAATGTGAAACTCGATGTAGGAGCCCAGCGACTCGATCAGGAATCCGCCGCCCACGGTCAGGAACACCATGACCGTGACGGCTTGCGCTTCGTGCGCGGCCGCGAACGCACCAATGGTCGGGTAGCCGGCTGCCAGATATGCCGCGTAGGGGGTCACCGCCGCAAGCCCGGGCACGAGCACGGATGCCGTTGCGGAGAGTGTTTCGGTCCGAACGGTGCTGGTGAAATCCATCGTCGCCTCACAGGTGCCAGCTTACAGGCACGCGTGACAGCGCAGGTCACACGACGTTCTTCGATTCACGGTGCTGAATGGCTTGCGAAAGCACCTTGCAGCGAAGCCGAAAGCACTTTGTTCCGGGGGCGTCCTAGTCCAACCAGTTGTACGCGGTGAATCGTCCGAATACGATAACGCCCGCCCACAGCGCCAGGGAAAAGGCGCCAGCCAATCGTGCGCCCATCGGTGGACGTGGATTCATGTCCCAGGCAGCGACGGTCTGGTACGTCAGCAGGTAGGGCCATCCATAGATCGATTCCCGAATCGCCACGCTTGATGGCAGCGCGTTGGCCCACTCGAACCAGCTGCGTATCACGACGAACTCCTTTCTCGGGGTCTGGGTGTCCGGTAGCCTACCTTCATTCTTGGGCGGGCGCGACTTCCGGCGGGTGAAGTGAGGACGGGGAGAGTTGAGATCGCCGGGTCCAAAAGGACCCGGCCTACATGCCGAAGGTATCGAAGGCTCCGCGTTCGACCAGCCGCGTAAACTCGCTGACCAGGTCGGGGTGCCGCCAGCCGCGCCGCGCCTGTCCCTGAAGCACGTCGAGCGCCTCGGCATTCGACTGCGTCCGCTGATACGGCCGTTGGGTGGTAATCGCGTCGTAGACGTCCACCAGCCCTATCACCTGCGCGACGAGCGGAACCGCGTCACCGCGCAGCCCGTCGGGATAGCCCGATCCATCGAGCCGCTCGTGATGATGGCGCACGATCGGCCGGACCGCTTGAAGGGATCGGAGGTTGGCGCACAGCGCATCTCCCGTCAGCGTATGAGACTTGACGAGTTCGAACTCGTCCGACTCGAGCGTGCCGGGTTTGCGGAGCACCGAATCGGGAATCGCCAGCATCCCGATGTCGTGGAGGAACCCGCCGCGATGGAGCGCCAGCACTTGCTCCGCCGGCAAACTGAGGGCGCGGCCCAGCGCCGTTGCGTAGTTGGCCATCCGGTGACAGTGTCCCTCCATGTATCCGTCGCGGGTTTCGATCAGGACACCGAGGGTCGTGACGATTGAGGCCGCGGAGTCCAGATCGTCGGTATATCGCTTCAACCGGACCAGCGCGCGAGATCGGGTCAGCAGCTGGCGTGTATCGAACGGTTTGGTCAGAAAGTCGTCGGCGCCGGCCTCGAGCCCCTGCACCTTGATGTCCGGCTCGTGGACGCCACTGACGAGAATCACCGGTGTCAGGCGCGTCGCCGGATCCTCTTTCACCCGGCGGCACACGGTGAAGCCGTCCATCTCCGGCATGACGACGTCGAGCACAATCAGGTCCGGCGGCCGCAGCCGAATCTCGTCGAGGGCCGACGGGCCGTCCGCAGCGCCTTGAACCTGATATCCCTGGTCGGTCAGGAGCCGTTCCAGCAGAACTCTGACGTGATGATCGTCGTCGACCACAAGAATCCGTCCACCGCTGTTGGGGGCCGTCGTCATCTGAAGAGCCGTGTCATACGCAGGATATCGGTTCAGCTGCAGACCGCCTGTGTAGGACAATGACGGACGGGCCGATCCGCCCAGCGATCGGGCGTTCTCGGCACGACATGGTGTGCGGTTCGTCCAACACCGAACGGCGGCCCTACGAGGTCCGCCCTACGTACGTTAGAGGTCCGCCCTACGTTACGTTCGGCGCGCTATGCTATGACTACCGGAGGCAAGAATGCGGCATCGAATGAACGGCGTGGTGCTCCTGGCGACGGGGATGACGCTCGCGGCGCCGACGCTGGTCGAATGTGTCTCGCTGCTCCAGCAGCGGCTGGCCATCCGGCCGGCGCAGTCGCAGGGCCGCGCGACGCGCGCGTGGACCGTGCCGCGAACGCCGTGGGGACATCCGGATCTTCAGGGCTACTGGACGAACACGACGACGACCCCGCTGCAGCGGCCCGCCGAGCTGAAGGACAAGGCGGTTCTGGCGGATGCCGAGCTCGCCGAGCGCGATCGGCTGGTCGCGGAGCGCGCCAACCAGGACGCTCCCCCGCGGGCCGGCAATCCCGGCACCTACAACGACTTCTGGTACGAGCGCGGCGCCCTGAACCGGCGGACGTCGCTCATCGTCGATCCGTCCGACGGTCGCCTGCCGCCGCTCACGCCGGCCGCGCAGCAGCTGGCCGCCGACGCCAGGCGTGGCCGGGGTCCTTCCGATTCTCCCGAAGATCGGAGCGCGTTCGAGCGGTGCATCACACGAGGCCTGCCGGGCGCGATGCTGCCGGGGTTCTACAATCACAACTATCAGATTCTGCAGACGCGCGACTACGTCGTGATCAACGTCGAGATGATCCACGACGCGCGCATCATTCCGCTCGGGAATCGGGCCGCCGCACCCGCGGCGATTCGCAACTGGCTCGGCAGCTCTCGCGGTCGGTGGGAAGGCGACACGCTCGTGGTGGAGACGACCAACTTCAACGACAAGGTACGCGAGCAGTCGCTGATTGCGTTTTCCTCCGGCGAGAACCTCCGCCTGATCGAACGCTTCACGCGGACCGGGGCCGAGGCGATCGACTACGAGTTCACGGTCGAAGATGCGAACTTCTATGCGCGGCCGTGGACCGCCTCTGTCCCGATGGTTCGGATCGACGGTCCGATTTACGAGTACGCCTGCCATGAAGGCAATTACGGTCTCGGCGGGATCCTCCGGGGCGCGCGCGTCGAGGAAGGTGTCAGCACGATTGAGCGATGAGATTGCGGCAGCCTTTTGAGGCCGGGCACTCCCCCGCTTAGAACCTGACACGCAGCCCTACCGTCGGCAGTCGCGGGATGCTCTGATCCCGCTGTTCGACGATCTTCGGACGGTCGGACAAGGGGTCGTATTCGAGCTCCGCCTCCAGGGCACCGGCGTTCTGGCGGTTCAACAGGTTGATGACCTCAGCGTAGAACTCCCAGCGGCCCTGCGCGCCCCGCGGCCGCCAGGTCGCCCGCAGGTCGACGCGCGCGAACAACGGCAGGCGCGCGGTGTTGAGGTTGCTGACGCCGCCAACGTTCACGGCGTACACCAGGCTGCCCGCGGCATCAACCGCCGGCACCAGTTCCTCGACGTTGCCGTCGCCGTCGTGGTCGTCGACGTCGGCCTCGCTCGCGACGCGCAGGCCGAGCGGCGGCGTCCTCGGAAAACCCGACGCCAGACGGATGGTCGACGCCAGCTCCCAGCGCTCGCTCAAGCGGTACGAGGCGACCGCCGAGAATGCATGACGGCGGTCGTACTCGAACGGATAGACGCGCTCGTACGATTCACGGGTCGCGCGGCCCCACGTGTAGCTCGCCCAGCCGCGCACGCGAGCACCGACTGGCGCGGTCGTGCGCGAGAGGAACACGTCGAAGCCGTAGGCGCGACCGCGACCATCGTTGGTCGGTGTCGACGTGATGATCGGATCCACCGGCACGCTGGAAGCGAGCGTGGCTGGAAAATCGTACTCCCCGATACGGATTTGCCGCTCCAGGTCGGTCTCCAGCCGGCCGACCAGCAGCCGCGAGGACGTCTTGTAGTAGCCCTCGACCCGCAGCGTCACCGTCCCCGCAATCTTGTGCTCGAGGCCCGCCGCGGCCTGCACGGCCTGTTCGCTGCGGAGACGGCCGGCGTTGTCCCCCGTCAGATCCAGGACGTAATCGCTCTGCACGAGCTTCTCGTAGCCGGGACTCTGAGTGTAGCGACCGAGGGCGGTAAGCAATCGCGTTCTCGAGTCCAGGGTCCACGTCGCGGTGACGCGTGGCGACAGCTGGGTGTCACGGTTGACGCCGCTGCGATCGAGCCTGACGCCAGCTTCGAGTGCCAGCGTGGGTGTGGGCTGCCAGCGATCAAGCAACCACGCGCCGCCGCGCGTCACGTCACGGACCGACCGCAGCGAATCGGGCAGGCCGGCGCCTCCCTGCTGCGACGACCCGTTCGCGGCACTGGGATTGCGATCGCCCGTGATGACGAACGACAACCCGGTGGCGAGCCGGTGTAGTTCTCCACCGGCCTCGACGGCGTGTCCGCCACGCGTCCAGCCGAGCTCCTGCCGCAGCGAGACATCGCGAACCGTCAGGGTTCGATCGAAGACGACATTCGCGACCTCGACGGCGCTGTCGTCCGGCGTGTTGGCCCGCTGACTTCGATTTTCGAACGCCGCGTTGACGCCGAACGATGACGAGCTGTCGGAGTAGGCAACCGTCGTGTGCGACCGCCCAATCCTTCCGAACGTGGCGTCCAGACGGACTGACGCGATGTCGTTTTCCGTGTTGTCGTTGAATTCACCGCGCGCCTCGTCGCTGTCGATCTCGAGCGCGGCATCCTGCCGGCTGCGCAGTCCGAACACCGACAGCGTCCGCCCCGGCGCCAGTTCCCAGACGGCTTTCGCCTGGACGTCCGCGAAGCGCGGGAACTCCTGGTCCGCCACCTTCGACGCCACCAGGTCGTAGTAGGTGCGACGGGCGCTGACCAGCCACGATCCGTTCGCCTGCCTCGGCATTCCACCTTCGAGGATGATGTTGACGTCGGTGATGCTGAGCGAGGCCGACCCGTCGAGCCGCTCGCCGCGGGTCCCGTCGCGGTTCTCGATGACCAGCAGCGACGACAAGCGGTCGCCGTACTTCACGCTGAACCCGCCGGTCGCCAGCTCGAACCGGGAGATCGTCTCGGGATTGAACGCGCTGGTCAGCCCGAACAGACGATAGGGATCGTGGATCTCGACGCTGTCCATGACCGTGAGGTTCTGATCGGGAGCGCCGCCGCGGACCGCCAGTCGGCTGCTGAACTCTTCGGTGGCCGACACGCCGGGCAGCGTCTGCAGCGTGCGGAACACGTTGTCGAGCGCACCCGGCGTCCGCAGCACCTCCGCCGGCGCAACGACGACGGCAGCCGGCGCGGTTTCCGGCGGCGGGGCTGCCACCACATCGACCGTCGCCGCGAACCCGGAGCGCGGCACCAGCAGCAGCTCGCTGTCGGTCGCATCGCTCAGGGTCACGTCGATCGACGTGGACAGGGGATAGAACTCCGCCGCGCCCGCTTCGATCAGCACCACGCCGGCGGGGACGCGCAGCACGAACCGTCCGTCGCGATCGGTGACCGTGCGCCGCGCATCGGCCGACACGGTGACATCGGCGAGCGGCGCGCGCGTGTCCGCATGGCGAACCACGCCGGCAATCTGGCGGTCCGCCCCGGCCGGCTGCGGGTTTTGCGCCTGACCAGCAGTCGCCGGACCGTAGGTGAACAGGACAATCAGCGGTAGAAGATGGAGCGGCTTCGACGATCTCGACACAGCCCAGCGTATCACCCGAACCTTCATCGCTTGCCGTCCGGCCAATGAACGATTAGCCTGTGACGATGGCCGCCCTCATCGAAGCGATCGAGATCAGGCGCAAGACCTACTTCGAGTACCGAGAAGGCCCCCTACCACTGCCTCGACGTCGAGGTGTCTCGTCCGACCGCGCGCGGCGGCCAGACCCTGGTCCGCATCAAGATGCGCAACTTGATCACCAGGGCGGTATTCGACAAGACCTTCAAGGCGGGTGAGAAATTCGCTGAGCCGGATCTCGAGCAGGTGGATACGACTTTCAGCTACGCCGACGCCGACCACCTGCACTTCCTCGATCAGACGACATTCGATACCGTGACGCTGCGCAGCGAGACGGTCGGCGACGATCGGCTGCTGCTCGCCGACAACGTGCCGGTGCAGATCGTGAAATTCAACGGCAAGCCGATTGGGCTGCAGCTGCCGCCGCACGTGGAGATGGTGGTCCTGCACACCGAACCGGGCGTGCGCGGCGACACCGCCAGCGGCGGCGTGACCAAGGCGGCGACGCTCGAGACCGGGCTCCAGATCCGGGTGCCGCTCTTCATCAAAGAGGGCGAGCGGGTGAAGGTGCACACCGAGACCCGCGAGTTCGCGGGCCGCGCCTGACACGGCTCATTTCACGCGGACGCGGGCCTCGAGGTAGGTGATCGAACCATCGATCTGACTGAACCAATGCGGCGTGCCCGGTTGCAGCACGACAACGTCGCCCCTGCCGACCTTCTTCGAGTCGCCGCCGGTGATCGATGTGCTGCGCACCAGATCGGGCTGGTTATCGGTCAGCGGCAGCGTGAGGGTGCCGCCGGTCACCAACGTGGCGCTGCCCTCATTGATCTGGTACACCTCGACGCTGAGCGGGTGGATGATCGCGAATTGCGGTTCGTCGGACGCGCTGCGTCGCCGCACCACGATGTTCTGGTGCACGGTCGCGGCCGCGCCGGTGCGTGCGACGGCGCCGGCCTTGTCGAGTGTGGCCGCGATCTCCGCCCCGCTCATGTAGATGCCTGGCGGCCCGCCTGGTCCGAGGTTCTGCGTGACCAGACCGACTGAACCCAGCAGCAGAAGTCCCACCACGGTGAGAGCTAGCGCCTTGGCTGACCTGACGGTCCGCCCGACAAACGCGGCGACATTGCGCACGGCATCCTCCATCGTCTTGATCGTCCGGCGACACCGCGCTATTTGCTCAGCGCGAGGACATGTTCCGGGTCGACGCGGATCACGAGATAGTCGATGCCGCCGTCGGCAATCTCGCTCCACACGTGACCAAGGCCCGGAGGAATGATCTGCATCTCGCCGGGACCCAGCACCACACTGCGTCCCTCTTTGAGCGGGCTCTGACTGCGCGACCCCGGGCCAATGGTCGTGGAACCCTCCTCACGTGTTCCGTTCACCAGTGTGCCGGTGACCGACGTGCCACTCCCCCGCAGCACGTAGTAGATCTCGGTGATCTTGTCGTGGGCGAGGGTACTGCCCGAAGGTGTTTTCGTCGCCGGCCTCGTGACGAACGCGACCGTCACGTTGTAAGCACCGGTGTCGGTGAGGCTGATGTTCCGGTCGCTCACGCTCACGCCCGGCTTGAGCGCCGCCCGGCCGATCTTCTCGGCGGCTTCGAGCGCCTCCTTGCTGACGCTCACGGCCGGCCTGGGCACCGGCGCCGCAGACTGAGCACTGGCCGCGGCCGGCACGAGCCCGGCCACCGCCAATGCCGTGATAAGAATCGATCGCATAAATGGCTCCTCCAGGGGCCGTTCAGCGCGGTGACGGCTGTCGACTGCTGAATGCCAGGGGGAATGTAGACCAGATCGCCTGACCGGCGATACTGCGCGAGTGCACCGGGGTGTATCATCGAAATCCTCACCTGTGATTCATCGCATCGCCCTTGTCCTGATCGTCGCGGGTGGCGCCTGCCGGGCGGTGAGCGACCGCTCGATGCCTCCGCTCATCCAGCCGGGCGCTCCGGGCGAAGCCAGCCGCGCCATCACGCCCGAACAAGCGGTCGACCTGCCGCCTATTCGCCAGACGGCGGCCGAAGTCCGCTTCATGCAAGGGATGATTGGCCATCACGCCCAGGCGGTCGAAATGACGACGCTGGTCGTTTCGCGGAGTGGCCGCGACGATATCAAGCTGCTGGCACGACGGATTGCGCTGTCGCAAGCCGACGAGATCAAGATGATGCAGGAATGGCTCGTGATGCGCGGCGAGCAGGTGCCGGACGCGCACGCGCACCATGGCGCCGCGATGCCCGGCATGCTCACCACCGAGGAGATGAGCCGCCTGTCGGGCGCGAGCGGCACGGAATTCGACCGCCTTTTTCTCGAGCTGATGATCAAGCATCATGGCGGCGCCCTGACAATGGTCAGCGAGCTCTATTCCCAGCCCGATGCCGGACAGGACCCGGAACTGTTCGCATTCGCTTCTGACATCGATGTCGATCAACGCGCCGAGATCGCACGTCTCGCCGCGATGCTGAAGGAGATCTCGAGATGAAATCGATTCAGGCGGCGGTCCTCTGCCTGCTCATCGCAGGCCTGGCAGCCATCGAGGGACTCGCGCAAGGCGGAGCCAGCGACCCGAGAATCGGGTTGAAGGCAGGATTCCGCGATGCCGGCCAGGCGGCCTGGAACATGGAGTTGATGGCCAGCCTGCCGAAGCCCGACGGATTCTTCGATCCGGCCGCGCCGGCGGGCAACCCGACGCCACCGGAGCGACCGCCGAACGCAAATGCCGCCGCAGTGGATCCGAACACCGTCGGCCCGGACGTCGCCACGCCAGCCGATTCGCCGACGCCAGGGCGCCCGGCGGTATTCGATCCGAAAGTCGCGAACCGTCTCAGCTTCACGAATTCGGACCTCGCGTTCGCCGGCGACCGGCTCTTTGCGGGCAGCTACCACGGGTTCAACGTCTACGACATCGAGAACCGTGGCAATCCTCGCCTGCTCGCCTCAGTCGTCTGCCCCGGCGGCCAGGGGGATGTGTCCGTACACGGAAATCTGCTCTTCATGTCGGTCGAACAGGTGCGTGGGCGCGTTGATTGCGGCACCGAAGGCGTCCAGACCGCCGTCAGCGCCGAGCGCTTCCGGGGCATTCGCATCTTCGACATCAGCAATCTCCGGCAGGTGAGGCAGATCGCCGCCGTGCAGACGTGCCGCGGATCGCATACGCACACGCTGGTCACCGATCCGGATGACAAGGCCAACGTCTACATCTACGGATCGGGCACGAGCACCGTTCGATCGGCCGAGGAGTTGGCCGGCTGCTCGGGACTGAAACCGGAAGAGGATCCGAACACCTCCCTTCACACCATCGACGTCATTCAGGTTCCGCTCGACGCGCCATCCCGGGCGCGCGTCGTCAACCGGCCGCGCGTCTTCGCGGATACGACGACCGGCGCCATCGCGGCGCTGTGGCAAGGCGGCAACCACGGCCCCGGCACGCAGACCTCGCGGGCCACCAATAGTTGCCACGACATCACCGTGTTTCCCGAAATGGGCCTCGCCGCCGGCGCGTGCGGGGGCAATGGCCTGCTTCTCGACATCTCGGATCCGGTGAATCCCGTGCGCCTCGATCACGTCGTCGACAAGAACTTCGCGTACTGGCACTCGGCCACCTTCAACAATCGGGGCACGAAAGTGCTGTTCACCGACGAGTGGGGCGGGGGCAGCCGTCCGCGCTGCCGCGCGAGCGACCTCCCCACCTGGGGCGCCGACGCGATTTTCGACATCGTCGATCGCCGCCTGCGCTTTGCCGGGTACTACAAGATCCCGGCGCCGCAGACCGAGCAGGAGAACTGCGTCGCGCACAACGGTTCACTGATTCCGGTGCCCGGTCGCGACATCATGGTCCAGGCGTGGTACCAGGGAGGCATCAGCGTCTTCGATTTCACCGATTCGCAGAAACCGATCGAGATTGCGTTCTTCGATCGCGGACCGGTCGATGCGAAGCAGCTCGTCACCGCCGGCTTCTGGTCGGCGTATTGGTACAACGGCAACATCTACGGGACGGAGTTGGCGCGGGGCGTTGACGTGTTCCGTCTGACCCCGAGCGAGCATCTCTCGCAGAACGAGATCGCCGCAGCGGTGCTCGTTCATGCGGAGGCGTTCAACCCGCAGCACCAGTCGCGGGTGTCATGGCCGGCGACCCCGCTCGTCGGGCACGCCTATCTCGATCAGCTCGCGCGGGCGAAGGCGATCTCGGGGACGCGGATCAACGAAGTCCGCGAGGGACTGAGGCGCCTGGATTCGCTCAGAACCGGGCGCGAGCGGAACGCCCGCGAGGTGATGGACAGTCTGGAGAAGCTGGCCGCGCAGCTCGAGCGCGAGGTCGGAACCCTCGAGGAGCGTCACGCAGAACGACTCCGCGGCATTGCCGATGTGATCAGACGGCGGATCGGGGCGCTTCGCGGAGCGTGATTCGTCGCGGCGGGTCCGAAAGGATCCGCCCTACATCTCCTAAACGTCCAGGAGGGGGGCGTTTGTCCGCGTCCACGAAGACTAATTCTGTTGATCAGCTGGGAGCGCATGAGTCGGGTGCGGCATTGATATTGATGGACGATCAGCGTGCGGTGCATGCTGATTGGCCTGACGCTTGGACTTGCGGGCTGCATGACGGCACCAACCCAGGAGACACCGCCGCCCCCGGCAGCGGCGGCTGTACCGGTCGCAGTCCGCGTGTTGACCTATCAGACCGAGCAACCCATCGCCGGCGCCACCGTGCTGCGCAGCACGCTGCCGATCGGCGCGACCGACGACCAGGGCATGTTCTTCTTCGAGGTCACGAGAGGCACCACCGTCCTCCTGGCGGCGAGCAAGGATGGCTACGCCCGATCGGTGGCCGCGGAAGGTGACGTGAACGGCCCCAACGAACGCTGGACCTTCTATCTCGAGCCGCTGCCCGCACGCTAACGCATCCCCCCTTGGTGAGCCGGCGGCTTCGCCTGCTGCCACCACATTGACTGTCCGCGGGGTAGTCAACTCACGAGCCGAAGCGTTCCTGGGCGCGCCCGTTGCAGCGGCCCTGACCTTACTCGACGAGGCCCATCTGAAGCCCGGAAGCACGCTGGGGTCCTATCGGATCGACCGCGTACTCGGGCAGGGCGGCATGGGCACCGTCTTCCTGGCCTACGACACGACACTCCATCGGCGGGTTGCCCTGAAGGTGGTCAGCAACCCGGGCACCGACCATGAGGCGCCAGAGGGCCGTCTCCTGCGCGAAGCTCGCAACGCGGCCGCCTTGAACCATCCGAACATCCGCACGACCTACGAAGTCAGCGAAGCGGATGGCACCGCCTACATCGCGATGGAGTACGTCGACGGCCGTACCTTGCGCGAGCGGCTGGATGAAGGCGCGCTGCCGCTGAATGACGTCGTTCGTTATGGGGTGCAGGCCGCGGACGCGCTGGCGTTCGCGCACGAGCACGGCGTCGTCCACCGCGACTTCAAGGCGGCCAACGCCATGCTCACCGCGGATGGGCGTCTGAAAATCGTCGACTTCGGCCTGGCCAAGCGCGCCGATGCACTGGTCGCTGCCGCGACGACGACGGTGACGCTCGTGCCGGCGGGAGCGGCCGTCGGCACGCCATACGCGATGGCGCCCGAACAGGTGCGTGGCGAAGCCGCCGATGCGCGCACCGACGTCTGGGCGCTCGGCGTCCTGCTCTATGAAATGGCGACCGGGGTCCGGCCATTCGACGGAGCGACGCCGCTCGAGCTCTTCACATCAGTGCTGCGGGACGCGCCGGCGTCCTGGCCACACGGAACGGACGTCGCACTCAAAGCGCTCGTCGATCGATGTCTCGACAAAGACCCGGCCCGGCGCTTTCAGAATGCGCGAAGCGTGCACGAGGCGCTCGCCGCGATCGAATCAGGTATGGCGCCGCCGTGGACGGCGTGGCGCTATCGGCTGACCGAGCATCGGCTGTTGGCGTCGACGGTTGCCGCGATCGTCGTCATCGCGGTGAGCGTAGGCCTCAATCCGGGCGGCCTGCGCGATTGGCTGGCCGGCAGGTCGTCGGAAGCGCCGATCAGGCTGGCGATTCTGCCATTCGAGAACCTCACCGGCGACGAGGAACAGGAATATTTCAGCGATGGTTTGACGGACGAGATGATCACCCAGCTGGGCCGTCTGGCGCCCGAGCGCCTGAGCGTGATCGCGCGGACCTCGTCGATGCGCTACAAAAACGAGACGAAGCCGATCGCAGAAATTGGCCGCGAGCTGGGTGTCGACTATCTGCTCGAAGGCAGCGCACGCCGGGAAGGGAGTCGCATCCGAATCAGCGCCACGCTGATCCAGGTGCGCGATGAGACGCAGCGCTGGAGCGAAACCTTCGAACGTGAGTTGTCCGGCATCTTGACGCTGCAGAACGACGTGGCGCGGGGCGTGGCAGGCTCGCTGGCGCTCACCCTCCTTCCGGCCGAGCAATCCCGGCTGACGCAGACACCGCAGGTGAATCCGGAAGCGTATGAAGCCTACCTGAAGGGCCGCAGTCATTCGGCGCGTATGACGCGACCGGATCTGGATCAGGCGCTCGCGTACTACGAACTGGCGTTGGAAAAGGATCCGGATTACGCACTGGCGCATCTCGGCATCAGCGGCGTCTGGGCGGGGCGGCGGGTGCTCAGCTTCGTGCCGGGCGCTGACGGCGCCGCCGCCGCGAAGGCTGCCCTGAACCGGGCTCTCGAACTGGACCCCGCGCTGCCACAAGCGCATCTCGCGCTCGCCAACGAATACACCTGGCGGGACTGGAACTGGGCGGCCGCCGAACCGGAATACCGGCGGGCCATCGAGGTCCTGCCCAACGATGCCGACGCGCACGTCTTCTACGCACGTTACCTGAACATGATGCAGCGACCGGCGGAGGCGGCGGATCAGTTCGCGCGCGCGCTGGAGCTCGACCCGCTGAGCGAATTCGTGCGGGCGATGCACGGCGCGGGTCTGGTGCACGCGCGCCGTTACGACGAGGCGGTCGCCAACGCCAACGCCCTGCTGAGAACGTCACCGGATTCTTCGCAGGCGCTCGGTCAGCTCGGCTCAGCGCTTCATTTGCTGCAGCGCTACGAGGAATCGTTCGCTGCTGAACGGCGGGGCCTCGCGGCGAGAAATGAGCGACAGCTGGACGAGGTGTTGATGCAAGGTTACGGGGAAGGCGGCTATCGACTGGCGATGCGCCGGCTGGGTGACGCGCTGGCGACGAGGCCGTTTGGCCGCGGTCGCGTGCCCGGCCTGTATGTGCGCGCTGGTGAGCACGAGCTGGCGCTCGACATGCTCGAACGCCTGGTCGCTGCACGCGAGAACAATCTTCCCGAAATTGGCGTGGCAGCGGTCTATCAACCGCTGCACGACCACCCCCGCTTTCGAGCGCTGCTGGCGAAGATGAATCTGCCGCCTCCCCCATCGTCCAGGTAGCCCCCTATTTATCGAAGAGTGAAGGCGCCAGCTCTTTGTACATGAAGGTCGCCGGTTCGAGCTCCGGCGAGAGAGAGCCGCGAGCGTAGCGCGGGATCACGCCGAGCGTGACGTATCCGAGCGATTGATACAACGCCTCGGCGGCGTGGCCGGTCCAGGTGTCGAGTGTCAGGAGTGTCCTGCCCTCAGACCGCGCTACCGGCTCGAGCGCAATCATGAGAGCGCGCGCAATCCCGAGCCGTCTGGCGCGACGGGTGCACCAGCAGCTTGACCACTTCGGCGCGATGCCGCTGGTTGGGCGGTACCGTCAGGTCGACCTGAACGGTGCCGACGATGAGGCCCGCTCGCCGGGCCACGAGCACGCGACGCGTGCGCGCGCGCACGCCGGGCAGCACCTTGTCGCGCCAGAACCCGCACGCCTCCTCTTTCGAAAACGGCACCACGAAGCTGACGCCGGCGCCGCCATGGACGACGGCGTGCAGGATGTCGCCGAGCGCGTCGATGTCGCGTGCGGCGCCGGATGGCGCCGATTCGCCGGGCCGCCATTCTTCAATCCGGATGTCCGCCGCCAGCGTGCCGTCGGTGCTCATGGGCGCACCATCGCGACGAGATAGCGGGCCTCGCGCTTGCCGCTGTTCTTGAACCGGGTCGGACCGACCAGCACGTATCGCAGGCAGTCGCCGGCCCGCAGCCAGAACGGCGCTCCTTCGACTTCGAGCGTCAGCGAACCCTCGAGCATCCACAGATGATGCTCGAGCCCGGCAATCGGCGAGCTCTCGAACGACACCGTCGCGCCGGGCGGCATGCGCACTTCGACCAACTCACCGCGCAGACCGGGCGCCGGCGGCGACACGCTGCGACGGCGATAGCCGCTTTCGGGATCCTTCCACTCGGTCTGGTCGCGTGCCGGCACGAGATGCGCGGGGCGCGACTCGGCATCGGCAAGCAGGCGCGACAGGGTCCATCCGTACACGGTGCAGAGTTTGCCCAGCATGCCAGCCGTCGGACTGAGCTCGGCGCGTTCGAGCCTCGACAAGGTGGCGCGACTGATGCCGGCGCGTTCGGCGAGCCCGTCGAGCGACCAGCCGTGTTCGGCCCGCAAGCGGGAGAGCCGCTGGGCAAGGCGGCGCTCGATTTCGAGGTCGCCGGCCAGCGCCCGCACCGTCGCTGTCTTCATCTCTGAATGGAGATGCTATCTCCAATTAGAGATGGATTCAAGAGCGTCGAAGTCCTCGACTTGAGGCGTCGTTCTTCGCGAGCTGCGCGTCCTGACACGCACGATAAACTGTCTAACGATGCAGCTCCGTAACGCCCGGTTGTGTCTCGATTGTGAAGAGCTCCACGAAGAGCCCAAATGCCCGATCTGCGCCTCGGAATCGTTCGCTTTCTTGAGCCGATGGATTCCTGTCGAAGAACGGCGCGCCAGGCGGCGATCCGTCCGCCCGGCCGCCCCTCCGCCCAAGTCACAAGTCACGCGCTGGGCGCAGCGCGGCGCTGTCGGTCTGGCCGCGCTGGCGTTGAGCGGATGGTTATGGCAGTCGAGCCGTCCCGAAGAGGCGAATGACGAGGGGGATCGTCAGGACGAGGAGTGAGGTAAGCCGGGTCTAACAAGACCCGGCCTACATATGAATCGTGCGCGCTACTTCGCGGGCGAGAAATCGGTCGGGTTGACGAAGAGCGACGTGATCTTGATTTGACCGGTCGGCGCGGCGGTCTTCCGCAGTTCCGCCCACTCGGCATCCTTGCCGAAGGCGCTCCAGTTCTCCTTGGCCTTCTCCCGGCTTTCGTGAGACAGGATGTAGACAAAGGTGTTCTCGGACTGCGGCGCTTCGGTTGCGGTGGAATACATCACGCTCTTCATCCCAAGGCGATCGAAGATGCCCGCTTCCCGCCGCATCCGCGTCACCAGGTTGTCCAGGCCGGTCTTGTCGGGCGTCACGTAGGTACGAATCTCGAGGACGCGCTGCCCCTGCGCCGACACTTCGGCTTCGCGGCCAGCGAAGTAGCCCGCGGCGAACACCAGCGCCACTACACCAGCCGTCAGTTTGTAGTTCACAACGTCACCTCCTGATGCCGGGTCTGAAACGACCCGGCCTACATTCGACGTTCATCGGCACGCGAAATTGTGTTCGTCGTCGGTGCTGCCCGAGCCGTTGTAGACCGCTGTCTGTGGATACGGACAGAGAGGCCGGCTGCGGGTCACCGCGCCGCTCGCCACCTTCGTCGCGATCACGCGCTCCGGCAGCTTTACCCTTCTCCACCCAGTCCACGATCGCCGTCGTCCAGTCGACGGTGTCCGGACCTGTTCCGCCGCCGCAGTGGAGTACGCCGGGCATCAGAAATGTTCGAAGGTAACTGGCGGCTTTCGGATCGCGCGCGTACACCTGGTCGTGATAGCGGATGCTCGCGAGCGGCGTCAGCGCGGGATCGGCCCAGCCATGCCAGAGAATCAGCTTGCCGCCGCGCGCGTTGAACGCGCTCAGGTCCGGGTTGGTCGCGTTGAGGAACGACGCCGCCAGCGCGGTGTCCTTCTTCCAGTTGTCGAGGTTGTACTTGCTGTAGTCCCAGTTGGGATCGTTGAACACCAGGTACTTGAAGATCCCTGTGCCGAACGCGAACCGCAGGCTCGGAGCCTGGCCCGCGGCCGGCGGCTTGACGCCGGTGATCCACTGCGGCCAGCCGGCGGTCTGGCCTTCCCCGCCGACCGGCTGCCCGGGATAGATCTCCCCGTCACGGTTGCCGGTCGGTGCATAAATCACCTTGAGCGCATTCTTCTGCGCCGCGGTGATCGGCAGCGTGTTGACGTCGAACCGGCACTGTCGGGGATCGTCGATCACCCCGTCGCTCACACCATCCTGCTTGTCGCACGACTCGACGATTCTTGGTCTCGACGTTCTTGAGCGTGTCCGGCGGGAACAGCAACGCGTCCATCTTCCCTGGATCCGGGAAGACCGCCTGCATGTTGCGAATCATCGCCGCGGCGATGCCGGTCCAGTCGTAGGCGGGCGCACCCGAAATGATGCCGTCGAAGTCGGTGGGGAAACGCTGCGCTTCCATCAGCGCCTGGCCGCCACCACGCGAGCAGCCCTGAAAGTAACTGCGCACGGCCGGCGTTCCGTAGTGGCTCGCGATGATCGCCTTGGCCGTTTCAGAGGTGCGATGAACCGCGAGGTAGCCGAAGTTCACCTGGCGCTCGAGGTTGTTGTGAGCCCAGCTCGCATCGGTGCCCGCCCCCTGGTGCCCGGTGTCGGTGCCGGCGGTCGCGAACCCCTGATTGACCGTCGAACTGTGCGGAGTTCTGAATGCTCCCGACGAAACCGCCGCCGCCGCCCATGAAGAACTTCTGATTCCACGTCTCAGGCAGCAGCAGCGCGAACCGGATTTCCGTCCCGATGACGCCGGTGACGCGGCAATGCGCCACGCGGATCGCACCGGTCGTCGCGGCCGGGACGGCTACCGCTTCTTCGATCCTGACGTCCGGCAGCCGCAGCGACGCCAGTTCCGTACAGCCGACGCGCGACGACTGCTGCGCGGCAACGAGCAGGCGCTGGGTCGCGAACGTCAGACACGCAATCGTGACGATGGCAATGAGCGATCGCTGCATGACAGTCAACTCCAGACTCCGATCGCGAATCCGCGTGATCAGTTCGTCGCGAAACAGTAGAACAGGCCGGCGCCGCCGGTCGCCACCAGGTTCTCCTGGCTGCAGCCGTTGCTCAGATGCACCGCATTCCAGGAGGCGTTGGCACCCCCCAGCCGATCGTGATGTCCGAGCATCGCGCGGCCTTCGGCGTTCGACGTCCAGTTGTTGCAGGTGGCGGTGTTCGGCGCGCCGAGCAGCGCGCGGCCATGTGAGTCCGAGCCGGTGAGGATGTCGTGCTGGTTCGGCTTGTCCCCGACGCCGGCAACCTCTCCGCCCTTCTCGTTCAGCGCGGTCGGCTTGCGGATGTTATTGCGGTCGCGCTCGTAGTCACCGTGCAGATCGGCGACGTTGGACGCGATCAGCTGCCCCTTGGCGTTGAACCACGGCCCCGAACCGATGCGGTCGCGCGCATTCACGCCGGCCTGGCCGCCCATCGGCAGGGTGCTCAGATACGCGCGCCAGGTCCGGTTGCCGGCGCCGGCGGCCGCCGCCAGCGTCTGGCAATGTTTGTCGGCGCCCTCGAGTCCGCCGAGATTGGCGCCATTTCCAGGACCGACACTGGTGATGAAAAATCCCATCGGTTGGGCCGGCGGCTTGGCGGCTGGCTGTTGCGCAAGGACGCCAGCCTCGGCCAGCAGAACGGCGGTCGTCGCCGAGGCCGCGAGTGCACGGACGATGCTCATAGTTCGCTCCTTCGGAAAGTATGACGGGCGGATTCTAGCGCGAATCACTCGGACGCGCCGGCCGGCATGTGCAGCGCGGCTTCGAGCAGCTCGAGGTAGCGGCGCCGCTCGACTTCGATGGCACCGAGCGACGCAAGGTGGGCGGACTGCCACTGCACGTCGAGCAGCGTCATGCCGGAGTCGCGCATCAGATCGACCAGGGAGGCCAGCGCGACCTTGGAGGCGTCGCGCTGCAGATGAAACATCGACTCGCCGGCAAACAGGCCGGCGATGCGCACCCCGTACAGCCCGCCGACCAGTGTGCCGCCCCGATCGAACACCTCGACGCTGTGGGCCCATCCGAGCTCATGAAGCCCCGTGTAGGCGTCGATGAATTCGCGTGTGATCCAGGCGCTCGGACGCTTCGGGTTGGCGCACGCGCGAATGACGTGGCCGAAACAGGTGTCGACGCGCACGTCGAAGCGCCTGGCGCTCTGCCGGAGAGATCGCGTGACGCGCAGATTGTCGAGCGGCAATATGCCGCGTGTCTCCGGCGACCACCACGCCAGCACCGGCTCGGACCGATCGGGCACCTCGAGCGGCATCGGGAAGATCCCGCTGCGGTACGCCTGCAGCAGCGTCGCGGGCTCGAGGTCGGCACCCGCGGCGATCACGTCCTGGTCCGGCCACAGCTCCGGCGGCGGGAACCGCCAGCAGCTGTCGCCAACCGGCTGCGGCTGGCTACGCCAGGTCGTGGGCACGTTCCGGCCCTTCCGTGGTTACTGACGTCGGCCGGTGAGATCGCCGGCCAGCTGCGCCAGCACAGCGCGCTCTTCGGCTGACACTTTGTTCAACCCGAGAATTCCTCCCGAGGCGGCGGCGATGCTCTCGCAGTACTTCACGAGCTCGTCGGCGCTCAGGTTCGACGCCGCCGACGTTGGCGAGGCCAGCATCGCGCGGATCAGCCGGCGCGCCCGTACGAACACCTGCTCGTCGGGCGGCGAGGTGAGCCAGGCCGATAGCTGCCGATCGGCCGGACTACCCTCGGCGATGCCGCGCGCCCGAGCCAGCTTGACGATCAGCTGCCGTTCCGCGGGACTCACCCCTGCTTCCGCCCACGCGATCTGCACGAGCGGCATGAGCGGCAACAGCGCCACGGTGTCGACGGTGAAACCGAGCGCCTCGAGCTCCTTCAGAAGCTCCGGGTCGTCGAGTCCAGCCCTGGCTCCGAGCTCACGCCGTGCGCTGTCCGCTTCGGCGGCGCGCCGCATCTTGGCAATCAACTCCTGGTCCTTCTTCCAGAAATACTCTTCCTCACGAGAGCGAGCGTCGTTGTCCGGCATCGACCTGTCTCCTCCTGACGAAGTGCTGCGGTCTCGATCCTAGCATTGACGTAGCATGGGACAAGAAATGCCGCCGACACAACAGCGCCAGGTCGTCGCGGATCGTGGGGACGGCGGACGACGCCTCGATCTCGTGGTCTGCCGCCATTTGTCCGATCTGAGTGTCGCGACCCGCACGCAAGTCCAGGCCTGGATCGACGCAGGAGCCGTGACCGTGAACGGACGGCCGGTGCATCGCGCGGCCGCGCGTGTCACGGTCGGCGATCGTGTCGACGTTCTGCTGCCTCCCGATGTGGGTCGCCGCCTGGTGATGGCTCCCGAAGCTCTGCCGCTGGAGGTGCTGTACGAAGACGACTCGCTGATCGCGGTCAACAAGCCGGCGGGGATGGTCGTCCATCCGACCTATCGGCATACGCAGGGAACGTTGATGAACGCGCTGCTCTGGCACGCGCGCAGCTGGCGGCACCCGTCACGGCCCTCCATCGTCGGCCGCCTCGACAAACTCACCTCGGGCATCGTCATCGCGGCGAAGAGCACGCGCGCCCACGCGGCGCTGCAGCGGGCGATGACGGCGCGGCACGCCGAGAAGCTGTATCTGGCGCTGGTTTACGGAAGCGTCGGTGCTCTGCGCGGCGAGATCGACTTGCCGCTGCGACGGGACTCACGCGATCGCAGACGCGTCGTGGCGGCCGAGACGGGCGGCGCGCCAAGCCTCACACGATTCGAACGTCTTGGCGTCGCAGCAGTGTCGCGGCCCGGGCTGACGCTCCTGCAGTGTCAGCTGCTCACCGGTCGGATGCACCAGATACGTGTCCACCTCGCGGCGCGCGGCTGGCCGATTGTCGGCGACTCCAAGTACGGCGCCCCGCTCTGGCAAGACCTGGCCGACGCGACGCTCCGCGCGGAAGTGGCCGCAGTCGGGCGACAGGCGCTTCATGCCTGGCGTCTGTCCCTGACGCACCCAGTCACGCATAAGCCGTTGGCCATCGAAGCACCAGTGCCGACCGATCTCGATCGGCTGCTGCGCGCCGCCGGGATGGCTGGTCTTGTACAATGCCGGCCGCGATGACCCACCAGCTGTTGATCACCGCGCAGATTCTCTTCCTGGCGGCTTGCGCGCAGGCCGCCGCCGATCGCGCGCCGCTCACCGGATCGTCCAAGACGCTGACGGTCCGCGGCGAATATGCGACGGTCGCCCTCGACCAGATCGAGGGCATGTCCATTCGTGACGGCAAGCTCGTACTGAGAGGATCGACGACGACCGCGAGCGTCGATCTGCCGCCGGCCGCCGATCCCGCGAAGGCCGGGCGGGGCTGGGCGCTGGTGACGGAAACCGCGGCAGGCGACCAGCGCTCCGTGACCTTCACGCACGAAACGACGTTGGACGATTTCACCCTGGAGCTGCCGGCCAGCGAGGCTCCGCTCCGCTACGGCAGCCTCGCCGGTCGTAACGGTGAGGACATTCTCGTGTTCGCCTGGGGCGCCGAGTCGCGGTCGTACTGGGGCTACGTAGCGATTGCACGCAATCATTAAGTCGACAGTCAGCAGTCACAGTCATCAGTCGCTAGTCGACTGTCGACTGTCGACTGATGATGCCGACTGTTGACTGACGCCTCGTGGCGCACGGGAAAATTCACCGATCGGGCGATGAAACAGAGGTGGTGCGCGCGTTCGTTCAACGCCATCACCTCGCTCTCGCGGCCGGACTCGAGGACGGTGATGCGCGGCCGAAGGACGACTTCTGAGAATTGCCCGGAGCCGTCGGGATTCAACGCCATCGTGCCCGACGCCGTGTCGATGTATTCGACGACCGTGACCTTCGCCTCCGCGCACAGGTGCAGCAACCACAACATGTGGCAGGCGGCCAACGATCCGACGAGGAGATCCTCGGGGCTGTAGCGCGTCTTGTCGCCGCGGAACGCCGGGTCGGAAGAGCCTGGAATGACGGTCGGCTTACCCGCGCCGCCGATCTCATGATTGCGGCTGTAGTTCCGGTAGCTGCTGGTGCCGGTTCCGAGATTGCCGGTCCACGTAACTGTTGCCTCGAAATGATGAGTCATCGGCTACGTCTCCCGCCGGACGTCGCGGGCCGCTTTGTCCTCACGAAACCCGACAAATGACGAGTGGCGCAGGTTTCCGTCGCGCGTCCACTCGGTGAAGGCGATTTCCGCCACGACGGCCGGCTTCACCCATTTCAGCATCGTCATTTCCTCGTCGGTGACGCCTTCGCCCCAGTGGCTGCTGCGGCCGCTGGGGAGATTCACGAACGGACAGGTCCGTGTCGCGAGCGGAACCAGCCGCCGCATCATCTCCGCTCGCGCGTGCGGCGTGAATCCCGCTCGAACTTTGCCGGCGTAGTGCAGCTGCCGTCCCTGGTAGTAGCCGACCAGGACCGAGTCGAATCCCGCACTCGCGGGCTTGTAGCCGCCGACGACCAGTTCCTGCCGGCGGCTGAACTTCACCTTGATCCAGGCGTCGCTGCGGCGAGCCGCTTCATATCTGGAGTCGCGCCGCTTGGCCACCACCCCTTCCAGCCCAAGCTCGCGCACGGCGCGCTCGATCTGCTCCGGCGTCCCCGGCAGCGGCTCCGACACGAGAATCGAGGTGCCTTTGACCGCCTCGGCGAGGCGCTTCCGACGCGCGTCGAGCGGCTCGCGCGTCAAGTCGCGGCCCGAGGCCTCCAACATGTCGAACACGTAGTACAGCACTGCCGCTGCCGACTGATGATGCAGCGCTTGAAACGAGGGGCGGCCCGCCTCGTCGATCGCAACCAGCTCGCCGTCGACCAGTGCGCTGCTGGCCTTCAGCTCGCCGATGGTCCGCGCGACGGAGGGATATACGGCGGTGACATCCTTGAGATTCCGGGAAAACAGCCGCACGCGCTCCCCCTCTTTCAGCGCCAGCGTCCGGTATCCGTCCCACTTCACTTCATACGACCATCGCTCGCCGACGGGCAGCGTTCGCGCCAGCGTGGCCATCATCGGGGAGGGAACGCGGGCGGGCATCGATGTCGATCAGTCTAAACACAAGCCACGAAAACACGAAAACACCACTATGCTCTGCCGATGCCCTCATTGGAATTCCGATCGAAAGTCCTCGCCGACTACCCCGACGTGCTGACGCCCGAAGCGATCGCGGCGCTCGAGGCCCTGGCGCCGCTGGACAAGAATCGACAAGCGGTGATGACCGCACGGATCGCGCGGCGGGCCGAGCGCGCGCGGCGACGTCAGCGGCTGGCATTTCTCGACCCTCACGCCACGATTCCGCGCACCGGCATCAATGTGCAAGACGCGCGGGAGGGACGGTTCGAGGGCAGCGAGATCCCCGCGGACCTGCAGCGGCAGTGGATCCAGGGCACCGGCCCTGCGGCGCGGCCGAACGCACCGACCGCCACCAGCATCCGCAACGTCGCCTACGCCCTGCTGTCCGGCGCCGACGGCTGGATGTTCGACGGTGAAGACGCGCTGGGTCAGGTTTCGACGATGTCGCTCGAGAACCAGCGGAACCTGAAGCTCGCGATCGATCGCGATCCGGTCTTTCTAGCCGTCGCCGAACAGGTCTCGCGCGAGATGAACGCCTGGGCGCAGGACTTCTTCGGCACGGCCATCCCCCAGCCGATGATCGGCGACTGGCGCAGCCAGCTGAACTTCACGACCAAGATATTTCGAGCGCGAGGGCTGCACCTCGACGATCGCCACGTCCGCCACGCGGACGGCCGCGGCTTGTCCGCGTCGATCGTTGACGCCGCGCTGTACGTCACCCACAACCACGCTCGGCTGAAGGCCGACGGCGCGTCGCTCGTCTTGTACCTGCCCAAGATCCAGACCGCCGAAGAGGCGGTCGTCTGGCACGAGATCCTCTCGACACTCGAACGCCACCTCGGGCTGCTCAATGGGTCGATCAAGACCTATGTGCTGGTCGAGCAGATCGAAGCCTCCTTCCAGCTGATGGAGATCCGCGCCGCGCTCGCGCCACGGTTCGTCGGGTTCAACACCGGTCGGTGGGATTACATCAACAGCGTGTCCGACGCGATGGCCTGGGACGCGGACTTCGTCAATCCGAACATCGACGCGATCACCATGACCTACGGCTACATGCGCACCTATGAAGATCGCGTGCGCCGCGCCGTGAACACGCCGGATCGCATTGGACGCTACGCGCTCTGGCAGGGCGGCATGGAACCGAACATTCCGGTCGGTTCGGCCGAAGGCGTTGCCAACGGCATGAAGCGGGCCGTGGCCGGTGCAGAGCGGGAGCAACGCGAAGGCGCCAGCGGTAAATGGGTCGCCCACTGGAAAATGGTCCACATCGTCAGGCCGGTGTGGGAGAGAGTGGGTACGCCCAACCAGTTGGGCCGCGCGTTCCCGCCGCTGACCTACACCAATGCGGACGCCGCAGCGCTGGCGCTGCTGGAGCCCGGCCTGAGGACGACTCGAGGCGCGCGCGATCTGCTCAGCGTCGGCCTGCAGTACGGCAACGCCTTCGGGCAGGGCATGCAAGCCGCTGCGCTGAAGCCGGCGGACTTTTTCGGCAACGACGATGTGCTGTATCTGATGGAAGACATGGCCACGGGGGAGATCCGACTGAGCATCCTGTGGGAGTGGCTGCACAAGCAGGCCTCGCTGGACGACGCCGGCCCGTTCACGGCGGAGCTCTTCGGGCGGTTGCTGACGGAGGAGTACGACAAGCTTGTTGCCGCGAGCAATCGTGATGTCCACGACAACTCGAAGAAAACGACCCTGCCGATCGCGCGTGAGATCGTCAGGACCTACGTGCTCGAACCGGCCAAGCTCCCGTGGTACATCGACCTGCTCAACATCAATCTCGACAACCACGATCTGACTGAAGCGAAGCGCCGGATAGCGGGGTTGGCCGACGCATTCCGCCGCGACGGCACACGTCTGACCGAGAACCCGGACTTCGAGCGGCAGACCTGAGGCGGACCCGCCCTACGTACGGGAACACATGTAGGCCGGTCCTCTTGGACCCGGCGGGTGGCGTATGTAGGCCGGGTCCTTTTGGACCCGGCCATCTCACCGCGCGGCTTGCGTAGGCGCCGGCTGCGCCGACATCAGATCTTTCCGATCGATTCTGTTCACCTCGTCGATGATCTTCGCGTAGGCGCGCGCGATCTGTTCGAGCCCGGCGGACGGCACCCATTCGGGCGTGTCCTGCTCGGTGTGCTTGATCTCCGGCGACGTGATGACCTGCGTCATCGGCACGTCGCGGGCAAGCGATCCCGCTTCGCCAGAGGCGCCGGGATCCATGTCCGCGGTAATGCCGACGTTGAAGCGCCTGAACGCCCCGAGCGTGATGTCCAGCAGCCGTGGACTGCCATTCACCCACCACCGCATCGGCGACACGGCCGTCGTCATCCGCAGCCGTGGTCCCCAGTACTTGGTGCGGACCGCGGCGACGTGTTCGAGGTTGATGGCAAGAGCGGTTCTGGCCAGAGCGGTGTCACGTTCATCGTGCAGCCATCGCGCACCCGGACCGCCGTGGTGCCCGGCAGAACCGATAAATCGAATGCCGCGGCGGCGTTCGCCGCGCGGCACTTTTGCGAAGTGTTCCAGGAGACCGATCATGACGGCAAGGCCCGAACCGTTGTCGAGCGCTGCCTGAAAGTAGCCGTCCAGGTGGGCGATGATCGTGATGTCCTCGTCGGACTGCCCCGGCAGCGTGCCAATTACGCTGGCCGTCTTCAACCCGGGCCGCATCTCGGCATCGAGCTGCAGCCGGACTTTGACCGGCTGCCCTTGCCCGAGCATCTCGCGGATTCGCACGCCATCTTCGTAGCCGACGTTGAACCCCGGACGGCCGGCCGTGCTCTGCCAGATCGCGAAGTTGTCCGAAATGCCGAACACGATGCCCACGGCGGCGGCGCCCTTTTCGAAGGCCCGAGCGACCGAGCCTTCGAGGCTGATCGTGTGGCGGATGTCGCCCGGCAACGGGATGTCGTGCAGCAGGACCGCCTTGCCTTTCACGTCTCGACCGAGATAATCGGCCGCCGCGCCGCCGCCAATCCAGACGACGTCGAGCTCGAGGCCGCCGGCGGGCGTCGATGCGGCGCGCATCGCCGGCCGAGCAGAAGGCAGCTTGAACGTTTTTCCACCGCTCGTGAAGCTGATGTCCCAGGCCTTGGGCGTCCACACCGGCTGCAGATCGAACGGCTTGCGGTGAACGTTCTGCAGACCGTGTTTGCGGAAGTAGGCTTCCACCCAGTCCTGTGTCGCCAGATGGCCGGCGGTCCCGACGTTTCGTCCCCAGAACAGGTTCCCGCTGTCGCGATCCTTGAGCGAGATCGCATCGACCTCCATGACGAACTGCTTCATCCGCCGCCCGTCCAGATCGGCGTACTTCTTGTCCTCGGGGAGGAGCGGCGTCCGGAGCATCGCTTCGTCGCGCACTTTTCCTGTCCCATCGACCAGCGGTTGTCCGAGCGGATTGGGCGGCGCAGGCGCGTTCTGCTGCGCGCCGAGCGCAACGGTCGCGGCAACCAGCACGGCAAGCACAAAGGTCTGGCGTTTCATCAGTTGCTCCGCCTTTCGACGAGGATGCTAGCCCAACGGCGGCCCCCGAACAACGTACGTAGGGCGCACCTCTTAGGTGCGCCATGTGACAGGCGTCCTGAACGAAGTCCAATACCTGGTCGCGCGTGTACACGTCCGATCCCCAGAACGGATAGTCATGCGGTGATTGTGCAAGCGCCGCCCGGATCGGATTGTCGATGATGTACCGCACCACGTCCTTGGTGTGTTCGTCGTCGCGGAGCACTCGATCGTAGTAGCCAGCCTGCCACAGCCGGTCGCCGTGCTGCCGGGCAAATCTCCAACCCGAGCACTGTTTCATCAGCATTGCAAACTTCTTGAAGTCGGTCGGCTCGGCATCTCCCGCGACGAGCATGTGCAGGTGGTCCGCCATGAAGCAGTACGCAATATTTGCAATGGATTGTTCGCCGGCAGTGAACCGGATCTGATCACGAACGAGGTCGACGATCGATCGATCCTTGAAATGAGCGTGCCGCTGATCGGTGCAGATCGTCGGGAAATATCGATAGCAACCTCGATAATTGAACGCCTGTAAGCGCGGAGGGCGTGACATCGACCCACGCACTCAGAGCAAGAGGGTTGCCGACGTTGTCTGCCGGGCCTAAGAGGCCCGGCCTACGTACGTATGACGACGGACGACCAACGACGTGTGGTGTAGACTCTGCCGTCGGGAGGACGCATGAGATCGTTCCTCACGCTGACCGCCGCCGCGCTGCTGCTCTTGCTACCGTCGCTTTCCGCGCAGCAGCAGCCTCCGGATCGTCCTCGCGGGCAGATGCCAGCACTCGGTCGGCCCACGCAGTCCGACGACCCGGTGCCGCTGTTCGACTTCGACAGCTACTTCATCGGCACGTGGTCGTTCGAGTGGATCGTGCCGGAGAGCCCGCTCGGGCCGGCCACCGAACTGACCGGGACGACCACCTATAAAGCGATCGACGGCCGATTCTACGAAGCGGACACACAGGCCAAAGGACAATCGGGAAAGATCACGATTCGCGAGCGGATCGCCTACCACAAGGAAAACAAAACCCTGTCGCGTCACCTCGTCGACAGCCGCGGGTTTTCGTACCTGCAGATCGGACCGGTCGGCGGCGACCTGGGCGGGTTCTACAACGTCAATTACGAGAGCGAGCCGTTCACCTTCAAGGGCCGCTCGATCCGCATCCGCGATTCGATGCGGATGGTGTCGCCGGTCAACTATCGGGTCTCGACGACCATCTCGGTCGATCGCGGACCGTTCACCAACTACGGCAATCCCTGGTTTCAAAAGCAAGTCTCCGGCGTGACGAAGTAGGAGAAAAGCAGGCTCCCATGCTGGCAGGTCTGTTGAGCGCCGCACTCGTCGTGCAGGCGCCTGCCCCGAACAAAGTCGATATCGTCAGCGTGACAGGCTGCCTGCGCCAGCGCGCCGCCAACGAATGGGTCGTGGTCGCGGCGACCGATCCGGTCGCCAGCATCGCCAACGCCCCGGCGCCCAAGGAAGTTCCGGACAAGATCTCGTCGGGAAAGAACGAGTTCCGCCTGATCGGAGTCGCCGAGTTCCGCCTGCCCGAATACAAGGACCAGACCGTGATTGTGAGGGGGCTGCTCATCAAGGCGACGCCGGTCAGCCGCCTCAACATGACGTCGATCACGTCGGCAGCGCCCACCTGTGCGCCGGAGGCGGGGAAATAGGCTAAAATTTGGCGGAATTGATCGGCGGACCTGAGAGGTCCGCCCTACGTACGTCGGACGCGGCGGACCTGAGAGGTCCACCCCACGTAGGTCGGCGTCGTACGTAGGGCGGGCCTCTCAGGCCCGCCGAAGTCCCAGAGGGAGCCACCATGAAGCGGGCCGCTTCGCTGATCATCGGAACCCTCGCCGCCGTCACCGCCGCGACACTCACCGTCGCGTCACCATCCGCCCAAAACAACGCTCCGACGTTCACCAAAGACGTCGCGCCGATCATTTTCGAGAAGTGCGCCGGCTGCCATCGTCCCGGTGAAGTGGCGCCGATGACCCTGCTTTCCTACGAAGACGCGCGGCCGTGGGCGCGTGGCATCAAGGCGAAGGTGGTCGCGCGGGAAATGCCGCCATGGGGCGCCGATCCCGAGCACTCGCTGCCGATGCGGAACGACCGCAGCCTGACCGAAAAACAGATCGACACGATCGTGCGGTGGGTGGACGCCGGAGCCCCGCGTGGCAATCCGGCCGACCTGCCGAAGCCGCCGCAGTTCGCCGAAGGCTGGACCTACGGCCGCGAGCCCGACTACATCATCGAGATGCCGCTCGAGTTCCCCGTGCCCGCCGAGGGCGAGCTGGCGGTGCAGAACTTCTACACGAAAGTCCCGTTCGACATCGACCGTTTCGCCGAAGTCGTCGAGCTGCGGCCCGGCAACCGCGCGGTCGTGCATCACGCCGGGATCTATTTCGTCGATCTGCCGGAAGGCGCGACGCTCGACGAGCAGGGACGCATCGTACGGCCGGAAGGCTCGAACGGCCGTGGCGGCGCCCGCAACGCGGAGTTCGGCCTGCCCGGCTCTTCGAAACTTCTTTCCTTCGTCCCGGGCCGCGGCGTCGACGCGCATCGGCCGGACGTCGGCAAGCGGATCCCCGCGGGGAAGTACATCAACTGGCAGATGCACTACAACCCGATCGGCAAGCCGCAGAGCGATCGCTCGCGGCTCGGCATCTGGTTCAACAAGGTACCGGTGAAGTACGAAGTGCTGATCCGTCAGGCAGGTGATCCGCTCGCGACCACCAAGGGCGCGGTGTCGCTCTACCGAGCGGAAGGCAAGGAAGTCGAATACACGGTTGACGAGAGCGGCGCCCGCCGGCGCAGCGGCACACCGAACATCCCGCCCTATGTGGGCGACTGGCACTTGACCGGAATCACGCCGGTCACCGAGGACATCACCCTGTACGCCATGTCGCCGCACATGCATCTCCGCGGCAAAAGCCTGAAGTGGGTCGTCACCTACCCCGACGGCCGCGACGTCACGATTCTCGACGTGCCGAAGTTCGACTTCAACTGGCAGATCAATTACGAGCTCGCCGAACCCCTGAAGATTCCGGCCGGCAGCAAAATCGCCGGCGTCGGCGTCTACGACAATTCACTCAAGAACCGCTGGAACCCGGCGCCTCACCTCGAAGTGTTCTGGTCCGAGCAGAGCTGGGACGAAATGTACCAGCCCTTCACCGAGTATTCGGTCGACAGCCAGGACCTCACAATCCTGAGGCCGCTCACACAGCAGAACTAGGACGAGAATTGGTGAGTTGGTGATGATTGGTGAATTAGCAAGCAGCTCATGTAATTCACCACTTCTCCAAACCAACTCACCAATTCTCCAACTCCTCAACTCACCAATTTCTGTCCGGTCACTCTTTTGCACCTCCCGCCGGTGAGGAGGTGTGCATGGAAAGCCGCGCCAAACTGTTCGGCCACCCGGTGCATCCGATGCTCATCGTGTTTCCGCTGGGCCTGCTCGGGGCGGCTGTGGTGTTCGACGTGATCCGGCTGGTCACGGGCAACGGCTACTGGTCGGAAATCGCGTTCTGGTTGATTGCCGGCGGCATCGGTTCGGGGCTCGTGGCAGCGCCGTTCGGCGCGATCGACTGGCTCGCCATCCCGTCGGGAACGCGAGCGTCGCGGATCGGCTTTCTGCACGGCTTCGGCAACGTCATTGTCCTGATGATGTTCGCGTTGAGCTGGTGGCTGCGACGTGAGATCCCGGGCCTGCCCGGCTCGCTTGCGCTCAGCTTGTCGTTTGTCGGACTGGGTCTCTCGATTGCCACCGGCTGGCTCGGCGGTGAGCTGGTCAATCGCCTGGGAGTCGGCGTAGACGAAGGCGCGAACGTCGACGCACCCAGCTCGCTCACGAATCGCCGCGCGATCCGAGGGTAGGCGCACGCGAGCACTGATACGACAGGACGTTCTGTATGGGTGGAAGGGTCCTTCCCTGCTCATCGTGTCGAATGCCGGCGAGGCCGACGACGCCACACCGCTCACGGGTTTCTACTTTCGGGAAGCGCGATTCCTGAGCACCGTCCGCCTGCAGATCGACGGACAGCGGCCGTGGTTGTGCGAAGCGGCGGCGATTGCTCCCGATGAGCTCCAATTCGTCTACACCTATGCGAACGGGCGCTCGCAGTTCGAGGTGCTTCGCAAACATGGCACCCTTCACGTCGTCCGACAGCCGCCACCCGAATCACTGAGCGCCAGCACCTGGCAGCGCCTTCACGGCGTCATGGAGTCATCAGTATGAATCTCACCTTGAAACCTCTCCGCGAGCAGGTCATCGTCATCACCGGCGCGTCGAGCGGCATCGGCCTGGTAACCGCCCGCAGGGCCGCTCTGGCCGGTGCGAGCGTCGTGCTGGCTGCCCGGAACGAACGCGATCTGCGCGAGATCGTCGACGATATCCGCCGGCACGGAGGCCGCGCGATCCATGTCGCCGCCGACGTCTCGGTGCCCTCGGCGGTCGAGTCGATCGCTCTGGCAGCGATTGGCGCCTACGGCCGCATCGACACGTGGATCAACAACGCTGCTGTCGCGATGTACGGTCGAATCATGGAACTGTCGCTGCAAGAGATGCGGCAGCAGTTCGACATCAATTACTGGGGCGTCGTGTATGGCTCGCGGGCGGCGGTGCCGCACCTGCGCCAGGCCGGCGGCGCGCTCATCAACGTCGGCAGCGTGCTGTCCGACCGGGCCATTCCGCTGCAGGGCAATTATTCGGCGGCAAAACATGCCCTCAAGGGGTTCACCGACACGCTCAGGATGGAGCTGGAGGAAGAAGGCGCGCCGGTGTCCGTCACGCTGATCAAGCCGTCCAGCATCGACACGCCGTTCTTCGACAAGGCCCGATCGCACATCGGCGTGGAGCCCCAGCCCGCTCCGCCCGTCTATGCTCCGGAGCTGGTTGCCGATGCGATTCTCGCCGCCGCGGTCAGGCCCTTGCGAGATATCACCGTGGGCGGGAGCGGCCGGGTGCTGAGCATGGCCACGGTCGCGCCGCGGTTGACCGACGCGTTCATGGAGCGCAGGCTGTTCGAGTCGCAGAAGACGGACCAGCCGCTGGCTGGACGGCCCGACAACCTGTTCAGTCCCGTTGCCCACGACGGCGGCGAGCGCGGGCGCAATTGGAAGGGCCGCACAATGAGGCGGAGCGCTTACACCGCTGCAGCGCTGCATCCCCGGACGACTGCAGCGGCGCTGCTCAGCGCCGCTGCCGCATTTGCGGTCGCCGCGTACGCTCGAACGACGCGGGTCTGAATGAAATGGCGGGCCCAAAAGGACCCGCCCTACATTAGAACGGCTAGAACCAGAACCGCGTGCCGAGGACGATGCGCCGTGCGGCGGAGGCCGAGGTGGGACGGCCGAAGAACGGCGACGTCATCACGCCGCTGAAGCTCTGCGGATTGACGAGATTGAAAGCGTTCGTGGCGCGCGCATAAATCTCGAACCGGAACACCGGATTCGGATTCTGGTTGCCCGGAGGGCCGCCCGGCTGGCCACCTGGCCGGCCCTGAGCCGCCGCGGGCAGCGGCCCCCTGCGCCCCACCCTCATTCCCCACGTCATCGTCAGGTCGACATTCTTCGTCGCGGCGCCGCGGCCGGTGTTGCGGCCGACGCCGAGCGGGCGTTCGTTATTGGTGCCGTCGCCATTCGCGTCGAACCCGGTGGTGATGTTGTAGGGTGTGGCGGACTGGACGCGGAAACTGCCGTCCACACGAAACCCGGCCCACAGATCGGTGTTGAACGAGGCGTTCAACCGGTGCGGGATGTGCTGACGTGAATAGCCCCACTCCCCCGACAGGTCGTTGCTGTCGGGCGGCAGGGTAAAGGCGCCATCGGTCTCGTTGAACGCCTCCCCGAACACGTAGGTCAGGTTCACCGACAGGCGGCGCGGCTGATAGTTGTAGCTGAAGCCGGTTTCCAGCGACTCGTTGCGCGACCGCCCGGTCGATTCGAGCTGCGTGATATTGCGGAGCGTTGGATCGGAGCGAACGCCATCGATCGGCGCGTTGACGTCGCGGCTGCGGAACAGCTGATGCCCCGTCTGGCGGGAGTAAGCCGCCCGTGCGCGCAGCCCCCTGCCAATCGGCTGCTCGAACCCCAGCGTGACGCGGCGCGTGAACGGCATCGAGAGATTAGTCCCCGCGCGGATGATGCCGATCGGTCGCTCACCCTGCTGAATACCGCCGCTGAACGGATCCGGATAACCCGGATCGGAAATCACCAGATCGCGCTGTTGCAAGCCGTTGACTCGAATCGTCTGCTCGTACATCCCACCGTCGAAATACTGGTGAAAGAGCCCGACGCTGGCGCGCAGTGTTGTTCGCCACCGCTGATTCGGCGTCCAGTTGACGCCGAGACGGGGCGAGAAGTTCACCCAGTCGGCGAGGTGGGTCTGGAAATCGTGGCGGAGCCCGAGGTTGACCATCAGGTTGCGTCGAAGGCGATAGTCGTCCTGAACGAACCAGCTGAACTGATGCAGTGAGTAGGCGAACGCCGGATCGCCCAGCCGCCGCGTGAAGGTCGTCGCCCGTCCGGCTTCGAAATCGGCGAGGCTCGCAAACGTGAACGTGCCGGTGCCGTTGCGCAGCTCGTTGCCGCTGTCGAACGCCGAAATAATCGACAGGCCGGTCGTGATCTGATGTTTCCCGGCGATGGTGAACTCGAGCTCGTCCTCGAGGTTGAAGTCGTGCGACCGGCGTCCGCCGCTCACCTGCGCGCCGCCGCTGACGAACGAGTCGAGAACCCGGAGAGTGGTGGCGTCGCTCATCGACAGTGAGTCAGCTCCC
Organism: uncultured Acidobacteriota bacterium; assembly: GCA_963728825.1. Classification (GTDB taxonomy): domain Bacteria; phylum Acidobacteriota; class Vicinamibacteria; order Vicinamibacterales; family CAVVIG01; genus CAVREM01. The sequence continues at coordinate 60,162 of CAVSLA010000003.1, forward strand.
TGCCATCGGTACTGCACGCGCAGATCGTTGACGTAGCGACGGCGGAGCGTCGAGCGGAGCGAGGTCCGCAGCTCGCCGTCGAACGAATGTCGCGCGTAGGCACGCTCGGGCAGGTCGAACTCACCGATGCCCTGATTCTCTGCATCGCTGCCATTACGGCGGAACTCCACGCGGAAGGTCTGTGCTGGATTGATCGCGTGCTCGAGGCGCGCGGATACGCCGAGCCGGGTATTCGGCTGCCGAACGAGGTTCGTATAGAGACCTGACGGTGACAGCGCGCGAATCGCCAGCTGCTCCATCGCCTCGGCCCCGTCAATCGACAGCGAGACGCCGGTGCGATTCCTGACGAGGGGTCCGTTCACCGACCACGCGTACTGGCGGGTCTGGCCCGAGGGACGCTCGTTCGAAAAGGCGTTGCGCGCGTTCAGCCCTTCGTCGCGCACGCTGAAATTGGCATTCGTCCGCCACCGGTCGCCGCCAGGTGTGGTGCGGACCTCGACGCGCGGTCCTCCCCCGGTGCTGTTGGCGCCGCCGCCATCCCACCGGATCCGAACCTCGGAAATCTGGGCGCCGGCCGGCAGCTGGCCGGCAAAGCCGTCGATGCGCAGATCGATTTCCGCCCCGACCAGCTGCTGCAGCGCGAGCGCCAGCTCGTCGGGGTCGTCCGGCAACGCCGCGATCTGATCGGCGGTCAGCTGCGATGTGAAGACGTTGACGATCGCGCGATCCGCATCAGCGGGCGCGACATCGACCTGCTCGACGAGGCCGGCAATCTGGAGCACGACGTCGCGTGACGTGCGGGCACTGGCGCGCACGATCACATCGGACTGCGAGAAGGGCTCGAAGCCAGGCGATTCGATCTTCAGCGTGTAGGCGGCGGGCGAAAGTCCCTCAAAGGTCGCCTGCCCGCGGTCGTTCGTCGCTCCGCTGCCCACCACGCCCGCAGGTGTCGACACGGCGACGGTGGCGCCCTCGATCGGCAGGTCGGTAGCGTCCCTTACCGTGACGCGGACACTCCCGGGACGGCCGGCCGGCGCCTGGGCAGCCGCGGGGGCCCCGAGCAGCCCGGCCAGAGCGATCGACAGCCAGCCTTTCAGCATCCTGAGCTATTTACGGCAGATACGAGCACTCGGTTTACGCTGGAACACTCACCGCTGGAACGACTCGAGGCGCGACGCCGCGGTCAGTTTGACGATGTACGCCCCCGGGTCGTTGCGGAACCGGTCCTGGAGCTCGCTCAAACTGGTCGCCCCGCCGTAGCTGATCGCCGAGCAGAGGTGCTTCAGCATCTCGTGAATGATATTACGCGCCGAGCCACGCGCCGGCACGCTCACCTCGATGCCTTCGGCGCCGATCGCCTCGAGCTCGCGCGGATCGGCGTCTTCCAGATCGAGCCGGTCGCGGACGGCGCCAATCGACGCCATGCCGCGGAAGACCTTGAAGGGGACCTTCACGATCTTCTGTGACTCGGGAACGACCACCGACTTGAAGACCACCTCGCCGGGTGCCTCGTCGGTTCCGGCAAACGCGCTCCCCAGCATCACCGTGTCCCCGCCGAACAGCAGCGCCTGCGCGATGCTGCCGTCGCGGCGGATGCCGCCGTCTGCGATGAGCGGCACGCGGCCGTCCACTTCGTGCCGGCAGCGCACCAGCGCCTCGACCTGCGGGATGCCGAAATTGGTGGTGATGCGCGTCGAGCAGCCGCCGCCCGGCCCGATGCCGATCTTGATGGCGTTCGCGCCGCGATCGAGCAGGAACCGGGCGCCCTCGGCGGTTGCGACATTGCCGGCGACGACGTCGATCGATTCGAAGCGCTTCTTGATCTCGGCGAGCGCCCGCTCCATGACCAGCGAGTGGCCGTGCGCGATGTCGATGACGAGCATATCGGCGCCCGCCTTGACGACCTCGGCCGCGCGCTCGAGATAGTCGCCGACCGCGCCGACCGCCGCGCCCACCCGCAGGCGGCCCTGCGCATCGCGCGTCGCGAACGGATGCTGCTTGTGCTTGACGAGGTCCCTCGCGGTCATCAGCCCGGCCAGCCGCCCCTCATCGTCGACCAGCGGCAGCTTCTTGATCTTGCGGGCAATCATCAATCGCTCGGCCTCGGCCAGCGACAGCGGACCGGTCTGTACGACCAGCGCGGCGCGTGGCGTCATCCGCTCGGCGACGATTGAATCGGGTGACACGAAGCGCACGTCGCGCTCGGTGAGCAACCCGACCAGGCGATTGGCCGAATCCACCACCGTCAGAGTGCCGACACCGGTCTGCTCCATCAGCCTGATGGCGTCAGCGACGCGGCGCTCAGGCGCAATGCTGTGCGGGTCGCCGACGATGCCGTGCTGCCGGCGCTTCACTGCGGCCACTTCGGCCACCTGCGCTTCGATGTCGCCGCTACGAAAGCCCCGATCGATGACGCCGAGGCCGCCTTCCTCGGCCAGGACGATGGCCATCGCGGCGCGGGTGACGGTGTCCATGTTGGCCGACAGCAGCGGCCGCTTGAGCGTCAGCCGCTCGCTCACGCGAGCCGACAGGTCCACTTTGTCGGGATCTCGCCGCGGCAGGACACCACACTGCGGGGTCAGCAGGAAGTCGTCGAACGTGCAGCCGCGCACGAACTCGAGAAGGTCCATCGCCTCCGAAGTCTAGCATCACGGCTTCACCCACGCCTTCGTCGCACTTCTCGGCTTCGCCGCACTTTTCGACTTCGTTGGACGGTGCTCGACGCTTCCAAGGTGCTTTCGACTTCGCTGCAATGTGCTTTCGGCTGCGCACCATCGTGCCGACGACTTCGCTCCAACGTGCTTTCGGCTGCGCACCAGGGTGCTAACGGCTTCGCTCCACGTGGTTTCGGCTGCGCTGAGGAGCTCCGAAGAGGTAGGTGCGACGCTAGTATTTTCGTTTCTGCTGACGCACGATATCGAACTTCGCGGTGTCGGCGATTGCCATCACTGCCATCACGCCCGCCTGAACGGGATCCGACACGACCAGATCGACGACATCCGGGACACTCCCCGCCATGTTGAGCGAGATAACGATGAGCCCCTTCTGTCGTACTTCCTCGACCGCCTTGGTGATCTCGCCGCCCATCAGCGATCCTGCGAGCACCAGCAGCTGGACGCGGGGGAGCCGGACGACCGAGCGGACGGCACTGCCGAGCGCCTCCTCGCCGACCAGGGGAATGGTATCCACCGAGATCCGCTCGCCCCGGATATTGTGCCGATCGGCCTCGGCGATCGCCCCAAGCGCGACCTGACCGACCTGGGCGCCGCCGCCCATGATGATGATCCGCTTGCCGTAAATCTTTGCGAACGACGGCGTCAGCTCCGCGGCCGAAACGCCTGGCACGCTGCGCAGGTCCTCGAGAATCGGCTCGATGGCAGAATCGACGGCAAATTCCAGGTAGATCTCCGCGTCGCGATCCGCGTGCGGGATGATATCGACGTAACTGATGTTCGCCTGCCGGTCGGCGAGCACTCGAGTGAGCCCGAACAGAATCCCCGGCTGGTTGCTGACGGTCGTAAGAACGGCGTGCGCGGCCATGGTTCTGGCAATCTATCACGACGGCTTCGCACCATTGTGCTGGCGGCTTCGCCACACAGACAGAGCCTCAAGTTAAAGTGCTCGGGCGATTCGCTTCACAGTGCTGACGGCTCCATCCCAAAGTGCTGGGCGCTTCGCGGCGACGTGCCTGGAAGCGTCGCTCCACAGTGCTGATCGCCAAACATTTCTGGGCGTGGCGCGACACAGTGCTTGGCGCCATCAGCATTTGGCGCGAAGCGGCGAGCACCTTGCGAACGGAGCCGGAAAATGCGGCGAAGCCGCGAGCCCCCTGGAATGTTCACCGTTGCCGAGGCGGCTGCATGAACTGGAACGGCGACGCTGCGGCGGGCCGGACCGGCTGGTCGGGGGTCGCCTGGCGCGTGACGAGCGTGTCGCCGACCGACAGCCGACCGTCGACCAGCTCGGTGAACTGGCCGTCGCTCAGACCGGGCGTGACTCGCACCGCGGTCAGCTGACCGCCCTCAGCGCGCCAGACCTGCGGTCCGGAAACCGGCTCGGCCGCGGGACGGAATCGCAGTGCCGCCGCCGGCAGCCTCAGCACGTCGTCTCTTCTGGCCACCTCGATGGTCACGGTGGCCGTCATCCCCGGCTTGAGCGCCAGATCCGGGTTCGGCGCGTCGATCAGGACGGCGTAGGTGACGACACTCTGAACCGTCTGCGGCTGCAATCGGACCTGCGCGACGACCCCGCTGAATATCCGTTCGCCATGCGCGTCAACCGAAAACGCCACGCTCTGCCCCGCTGCGATCCGCCCGATGTCCGACTCATCGAGGTTCGCGACGACCTGCATCCGCGTCAGGTCGGCGGCGAGGACGAAAAGCGTCGGGGCCTGCATGCTGGCCGCGACTGTCTGTCCGACGTCAACGTTTCTCGCGAGCACGATGCCGTCGATCGGCGCCGTGATCACGGCGTTTTGAAGGCTCAGCTCCCCCTGTCTGAGCGTGGCGCGAGCCTGGACGACCTGAGCCTCGGCCGATCGAATCTGCGCCTCGGTCGAGCGAACGGCGACCTGTGCGGCGTCGAGCTCAGCCCGCGGCAGGAGCTCCTGCAGCCACAGGGTGTTCGCACGCCTCAGCTTCGATTGCGCGTCGTCGAGCGCGACGCGCAGCCGATCAACCTCCGCCTCTGCACGAATCAGGTTGGCGCGGTGCTGCGCGATCTGCGCCTGAAATAGCGCCGGATCGAGACGGGCCAGCACCTGCCCACGCTTGACGATCGAGTTGAAATCGGCGCCGAGTGATTCGACCGTGCCGGACACCTGGGTCCCGACCTGCACATTCGTCACGGCCTGGAGAGTCCCGGTCGCGGTGATCCGGTCGACGATCGCGCCGCGCGTCACGGGAGCTGTCACAAACGTCGCGGTCGCCTCGGTCTCGCGCGAGCTGTAGACCGCGTAACCCGATCCGCCCACGCCGATGAGTACCGCGATGGCCGCCAGCTGTTTGATGGGTTTCATCATGTCCGTCTACTTCATTGGACGGCATCTTTGTGAACAAACGATGGCGGCGGAAAGACAAGACAGTGACGGGTCCGCTGTACGGAGGGCGGACCTCTCAGGTCCGCCTCGGATCTAGCGCGGCTTGGGGGCCGGCTGTGAATACTCGGTGAATACGAAGTCCGACCGGTGTTCCCGGCTGTTCGGATCGAACTTCACCTTGAGGGTGGCCTTCAGCGGAAGCCGATCGCCGGCCAGGGCGGTTTCCAGGATATTGCTTTCGCCCCGGCCCGAGCGGCAGAACTTCCAGTTCCCTGGCGGTTTTCGTGACGTAATCGAATTCCACCCTGCTGCGTTAGTCCCTGAGCACGTTCGATCGACGATGTTTCAGGTCGTCATCTCGAGAATACGCCAGACGAGCTCGTCGAACTCGATGCCGATTGCCCGTGCCGCTTTGGGTACGAGCGAATGGCTGGTCATGCCGGGCGAGGTGTTGACCTCGAGCAGGAAATTGCGCCCGCCACGGTCACGCATCAAATCGACCCGCCCCCAGCCACGGCAACCTGCGGCGCGGAAGGCCTGCAGCGCCAGAGCACCCATTTCCGACTCGGCCTGTCCATCGAGTCCCGGACAGATGTATTGGGTCGTCTCCGCGATGTACTTCGCGTGGTAATCGTAATACTCCCCGGCGGGCACGATCCGGATGCTCGGCAGCGGATGGTCTCCCACGATCGCCACCGTGTACTCGTCTCCCTCGATCAGCTGTTCCATCAGCAGTTCGCCAGGATACTGACGTGCCAGCTCGACGGCTTTCGTCAGCTCCGCCTCGTTCTTCACGCGGCTCACCCCAACGCTCGATCCCTCGCTCGCTGGCTTGACGACGACCGGCAGACCGATCGCGCGGGCGGCGCCCGCGACATCGTCGGCCGGCCCGACGCCCACGTAGCGCGGGGTCGACAGGTTGAGCGCGATCCACACCTGTTTCGTACGGATCTTGTCCATCGACAACGCCGAGCCGAGGACGTCCGACCCGGTATACGGCACTTCGAACGACTCGAGCAACCCCTGAACGACGCCGTCCTCGCCGCCGCCGCGTTGTCCGTGGAGGATGTTGAAGACCCGGTCGAATCGTTTGGCCACGAGCGCCGTCACCAGCGCGGGAATGCCGTCGACCGCTTCGGCCTGCACGCCTCTGCGGAGCAGACCGTCCAGCACGTTGCGTCCGGAGTCGAGCGACACGTCGCGTTCCGACGATGTGCCGCCCATGAGGACGGCGACACGGCCAAATCGGGTGGGATCGGTGAAGCGGAGCGGACGCGGAATCGTCACGTTGCCTCGTTGGGCTCGGAGGCGAGCGCCTGCGTCACCCGCTCCAGCCGGTTCGCACGCGAGCCTTTGACCAGCACGGCGACGTCGGCTCGCAGGCTGCGTCGCGCCTCGGTAATCAAATCTTCGACGGTCTCGAACCACGCGGCACCGGGACCAAACGCGTCAGCGGCCCGCTTGGCACGCGCGCCTACCGCCAACAGCCGTTCGATGCCACTCTCGCGGGCGTAGGCGCCAATCTCACGATGGAGGTCGTCGGCTGCCGGCCCGAGCTCCATCATGTCGCCGAGCACCAGCCACCGCGCACCGGAGAACGACCGGAACGCGTCCAGGCCAGCCTTCAACGATCCTGGATTCGCGTTGTACGAATCGTCGACGATCACCGCGCCGTTGACCGCCGGCCGGAATTCGAGTCGACCCTTGACCGGTTTGACAGCGGACAGCCCGGCCGCCACGGCGTCGAGCGAGGCCCCGGCCGCCTGCGCCGCGGCGGCGGCACCAAGCGCGTTGCGAAGGTTGTGCAGGCCAGCCAGCGCGAGCTGCACATGAACCGTCCCTGACGGCGCGACGAGATCGAACTCGAGCCGGGGTCCGTGTTGTTCCAGCGACGCGCTGACGTTCTTCGCTGAGTAGTCAGCGCTCACCTCGAGACCAAACGTGACGATCTGCCGGCCGGACGCCAGCGACTGCCATAGCGACGCATAGCGATCGTCCGCATTGATGACGGCGACACCGTCACGCGGCAGCGCGGCAAACAGTTCGCCCTTGCCCTGCGCGACACCGTCGAGCGACCCGAAGCCTTCGAGATGTGCGGCGCCGGCGTTGGTGACGATTCCGATTGCCGGCTCGGCCGTCGCCGCCAGATGGGCAATCTCGCCTCGATGGTTGGCGCCCATCTCGATCACCGCATGACGATGTTCGGGCTTGAGCGCCAGCAGGGTCAGCGGCACGCCGATGTGATTATTCAGGTTGCCGCGGGTGATGAGACACGGTCCGAGGGTGGCCAATACCGCGCCGATCATTTCTTTGGTGGTCGTCTTGCCGTTGCTGCCGGTGACGGCAACCACTGCGCCCGAGAACTGGCGGCGGTGGGCCCGCGCACAAGCGGTGAGCGTGCTGAGCGTATCCGTGACGACCACCTGGGACAGTTCGATGGGCAGCAGGCGCTCGACCAGCAGACCAGCGGCCCCTCGTTCAGCCGCGGTCTGCGCGAACTCATGGCCGTCGAACCGATCGCCCTTCAGGGCGGCGAATACCGCGCCGGGGGCGAGCGTCCGCGAATCGATCGAGATCGCATCCACCACGCGATCGGCGCCGACCAGGCGGCCTTCTCCACATCGAGCGATTCCGGCCAACGTCAGCGGCGTGAGCGACTCGGTGGGCAACGTGACGACTAGTGTACCGCGATGGCCAGACCTAGCGCGAGCGGCCGCGCCGTGCCCGGACTTCAGCGTAAATCTCGATGGCCCGTCGACCGACGACCGGCCAACTGAGCGCCTTGACGAAGTGCAGCGCAACCGCCGCTCGCAGCGCATCGAGATCTTGTCCCGCGGTGGCAATGAGCGCCCGCGCCAGCGACTGCCCGTCGCCTGGCGTCCACAGCGAACCGAATGCGCCGCCGCCGGTGATCACTCGAAAGGCCGGAATGCTGGTCACCACCGGCATCGCGCCGCAGGCACTTGCCTCGAGCAGCGCGTAGCCGCTGCCCTCGTGATGGCTGCCGAGCACGAAGAGGTCCGCGGCGCTGTAATAAGCAGGCAGGTCGTCCTGCGGGACGGAGCCGGCGAGACGGACGCGCCGCTCCAGCGTTGGCGACGCGGCGACCCGGCGTCGAACGGCGGCCAACAGCTCGTCCGAACCGAACACCATCGTCAGCATCGCGCCCGGCAGCGCCGCCGATGCCCGCTCGAAACCGTCGATGACGGTCAACGGATCTTTGTTGGCATTCAGCCGCCCGACCCAGAGGACCGCCGGCGATCCGTCGACGCCGCTCGCCTGGCGCGCCGCGGCCCGGGCGATCGGTTTCAATCGCGTGCTCGCCTCGAGCAGCTCGTAGATCGGCTGGTGGCGCCCGATGATGGCGGCCTCTTGCCACGCCGTGGCCTGTTCGAATGCGGTGAACAGGAACGCATCGACGGATCGGAAGGCAAGGCGTCTCACGACGCGGGACGGCACGTTGCCGGGCGGCGGACCGCCGGCGTGATCCTGGATCAGGACCGCGGCAGTTGACGGCAGCCGTGCCCGGAGTAGACGCGTGCGGCCCGGGAAGCCCAGCCCGTTGACATGCACCACGTCCACATCCGTCAGCTCCGGATGAACGTCACGTGAACTGGAGACGAACTGGTAGTGGATGCCGTTACGGACAACGGTCGCCGGGCGTTGAAACGCCTGCTGCACGACCACGCGAGCGGCGCCCGCTTCGAGGAGCGCTTCACTCCAGCCGGTGAGCGTCGTGTAGCGGTCGAGGAGCTGCTCGGGATCGGTCAGTCTCGGATCGAAGTCGAAGTTGACGTTGAGGACGTTCACGGCGTGTCGGAGATTCTGTGAAAGAATCCACGCTCGTGCGCATCGCCCTGCTCGTCACCGGCGGCGTCGACCGCAGCGGCCGCGACAAGGTGATACCCGCGCTGCTCTGGTTGATCGAACGGCTCGCCCGCCAGCATGAGGTGTTCGTTTACGCGCTGCGCTATTACGAACAGCCGTGCACCTATCCGCTGCTCGGAGCAACCATCCGCGATCTCGGCAGACCCACCGGGATCGGTCGACAATATTCGACCGCGGTTGACGCGTTGCGGCGTGATGGCCCGTTCGATGTGATTCACGGCTACTGGGCGGTGCCGGCCGGCCTCATCGCCGCCATCGCCGGACGTCGGCTCGGCGTGCCTTCGGTTGTCACCTGCGACAGCGGTGAATTCACGGCCCTCCGGGATATCGGCTACGGTCTCCAGATCCGCCGGCGGCATCGCCTTGCGGTGGCGGGGGCGGTCAGACTCGCCTCGCGCGTCACGGTCTGCACCTCGTACATGGACCGCCTGGCGCGCGTCCACGGCGCGAAACCATCGGTCATTCCGCTTGGCGTGAGCTCGAACGTTTTCAAAAACACGACTGCGTCGCCCGAAGGACCGCCGTGGCGGCTGCTGAACGTTGCCAGCCTCAACCCGGTCAAGGATCATCGGACGCTCATCACGGCATTTCGCCGGGTGGTCGATACGGTTGGCGAGGTCCATCTCAATCTTGCCGGCGAAGACACGATGAGAGGCGCCATCCACGACGCGGTTCGAGAAGGGGGGCTCGATCCGCACGTCACGTTTCACGGGGTCCTGCCGAGCGAAGAAGTGGCGACGTTGTATCGCGGGGCTCATCTGTACGTGTCGTCGTCGCGTCACGAGGCGGCAGGCGTCGTGGCACTCGAGGCAGCCGCGTCCTGCCTGCCGGTTGTCGGCACCTCTGTCGGCTACGTGGCTGATTGGGCGACGACGCGCGCCCGCGCCGTGCCGACAAACGATCCTCACGCTCTCGCAGACGCGGTCATCTCGCTGCTGGACGATCCCGTCGAACGCCGGCGTCTGGCGCGGTCAGCCCACGATTGGGCTGTCGCCCATGACGCCGACTGGACGGCCGCCGAGTTCTCGCGGCTTTACGCCGGTCTTGTATAGCGGCCACGACACCGCCGCTTCGCCGATGGCCAGTCCGGCCGCCGCTCCAGCGGCCCCGAACGAGGGGATCAGCGCCGCACAAGCGGCCGCCTGGATGGCCAGCGCGATGGCGCTCCATCGCACAACCACGTGCTCGCAGCCGGAAGCATACAGATACACCTTGCGCCCGCTGTTCATCAGCGTCGGGATGAGCCCGATGCCGGTCCAGATCAGCGGAAGGACCGCGCCGCTGAATCCGTCGCCGTACGTGAACGAGACGATCGAGCTGGCGGTCAACACGATGATCAGCGCGCTCAACAGCGAGAACGCCAGAAGCGTCCGATCGAAACGGGACCGCACCGCATCGGACGTACTGTGCCGCGCTTCTTCGGACAAGACCGGCAGCGCCCCGGCAAACGCCGCCTGCGGCAGCATCCGCGCCAACCCGCCGATCCGCGCCGCCACGCCAAAAGACGCAATCGCCGCCGGAGCGCCCAGGAATCCCAGCAAGACCGGCGCAATCCTGAGCTGGGCGTTGGCGATGAGACCGGCCGCTGCAAACGGCATCGCCTCGCGCAGCACGGGCAGGATCGCGCTAGGGCCGGGCCACTCGATGCGAATTCTGGGGCGGACGATCGCAGGCCACAGCAGAAGGGCCGCCAGGAACTGGAGGGCCTGAATGACGGCCGCCAGTGTCAGCAGTTCCGTCACGGCCCCCCCGGCGTGAATCAGCCACCAGGCAGCAGCCCACTGCACGACCGCGCCGCCGGTTTCCACGGCGAGCACGGCGACGAGCGCGCGCGGCCAGGCTCGAAAGACCGGCGCCAGAGAACCGTAAGCGATGCCGGCTGCGGCAATCGCGGGCGCGATCGTCAGCCCGACCACCGTCTCCGGGTCGGCCGACAGCCATCGCGCCGCGAACGCGAACCCGAGGCCCACCGGAAGGAACAGGCCGAGCCTGACCAGCAAACCGACGATGACGTCGCGGCCGGTCGAGGGACTGTCACGCGCGGCCTCCCGCGTCAGCAGCACACCGAAACCAAGGTCGAACAACATCGTCAGCACGGCGGCCCACGCCATGCACAATGTCCACCGCCCGAAGCCATCGACGCCGATCCCGCGCGCGATGACGAGTGAGGTCGCGAACGAGATGGCGGTCCTTGCCGCGTTGGATGTCGCAAACGCCGCCGACATGCCGACCAGCCGGGAGTAGCCGCTCATGACAGGCACTCGACGCCCGGTTCGCGAATCGGGCATCTGGCAATGGCATCCGCCAGACGGCAGTTCACGAGACGCTCCACGCCGTCGACGGCAACCGGTTGGGCGGTAGTGTGTCGCGCGACGAAGACGGCCGAGAGAGATGGACAACCGACGACCGGCCGGCCAGCGATGGTGACGAGCGCCAGATCGCGGCGGGAGGCGTTGAGCAGGGCGTCCGCCGGCGTCGACTCGCGCGACGGGACGATGATCAGGTCGGCGGGCAACCCGACGGCGATGCTGCCGGCTTCCCGCAGTTGCAGAATTCGGGCGGGCGCCACTGTCACCATTCGCAGCAGTTCGGGTGGCGAGATCCGCCAGGCTGCCGCGGCGCGAAGCTCCTCCAGCAGATCGCGCGAGCCGCTGATTCGCGAGTCGCTGCCCAGGCAGATGTGCTGCCACGCGCGCTCATTCGAGTCGAGCAGCAACCGGACCGCGGCAGTCGTCCCGAACAGAAAATCATTGGAGGCTGGACACCACACCAGGCTGGCACCGCGCTCCTGGACACGGTCCCAATCGACTTCGGTCATCGCGATACCGTGGACGATCACCGTATTGGGACGCAGGCATCCGAGCGCGTGGAGCCGTTGCAACTCCTCGGCCGCCGTGCGGTCGGTGCCCTCGCCGGCGTGAACCATGAACGGCACACTCGCTGGCGTCGTCAGGCACCGTTCACGGACGTCGCCGCCGACTTCACCGCGCGCGCCCACTGGTTGACGTTCGAGGGTAAACGAGTGCGCCCAGCCGTAGCGGCGCAACACGCGGATCGGGAACGCGCGACCGATCTCCCGGTACAGCGGATTGTGGTGGGCGACGGTTGTGACACCCGACAGGAGATTTTTCAGCGCGCCGATGAAGAGCCGGGCTTTCAGCGGATGCGACCGACCGACCCGGATCGACGGATCGCGCTGCAGCGCCGGCCGCAGGTCGTCAATCCAGGCACTGGCATTTTCGTAGCGATCGCGGCATTTCAACGGCCCGTAATGATTCAGCTCGAGATGCTCGTGAGCGTTGATCAGACCCGGCAAGACGAACGCACCGCGCAGGTCGATCACCGTGTCGCCGCGCCGCGGCGGCCCACCCAGCGAAAGAATCCTGGAACCGAAGCGCAGCGAGGGAACGGTGCCGTCCGGGGTCAGGACCCGAGCGTTGACCAGCGCCACCGGCCGGGCCCAGCTCCACATCAAGCGGACTCGCCCTGGGCCTGTCGAATGGCGTGGCTCCGTTGGAACCACGCGCGAATCCCCGGTTTCACCGCGTGAAACACCACGACGACCGGGGCAGGCCGGCCGGCAATCCGCGGTTCACGAATCGCCCGAACCGCCAGCGGTGACGCCTGCAGCAGCGCCAGGTGCTCGTTGATCTGATGCGGAAAGTAGGCCAGCTCGCGAAGACGGCCAGCCGCGTCCCGGAACGTGCGGCGCCATCGTCGAGCGGCCCAGGAGGGGTGAAAATCCGAATAAATCAGGTGACCGCCGGGGGCGAGCACACGCGTCGCTTCCCGAATCCACGATTCGAGATGGGCGACGTCGCCGACCATCAGCGACGAGCAGACCACATCGAACGACGCGTCGCGGAACGGCAGCCGGCAGGCGTCGGCACAGACCCGCGGCAGATCGCGCGAGGTCCGGCCCAGCATCGGCAGAGACATGTCGAGGCCGATGACGCTTCTGGCACCTGCCGACTGCAGCAGCCCGAGATAGCGGCCGGTTCCGGTGCCGACGTCGAGCGCCTGCGTCGGCATCGCCGCATCGATGATCGGCTGAACGACCGCCTGCTCGGCCTCCATCAACGGGTTGTGCGGTTGCGGTGGATACGTATCGGCCCACAGTGCATACCCCTCCCGGGCGGTGAGGGGTCCGCCCGAGCCGAGTGATCCCGCGGCGCGTGCCAGCCGTCGAAGTGAAGCCACCAGCTGCATGTCAGAACCCCGTGGTCTCCGGACGTTGGTAGCGCATCAGGCGCTGCAGCGCCTGGAGCTCGATCGGCGCCGTGTAGACTTTCGCCGCGTAGCGCCAGCCGCTGACCGAGCGCAGCAGCATGCGGCGCAGCGGCGTCAGCCGGCGATCGGTGATCGTCGGATAGAACGCGTTGAGCACCCGCTCGAAGTTCCGCACCTGTTTCCGGATCGATCCGTCGAGCCACGGGATGCCGTCGCCGCGACGCAGCATCAGCTGCCGCCACTCGTCAGAGGCCCACTCTTCGAGCGTCTGGGGAAAGGCGAACCCGAGGCGCGCCGCCTCGGCGTAGAGCGTGCCGTCCATCGGCACGGGCGTGTAGGTGTAGAGAATCACTTCGGTCGACGGGTTGGCCCGCTTGATGGTGCGGATGAACTCGAAGGTCTTCTCCATATCGCCGATCGGATCCGGCGGCGCGCCGAGGACGAACGAAAGTTCCGGAACGACGCCCAAGCTCTTCATCCGCTTCGCGAGCTCGAGCGTCAGACGCGGCGAGGCATTGCCGCCTTTGTTCATCGCGGCGAGCGTCGCGTCCGAAGCGGACTCGGCGCCCGAAAACACCATCTTCAGTCCCGATCTGACCAACGCCTGCCACGTCTCGTCCGAGTAGTGCATCAGCGTGTCGACACGTCCGAGGCCCCACCAGGCAATCCCGAGCGGCGCAATCCGCTCGGCGAACTCCGCCGCACGCGCTTCCGAAATGAAGAAGTCCATGTCGTGCATCTGCACGGCATCGATTCGGTATTCGCTGACCAGATGGCGAATCGTCCGCTCGATCCGCGCCGGAGACTGCGCCAGCCAGCGGCGATTCGTCATCGCGACGACTGCGCAGAAGCTGCAGGAGAACGGGCAGCCGAACGATGAATTGTGGGCCACGGTTCGCTGGCCCAGGTAGGTGGGCTGGATGTACCGGCTCATGTCGACGCGCCCGTAGGGCAGGTCCGGCAGGTCGTCGAGCGCGGTCATCGGTGCAGTCCGGTTGTGGACCACGCTGCCGTCCTGGTCTTTCCACGACAAGCCCGGGCACTCGTCGAAGCGCGCGCCTTCGAGACCGCTCTGCAGTGCGTCGATCAGCGCCAGGAGCGATTGTTCGCCCTGGGAACGGATGACAAAGTCCACGTACGACGAGTTGAGGACCGTGTCGGTGTGCTGCGTCGGGAAATAGCCGCCCCAGACAATCGGCACGTGCGGGAGTGCGCCGCGCACGATTCGCGACACCTCGACCGACTGCAGCAGCTGCGGGCCCGGCATCACGGTGACGCCGAGCAGCTGCGGTTCGCCGGCCGGCGCACTCCGCAAGAGCGCGACGATATCGGCTGCGGGATCGGTCGACACGTTGCCGTCGACAAGCGCCCACCGCTGGCGGCCCTCGAGCACCGCGGCCAGCGACAGCACCGACAGCGGCAGCGGCTGTTTGCCGGGCGTGGTCGATAACGGATTGAACAGGACGATCATTGAGCCACCCACACGCCGAACGCTGCCGGGGCGCGCCGCAGCCGCAGGCGTGACAGCTGGCGGCGAACCCGCCAGGCCAGCGGTCCACGCGACGGATGCCAGCGCGCTCGAAGACCCAGCGTCGCGAAGATGCGCTCCATCGATGCGTAGGTCAGGAAGCCGACGCCAGACCGGATCGGGTTGGCGATGCCTTGCTCGGTCCGCATGCGCGTGTCCTGATCCGCCAACATGGCCTCACCGTCGGGGTAGCGGACGAACGTCGGCGAATCCATCACCGCCACGACGCCCCCGGGAACGAGCATGCGCACCGCCTCGCGCAGCGTCGCCGCCGGATCCGGCGAGTAGTGCAGCGATCCGGTGAAGACGGCCACATCGAACTGCTGCGGTTCGAATGGCAGCCGGTCGAAGTCGGCCTGCACGGCCGGAAAGACCACGGGATAGTGTCGGCAGGCGCCCAATCCGTCGACATCGTCATCGAGACGATCGACCGCCACGACGCGATAGCCGAGCGTCGCCAGCCGGTAAGACAGCCACGCGCACCCGGCGCCCAGCTCGAGAACCCGCATCGGTCCGAACCAGATCGCGGGGATCGCGTGTTCCTGCAGATGCGCGTAGCTCTCGCGCCGGATGCGCCACTCGGCGGCCTGTGGATGCTCGCGCGGCACGGAAGGCAGCATCCGGTAATACTCGGCGCTGGTCGATCGATGCCCGTCGTGCCCGCGCACCCTGCGGTACTGGGCCGCGAAGGCCGTCTCGTCGCCGGTGGTGAGGAAGCGGTGCACGCCGCCCCGCTCCGCAAAGCTCGTCCCGCATTGCGCACAGTGCACTCCCGGCCCGTCATGACTCGCCGGCACCCGACACTCGGGACAGAGGAAGCGCGGAAGCCATGGTGCCGCGTTCACGCGTCCCGGCCGTCTTTCCGCAACACGATCAGGAAGTGATCACCGGCGTTCCGCAGAACCGGCCAACCGCCGACCGCATCGTCGACACGCTGCAGGCCGCGAACGAGCGACGGGTGACGTCCGGCAAATGCCTGCAGGTACGGCGGCGGCGCAAACAGGCCAAGCGCCCGCAGCGAGACGCGGCGGAAGCCGGCGGCTCGAAACACCCCCTCGAATTCCCTCGGGGTGTAGTAGCGCGTCCACACCGTGTGGCCGTTGAGCGGAACGGGTACTCGCCCTGGCGCCAACCGCAGACCGGCGCGCTCGAAGTTACCGCGCGCGGCGTAGAGGGCGAGCTCCCACGGGCAGATGCGTCCGATCACCGACGCGATCAGCAAGCCGCCGGGACGGACGCGACGGCTGATCAACCGGGCCGCCCCGTCGAGATCCGCGACGCAGTTCAGAGGACCGAAGTCCGAGTACGCGGCGTCGACGCATGCCGCCGGCAACTCGTCGAGCTGCTCGATGCCGAGCGTTCGCAGCTCGACACGGCCGGCAATGGTCCGCCGGCGCGCTTCGGCGATCATCCGCGGGGATTCGTCGATCGCGATGACCGAGTAGCCACTGAGCGCCAGGGTTTCGGCATCGGTCCCTGGACCGCACCCGAGATCGAGAATCGTCCCGTGCCGCGGCACGTGGCGCCGCACCGCGGCGACGGTCCGCCGCCGCATCTCGCGCAGCAGCGGGTTGTCGCTGTTCGACTGGTGATAGTCGGCGGCCACGCTGTCGAACGCCTGACGGGTGTCTCCGGCCAGCGTCACTGCCACGGCACGCTTCTCCACCCGACTTTCGTCGAACAGACGCACCGGCCGCAGATCGGATTGGCGGATACGTCGAGCGTCTCTCTGAATCGCGACAGGTCCCGGGCGACAATCGAACCGAGCGGCGTGTCGCGCACGTTGCCGATCGGATCGTGAAAAAAGCACGGCCGGACCGCGCCGTTCGCCTCGACGACCGTCGACATCCACGGCGCGCTGCAGCCGGCGGGAGGAAATGAACGCCCGTTCGCCATGGCGTCGTAGTACTGCGGCAGCCGCCGCAGCTTGGCCGGCGACTCGGCGATGAATCCCGATTCGAAGTCGTCACGATAGCGGGCGATCGTGTGTTCGACGATCGTCGTGAACTCGGCCACCTCGCGAGGGTCGAGAGCAAGTCCATCGGGCACGGCGCGATACGTGCGGCCGAACGCTGACGATGACAGGTCGGCTGCCAGGAACGAGATCCCGTCGAGCGCCATCGCCCTGGCATGTTCGACGAGGTGCGGCAGCTCCCGGAAGTTCATCCGGTGAAGCGTTGCCCGCGCCGTGATCGGAATGGCCGGCGCCAGGCGCCGCAGCCGCGCGACCCCCTTCTCCACCAGACCAAGCGCACCGATCCCGCGCACCGCCTGATACAGCTCTTCGGTCGAGGCATCAAGCGAGACGATGACGCGGGAAAATTCACCGGCGACTTCGACGGCGCACTTTTCGAGCAGGACGCCGCTCGTCAACAGATGCAGCGAGAGACCGTTGGCACGGAACAGCCCCGCCGCCTCGAACACGTCGGGCCTGAGCAGCGGTTCGCCGCCTGAAAAAACCACCAGGCGCGTCCCGAGAGCCGGCAGCGTCTGGGCCAGCATCGCGATTTCCGGCAGGCTCAAGTCGTCGGCGCCGCTCGAGCGCCACCAGTCGCAGGAGACGCACCGGCTGTTGCAACGGCTGGTCGGAAAGAAAATCACGACCGGCAGCACGAACGTGTGGTTGGTGAGCTCCGCCAGCCTGACGAGCGTCGCCGTCGCCAGCGTCGACGTCATGGCTGCTCCGTCGGGATGGCAGCCGCCTGCTGCGTGAGCACCGGCCGGAGGACGACGATCGGCGACGAGGGCTTCTGACTCGCGAGGCGATCGAGGCGCCGCCGCAACAGCGGCAGACGGACGGTGTGGTAGATCGCGGCCGCCCGCTCCCGCAGGGATCGCCCGGCGAACAGCCGCCGCGACCGGAACTCGGCGTGCACCAGCGCGTGCAGGACACGATAGAACCCGGCTGGGTAGGCGGCCGGGTACATCAGCGCCAGATCGTTCGAATCCACCCAGTTCTGCTTGTCGCCGAGCTGCGCCTTGACCCGCTCGTAGAAAGGCGTCCCGGGGAGCGGATAGGACACGGAGATCCCGATGTCGTCCGGCCGGCAATCGCGAACCATCTGCAGCGTCAACTCGATGTCGGCGCGCGTCTCACCCGGATAGCCGAACTGCAGGAAGAAACCGACGGCAATGCCGGCCGCCTGCAGCTTTCTGGTCGCGGCGGCAATCTGGTCGACGCGCGTGCCTTTTTCCATCGCGTCGAGAATCCGCTGCGAGCCCGATTCGGCGCCCATCCAGGCGGTGCGGCAGCCGGCGCGGCGGAGGGCCTGCACGACCGCGTCGGTCGCGCCGTCGGCGCGCAGCAGGCACTTGAACGGCACCAGCGCGCCGCGTTCGACGATGCGCTCGGCAAAGCGTTCGATCCATCCCGGTTTCAAACCGAAGATGTCGTCGGCAATCCAGAGATGATCGGGACGATAGGTCTCCTTCAGCCAGGCAATCTCGTCGACGACGTTGTCGACCGATCGCGCCGTATAGCGCTGACCGTAAATCGGCTTCGCGCACCAGTTGCAGTGATAGGGACAGCCGCGGGTGGTCACCACGTTCATCGAGAAGTAGCCGTGTCTGGCCAGCCAGATCCGGCGGTAGCGCTCGACGTCGATGAGATCCCAGGCCGGGCGCGGCAGCACGTCGAGATCGCGAATGATCTCGCGGCGGCTCGTCCGAACGACCTCCCCGCTTTCGGCGCGAAGCGCGACGCCAGACAGCTCGCCGAGCGATCGGCCGGTGCGGCCGGTCAGGACGTCCAGCACCTCGACGAGCGTCGCTTCGCCCTCGCCGGCCACGACCACGCCGGCGCCGCGGTCCAGATACAGCCCCGGATGGTCGCTGGCGTCCGAACCTGCGACCACGACCGTGACGCCACGCGCGCACGCGGCATCGATCATCGCGAGCGCGGCCTCACGCATCCGCAGCAGGCACATCTTGCTCAGGTAGTTGAAGCTGTCCTCGTAGAGCACGGCGTAGCGCGGCCGGTGCCGATCGAGAGCCGCCTCCCACTCGGCTTCCGACTCGGCCAGCATCGCGTCGAAGAATTCGACCGCATACCCGCGCGCCCGCACCGCGCCGGCGGCATACAGCGCGCCGAGCGGCGCGTAGGGCTGCCGCGCGTCCCACAGCTTGGGATCGAACCTGAGAAAGTAGGCCTGGCCGAACAGGACAAGATTCGCAGGGGTCACGGGGTGCTCGAGGTGGTCGGGGTTCGTGCGGCGACGTGCGGATGAGGAACCGAGGTCACCGCTTCGGCGCCAACGTCCCCATAGACGGGCGCGGGTCTCGTCGCCGTACCGCCGCTGCCGGCCGCCTGTCGATAGACCTCCAGCGTTTCGCGGGCCGCGCGCTCCCACGAGAAGGAATGGGATCGGCGCAGGCCGAGCGCCGAAAAGTTTTCGCGGCGCTCGCGGCTGCGCGCCAGGCCGACGATCGCGTCGCCGAGCGATTCGGCATCCAGACGGTCGACGTGCTCGACCGCTCCGCCGGCGACTTCCGACAACGCCCCGACGTGTCCGGTGATGACCGGCGTGCCGCACGCCATTGCCTCGATCACCGGCAAACCGAATCCTTCGTAGAGCGACGGGAAGACGAACATCTCGGCGAGGCTGTAGAGCGCCGGGAGATCTTCGAACGGGACGTAACCGGTGAAGCGCACCGCATCTTCGATCTGCAGGCGCTCGATCCGATCTTCGATATCGCGGCTCAGCCATCCGTACGGACCGGCGCAGACCAGCTGATGTGGCAAGTCACCCGACTTCCGCCGCCGCGCGAACCCCTCGATCAGCTTCGGCAGGTTCTTGCGCGGTTCGATCGTCCCCACGTACAGGATGAACCGATCGGCCAGGCCATACCGGCGTCGAACCCGCTCCCGCTCCGTGGTGTCGTGCACCGGCCGGAATTCGGGTGCGGCCGCTTCATGAACGACGTGGACCCGTTCCGGCTGCAGGCCGTAGAGCCGGACGATGTCCCGCTTCGCGCTTTGCGAGACGGTGATGATGGCGTCGGCGCGCCGGGCCGCCAGATCCACCAGCGGCCGGTTCAGCAGCACACGGCGGGGCGGGTGGTAACGCGGATACAAGGTCAGGCTCATGTCGTGAATCGTCACGACCGTCGGTACCGGCGATGCCACCGGCACCATCCCGTTGGTAAAATGCGCGACATCGACCTGCTGCCGGCGCAGCAGCCGCGGCGCCAGCGTCTGCATCCAGACCATTCGCGGCACGCGCCACGACGAGCTCGCGACGCTCACTGACGAGGGGAGCGGCCGCGTCGTGTCGACCGCGCGATTCGAGATCACGACGATCTGATCGGCCGGAGCTTGCGCCGCGAGATGGTGGAGGAGGTGCTCGGTGTAGTAACCGACACCGGTCCGCCCGGGCCGAAGCGTCGTGCCGTCAAATGCGATGCGCATGGGTAGAGTTGAGAGCCAGCGAAGCAGTCGTCAGACCAAGTGTTAGCGCGATCAGGACGTAGGTGCCCGTGAAGCTCAGGAACGAGTCGACGAGACCGTGCAGGAAAATGGCGACCGTCGCGGCCGACAGCGCAGCAACCGCGGTGTAGATGGCCGGATCGTCGCTGTTCCGTACGCTCCTGAACAACTGCATGGCAACCGACCAGCAGAGCCAGCCGAACGCCAACCCGCCAACGATCCCGCCGCCAACCAGCATTTCGAGATACATGTTGTTGCTGTGAACGCGGCGGTCGAAGTTCGCCAGCCCCGCGTACTCGCCATATCTCAACCGATAATTGTCCGGACCGATGCCGAGGACCGGCCGTGTCGCAAACAGATCGGCCGCGGCGCCCCATAACACCAATCGCCCAGGCCGGACCGCGTTGCGCGGCAGCGTCATCGCATACATCGGCCGCTGTGGTCCGATCGCCGGACCGGATACTGCCGCGCGCGTGACGTACAGCGGCGCATCCGGTTCCGTGCTGAACCAGAGACGATGTTCCTGCTCGACGTCCCACATCAGGCGATAATCGCCGGGCTCGGGGGGCGCCTCGACGTGCGCGTCCAGGCTCACCGTCGATCCAGGAGTGACACGCCCCGGAAAGGACGTGCGCAGCCCTTCCCAGCTCACGACGGTGTCTTCGCCGTCGAGCAGCCAGTGGTAGGACAGCCGGATCGGATTCGGGTACCGTCGAGTCCCAGGTCGCGGCGCCGATGTTTCTCAGGCGGACCGGCACGACCGTTCGGCTGCCAGTGGCCAGCTCGATGCGGCTCGGCGCCCGCACCTCGGCCCTGTACCACGCTTCCATCGTCTCGGTCGTCATCCGGAGACGCAGGGTACTCGAAGGAGCGGGATGTGAGCACCTGGGTTGCAAAAAGCGCGGCGACGACTGCGATCGCCGCCATCCCGCGGTCGAAGCCGCCGCGCCGATACCTCAACCAGCCGATGATGCCGAGCGTCGTGACGGCGGTGATCAGGCCGGCACGGGTAAACGTGACGATGATCCCTTGCGCAATCGCCAGGGCCAGGACGCCGAGCGCCACCGCCTGAACACGACGCCGCGCGTCGAGCGCCAGGAGCATCAGACCGAGAACGAATGCCAGGGCGATCTCGAGGAACATCGAAGCGATGGTGGGATATTGCAGCGGGCCGCTCGCGCGAACCTGAGCGCCGACCAGTGCCACCCAGGCCCGAAACGCCGCGAGCATCCTGAGGATCGGTTCGACGCCAAGGTATTCGAGGATCGCCAGCGTGGCAACCGCCGCGCCGGCCACCGCCGTCGCACCCAAGACCGATCTGAGGCGACTGACGGTCGTGACGCCGTTGACGACCAGCAGGTAGAGGATGAACGCAAGCGTCAGCCGTCCCACCATGTTCAAGGCGTTGAAGCGATAGGCCGGAGCGGCCAACGCGGCGATCGTCATGGTCAGGATGACGGCGAGCCAGGGCAGGGTCAACGGCGTTCGCCAGGCGGGAAGAACGCGAGCGGACGCGAGCGCGATCGCCCACGCGGCAAACGCCGCGAGCAGCGCCGCTTCGACGGTGCTCAACGACTGCCCCGGCAGCCTGATGATCGGCCGCAACGCCTCGAACGGCGACACGATGATCAGCGCGCAGAGACCCAGCCACGCGACGGTTGCGACCACGGCCGGGTTGTCGGTTGTGGAGCGGGCCAGGCCCGCGCGGGAGGAGGATCCCGCGAGGGGTGCCGCAGCGAAAGACATCGGTTTACACCGCAGAGTCCAAGATCCTTGCCACGCGCTTCGTCTCAGCCGCTTGTCAGGGCACGGCTGGTGCATACCAGTTGCACACGCAAAAACGGTCGGATTCGGGCGCGACCGCAACGATCGACGACAATCATACGCAAGCCGGCAGGCCGTCAGACGTTGGCATGATTTCTCCGTGCATGGAATCTGCCTTTCGTCGCTTACGGCACTGGAAAGCCATTTCGGGGTGCGAAAGGTTCACGAGGTGCTGACGGGGGCCAAGACATGAGACCGGCGGGGCTGGTGGCGTATCGGGCGCTGTCCGACCTCCTCGGAAAGGCGGCGTTCTTCATCGTCACGATCCTGGCCGCGCGGCGTCTTTCGCAGGAGGGTTTCGGCATCTTCGCGATCGGCACCACCATTGGCTGGATTGGCGTGGTGGCGAGCGACTTCGGCCTGCAGATGCACCTCGCCCGGTCGGTGGCGCGAGCGCCGCAGTCGGCGCGCGACGTTTTGCGTCGCTGGCTGCGTGTGAGGCTCATCAGTGCCGGCGGCGCATTTCTCGTGACCGTCCTCTTCGCAGCGACCATCATCGGACCGCGGATGGCGCCCGCGATCGTCCTGTTCGCCCTCGGCTACCTGCTGGCCGGTCTTGTCGAGTTCCTTCATTACTTCTACCGCGGTCTTGGCCGCAGCGATCTCGAATCGACGTTGACGCTGTACCAACGACTCGGGACTCTGGGGTGCGCCTCGGCTGCGTTGCTGCTTCGCCCCGATCCGGTGCTGCTCGCCGCAGCGATGATCGTCCCTTCGGCCGTGACGGCTGTCTACAGCCTCAACCTCGCGAATCGCCTGGCCCCCGCCGACGTACGTAGGCCGGGTCTCTTAGACCCGGCGCGCGAGACCAGCACCCGCGAATTCATGCGCGACGTCGCGCCGATAGGCGCCGGCATCCTGTTATCTGCGGTGTACTTCCGAGTCGACGTCTTCCTGCTCCAAGCGTGGCAGAGGTACGGAAACGGTCGGGCTGTATAACGCTGTGTTCCGGCTGATCGAAGCGTTGCGACTCTTCCCGGCCGCACTCCTCGCGGTCGCCCTGCCGGTCCTGATGCGGGCGACCGGGTCAGGCCCGCTTATCCAGGTCTCGGCGATTCTCACGGCATTCGGCCTGGCGGCGGCTTCCGCCCTGTGGGTGTTCGCGGATTGGCTGGTGCTTTTCGCGTACGGGCCGGCCTATGCTGACGCCGTGCCGGCCTTCAGGATTCTCGCGGCAGCCTTCCCGCTGATGTCGCTGAACTACGCGCTCACCACTCAACTCATCGGCTGGAACGGACACCGCACGTTCGCCCTGTTGTGCCTCGCGGCGCTGGTCTTCAACGTGACGTTGAATGCGCGGCTGATTCCAGCGCTGTCGTTGACCGGAGCCGCCTGGACGACGCTCTGGACGGAAGCGTTGCTGACGGTCGGATGTCTGGGCGCCCTCTTCGTGCTGGCTCGCACGAAATCGAGGACCGGGCCGGCTTCCACTCCTGCGATGGCGGTCGTATGAGAGCCGCGATCCGCCCGTTCCGGCACGCGTCGATCCCGACCGCCGGACTGAGCGCTCAGGAGATCGCGATCGCACGCAGCGTCATCTACGCGTCGCTGTTCGACTACCCGCTGACGCTGGCCCAGCTGCGGCAGACGCTGATTGAATCGATCCAGACGCCGTCGCAGGTGCTCGCCACCTACAACGCAAGCGACACCCTCAAGGAGGCCGTCGAGTTCCGCGATGGCTTTTTCTTTCCGAAGGGACGCTGGGATCTCGTCGACGAACGGCGGCGACGCGAAGCGCGGAGCCGGACATTCCTCGATCGTCATCGGTTGCTTCTGAGGATGGTGTGCGCCCTCCCCTACGTCCGGATGGTGGCGCTGTCGGGCAGCATCGCCCACCTGAACCTCGAAGGATCCGGCGATCTCGATCTGTTCATCGTCACGCGGGGCCGACGCGTCTGGAGCGTGACCGTCGCGGTCCTGATCCTCTCGAAGCTGCTGCGACGGCGGCGGGTCGTCTGTGCCAACTTCGTCGTCGCCGATTCGCGGCTCGTTCTCGAGCAGCAGGATCTGTTCACGGCGAGCCAGGTGATTCATCTGAAGCCGCTCGTCGGACGCGACGTCTTCCGGCAGCTGCTCGATGCCAACCCGTTCGTGTTCCGCTTCTATCCGAACTTCCACGCGGCGGACGCCGCCTCGCTCCCGTTCCGTCCGTCCCGGTGGCTGGGCGGGTTGAAACGCTCTCTCGAGACGGTGCTCGCGCCCCTGGCGCCGCTCGCGGAGCTGATCTGCCGGACGGCCTACCGGTCGCATTTGGGCCGGCGGGCGGCAACCTGGCGATCGCCTGAACAGGTCCGGCTTCAGGCGGACTGTCTGAAGCTGCACACGCAGAGCCACCGTCAGTCGGTCCTCGATCGCTTCGACCGCGGCGTACAATCCTTCGGTTGGCCCGCCCAGCCCTGATCTCGCTGCTCGCAGCCGCTGCCCTGATTGCCGGTCTGGTCGCCGCGCTGCCTCCGGCCGCGCGTCAGGTGCACGCAGCATCTCCATTAGTGGCGGCCGGCGCGTTTCACGTCCACACCAACCGATCGGACGGCTCGCAATCGATGGAGGACATCGCAGCGGCGGCACGTGACGCCGGCCTGCAGTTCGTCGTCTTCACCGATCACGGCGACGGGACGAGAGCCCCCGAACCGCCGGCCTATCGTCATGGCGTGCTGACCATCGACGGCGTCGAGATCAGCACCTCCGGCGGGCACTACGCGGTTCTCGGCATGGCGCAGTCGCCGTACCCTCTGGCGGGCGAGCCGCGCGACGTCGTGGAGGACGTCGCCAGGCTGGGTGGTTTCGGCGTGGTCGCGCATGGCGATTCACCGCGGAACGACCTGGGCTGGACCGACTGGACGGCGGCCGTCAACGGCCTCGAGTGGTTGAGTCTCGATACCGCGTGGCGCCGAGCGTCGACAGCCACGCTGGCTCGCGCGTTCACGACGTATTGGTTCCGGCCCGGCGAAACGCTGGGTGCGCTGCTGTCGCCGCCCGCCGATCTGATCGCCCGGTTCGACGCGCTGACGCAGACCCGGCGGGTCGTCTCGCTGGCGTCAACGGACGCGCACGGGCCAGTCCTTCCGTCCTATGAAGCCTGCTTCCGCACGATGACGACGCGCGTGCAGCTCGACGCACCGCTGACCGGCGACCCCGCTCGCGATGGCAAGACAATCGTCGACGCCCTTCGGGACGGCCGGCATTTCACCGCGATCGACGGGCTGGGCGAGCCGGCCGAATTCACCTTCGCGGGTTCGGTGGCAGGATCCGGTGTCCGGGCTGATTCAGGAGGCGTGTTGCCGTCAGGGCAAGACGTCATTTTCGAGGTTCGGGCGACGGGTGCCGACGACGCTGAGATCGTTCTGCGGCGAAACGGCGAGATCGTCAGGCGTGGACGAACCGAAGCGATGATTTACCAGGCCGACGGGCGAGCGGCCACCTATCGGGTCGAAGTCCATGTCCCGGGCTCAGCTGTTCCCTGGATTTTGAGCAACCCGATTTACGTCGGTCTCCCAGTCTCCCCGCCTCTGCCCCCGCTGGCCACCCCCTCGACCACTGTCCTGCGCGTCGACAGACGTCAATGGGGTGTCGGACACGACCCGACGTCGTCGGCAGTTTTCGAACCCGTTTCCGATCGACCCGACGCCGTCGTCTTTCGCTACAGGCTGGGAGATGAGCGGCCTGGCACCCAGTCCGCCTCGTTGATGGCGCCAATTCCGGCCGATCTGGCGGGGTACGCCGGGCTGACATTCGAAGCGACAGCGAGCGCCCCAATGCGCGTCGGCGTGCAGCTGGTGCAAGAGGAAGGCGGAATCTGGTCCCGATGGCACCGATCCGTGTTTCTCGACCGCGATCCGCGGCCGATCACGGTCCTGTTCCGCGACATGACCCCGGTCAGTCCCGCGGAGGGTCCACCCCCACTCAAATCGATCCAGGCTCTTGTATTCGTCGTCGACGCGAACAACACGAAGCCAGGGGCTCGAGGAGAAATCATTTTCAACCACATCGCCTACCAGCGATAAACTGTCGCGATGAGCGCATCCGATCTCCTGAAGGCCGCGTCGGCCGCGGCGCACGACGTCGTCACCAACACGGCGTCCGGCCGCGTCCTGCGCAAACTGATTCGGGATTTTGACGATGCGGTGTCGCGCGTGCCCGACGTCCCCGCCACGGAGTTCTCGCCGCTCGAAATCGAGCAGCTGTCATCAAAGGTCGAGCACGTGATCGCTGCCATCGAACGGCACATCGATGCCGACGACGACCCGGTGAGCGCACGGCAGGAGTTTGCGGAAGTGATCGACGACGTGCGGCGGCGGCTGGAAGAAATCAACCGCTGGCGGCGGCACTACCTCACGTCGCCCACCAGCTGAAGAATTTACAATTGGGAATTTACAATTGGAAATTCAGCGATCTCGTTAATCAGTTTCGTTGGAGTTGGCGATACGAGATCTTCTACTCACACCGCAGCGCGACGAGCGGATCGACCTGCGCGGCGCGTCGCGCCGGCAGGTAGGCAGCGAGCAGCGCCACCAGCATCAGTGTTCCAATCGCAAGTCCCAGCGTGAAGCCGTCGCTCGGCACCACACCGTAGAGTTGCGCATCCACGAGTCGCCCTCCAGCCAGAGCGGCAGGAATGCCCAGACTCAGACCGACCACGACGAGGATCAGCGCCTGCCGCAGCACGAGCCATTGCACGTGGCTCCGCCCCGCGCCCAGGGCCATGCGGATGCCGATCTCCCCCGTTCGCTGTGTCGTGACGTAGGCCATCACCCCGTATAGGCCGACAGCGGCAAGCAGCAGCGCCAGCAACCCGAACACCGACGACAGCCTCGCAATCAGCTGTTCGGCCGCCAGCGACCAATCGACCTGGTCCCGCAGCGTCATCTCCCGGACAACGGCCATCCGACCGTCGGCGGCGGCGAGCTCGCGCCGCAGCGTCGAGGCAAACGCCGCGGAGCGCCCCGCGACACGCACCTCGAGCATCGGAAGCGGCTGCGCGTGCTGTGTAAACGGCACGTAGAGCATCGGCCGGGAAGACTCACGCAGGTCCAGGTACTTGGCATCCCTCGCGACGCCAACGACTTCCATCATCGCGGCGGGTTGCGCGCCAAAGCCGACGCGTTTGCCCCGCGGATCCGCGTCGCCGAAGAACTGCCTGGCGAACGTCTGGTTGACGATGGCGACCCGCGTGGCCGTTTCGTGATCGTCGGCACTGAAGCTCCGCCCGCGGACGATGCCGACCTGCATGACCTCGAAGTGGCGAGGCGTGACGGCGTTGACGAAGGTGCGCGGCATGACGCCGGGCTCGGGGACGAACCCCTCGATGGCAATGACATTGCCCCACGATTCACCGACGAACAGGCTGACTGCGGAGGCACTGGCTGCCACGACCCCCGGCACGCTCTCGGCGCGCGCCAGCAGCTGCCGGTATACCTGTCGTCGTTCGGGCGGAGGCATCGACCGATCTCCGTTTGGCGCGAGCTGGAACATCAGCACGGCGTCGGGATTGAATCCGGCGTCGATCCCCTCGAGTTTGATGAGGCTGCGAACGAAGAGCCCCGCGGCCACCAGCAGGATCAGCGACACCGCAACCTGTCCAGCGACAAGCACCCGGCCGAGCCGAAAGGGTGCGCCCCGCCTGGTGCGCAGGCCGCCCTTGAGCGCCGACAACAGATCGACACGCGTGGCCCGGATCGCCGGCCACAGGCCGAACAACACGGCGGTCGCGAACGACAGGACCGCGGTAAACGCGAGCACCCGCGCGTCGGGGCCGACGTCGATCGTCATGGGTGCCGAGGCGCGCGCGACGAGCGCAACAAGAACGGGACCAGACCAAGCCGCGATCAGCACCGCCAGCGCGCCGCCCGTCCCGGCCATCACCAACGCCTCGATGAACAGCTGACGGATGAGCCGAACCGGTCCGGCGCCGATCGCCAGTCTGACGGCGGTCTCACGCCGCCGTGCGGTGGCGCGCGCCAGCGACAGATTCGCGACGTTGGCGCAGGCGATCGCCAAGACGAGTCCGACCAGACCGAGCAGAATCGTCAGCGGCGCCGAAAATCGCTCCCGGAGCATCGGCACGCCGCTCGCCGCCGACGAAAGACCAAGCCGATTCTCGAGCTCGGCACGCCGGAACTCGGGATTCCGCATGCCCGCGGCGATTTCGTCTCGTACCGTAGCGAACACCGGATCGAGGCCGGCCCGCGCCTGCTCGACGCTGACGCCAGGCTTTCGTCGCGCCAGGATCCGCAGCCACGTCACGCTGTGACTGGTCCAGTAGTCGGGCGGTGCCTGCGGGACGGCCGTCAACGGCATCCACATATCGGGCGCCTCTCCGACGGTTTCGCCGAAAAACCCGGGAGGTGCGACGCCGATGATCGCGAAAACCGCTCCTCGGAAGCGGACCGTTCGGCCGAGTGCCGACCAATCGCGCCCGAAGCGTCGCGTCCAGAACGCGTCGCTCAGCACGGCGACGCGCTCCTCGCGCTGCCGGGACTCGTCCGACGGCACCAGGAGCCGGCCGGCCGCCGCCGTCACGCCGAGCACGGTGAAATAGTTGCCAGACACCCATTGGTGGTCGACGGGCTCGGGCGGGCCGTCGATCACGAAAGGCTGACGGCGGACCGACGAGGCGGCAAACACGTCAGCAACCGTTGCACCGTCCTCGGCAAACCGCTGGTAGGCGGCGTAGGAGAACGACCGCTCCACGGTGCTGCCCCGTATCGCGTCCACAGAGATCAACTCGCGCGGCCGCTCCACGGGAAGCGGACGGAGCATCAGGGCATTGATGATGCTGAAGAGGGCGGTGTTGGCGCCGATGCCAAGCGCCAGCATCACGATCGCCACGATCGAAAAAGCCGGCGCCCTGCGCAGCGCCCGCACCGCGTAGCGGGCATCACGCCAGCAGCCTTCGAGGACGGCTTCCCAACCGGCGTCGCGCGTATAGTCCTTGACTGCCTCGACGCTTCCGATCTCGACGCGACTGGCGCGGAGCGCGTCTCGCGGCGGCACCCCGGCCCGAACCTTGGCGGCGACCGCCATCTCCTGGTAGCTGCGAAGCTCGTCGTCGAGATCCTGCTCGACACGGCGCTTCCGGAACAACGCGACCAGCCCGCCGATCATCCGCCGGTGGCGCGTCACGACCGCTCTCCCAACGAGGCGCGCAGGATGCGCGCGATGGCCGTCGTCTGCACTTCCCAATCCTGGGTTTCGCGCTTGAGAGTGCTGCGTCCGGAGGCGGTGAGGCTGTAGTACTTCGCCCGGCGATTGTTCTCGGTGACGCGCCATTCCCCTTTGATCAGACCGTCGCGCTCGAGTCGCCGCAGCGCGGGGAACAGCGATCCGGCGTTGACCAGAAAGACGCCCTTGCTGATCTGCTCCAGGCGGACGCCGATGCCGTAGCCGTGCATCGGCTCGAGCGCCAGCGTCTTGAGAATGAGCATGTGCAGCGTGCCCTGCACGAGCGCGCTCTGTTTGTCCGAGCCGGCCATCGCCCTCCTCCTCTAGCTAGACTAGAGAAGGATACCCCGCTTCTCTAGTTTGTCAAGAGAAGGGCCTCCGGAATTTACAATGGTAATTTACCATTGGAAATGACAGAGTAATTACCAGTTTTGTGCGGCGGTGCGCGCCAGCACGGTGCCGCTGCGGCGGGTCAGCTTGACGGACAGCTCGGACCACTCGGAGACTTCCTGGGGCGACTCGACCAGCAGCACGTAATGCCCGGCCAGCGCGCCGACCAGACGACGGACGGTGCGATCGGGGAAGTGGAAGGAGCGCTCGTAGAAGCCGCCCGTCTCCTGCGAGACTGACTGCAGGCCGACCTCGAGCGAGTGATAGTCGGCCTGGGTGACGTCAATCGAAAAAACCGCCGCGCGGGCGCGTTGCAGCGCCGCCAGCGCCTCGCCGTAGCCGTGCTCCATCTGGACGCCGTCCCTGGTGTAGCGCCCGAACCCGTGGCCGAAGAGCACGATCGATTTCGTGCCCGGCAGCGGCTCGAGCGCTTCACCGATCAGCAGCAGGGCTTTTTCCATCGGATACGCGCGACGCCCTTCCGCCTGGCTCAGCTCGCGCGTCAGCGAGATCCGGCCGGTGCCCTCGCCAATCGCCCTGGGGCGTTCGAGGAGCAGCCCGCGCTCCAGAATCCGGCGCACTTCCGCCCGATCGTTGGTGAAGTCGGCCCAGATCTTGAGATGCGAGTCGAACGACACGACCGCGACATGGTCGTCGGGACCGAGCGTCTCCAGAAACGTCTTCGCTCGGAACAGGATCCGCATCAGCCCGATGATGCGTGACGGTTCGAGATCCTTCTGGAAGAGGAACACGATCAACCGGCCGGCCTCGGGAATGGCGCCGTCGGGATGCGCGGCGTCGTCCGCGGCGGGCAGGGTGGGCTGCTGACCGGCGCCGACCCATGTCGCCGACTCGACGCGCGCCGGCTTGCCGGCGACTCTGACGGCGAAGTCCTCGGGGCCAAGCCCGGCGATCGCCTGGCCCATGTTATCGAGCGCGCGGACATCGACGACGACTCGGGTGACGTCGACCGATTGGGCGAAGCGCGGCTCCTGCGGGTTCTGCGCGGACAGGGCTGCAGCCGCGCCAGCGACCAGAATCGCGACCAGCGTCCGCACGAAAGAATTGTACGGCGTGGTCGGTGATGTAGGCCGGTCTTTTTAATCCCGGCTTCGCGGCGGACCTAAGAGGTCCGCCCTACGTACCGTCGCCTTACCGGCTTCGCGGCGGGCCTGAGAGGTCCGCCCTCGTCCCGTCGCGCTACTCCACTGGCTGGATATGGATGCCGCACTCGAGCTTCTGACCGCCCCACCGGCCGGACCGGGGATTGAGCGGGTCGAGCGGCACGGTTGTGCAGGGCTCGCAGCCGATGCTCGAGTAGCCGGCGTCGTAGAGCGGCAGAAGCGGGATGTCGTGCGACTTCGCGTAGCTCCACACTTCTTTGGTCGTCCACATCGCCAGCGGGCTGATCTTCGCCACGTGCTTGCCGCTCGGCAGCCGGAAGTCCTCGACCGGCTCGAGGTTCGCCCGGCTTGGTGACTGTTCCCGCCGCAGCCCTGTGAACCAGGTGTCGTAGGCATCGAGCGCGCTGAAGAGCGGACCAACCTTGTGTTTGGCGCAGCAGTCGGTCGTGCTCGTCTGCCACAGCCCCACCTGCGGCTCGGCCGCCTTGACGTTGACGACGTTCAGATGCCAGCGCCTGACCAGCTCGTCGCGATACGCCAGCGTCTCGGCGAAATGATGGAACGTGTCGAGGAACAGTACCGGGATGTCCGGCCGCACCTCGCGCACGAGGTCGACGACGACGACGTCCTCGGCCTGAAAGCTGCAGGTGATGCAGGGCGCCGACGCCGCCGCCAGTGCATCGGCCACGATTCGGGTTGGTTCGCTCACAGCAACAGCTCCTCGAGCGCCTGCCGGACGGCCGCCACTGCATCGGCCTCGCTCGCGGCAGCGCGCGCCGCGCGCGCGATCCGCTCGGCGGCACTGGGACGATGACCGGTGACGGTCGCTTCTTCGCCGACCGCCGAGGCGATCATGCCGGCGCCCGCCGTGAAGTTGGTCGTCGGATCGATCAGGATGAAGCTGCCGGTCGCCCGGTTGTCGGCGTAACGATCGAAGAAGACTGGTCGGGTCGTCGATACGAGCAGCGATCCGATCTGATTGAGGACCAGCCCGTGATTGACCTGAGCTTTCACCGTCCGGGTGGTGTGCTTCAGCACGTAGACGCGGGACGGATCCAGCGGCCGCTCGTCCATCCAGACCACATCGGCGCGGAAGTGCTGGCCGCTATGGGGCTGAGGGCTCAGGGCTGAGGGCTGGGGGCTCAGGGCTGAGGGTCGCGGGTTGAGGGTTGCGCTACTCAGCATGTCGCCGCGGCTGATGTCGATCTCGTCTTCGAGGGTCAGGGTCACCGACATGCCGGCGTGTGCGACGCTCGAGATCACCATCCCACGTGACGATCCGGGTGATGCGGGTCGACCGGCCCGACGGCCACGCGGTCACCAGATCACCGGGGCGCACCGCCCCTGAGGCGATCTGTCCGGCATAACCGCGGAACTCGTGGGTCGGGCGCAGCACCAGCTGCACCGGGAAGCGGAACGGCTTCGCCCCGGCGTCGTGGTGGACCTGCACGGTTTCGAGGAATTCGAGCAGCGCCATGCCATCGAACCACGGCGTCCGCGGGCTGCGGGTGATCACGTTGTCGCCCTCGAGCGCGCTCATCGGGATGGCGTGGAGATTGGCGCCGGGCAGAATTTTCTCGAATTCGTCGGTGATGTTCTCGAACAGGTCCTGGTCGAAGCCGACCAGATCCATCTTGTTGACGGCGAGCACGTAGTCGTTGATGCCGAGCAGCCGGGCGATCTGCGCATGGCGGCGCGACTGCGCCCGCACGCCGTTGCGGGCATCGACCAGCAGGATCGCCAGGTCGGCGGTCGAGGCGCCGGTCGCCATGTTGCGCGTGTACTGCTCGTGGCCGGGGGTATCCGCCAGGATGAACTTGCGGCGGGCGGTCGCGAAGTAGCGGTAGGCGACGTCAATCGTGATGCCCTGCTCGCGCTCGGCGCGCAGCCCGTCGGTGAACAGCGAGAAGTCGATCGGTCCGGCGGTCCGGTTCTTCGACGCCTTCTCGACCGAATGCACCTGGTCCTCGTAGACCGATCGCGAGTCGTAGAGCAGCCGCCCGATCAAGCGTGCTCTTGCCATCGTCGACGCTGCCGGCCGTGCAGATGCGAAGCAGGCCCGACATCAGAAGTAGCCCTCGCGCTTCTTCAACTCCATCGACCCGTCCTGATCGTGATCGATGATGCGGAGCTGCCGCTCGGAGTTCTTGGTGGCGATCAGCTCCTCGATGATCTTCGGCACGGTGTCGGCGGCGGAGCGGATCGCGCCGGTGCAGGGCGAGCAGCCGAGCGATCGCATGCGGCACATCACGCGCTGCGGGCGCTCGCCGGGCATCAGCGGCACGAACGACTGCTCCAGCGTGATCAGCGACTCGCCGCGCACCACGACCTCGCGTTCCTTGGCGAAGTAGAGCGGGACGACCGGAATCTTCTCGATGTGGATGTAGCTCCAGACGTCGATCTCGGTCCAGTTGGACAACGGAAAGACGCGGATGCTCTCGCCCTGGCGGATGCCGGCTGTTCAGCAGCCGCCAGAGCTCGGGCCGCTGATTCTTCGGATCCCACTGCCCGCTCGCGTCGCGCAGCGAGAAGATCCGCTCCTTGGCCCGCGACCGCTCCTCGTCGCGGCGGGCGCCGCCGAAGGCCGCGTCGTAGGCGCCGGCGGTCAGCGCGTCGAGCAGCGACTTGGTCTTGAGCGCGCCGCAGCAGGCCTTGGTGCCGACCAGGAACGGCTGCGTGCCGTCGGCAATCGCTTCGGTGTTGGTGTGGACGATGAGCCGCGCCCCGATTTCCGCCGCATAGCGATCGCGGAACTCGATCATCTCGCGGAACTTGTAGGTGGTGTCGATGTGAAGCAGCGGAAACGGAATCGGCCCGGGATAGAACGCCTTCTGCGCCAGCCGCAGCAGCACCGAGGAGTCCTTGCCGATGGAATACAACATGACCGGCCGCTCGAACTCCGCCACCACCTCGCGCATGATGTGAATGGCTTCGGCTTCGAGGGCGCGCAGATGCGCGTCGTTTGACGTGACCACGCCGTCAGTCACGATGTGCTCCGGAAGGATGGCTACAGGCATAAGCGGTCATGAAAAACAAAAAAGCCCGGGTTGCCCCGGGCTGCGGTCTCGTGTCTGAAATGTGCGTTGGCGGTGGATGCTCAACGAACCGGCAAGACCTGTAGCACGGGGACCATGGTGGTCCTGGTGCAACAACAGGCGCAGGTCGGGGCTCGGAACATCGCAGTCCTTATATTAAATAGGTCGGGGGCGGGGCTGTCAATCCCATTGATACCGCGTGAACAGCCGCTGGTTCAACGGCTGGCAAGAGAGCGCCTCGCGGAATGCACGGCAACGACGACGAGCGCGATTGTCGCGGCGTACACTGCACCGCTCAACGGACCCAATGTAATGCCTGCCCAGCTGACCAACTGAGGCGCGTTCGTCACCAGCAACAGAATCGCAACCGCAATACCCATTGGCCTCGCGGGAACGTACCGGATCACCCAAGCGGCCAGCGGCGCGGCCACCACGCCGCCCGCAAGCATCGATAACAACACACGGCCGTCGATTCCCGCGACACCAAGCGAGCCGATCAGCGTAAACGCCGACGCCGACGCCACAGCAACCTCCGCCGTATTGACCGAACCAATCGCGAAGCGCGGACGCACCGCCCGGTTCAGAAGATACGGTGTCACGACCGGACCCCATGCTCCGATCAGGCCATTCGTGATGCCACCCAGCAACGCCGCGATCGGCGTCCCCCGCGGATTGCGCGTGACCGTTCCGTCGAAGGCTGGCTCGGCAGACGGTTCACTCCGCCGACCGGCCAATGGCGCACCGGTGAACCGGATCAGGATTCGTACGCCGACGAGCGTGAGCAGGACCGTCAGATAGGGCCTGATCGTCGAGCCATCAACACTGGAGAGAAGGGTGACACCGAGCACGGCGCCCATGGAGCCAGGAACAGCCAGGACGAGCACGAGACCTCGATTGATGTTGCCGAGTCGCCAATGAGCGATCGCAGAAGCGACGCCAGTGACGAGCTTCGCGATGTTGACGTATGTGGCTGCGGCGGCCGGCGCGAGTCCGCTCCCCAGCAGAATGCTCGAGCTCGTCGGTCCAAATCCCATTCCCAGGGCACCATCGACAAATGTCGCCGCGAAGCCGGCCACCGCAAACAGCAGCAGAGTCACTTCCTGGGCCTCACGTAGACGCGTTCGCCGGGCTGCAGCCCGAACCGCGCGACTTGGTCGTCGCTCAGCTCGACGTGCAGGGCGCCCTCACCGGCCACCTGTACGCGTCCATGGAAGATGTTCATCGTGCCGAGGAAGTCGACGACAAAGGCGGTTGCGGGATGTTCGACCACGTGCGCGGGCGTGCCTTCCTGTTCGATACGGCCGTGATCCATGATCGCGACCCGGTCGGCGAGCTCGAGCGCCTCCTCCTGATCGTGCGTCACGAACACACTGGTCAGGTGGATGGTGTCGTGCAGACGCCGCAGCCAGCGGCGCAGCTCCTGCCGCACTTTCGCGTCGAGCGCGCCGAACGGCTCGTCGAGCAGCAACACTTTCGGTTCGACCGCCAGCGCGCGGGCCAGCGCCACCCGCTGGCGCTGACCGCCCGACAGTTCCGATGGCAGGCGGTCCGACAGGTAGTCCAGCTGCACCAGCTCAAGCAGGCGCATTACCCGCTGTCGGATTTCGGTTTCGACCGGCCGGCGCTTGCGCGGCCGCGCGCGCAGGCCGAACGCCACGTTCTCGAACACCGTCATGTGTCGGAACAGTGCGTAATGCTGAAACACGAAGCCGACGCCGCGGTCGCGCGCGTTGCGATCGGTCGCGTCTTCGCCCTCGAGCAGCACCGAGCCAGCGTCGGCAGCGTCGAGGCCCGCGATGATACGCAGCAAGGTCGTCTTGCCCGACCCTGACGGTCCGAGCAGCGCGACAAGCTCACCCGAGGCGACCTGCAGGCTCACGTTGTCGACGGCGACGAAGCCGCCGAATCGTTTCGTGACGCCGCGAACTTCAATCCCCATACGTCAACCTGCCAGCATCCGACTGAGATCGGCATCGGGCGCCACCGGCACCTCGCGTTCGGGCCGCCGCGCGCGCCGCTCGACCACGGCCTTCAACACCAGCGTGACGAGGGCCAGGCCTGCCAGGAGCGACGCCACCGCGAATGCCGCCTGAAAGTTGTATTCGTTGTAGAGAATTTCGACCTGCAGCGGCAGGGTGTTGGTCGAGCCGCGAACATGACCGGACACGACCGAAACCGCGCCGAACTCCCCCATCGCCCGGGCATTGCTCAGGATGACGCCGTACACCACTCCC
This sequence comes from uncultured Acidobacteriota bacterium, assembly GCA_963728825.1. Classification (GTDB taxonomy): domain Bacteria; phylum Acidobacteriota; class Vicinamibacteria; order Vicinamibacterales; family CAVVIG01; genus CAVREM01. The sequence goes on from CAVSLA010000003.1 coordinate 96,039, forward strand.
CACTTGATCGACGGCAGCGTGACGCGGAAGAACGTCTGCAGCCCGCCGGCGCCGAGCACGCGCGCCGCTTCCTCCTGATCGCTGCCGGTCGCTTCCATGATCGGGATGATCTCGCGCGCCACGAACGGAAACGACACGAACATCGTCGCCAGCACGATGCCGGGTACTGCGAACACGACCCGCAGGTCGTGCTCGATCAGCCATTCGCCGAGAAAGCCCTGACGGCCGAATAACAGCACGAAGACCATCCCGGAGATGACCGGCGACACCGCAAACGGCAGGTCGATGAGCGTCAGCAGGAACTGCCGGCCCGGGAACTGGAACTTGCCGAGCGCCCAGCCGGCGCACAGCCCGAACACGAGGTTCGCCGGCACAGCAATCGCCGCCGCGAGCAGCGTCAACTTCAACGCCGCGACGGCGTCGGGTTCGGTGAGTGCGGTCCGGTAGGCCAGCCACCCTTTCGCGCTCGCTTCGGCGAAGACCGCCACCAGCGGCACAATCAGAAACAAGACGACGAACCCCAGCGCGATGGCGGTCAGCGTCCATCGCACTGCTCTCGGCTCCGTAAGGTGTGATCGTCTCGTCATGACCCAAGCCGCCGGCTGCTCCATCCCTGCAGCCCGTTGATGGTCAGCAGCATCGCAAACGACAGCGTCAACATCACCAGCGCAATTGCGGTGGCCCCGGCGTAGTCATACTGCTCGAGCTTGGTCACGATGAGCAGCGGCGAGATCTCGGTCCGCATCGGCATGTTGCCCGAGATGAACACCACCGATCCGTACTCACCGACGGCCCGGGCAAATGCCAGCGCGAAACCGGTCAGCCAGGCAGGCGCGAGATATGGGAGGATGATGCGCCAGACCACGATGCTGCGCGTCGCGCCCAGGCTCGTCGCCGCCTCTTCGATCTCCGGATCGAGGTCTTCGATCACCGGCTGCAGCGTTCGAACCACGAACGGCAGGCCGATGAAGATCAACGCGACGGTGACGCCGAGCGGGGTAAACGCGACCGAAATCCCCAGCTTGCTGAGCGGCGCTCCCAGCCAGCCGTTCGGCGCGTAGAGGGTCGTCAGAACAATTCCGGCCACCGCCGTCGGCAGGGCAAACGGCAGATCGATCAAGGCGTCGACGATGCGCCGGCCGGGAAACGAATAACGGACCAGCACCCAGGCGATCAACAGCCCGAACACGGCATTGACCAGGGCCGCCACGATCGATGCGCCGATGCTGAGCCGATACGAGGCGACGACGCGAGGATCGCTCACGGTCTGCCAGATCTGATCCCAGCTCATCGTCGCGGTCTTGGCGGGCAGCGTCAGCAGCGGAATCAGCACGATCACGCTGAGGTACAGCACCGTGCACGTGAGCATCAGGCGGAAACCTGGCAGGACTCGTCGATTTCTCGCGCCGATCACGTCACCGCCCCCCCGGACTGTAGATCTGATCGAAGACCGCACCGTCTGCGAAGTGGGTCTGCTGGGCGCGCTGCCACCCCCCGAACATCTGATCGACGGTGAAGAGTGTCACGTTGGCGAACCGGCTGGCGTGCTTGGCAGCGACGCCGGGATCGCGCGGCCGGTAGTGACGCCTCGCGGCGATTTCCTGTCCCTCGGGCGAGTAGAGAAACTGGAGATACGCCTCGGCAACGGCCCGCGTGCCCTTGCGATCGACCACCCGGTCGACGACCGCGACCGGCGGTTCGGCCAGGATGCTGAACGACGGTGTGACGATCTCGAGCTTGCCAGGCGCTTCGTCGATCGCCAGATACGCTTCGTTCTCCCACGCCAGCAACACGTCGCCGATGCCGCGCTGCACGAAGGTCGTCGTCGATCCACGGGCGCCCGAGTCGAGCACCGGGACGCGCTTGAAAAGGTCGGCGACGAACTGTCGGGCGGTTGCCTGGCTGGAGCCGGTTTGCCGCAGCGCGTAGCCCCACGCTGCAAGATAGTTCCAGCGCGCGCCGCCCGAGGTCTTCGGATTCGGCGAGATGATCTGCACACCCGGCTTCGTCAGATCGTTCCAGTCACGAATGCCTTTCGGGTTGCCGGCCCGCACCAGGAAGACGATCGTCGAGGTGTACGGCGCGCTGTTCTGCGGCAGGCGTTTCTGCCAATCCTGGCCGATCAGGCCCGATGCGGCGATGGCATCGATGTCGTAGGCCAGCGCCAGGGTGACGACGTCCGCTTCGAGCCCGTCGATCACCGCCCGCGCCTGCCCTCCCGACCCGCCGTGCGACTGACGGATGGCGATCGATTGGCCGGTCTTGGTCTTCCAGTGTTGGGAGAACGCCAGGTTGAAATCCTGATACAGCTCCCGAGTGGGATCGTAGGACACGTTCAGCAGCGCCTGCTGAGCGGACACGAAGGTCGAGGCCATCGCGGCCAGGACGACCGCGGCGGCGAACGGCTTCACGGTGCCACGTCTCAAAATGCCACCTGCGCGCGCACGACGAACGCGTTCTCGGTCGGCCGGTCGGGCGCTACACCGCCCTCGAATTCCGTCCGCTCGAACGTGGCGTAGTACTTGATGAAGTAGGCGGGATACCAGTTGACGCCGACGATGAACGAGTGCGCTTCGGCGACCGAGCCGGAGCCGGCCAGCGCAGCGGCAAACACGGCATCGTCGATCGACAGCTGGCTGTAGCGCGCGACGAGCTGCAGGGCACCCCACTCGCCGGCGGTCGGGTCGAAGTTCACGCGTGGCCGAACACCGCGATCCGCTCCTGGCTCGCCGGTGAGCACGAGCGACCCGGTCACTTGCCAGCCTTGGTTCGTCACGTCCGTGGAGGTCGCCGCCGCCGCGACCGTTTGCGTAGACCGCATGTACTCGGCGAACAGGCCCAGGGCGTCCCGGTAATAGAAGGCCGATGGCGTGAACCGCACGCGCGTGCCGTCCGCGGACGCGCTCGTCACGTAGCCGAAGTAACGCTGGCCGACCGACGTGCGGAACGCGGGCAGTGCCCCTTGCTGATTGCCGCGTGAAGCCCCGAGAGCAAACCCGAGCCCGTTCAGCGGTCCGGGATCCACCGTCCGCCTGAAGGGTTGCACGACCACCCGGCCGGCAAGATCTTTCGAGTCGCCGCTGTCGACATCGCTCGCCGCGCTCGCGCTCGTACCGTCCGGAATCCCGTTGAAGAGACCGCCAGCATATGCGACGCGGCCGCCGGCCAGATCGCCGAGCGCCTGAAGGCCGATATCCCGGTTCGGCATCAGGCCCGACGCGAGCGATCGTTCGGGGAACAGGAGAAACGGATCGCCGACGAGGATCTCGTAGCCGATCGGCGTCTTGCTCTTCCCCACGCGCACCCGAAATGCGTTGCTGAATCTCGCGTCGACATAAGCGTCCTGCAGCACGAGAACGCCGTTGCCGAAGTCGGGCATCACCAGAAAATCGAAGTAGCGGGCCATGCGGCCGTTGAGAATCGGGCGCGCCTTGCGAATCGTGAAGGTGTCGACGAAGGACTCCTCGTCGTCGTTGCTGACGAAGCGTCCGTCGCCCTGCGCAACCAGTCCGAGACCCAGTCGGAAGTTGCCGTCGGCCGACTGAATGAAGAATCCATCCTGCCAGCCGGCCGTCAGCGGCGCGGACGTCTGCGCCGCCGCCTGACTGGCGAGGCATCCGGCCAGCACCAGCGTGCTCACCGCGCGAATCGCTTCTCGACGAAAACTCACGAGTCCTCCAGCGAAAAAGTGCCGTACAAAACAAAAGGCCCGGAAGCGGCGGGCGCCTCCGGGCCTTGGTTCGTCAGGGTGATTCAGCTAAATCGTCACATGATCACAACACCACGACGCGCCGGCGCAGAGGCAGCCATCGGCTGACAGCAACAACAGGCGCATCGGCGGCTCGCGATCGTCATGAAGCGCTCTGGTTGTACCCGATCAGCCGCGAAACTGTCAACGACGGGCGACACCATCCCGCGCAGCATCGGGGAATCGGAGCCGTTTTTCTTGAACGTTTTCGTGGCATGTTCATTGCCCCGACCATTCGGGTCCGGCTCGGCCGGACTTTGTGGCAGCAGGCGCCGCCGGGCCCGAGGAGGGTCTCATGCGATTCACGATTCGACGTGCCGGGGTGTTCGCTCTCGTCGCCGCCGCTCTCGCCGTGTCGGCAGGGACGGTCTCCGGACAGATTCGCTATCCCTATCCAGGTCCCTACGGACCTTATCCCTACGGACCGTACCGCTACGCCTCGCCGGGCGCAGAGCTCAAGATCAACGTCACGCCGAAAGAGGCCGAAGTGTACGTCGACGGCTACTTTGCCGGGACGGTCGACGAGTTCGATGGCGCGTTGCAGCGGCTGCACGTGCTGCCCGGGCAGCACGAAATCGTCGTCTATCACGAGGGCTTCCGCAGCATCCGCGAAAAGTTGTACCTGGGACCGAACGCGTCGCGGAAGCTCGAACGGACGATGGAAAAGCTCGCGCCGGGGGAAGCCAACGAGCCGAAGCCCGAGCCCATCACCCCGCCCGAGCCGCCCCGCAATCCGCGGGATCCCCAGCGTCCTATCTGACGTAGCTGATGGAGGCCGGGGCTTCAGACCCGGCGTTTACCCGGCGGACCTAAGAGGTCTGCCCTACGTACATCCCTACGTACGTAGGCCGGGCCTTTTTAGGCCCGGCGGCCACCCGCGCCGACCAGCTTCAGATCGCGCGCCGGAGTCGCCTGTGTCTTGTGCGCGGCTTCGCGGGCGGCGTGCAGCGCCGTCGCGATATGCGGCGCCACCATCTGGACCAGCCGGCAGAGATCCTCGGTGAACGCGTCGCGGCTCGGCGCGTACATGGTCAGCACCGCGATCAGCGTGTCGCCGGCCATCAGCGGCACGCTCATGCAGCTCACGAGCGGTGGCTGCGCGTCGGCCGCGCGTGACCCGAGGTCGAGCGAGGCGTCGGAGTTCACGATGGCCTGACGATTCGAGGCAACCCAGCCGGTGAGCTTCTCGCTGAAGCCCATCGCGACCCGCCTCAGCAACGGCGCCGCCGGCCCGAAGGCATCGGCGACCGTCAGCCGGTCGCCGTTCTCGGAGACGAGATACCAGGCGCCGGAGGCACCCGGCGAAACATGCCGAATCAGATTCGTCGACAATGCCAGCACATCGGCCGTCGACCCGTTGCCTTCGGTGATTCGCGCGAGGCTCACGAACGCCAGCACTTCGTCCGCGGCACCGACGCCCGGCCGCGACGACAGCGGCGCGGGCTCAGCAACCGCCGGTTCGCCCTGCAGCGATCGATTGATCTGCTGCATCACCTCGACGCGCTCGGGCTCGTCGCCGTCGCTGACCGCGACCTCGGCATGAATGCGCAGGAACGTGTCGACGACCTCAGGGTCGTACATCTTGCCGCGGCGATCGAGCAGGATCTTGATGGCGGCTTCGTTGGTCAGCCGCCGCCGGTACGGACGATCGGAGGTCAGCGCATCGAAGCAGTCGACGACCGAGAGAATCCGCGCGCCGATCGGAATGTCGGTGCCCGAGACCCCAGCCGGATAACCGGTGCCGTCCCAGTTCTCGTGGTGGCACCGGACGATCGGTACGACCGGGTACGGAAAGTCGACGAGCGACAGGATGTTCGCGCCGATCTCGACGTGGCGCTTCATCTGCTCGAACTCCGACGGCGTCAGCCCGCCCGGCTTGTTGAGAATCCGTTCGGGGATGGCGAGCTTGCCGGTATCGTGCAGCAGGGCCGCCGCCTCGATCGCCTTGAGCGTCAGTTCGTCATTGACGTTCAGCGCACGGGCCAGCGCCTGCGCATAGGCCTGCACCCGGCGGACGTGGCTGTGCGTCACGTCGTCTTTGGCGTCGATCGCCATCGCCAGCGTCTCGACCGTCGAGCGGTAGAGGCGATCGATTTGCGTGACGTGCTGCCGCGCATCCTCGAGCCGCCCGAACGAGGCGCGCAGGGTGTGGTGAAAGATCGCCAGGACCGGCAGCATCATCGCCACCGCCCACAGCCCGACCTGCCGCTGGATGACGATCAAGCCGAGCCCGACCGACGCCGCGGCAAAGTAGCCGATCGACAGCCACAGGAAGTGGTCGTACCAGAGCTTGAGCGGCGAGCGCCGCGATTCGAGACCGACGGCGACCGCCGTCAGACCCGAATTCAACACGAAATAGATCGTCGTCAGAAACAGCAGCGCCGGAATCAGCGGGCCGATTCGCGTTTCGCTGGTCGAGAGCGGCGCCACCCCGGTGATCAGGAAGAACGCATGGCCGGCAGTCCACAGCGACAAGGCCGGTGCCACCGCATTGAACGCCACGCGCGTCCAGGCGTGCCCCTTGCGCCAGGACAGCACCCCGGTGTCGACGGCAAACGCGACGGTGGCCGGCGCCGGTCCGAAAAGCAGCGTCGATGCGATGAGGAACGTGTCGGCGACCGAGATGCTGGCATTGATCGCCGACACGTTGAGCGTGAACGAACCCGTCAGGATGACGAGGGTCGCGAACAGAAACCACTCGAGCGGATTCGGCGCGCTCAGCAGCCCGACAACCGAGTGCAGGACTGCCGCGCCGCCCGCGACGATGACCAGCCGGACGTAGATCGAAAGCATCGCGTGGTCGTTACTGCTCCGACGTCAGGACGTCCGTGCCCCAGATGATCTCGTCGTTGCCGGACGTGCCCCAGATGATCTCGTCGCCGCTCGGATCGTGAATCGTCGTGCCCCAGATGATCTCGTCGTTGGTGCCCCAGATGATCTCGTCATTGGTGCCCCAGATGATCTCGTCGTTCGCGGCCCAGGTCGCGACCTCACCCCACAGCAGGTAGTTGCGCGGCAGCGACGCGAGCGGATTCAGCAGGCCGGCCAGGTTCAGGTCGCCGAACCTGATCCCCGACGGATTGGACCAGAGCCGCGACAGGTCGAGCAGCGACAGCAGCCTGAGGCCCGAGCCTTCGTAGACACGATGTGCCATCGTGCCGGCGTCCCAGAAGAAGGCGCCGCCCGTTCCGCCGAGCAGCCCGGACAAGAGGCTCGTCAGCGAGTTGACGAGCGACGACAGGCCTTTCGCGGCGATCTGCCGCGACGCCCAGATGTTGAGCGAGCCGGCGCCGGCGCCCATCAGCCCGCCGTCGGCGATCGGCGTCGCGCCCGACTGCAGCGCCGCCTTGACATGTGCCGTCGTCAGACTCGGCGTCCCCTGCAGCAGCAGCGCGGCCGCGGCGCTGACGATCGGCGTCGACATGCTGGTGCCGCTCAAGTGCATGTAGGCGTTGTTGCCGACGCCGGCGCGGTGCAGCAGGGGGTAGGTGGACGGTAGATATGAACCGAGAGCCTCGAGCGAAACCACGCGCGAGCCGGGCGCCACCAGATCGGGCTTGACCGCGAAGTCGAACTTCGTCGGTCCTCGCGAGCTGTAATTCGCCACGACGTCGTCATTGCGCGAGTTGGTGCCCTTCGTGTCGGTGGCGCCGACCGTAATCGCGTACGGCGAGTTTCCTGGCGACGTGATGCCGCCGAGGATCGGCACGCCGGTGTCGGTCTGGCCGGAGTTGCCGGCCGCGGCGACCACGACGATGCCCGATGCCACCGCGCGGCGCACGGCTTCGCACAACGGATCGGTTGCCGCCGGCTCCATCACCGCATGGCCGAGCGACAGGTTGATGACGCGAATGTTGTAGCGGCTGCGGTTGGCGATGGTCCAATTGATTCCGGCGATGACGTCGCTCGTATAGCCCGAGCCGTTCTTGCCGAGCACGCGCACGTTGATCAGGTGAACACCCGGCGCGACACCACTCGGATACAGACTCGTCGTCGAGGTCCGGACGCCGGCGATGATGCCGGCGACGTGCGTGCCGTGGCCGTAGGCGTCGGCGGTCGACGGATCGCCGGCAATCATGCTGACGCTTGCGACGACCTTGCCCTTGAGCGCGTTGTGAACGGTGATACCGGAGTCGATGATGGCCACACCGACGCCTTGACCGGTCACGCCGGGGATGCCGCCGAGGAGGCCCAGGAGCCCCCCGCTGCCCGCCCACGTGAGATCGGCGGCGGTCGTTTTCACGGCGACAGCCATCGATGGACGGACGAGGGGGTCGCCCGACAGATGATCGATGACGCGGTCGGCCGCGAGCCGCGACAGCTGACGTCCGTCCGCCCGCAGCACAGCGCCGTCCTCGAGCCACCGCACCACGGACACGCCGTGGCGACGAGCGACCGCGTCGATTTCGTCGCGCGTGCCGTGCACGATGACGCGCGTGCGCTCGGCGGCGCGGCGTCCTTCGTGGAACAGCAGATCGGTCGACAATCGCGCGCGATGCTGCGCACCGACGCCCGGGCCGGCAACGATCGCCGTGAGTACCAGCGCCACACTGAACAACCACCGCAGGCGCACCCGGCTGCGGTTTTCGACAGGCTTCCGATGACAGGCCATGACAGACACCATCCGCATGAAAAAGAGTCGCTCTACCGTTGAGCAACTTCACGGCCAGTGGATGAGTCGTGACGAAGATCGTGTAGGACTTTTGCTGACAGTGAGTTACTGCGACGTACAGAACTGTCAGCAGGACGAAGTAGTAGAATTTTGGGACACGACCGAACGGCCGCGCCAGGTACTCTTTCGTAAGTGATTATCTATCTACAACTTTGCATGCGAACGTCGAGCATGTGTCGTTTCAGGCCACCTTTTCAGAAACGAGACGACGTAATATCCGGGCATCTATGCGCAATATCGCAAACTCTTTCGTCATCGGCTTCCTGGCACTCATCCTGACCGGCGTGACGTTCGCGCAGGCGCCGCAGCCCGCCGCGACGTTCAACCTGCAGGACACGATTCCGTTCGACACGGTCGTGCGCCGCGGCACCCTCCCGAACGGCTTCACCTACTTCATCCGGCGGAATGCTCGGCCTGAAAAAAGAGTCGCGCTGCGCCTGGCGGTGAAGGCCGGATCGCTCCACGAAGCCGACGATCAGCTCGGCCTCGCGCATCTCATCGAACACATGGCGTTCAACGGCAGCGCCCACTTCAAGCCGGGTGAGCTCATCTCGTATTTCGAGTCGACCGGTGCGCGGCTGGGTCCGCATGTCAACGCTTACACGAGCTTCGACGAGACGGTCTACATGCTCGAGCTGCCGACTGACAAGCCTGAGATCGTCACGAGAGGATTCGACGCGCTGTCTGACTTCGCGGGCGGACTTACCCTCGACCCCGGCCAGATTGATAAAGAGCGGGGCGTGGTGATCGAAGAGTGGCGCGGCCGGCTGGGCGCGGGTCAGCGGATTCAGGACAAGCAGCTGCCGCTGATGTTCTATCGCTCGCGATACGCGGACCGGCTGCCGATCGGCAAGCCGGAGATCCTGCGCACCGCGCCGGCCGCCAGGCTCCGGGCGTTCTATGACACCTGGTACCGGCCCGAGCGGATGGCGATTGTCGTGGTCGGCGACATCGATCCGCAGCAGATCGAGCAGACGATCCGTGCTGCCTTCAACCCGTTGAAGGCGCGTGGCGCCGCGGAGCAGCCGCCGAACGCCCAGGTTCCGCTCCACTCCGAGCTGCTCGTCAACGTCGCCACCGACCCCGAGCTCACGAGCTCGAGCGTCCGGCTGGTCAGCAAGCAGCCGGCTGACAGCCAGAGCCGCGTCGGCGACTATCGCCGCAATCTCGTCGAGCGGCTGTTCGCCGACATGCTCAACGATCGATTTGCCGAACTCGCCCGGAAGCCCGACGCCAGGTTCCTCGGCGCCGGCGGTGGCGGCGGCCTGCTGACGCCGACCGTTCAGACCTTCTCGCTCAGCGCTCGGGTACCCGACGGTGGGCTGATCGACGGCCTCAACGTGCTGGAGATTGAAGCACGGCGCGTGCGCGAACACGGTTTCAACCAGTCGGAGCTCGATCGGAACAAGCGCGAGATGGCGGCGTATTACGAGCAGGCGTTCAACGAGCGGGACAAGAGCGAGAGCGGCGGTTTCGCCGACGAGTACGTGCGCCACTTCCTCGAGGGCGAGCCGGCGCCGGGCATCGACTACGAGTACCGGCTCGTGCAGAGCGTCCTGCCCGGCATCTCGTTGCAGGAGGTCACGACCCTCGCCCGCTCCCGACTTTCGGATCAGAGCCGCGTCGTGCTGGCCGTGCAGCCGGAAAAGCCGAACCTGCCGCCTCCGGCAGAGGATGCCCTGCGCAGCGCCATCACCGCGGCCGGTAAAGTCGCGGTCACGCCGTGGAGCGACACGACGACGACGCGCGCGCTGGTCGAGAATCTGCCGGCGCCGGCGCGGGTCGAATCACGCCGCGAGCTGGCCAACGTCGGCGTCACGATCGTGCGCTTTGCCAACGGCGTCGAAGCCTGGCTGAAACCGACCGACTTCAAGAACGATCAGGTGGTGTTTACGATGTACTCGCTCGGCGGCGCGTCGCTCGCTGCCCGCAACGAGTTCGCCGACGCATCGCTCGCGTCGGGCTATGTCGGCTTTTCAGGCGCAGGCGGGCTGAAGGCGCTCGACCTGCAGCGGCTGCTGGCCGGCAAGCTCGCGTCCGCCTCGCCGTTCATTTCAGGTTCAACGCACGGCATCAACGGCTCCGCCGCACCCGCCGAACTCGAGACGGCGCTGCAACTGCTCTATCAGTTCGTGGTGGCGCCGGGTGACGACCCCGAGGCGTTTGCCCTGATGAAGCGCCAGCTCGAGGCATCGGTCGCGAATCGCGGACGCAGCCCGGGCCAGGTGTTCGGCGAACGGATCGAACAGATCAACTCGTCGAATCACTACTCGGCGGAGCCCCTCACAGAGGAGCGGATTGCCGCGCTCGATCGCGCGAGAATGCTCGCCTTCTATCGCGCCCGCTTTGCCAACGCCGCGGACTTCACGTTTTTCATGGTGGGAACCTTCAGCGTCGACACGGCCATCCCGCTGCTGGCGCGGTACGTCGGCTCGTTGCCCTCGACCGGCAAGCGCACGGCTGAATTCAAGGATCTCGGTGTCCGCTTCCCGAGCAAGGTGATCACCGATCGCGTCGAGAAGGGACGCGAGCCACAGAGCCGGACGCTCTTGAGTTTCTACGCCGACCCGTCGCCGGATCCCGTCGAGCAGGAACGCATCGGCGCGGCGACGACCGTGCTCGAAATTGCGCTGCGCGACATCCTGCGTGAAGAGCTCGGCCAGACCTATACCGTGTCCGTCGGGCTGGCGCAGTCGCTGCCGCAGCGGGGGGACGGCCATATCCAGGTGAACTTCGGTGCCGCACCCGAAAACATCCAGGGGATGACCGATCGCGTGATCAAGGAGATCCGCCGTCTCCAGGACGAGGGGCCGTCGGAAGACTTGACCTCACGCGCCAAGGAATCCGCCCGTCGCGGCTACGAGACGGCGCTTCGTCAGAATCCGTACTGGATGCAGCGGCTTCGCTCGGTGCATATGCTCGGCCGCGACCCGGCGGAGATCCTGACGCGGGTCGAGCGGATCAACGCCGTTACGCCGGCCGTTGTTCAGGAAACGTTCAAGAAGTACTTCCCGATCGACCGTCATACGGTCATCACGCTCCTGCCGGAGCCGGCCCAGCAATAGGGCGATTCGAGGCGGCCGTCGACCGTCGCGCATGACGACAGCCGCCTCGCGACAATCCCGACGGCGTTCGAGCACCAAACCTTCGGCGCGCAAAATCCGTCAAACGCACTATTGTGCGAATCAGCCGATGGCTCGAAGAACTCCGGCATGACGTAAGGTTTGCAATCCGGCAGCTGAAAAGCTCGCCCGCCTTCACGGTCGTCGCCGTTTTCACGCTTGCGCTCGGCCTCGGCGCCAACAGCGCCATTTTCGCGCTGGTCGACGCGACGCTGCTTCGTCCACTCCCCTTCAGCGACCCGGATCGCCTCGTGATGGTCTGGGACCGGACCGCCACGACGCCTCAGGGCCCGGTGTCACCGCTCAATCTCGCCGACTGGAACGAACAGAATCAAACCTTCGAAGCGATCGCCGGCTTCATCCCCAATGTCGGCGGCATGGTGATGAACGGCGCAGATGGCACGGCCGAAACCGTGCCGCGTCAATGGGTCAGCGCCGGCATCTTCGACGTGCTCGGCGTCCGCGCCGTGGCCGGCCGCACGTTTCTACCTTCCGACGAACGCAGCCGCGCCAGCGTCGTCGTTCTCAGCGACACATTCTGGGAGACACGGTTCAATCGGGATCCGACCGTGATCGATCGCGTCATCCGCCTCGACGGCGAGCCCTACACGATCATCGGCGTCGTGCCTGACGAGTTCCAGCTGGTGGGCAGGAGCAGCATCTGGGCACTGGTGTCGTTCGATCGCAACCCGGCGCTGCGGGGTGTCTACATCTTTCGGGCGATCGGGCGGCTGAAGCCGGACGTCAGCCTCGAAGCCGCCGCCTCGGACATGTCAGGAGTCGCTGAAAGAATGGCCCGCGAGTTCCCGGCGACGAACAAGGGTCGCGGCGTCGCTCTCGAACCGATGCACGACGCGCTGATCGGGAGCGAGCTCCGCCTGACCTCCATGCTGTTCCTCGGTGTCGTCGGCTTTGTGCTCCTCATCTGCTGCGCCAACGTTGCCAACTTGTTGCTGGCGCGCGCGACTGTTCGCACGCGCGAGCTGGCCATCCGATCGGCCCTCGGCGCCGGACGGCGCCGGGTCATCCGTCAGCTCGTGACGGAGAGCCTCGTCCTCGCCGCCATCGGCGGCGTGATGGGCCTCGGTATCGGAGCACTGATCCTGAACGTGGCGCCGGCGTTGATCCCACAGGGTCTCCTGCCGGGAGCGGTGACGCTCGCGTTCGACATGCGCGTGGCGGCATTCTGCGCGTGCGCCGCGCTCAGTGTGGGGTTGCTGTTCGGGCTGGCGCCGGCCTGGCAGGCGACCGAGTTCTCGTCGGCACATGTCATCGCGTCGGACAGCCGGACGGCGACCGGACGGGGCGGGACCCTTCGCAGCCTGCTGGTGGTGGGCGAGGTGGCAACCGCGGTCCTCCTGTTGTTCGGCGCCGGCCTGTTGCTGCGGACGCTGATCGCCGTGGAGAACGTCGAACGCGGCTATCGCGCCGAGAGCGTGTTGACGATGATCGTGGACCCGCTGGGTTCGAAATACCCGACGCCCACCTCGCTCCTGCAGTTCTTCGATGACGTCGAGCAGGAGGTCATGGGGCTGCCGGGAGTTCGGAGCATCGCCTGGGCAAGCACATTGCCGATGGGCCCCTCCTCTGCCGGCCGGTCCTTTTTCGAGATCGCGGGCGATCCGCCGGCCGACGAAGGCAGACGTCCGACGGCCGACTATCAGGTCGTGAGCCCGGGCTACTTCAGGACCCTCGATCTGCCGCTCGTGGCCGGACGGGGCTTCGACAAGCGCGATACCGGCGACAGTACGCCGGTGTGCATCGTCAATGAAGCGTTCGTTCGCGGTTATCTGAATGGACGTTCGCCGATTGGCATGCGGGTCGCCGTTCGTCCGACATCGGCCCAGGTCAAGCCCGTGGTCAGAGAAATTGTCGGTGTCGCGCGGCAGGTACGGGGCCGGCCGGATGAGACAGAGGATCTCGTTCAGGTTTATGCGCCAATCGCTCAGGACCCGCTTGGCGATATTTTCATGGTGGTGGCCCCGGTTTCGGGACGGGCCGACACGCTCACCGCGTCCGTCAGCGCCGCCATCGGACGCGTCGACACCGAACAGCTGGTCAGCGTCAGGAATGTGATGACGCTCGGCGACGTGGCATGGGACGCCACCTCGCGCCATCGGTTCCGTGCGGTGCTGGTGGTCGCGTTCGCAGCCCTGGCGCTGCTGCTGGCGATGGTGGGCGTTTTCGGGGTCCTCGCCTACTCCGTGCAGCAGCGTATGCGGGATATCGGCGTACGAAGAGCGCTCGGTGCGACCCGGCGCGACGTGTTCCGTCTCGTCCTGGGGAGCGCCGTGCCCGTGATCGCGGCCGGGGCCGTGATCGGGCTGGTCCTCTCTGCCGTCCTGGGACGCCTGCTGGGCACGGTGCTGTTTGGCGTTCGTCCCCTGGACCCGGTCACGTTCGCGGCCGTGATGGTCGTGCTCGGCCTGACGGCCGCCGGGTCGATGGTGGGTCCGGCCTGGCGTGCAACGCGTATCGATCCTGCCGCTGCCTTGCGGGGCGACTGACGTCGTTCGAGCGCGTCACCTCCCACAGCGGCCAGCCACCACAATCCAGTCCTTGCTCTGGGCCGCGACTTGTGGCTTCATTGAGGCCTTCCACAGCGAGGATTCCAATGCGAATGCACGTGCGGCTGCTGACCATGGCGGCGCTGACGCTGACGGCTTCGGTGCTCGTCACCGCCCAATACAAACTGACGGTGAGCCAGGATCGGCTCATCAACGCGCAGAACGAGCCGCACAACTGGCTGTTGATGAACAGCGACTACGGCGCCACCCGGTACTCGCGGCTGACGCAGATCAATCGGGACAACGTGAAGAACCTGCGGATGGCCTGGGCGATGGCGCTCGGCGGCATGCAGGACGTCGGTCAAAACGGCCCCGAGAACGAGGTCAATCCGCTCATCGACAACGGAATGATGTACACCACCGACGGGTGGGGCACGGTTTACAAGATCGATGCGAGCAAGCCGGACCAGGGGCAGTTCCTGTGGATCGCAGATGCGGCGGTCCGTCACCAGGGCAACGCGCCGCGCTCGCGCGGGATCGCCCTGTGGGAGGATCGCGTCTTCGCCAACCTGCCAGACGGACGGGTCATCGCGATCAATCGCGACAACGGCGAGATCGTGTGGGACAAGGCCGTCGCGACCCGGAACGAGTTCGGCGGGCAGGAGGAGTTTCTGACCGCCCCGCTCGTCGCGGACGGCAAGGTCCTCGTGCAGAACGGCGCCGGCGACGGCGGCACGCGCGGCTGGGTGGCCGCCCTCGACGCGAAGACGGGCGACGAGCTCTGGCGCTTCTACGTCGTGCCGAAGCCAGGCGATCCAGGGAGCGAGACCTGGAAGGATGACCACAACGCCTGGAAGACGGGCGGCGGAGGCATCTGGCAAACCGGCTCCTACGATCCGGCAAGCAAGCTCTACATCGTCGGCACCGGCAATCCCTACCCGATCTACGACCCCCAGTTCAGGCCGGGTGACAACCTCTTCACGAACTCGGTGATCGCCCTCAACGTCGACACCGGCAAGCTCGCCTGGCACTTCCAGTACACGCCGAACGACTCCTGGGACTTCGACGAGGTCGGCGTGCACATGCTCTACGACGTCAAGATCGACGGCGCGGTGCGGAAGGTCGTCGGCCACTACGCGCGCAACGGCTTCTACTACACGCTCGACCGGACGAACGGCAAATTCATGAAGGCTGAGAAGTACGTCAACGATCTGAACTGGACCAAGGGCATCAATCCGAAGACCGGCAAGCCGTGGGAGTACGACCCGAAGCTCGACGTACAGATTTACAACCCGGCGGCACGTGCGCTGCGGGGCGACGGCCCCAAGCGCGCCTGTCCGACCTGGCATGGCGGTATCGCGCATCAACCGCTCGCGTTCAATCCGGTCAAGCAGATCGCGTACGGCGTCGGGACCGAAGGGTGCTTCACGCAGAACGGCGCCGCGGTCGCGTCGCTCGGCCCGGGAGGCGGCGTCAACAACAAGGCGAGCGAGCCGCGGAAGTACAGCAGCGACCTCTACTACGGGGCCGTCACGGCGTTCGACGCGGGCAGCCACAAGGTGATGGCCAAGGTGTCGACTGACATCGAGATTCGTTCAGGCGTCACCGCCACGGCCGGCGGGCTGGTGTTCACCGCGCTGCAGGACGGGTGGATCGTCGCCTACAACGACGAGACGCTCGAGGAGTTGTGGCGGTTCAACGTCGGGACGCCGCTCAAGGGCGCGCCCATGACCTACGCGATCGGGCCGAAGCAGTATGTGGCCGTGCAGTCGAGCGGCCGGCACCTGCACCCGGTGAAGTTCGACAACCTGCAGAACTCGAGCTATCTGTTCGTCTTTGCGCTGAATTAGCCGGCTCGGTCCGTTCTCAACGCGCGCCCGGCGGTATGAGGACGGGGGCGATCAGCGCTGCGACTCTCAATACTCCCTCACACCATGTAATAGTCGGCCTCCTCGTGCGTCATGGTTGGTGAGGCGGACGAAGTGCCCACAGCCAGCGCGCAGATCGTCGAACTGCCGATCCCCATGACTTCGACCCTGCTGGCCGGGTTTGCCGAGCTTTACGAGCGCCATTACGAGACGATCTACCGGGCGGCCCTGCGCGTCACCGGGAATCCGGCCGACGCCGAGGACGTCCTGCAGACCGTCTTCCTGCGCCTTTTGGCCCGTGCTGGAGGCGTCGAGGATGTGGCGCAGCCGGCCGCCTATTTCAGGCGCGCAGCCGTCAACGCGGCCGTCGACGTGCTGCGCCGCCGGGAACTTCATGCGGAATCGGCTTATGACGATGGGACGCCGCGGGTTGCCGTCCAGCCGCCATTGCTGTTGAAGGAGCGGCTTCGGCGCGCGATCGCCGCCTTGGACAACGAGGATGCCAGCCTGTTCCTGCTGCGCCACGTCGAGGGACTGTCGATCGAAGAGCTGGCCGGGACGTTCAAATTGGAGAAGAACAACGTGGCCGTCAGACTCCACCGAATCCGGCGCCGGCTGCAGGACGAACTACAGCGGTGAACGTGCCAGGGAGTCCGAGGGGCGAAGCCCCGCAGACAAGAAAAGGAAAACGCGATGTCCGAAGACCGTCTCGAACGAGCACTTCAGGAGATGAAAGAGGAAGACGTGGACTCCGGCACGCTCGAGGCCGCGCGGGCTCGCGTCTGGAAGACGGTGACGAACGCCGGCAATGCCACCTGTGCGGAGTTCCGGCAGGACTACGAAGCGTATCTGGCCAATGAGCTGCGCGGCAGCCGCCGCATGCTGGTGGACGATCATCTCAGCCGCTGCCCCGGCTGTCGGACCCGGATCGCCGAATTGAAGGGCGAGAGGCCCATCGTCGCCATGCCACGCGGCTTGCCCCGCCGTAGCCTTGGCGAAGGCGGGTCCTCCTCCCGCTGGGTGCAGCGGGGAGGCCTGGCCGTGGCGGCCGCAGTCCTCTTCGCGGTCCTTTATCTCGGACGCGATGCCATCGACGGCATGATGGCTCCCGGCGGCCCGCGGGCCACGGTCGTTTCCGCCGACGGCGGCC
The DNA here is from genome assembly GCA_963728825.1 of uncultured Acidobacteriota bacterium. GTDB lineage: Bacteria > Acidobacteriota > Vicinamibacteria > Vicinamibacterales > CAVVIG01 > CAVREM01. The sequence continues at coordinate 113,106 of CAVSLA010000003.1, forward strand.
TGTACCGCCTGCCCGCCGGCGCTCTCGGAACAGACGCCGCCATCGGCGAACGCGAGTCGGTCCGCACGGGGCCGGGCGCCCGCGCGGTGTTGCGGCTCGCCGACGGATCGACGGTGGATGTCAACGAGCGGACGGAGCTGTTCGTGACCGCCGCCTGGAGTGGCCAGGCCATCCACCTCCAGCGCGGTGACATCATCGTCAAGGCCGCCACACAGCGCCGCGGCCGCCTTCGAGTGCTGACCCGCGATTCCATAGCCTCGGTGAAGGGAACCGTCTTCGCGGTGTCGGCCGGCATGGGCGGCTCGGTGGTTTCGGTGGTCGAGGGATCGGTGGCTGTGAACCAGCCGGGCAGGGACCTGCTTCTCAGCCCGGGCCAGCAGGCCGCGTCAATGCCGGCGCTGGTGAGTTCCGTGGCGCAAGCCGTCTCGTGGAGCCCTGAGGCGGAGTACTACCTGGAGCTGCTCGGGTCGTTCGCGAAGATCGAACGTGAGCTGGCAACGTTCCCCGCCGAGCTGCGGACCAATTCGGCGCTGCTTTCGTATCTTCCCGCAGGCGCCGTTGTCTACGGCACGGTCCCGAATCCTGGCGTCACGATCGGCCGGGCCCTGTTCCTCGCAGAGGATCAGGCGGCGCGGAACGCGACGTTCGGCGCCTGGTGGAATTCGGAAACAGGACAGCTGTTGAGACAGATGACGGATCGTGTCCAGTCGGTGAGCCCGCTGCTCGGCGACGAGATCGTCTCCTGCGCCAGCCTCGTCGGGGTCGAGGAGCCCGTGCCGCTCGTGATGGCCCGGGTGCAGCCCGGTATGCGGGTGAAGCTCCTGAGCGAACTGCAAGCGCTTTTCACCGCAGCGGGCGAGTCTCCGGCGTATTCGGTTTCCGACGAGCTGATGGTCGTTTCAGACTCGCCGTCGCACCTGGCGTGGGCCCTCGCTCATCTGGGACAGGGCGCGGGCTCCCCGTTTGCGGCAGCGATCGGGGAACGGTACCGGCGCGGCGTCGGCTGGTTGATCGCGATGGATGCGCCTCCGTTGGTCACCATGGCGGCCAAGGACGATGCCCCCCCGATCGAGCTGGCCGGCATGATCGGGATGCAGTACCTCTTCCTCGAACAGCGTGCTCCCGCGGGTGCGGTTGAGAACGAGGTCACGTTCGCATTCCAGGGCGCACGAACCGGCATGGGGTCGTGGCTGGCTGACGCCGGCTCCGGAGGCGCGGCGGAGTATCTCCCCTCCGATGCCCTGGTCGCTGGCTACGTATCGACCCGCGAGCCCTTGCAGCTGTTCGAGGAGTTCACCGCGCTGATGACCCGGTCGGACCCGGACTTCGAACGCGGCCTGGCCAGCATGGACGAGCAGCTCGGCGTCGGTTTCGTCCAGAACCTGACCGCGGCATTGGGGACCGAAGCGGCCCTGGCGCTGACGGGACTCTCGACCAGCGGTCCGACGTGGGTCATGGCGAGCGTGGCGTACAATCCGGCGGTCATCGACAGCTCCCTTCAGAGGCTGGTTGAAACGTTCAACGCGGAGCTCGGGCCCGACGAGCAGGCCAAGCGGATCGTGTTGGAGCAGGAGAGCGCGGGCGGGCGGACCTGGAACACGATGAAACCGGGAGGACTTCCGCTCGGGATCACGTGGACGTACGACCGGGGCTACATGGTGGCAGCGTCCGATCGCGGCGTCGCGGAGCGTGCCATCGGCACCCGGAACGGCGGCTTCCCGCTCGTCTGGTCCCCGGAGTTCCTCGGCCAGCTCCCCTGGTCCGCCGGACTTCACCCGTCCGCTTTCGCCTGGCTGAACGCGAAAGGGGCACTCGGAATCCTGTCGGCGCTGACGCCGAACGCGGCGCTCGGCGAGCTCGTGGCGGGACGCGATCCGATTCTCGTCGTGTTCGATGGAACGCCGCAACAGATCCACGGAGCCAGCCGTACTCGTATCTCTGGATTGATCATCGACGTGATGCTGTTCGAAAGCCTGGGCCGCGCAACCCAGAGCGGCGCCGTCTCGCCATAGGTTGAAGCGCTCCTTGAAAAGGCCCAGCGGACAAAAGGCAACCACGAAGTCGCGAAGACTCGAAGAAGACGAATAGACTTCGTGTCTTCGAGTCTTCGTGGTTGTATTTCGCTACAGTGAATCCGGAAGAGTGAATACCACACCGGTCGTCGAGCTGGAAAACCTGAAGGTGAAGCTGGGACGGCGGGAGATCCTCCACGGGATCACCTGCCGTCTCGGCGTTTCGGGCACAGGAAAGGCGGTGGGGTTGCTCGGGCCCAACGGGGCGGGCAAGTCTACGCTGATCCTGACGCTGCTCGGCTTTCTCCGGCCCAGCGCCGGACGCGCCCGCATTTTAGGCATGGACTGCGGGCGCAACATGGGCGAGGCGCGGTCGAGAATCGGCTACATGCCCGAGAACGACTCGTTCGTCGGAGAGATGACGGCGGTCACCTTCCTCCGCCAGATGGCCGAGCTCTCTGGTCTCCCGCCGAAGGCGGCGCTCGAGAAAGCGCACGAGGTCCTGTTCCACGTGGGGCTCGGGGAGTCGCGCTACCGCGAGCTGCGGACCTACTCGGTACGGCATGAAGCAGATGGCCAAGCTCGCCCAGGCGATCGTCCACGGTCCGGAGCTGGTCGTGCTGGACGAACCGACCAACGGGCTCGATCCGGCCGCGCGCCGGCGGATGCTCAAGCTCGTCGCCGACATGAAGGAGGAGCATGGAATGAACATCCTCGTCTGCTCCCACCTGCTGCGCGACATCGAGCAGGTGTGCGACGAGGCCGTGATCCTGAAGGAGGGCGCCATCGTCCACCACTGCAACCTCGAAGAAGAGCGGCGGTCGAACAGGTGCTTCGTCGAGCTCGAGGTCACCGGCGACGATCGGGACCTGCTGCTGGCGCTGCCGGAGATCGGTGCCGAAGGGGTTTCGGAAGGCGGGGGACGCTGGCGCATCGTCCTGCCGGCGGGGGCCGAGGTCGACGCCATCTGGGGACTCGCGGCGCGCCAGAACCTGCTGGTGAGAAAGCTCACGCACCGCCGGGATACGTTGGAAGAGATCTTCCTGAAAGCCATGGGCCATCTGGCGCACACGCCCGCGGAAGGCCCGCCTCCGCCGCTTAACTAAATGGCAGTCTACAAACGGGGATATCAGCGATACGCGGGACCCCTCACGGGGCGCTGGACGCGGTTTCTGGTCCTTCCCCGGTACGCCTGGCGCAACCTCTATCAGCAGCGGCTGGTCCTCCTGCTTACGATGGCGGCGTTCCTCTGGCCCCTCCTATGCGCCGGCTTCGTTTACCTGACCAATCATCAGGAGCTGCTCCAGGGGCTCGAACCGGAGTTTCGCGCGTTCATCCAGGTTGACGGCAGATTCTTCGCGATATTCATGTACGTCCAGGGGGCCTGCGCGGTCTTGATCGCAGCGCTGGCCGGGCCCGGTTTGATTGCGCCGGACCTGACGAACAACGCGCTCCCGCTGTACTTCAGCCGTCCCCTCACGCGCTGGAGCTATGCCCTGGCGCGGCTGACCGTAATCGTCGGCATGCTGTCGGTCGTCACGTGGATTCCCGGCCTTTTCCTGTTCGGGCTGCAGGTCGGCATGGCCGGCGGCTGGTGGTTCCTGGCGAACTGGACGCTCGGGTTCGGCGTGGTGGCCGGGTTCCTTCTCTGGCTGCTGGTCCTCGGCCTCGTAGCGATGGCCAGCTCCGCTTACGTGAAGTGGAGAGTGGTGGCCGGGGCGGTCAGCCTCGCCTTCTTCTTCATCCTGAGCGGCGTGTCCCAGATGATCGATGAGGTCTTCCGGGTGAGGTGGGGGCACGTCCTCGATCCGGCCTGGGCCGTCAACCGGGTGTGGTGTGCGCTGCTGGGCGTGGAGCCGCCGAGCGGCCCGGGCGCCGGGGCCTCCATGTTGGCGCTGACGGCGTTCGTTGTCCTGCTCGTCGTGGTGATCGAACGCAAGCTGCGGCCAGTAGAGGTGGTGCGGTGAGCGCGGTCGTCCCCTCTGTCATCTTTAACGAGGTCTCGAAGTTCTACGGCGACGTGCTCGGCGTGAACCGCGTCACGCTCAACGTCCCGCCGGGAATCACGAGCCTGGTCGGGCCGAACGGCTCCGGCAAGACGACGCTGATGAACCTGATGACCGGGCTGATCTTTCCCGACCACGGCCGCATCCTGGTGCGTGGGATCTCCCCACGCGCTCCCGAAGCGCTGATGCGGATGACGGGGTACGCCACGCAGTACGACACCGCTCCGCGCTGGGCAACCGGGTTCACCTTCATCACAACCGGGCTCCTTCTGTTCGGATACGGGCGATCGGAAGCAGAGGAGCGGGCGTGGAAGGCGCTCGAGCGCCTGAGCCTCACCGACGCGGCCAATCGCAAGATAGCGGCGTATTCCAAGGGCATGCGTCAGCGGGTGCGGCTGGCGCAGGCGATCGCGCACGATCCCGACGTGCTGGTGCTGGACGAGCCGCTGAACGGCCTCGACCCGCTGGTTCGCGCGGCGACGATCGATATGTTCCGCTCCTGGGCCGCCGAGGGAAAGCACATCATCATCTCCAGCCACGTGCTTCAGGAGGTGGATCTGATCAGCGATCAGGTCGTGCTGATCGCCAACGGGATGATCGTGGCCGAGGGCAAGATCCGGAAGGTGCGCGACGAGATCGAGGAGCATCCCAGTCAGTACATCGTCCGGTGCCGCAACCGGGACGCATCCGGCGTGGCGGCCCTGCTGTTCGGCGAGGAACACATCACCGAGATCAAGCTGAACGACGACCGGCTCAGCCTGCTGGTGATGACCCGGGACCGGGAGCAGTTCGCGCGCGCGCTCGGACGGATCGCGCTCGACGGCCACCGGATCGAGAGCGTGGTGCCGGCCGACGAGAACGTTGACGCGTTGTACGAGTATCTGATCGGCGGCGGGTCGTGACCCCGAGTTCCCAGAGCCGCGCCCTCGATTTCGCTCGGGCCAGGCAGGCGTGGACGATTGCACGGATCGAGCTCCGGCGTGTCTTCTTCGCCAAGCGCTCCTTCTGGGTCTTCGGATTGGCGCTCCTGCCCTCGCTGATCTTCTTCGGGCACGGTCTCGAGACGAAGTTCCGGAGCGAGCGGCTGGCCCGGCGCGGCGTGACTACTCCGGCCCTGATGGACAGCGTCCAGGAGGGAGAAACAACCGAGGACGTCAAGAAGCGGCTGGGCACGCCGGCCGGGGAAAGCTGGTCAACGCGGACACGACGCGTCCGGCAGCGGACCGGGAACGCGGGTACAACCACTCACGTGATCGAGCCGACCGTCGACGCCCGCTTCGTCCGATTGAATGTCACCCGTCCTTCCTACAGCGGGGAGCCGGTGGCCAGGATTTACGAGTTCGAGGTCTACGGGCCCTCGACTTCGCCCGGGCCAGGGCCGGACGGCCCGGTGAACCTCGCCCTAAACCGTCACGCCACTGGAAGTGTGCCCTGCAGCCAGGATCAAGGGCCGGAGAAAGCCGTGAACGGCAGCGTCGCGGGAGGCCAGATCGACAGATGGTGCGCTCACGACTGGCCCTTGTTCCTGCAGGTGGATCTGGGAGCGGTTCGTCCGGTGACGCGCTTCATCGTGAAGCACGCCAGTGCCGGAGGCGAAAACGAGGAGTCCGACACCCGCGAGTTCAACATCCAGCTGAGTAACGACGGAAAGGCCTTCAGCACGGTCGCTTCGTCGACAGGCGCCGGGTTCGTCGATGAGCGGACCGAGTATCGCGAGATCATCTACTTCGACGGGAGGCGGGACGCCCGCCTGCTATTCGTCGACGGCAAGCTGCAGCGCCGGGACATCAACCGTGTGCTCGACTTCGAAGAGGACCGGGCGATCTTCGCGGCGATCTTCCAGTACTTCTACCTGCGGCTCGCGATCTTCTTCGGCTGTCTGGGGATCTTCATGTATCTCTTCCGCGGGGAGATGAGCAACCGGACGCTGCACTTCTGGTTTCTCGCACCGGCGCGGCGCGAGGTGCTGCTCGCGGGCAAATATGCAGCGGGGCTGCTGGCGTCTGCCGCGATCTTCGGCGGCGGGACGCTGCTCACGCTTGCGGCCATGCTCTGGCCGCACGACCCGGTCGAAGTCCAGGCCTTCTGGAATGCCGGGGGCATGGGACACGTGTTCTGGTATACGGCGGCGGCGGCGCTCGGCTGCGTGGGCTACGGGAGCGTCTTTCTCGCGGTCGGCATGTATATCCGCAATCCCATTGTCCCGGCGGCCGTGCTGCTGGTCTGGGAGGGGGCCAATGGCATCCTTCCGCACGTGTTGCAGAGGATGAGCATCCTCTACTACCTGCAGTCCCTGTGTCCTGTCCCCGCGCCGATCCCCGGTGACGCCCCGGCGCTGATCCGGTTTCTGGCGGCACCCGCCGCTCCAGCCTCGCGTCCGGGAGCGATTCTCGGACTGCTGCTCCTGACCGCGTTCGTCCTGTGGATCGGCAGTCTCGCCGTCCGGCGCATGCAGATCTCGTACGGCACTGAAGCGTGATGTCCTCTATTTCTTGAACTCACTGCAGACGTCGACGTCGGCCCCCCAGTACTCGACACACTTCGCGTGATCCATCGGGCCCTTGCCGATCACTTTCTCGAACAGGAAGTCCGCAATCATCTCGATCTCGCGCGGCTGCAGCGTTGACGCCGGATCGGGCAGCGACAGGTCGTTCTTCTTCAAGTCAGCCAGCGTCGTGCCGTTGCAGCGAGCCGGGTCGGTGTAGGCCAGCCGATCGAAGGCCGGCATGCTGCGCCCGGGCCGGCCGCATCTGATGGCATAGATGACAGCGGCGCGGTTCAGCCGCGTCGTCCGCAGGTTGGCGCCGTCGGGCATCTGCGTATCCATCTTGCGACCGTCCGCTGCCCAGCCGTGGCAGGTCTGGCAATCCGCCTTGGTGCGGTAAATGCTCATGCCCTCGGCGACGTCGTTCGGATCGGCGGGTCTGGCCGGCGTTTGTGCTGTCAGGCCAGCGCCCGTGACCAAGGCGAGGGTGAGAACGACCGCTGCCGCGACGATCTCCGACGAGGATGACCCGCAACGGGAAGGCATACGCGTGAATTATCGATTCATTCAGACCGAAGAGCAATCTGGCCTCTAATGGCATCGTTACTGCACGCTCAGCAGCGCTATGGCAGAGGCGGTTGACCTCGCGACCGCCGGTTTGTGTACCGATGAGCCGGATTCCAAACCGCTCACCGTCATCGGTCCGCCGGCGTTTTCGTGGACCTCGACGTGGCGTTCCGTCGCCGAGCTGCCCCGCTACGCCGACCTGCTCTACGTGCTGACCGCCCACCGCATCAAGGTCCGTTACAAGCAGTCGCTTCTCGGACCAGCCTGGGCAGTCTTTCAACCCCTCGCGATGATGCTGGTATTCGCGGTCGTGTTTTCCACGGTCGTGCGGCTACCGACCGGCGACCATCCGTTTGCGATCTTCGCTTATTCGGGACTGCTGTTATGGACGGCGTTCGCGGCGTCTGTCGGCAGCGCGTCGACGTCGCTGGTCTCCCATGCGGCGCTGGTCACCCGGGTGTACTTCCCTCGGGAGATCCTCCCCATCACCTACGTCGCGGCCGCGGTGTTCGACCTGACGATTGCCTCGAGCGTCCTGCTGGCGATGGTCGTGTACTACCAGGTGCCACTGACTTCAGCACTGGTCTGGATCGGACCCATCCTGCTGCTTCTCGCCGGCGTCGCGCTGGCGGTCTCGCTGGTCTTGTGCGCCGTGCATGCCCGCTACCGCGACATCGGCGTCGCCCTGCCACTGCTGATGCAGATCTGGTTCTTCACGTCGCCCGTGATCTATCCGATCGATCGCGGTACCGGCCGCGTGGCGAAGCCTTTACGTCCTCAACCCGATGGCCGGCATCATCGACGGGTTCCGAGCCGCGGTGCTGGACGGGAGAACTCCGGATCTGTCGGCGCTCGGCTCGTCGCTGGCGGTGGTGGCCGTCGGGCTGCCGGCTGCTTACCTGTGGTTCAAGCACGTGGACGCCACGATGGCGGATGTCGTGTGAGGAACGCGCTGTGATCGACGTCTCCTGCGAGCGTGTCTCGAAGCAGTACGCGCCCCGCACCGCTCCGTGGCGGGCGCGAACTCCCTTCTGGGCCCTTCGTGATCTGTCGTTCGACGTGGCACGCGGCGAGACCCTCGGCGTGATCGGCACAAATGGCGCCGGCAAGAGCACGTTGTTGAAGCTGCTCGCGAGGGTCACCGCGCCAACGTCCGGTCGGATCGTGATCCGCGGCCGCCTCTCGGCGCTGATCGAGGTCGGCTCCGGGTTTCATCCGGAACTGTCCGGCCGTGAAAACGTCTACTTGAGCGGCGCGATCCTCGGCATGCGGCGCCGCGAGATTGCCGCGACGTTCGACCAGATCGTCGAGTTCTCCGGGGTGGGGCCGTTCATCGACATGCCGGTGAAGTGGTATTCATCCGGGATGTACGTGCGGCTCGGGTTCTCGATCGCCGCGCACCTCAACCCCGATGTCCTGCTGATCGACGAAGTGCTGGCGGTCGGCGATACGGCGTTCCAGGAGCGATGTCTCGCGCGGATTCGCGCGCTCCGGCAATCGGGGACAACCGCCATTCTGATCTCACACGACCTCGCAGCCGTCGAAGCGCTCTGCGATCGCGTGATGCTGCTCGAGGGCGGCCGGGTGGCCGACACCGGCGAGCCGCACGCGGTGGTACGCGGCTACCGTCACCGGATCGGTGCGCGCCGCGATTCGCCGCTGACGGCGGCGGCGGCGGCGGCGGCGAACATGGCGTTGACCGGATTGGACCTCGTTGGCCCCGACCGCGCGCCAGTCATGCAGCGTCGCACCGGCGAGCCGCTTGGCATCCGGGTGACCTACCGCGCGGCGAGTCGGTCAGACAGTGAAGTGGTCGAGGTCTTCTTCTATTCGGCGGATGGACAGGTCCTGTACTTCCAGCTCACGACCGCGTTCCAGGCACCGCTGACCGTCGCCGCTGGCCGGGGCACGGTCGAGTTTCACGTAGACGAACTGCCGTTGCAGCCGGGTGAGTATTCCGTCGTGGCATCGAGCCTCGCCACCGGCTCTCAGGAAATCGGGTCGTGTCTGCCCGCCGTCCCATTGACGGTGCATCCCGGCCGGATGGTCCGAGGCCACGTGTATGTCCCTCACCGCTGGCATCACCGCCCTGCCCAGGAGACCCAATGACCCGCGTGTCGGTGATCATTCCCTGTTATAACCACGCGCACTTCCTCGCTGACGCGCTGGAAAGCGTTCGCGCGCAGACCTGGCCGCATCTCGAGACGATCGTCGTGGACGACGGCTCGACCGATGATCCGGCTGCGGTGGTACACCGGTTTCCCGGCGTCCGACTGCTGTCTCAACCCAATCAGGGACTGTCGACAGCGCGCAATACCGGCTGGCGCTCGAGCAGCGGCGACATCCTCATTTTTCTCGACGCGGACGACGTGCTGTATCCGGGCGCCGCACAAACGGCAGTCGAGGTCCTGACCCGTCACGCCGACGCCCAGATGACCTTCGGCAGACTCGAGTTGATGGATCACCAGGGCCGGGCACTGCCGGCGTCTCTGCCAGTGGTTACCGATCGGTTCTACGAAGAGCTCCTCCGACGCAACTACATCCGCACGCCGGGGATGGCCGCCATCCGGCGTGAGGCGCTGGATCAGGTCGGTGGCTTCGATCCCTCGTGCAGCCCGTCCGCCGACTACGATCTCTACCTGCGGATCGCCCGTCACTGCACGATCGTCGGGCATCCAGTGCTCGTCGCGCGCTACCGCCAGCACGCCACGAACATGTCGAAGAATCCACGGTTGATGCTGCCGGCCACGCTGATGGTCCTCGGACGGCAGCGGCATTTCGCCGCCGGCGCCGAGCTGCGTGCGGCGCTGGCGTTCGGTCTGCGGCGGTGCCGCGAGTTCTACGGCGAACAGCTGGTGGAACGCTTCCGGACAGCGCTGCGGACGCCACACGGATTCCGCGAGGCCGCTGCCTGCGCGGCGACGTTGCTGCGTCTCTACCCGGCCGGTGTCATGCGACACCTGGTCAAGAAGCTGCGGATCGCTTCAGGTCAGGCGGGTCGGGCGACACCCGACGCCGAGACGGTGACGCCCAGCTCGCGTGCCTCTGCCCTGCCCGGTAATCGGTGAACGAACGGCGTCGCGATCGGGGTGCAGACCACGGTGTGCGCGAACGGCTCCGCCCACTCCTCGTCGATGCGCAGTCCCGCGACCTGCAGCATCGATCGGAGACACGAGGGCGTCACACCCCAAAACCAGTTGCCGTACCCTTCCTGCGGATTGAACGCTTCGGATATCCCTGCCTGATGTCGGACGCCGAGCCGCGACAGCTGCCACAGCGATCGCGCGTGCGCGCTGAGCGCCGGGTAGAACACCGCCGCATTCGGCAAGCCATCGACCTCCGGTATCGTCGATGTGCGCAGGATGAGCGTCTGACGGCAGATGGCCGCGAGCGCCGTCAGCAGGTCAAAAGGGCTTGGATGGTGGTACAACACGCCGGCGCAGAACACGACATCGACGGAGCCGATTGAGTCGAGGGTTCGAGTATCGGTCACGTCGCCGAGGATGAACTCGACACGCGACCCGGCTTCGCGCTGCTTGCGCTCGAACTCGGGTGTCGGGCCGAACACATCGACCGCCTTGACGGCGCTCGCCCCGGCCCGTTCCGCTTCGAACGCGTATTCGCCGTCAACGCCCCACATGCACCCGACGTCCACGAACGAGCGGCCGGGCGCGAACCGCTGTATGAGCTTCGGCAACTGCAGGTAGTTCCCGACGTTCCGGCCGCGGCGGGCGCGCCAGTACCGCCACCAGTAATTGACGCTGGGAAACTTAAGGGCGCGGACTTTCCAGGCGTACAGCATACGTTTTCGCCGGTGCTGGAGGGCTGCTTCGGCCGAGCCGTCTGGTGCGGCGCCGCGCCCGCCACAACGCTAGCGGGCCGGCCAGTGTTCCAAGAATTTCCAGGCCGATGAAGGTCAGCGGATAGCTGCTCCGCCCGCGAAGCCGCGCCCAGGCCCGACGTCGGTAGACGGCAGGCAACTCGAGGCCGATCCGCACCAGGCCCCGTCGATCGTGGTCGCGAAGCCAGGTCGTCAGCTGATACGCGACATGCCCCTTCGCGTAGCTGAAAATCTGTCGACGCAGCGCCGCCATGGTGCTTCGGTGGTAGTGCCACACCAGGGCGTTGGGTTCATAGGCGATCGCGTGTCCCGCCTTCAGCACGCGATAGAACAGGTAGGTATCCTCGCTGCACCCGCTGGGCGTGCCCGCGCCCAGCGCCTCGTCGAACAGGCCGATGGCAGGGTCGGCGAAGATCGCGGCGCGGAATGCCGCGTTCGCGGTGCACCCGAGGCGCCAGGTCGGTACCGACCTGCGGAACTGCGCGAACCACTCTCCGTCGACAACGCGCCGTTGCCATCCGCGGCCGAGCCCGCCGTAAGCTTCGAACGTCTGCTGTGCTTGGTTCTCCAGATCGCCCGGCAGAACGTTGCCGGTAACGACCATGACGTCGTCGCGCTGAAATGGCTGAATCAACCGTTCGATCCAGTCGGGTGGACACGCGACGTCATCGTCGGTCGTCGCGATGATGTCGCCGCGTGCCGCCGCAATGCCGCGGTTGCGTGCGTACGACAGTCCCGGCCGGCGTTCGTTGACCAGGACGACGCCTGGGTAGCGTGAAGCAACGGGCGCGGTGAGCCCGGAATCGGGATTGTTGTCGACGACGACCACTTCGAAGCGCCGCGCTGTTCGCTGGCTGACCAGACTCTCCAGGCATCGCTGCAACTCGCCAGGCCGATCGCGCGTGGCCACCACGACGCTCACACTGAGGTTCGTGTCGATCGCGCATTCAGCAGTCTGGTTGACGCCGGTCGTCAACGTTTCGGCAGCGGCGGTCACCAACCGCATCCAGGCGACATCCTTGCCGAGGCCGGTTCCGACCGCGAGCAGCTCGATGGCAAGCTGTTGCGAGATCGTGTCCGCCAGCCAGGCCGGGCTGATCACGGCGCCCTGGTGTTCGATCTTGACGGTGCCGATCACCGCCTCTCCCCGATTGACCAGGACGCGCGCGCGCTCGAAGGCAGTCAGGTCGTCGAGCGGGCGCAGCGGCCGCGACACATCCACGCGTCGAACAGCTTCGCGAGCGCGCTGCCGCTTGCGCGGCGCCGGTCGACCCGCTCCGTCGGCGAGAAGCGAGGCTTCATGGGAGTGTGCCTTGGCGATGTCCCGCGCGCGCGCAAGCGCGCGAGGATATCGAGTCAGACCTCGAATCGACCCGACCAGCTCTGCAACCACGAGGTCGCGCGGAACGTTCTGGCCGCGAACGAGCAGGCGGCGGATGTTCCACCACCACAACCACCACAACCCGAGGCGCGTGACGGCGAGGCGTTCGGCCGGAAATGTGGAAGCGGTGCGCCTCAAGTAGGCGTAGAAGCCGATGCCGTTGTTCGCGATCTGCGTTCTGAGCTCTGTGTAAGACCTGCGGTGACGGTGCCTCACGAGGGCGGCAGGCTCGTAGACGAGCGTGTGGCCAGCCTTCAGAACTCGAAAAAACATCTCGAGGTCGCCGCCGCCGTTTGTGACGGTGCCGACGTCGAGCGCCGGGTCGAATCCGCCGATGGACGCGAACACCTGGCGGCGAAACGCCATATTCGCCCCTGTCCCGAACTTGCCTGTGCCGCCGTGCACCAGCGCGACGGGTCCGCGAACGGGCGCTCGATACCACCGGCGAATGAACCCACGGCCGAATCCGCCGTACTCTTCGAACAGACGTTGCGCGTCCGTTTCCAGCTCGTACGGCAGGACCAACCCGGTGACCGCCATCACCTCGCCATCGTCGGCAAAGACCTGCGCCAGGGCAGCCACCCACCCTGCGTCGACGACGACATCGTCGTCGGTGAACGCGATGATTTCACCGCGGCATTCGAGAATGGCGCGGTTGCGCGCCCAGTCGAGACCCGGACGCTCCTCTCGGACATAGCGAACGTTGGGAAATTGCGTCCGGAGCAATTGCTCGGTCGCGTCGGTGGTCGGCGCGTTGTCGACGACGATGACGTCGAGCGGGGAGTACTCGATCGCCGCGAGAGCCGTCAGGCAACGCTCCAGATCGGGTGTTCTGTCGCGGGTGCACACCGCGACCGTTACGGACGGGCTGGCGAATTCGGGAGACGGCGAGGGCCTGAACAGGTCGCTGACGCTCAGCTTGGTCGGCTGAATGCGCGTCTGAATTACCCGCTCGGCCAGCAACGTGGCGAATTTGGCCGAATAGTCCCGCACGATGCGACGGCCGAGCGTTTCGCGGTCTACGCGACCGGCGACGATCGGTACGCGCGCCTGTCCGATTGGCCGCCCGTGCAGCCGCAGCAGAACGAGCGCGTCGCTAAATCGGTGAAGATCGCGACGGTCGTCGAACGAGGCGGTCAGCTCGCAATCGCAGACGTACGTCGGCTTGCTCATTCATCCAGTCGGCGCCTCGACAGTACGCAAGGTCGGTGCCAGACCAGGTATGATTTCGCCCATGCTGATACGTCTGCTTCAGTCCACAGCCTCGCTGGCAGTGCTCGCGGTTCTGGCAGCGGGACCGCGCAGCTTCACCAGGGTTGTGAACCTCGAAACGACGTCAGAAGATTCGGCAAACGTGAGCATGGGCGACCTCGACGGCGACGGCGATCTCGACCTGGTGCTGGCCAAGGGCCGGCATACTCCGCTTCTCGATCGCGTCCTGTTGAACGACGGGAAGGGCGGCTTCACGGCATCCAATCTGGGTCCGACCGCTGATCGGACTTACACCGCCGCGCTCGCCGATCTTGATGCGGACGGTGATCTGGACGTTCTGACCAGCAATGACACGCCAGATAGCAAGCTGGTCTACCTGAATGATGGCAAGGGCCGATTCGCAGTCGCCGGCACGTGGGGCGTTCCGGAATGGTCGACCAGAAACGCCTCAGTCGCCGACCTGAACGGCGATGGGCGGGTCGACGTTATCGCTGCCAACCGGCCGGGACCCAGTTTCGTGTGTCTGAACCAGGGCGGCGGCCGCTTCACGGCGCCCTGTATCAGCATTCCCGCCGAATCGGCGACGAGCATCGTTCCCGCGGACTTCGACCAAGATGGATTCGTCGACCTGGCTGTGCCCAGCCGAGACGGTGGACAGAGTCGCATCTATTTCAATGATGGGCGGGCTGGTTTTGCCCGAACACTCCCCTTCGGGCCGCCGGATGCGAGAGCTCGCGTCGGGGCCGCAGCCGACTTCAACGGAGACGGCTCAGTCGATCTGGTCGTCGGCGACGAGCGAGCCGCTTCGATGATCGTCTATCAGAACGACGGCACAGGCCGGTTGACGGCCGGGTTCGGTGTCGCCGATAAAGCCAAGACGCCGTACGCCATCGCCGCGGGCGATTTGAACGGCGACGCGATTCCTGACATCGTCCTCGGATACACCGCGGGGCCCCACTCGATCTTCTTCAACGATGGAACCGGCCGACAGTTTGCTCAGGTGATGTTCGGTGATTCGAATGGGTCCGCGTATGGGTTCGCGATCGGCGACATCAACGGGGATCGGTTCCCGGACATCGCGCTGGCACGCTCCGGAGCGCCGAACGTGCTCTATCTGAGCGGCAATTAACCCGCCGTCAGACGATCCGCCATCCGGTCCTTGACTCGCGACACCGGCCGTTCTAGGCTGATGTGTCGAAGGTTGAGGTAACATGTCGTCTTCCCGCTTTCCGATCCCCCAGGGCACGCTCGACATGCTGATTCTGCAGATTCTGTCGGTCGAGCCGGCTCATGGCTACGCGATCGCGCAACGTCTGCATAACCTTTCGCGCGAGGCGGTCCGAATCAATCAGGGCTCTCTGTATCCGGCGTTGCACCGCCTTGAACAGAAACGCTGGCTTCGCGCGGAATGGCGGACATCGGAGACCGGCCGCGAGGCCAAGTTCTATGCGCTCACGCGGGCAGGCCAGAAGCAGCTGGCGGTCGAAAAGCAAACCTGGGCGCGGCTCGCGGTCGCGGTCGGGTTGATCTTCAACGAGGGCAAGTAGCGCAATGGCGAGGTTCCTCAACCTGCTCCCCTGGAGACGGCGGCGGATGGAACAGGATCTCGAGCGTGAACTGCAGTATCACGAGAACCGGCGCATCGACGATCTGACGCAGTCCGGCCTGAGCGCGACCGAGGCCAGACGCCTGGCGGCGCTCGAGTTCGGTGGCACCGTCCAGGTTCAGGAAGGAGTGCGCGAAACATGGATGTGGCGCTGGCTCGATGACTGCAGTCGCGAAATTCGATACGCGGGTCGCACGCTCCTGCGCAGTCCGGGCTTCACGATTGCTGCCCTGCTGTCGCTCGCGCTGGGAGTCGGCGCGACTACCGGCATCTTCTCTCTGGTCGACCAGGTCCTGTTGCGCCGTCTGCCGGTGGCGGAGCCAGACCGGCTCGTCCATCTGGCCTGGCGGGGCAGCGCCCTGGCGACGGGATGGGGATTCGGATTTCAGATGTCCTACCCTTTCTGCCAGGACCTTCAGGAGCAAAACCAATTCTTCGACGGCGTGTTCTGCCGTCATCCGACCACGGTCAACTTTTCGACGGGTCAGCAGCACGAACCGATTCCTGCGGAGATCGTCACGGGTTCGTACTTTGCTGTGCTCGGCATCCGCCCCCAGCTGGGTCGGCTGATCGACCCGTCCGACGATCGTCAGCCGGGGACTCACCCGGTGGTCGTGCTCGCGCATCGTTTCTGGCAGAGTCAATTCGCGGGTGCGACAGATGTCGTCGGACGGAAGGTCCTGGTCGACAACTATCCGATGACGGTGATCGGGGTTGCGCCGGCAACCTTCACCGGCATCGACGCGCTGGCCGCTCCGGCCCTCTGGATCCCGGCCGCCATGACCGAACAGGCGGCGCCGCTCGACCCGGGTTGGAACCGCCTGCTCGATCGACGCACGGCCTGGCTGCATGCGTTCGGTCGACTCCACTCAGGAACCACCGTCGAACACGCGAAGGCCGGCCTTCAGCCATGGTTCAAATCGGTCCTCGAAGCCGACACGCGCCGCGAGGGCTTTCCGCGCGTGACCGCAGAGCAGCAGCGGGCTTTTCAGGCGTCGACACTCGACCTGCTGCCCGGCGCACAGGGCTGGTCGATGTCACGCGGTTCGCTCGAAGGGCTGCTCTGGGTGTTGATGGCCGGCACATCCGTGCTGCTCCTGCTCGCGTGCCTGAACGTTACCAGCCTCGTGCTGGCGCGCGGCGCCGCGCGCATTCGTGAACTGAAGACGCGTCTGGCGCTTGGCGCGTCGCGCAGCCACATCACGCGGCAGGTGCTTGTCGAAAGCCTGCTGATCACGCTGGGCGGCGGTGTGCTCGGCCTTGCGGCTGCGCCCGCGGTCTCTCAGGCGCTGATTTCGTTTCTGGCGCAGTCGGCCGATCTGAGCTTCCGATTCGATCGCCGGATCTTCTTCTTCGCGTTCCTCGCTAGTGTCGCAGCGGCCGGTCTCAGCGCGCTCGCGCCGACGTTGCAGGCGAGCCGAATTCCGCTGATCGCGTCGCTCAACGAGCGATCCGTCATCGGATCACGGGCTGGACTACGACTGCGGAAGCTGCTGGTCATCGGTCAGATGGCGTTTGCGCTGATCCTGCTCACGGGTGCAGGCCTCTTCCTGCAGACATTGACGCGCCTTCAAGCCAAGGGACCTGGCTTTGCCGACACCGGTCTGCTCATGTTCCGGATCGACCCGACTTCGACCGGGTATTCGGCGGGAGACGCCGAACAACTGATGCGCAACGTGAACAGCGCGCTTGCGGAGCTACCGTGGGCGGAACGTGTGGCGGTCGCGAACACACATCTGCTCGGCACCGGGTGGTCGACCTCGAGCGTAACAATCGAGCTCGACGGGCAACGCATCGTCAATGATCGCGTCGTCTCGCGGATGCGGGTCGGTCCGGGTTTCTTCGCCACGCTTGGTACTCCGGTCATTGCCGGCCGCGACTTCGATGAACGCGATCTCCGCCCACCGGGAAGCACACCGACGGCATTCCGGTCGGTCATCGTGAATCAGAGCTTCGCACGACGGTACTTCAAGGGCCGCAGCCCGGTCGGCGCGCGCCTTGGATTGGGGAATCGGCCCGACACGCCCACCACTATCGAGATTATCGGCGTGATAAGCGATTTCAGCCGCCGCAACCTCCGCGATGGCGAGGTCGAACAGGTCTTCCTGCAATTCTGGGATCAGAATTCCGGAGATGGCACGTTCTATCTGAGAATGCGCGGCAATATCGACTCCGCGTTCGCATCGGTTCGCGCGATCGTGAGGGAAGTGGATCCTGCGTTGCCGATTCTCGATCTGACAACGTTGGAAGATCAGATAGCTCGAACACTGAGAACCGAGCGGATGCTGGCAATTCTGTCGACCGGTTTTGGAGTGGTGGCATTGCTCCTTTCGGTCGTTGGCCTCTTCGGACTGATGTCCTACGTTGTCACCCATCGCACGCAGGAGATCGGCGTTCGACTGGCGCTCGGCGCGACGCGCGGCGCGGCCGTGTGGCTCGTCGTTCGGGACGCCGTGATGATGATCGGCATTGGCACCGGCATCGCATTGCCGTGCATCTGGATGCTCGGCCAACTCGTCGAGGCTCAGCTCTTCGGCGTTCGAGCGGTCGACGGCCCGACCATCGCGCTGGCGAGCGCCCTGCTGGGGCTGGTGGCGATCAGCGCCGCCGCGCTGCCCGCGTGGCGCGCGGCGTCGATCAGTCCGATTGAGGCGCTCCGATTCGAATGAAGCATGAACTCTTTCGAGTCTGCTTCTCTCAGGTCACCGCAGCGGGACTACTGCGAGCAGCGGCCAATGATCGGATCCGAAGCGGCTGTCGAGCCGTTGCACTGGGACAGGTCGAACGGTCCCCTTGGCGAACACGTAATCCAGCTTGTTGCCGGTCCATAGAGGGCCCCGCCAGGTTTCTCTGGCCCGAAGTGGCTCCGCGTCGGGAAACGCGCGTCGCAGTTCCTTGACCGCCGGCTCGTCGTCTCCCCACCAGGTGTTCAGGTCGCCAGCCACGACGAGCGGCGCAGGCCACGCCGTCAGGACCTGCTGCAGCGCCCGCGCCTGACGCCGTCGTGCAGCACTCGGTCCGCCTCGCAGGAGGCCGACGTTGGTATCGAAGTGGGTGTTCACCAGCCGAAGGTGCCAGGTCGGTTCGCCTCCTTCGAAGCTGGCGCCCAGCGCGATGCGACGCTGTTTTTCGAACGGCAGCTCGACGACCAGGACATTGTCGGGCCGCAACGTCGAGACGATGGCCGCCCCGCGATCCTCATCATCTCCGTCGCGTTTGCGGGTCGGGGCGTAGACCGCGTGCAGCTTCCGGTCACGCGCGAACTTCAGGATCTGCGATCGGTAGACTTCCTGCAGCAGCAGCACGAACGACTCGACGCGCCGGCCGGCCGTGAACTCGCCGCGGCGGAGCCGCGACACGAGGTCTGGCAGATCGCCGCGGCCAAGGTACGTGTTCCAGGAGATGACCACGACGTTGTCGAGGGACGGATTGGGCAGGGCTCGGGCCGGAGCCGGCGACTCATGAAAGTCCGGGGACGTTATCGTGACGGGGCCGGCACTGTTACACGCGAGATCGAGTTTGACGCGGTGACTCGGATCCTCGGGTAAGGCCCAAATCGGCGGGTTCAGAAACTCCCTGAGCTCGACGCTTTCGATGGCGCGGCAGTTCCCGCTCCCGGCATACAACGGAAGCAACGACATGGCGGGCTGCACCGCGCACGCCGATGTGGCTGCGGCAAAGGCGAGGCAGAAAACCCGCGTGACCCTAGCGCTTGCGCCGGCGCTTCGGTGCTGATTCAGGATAGTGGTGCGTCTGATGGGGACGCACGTCGCGCACCGCAGTGCTGGCCGGGCTATGAAACTGATCGCGATCGCGCGCAATGGACTCCGAGTTCTCGACCACGCGATTGTGGACCTGCGACATGTGTTCGTTCAACCGCCGCATGCGCTCCAGCTGCTCCTCGAGAAACGCCCCGTCAAAATCCGAGATACTCACGCCAGGTCTCCTGCCAAGCTTCCAGCGAATCTCGTGCCAAAAAACTGGGGCCAATGATCGCCTGCTCTGAACGGCTGAGTTAGATCCGGACGAGGACACCTGACGCCGGAAGACCCGTGGTGCGACTGATGGCCGTTGCATAGAGGCTGATCTGTCGCCGGTAACGATCCTCGCCATCAGCGGCCAGCACGCGGTCGCTCTTGTAGTCGACAATCACCCACCGGCCGTTCTCCTCGAACGCCAGATCGACAATGCCTTCGACCAGCGTTCCGTCGGACGTGCTCCAGCTGACCGACGTCTCGCGGCGGCAGGATCCGCGATCCTCCGCAGCGCGAGCGCGAGCGATGATGTCGTGCCGCAGCACCTGCTGTGCGACGCGCGCCGCGGCAGCGGCGTCGGCCTCGCTCAATCCGAGGACACGCGCTTCGATCGCCGCGAGTTGCTCGAGCTGTTGCAGCGGAGCGGCGAACGGCGCCTGCGCCAGGACGCCGTGGACCAGCACACCGAAAGCCGCGCCGCCGGCCCGCTCCGCCGTGGCCGTCGCACCGACATTCACCACCGTCACCTGCCCGGGATCAACATCAGCGGGGGCCAGCTCGGCGTCATCTGCCCATTCCTTGGCTGTTCTGACCGTAAGAGTAGGAGCCGCGCCGGCCTCGCGCGCCTCGGCCCGCGCGAGGCACCACTGGTCGTAGCGGGTGCGGCCGTCGGCGACGACATTGCGCGCAACGTCCTTGACGATCAGGTCGTCGCGCCGCACGCCGAACAGCGGCTCTCATGCCGAGACTCAAGCCGCCACCTGGACCAGGATCCCACCACACCACGGAGTATCCAGCTGCCGGGAACAGCGTGCTCGCCCGGCGCCACGGTCGACGGCGCCGGCCGTCTCCTCGTTCGGGCCGCTGCAGCACGGTGTCCTTCGACTTGAACGCCGGGCATCCGCTCCCGCGTCCCGGCGTGCGACGCTGGTCGAGCGGCGGATACAGCGCCCGGTTGAGCGGCGCAACCCAGCCGCCTTCCCACGGTTCGTCGCCGAGCGCCGGCACGACGAGCAGATCGCGCGCGCGCGTCGCGGCGACGTAGGCCAGCCGAACGCCTTCCGCCTGATCGCGCGCGACTTCGTCGGCCTCGTGCTCGTGGAGCTCGTGCGGCGCCCACCCGCCGATCTTCATGGCGCACAGCCGCCACAGCGGGATCGAGATAGCGGCTGGCGTCGCTGCGGCTCAACCGGCAGGTCATGTCGGCGAGAATCACGACCGGGAACTCGAGCCCTTTCGCCTTGTGCACGGTCATCAGCCGGACGCCGTCGCTGCTCTCCTCGAGGATCGGCGCTTCGGCCGCCTCGCGACTCGGCCGCCGTCCGCAGCTCGTCGATGAACCCGCGGAACGAGATGCCGCCGCCCGCCTCGTACTGGCGCGCCAGCTCGGCCACGTGCAGCACGTTGGCAAGCGCCTGCTCGCCGGCCGGCCGGAGAATGAAGCCGACGTGCGCGCGCGTCTCGGCCAGCAGGCGGCCGATCGTGTCGGCCACGGGACGGTAATTGCGGCGCGCGATGCAGCTCCTGCAGCAGCCGCAGCGCATCGGCAATCGGGCGTCAGGTGCGTCGGTCGGCTTCGCCGGTCAGCGCGAGCTCCTGACCGGAATTGCCGCCGAGCTCCCTGGGAATCCGGAAGGGATGAAGAGCGCCGAACCGACTGCCGGAACTCGAGCAGATGTGCATCGTCGATCGCGAACAGCGATCCCTTGAGCGTGGCAAACACCGACAGCTCGTCGTCCGGCCATTCGATCGCGGCCAGCGCCGCGCGCATCGTCTCGACTTCCTCGCGACCGTGGAACGCCTTGCCGCCGACGAGCAGATGCGGAATGCCGCGCGCCTCGATGGCGTCGATGTAGCGGCGCGTGACGTCGTCGCCGAAGCTCACGAACCGGCGAAACAGCACCGCGATGTGACGCGGCCGCCAGCGCGACACGCGCGTTCGGATCCGTCGGGACCGCGCTCCGGCGACCTGCCAGCCGTTCCGCTCGTCGATCAGCCAGGCGATGAACGCGCCGACCGCGTCCGGCAGCGAAGTCTCGATCGCCCTGCGCCGACGCTTTCAGCGGTCCACGGTTCGCGTAGGGCTTCGGCACCGGCAGCGCGACGATCGCCGGCTGCGACGCGTCGGTCAGGCCGGTGCCGGCGACAGCGGCACGTAGTCGGCCTGCAGCGTCCGTGCGTTCGCGGTCATCTCCTGCGCGAACGCCGCGTTCACGAACCGCTGGATCGCCGGCACGCTGCGATAGCTCGTGGTCAGCTGCAGCACGCGTCCGCCGGTCGACGCTCAACGTTGCTGGCAACCTGCCAGTAGGTGCCGACGTCGGTGCCGCGGAACCGGTAGATCGCCTGTTTCGGATCGCCGACGATGAACAGCTTGCCGGGGACGGGGCGGACGTGCCGTCCACTCGGTCTCGGCGGATCGTCGGCGGCCAGGAGCAGCAGGATCTCGGCCTGAATCGGATCGGTGTCCTGGAACTCGTCGACGAAGATGCGCCTGAACTTCGCTCTGAAGATGCTGCCGGACGTCCGGCGTTGGTCCTGATCAGATCGCGCGCCTGCGCCAGCAGGTCGGCGAAGTCGAGCGCGCCGGCCGCGGCCTTGAGCGCCTGATACCGGTCCGTCGCGCCACGCAAGCTCCTGCTGCAGGCAGCGCGGCGAGGTCGGCGTCCGCTTCTTGCTTGAACTGCTGAAGTCCGGCCAACAGCGCGTCGCGTGCCGCGAGCACGTCGCTCCGCGTCACGTCTTTGCCGTAACTTGTAGCCGCTGCCCTTTCGTGTTCGCGAGAAGCCGCGGTCGCGGACCAGATCGACCAGCCGCGCTTCCCAGCCGTCGTAGTCGCGCTGGCCGAACGACTGCCTCGAGCATGATCTGACGGCTGAGCCGGCGCACGCCGTCGGTGTCGATGAACAGGTTGTCGCGCGTCGACGAGGCGGCGGCGCGTCAGCTCCGCGAGCGATGAAGCTCGTCGATCAGCCGATCGATTTCGCCGTTCGCGGTCGAACGACGGCCGGCGCCAGGGCGCGGGAAAGTCGCGCCACTCGGCCAGCGACCGTCCGGCGTTCCGCAGCCGGTCGATCGGACCGTCCGCGTTCCCGCCGCCGCCGAACGACGGCGCGCTCGTCCGCCGCAAGCGCGCGCCGAACGCCCTCCGGCGGGCCGCGCGAGCGCCTCCTGCAGCCAGGCGCGGAACGCGCGATCGTACAGCCGATCGGCCTGCGGCTCGGTGAGCACGGCGAACAGCGGATCGACGCGCGCTTCGACCGGCCGCTCGCGCAGCAGATCGGCGCAGAACCCGTGGATCGTGTTGACGTGCGCTTCCTCGAGCGTCTCGAGCGCCTCCTCGAGGCGCGCGCGCGACCGCGGCGTCAGCCGCCTTGGCGCGCTCCTCCTCGAGCCGCTCGCGCAGGCGCAGCTTCAGCTCGCCGGCGGCCTTTTCCGTGAACGTGACGGCGACGATCTCGATCATCGTCGCGCGCCCGCGTCGCGAGCACCCGGAGGATGCGGTTGACGAGCTCGGTCGTCTTGCCGGTGCCGGCCGCCGCCTCGACGACCAGCGTGTCGTCGAGGTCGTCCTCGATTGCACGGCGGGCCTCGGCGTCGGAGTTGTGCGTTACGTCGAGGTCGCTTCATCGCATCGCCCTCAGCGCGGTGAGATCGGCCAGCCGGTCACTGGTCTTCCGTGAGACGCGCTCTTCCTCGCGCGGACCGCAGACCGGACGGAAGTCGCACCACGTGCAGCGCGCGTTCGACAGGCGCGGCGGGCAGGAACCCCTGCTCGACCGCGCGATCGACGATCGTCAGCACCTCGAGCCCCTGCCGACGCGTGTAGTCGTTGATGCGGAATCGCGGTGGTCGGCGAAGCCGCCGGCGGTCGTGCAGTAGAAGAGCCGGCCTTCGATGACTCTTCCGGCCCAGCCCTGCTCGATCGCCACGCTGTAGAGCACCGGCTGGAGCACCGTCCCGCCGCCGACGATCAGGTCCGGATTCGATCGGTTCTTGCCGGTCTTGTGATCGGTGATCCGCAGCACGTCGAACTGCCGGTGCTGTTCGATGAGATCGACCGAGCCGCGCAGCACGAAGCGGTCGTCGACGATGATCGGATCCGGCAGGCTGCGCGGATCGCGCCCTTCGTCGTTCAAGCCGAAGCTGAACTCGAAGTACGTCGGGCGCCAGTCGCCCTCGTCGGCCAGTTTCTGAACCCAGATGCCGAGATCGCGCCGCAGGTCGTCGATTTCGTCGCGCCAGACGCGATCGATGGCCGGCGCCAGGTCCTCGGCGTATCTCGGCCGCGACCCGATCGAGGACGGCATCGATGCGTCGTCACCGCCGCGGGCAGCGACGTCGCGCGTGACCGGCAGCGCGCCGTCAGCCTCGAGCTGCCGGTAGAACTCGGCCTGCACCCGATGGAACAGGCTGCCGCGCGTCAGCGGATCCATCCGCACGAGCGGCTCCGGCTCGTCCCACGGCTCGAGGCGGTGAATCGTCGCGAGCAGGAACTGGTACGGGCAGGTGGCGAACCGCTGGAGCGCCGACAGCGAATACGGCCGCGCCTTCAGCCGATGCGCCTCGAGCGCGCGGCCGTGCGCCGGGCGACGACGTGATCAGGCCGTCGCTCGCCGACCACGCGGAGCGGCCGCGCGCCCACCGGCTGATCACCGACCGTCGCAGCGCCTCGTTCAGCCCGAGCAGGTAGTGCGCGTGCCCTTTCACCGACGCCGGATCGCGCGAGTCGAGCAGCGGCTTGAGCGACGGCGAGATCGTGCTCGAGGTCGTCGATGGCGCGGTCGGGGTCGACGCGGCGCCGGCCAGCCGAGGCTCGCGCCCGCCTCCTCGGCCGCCTCGGCGGCCAGCACGCGGTGGTCGGGCACGCGACCGGTGATCGCCCGCATGACGTCGAGCGCATAGAAGGACGGCACGCGGGCACGCGTTTCCGCGACGTCGAGCCGCGGATACGAGAGATACAGCCGCTCGGTCGCCGCGCCGATCGCGATCTTCAACAGCAGTCGCTCGGCGCCGCGCGCGGTCGTCCTGGCGGACGAGCCCGGGATCGCTGCGTGACGCGCGGTCATCGAGCAGCAGCGGATCTTCGCGGGGCCGCTGCGGCACGACGCGCTCGGCCAGACCGGGCACGAACACGACGCGGAAGGTGCGGCCGCGCGCCTGATGCGGCGTGCCGACGAACAAGCGCCCGTACCGGCGCGCGGCGGATCCCAGTCGAGGCTGACCAGGCGATCGTGCAGCACGTCGCGCGCTTCCTCGACGGTGACCGGCCCGACTTCGGCCATCGGGCCGCAGTTCGGCGAGCATCTGCAGCACCCGCGCCGGGCGCCGCAGCGCCGCGGACGGCGAGCGCTGGCAAACGATCGAGCCATTCGCCCCAGATCGCCTGGTCGGGCCAGTCGGCGAGCGCGTCGATGATCGGCAGCGCGAACTCGCGGAGATGGGCGAGGTTCCGCAGGTCGCGCTCGAACCGGGCGATGCGCGCCGATTCCGGCTCGTCGCGCTCGCAACTCGGCGATCCGGTAGCGGTAGTCCGCGGCCAGACCGTCGAGCCGGCGCCGCCAGCGCGCGCTTGCCGTCGGCGCGGCTGCGGCCGCCGACCACCGCGGACTCGACGATCAGCTCCTCCCATTTCCACGGCGATCGCAGCGTGCCCGCGACGACGGCTTCATCATCTGAATCCGACCGCTCCTCGTTCGACACGTGCGCGTCCGCGCCGGAATCGTCGGGATGCGGCTCGGCCTCGACTTCCAGGCCCGGCCACGGAAACACCTCGTCGTGTGGCGGCTGTATCGACTCGCTCCTGGTCGCAGCTGCCGCAGCGCGGCGTGCGCTCCGACCCTCGCCCTGCCGCGCCGTCATCTGCGGCACCTGGCCGAGCGAGAGGTATTCGTCGAAGCGCTTGGCCGACAGCCCTTCGCACGCGCACGACAGCAGCGCGACGAACGCACGTCCTGCCGGATCGGGCCGACGAGTGCCGCGATCGAAATAGGCGGGCACGCCGCCTCGCGCGCACGCATGCTCGAGCAGGCCGAGATACTGCTGGGGCGCGCGCAGGAACACGGCCATCTCGTCGAACGGCACGCCGCGCGCCGCCTCGTCGAGCACGCGGCGGACGATCTCGACCGCTTCGCGGCCTTCGCCGGGTGCTGAGAACAGCGATACGTCGCCCGAGCGCGTGCACGCCTGGTCGGACGATCCGGCGTGAACACGTAGCGTCTGAGGTTGGCGAGATCGGTCGCCGGCGGCGCGGGATCGTCAGAGCCTCACGACTGCTCGGTCGCCAAGCCCGCAGGCATCGCGCACGTCGTCACCTTCCGGAATCGTCGCCAGCACGTCGATGACGACCGCTCGAGCAGCGCTTCAACGAACTCCCGTTCGGCTCCGCGAATCGAGCGGCACGTCGAGGAGGACGATTGGCAGCCGGGCCAACCGGCACCTGACCTGTCCGGCAGGCTTGCGCCGCCAGGCCGAAACAGCGCCGCGCGGTCGGTGATCGCGGCCGTCTGCAGCTGGTCCTCGATGCGCGCCAGCAGGCGACTGACGTCGATGGAACCGGCACTGGCCAGTTTTTCCGGACTAATGCCCGGCCAGCCGCAGCTCGTGCACCGTCCGGGCGAGCGCCTTTGGAAATCCCGGCATGTTCGCCACGGGCGCGAAGTATTCGAGGTCCTGGTCGCGCATCGCCTCGAAGACGGCTCGCGCGGCGGTCGCTTCGGCGCCGGCTTGCGTACCAGGGGTCCGGCGGGTGCCGGCCAGTCGAACGGTGGCAGCGCGGGCGGCCAACTCCGTCAGGCTGAAACGCGTGAGCCCGAAGGTTGCGCCGCTGGCGCGTGCGACGCTGCGCGCCAGATCGTCGGCCGCCCCACGCGAGGCGCCGACGATGACGATTTCAGCTGCGGGCGGATGTTGCTGCAGAAAGCGCCGGACGGCTTCGAGCCGGGCCGACGCGGAGGTGGACGTGACAACACGCAGCATGCATTCCTGTCCGGACGCCGTGCCGGACACCTCGGCAACGACAGCGCCTGCTGTCGGATGTGACGGATGGTAACACGCACCTGTGACAGAGAAGGTCAATCAACTTTCTTACTGGCGCTGGGGCCCCACCCCCAGCGCGAGGCTTCGCTGATGCTCGCCCTCGTCCCTCGACTTCGCTCGGGACGACCCTGAGCTGGTCGAAGGGTAGGGTGTACCCGTCCTCGGGCTCGCATGGCCGCAGGCGCTTCCTGCCGCCGCGAACACGCATGCTACGATTCGGGCTCGTTTTGGTCACGGCGCTGATCGACCTCACGCTGTTGTCGACGCCAAGCCGGACGCGCGGCATCGGTCGATACGCAGCCGACCTCGCCTGCGCGTTGCAGGACTTCGTGAACGGTCAAGGGCCGGTCAGGGTCCGCGGCGTCGAGCGCTTCGGATGGTCGGGACCGGCGACAATTACCGACGACCTGCGGCGCGCGGTCGCCACCATCGGCGACGACCCGCGGCGGTTCTCACATGCCCAGTGGGCCTATCGCGTTCGCCTCCGCCTCGCTGCGATTGTCCGCCGAAGCGGCGCCGACGTTCTACACTCTCCTCATCCCGATGCCACGCCGCTCGGCCCGCTGGGGTGTCCACGCATCGTGACCTGTCACGATCTGATCAGCATGAAGCTTCCCGAGCAATATGCCACCTGGCGCGACGGCTGGCGCTGGGGACGCCCTCGTCTCGACGCACGCCGCTACGGGTCGGCCGATCACATCATCGCGGTCAGTTCGGCGACGGCCGCCGACCTCGTCGAACTGCTGCGCGTTCCAGCTCGAAAAATCACCGTCGTCCATCACGGCGTCGACACCGGGCGCTTTTCGCCGGCGAGCGACCCGGACGATGACGCCGTCCGTGAACGGCATCGTGTGAAGCGGCGCCCCTACCTGTTGTTCGTGGGCGCCGCCGATTGGAGAAAGAACGCCGAAGGCATGTTGGCCGCCCTGGCAATCGTGCGCCGGGACACGGATGTCGTCCTGGCGTGGGCCGGGCGGATCGACGCCGGGGACCTCACCGCGGTGCGTCAGGCAGCCAACGCGCACGGCGTGAGCGATGCGCTGCTGATGCTCGGCTACGTGACCGATCATGACCTCGCCGCGCTGCTGCGCGGCGCGGTCGCGCTGCTGTTCGTCTCACGGATCGAAGGATTCGGCTACCCTGCGGTCGAAGCGATGGCCTGCGGCTGTCCGGTGATTGCGAGCAACCGCCCGGCGACACTCGAGATGGCGGGCGATGCCGCCTGGATCGTCGATCCCGAACGTCCCGAGGCGATCGCGGACGCGGTCCGTGGCCTGTTCGACGATACGCCGGAGCGGCGCCGCCTGTCCGAGCACGCCGTGACGCGGAGCCGCGCGTTCAGCCTTCGGCAGATGGCCGAACAGACGGCCGAGGTGTACCGCCAGGTCGGTACCGGGCGGCATCGCTAACGTGCGTCTCGCGGTCGTCATCGTCAACTGGAACTCGCGAGACGATTTGCGCGCCTGCCTTCAGTCGCTGGTTGCGCAGACCCACCCGGATCTCGAGATCGTCGTCGTCGACAACGGATCGACCGACGGCTCGCCCGCGATGGTCGCGGCCGATTTTCCGCGGTGCACACTGCTGGCACAGGCCGACAATCTCGGGTTTGCCGAGGGCTGCAATCGTGGGATCGACGCCTCCACCGCCTCATGGGTGGCGATGCTGAACAACGACTGCGTCGCCGATCCGCACTGGGCCGCCACGCTTGTCGAGGCCGCCGAGCGCGCGCCGGCCTCCTGCGGCATGCTCCAGTCGCTGATGGTGTTTCTCGATCGGCCGGCGACGATCAATTCGACCGGCATCGAGCTCACGGCACTTGGCGGCGGACGCGATCGTCACCGGGATCGCGCCTGGCCCAACCCGGCCTCATCCGCGGCGTCGGCGATATTCTGCCCGACCGCAGGCGCGGCCGCCTACCGGCGCACGATGCTCGAAGCGATCCGTCTCTCGACCGGCTATTTCGACCGCAGCCACTTCATGTACTTCGAGGATCTCGATCTCGGCTGGCGCGCCAGGCTCGCCGGATGGGAAGCCTCCTACGTCCCGCCATCGATGGTGCGCCACAAGTGGCACGGCAGCACCGACCGCCACGGCGCCGGCTGGCTGGCCGTCCTGTCCGGGATTAACCGCGTCCGTACCCAAATCAAGAACGCGTCGCTGCTGCTGATTGCGAGAACGAGCCCGGTCACAGCGGTCGAAACGCTCGAGATCGCGCGGCACGCTGGAGTGGATGGCATCCGCCGCCTCTCTGCCGCGATTCGGGAAAGCTGGGCGCTCCGTCGCGAGGTGGCGGCGATGATGCGGCTCGATCGGCGGACGGTGGAACGGGACTGGACGACCTGGTAAGAGAATCGCTATCAGCTCACACGCCGGCAAGCTCGGCCTCCGCCGTCGTCGCAACAGGGACCGGCTCGCGGGGCACGATCGACAACGCCCGAAGAAGCGTCGGTCCGTCGATCAGCCACAACAAGCCTGCATAGAGAGCCAACGCGGCCAGTGCGCACACCACGAACATCAGCGGACTCGCTGCCCACGGCGCGAGGAGAACCCGGCCGACGACGGCCGTCAGGCAGGCGGCCATCAGCGGCGTCCGCACCCGCCGCCAGAATCTCGACTCGGGCAGCATGCGCCGCAGCACTTCGGCGATGACGATGTTCCCGATGACGACGTGCGAGGCGTAACCGATCGCGAAGCCGAGCGTCCCCCCGTACGAGGTGCCCACTGGGACCGCAATCCATGTGATGACGGTCCAGAACAGGGCGACACGTGCGAAGACCCCCGGACGGCCAATCGCATCGAGCGCCGAGGCGACGAGCGGGGAAAGAAACCCAACCGAGATCGCTGCCGAGAACACCACCAGGAGCGGCACAGCCGGCAGCCACTGGGCCGAAAACACCTGCCGGGTCAGCGGCTCGCCGAGGCCGATGAACAGTCCGACGCATCCGCACGTGACGAACGCACAGAGATGAATGGCACGGCCGACGGATTCTCCGAGAAGCGTTCGATCGTGCTGGAGGCGGGCGAACAGCGGAAACCCGACTGTCCGCAACGTGTCGACGGCCTTCAGTGGAAAATAGGCGGTTTGTCGCGCCCAGTTCAGGTAGCCGACCGCGGTGATGCCAAGCACCCGCCCGCCCCAGAAGGGGATGACGGCGTCGTTGACGAGGCTGATGACATTGCGCGATTGCTGGGCCAGACCGAATCGGAGCAGCGGCCGCAGGTCGGCCCACGCAAACGTCACGCGCGGACGCCAGGCCGACGCCGCAAACGCGGCGATCGTGATGACCGCTGCGCGCCCGAGCACCGCCGTACCCAGCGCCCACACGCCGGCGCCCGCGAAAGCCAGGGTCACCGCGATGCTGTAAAAGGTGAAGGCGCCGGCGATGTCGATCACCGAAAGCACTCCGAAGCGCAGCTGGCGCTCCAGGAGCAGCATGGGTGCTACGCGCAGGCTGACCAATACGAAGTCGGCCGCCATCACCTGCATGAGCAGCGTCGCCTCGCCGGGCAAGTCGGGCCAGACGCGCGCAACGGCTCCGGCTGCGAATGTCACCGCGGTCGCCAGTGCAACGGCGATTGCGAGCTGCAGGTAGAACACGCTCGACAGCTGGCGGGCTGACGGCGGGGAGGGCTGGCGAACGAGCGCCCCCCCGACACCGGTGTCGCCGAACAAGGTGACGATCGCGAGTACCGACTGCACGATCGCAAACGCACCGAACTCACGTGGCGTCAACAGTCGCATCAGCGCCACGCTGCCCGCGAACACCACCAGCTGCATCACGATCGTTCGCGACAGCAGCGCGACGATTCCGCGAGTGACGACTCCACCAAGTGCGTGCAGATCCAGGTCGGTCTGGTGTTGCACAGGGATGGTCATGGTACCACCAGCGCCGACGCGCGTCGGCTGCAGACCGTCAGGCAGACTTCAGCAGCGTGACCAGCAGGGCGTTTCCCGCTGTCGCGAAGATCACCAGCGCCACGAGCAGCGCCGGAAGCCAGCCGGCGGACACCGCGAGCGCGACGTAGAGGATCGTCAGATGCGTACCCAGGCCCAGCCACGTCCAGGCGCGCATGCGCGCGGGCGTCAGCGCGTGGCCGGCCAGCCCCGGCAGCCGGGGCGTGACCGCCCCGTGGGTGCCGAAATATTGCCGGTAGAACCACAACAGGAAGGCCTCACCCGCTCGGCCGTCGCGGCGCGCCCGGGATCTGGCCGCTTCGATTTGCGCGAAGTCCGCGCGGTTGGGCAACGGTCGGGCACCGTGGCGCGACAGGAACGTGCGCTTCGTGAAGTCGAACAGCGAGCATTGCAGCCCGTAGCTGAGCATCGCGACGACGCCGAACGGCCACATCAACCATCCGAGACTGTCGGGCGAGCGTGTAAGTCACGCCGGTCAGCACGCTCAGGTTGACCGCCAGGTCCGCGAGACCGTCGAACATGTCGCCGGTCCTCGACGCCGCTGCCCTGGCCCGCGCCAGCTGTCCGTCAGCGCAATCGAGGACGACCGCGACGAACAGCAGGATGGCCGCGGCCAACCGCAGCCCCGGACGCGTCTGCAGAGAGGAACACCAGAATCCCCGCGGCCACGCCGACCATCCCGGCGATGCCCGTCACCTGATTCGGAGTCAGCGGCGAGCTGACGAGCGGCCGCACGACGATAGCGGCGAGCGGCCGATGCAGCCGCTCGTCAATCCATTCTTCGGCGTCGCCGGAGGGAGCCACCTCCGACAATCCGGCACGTTCATCGTGACGGCAGAGGATCGATCCGGCGGATTGTCTCGAGCACCCGTTCACACTGCGAGAACGTGCCGACCGTGATTCGCACGAACCCGTCGAGCTGCGGCAGCTGGCTTCGATCGCGGATGTCAATGCGCGCGTCGCGCATGCGCTCAACCAACGCTGAGGGATCGGCGACCTTGAGGAGGATGAAGTTCACCCGGCTCGAGACCACGGTGTGCCCGAGGCTGCGGAGGCCATCCGACCAGCCAGGCCCTCGCCGCAGTGACTTCTTCCACGTAGCGTCGCATGTACTCGCAGATCGTCGAGCGCGGCGGCCGCGCCAGCCTGGGCGGCGGCGTTGACATCGCGGCCGTTCCAGAACCGGCGCAGCCGCTCGACGATGCCCACCTTGGACACCGTGTAGCCGCAGCGAAGTCCCGCGAGGCCGAATGCCTTCGAAAAGGATCGCATCACGAGCAGGTTGTCGAAGCGATCGATCAGCGGAATCGCCGTGACGCCGGCGAACTCGAAGTAGGTCTCGTCAACGATCAGACAGCCCCGGGGCAAGACGCACAGGAGTGAGGCCACGCCGTCGATCGAGACGGTGCGCCCGGTCGGATTGTCCGGATTCGAGAGGTACACGAGCCGCGTGCCGTCGCCGATCGCCTCGAGGAGCTGCGTGACGTCGGCCGCAAACGGATTTGCGGCCGTAGGCGGCAGTCACCCTCAGGCCGGCGGCCTCGGCGCATCGGCGGAAGCGGTCGTAGGTCGGCGCGGAGATGCACACCCGATCGCCGGGCGCGGTGAAGGTCCGCACCGCACAGTCGATCGCCGCATCGCAGCCATTGAACGCGAGCACCTCGGCTTCGGCTGCGCGACGTGTAGCTCGGCAAGTCGGCGTCGCAGCGCCAGCGCCTCGCTGTCCGGATACCACGACGCTCCCCGCCAGCGAGAACGCACGCAGCCGCGCTTCGACAAGCGGTGATGGCGGGATCGTCGACTTCATTAGCGTCGAGCTTGAGGATCTCACTTCCGGCGGTTGCGCGTCAGATGGACTGACCGCGCACCAGAGGCACTGGTCAGCACGAACCAGACTCTAGCACAATGCCCCGATGGCCCGGATTGGCCTGGACGCTCGGATGATCGGTTCAGATGCCGACCGGGCTCGGCACCTACGCCACCGAGCTCGTGCGCGCGCTGACCAGGATCGATCAGCTCGAACACCTACGTCATCATCCGCGGGCCCGCAGAGCGCGCCCCCCGTGCCGCGTCGGCGCGCTGGTCGAGGACGTGCATCCTGCCGGCGACATGGACACACCACGAAATCTCGCGCACGGACGCAGTCGATCTCGCGCCTGAAGCTCGACCTCTATCACAGCCTGCATCACTTCCTGCCGTCTCGGCTCCGCGGTGCCGCGCGTCGTGATGACCCTCCACGATCTCATCTGGCTCGAGCACGCCGACCTGATCAAGGACGGCCGCTTCGGCGGCGATTCACCGGACGGCGACGCATCTCTTCGCGCGCGTGCGCGATGCGGCACGCGTTGACAGCGCCGATCGCATCATCGCGATCTCCGGTCATACGCGAGGATCGAGCGCTGCACTACTACGCGTCTGAACCCGCACCGCGTGGCGCGTGGTCCACCACGGCGTCGACCACAGGCGTTCCGTTCGCCGGGTCGGACATCGTACCCGAGCAGCGCCGCTACTTCCTCGGCGTCGGCAATACGCGGCCGTACAAGAACATGGCGACTGCCGTCCGCGCCTTCGCGATCTGCGCCGACGGCAGAAGCCGAAGTGCGGCTGGTGATCGCCGGCCGCGGCGACTCGGTGGCCATGCTGCAGGCCGCTCGCCGACCGGCTCGGCGTCGGCGGGCGGGTCGACTTCGTCGGACCCGCTCGCGCATGACCGACCTGCTCGCGCTGATGCACGGCGGCGACAGCGCTCGTGTTTCCTTCGTTGATCGAAGGATTCGGGCTTGCCGGTCCTGGAAGCGATGGCGGCCGGCTGCCCGGTGATCGGATCGCGCATCCCGACAGTGCTCGAAGTGGCCGACACTGCCGCACTGCTGTGCGACCCCGCCGAAGCCGGATGAGTTTGCCGAGGCGATGATGACCGCTCCTCGAAGACGATGAGGCAACGCGACGCGATCTCGTGCTGACGCGGCTGCGAGCGTGCCGCGCGTTTTTCGTGGGAGCGTTGCGCGGCGGAGACGCTCGCCGTCTATCAAGCCAATTGCTGTGATAGTATCGCGCGCCGGATGCTTCCGCTCGACGCGATCCTGTTCGATCTCGGCGGCACGCTCGACGGCCGCGGCGCATGGCGTCAGCGGTTTCATCGTCTCCTCCCCGAAGCCGGCATCGTCTCGTCCCACGAGGAACGCGCCGCCGCATTCGACTACGCCGAACACGCGTTCGCATGCCGGACTGGCGATGGCGGACGCGGGACTGCGCGAACTCGTGGCGGCCCATGTCCGATGGCAACTGGAGTCGCTGCGGTGTCGACGATCGGGCAGGCGGTGCGCACGATCACCGATCGGTTCGTCGCCGACGCGGAAGTGGCGGCGGCCGTCAACCGAGAAGTCCTCAGCGAGCTCGCCGGCCGTGGCATCAAGCTCGCGCGTGGTGTCGAATGCCTGCGGCAATGCCGCCCGTCTCTGTGCGAGGAGTTCGGCTACGCCCGCACTGCTGACCGCAGTCGTCGATTCGCAGGTCTTCGGAGCGGCGAAGCCCGATGTGCGATTTTCCGCCACGCGCTGACGCTCGTCGGGACACGGCGGCGAGCGCGACCGGCTTCGTCGGCGATCGGCTCGACCGCGACATCGAGCCCGCCAAGTCGATCGGCATGCGAACCGTCTGGATTGCCGGCGATCAGCTGCCCGCCCGACGGCGACGCGGCCGACCTCGTGCTCCACAGCGTCGCGGACTTCCCGCCGCGCTGTCATCACAGGCGCGACAACCCGCGGCATCTGCGGCACGCCTGATGCGGGCCGGCATTTTCGCGGCGGGGTTCGGTCTCGACTGCGGTCCGTACTGGACGCCCTGACACCCAAAGGCCTGCTGCTGATTGCCGGCCGGCCGTTGATCGACTGGGTGCTGTCGGAGATCTGGCCGCCGCCGGTGTCGACGAGATCGTGGTCATCATCAACGAGGAGTCGACGGCGGTCCGCGACCATGTCGAACGGATGCTCGCCGATGCCCGTCCGCTGGCTCGTCGAAACGACGCCCTCCTCCATGCACAGCTTCCTGCGGGTCGCTGGAGGAACTCGCCACGCGACAGCGATCAGGGACCATTTCTCGTTTCAACGGTCGACACGATTGCTCCCGGCGGCACGTTTCGACGTTTCGTCGACGCTCACGCACGAGTCACGAGTCGGATCTCGTCCTGGCGCTGACGGCTTTGGTGGACGACGAGAATCCGCTGAGCATCGACATCGAATCCGAGTCCGACGGGCCGTCACGGTCAACCGCGCGATCGGCACAGGCCCCTTCGCCACCGCCGGCTACTATCTGGTGAGACCGCACGGTGCTCCGGGAAGCTGGCGCGGCCGGAGCCGAAATTGCCGGCGCTCCGTCATTTCTTCAAACATCTTTTCGACGTCGCGGATATCAGCTGTCGGGTGTCTGCGATGCCCGATTCGGTTGACGTCGACCGGCCGTCCGACGTCGCGTCAGCGGAGCGTGTGCTGCGGGCGCCCCTGTCATGAGCGCGTTTCTGGGCATCTATCGCGGAGCCGCACTGCTCGCCCGGCCGGCATCGCGAGAACGACGCCACGATCCTCGAGCAGGTCGCGGCCAGCCTCGAGGCCGGCGGCCACGGCGGTGAACCTGACCACAGCCGAGCAGGCGCCGCGGTTTGCAAAAGCCGACGTCGGTGGTCTTCTCGATGTCGCGCTCCCCTCGGGCGCTCGCTCTGCTTGGCCAGTGGTCGCGTGAGGGGCGGGTCGTCGTCAACCGGCCCGGGCGCGGTTCTCGCAACGGCGCGCAGCCACCTTGTCCGGCGGACTCTGGGGACGGTGTCGCTTCCCGTATCCCACGTCGTCCCCACCGCCAGAGCGATGAGGCCCCAGATGGCCGCAGCGCTCTCCGGCGAATGGTGGGTCAAGGGCGGTGATCTGTACGCCAGCCGTCGCGAAGACGTTCAGCGCGTCACCACTGCCGCTGCGCTCGAACAGACCCTCGATGATTTTGCCGCGCGCGGGCTCGAGTCCGCCGTTCTGCAGCAGCACGTCCGCGGCCGCGAGATCAAGTTTTATGCGGTCGGCGGGAGCGGATTCTTCTACTGGCTCGACACTGACGATCCGACCGCGCACGGGACGTCCGCCGAACCGTTTCAACGCGCCGCGATTCTCGCCGGGACGACCCTGTCGCTCGAAGTATTTGGCGGCGACCTCGTGATCGGCGAAGACGGGCGCGCGACGTTGATCGATTTGAACGACTGGCCGTCGTTCGCGCCGTGCCGGAGACGCGGCCGCTGCTGCGATCGCGCATTACCTCGAGCAGCGGGCCAGGTCTTCTGTCGCCCCTTCCCCGGCCGGATCGGTCATCCCGTCGGCGTCGGCGTGATATTCCGGGTCCGTTCCAGGCGATCCACTGCACCGTCGAAACAATCGCTGCGCTCACGGTGATGAGTCGCAGTGCCAGATGAACGCGACCGCCGGAATGCTCGAGCGCAGCCGTGATGACGTAGAGCAGCGAGTAGAAATCTCGCCGGGTGAGGTCGCCCAGCAACCGGGCTTTCGGGTCGCTTTCAGTGCCGCCTCCCACCCACCACCTCAACGTGGCGACGCTGCCACGGCCGCCGGCTTTGACGATCAACCCGGCATAGAGGCCGACGACATGGATCACCTGCGCGCCGAGAGCAATCCAGGCCACAGCGAACGCCCAATGCTCGTCGTCGCCACCTGACAGCCCGATCCCTACCGCAAACAGAAACGCGATGTTGAGTACATCGTCAACGATCTGATCCAGCCACTCTCCAGCCCGCGATCGCTGGTACTTGAGCCGCGCGATCTCGCCATCGCACCCGTCGAGGATGTTCTGGAGCTCGAATAGCACCGCGCCGGCCAATAGACGCCAGTAGCCGCCGCCCGCAGCGACCAGAACGCCGGCAACGCCGACCGCGGCAGCGACGAGCGTCATCACGTTAGGAGTGACCGGGGTAGCGAGCAGCCGCCTGGTCAGCGCCTTCGATACCGGCCGGTGGAGATGTCGCGATACGAAGCCGTCGGCCTGCTTGTCGAGCGTTCCCAGCAGCAGCCGCAGTGCCTCGTGCCGACCGCCGTTGTTACGGGGGTGGATCACGAAGCCGGGGTCCGCCTTCCAGGTCGCCGGGACAGCCGACGCTGATTGAGCCAGCGATGCGACCGTCGCCGCGATGCTTCCGGAGCCACACAGATAGACGGCGGCATCGCGCGTTCCAACTGCCGCAACCTCACCAGCGGCGACACTCGACCGCGCCAGCCTACGCACGACGCGCGGGTGCCAGATGGCGCCGGCGCGGGCAACGATGGCGGCACTTTCGGCGGGCGATGCGGGCCGGCGATCGGAGGACTCGGCAAGGATCAGTCGAATTCGTCTATCAGCGCGCAGCACGGATGGCGAGACGCCGAACAACGTGATGGTCCGAATCCCGGCATCCTGGAGCGACAGCACCTGCCGGAGCAGATTGGGCAGCCCGCCGACGATGTGGAGCGTGGTGTCGACCTCTCCCTGAGGTGGAGCGACCAGCCAGGCATGCGTGATCACACACGGAACCGTTCACG
This sequence comes from uncultured Acidobacteriota bacterium, assembly GCA_963728825.1. Taxonomy (GTDB): domain Bacteria; phylum Acidobacteriota; class Vicinamibacteria; order Vicinamibacterales; family CAVVIG01; genus CAVREM01. The sequence goes on from CAVSLA010000003.1 coordinate 149,710, forward strand.
CGCGGCCGCGAGGTCGGCGGCATCGTCAATCTCCATCCAGCTGCCGGGCGGCACAGGCGAGACGTCGAACCTGATACCGCCATCGATCATCAGCTGAAAGGCGTCCTCGTAGTACGCGGTGGCTGCATCCAGTGCGACGAGCGATCCGACCGCATCCCAGAGTTCGGCCGCCACGCCTGCGCCGACCTTTTGCAAGCCGATCGACTCGCCGGCACTCTCAGAGGCAGCCAGCCGTTTGGAAATCCTGCGGACAGCGCGATCGCGAGCGAGTGCGACTTTCATCGCTTCCGCATCCCAGGACACGTCGAGGTCGACGGCAAGCACACATTCACCGGGATGCGCGAGCAGCGACGGAAACGGACTGGCCGAGGCAATCACGTCGGCATCGCACAGGATGAAGCCCGCGCCGTCAATCGCCTCGCGGGCCACCAGCAGACTGGCCGCGTTGTTGGTGGTGTCGTAGTGCACGTTTCTCACGAACGTGAGTTCGACTGGTGCTCGGCCGGCGAAGTGCGTTTCGATTTCCTGCGACAGATGCCCGATGACGATCACGGCACGATCCAGCCCAGCCGCAGCGAGGCCGTCGATCGTGCGATCGAGAAGCGTACGGCCCGCGATCTCGAGTAGACATTTCGGCACAGTTTCGGTGAGCGGTTGCAGGCGTCTTCCCGAGCCTGCGGCCAGCACGACGGCGATCAAGATTCAACAGTGTAAGATAGAGGTTCCTTTCCCTGGCGGTTTTCCCGGAGGATTATTGACCCGTCGCGTTGCCGCTCGGCTGGCTTCGCTGATCGTTCTCCTGGCCTTCGACTCCGCTCAGGCCGAGGCCTTCGCCACGCCTCAGGCGAGCGCCTTCGACCGTGCTCAGGCGCGGCCGACAGCGAGCGGCGTGGTCGAGGGATCGGTCTCGACACCGAAACCAACGGTTCGACTCGCCGGTGCGTTGGTCGTCGTCAAAGATGCGAAAGGCGTCGACGCAGCGCAGACCACCTCGGACGCCGAGGGTCGATTCACGGTTCCCGGCCTTCCTGCCGGCAGCTATCGGATCATCGTTTCACTCGAAGGCTTTCAGGCCGCGGACACGCCGATCGTCGTCAACGCGGGCCGCACGACTGCGCTGGACTTCGAATTGCCGATCGGCATCGTCGCCGAGAAGGTTGAGGTGGTCGCGACCGAGCTTGCCCGGTGGATCAGGAATCGCTTGGCACCAGCGAAACCATCAGCGCGATCGAGAACGAACAGTACAGCTCGGGCGGAGGATTCCAGGCGGCGCTGCGTCTGCTGGCGAGCGTCATCCAGGCGCCCGGTGGTCTCAGCATCAAGGGCGGACGGCCGACCCAGGCCAGCACGCAACTTGGCGCCGGCACGTTGATGGATCCGTCGACCGGCCTCGTGCCGCTGACGCTGCCGCCCGACGCCATCGATTCGGTCGAAGTGCTGGCGAATCCGTACACCGTGGAGTTCGGACGGTTCTCATCCGGTCTGGTCGTGCTGCGAACGAAGAGCGGCGGCGATCGAGTGGCAGCTGCGGGTGAACAATTTCGATCCGGGGTTTCGGACCAAGCGTGGACAGGACTTCAAGATCGTCGGCCTGAAGGTCTTCGCGCCCCGGCTCGAAGTCGGCGGGCCGATTATCAAGGATCGTCTCTCACTCAAGCAGACGGCGCAGTACCGTTACGACGCGACCGAAATCGCGAGTCTTCCTCAGGATCAATACCGGGTCGACCACTGGTTCAGCTCGTTCACGCGTCTCGACGGCAACGCTGTCGACCGCGCCACTCCCTGATCGCCACCGGCGGGCTTTCGCCCAGCCGCTCGGAGTATGCCACCCTCGGGACGTTCGTGCCCCCGGATGCGACCGTCGACCGCGAAGACCGCACGGCACATGCGGCGGTCACCGAACGCGCCATCTGGAGCGACACGGTCCTCTCGGAATCGACCTTCCGGTTTCAGCATTACCGCACCTACGTCTTCCCGCGCGGCCCCGAGCCGATGCGGCTTCTGCCAGAAACCACGCTCGGCCACTTCTACAACCGGCAAAGCCGCGACACCGGAACGTATCAGTGGGTGACCGCGTTTTCCGCCACACGGACGGGACCGGGCGGTCTTCATCTGATCAAGGCCGGAATCGATCTGCTGCACAGCCGTTATGAAGGCACGAGCGCCAGCCGTCCGGTCCTGGTAGCGCGCTCCGACGGCCAGGTCGTGCGGCGTCTCGACTTCAACGGCGCCACGACGCAGCACGAAAACAGCACCGATCTGGCGCTGTTCGTCCAGGATCGGCTCGCGCTGAATCGCCGCTGGTACATCGAGTTCGGCGGACGCCTCGATCGCGACGGCATCCTGCATCGCGTGAACCTCACGCCGCGGGCCGGGACGGCGGTCTTGTTGACCGAATCGGGGAGCGCGGTGGTGCGCGGCGGGTTCGGTCTGTTCTACGAGCGCACACCGTCGATGGCCGGCGCGTTCCAGCAGTTCGAAACCTGGACCGACACGCGATTGGATCCGAGCGGCGCTCTGCCCGCATCCGCCACCCAGTTCACCCTGCGCTCGTCGTCCGATCTGCAGCACGGCGCGCAGTGCGACCTGGAATCTCGCCTACGACCACCGCTTCAACAAATCGTGGGCCATTCATGCCGGCCTGCTCGACCGCCGCGGCACTCACGAACTGATCGTGCGGCCGGTCAATCCCAACTCGTCGTTCGTTCTCCTGACGAGCGATGGACGCTCCCGCTACCGCGAAGGCGAAATCGGCGTCGACTACACGCACGGGACGCTGGGCGATGTGCACGCGACCTACGTGCGGTCGATGGCACGGGGCGATCTCAACAGCTTTACGCCGTCTTCGGAGCCGTGATGGCGCCCATCATCGGCGCAACGGCTACGCGCCGCTGCCAAGCGACGTGCCGCACCGGCTGCTGGTTCGCGGCCGGCTGTCGCCGACGCAGACGCTGGCTGTTTCTTGGCGTTGCAGACTGGCGCACCGGATTTCCCTACTCGAGGGTCGACCAGATGCTCGACTTCGTCGGCGCCCGGAACAGCGAGCGCTTCCCCAATGCATTTCGTGTGGAACTTGGCGTGGAGCGACGCTTCAAGATCGGCAAATTGGAACCCTGGATTGGCGTACGCGCCAACAACGCCTTCAATGCGTTCCTGCCAGCTGACGTACAGGCGAACATCTCCTCGCCGGCCTTCGGCAGCTTCTACAACTCGGAAATCCGCCAGTTCCGGATGATCCTTCGTTTTGCTCAGTAGCCGCGACAGCCTCCGTCAGGACGGTCAGCGGCAATGGCGCGGCCGACTGATTCTGTCCGGTCAGGACGCGTCTGAGGTAACCTGCCTGGCCGAGATGAAACGAGGCATGCGCGCAGAGATGAAGCAGAAAGCGCAGCGTCTGAATGCGCCGATTCGGGACCACGGCTTCGGGATAGTGCCGTTCGAGCATATCGCTCGTGAGGTTGGGCAGGACAACGCGCGCGGCGTCAGCGGCCTTGCGCAGCTCCCGAACGATCTGCTCGCGTGAAACGGCGCGGGCCGAAAACTCCCGGGCGCGGTCGCGGACGTATCCACTGCCGCCGAGCACCGCGCCAATGTAGTGCTGGACGTTCCCGGCAATGTGCAGCGCCAGATTGCCGGCCGAGTTGGTCACGCCCGGTACGGTCCGCCACACGCTCTCCTCGTCAGGAAACAGGTCCAGCTCGCGCTCGAATCCTGCCAGCTCGCGCTGCAGCAGTGCCGCCATCGATTCCTGGACTGTCATGGACTTTGATCGTTTTTAGACCCGGCCTACTGACTTTCTACTTGTCCGCAACGACTTGACCGCTGCGCATCACCTCTTTGAGCTCGTCGGTGAACTGTTCGGCAAGATGCGGCCGGCCGTGAAACGCAGCAGGGGTATTGTGCAGCGACGCGATCCGGTATTCGCCGCCCTCGCTGACCAGCACCACGCTCTGAATGGCGTTGACGTCGGGATTCAGCTCGTTTTTCCCCGGCGGGATCATGCCCACGACGGCCCGCAGGAGCACGACCCCGGAACCGAGCGGTCGAATCTCCCGCAGCTTGGCGACATACGCCGCCGTCGGATGACTCGCGAAGATGCGGCGCAGTTCTGCTTCGATCTCGATCCGTCCGTTCATCTGCGAGCCGTCGAACCCCACCGACGTGCCGTTGTCAGTGAAGGCGGCCGCGAATGCCGCCGCGTCACGCTGATTCCATGATTCGAGCAAACGTCTGTATGCGTCCTCGATGTAGCCGCGTTCGTCGTCCACAGCAGCACCCCGTTTTCATCCAAGAAGCCTCGACCGCGTCCGGCACGTCGCCGGCCGATGTCACGTACGCCGATGCACTGGTCGGATCTTCGCCGGTGCGATCGCGATCCAGCCACACGCGCCGGATCGACAGGTCCCGCGCCGGGGCAATGTCGTGGTAAAAGCTGCACGCGACGTGCACCCACTCGGCGCGCGTCACTCCCGTCAGACCGGCTGAAATACCTGAAGTGCGCGGGCGAAGGTTTGTAGTCGCGGACGCGCTCGGCAGTGACCACCAGATCGAACGGCTCCACAAACGCGGCCTGGGTCTGCTCGAACAGATCGTCGTCGCAGTTGGTCAGGACTGCCAGGCGACAACCGGCACGGCGGAGTGACGCGAGCATCGGCTCGACATCGCCGAACACGGGCAACGTGGACCATGATTCCGGTAGCCGCCTCGCATCCGCGTCCGACAGTCTTACGCCAGCTTCGGCTGCTCCCTGCATCAGCGCCGTCCGTCAGGACGTCCCGGTAGAGCGATGAGGCGCTTCCTGCTCGAAGAGCCGCTCGAACTTGTGGTACGCACGGAGGACGTCAGCCGTCCGTTCGCCAGCCAGTGATTCGACAAGGGCCGCAAACCCGCTGTGCCAGTCGACAAGCGTACCGAAGCAGTCGAACGTCACCCATTTGACGCTCACCCGCTCCGATGCGACTGCTGCACAGCGTCTTGAACCGCTGCGCGCAGCGAATCGGGGTTGGCCGGTTGATCTGCGTCATGAGAATCACGACCATCTCGGTGCTCGGGTCGACCCAGAAGATCGTCCCGGCCGAGCCGTCCCAGCCGTACTCGCCGCGGTTGGCCGGATAGTTGAGCGCCGGCGGGATTCATCAGAACGTTGACGTTCGCGAGGCCCCAGCCCATCGGCCCGCCGCGCGCTTTCAAGACCGCCTCGGACAAGCCGTTGGCGACCATCACGTCGACGGTTTTGGCGGCCAGAATCCGCGCGCCGTGCAGCTCTCCCTTGTTGAGCAGCATCTGGCTGAACCGCAGAAAGTCCGGCACCGTCGACACGAGGCCGACCGCGCCCTCGAGCAGCGCCGGCCGCTCGGTGAACGGCACTTCCTCGATGTCGACCGGCGACAAGCGCGCCGCCTTGCGACGAATAGACCGTCGTCAGCCTCGACCGCGCGTCGGGTCGCGACCCAGAAGGATGGTGTCGCTCATGCCGAGCGGCTTGAGGATCTGATCGTCCACAAACACGTCGAACGGCTGCCCCGACCAGATTTCGACCAGCCGCCCGACGACGGTCGTTCCTTCGCTGTAGCGATAACGCGTTCCCGGGTCCTCCATCAGCGGCACGCGGACGATGTTGGCGATGAACTCCGGCAGCTGCTGCGCCCGTGAGCGGACCTTCTCGCGGCGGTAGATCTCCGAGGTCCGGTGATTGAGCCCCGAGGTATGAAGCAGGAGGTCTTCGACCGTGATCGACGCGCGGCGGGCGGGCGGGTCGATCCGTCTGCCGATCCGACGGCGACCGCCTTGAACTCGGGGATGTGCTTCTCGACCGGATCGGTCAAGGCAAACCGGCCGCGCTCGTGGAGCATCATCGCGGCGACCGACGTCACCGCCTTGGTCATCGAGTAGATGCGAAACAGCGAGCGGTCGGTCATCGGCGTGCGCGTCTCGACGTCCTGCAACCCCGGCCGCCTCGAGATAGACGAGCTTGCCGCGTCTGGCGACGGCCGCGACCGCGCCGGCGACTTTCTTGTCGGCGACGTACTGGTTGAGCAGCGTCGGTCGCTTCCTTGAGCTTGGCTGGATTGAGTGCGACCGATTCGGGCGTCGCGCGGGGGAACGGCTCGGCGCCGCGGCCGGTGACGACGAGGGCCGCCAGACAGACCGCCGTTGCAGCCGCCGCGATTCTCGCTTTCATGACGCCGGATGGTAGCACGTGTCTTTCGTGATTGCTCTTCACCTACAAGCCGGCAGCGCGCACGACCGACCAGACAGCCAGGGCCAGCGCCGCTCCCGTGACGACGTCGACCACGAAATGCGCGCGCGTGACGATGGTGGCCACGGCAATCGTGAGGGCGAGGACCAGCAGGATGGCTCCGGCGACCGGCAGCGTCTCGATGACCGCCAGGGCCACCGCCAGCGAGCCGGCGGCATGACCGCTCGGCAGCGTGTTGGCGTGAGTCGTCGCGTGCTGCATGAACACGACTGCTGCGCGCGGTGACTGGCCATCGGTCACGTCCGCCAGTCGTTCGAGAACCCACGGCGGACGAGTCTGCAGGTACGGCAGGACGGCGAACGCGCCCAGCTCCGCGCCGACGACGATCGTCCAGTAGCGCTCGGCGAGATCGCCGCGGCCGGCCGAGACAAGCAGCACGAAACCGGCCGGCACGAGCAGAAAGCAGCCGATGTAGGCGGCGTCGAGGAGCCCGATCACACCGCGCGGCCAGCGCGCGATGGATCCGGCATGATCGCCGAGCAGCTGGCGATCGATCTCGATCAGCCACGCTTCAACGCGAAGCATCGGGCGGAAGAACAAGCGGCCGGACAGGTAGTAGCCAGCGAGCACGTAGAGAATCGGCGCCCAATCACGCGCCGTCGACGTCTCGAGCCGCGCGATCGCAACGATGGCGGCTGCCATCACGATCGCGCCGAGCCCCGCCGTCAGACGCCGCGCGATCGGAGCTGGACGCACGAGAGCGGCCAGCGCGAGATGTGCGAAGAAGACGAGCGCCAGCCGTTCATGCACTAACATAAGGGCCGACTCATGGAGATCGGCGCTCGTTGATCGAGGTCCAGAGGGTCTTCACCCGCCGCGATCTCGGGCGTTTCGTCGACTACCCGTACCAGCGCCACGCCAACGATCCGCATTGGGTGCCGCCCTTGCGGATCGCCGAACGCCAACGGCTGCGGGCGGCGACCAATCCGTTCTTCGCTCACGCGGACGTGGCGCTGTTTCTGGCGCGCGACGCCCACGGCACCCTGGCCGGACGGGTCGCGGCAATCGACGATCGCCTTCACAACGAGACGCATCACGAGAACACCGCGATGTTCGGCTTCTTCGAAGCCGCCACGCCTGATGCCGCTCGAGCGCTGCTCGCAGCGGTCGACAGCTGGGCCGCCGCACGCGGGCGGGACGTGGTGCGCGGACCGATCAACCCGTCGATGAACGAAAGCGCCGGCCTGCTCATCGAGGGGTTCGACACCGATCCGATGCTGATGATGCCGCACAATCCGCCCGAGTACGCGACATTCATCGAGAGCTGTGGCTACTCCAAGGTCAAGGACCTGTACGCCTGGCTGTATGACATGAGCCACGGCGTGGAGCCGACGGTGGCCAGGCTGGCAGCGCGGCTCGGTGAGAAGGCCGCGATCACGCTGCGTCCGTTGCGGTTGGACGAGTTCGAGCGCGAGGTCGAGCGGCTGCGCCTGATTTACTGCGGGGCCTGGGAGCGGAATTGGGGATTCGTGCCGCCCACGTCTGACGAATTCCGGCGCATCGCCCGGGAGCTTCGGCCGATATTCGATTCCCGGTGTGCGGTCTGCGCCGACGTCGACGGCCGGTCGGTCGCGTGTGCCATCGCCGTGCCCGACATCAACCAGGCACTGAAGGGCACCGGTGGCAGACTGTTTCCGCTCGGTCTGATTCGGCTGCTGGCGAGACGCTGGCTCGTCGATCAGGTCCGGTTGCTCATTCTCGGCGTTCTGCCGGAGTATCGCCATTACGGCCTGTACCCACTGATGATCGCGCGTCTGCACCGCCAGATGTTTCCCGCCTACCAGCGCGTCGAGTTCTCCTGGGTTCTCGAAGACAACCGCGACATCAACCGGCCGCTGGAGCTGGCCGGCGCGCATCGCTACAAAACGTATCGCGTCTACGAGAAGAGGCTCGCGTCCCCGTCGTGATTGCAGTGACCGGCGCAACCGGCTTCATCGGACGCCACCTCGTCGCCCGGCTGGCTTCTCGAGGAAGCGCCGTTCGCGCCATCGTCCGCCCCGGCTCCAGGCGGACGCCGCCTGCTGAAGCCACCGACACGAGATGGGTGACGCTCACGGACGACCGTCTGATGCAGGCGTTCGAGGGCGTCGACGCGATCGTCCATCTCGCTGGGTGCGTCCGGGCCCGGACCGTCGATGAGTTCACACGCAGCAACGTGGATGGCACGCGCGCCGTGGTGCATGCGGCACGTGCCGCCGGTGTCCGGCTCGTGCACGTCTCGAGCCTTGCTGCCGCTGGTCCGGCTCCACCCACCTCGCCTCGACAGGAAAGTGATCCCGTCGCGCCGATCACCGCGTACGGCGTCAGCAAACTTGCCGGCGAACGCCTGGTCACCGGCAGCACCGGCTTGCGCTGGACGATTCTTCGTCCAGGTGTTGTCTATGGTCCGCAGGACGCGGCAATGCTGGCCCTGTTCAAGATGGCCGATCGCGGCATCCTGCCTCTCGTCGGTCGACCAACCGCCGCGTACACGTTCATTCACATCGACGACATGATCCGCGCGGTCGAAGCAGCGCTCGACGTGACCGCTGATGGCCGCGTCATCTTCGTCGGTCATCCAACGCCCGTGACCGCGCGGTCGCTCGTCGAACAGATTCGCGCCGCGGTCGGCCGGCCCGCGGTGATCGTCCCGGTACCGCTGGCCGTCACGCGGGCCGCGGCGGCGGCTTGCGATTTGACGACGCAGGTGACCGGCCGGCTGTTGCCGCTCGATCGCTGGCGATACGCGGAGCTCGCGGCGGCCGGCTTCGTCTGCCGCGTCGACTTGATGCGCGAGCTGCTGGGGGTGGTGGCTGCGGTCGATCTCCCGGATGGTCTGGCCCGTACCGCCGCCTGGTATCGCGAAAAAGGCTGGCTGCGGCCCGGGCCCCGGCGGCCCTGACTCCCTAGGCGGACCTAAGAGGTCCGCCCTACGTACGTCGCTCCGGTACGTAGGGCGGGCCTCTCAGGCCCGCCGCGCGATTCCGCCATATGTAGGGCGGGTCTTTTAGACCCGCCGCGCCGAAGAACTACCACCTGATTGCACCCGTCGCGAGCGCGGCAGCGGTCATCACGAGACTGATGGCGAACAGGTACGGGATCGCCCGACGCTGGTGGTCGGCGAGGTCGACGCCTGCCATGCCGACCAGCAGAAAGGTCGCCGGTGTGAGCGGGCTGACGGGAAACCCGGTCGTCATCTGACCGAGCAGCGCCGCGCGTCCAACATCCGCGGGGGAGGTGCCGGCCGCTGCCGACGCCGAGGCGAGTACCGGCAGTACGCCGAAATAGAAGGAGTCCGGGTCGAAGACTAAACTGAGCGGCATCGAAGCGATCGCCAGAAGCACCGGCAGATGCTCCAGCATGCCGCGTGGCAGGATGCCGACGATATCGCGCGCCATCGACGTGAGCATCCCGGTCCCGGTCATGATCCCTGCAAAGAGTCCCGCCGCCAGCACCGTCGTCACCATCGCCATCGCCGCGTGCCCGTGAGCCTCCAGCCGTTCGCGCTGAACATGTGAATCGGGAAAGTTGACGACCAGGGCGATGGCGGTGGCGACGAGAAAGACGACTGCGAGCGGCAGCACCTCGGTGACGAGCGCGCCGATCGTCATGACGGTCAGCGCGGCATTGAACCAGAAGAAGCGGGGCGCCCGACCGACCGGAACGTCGTGCACGATCGACGCATCGGCCGCGACGTCCAGGCCCGGTTGACCGCGGGCCCGCCGCCCGAGAATAGCCGCCAGGACGAACACGGTCGCGATCCCGGCAATCGTCGGCACGACGAGCGGGTTGAACAGCTCGCCGACCCCCATCTGCAGCGTGGCGGCAGCCCGGGTTGCCGGTCCGCCCCACGGCAGAATGTTCATCGTGCCGGCGGCCATTGCCGTGGCGCACGTCAACGTCAACGGATCCATCCGCAGCCGTTTGTAAATCGGCAGCATTGCCGGCACGGTGACCATGAACGTGCTCGCCCCGGCGCCGTCGAGGTGCGCGATCGTCGCGAGCGCAGCGGTGCCGAGCACCACCTTCATCGGATCGCGCCCCACGAACCGCACCACGCGTCGGATCATCGGATCGAACAGGCCGACGTCGTGCATGACCCCGAAGTAGACGACGGCAAACGCCAGCAGCGCGGCCGTCGGCGCCACACCGCGGATACCGTCGACGGCGAATGCGCCGAGGCTCGCGGCAAACCCGCCGGCGAGGGCTGCCGCAAGCGGGACCAGCGTCAACGCGACGAGCACCGAGGTGATCCGGAACAGGATGAGCGCGAGGAGGGTGGAAATCGCCGCGACGCCGAGCCACGTCAGCATCAGCGATGCGTCAGGACGGCCGGCACACCGAATCGGCAATCCGCCGCAGCTCCGGTGCGCTCTCGGCCGCCGGCGGCAGGACCCGCGCTTTCGCGGCGGCATCGATCAGGCGCTCGGCGTCGCTCTGGATCAGGAAGCGCTCCCGCACCATCCCGTCTGCGGCCCGCTTCACGGCGCAGAGATACCCTTCCTGCGTGCCGTAACGTTCTTCGATCGAACGGCGGGGATCGCCGCTTTTCGCGCGCGCGTCCCGCGTCAGAGGAAACGGCACATACCCGCCCGCGAAGCCGCAGATCTGGCCTTTGAAAAATCCGGCCGCCTGCACGTTCCAGCCGAGGTAGGTGCCAAGCGGCGCCTGGTGCAGAACCGACGGAACGCCAGCGGTCTCGTTGCCATCGGCATTCACGCGCGGCACCAGCGTCGCCAGCACCTGCTTGATCGCAGGCGGCTGCCGCGCGATGACGCCTGACAGGTCATCGTGCCTGAACGTCGGGCCGAAGTCGTAGTCCAGGACCGGATTGACGAGGTGATCGGTGAACGTCAGGCCGGGAATGTCGGGAAAGCCCATCGCGGCGCGCGTCGCCGGTACCAGCGCCCGCTCGGCAAGCGTCGGATATCGGCTCGGCGGCGGAGGTGTGTCGCGGACGACCCACTCGACCAGGGCCCCGGTCAACGCCTGCATCGTTTCCGCCATTGGATTGGGATTCTGCGGCAGCAGGCAGCGATCGTTGGCCGACTGCGCAACGTCGAACCCGCCGCGCCCGCCACCATGTGTGGTCCCGGGCAGGTAATAGCGGCGGACGTTGTCCGGAAGCGGAATGTCTCGCGCTGCATCGGTACCGACCAGGCCAGGCGACATCCGCAGCCCCCAGAACTCGGCCGATCCGAATACCTCCACGACTTTCGGACAGGTCCGCGTGGCCCCACAGCGATCCAGCAGGCTCGCCGTCCCGCGGCCGCGCTTTTTATCCGCGTAGCGGCTCCACCACAGCACCGGCTCGCTGCCCGCTTCGAACAGCGTCCCGGCGCCACCCGGCGTCGCGAAACGGAAATTGATTGGCGTCTGCCGCGCGGCGATGTACGGAAAGATGCCGTCCCAGACCACCCGGCCCGACAGATCTTCGTTGAAGCCGAGGTGGACGGCCGTCTTCAGAAAGTTGCCGGCCTGTGAGGTGCCGACCGCAATCGACGAACGAATCGCGTTCGCAACCGGATTCGGCGTCCCCGTCGGATCAGCCGCCGCGTAACGGAAGAACGAGACGATGTCACGCGTCGCGGCGAGGCCGATGCCGAGCACCAGCGGATCTTTCGCGGTATAGACCAGTTGATACAGACGCTGCGGATCGAAGCCGCTCTTGAGACAGATGCGCGATGGATCCGGAACACCGGGAAATGGCGACGTCCGGCAGTCCGCGAATGCCCACTCCGTCGACGGCACCGTCCCCGTGCCGGACTGCACGCCGGTCATCGTCTCGCCTGAATAGTACGTAAGCGTCGCCGTGGAAGTATCCAGGCTGACCGGCGGGTATGCGGCGCTCCCCATCGATCCGAGACGAATCGAAGCCGTCGTCGTGCCTGCCGGCAGGTCGCTGAAGCGCGCCAGTACCGGGCCTGTCACGTTCTGTGCGGTCGGGACCCGAATCGTCTGATTGTTCGGCGTGGGGCTGACATCACCCTGCCAGCCGCTGACCAGCGACACGTGACCCTCGGCGCTTTCGACCGCTGCACCGTTGCCGCGGTTGACCACCGAATAGATCAGCACGCCGCTGGGTTTCGACGTCCCGGTCGGCTTGATCAGCGAGAAGGTGGCGACGTACTCGACACGGCCGCGGGCGTTGCGTGGCGCGAGCTCGAGATCCTGGATGATCCGGTTGCGCCGGTCGGCCGGATCGACTTCGCCGTGCACAACGCCCCGCAGACGCTCGAAGTCACCGGTCGTCTGGCGGCTGGTGATTTCGAGGCGGGTCACCTGCGCCGCTGCGGGCGAGGCGAGGAGGACCATCAGCAGGACGGCAGTGGCGCGCATCATGTCCCCCATCGACCGGCGGGTCCGAAAGGACCCGCCCTACATATCTCTCGCGCCTTCTTGAAAATCGCGTCTCGGCGGACCTTCTCGGCGGACCTAACAGGTCCGCCCTACGTACTTAGTTAATTACGACACCGCGACCCGCGTGACGCCGACCTCGGTTCCCGCGCGGGCGAGAATCTCCACCGCCCGCGACACTTGATCGGCGGTATGCGCGGCCGAACAGCTCGCGCGCAGCACGCACTGATCCTTCGGGCATCCCGGCGGCACGATAACGTTGACGTAGAGGCCCTGCGCCAGCAGCTCCTGCCAGAGCGCCACTGTCCGACCTTCATCACCGGTCAGGATTGGCACGATTGGCGACTCGGTGTCGCCGATCGCGTAGCCGCACTCCTGAAGGCCTCGCCGGAATGCCCGGATGTTCGCCCACAGCTGGTCGCGCAGCTCCGGGTGGCTGCGGACGACGCGCACGGCCGCCTGCACGCTGGCCACGTTCGAAGGCGAGCTCGACGCGGTGAAGACGTAGGCGCGCGCGAGGAAATGCAACAGCAACAGCTCGGCATGATCGGACACGCACACGCCGCCGACGCCAGCCAATGACTTCGAAAAGGTTCCGACCACGAAGTCGATCTGCTCGAGGACGCCCTGCGCCTCGGCACAGCCGAGCCCGGTCGCGCCGTAGGTGCCGAGCGAGTGCGCCTCGTCGACCAGCAGGTACGCGCCATGGGCGCGGCAGACGTCGACGATCTCGCGGAGCGGCGCCACATCGCCGCGAATCGAATACAGACCTTCGACGACGACCAGACGGTTCTTCTGCCCCTTGGGCAGCCGCATCAGCTTCTTGGCGAGACTGTCCGGAGAGTTGTGCCTGAACGCAATCACCTGCGAGGCGGTCTGCCGGGTCGCGTCGTAGATGCTGGCGTGGCTGTCAGCATCGATCAGGATGACATCGCCCACACCGCACAGACCGCCGATGAGCGACAGGTTCGCCTGGTAGCCGGTGCTGAAAATCAGCGCGTGCCGCTTGCCATACCAATCCGCGAACTCGCGCTCGAGCTCGGCATGGACGGCGAACGTGCCGTTGGCGACGCGGGAGCCGGTCGTGCCCGTGCCATGCCGTGTGACGGCGTGTCGGGCGGCGTCGACAACCGCCGGGTGAAGGGTCAACCCCAGGTAGTTGTTCGATCCAAACATCAGCGTGCGCCGGCCGTTGATCACGACCTCGCACGGACCCACCACCTCCTCGATGACCGTCGCACCGGGTGTGGACGCACCATCGCCGAACGCGGCACGTCGCCGCTCGGTCGCACGCAGTTTGTCCAGCAGATCGTTCACGCGTGCAGTCCCGCGGGGTTCGCAACCCCGGTCAGTTCACCCCGTTCGTACGACGAGCGGACCGCCGCCCGCCGCACCTTCCCGCTCGTCGTCCGGCCAATCGTCCCGCCGGGAACCAGCATGACGTCGCCAACGGCCAGACCGAACAGATCGCTCACTGAACGGCGAATCTCCACAACGAGCGCACCCGCCTCGACAGTGCCGCTCGGCTCCGCCACGATGATGACACGGCTACCAGCGGTGCCCTGCGAGCTGCCGAACGCAACCACCCGTCCTCGCTTCACACCCGGAAGACCTTCGACGCCCCACTCCAGATCCTGCGGGTGATACTTGCGGCCGTTGACCACGATGAGATCTTTCAACCTCCCGCAAACGAACAACTCGCCATCCGAGACGTAACCCAGATCGCCCGTGTGGAGCCAGCCGTCGCGGATGACCCGCGCCGTCAAATCGGGGTCGTTATAGTAGCCCAGCATCACCGAAGGTCCCGCCAGGGCAATCTCCCCCACCTCACGATCGCTCGCCTCCGATCCGTCGTCCCGCACGATGCGGAGCGCGTGTTCGGGCAGCGAACGTCCGCAGCTCACCAACCGGACGGCCGATTGATCGTCCTCCGCGGCCGGCACCGCGACGCGGTTCTCGGCGAGCGGGGCGGCGCACACCGCCTCGACTCGAGGTTCGCGACCGCGCACCGCGAACGTCGCGGCGAGCACATGCTCGGCAAGGCCGTAGCTGGGCAGAAAGTGCTGCGCGCGGAAGCCAACCCGGGAGAACTTCTCTGCGAACGCCGCGAGCGTCAGGGCGTTGACCGGCTCGGCGCCGCAGCCGGCGGCGCGCCACCTCGAAAGATCCAGCCCTTCGAGATCCCGATCCTTGATTCGCCGGACGCACAGGTCGTAGGCGAAGTTGGGTGCATAGCTGATCGTCGCCCTGTACCGCGTAATCGCGCGCAGCCATTCGATCGGGCGCTTCACGAACATGTCCGGCGACATCAGCACCGCCGGACGGCCGCCGTACAGCGGCCCGAGCGACATCCCCACCAGCCCCATATCGTGGTAGAGCGGCAGCCAGCTCACGCTGCTGTCTTCAGAGGTGACGTCCAGCCCGAATGGCCCGTAAATGCCAGCGATGTTTGCGGCCAGGCTTCGATGGGTCACCACGACCCCCTTGGGTGACGCCGTCGAACCTGACGTGAATTGAATGAACGCCACCTCGTCCAGCGACGGCCGCCAGCCTTCGTCTGGCGCCGGCGCGTCGAGCGACTCGCGTGTCAGGACGATTTCCAGACGATCGCATTCCGATCGACGGGCTTCGAATCCGTGAACGAGGGACTGGGTGGTGACAACGGCGCGAGCACCGGAGGCTTTCAGCGTTCGCGCCGTGGTTTCGAAGAACCGCGCCAGGTCGGCGGTGGTAGCGGGCGGGTACAGCGACGCGGGAATGACACCCGCGACGGCCGCGCCGAGCAGTGTCGTGAGAAATTGCTCGGCATCGGCCACGACGAGCGCGACCACGTCGCCTCGTCTCAAGCCGGCAGCGAGCAGGCCTCCCGCAATGCGGTGAGCGGCGCGGCGCATTTCGTCGTAGGAACGCGATCGCGCGCCGCCTTCACCCAGGAAGGTGTAGCCTGCGTCGCCGGTCGATCCTTCGTCGAGCGCCTCGGTCAGCGTCCTCAGCTTCAGCATCACGTATTGGCGCGCTGCTCGACGAGAGCGGCGACCTGGGCCACCACCTGGCCGACGGTCCGCGTGGCCGGCACGTCGTTCAGGGGGATCGAGATATCGAACGCGTCCTCGAGCTCGGCAACCACTTCAAGCACCTGCAGCGAGTCGAATCCCAGATCGGCGACCAGGTCGCTCGACAGGGTCGGTTCGATCGGTCGCCGGCTCACCTGCTTGAGGACCTCGATGACACCTGATTCAATCCGGGAGGAGGCCGCATCAGCCATCAATGAAGGGAGAAAAGCATACCTGAAGACGGACTTGGCGGAATACCCCCCGCGTGGGCGGATCACGGCCGAGCCGGCGCCGCGGCGGTGTACACTCGAACTCATGAAGCGACACGCCCTGCCGGCGCTGGTCCTCTGTTTGTGCGCCTCGATCGCCTACGGCAGCGAATTCAGCGATGACCTGTCCGCCCGCCGCGTCCGGATGATGGAGCGGCTCGGGCCCGACGCGATGGCGGTGCTGTTCAGCGCGCCGGTCCGCAACTACTCCCTGGACGTGAGCTACGAGTATCGGCAGGACAGCAATCTCTACTACCTGACCGGCCTGACCCAAGCCGATTCGATTCTGGTTCTGATGCCCGGCAACGTGGCTCGTCGAGAGATCCTGTTCATCAGCGAACGCAACGCGGAGCGCGAGCACTGGAACGGACGACTGCTGTCTCGCGGCGAGGCGACGGATGCGACCGGCATCAGGACGATCATGGGCCGCAACCAGTTCGAGTCGTTCATGGGCGCAATGCTGAGCCGGCGCGGCTCCGGCGAGATCGACGGGACGGAAGCGGCTCAGTTCTTCGATGCCCTCGGCGCCGGCCGGGCGCGACTCGGGCTGGTGCTGCAGGCCGGCGGCGTCAACGATCCGCTGAGCCCGCCCCAGGATTTCGCCCGGCGGGTTCGCGAACGCTACGTGGGATTTCAGGCCGTGGACGTCACGCCGCTCCTGACCGATCTGCGTCTGGTGAAAACGCCGTACGAGCGCAAGCTGCTGGTCAAGAGCCTCGAGATCTCCAGTGATGCGCAGATGGCCGGCATGCGCGCCGCGCGGCCGGGTGGCTGGGAGTACGAGGTCGAAGCAGCGATTGAAGCGGTCCACCGATCGCGCGGGGCGGTGTCGTGGAGCTATCCGTCGATCGTCGCCAGCGGACCCAACGCCACCATCCTTCACTACAGCGAGAACAACCGGCAGATGCAGGCCGGGGATCTGCTGCTCGTCGATGCCGCCGCCAACTACGAGTACATGTCGGGCGACATCACGCGCACGTATCCGGTGAGCGGCACGTTCAGCCAGGCGCAGAAGGATATCTACGCGATCGTCCTCCAGGCGCAGGAGGAAGCGATCAAGGTGGCGCGCGCCGGCACGCCGGTCACCGCGGTGCATGACAAGACGGTCGAGGTGATCAAGGCGGGTCTGTTGCGGCTCGGGCTGATCACCGACGCCAGCGGCGATCAGTACCGGATGTGGTACACACACGGCGCCAACCACTACATCGGCATCGACGTGCATGATGTCGGTGAGCGCAGCCGGCCGCTGCAGCCGGGGATGGCCTTCGTCATCGAGCCCGGGATCTACATCCGCCAGAGCGCGCTCGATGCCCTGACCATGACGCCTGAGAATCGCGCCTTGATCGACAAGGTCCAGCCGGCCGTCCGGAAATATCTCGACACCGGCGTCCGGATCGAAGATGCGTTCCTGCTCGAAGAAGACGGCCTGCGGCGCCTGACGACATCGGTGCCGCGCACGGTCGAGGACATCGAGTCATTCATGCGCAAGCGCGCGCCGGCGCCGACCAGCGCGGCAAGGTGACCATGGCGCAGATGCTGACTCGTCGGACACTGGTCACGCTGCTCGTTGCGGTCGTCGCTGCAGCGACGACCGGGCGGACCGAGGCGCAGACCCGCAACTTCATCTGGAAGGCGTCCCGCGGCCAGGCGGTCATCTACCTGGTCGGGTCGGTGCACCTGCTCAGCAAGGACTATTACCCCCTCTCCCCTGCGCTCGACACGGCGTTCAAGGAGTGCGACCTCCTGGTCGAGGAGCTGCATTTCGGCCAGATGGCGGAGGTCGAATCGCAGATGACGATTCTCATGCGAGGCATGCTGCCCTCGGGTCAGACACTCGACAAGGTGGTCTCGCCGGCCACCTTCGCGCTCGTCAACGAGCGCGTCAAGGCACTTGGCATGCCGATCGAGCCGCTGACACGCTTCAAGCCGTGGGCTCTGGCGCTGACGCTGCTGGGGCTCGAGTGGCAGTCGGCGGGCTTCGACGCCGCGCTCGGACTCGACAAGCACTTTTACGATCAGGCCGTCGCCGCCAACAAGGAGATCCAGGGACTCGAGACGATCGATTTCCAGATCTCGCGGTTCGACGACCTCACCATGGAGGAGCAGGATCGGATGCTGGCCTCCACGCTGCGCGAGCTCGAGACCGAAAAAGCGGCGGTGACCACCCTCGCCAACGCCTGGAAGGCCGGAGACGCGCCGACCGTCGAGCGCATCGTGCTGCAGGAGCTGCGCAAGGAGCCGCGGATGTATCAGCGGCTGCTCGTCGAGCGCAACAAGGACTGGATGCCGAAAATCGAAGCGCTCTTCGCGCGCAAGGGCCGGACGTTCGTCGTCGTCGGCGCCGCCCACCTCGTCGGCACCGATGGCCTGCTCGCGATGTTGAGGGCCAAGGGCTACTCGGTCGAACAGCTCTGAACGGATCTCGGTGCCATGAAACATACACTGGCCACTGCCTGCCTGATCGTCGGCGCCCTTTCTCTCAGCCCGGCGCAGCAGCGCTCGATTGACGACTTTTTCCGCGATTTCACCGCCGAATGGATCCGTCTCAATCCGAACCAGGCGGCGGCCACGCGATTTTTTTCGGGTGAGGAGCAGCGTCAGTTCGAACGCCAGATCACCCCGCTGACGCCGGAATGGCGGCGACGGCGCGTCGCACTCGCCGAACGGGGCCTCAAGGATCTGGCGGGCGTTACAGCGGGCGCCACGCTGACCGATGCCCAGCAGCTTTCGGCCGATCTGATGCGGTGGCAGCTCGACACCGTGATCCGGATGAACCGCTACGCTGACTACACGTTTCCCTTCGAACAGTTCGGCGGCGCCAACGTCGGCCTGGTCAGCTTGATGACGGTCAGCCATCCGCTCGTGACCGAAAGCGACGCGGAGAATTACGTCGCGCGCCTCGGCCAGGTGGCGTCGAGGCTCGAAGAGGCGATCGCTGAAGCACAGCGGATCGCGGGGCTTGGCCTCATCCCGCCCCGGTTCATCATCCGGGCGACGCTGACCCAGATGCAGCAGTTCGTGGCGACGCCCGCGGCCCAGAACCCCTACGTCGCGTCGTTCGTCCAGCGGATGACCGCCGCCGCTGCCATCCCAGCCGCCCGTCGTCAGCCGCTTGCGTCGGAGGCCGAACAAATCGTCGCGTCGCAGATCTATCCGGCCTGGAAGAAAGCGATCGCGGTGCTGCAACCGCTGGAGGCCAAGGCGACCGATGACGCAGGCTTGTGGCGTTTCAAGGACGGGCCGGCCGTGTATGCCGAATCGCTGCGGACCTACACCACCACGAGCCTGACGGCCGATCAAATCCACGAGATCGGCCTGCGCGAAGTCGCGCGGATCGAAAAGGAGATGGACGGGATTTTCCGGAAGCTGGGCCGCACCCAGGGGACAATCCAGCAGCGCGTCGATCAACTCAAGAAGGATCTCGCCTATCCGCTGACGGAAGCGGGCCGGACGGCGATCATGGCCGACGTCGAAGAACTGATGCGCGACGCCGAAACCCGGGCCGCGTCGCAGTTCGATCGGCGGCCGCGCGCGCCGGTGATTGCCCGTCCCTTCCAGCGCTTTCAGGAAGCCAACGCGGCGGCCAACTACACCTCACCAGCCCAGGACGGATCGCGCCCGGGAATCTTCCAGATTCCCCTGCGGCCCGACCGCATGACGAAGTTTGCGCTGCGCTCGCTCGTGTATCACGAGACCGTCCCTGGCCACCACTTCCAGGTGGCGCTCGAAATCGAGAACGATGCCAATCCCGCGTTCCGCCGCCTGCGGGCGTTCGGTGGCATCTCCGTCTTTGGCGAGGGCTGGGGCCTGTACGCCGAGCGGCTGGCAGCCGAATCGGGGTGGTACGACGGTGATCCCGAGGGGTTATTGGGACAGCTCGACAGCTCGTTGTTCCGCGCGCGGCGGCTGGTCGTCGATACCGGTCTGCACGCCAAGCGCTGGACGCGTCAGCAGGCCATCGACTACGGGATCGGAGCGAGCGAGGTCGAACGCTATGTGGTGTTCCCGGGCCAGGCCTGCTCGTACATGCTCGGTCAGCTGAAGATCGTCGAGCTGCGCGACAAGGCGCGCGCGGCGCTGGGCGATCGGTTCTCGATCCGCGAGTTCCACAACACCGTGCTCGGCTCTGGCACCGTGCCGATCGAGCTGCTCGAGCGTCAGGTCGACGCGTACATCCGCCGCGCCAGGTAGGGTTGGCGGGCCTAAGAGGCCGGCGGACCTAAGAGGTCCGCCCTACCTACGTCGATCGCTACGGTACATAGGGCGGGCCTCTTAGGCCCGCCGATCCCTACTCGCTGCGCAGCGCCACCATCGGATCGATCATCGACGCCCGTCGCGCGGGTACGTACGCGGCGGGCAGCCGCGGTGGCGAATCCCAGAGCACGGCGAAGCGCTCGAAATGCGTAGCGGAGGTCCAGAAAAAGCGTATCCATGCCGCTCGGCCGGGCAGGGATCGTGCCACCGCCCTCGCCGGAAATCCATAGGATCCCAACTGATTCCGGCGCGGCGAAGGGCCGCGCCGACCGCTCGCGGGACTCCTCTGTCCGGAAGCGGACCCGATCACGCGTCTCGGGCTGATTACCGGCTTCTGACCTAAGATCGTGGGCGTGTCGGCGCTGAACGGCGTGTCGGTTCTCGTGGCGGGCGCCGGGCTCGCAGGCCTGGCGGCGGCACGCGACCTCACCGCCCTCGGCGCTGCGGTCACCGTCGTCGAAGCACGCGATCGGGTGGGCGGACGCGTCTGGACCGTCCGTGACGGCTTCATGGAAGGTCAGCACGCCGAAGCCGGCGCCGATCTCATCGACAACTCCCAGGAAGAAATTCAGAAGCTCGTCGCCGCGCTCGGCCTCGAGCTGACGCGGATTCTTCGCGGCGGCTGGGGCTTCGTCAGGAATGACGAGGGCGGACGACCGCGCATCGTGCGGCGCGGCGTGACGCGCGGCTGGGGGCGGCTGGCCGATCAACTCTCGGCATTCGGCGAGCCGTACCGGCTCACCGAACAGCGCTGGGAATCGCCGGTGGCGGCGTGCATCGCTCGAAAGTCGGTATCCGACTGGCTGAATCGCATCAACGCCGACGACGAGCTTCGCGAGACGGCGCTTGGCTTACGAGGATTTTTTCTCGGGGATCCGGACGAGCTCTCCCTGCTTGCGCTCGTCGATCAGTTCGCCGCAAACGATGCGCCCGTGCCCGGGAAGATGTACCGGATCAAAGGCGGCAACGACCGGCTGGCCACGGCGCTCGCGGCGCGGCTTGGGCAGAGGGTGAAGCTCGCAACCGAAGTCGTCGCCGTGTCGCAGCGCGGACGGGGCGTTCGGGTCAGCCTGAAGAATGGCCGTCACGTGGCACAGCTCTCGTGCGATTACATGATCTTCGCGCTGCCGGCGACCGTGGTGCGGCGCATTCCGATCAGTCCCGCGCTGCCGCAACAGCAGCACGAGGCGTTCGTCCGCCTGAAATACGGCCGGGCCACGAAAACGCTGCTGCAATTCTCCCGGCGCTTCTGGCGCGTCCCAGGCCGCCCGCGGGCCTTCGGTTCGGCACTGCCGTTCGGCGCGGTATGGGACGCCAACGAGGAACAGCGCGGTCGGCCGGGCATCCTCAACCTCATGTCGGGCGGCTCGGCGAGTGACGCGACGCGTCAGACGTTCACTCGAGAGGGACCCGAAGCGCTGGCGCGATCGTTCGAGTGGCTTGGCTCGCGACGCGCCGAGTTGATCGCGTCGCGCCAGATCGTGTGGGACGACGATCCCTGGGCGAGAGGCGGATACGCGTTTTTCGATCCCGGGTTCGATCCGGCGCTCCGCTCGTGGCTCGGTCGTCCTGCCGGCCACCTCTTCTTCGCCGGCGAGCACACCAGCAACAAGTGGCAAGGCTACATGAACGGCGCGATCGAAAGCGGCCGTCGGGCCGCCGCCGAAGTCGCCGCCGTCCACGCTATTTCGACGGACTCGTGAGAGCGGATGAGCTTATCGCAGCTTGTCACCGTGAGGTGGCGTCGCGATGTGGGCAGGCCGCGCCTCGATCATCGCGCCGGCCAGCTCCAATTCCGACTGCGATTCGGCGATTTCGGTCAGCCGTCGCCCGGCGCGCCCCTCTTCTTCGAGCGTCTCGAGCAACAGCCGCGCTTCGTCGGGGCGACTCAGCCGGCGCGCGTACGAACGGGCACAGCTGTATGCGGCAATTTCGTAGTGTTCGAGGCGCTGCGCGATGGCGATGACGAGTGCATCGCGCACTTCATCTGTCGCAGCATCATGCAGACGCTCGTCTGCTTCTTGAACAATACCCGTGACGCCCGCGGACTGCCCCGGAGACACCCGACCGCCCCAATGCGTGAAGATCAGCTGCAGCCGCTCGATGTGGAGGCGGGTCTCGTCGCTGTGCCGCGCCAGCGCTTCGCGAAGTTTCAGGCCGCGCGCGGCATCCCGCAGCCGAGGCAGCATGCGTAGCGCCTGGAGTTCGGCGTCATACAGCGTAGCCAGCTCTTCGAGGTAGACATCCGTGAGTGAGGCGCTCGCCATGGGGCTTGGTCTCCCTGGACTCGTTCTCTGCTTGCTCAATACGCAAGGGGTATGCCCCGGCCGTTCGCGCCAGCAGACGCGCACGGATGGGTTACAGTGAGCGGGTGCCCGACACCTCAGCGCCTTGACCGCTCGGCTTCCTGCCGAGGTCGGTCTGGTCCGCGCGATTGGCGTCCGCCGCCTCACCGCCATCATCGTGAATCTGACCGTCGGAGCGGGCATCTTCGTTTTGCCTGCGACCGCCGCCCGGCACCTTGGTTCCGCGGCGCCGTTCGCCTACCTCGTCTGCGCGCTCGCGATGGCGCTCATCGTCACCTGTATTGCGGCGGCGGGAAGCCGGGTGACGCTGACCGGCGGGCTTTACGCTTACACCGAAGTCGCATTCGGCCCGTTCATCGGGTTCCTGGCGGGGGTGCTCTACTGGGCCTCCGCAACGTTCGGGGTGGCGTCCATCGCCAGCGCGTTCGTCGATTCGCTGGCGATTCTGGCACCGGCGGTTGATGAGGGAGCCCTGCGCATCGGAACCCTTTTGGCCGTCGTCGGGGGGCTGGCGTGGGTGAACGTTCGCGGCGTGACGATCGCCAGCCGGCTGGTCGAGACGATGACCGTCGCCAAGCTTCTGCCGCTGGCGGTTCTTCTGGGCGCGGGCTTGTGGATGGCGCCGGTCGATCCCCGCACGTGGCTCCCGTTACCCGAGGCCTCCGCGGTTGGCAGCGCCGCCATCCTGCTGATTTTCGCGTTCGTCGGCATCGAGGTCGCGCTGGTGCCGAGCGGCGAGATCAAGGAGCCTGCTCGAACCG
Source organism: uncultured Acidobacteriota bacterium (assembly GCA_963728825.1). Taxonomy (GTDB): domain Bacteria; phylum Acidobacteriota; class Vicinamibacteria; order Vicinamibacterales; family CAVVIG01; genus CAVREM01. Next base: position 172,948 of record CAVSLA010000003.1, read on the forward strand.
TGCCTCGGGCCGTGTTCCTGGCGCTGGCGTTCACGACCACGCTGTACCTGTTGATTCAATCCGTCGCGCAGGCCGTCCTCGGGGCCGACATGTCGAACTACCCTGCCGCCCCGCTGGCGGAGGCGGCCACTCGTCTCATCGGCGGCACCGGACGGATGCTGGTGCTCGCCGGCGCGGCCATTTCGATGTTTGGCTACTTATCCGGTGACATGCTCGGGACACCTCGGGCGATCTACGCGTTCGGACGTGACGGCCTGCTGCCGAAGGCCCTGGCGGCAGTCCACCCGCGCTTTCACACACCCTGGCTCGCCGTGATCGTTCATGCTGCTCTCACGATTGCGCTCGCCGTCAGCGGCGGCTTCACCGAGCTCGTCGTAATTGCCAACGTGGCGACGTTGCTGCTGTACCTGTTCTGCGTAGCAGCCGCGTATCAGCTCCAACGCCTGAAGGTCCAGGGCGACGGCCCGGCGTTCGTGCTCCCGGCCGGTCCGCTCATTCCGATCGCCGCCGCAGCGCTCATCCTCTGGCTGCTCTCGCAGGCGACGCGGCGCGAGTTCGTCGTCACCGGGGGAGTGCTGGCGGCAGCCGCCTTGGTTTATGCGCTGAAACACGTAAGATCGGATGCCATGTCGCATCGCAACCCGTCCGATGATGAGCTCCGCACTCTTCTCTCCACCGTCAGGACTATTGCCATGGTGGGCGCCTCGGCCGATCCGCAGAAACCCTCCAACGGGATCATGAGGCAGCTGCAGCAGGCCGGCTACCGGGTCATCCCGGTCAACCCGCGAGAGACCGAAGTGCTCGGCGAACCTTCGTTTCCTTCGCTGGTGGATGTGCCCGAACGGATCGACATCGTCGACGTCTTCCGGCGCTCGGAAGACACGCCGCCGATCGCCGACGAAGCCGTCACCATCGGGGCGAAGGCACTGTGGCTGCAGAGCGGCATCGCGAATGACGAGGCCGCCACCCGCGCCGCGTCTGCCGGTCTGCTGGTCGTGATGGACACCTGCATTGCCGCGACCCACCGCAGGCTGAAGATCTAGCGCTATCCAGTAGACATCTTGTGGTAGACTGCTCACACCAGTAGAGTTCTATATGACCGCCGTAACGGGCGCGGTTGGGCGGACGCGATCGATGAAAGACAACAACCGGAAGGACCAGCTGCAGGGAACGCTCGACCTGATCGTGCTGCGCACGCTGGCCACCGGCGGCGCGCTGCACGGCTACGCCATCTGCGAGCGCGTCGAGCAGCTCTCCGGCGAGGTGCTCCGCATCGAGGGCGGATCGCTCTATCCGGCGCTGCACCGCATGGAGGAGGCTGGCTGGGTCACATCGGAGTGGGCCTCGTCCGACAACAACCGCCGCGCCCGTTATTACCGAATCACACCGGCCGGACGCCGTCGGCTTTCCGAAGAGGAACAGCACTGGAGCCGCCTCGCTGCCGCCGTCGGCCGCATCCTGAGGAATGCCTGACATGGGCGCGTGGAACCGTTTCAGGAACCTGTGGCGCGGACGGTCCCTGGACCGCGATTTCGAGGACGAAATCCGGTTTCACCTCGAGCAACGCACCCTGGCCAATCAGCAGGCCGGCATGAGCCGCGCCGAGGCGGAACGCGAAGCACGCCGCCACTTCGGCGGGGTCAATCAGGCCGCGGAAGGCATGCGCGAGGCGCGTGTGATGCTTTGGCTCGACGCCTTCGGCAGAGATCTCCGCCAGGGGGCCCGGCTCCTCCGCAGGCAGCCGGCGATGAGCGCGCTCGCAGTCCTGGCGCTGTCGCTCGGCATCGGCGCCAACGCGGTGCTCTTTGCCCGGCTCTACGACGTTCTCGTCCGGCCGCTGCCCTTTGCCGATGCCGATCGCCTCGTTGCGATCGTTGACAACTTCCGCACGACCGGCGCGCTCAACACCAGCCCGACCGTCCCGGAACTGCTCGACGTCCAATCGTCGACGCGCAATCTCGAGGGCGTGTCGTTCTTCGACACGCGCGATTTTCAGATCAACGGCGGCACCGAACCCGCCCGCGTCTTCGCCGCGCGCGTCGAGGCGTCGTTTCTGAACGTGCTGGGCGTCCGTCCGGCGCTCGGACGGCTCTTTGCCGATGGCGAAGACCGGCCCGGCCGCGATCGGGTCGCAATGCTCACCGACGGGTTGTGGCGGCGGAACTTCGGCGCCGACCCGGGAGCGGTCGGCGGCGAAATCGTCGTCAATGGTGCACCGTCGACGATCATCGGCGTCCTGCCGCCCGATTTCGCGTTCGACTATCTGTCGCCTGAGCCAATCGACCTGTATGTGCCGTTTCCGATGAACGACACCTACATGTCGCGGAACGCTGAGTTTGCGAACGTGCGCCGGGTCGCCGGCGTTGCCCGTCTCCGACCGGGCCATCGGCTGGAGTGGGCCGCAACGGAGCTGAAGACGCTCTCCGAGACGCTCGTCGCTCAACATCCCCAGTTGTACCGGCTCGGATCCGATGGCCGCGACCTCGGCTTCTTCATGAACGCTGTCCCCCTTCAGCAGATCGTCACGGGCCGAAGCCGATCGGTGCTCTGGCTTCTGGTCGGCGCGGTCGGTCTGGTCCTGCTGGTGGCGTGCGGCAACACGGCGCAGTTCCTGCTGGCGCGCGCGGTCGAACGGCGGCCGGAGGCGGCAATTCGCGCCGCGCTTGGCGCCGGGCGTGGCCGCCTGATCCGACAGTTTCTCGCCGAAGCGATGCTGCTCGCGCTGCTGGCCGGCGCGGTCGGCGTGCTGCAGGCCGAGTGGCTGGCGCGGGTCATCGGCGTGATGTTGCCAGGTGGCGACGATCGAGGTATCGACGCGGTGACGATCGCGTCAACCGCTCTGCTCGCGCTTGGCACGACGCTCGTCTTCGGCCTGATCCCCGCGCTGCACTTCGCCGGCGCCCGCAGCCAGATCGATGGACGGACGATCGGTCCGGCTCGCCTGCGCACACGCCACGTGCTCGTGGCGATCGAGGTCGCGATTTCAATCGTGCTGCTGGTCGCTGCGGGACAGCTCCTCCAGAGCCTGCGAACGCTGCAGGCGGCTCCACGTGGCTACTCGTCAGCGGACGTGACCGTGATGCGGATGCGGATCGTCGCGGCGCGCGGTCCGGCCGTCCCCACCGGCATCACCTATCAGCGGTATCTGGAACGGATCCGTGCGGTGCCCGGCGTCGAGGCGGCCGCAATTGCGGATGCCCCGCTGTCAGGCGGCGCCGGCGTGGAGTTCGGCATCGCCGGACGCGCCGACGATGGCGCCACCTTGTCCAGGCAGCTCGCGAGCTACCGCATCGTCAGCCCGGACTACTTCTCGGTCGTTCGCATTCCGCTTCTCGAGGGCCGGATATTCGATGAGGGCGACGGCTCCGGCCGGACGCCGGTTGCCATCGTGAATGAGCGGATGGCGCGGGAATTCTGGCCGGGCCAGAGCGCCGTCGGCCAGCAGAATCCGGTCAGGGTCGGGTCCGCGCGCCGCCCTGTTGACGATCGTCGGCGTCGTCGGCGACGTCCGGCCGCAGTGGCTGCTCGAGCCGACGCCGCAGATTTACGTCTCGTCCCTGCAGCAGAGCGAGCCGAGTATCGTCGTGATGATTCGGACGGCAGCCGGCACGATGCTCCCGTCCGAGGCGATCAAACAGGCCATCTGGACGGTCGCTTCCCAACAACCGGTATTCGATATCCGGCCGATGGATGCTCTCGTCGCTCAGTCACTCACCCAGCCGCAGATGGTCGCACGCCTGCTCGGCATGCTTGCCGTCCTCGGCCTGCTCCTGTCGACGATGGGCGTCTATACGGTCGTCACGTATCTCACTTCACGCCGCCTCAAGGAGGTCGCTGTCCGACGGGCCATGGGCGCGAGCTCTACCGCCGTGTTGACCCTGCTCGCCGCGCCGACGGTCTCGTGGACCGCTGTCGGCCTGGCCGCCGGCCTGATCGGCGCTGCCGCGAACACGAGCCTCATTCGCGCGACCGTGCTCAGGACCGCGCAGGTCGATCCGGTGACGATTGGCCTGATTGCCGCGGCGTACCTTGCGGTCGCCGTTGCCGCGGTATGCATTCCTGCGGCGAAGGCGCTGCGACTCGATCCCTCGTCGCTGCTCCGCGCGGACTAGCGGAACGCCAGAGAATCTCAGATCGCTGCTTCGAGCCGGGAGACCAGCGCATCGAGCTGGGCGACGACGGCGCGGACCGGTTCCGGCTTGCTCAAATCGACGCCGGCCCGCTGGAGCAGCGTCATCGGGTGATCGCTGCCGCCGGCCTGCAAGCAGCGTCAGATAGCGCTGCAGGGCGTCGTTGCGCTCGCTTGGCGAGCCCTGGGTGAGCTGGTTCATCAGCTGCGCGCTCGACGCGAAGCAGGTCGCGTACTGATAGACGTAGTACGGCGACTGGTAGAAGTGGGGAATTCGTGCCCAGGTGAGCCGCGACTGCTCGTCGTAGTCGAGGGCGTCGCCGTGATAGGCCTGGAGGAGTCCGAAGTAGATCTCGCCGAGCACCTCGGCGGTCACCGGCTTCCCTTCCTCCGACCAGCCGATGCGCCTGGAGCTCGTAATCGGCGAACATCACCTGCGTGTAGAAGGTCGATACGATGCCATCGATGGCGTGCTGCAGGAGGACGATCCGCTCGCGCTCGTCGGTCGTCCTGGCCAGCATGAATTCGAGGAACAGCGCCTCGCTGAGCGTCGAGGGTACCTCGGCGACGAAGATCGTGTAACCGGCGTAGACGAACGGCTGGTGCTCGTGGGACAGGACCGTGTGCATCGAGTGGCCCATCTCATGCGCCAGCGTGAAGACGGCGTCCAGCGTGTCGTTGTAGTTCAGCAGCATGTACGGCTGGACGCCGTAGACCGGCGCGGAATACGCGCCGCTTCGCTTGCCTGGATTCTCGTAGACGTCGATGCACTGGCCGTTCAGCACCGCGCGCATCCGGCGCTGGTAGTCGGATCCGAGCGGCGCGACCGACGCCGGCAGCCACTGCAGGACGTCCTCGTACGGGTACTGCCGATCGAAATCGACCAGCGGAATGGTCGTGTCGTACGAGTGGTAGGTCTCGACGCCGAGGGCGCGCCGGCGCAGCCGGTGATAGCGGCGCAGCGGTTCGGTGCCCGCCTTGGTTTCGCTGATCAGGTTCTCGACGACGGCGGGCGGGATGTTGTTGCCGTGGAGCGCGGCCTCGAGCGTGTTCTGGTAGCCCCGGGCGCGCGAGTAGAACAAATCGCGCTGCAGCACACCGTTGTAGAGGGTCGCGTAGGTATTCAGCGTGTTGTCGAACAGCTTGTGGAATTCGTGAAACGCTGCCGCCCGGTCGGCCTGGTTGCGATTGGTCGCCAGGATCGCGCGGTACTGGCCGTAGGTCAGTGTCGTTTCGGTGCCGTTCGAGAGCCGCAGCGTCGGGTACTTCACGTCAGCCGTCGACAGCGCCGCGTATGCGTCGTTCGGCGAGGAGGAAAACCGGCTCGACAGTGACAACAGATGCTCGCCCCTGTCATCGAGGACGTGCTCCTGCTGACGATAGAGATCCTCGACCGCGAATCGATAGACGACCAGCGGCGGATTGGCTGCCATCCACTCCTGGACCGTGGCCAGCGGAATCTTCAGCAGCTCGGGATCGAACCACGCGGAGGCCTGCGCCGCCTTGGCAAAAAGAATCTGCACCTGCTGGCGCCTGGCGTTGATCTGGTTATCGCGCTGGTCCTGGTCGTACCACAGTGACGCGAAATACCACACCTTGTATTCCAGCTGACCGATCTCGTCGCGCAGCTTGAGCGCCGCGAGCAGCGCCGCGGCGCCCCCCGCCAGCGACCCCTGCAGCGCCGCGAAGGCATCGATCTTCCGGTCGAGCTCGGCGTAAGCGGCTTGCCACTCCTCCCAGGTCGAGAAGATGTTCTTGAGATTCCATTTGAAACGATCGGGAATCGTGTCGCGATCGCGCAGGGGTGGAGCGGCTGGGGCTTCGGTCGCCATCTGTTGTGATTTTACTGCACGCCCTGACCGCGCCGTCGCGCTGGCGGACCGCATTTTGCTCCGGTGTGCAGCAGCGCGCACTTCACAGTCGAGATTGGCTGAGCGCGCCTGCAACCCGCGCTCTGAAGGAGGAGGCTATCGTGGATCATCCCAAGCCATGGTTGAGGTACATCGACGCCGACGACCTGGACGACGACTCGATCGATTTCGACGGCATGAACGTGCAGAGTCCAACCGGCGAACACCTGGGTGACGTCGACGGGTTCATCGTCGACACACAATCGGCTCGTCCCTACTACGTGGTCGTCGACTCCGGCGGCTGGTTCAAATCCAAGCATCTGCTGCTGCCGGTCGGCCATCTCCGATTCGACGCCGATGCCGAAGCGCTGGAGGCCGACCTCGACCGCCATCGCATCAACCAGTTCCCGGGATTCGACAAGGACCAGTTCGAGAAGCTGTCGGCCGACGATCTGAAACGGATCAACGACGAAATCTGCTCCGCCTGCAGCATCGAAGGCGTCGCCATCGTCTACTCCGCCGACGAGCCATACACCGACGCCTGGAACCGGCCCGATTTCGGATATCCGGACTGGTGGCGCGCCAACCCGAACTTGCCCGAGCGCATGGGCGACCGAGCCGTGACGGCCGGCGCCGAGTCGATCCCTCCGGCCCGTGACGTCGTCCGGCCATCGGACCGGGACGCCGAGCAGGTGCGGATGAAGGATGCTCCCGATCCGAGCCCGCACTTCGGCGGCCGCGCGCAGCCGGGTGACGTCCTCGGCGTCGAAACCGGCGGCGAGCGCACCTACGTCGGCGACACCGCTGAGGACGAAAACGAACGGCGCCGTGACGCCGAGAAGGCGGCTCCGAAGCAGCGCCGCGATTAGCGCCGTTCCGGTCCGATCGCGTCGAACGTCCCGGTCAGGGGCACGCCCATGGCCCCGACCGGGATATACACCACTGTGTGATTTGGCGAGTTCACGATCATCTTCTGCGCCTCGATCGCTTCGTGCTGGATATACATCCCGCTCAGCTGGCCGCGGATGATCCCCATCGCGTTGGCGATGCCCTGCGCCTGCACCTCGCGCTTGGTCCGTTCCTTCCGCTCGATCTCAATCTCGGTGTCCTTTCGCTGCAATTCCTGCGTCGCCGCGAGCTTGCGCGACACTGCGGTCGCGACCTCTTCGGGGTACTGGACGTTTCCGACGACCACGCTGGAGATCACGAACGGCGAGCCGTCGGCGTAACGCTGAATGCGTGAGAGCACCGCGTCGCCGATCGCGATGAGCTCGTCCTTCACGACCAGACCGTCCCGGCGCTGCACTTCGTCGCGGGCAAACGTGCGGAGCGGCTCGCGGATGAAGTTGCCGTAGGCGACCTTCACGACGGCATCCGGCTCTTTTTCGAGCTCCTGGTTCGAGACGGTCGTGCTGAAGCGGTCCATGAACATCGGCACGCGTTCCTGGTCGATGCGCCACACCGTATGCACCCGGAACTGGATCTTCAGGTTGTCGCGGCTCAGCACCGCATCGTCGTGCGAGGAATCTTCGGTGTAGGTGTACGGCGTGATGCTGACGTTGGTGACTTCGAGCAGCCAGGTGCGGCCGGGTGAGGTCGGTCCGTGCTGCGTTCCGACGTACCGCGACTGACCGAAGATCGCTCCTTTCGTGAGGTAGCCGACGTATCCCGCCGGCGTGTCCGGGTTGGACGAGCCGCCGAGCCACAACAGCATGAACAAACCACACACGACGACGAGCAGACCTGCGAGGGTTGCATGACGAGCCACGGTGGGCCTCCAACCGCCGACGGGGTTAGCTGACGGGCTCGAGGTTGGAAGTCCTCTATCAGCCTTGCGGCTGAATTCGCCCCCGGCGCGCGGAATGCGCGCCACTGGGTCCCCCGGGACGCTGTTGATACAGCGTCTTTGGCGTACCACTCACCCTAGGCCTGTCCTTGCAGCTTGTCAAATCTCAGAGCCGAACGCCGCTTCGACTTCCGTTCGCGTCAGATCACGCCACTTGCCCGGCGGCAGATCCCCGAGGTCCAATCCTCCAAAGCTGACGCGCTTCAGTCTCGTCACTTCGTGACCGATCGATTCGAAGAGACGACGCACCTCGCGATTTCGTCCACGTCGAAGCTCCATGGTGAGATGCGTCTCGCGTGAGGATGCTTTTCGAATGACGACCGCGGACGCATCGAGCGTTGCCACTTCCCCATCGCTGACTCTGCCGCGCACCGTAACCAGGTAGAGCCGCGGCACGCCGTTCTCCGGGTCCATGATCCGGTCGGCGAGCCGTGTGTCAGACGTGAGAATCAGAAGACCGCTCGTCGCAATGTCGAGCCGCCCGACAGGGATGAGTCCGCGCGCCGGCTCGCCGATGACGTCGTAGATTGTCGGGCGGCCGTCCGGATCGCGGCGCGTGGTGACGACGCCGCGCGGTTTGTGAAACACGATGGCGCGCCACGCGGCGCGCGTCTTCGCCTCCCCGTCGAGACCAATCCGGGCCCGCTCGGGCACGACGTGTGTCGCCGGGTCGGTCACGACGCGTCCATTCACCCGGACTCGTCCCTGCCTGATGGCCTCGGTTGCCTGAGCGCGAGACAGGATCCCGAGCTTCGATAGCGCGCGATTGAGCGGCACGGTACCGGACGGCCGCCCGCTGCGCCGACGGTCGGCTCGGGGGAACTTCGTCGGCACGGTCATGGCCACTGCTGGAGCAGATTCCGATTCGAGGGTCAGTGTCCGAGCACGCGGTGGGGACGGTAGGGTTCCTCGAGAAACTTCAAGTCCTCCGGCGACAGCCGGACTTTCAGCGACTCCACGGCATCGTCGAGATGCGACAGCTTTGAGGCGCCGACGATCGGTGCCGTCACCGCAGGTTGGGCCAGCAGCCACGCCAGCGCGACCTGCGTCGGCTTGACGCCCAGCCGCTCGGCCGCCTGACTGACCCGATCGGCGACAACGAAGTCGTCGTCGGCGTAATAGAGGTTGTGGGCAAAGTCGTCCGTCTTGGCACGGGCGGTCTCGCCGCGATCCTCCTTCCGTCTATTGCCGGCCAGAAACCCGCGCGCGAGCGGGCTCCACGGTATGACCCCGATCCCCTCCTCGCGGCACAGCGGCAGCATCTCGCGCTCTTCTTCGCGGTAGATCAGGTTGTAGTGGTTCTGCATCGAAACGAACCGCGTCCAGCCGTGTCGATCGGCAACATGCAGCATCTTCGCAAACTGCCAGGCGGCCATGCTCGACGCGCCGATGTAGCGCGCCTTCCCCACCTTGACGATGTCGTGGAGCGCCGACAGCGTCTCTTCGATGGGCGTATCGGGATCGAATCGGTGGATCTGGTAGAGGTCGACGTAGTCCATCGCGAGGCGTCGCAGCGAACCGTCAATCGCATCGAGGAGATGCTTTCGTGACAGCCCGCCCGAGTTGGGGCCCTGTTTGATCGGGAAAAACGCTTTGCTGGCGACGACGATCTGATCGCGTTCGGCGCCGAAATCGCGCAGCGCCCGGCCAAGGACTTCTTCGCTGACGCCGTGGGAGTACATGTCGGCGGTGTCGAAGAAATTGATCCCGTGCTCGAGCGCACGCTTGATGAACGGACGGCTCTGCTCCTCGTCGAGCACCCATGGACGCCATTTGGGCGTGCCGTAGGTCATCACACCGAGACAGATTCTCGAGACTTTCATCCCGGTCGATCCGAGCCGAACGTAGTCCATGGTCACGTCGTCAGAACGAGCTTGCCGATATGGGTGCTCGATTCCATCACCCGGTGCGCTTCAGCCGCGTCTCGCAGGGGAAAGGTCGCATGAACCATCACCCGTACCGTCTCTGCCTCGAGGAGCGGCCAGACTTTTTCGTGGACGGCGCGCGCGATGGCGGCCTTCTCGGCAACCGACCGCGCGCGCAGCGTCGAGCCGGTAATCCAGAGGCGCCTCTGAAGGACCGGGACCATGTTGATCTCGGCGTTCCAGCCGCCCAGTTGCCCGATCTGGACGAGGCGGCCGTCGGTGGCCAGGCACTCGAGGTTGCGCTGCAGATAATCGCCGCCCACCATGTCGAGCACGACGTTGACGCCGCGGCCGTGTGTCGCCTCGCGGACCGCGGTCACGAAGTCGGTGTCTCGGTAATTGATCGCCATCTCGGCGCCCAACGCTTCGCAGGCCGAGCATTTTTTCTCGCTGCCGGCTGTGGCCAGCACGCGGGCGCCGAAGGCGCGTGCCAGCTGAATGGCGGTGGTGCCGATGCCGCTCGAGCCGCCGTGAATCAGGATCGACTCGCCCGGGCTCAGCCGGCCGCGCTCGAAGACGTTGGTCCACACCGTGAAGAACGTTTCCGGAACGGCCGCCGCGTGGTTCGCATCCAGCCCGCGCGGGATTGGCAGGCATTGCGGCGCGGGCGCGGCACAGAACTCGGCGTATCCGCCGCCGCTCACGAGCGCGCATACGCGATCGCCCGGCCGCCACGGCTCCACTCCATCGCCGCACTCCACGACCTCGCCGGCCACTTCCAGACCGGGAATATCCGAGGCGCCGGGCGGTGGTGGGTACTTGCCGAGCCGCTGCATGACGTCGGGGCGATTGACGCCGGCCGCTGCGACCTTGATGAGCACTTCGCCCGCGCCGATTGAGGGAACCGGGCGTTCGACCGGAGTGAGAACGTCAGGCGGACCGGGCGCGCGAATCTCGATCGCGATCATCGCCGCTCATTGTAATCGGTCTCCCTGCGCCAGCATCTCTCGGCTGGCGCGGACGACCGCATCCGGGTACGAGGGATGGACTTGTTGGGATGCGTTCTCGACGACCAGGTCAGTCGGCGACGCGGCTGCAAGCGGCGCGGCCAGTCAGATCAGGGCCAGACACAGCAACACCATGACGGCGCGCGTTTTGGTGATCAGCTCGAAGGCGCGCTGCTTCTTCTCGGTGAACACGGCGAACAGCACGTCGATGATGATCAGCGCGCTCGCGACGAGCGGCAGCTGCCGGATGAACGACTGGCCCAGGCTGATTCGTGCGCCCGACTCGCGGACGACGTGGATGCCCATCAGGCGTTTGCCGAGCGTCTGGCCGTGACGATGTTCACTGACCACCGTGTATCCGACGAAGCCGCCAATGAACGTCACGATGCACATGATCGGTACCCAATAGCGATCTTCCTCAGACAGCATCGCCCACAACAACGCCGCCCCGACAGCCACCGCGGCGGCCACGACGGCAAAATCGATCACTTTCGCGACGGCGCGCGTCCAGAACCGGGCGCTCCGCAGCGGCACGGCGGCGAGGTACGACTCGGCCAGCGCGGCTGGATCGCCGAACTGCCGCAGGACGTCCTGAATCGACTGTCCGTGTTCGAGGCGTTCGGCGATGTGGCTGCGCACCTCCAGCGCGATTTGATCGCGCAGCCCCATTCGCGGCGGCACGTGATCGATCACGGATTGGACGTAGGAGTCAGCGGTCGTCATGTGCCCTCCTCGGTGGCGAGCAGTTGCGCCATCGCGGTCACGAAGGTATGCCACTCGTGTTTGAGGCGCGCCAGCTCGGCGCGCCCCGAATCAGTCAGCCGATAGTATTTGCGCGGCACGCCGCGCTCGGGGGTCTCCCACCGCACGGCCACGAATCCGGCGCGTTCCAGGCGGTACAGCACCGGATAGAGGGTCCCGTCCGTTACCTCGAGCGCACCGTTGGTCCGGGTCGTCAGTTTCGTGACGATCTCGTAGCCGTAAGCCTCTCGCGGGTCGAGCAGGTGCAGGACGATGAGCTCGAGCGACCCCCGCTTGAGCTCCCGCTCGATGCCGGTCCGGTCGTCCGTCCGGTCAACTTCCCTGGCCATTCGCTTGAATTGTAATACCATACGTCTTGTTACACAAGATATATGACGTCACCTGGTCAACAGCGGTTCCCTCCGCTCCGACACCACTCCGACACCGCTTCGACACCGCTCCGACTCGGCTGCGAGCTGGTGGACCGTCGCTTGCGTCCCCGGTCACGCATGAGCCTGGATGACCTCTGGTATCGCAACGCGATCATTTATTGCCTGGATGTCGAGAAATACATGGACGCCACCGGCGACGGCGTCGGTGACTTCGAAGGCCTCAGCGCGCGCCTCCCGTATCTGGCCGGCCTCGGCGTGACCTGCGTCTGGCTGCTGCCCTTCTCCGAATCGCCCAACCGTGACAACGGCTACGACGTCAGCGACTACTACAGCGTTCACGACAAACACGGCTCGCTCGGCGATTTCGTCGCCTTCGCCCGCCATGCCCACTCCCTTGGAATCCGCGTCATCGTCGACCTCGTCGTCAATCACACGTCGATCGATCACCCATGGTTCCAGCACGCCCGCGCCAACCCCGATTCACCCTTCCGGAACTGGTACGTGTGGTCGAAGAACGCGCCCGGCGAATCATGACCAGGGCATGGTGTTTCCCGGCGTCCAGAAAACCACCTGGACCTACGACGACCAGGCAAAGCAGTACTACTTTCACCGGTTCTACGAGCATCAGGCCGACCTCAATACCTGGAACCCGGCGGTTCGCGATGAGATCTCGAAGATCATGGGCTTCTGGCTGCAGCTGGGGATCTCGGGCTTCCGCCTGGACGCCGTGCCGTTCTTCATCGGTCGGAAAGGCGCCGACGTCGTCCAGCCCGACCTCGATTTCGACTTCCTGCACGACATGCGCGACTTCCTGCAGTGGCGCCGTGCCGACGCCATCCTGCTCGCCGAAGCGAACGTCCCGCCCGACGAGAACCTGCAATACCTCGGCGAGCAGGGGGATCGGCTGCAGATGATGCTGAACTTCCCCGTGAATCAGCGTCTCTGGTATGCCCTCGCCACCGCAGACCTCGAGCCGCTCAAATGGGCGATCGAACAAACGCGCACGGTGCCGCAGAACGCCCAGTTCGTCCAGTTTCTGCGGAGCCACGACGAATGCGATCTCGGACGGCTGACCGAAGAACAGCGTCAGAAAGTCTTCGACGCCTGCGGCCCCGATCCCTCGATGCAGCTCTACAACCGCGGCATCCGCCGCCGGTTCGCCCCGATGCTGAAGGGCGATCGCCGCCGCATCGAGCTCGCGTTCAGCCTGCTTTTCTCGCTTCCGGGAACCCCTCTCATCCAATACGGCGACGAGATTGGCATCTGGGACGACCTGTCGCTGCCCGAACGCGACTGCGCGAGGACCGCGATGCAGTGGTCGAGCGACCCCTACGGCGGATTCTCGACGTCCAGCACGATCGTGGTGCCAATCATCGACGACCAGGAGCATGGCTACCGACGGGTGAACGTCGCCGATCAGCGACGCGATCCGAACTCGCTCCTGAACTGGACCGAACGCCGCATCCGTGCGCGGAAGGAGCTGCCGGAAATCGGCTGGGGCGACTGCACGATTCTGGAAACCGACTCGCCGCCGGTGCTTGCGCTGCGCTACGTGTGGCGCAACACCGCCCTCGTCACCTTGCACAACTTCGCCGATGCGCCCGGAGACCGTTCGCTTCGAGGTTGGCACTCCCGATGGTCAGATGCTATGCGACCTGTTCGATGAAGATCACAGCCGCACGGGCGAATCGGGTAAGCACGAGATCACGCTGGGTCCATACATGCACAAGTGGTATCGCGTCGGTGGCTCGGACACGGTGTTGAAAAGAGCGCATTTCTGATGGCTTCAGGCGGACTCCAGAAACTGGCGCGGCAGCAGCGCGAGCACCGGATATTGCCGCCGCAACTGGTCGACGCGCTGCCAGTACTCCTGCTTGCTGAACTCTTTCTGCAGGTAGCGCTCGCGTAATCTCCGGATTTCCCACTTGTAGAGGTCGCGAACGTAGTCTCGGACCACTTGCGGGGATGTGTGTGTTGTCGGACGGACGCCGTGGCGCGGCAGCGCGGCGAGGATGTCTGCACGATAGCGATACGTGCCCTCGTCAGCCACGCAGCGCCTCGGCGACCGCGTCGAGCGACGCGTCCATCCGCAGGATCTGCCGCGGCCGTGCAAGGGCGTCGGCCAGCGGCGCCGGCGTCTGCAGTCGTCGTCCGATGACCGGTTCGACGATTTCGCGGAACTTCGCCGGATGCGCCGTCGCGAGGAAGATCCCCACCTGCCCCTCTCCGCCCGTCCTGCCTTTCCTGCCCCAGAAATGTCTTCACCCCGAGATACCCGATCGCGGAATGGGGATCGAGGAGATACCCCCTGGTTTCGTAGACGCGCTTGATGGTCTCGCGAACCTCGTCGTCGCTATGACGCGTGCCGGCGATGTCCTGCCGCATCTCGTCGACGTTGTCGTGGTACAGCCAGAGCATCCGTTCGAAGTTGCTGGGATGGCCGACATCCATCGCATTGGCGATCGTCCGCAGCGAGGGACGCGGTGTGAAGCGGCCGGTGACGAGGTACTCGGGCACGACGTCGTTGACGTTGGTGGCGGCGACGAAGCGCGTGATCGGCAGCCCCGCCCGTTTCGCCATCAACCCGGCGGTCAGGTTGCCGAAGTTCCCCGACGGCGTACAGCATCACAACCTGCGGGTCGAAGGCCTGCGGTCCGACCGCGCCAATGCCGCATGGAAGTAGTAGACCATCTGCGGCAGCAGTCGGCCGATGTTCACCGAGTTCGCGGACGTCAGTCGGACGCGTGAGCGGATGGCCTCGCTGCCGAATGCCTCGCGGGTGAGTCGATGACAATCGTCAAAGCTGCCGGCGACCGCATAGGCCCTGACGTTGCCGTCCTCCCCGTTGAACATGGTCAGCTGCGCTTCCTGTGTGGGGCTGACGCGTCCCTCTGGATAGAGCACCACCACGCGCGTGTGCGGAACGCCGTGGAAGGCGTGCGCAACCGCACTGCCGGTGTCGCCAGAGGTGGCGGCCAGCACCGTCAACGGCTGATCGCCGGTGTCGAGCGCCGCCATCAGTCGCGCCATGGTACGAGCGCCGACATCCTTGAACGCCAGCGTCGGCCCATGAAACAGCTCGAGCGCGTAAATCCCGGGCTCGACCTCGACGAGCGGGATCGGAAAGTTGAGGGCCTCGACGACCGCCGCTTCGAAGGCGGTGGCATCGAGCTCACCGCGCGTGTAGGGTCTCAGGACCCGATAGGCGATCTCGGTGAGCGTGCGCGTCGGCAGCCGCTCGAGCTCTCGTTCCGACCAGGATTCGATCGCTTCGGGCACGTACAGCCCGCCGTCCGGTGCGAGTCCCTCGATGAGGGCCTCGCGAAGCGAGAACACGCTGACCGCCTCTGGTGGTTAGGAATTGCACGTGGAGAGGACGCGCGCGCCCTCGGGAGCGACTGGCGATACGTAAGTGCGCGGATCCCCGCCGATATGGGTGCGGACTGCGGCGGTCATCGCCGCCGCAACCCGCTCGGCGACGCGGGCGTCCTGGCACAGCGCAAAGATCGAAGGTCCCGATCCGGACAGGCTGCAGCCGAGCGCTCCGGCATCGACCGCCGCCCGTTTGATGGCCGCCAGGCCGGGGACCAGCGGCGCCCGACGCGGCTCCGCAATCGTGTCTTCGAGGGCCCGGCTGATGAGCGCGAAGTCGCTCCGGTGCAATCCGTCGACGAGCGCGCCCAGATTGGCCCATTGCCGGATGGCATCGGCAAGAGGCACCGTATCGCCGAGCAGCGCGCGGGCCCGGGCGGTCTCGATCTCCAGATCCGGATGAACCACGACCGCCATGAGACCGGCGGGGACCGGAAGCCGCAGCACGTCGGGAGGATTCGGGCGCCGGACCAGCACGAAGCCGCCGCATAAACACGGCGCGATGTTGTCGGCGTGCGCCGATCCGGCACCGAGCCGCTCGCCTTCCAGCGCGCAGGCGATGAGTGTCTCGATCGATGAATGGCCGCCGACGAGCGCGTCCACGGCCACCACCGCCGCCACGGCGCTCGCCGCGCTGCCGCCAAGCCCGCTCGAGAGCGGCAATCCCTTCTTGATGCTGAGCGCCACTCCCCGCCGTTCGCCAAGCTTCGTCAGCAACGCCAGCGCGGCGATGCCGGCAGTATTGTGCGCCGCAGCGCGCGGCAGCCGGCCGCCGTCGCCCTCGATGGCTTCGATGAGCACGCCGTGCGCACCATCGCCCGGCCGCATCCCCCCAGGCGTACCCGGCGCCAGAAACCGCGCGGTGACCTCATCCCCGGGGCTGTCGAGGGCAAACCCGAGAACATCGAATCCACACGCGACGTTCGAGACGGTCGCCGGAGCAAAGGCGGTGGCGGAGATCATCGTGAATAGTGTCGGCTGATGGTCGGGATGAGGTACTCGCGGAACGCGCGCTCGAAATCGTAGGCGGGCCTGAACCCCCAGTCGACGCGCGCCGCCGCGTCGTCGACGTCGGCGGGCCAGGAATCCACAATCCCCTGTCGCTTTTCGTCAATCTTATACGTGATCGACGCGCCGGGAAACGCCCCGACGACCACCTCGCGGATCTCCGCCGCCGACACACTGAAGGCGCCGACGTTATACGTCGTGCGCCTCAGTCGCTCACGGGGCGCGGCCGCGATCGTCAACAGGGCATTGGACGCGTCGGGCATCGCCATGAAGGGAATTCTCGTGTCGGGACGGACGAAGCACACGTGGCTGCCCAACTTCGCCGCGCCGTGAATCATCTCGGACGCGTAGTCGGAGGTGCCGCCCGACGGCTGGGTCGCCGCCGAAATCAATCCCGGAAAGCGGACCGCGCGAAAGTCGACGTGTGGCGTCGAGTCGACCGACAGCTGCTTGTAATGCCGCGCGTAATAGCGCCCCAGTTCCTCCGCATACAGCTTGTTGCAGCCGTACATCGTCGTCGGATGAGCGTAGTCGTCTTCGCGAACGCGCCCGGCGCGCTCTTTGGTCGCGAGATCGGGCAGCCCATAAGTGGCGATCGAGGAGGGGTAGATGAATTTGACCGCGCGGCCATGCGACTCGCCCTCTTTCTGCGCGAACTCGAGCAGGTTGAGCGTGCCTTCGACGTTCACCTGGTGAGCGGTCACGGGCGTGAATTCGGCGCGGGTCGACAACAGCGCCGCCAGGTGATACACGCAGTCCACCTCGAATTCCGCCAGCATCCGTTCCAGCAGGCTCGTGTCGCAGATCGACCCCGTGAATTCACGCCGGACCAGACGCGCCAGCGATGGCTCGAGCGGATTAACGTCGAGCGTGATGATCGCCGCGTCGGTCTCCGCAAAACGGGACACCAGCGCGTGGCCGATCTCGCCACCCGCGCCGGTGACGAGCACAACCGGTTTTCGCATGGGATTTCGATTGTACGTGCCGTATCGGTCAGTTTCGTAAGTTCGCGGGAGATCTCACATCCGGCTGGCAGAGTTCTGTTCTGGGACAGGCAGGCGCGGATGGTGAGCCCCTGAGGCGTCACGGGAACTTCCGTGCGATCAACACTTACGGCCAGCTCCGCCGTTCTGGCCGCGCACTTGCTCAATCAGGGGGCAGGCGATGCAAGGAGCCAATATGAAACGCGCAAGCGTCCTGATTACGGTTCTTGTCGTGACGGCGTTTTCGGCGGTGGTCACGGCGGACGACGATTCGGCAAAGTCGCAGCTGCTGGTGACCCACACGATCGTCGACCACGACCACGATCGGCTGGTGATCAAGGGCCTGAATTTCACCTCGCCCGCTTCCGGAAAATCCAAGAAGGGCGGCCCGGCCCCGGTCGTCACGCTCGATCTGCTGCCGATGACGGTCGTGAGCGCGACCTCCAACGAGATCGTGGTGTCGCTCTCGCGGTACTTCCCGTCAGGAAGCTACCTGCTCACGGTGTCGCGCGGAAACGGCACCGTTGAATCGGCGAATTTCGTCGTCGCGATTCCTTACGAATCACATGGTCCCGAGGGCGCCCCGCTCCCTGGACCGGCAGGGCCGCAAGGTCCTGCCGGCCCGGTTGGTCCAGCGGGCCCAGCGGGTCCGACAGGCCCGGCAGGTCCCGCGGGTCCGGAAGGGCTAGTCGGGCCATCTGGTCCGGCCGGTCCTGCGGGGCCGGCGGGTCCGGCAGGTGCAACAGGTCCGATGGGACCGATGGGTCCGGCGGGTCCAGTGGGTCCGGCGGGTCCGGCAGGACCTGCTGGAGCGACCGGTAGTCAGGGTCCTGCGGGACCGACGGGCGCGACGGGCGCGACCGGGGCGGCTGGACCTCAGGGACCGGCCGGCGTCAGCGGACTCGAAACGGTGTCGGTGCGAATCACGCCTGTCGTGGGACCGCAGTCGCTCTCGAACGAGCCGACCAGTCTGGCGATGGGACGAGCGTCGTGCCCGGCCGGAAAGCGTGTCCTCAGCGGCGGCTTCAATATGCAGGGCTGGTGGACCCGATTGCTCACGCCGATCGCGTCGCATCCGGAGCCGGCGACCGAGAGCTGGTTCGTGTCGCTCCGGAACAACACCACGGTGAGCCTCGGCGCCGTTGATGTGACGATTTACGCCGTCTGCGTCGCGGCGAACTAGCAGTCCGCGCCGGGTCCTCAAGGATCCGGCGCCTTTCCCGCCTCACGCGTGATGTATCGTGTAGCGCGTGAATCGCACCAAGCTTGCCAAACCGGTCGGTAGGGAGGAAACGACCGGTTTTCTCGCCAACTTCGCCCTCACCCTCACCGCCTGGACCGAGAAGTGGGTCCCTGACGCGTTCATCTTCGCGCTGATCGGCACGGTCATCGTCATTGTCGGGGCGCTGGCGGCCACACCAGCGACGACCGGCGAAGTCGTCGACGCGTGGGGGCGCGGCTTCTGGGAGCTGATTCCGTTCACGCTCCAGATGTCGCTCATCATCATCACCGGGCACGTGCTGGCGACATCGCGGCCAATGCGCCGCGTGATTCGAATGATTGCCGGGTGGCCCGAATCGCCGCGGGCCGCGGTCGCCCTCGTGACGTTCTTCGCGCTCGTGACGTCATGGATCAACTGGGGCTTCAGCCTGGTGTTCAGCGCGGTGCTGGCGCTCGAAGTCGCGCGGCGGGTCCGCGGCGTCGATTACCGCGCGCTCGCCGCGGCAAGTTTTCTGGGCATCGGCAGCATCTGGGCCCAGGGCCTCAGCGGATCGGCGGCGCTGCAGATGGCCAGCCCGGGCGCGCTGCAGCCGCAGATCCGCGAAATCGTCGCAGCCGGCGGCGTGGTACCTGGCGGGATCATCCCCTTCCGCGACACGATTTTCCTCTGGCAGAGCCTGGTGTCCGTGGTCGTCGAGATCGTCGTCGTCACGCTGGTGATGTGGTTTGCCACGCCGCCCGCCAACCGGGCACGCACCGCGGCCGACCTCGGCATCACACTGCCTGACGAGGAACAGCGTGAACTTCAGTGGCCGGGCACTCCGGGGACGTGGCTGGAGCATTCGCCGATCCTCACGTGGCTGATCGTGGCGATTGGCGGTTCGTACCTGGTTCGCTACTTCATGGCAGCCGCTGAGCCGTTGAACGCCATCACGCTCAACATCATCAACCTGTCATTTCTGCTGGTCGGCATGGTCCTGCACAAGACGCCTGCCCGGTTGATGCGCGCAGTCCAGGATGCGACCCCGGCGGTGTGGGGCGTGATTCTGCAGTTCCCGTTTTACGCGGGAATCGCCGGCATCATCACCGGCACGCATCTGAGCCAGCAGCTCGCGAGCGCCTTCGTCCAGATCTCGACGCCCACCAGTTTTCCGGCGGTCGTCGCCGTCTACTCCGCCGTGCTCGGCGTCTTCGTGCCCTCAGGTGGATCGAAATGGGTGATTGAAGCGCCCTACGTGATGGAAGCGGCGCACACGCTGAAGGTGCATCTCGGCTGGATCGTCGCATCCTACGATCTCGGTGAAGCGCTTGCCAACCTCGTGCAGCCGTTCTGGATGCTGCCGATCCTCGGTCTGTTCCGCCTGGGCGCCCGCGACGTCATGGGCTATACGCTCGTCGTCTTCCTCGCGCTCGTGCCGACGGTACTGATTCTGGTCACGCTTCTCGGCAGCACGCTGTCGTATCCGCTGTAGCGATGTGAGGCCGGGTCCAAAAGGACCCGGCCTACTATCCGAGGTAACCCGGCCGCGCTTTCACGGTACGCCTGCCTTTCACCCGGACCTCGAGCTGATGCCAGCCTTGACGCGCCACCCCGCGGGGCGTGTAGCTGACGAGATACCGGTGCCGGAACTCGTCGAGGACCCGGAGAAAGATCGACTCGAGATTTTCGGTCCGCTCCACCTCGTACAGCTGTCCGCCGGTCAGCTCCGTGAAGTTTTCGAGGAACTCGGGCTTGACGGCCGATCGTGTCGCGACGGCGTACGCAACCATGTCGGAGCGCCGCGCGGCATCGAGGACAAGGGCCGGCTGCAGCCAGCTCGACGTGTCGAGGCCGTCGCTGAACACGATCAGCAGCCCGCGCCCGACGTCCGCTTCGCCAACCATCATGGCGGCGAACGCCCCGTCGACCACGCCGGTCTCGCCAACCGCCTCGGCGCGATCCAGTGCGGCCCGAACGGCAGCCATATCGCGTGTCAGACCCGCGCCCAGCGTGACGAGGTGGTTGAACGTCACGAGCGCTGCGTGATCGTCGCCCTTCAGGCCACGGAGGAGCGCAGCCGCGCCTGCGGCCAGCTGGTCGCGCCGGTCCCCTTCGAGGCTCCCGCTCATATCAAAAGCGAGAACGACGTTGAGCGGCACCTGATCGAAGCTGACCAGATCCACCTGCTGCGTCACGCCGTTGTCGATGAGCTCGAAGTCGCCCGCGGTGAGGCCTGGGACGGGCCTGCCGTTTTCGGTGACGAGCACGTCGACACGCACCGCCTCGACTCTGGACGAAAACGTCGCAGGCTGCGTCGACGCGGAGGTCGAGAGCGCCAGACACGCCGCCACGATCGCGAGCGCTCTCATCACTTCGTCTCCACGAACGGTGCCCGCAGCCGCCGCAGCAGGTCGTCGGCCTGTCGACCCTGCGCGACGTGATAGGTCCACCATGGATCGTCGTTCTCCGGATACGTCTGGGCGAGCTCGAACACGCGCCCGATGGCGGCCAACGCACCCGCTCGATCGCCTCCGTCGTAGTTTCCCAGCGCTTCCTCGGCGCTGCCGAGGAACAACCGGCCGTAGTACTTCAGCAGATCTTCGTCCGCCTCGGCGTGCGCCTGTCGGAGCAACTCCGCTGCCTCACGCAGTTGACCGCGCAGGAACAGGACGCATCCGGCGAAGCTGGTTGGGCGTGAAACGAACCTGCTGCGGCTTGCTTTGTCGCGACGTGCGAATCGTGATGAACGATTCGCGCGGCTCGCGCATCAACTGGGCCAGCGCCGCGGTGTCGAGCCAGAGCGCCTGAAGTTCAGAGGTGACCAGCGACCCGATCTCGTCGACCGGCTCGTCGACTTCACCCGGCTGGTGGTGCAGCACCGCCTTCAGCCACTGCTCCACGCGCAGCATGCGTGCATCGTTCTGCTGCGCCGCGGCAGACAGCGGAACGATCGTCAGCAGGAAGACAGCGAACAATGAGCACATTCACGCACCCTGCACCCGGCACCGTGCACCAGCACCCTGCACTGCGGCACCCTGCACCCGGCACCCTGTCCCGGCGTTAGGCCCCCCGTTGAGGCAACCCCTCCAGCGCCCCCCACGTTTCCGGATCCTGACAAAGCAGCGTGTTCAGATACAGGGACACCTGCTCCGGCGGGAACTGCTGCACGAGGTGCGCTGCGGCCGGTCCCAGCTTCGCAGGATCCGGCTTGATCTCATCGTCCTGAATCAGGCCCTCTTCGTGCTTGATGCCCAGGGCGTCGAGAAACGTCCCCATCATCGGCCGCTGCTCTGAGAGGTGATACACGATGAGCACGCGGGCGGCAATCGCGTCGGGAAGTGAGCCGAGGGTCGCCAGGTGGCGCGCTTTCCGATCCACGTCGAGCGACACGACGAACTTCGGCCGGAATTTTTTCTGCTGCGCGATGAGCAGCACCGCCTGGACCTGGTCGTCGGTCGCCTGCTCGTCAAGCCAGAAAGCCCGCGCCGCCTGCTGGCGAAGCTCGGGCGTGAGCCGTTTCCACAGTTTCGACGGTGTGAGCGCGGGTTCTGTCATTTCCTATATTCTAGGAGCGGTTCAGATGTGCAGGGCGGCCTTTCAGGACCGCCGCGCCGGATTGAGAAGTTATGCGCGCAAAAGCTACGTGGACTGCCTCCTTCGTTCTGGTCACGACGCTTGCCATCCTGGCGCAGTCGCCCGGTGTGCATCCGATCAGCGGCCGGCGGTATGCCGGCGTGATGAGCTACGAGGGTGCGCGGTGGCTCGACCGCGAGGAGCGCGACATCGAAGAGGAGCCCGATCGCGCCTTGAACGCCATCGGCATCGCCAAAGGGTCCACCGTGGCCGATGTCGGAGCCGGCTCGGGGTACATGACGGTCAAGATGGCCGAGCGTGTCGGACCATCGGGCCGCGTCTACGCGACAGACATCCAGCCGCAGATGCTGGCCATGCTGCGCGAGCGGCTGGAGAAGGAGCGCATCCCGAACGTGACGCTCGTCCAGGGCGCACTCGACGATCCGCGCTTGCCGCCTTCGTCTCTCGATCTCATCCTGATGGTCGACGTGTATCACGAGTTTTCCCAGCCGCAGCAGATGCTGCGCGGGCTTCGCGAGGCGCTGAAACCTGGCGGCCGCCTGGTCCTCCTCGAGTACAAGAAGGAAGACCCGTCGATCCCGATCCGTCTCGAGCACAAGATGACCGTGGCCGAAGCCAAGCTCGAGGTCGAAGCCGAAGGTTTCCGGCTGGCGCGCGTCGGCACGGAGCTCCCTCGTCAACACATCCTGGTATTCGAGAAGCCCTGAGTGGACTGGGGCCTGAGCCCTCAGCCCTGAGCCCTCAGCCCTGAGCCCTTTAGCCCCCTGAGCCCTTAGCCCAAGAGTGCTTTTTACCGAACCCTCTTTCCTTTTCCTGTTCCTCCCGCTTCTCCTGACGTTCTATTTCGCCCGGCGGCCGCACGGCGGCTACGCCAACGTCCTGCTGCTGGCGGCCAGCGTGCTGTTTTACGCGAAGGGCGGCGGCGCATTCACATGGCTGATGCTCGCGTCGATTGCATTCAACTACTGGATGGCGATCCTCGTGGC
Organism: uncultured Acidobacteriota bacterium; assembly: GCA_963728825.1. Classification (GTDB taxonomy): domain Bacteria; phylum Acidobacteriota; class Vicinamibacteria; order Vicinamibacterales; family CAVVIG01; genus CAVREM01. Next base: position 195,922 of record CAVSLA010000003.1, read on the forward strand.
GCGTCGACGCTCGACAGCGTGGTTGACCGTCGCCGTCGGTACCAACCTCGCGGTGCTCGGCGTGTTCAAGTACGCGAACTTCTTCGCTGGCAATACCAATGCCCTGCTGCGGGCGCTGGATGTCGCGCCGTTCGCGGTTCCGCAGATCCTCCTGCCGATCGGCATCTCGTTTTACACCTTCCACGCGATCTCATATGTCGTTGACGTATATCGCGGCGACGCGACCGCCCAGAAAAGCCCGATTCATGCCGCGCTCTACCTGCTGCTCTTTCCGCAGCTGATTGCCGGTCCGATCATCCGCTATCGCGAGATCGCCGACCAGCTGGCACGACGCTTCGTCGGCGTCGACGACTTCGCCTGGGGCATCCGGCGCTTCGTGATCGGTCTCGGCAAGAAGGTGTTGATCGCCAACACGGTCGCGGTGGCAGCCGACGGCATCTTCGCGCTGCCGGCAGCCGAGTTGACGCCGTCCCACGCCTGGCTGGGGATCGTCTGCTACACGCTGCAGATCTATTTCGACTTCTCAGGCTACTCCGACATGGCGATCGGCCTGGGACGGATGTTCGGCTTCCGTTTCCCCGAGAACTTCCGATGGCCGTACGTGGCGGACACCGTGCAGGACTTCTGGCGGCGGTGGCACATCTCGCTGTCGTCCTGGTTCCGCGATTACTTGTATCTCCCGCTCGGCGGCAATCGGGTCTCAGCCGCGCGGATCTACGGCAACCTGGTCATCGTCTTTTTCTTGTGCGGTTTGTGGCACGGGGCGAGCTGGAACTTCGTCATCTGGGGGCTGTTTCACGGGACGTTTCTGGTGATCGAACGGGTGGGCGTGGCGGCCTTCGTGCGCCGCCGGTCGGCTCTCGTCCGTCACGGCTACGTCCTGCTGGTCGTGATGATCGGCTGGGTGTTTTTCCGCGCCGAGACGCTGCCCGGCGCGCTGGCGTTTCTCGGCGCGATGGCCGGCCTGACCACTGCCGCGTCGCCTCCCTTTGCCGTCGGCTGGTTTCTCACGCCCAAGGTGGCGCTGGCGCTGGCGGCCGGAATGATCGGCGCCACGCCGATCGTCCCGCTGCTCGCTCGCCGACTGGAGGCCGCCGTGCCGGCACGGCTCTGGACCGTCGAGGCCGCTGCCACCGCAGTCCTCGCGCTGGTGTTTCTGTCATCGGTACTGCAGATCGCCGGCCGCAGTTATGACCCGTTCATCTACTTCCGTTTCTAGGGGCACTGTGACCAGCCGCGTCTCACTCGTTCAATCGATGTTGTTCGTCGCCGCGATCTGGCTGCCGCTGGCGGCCAATCTGGCAGGACGCGACGGCGCGGACCCGAACAGTGAGAATCGCGAACTGGCGACACTGGATGACGGCATCTTCGCGTGGTTCGAGGATCATTTCGGCTTCCGCTCGACGCTCGTCGAATGGAACGCGCGGTTCGAGTATTTCGTGCTCGCCGTGTCGCCCTCGCCATCGGTGGTGCGGGGGCGACAGCACTGGCTGTACTACGGCGAGCGGGATGCGATCGAGGACCATGTCAGCCGTTCGCCGCTGACGCCTGGCGAGGTGGCCGCCTGGCGCGATACGGTCGTACGCTCGCGTGACTGGCTGCGCTCTCGCGGCATCGCCTACGTGTTCACGATCGCGCCCGACAAACATGTGATCTACCCGGAGTACTTCCCACCGACCGCACGACGCGTCGGCTCGTCGCTGCGGATGGATCAGGTCCTTGACGCGGTCGCTGGCAGCGGCGTCGCGGTCGATGTCCGTCCAGCCGTCCTTGTGGCGAAATCTCAGGAGCGCGTCTACCACCGCTCGGATTCACACTGGAATCCGCGCGGCGCGCTGGTCGCCTATCAGCAGATCATCGCTGCGCTGCGCGCACAGACCGGACGCGTGCTGCCGGCCTGGAAGCGATCCGATTTCGAAGATCTGGAACGACCGATCGAGGAGCTCGATCTGGCGCGCATGATGGGACTTCGCCGCGTCTTGCGTGAAACCGACGACGTGCTGATTCCGCGGCGGCCGCGGCTGGCGCGTGTGGTCGAACCGGCCGGCGCGCCGTCGACCGCCGAGCTCGGTCGGGTCGTGACCGAGATTCCGGGTTCAGGGCTGCCGCGCGCCGTGATCTTTCGCGATTCGTTCACGACGGCGCTGGTGCCGTTCCTCTCGGAACATTTCAGCCGGACGGTCTATTTGTGGCAGAAGGACTTCGTGCCCGAGCAGGTCGCCCGAGAAGGTGCGGATGTGGTGATCTACGAGATCGCCGGGCGCCACCTCTACAACTTCGTCGCGTCTCCCGAGCTCATCGCCCGCTAATCTCGCCGTCTTCGCCTTCCTGCCCCGCCTGCCCCGCTGTTAGATCGGCGGCAGTGCCCGTATCCGCCGCACGATCGCTTCACGCTGTGCCGTGTCGATCTCGAAGCCGCGCCGGTCGGAGTCGATGAACTCTTTGACGGTCCTCCGTCCTTTCATCAGACCGTTGGTGGTGTGCTCCTTCGACTTCAGCAGGTAGTGGCCGATCTCGTGGGCCAGGGCGCGGCCGAGCGTCCGGCCGAGATGAAGAAACCGTTCCGCCGGCGTCATGCGCCTCGTGCCGCCGTCGATGCCGCCGACGGTCAGGATGAACCGCTCGGCGTTGGCGTGCGACACGTGGATGTCGCCGTCCGGCTCATCGTCGACGAAGTTCACCCAGCCGATCGGCGATGCGGCGCCGCGTGGTGTGCCGCGCCGGTCGTCAATCATCACGCGAGGCCGCGTCGGCTCTGGCGGGGTCGAATCGGCGCGCCGCGCGTCGACCTTTTGCCACTTGAAGGTGACGCCGGTGGGCCGCCAGACGGCGCTCGCTTCCTCGAGGGTCCGATCGATGATGACCGGCGAGATCGACGGAGCGGAATGAACGGCGATGGTGACGGTCGGGACGTCAGCGGGGCGCTGCGCGGCCGGCTCAGGGGAACCGGCGAGCATCGCCGTCATCGAGGTGGCGGCAATGAAGCTCAGCATGCTGAAGAGCTTAGACGAAGAGGCCCGCCATGCTGTTGCGCAAGAAATCGCGCGCGATCAATTTTTTGCGCTCCGTCCACCCCCCCAACCAAGAATTTGAATCCGACCATGATCTGCTACCGCTCCGACCGCTGTCAGCTACTGTCCCGGCCGCGTGATTCGCGGCATGAGTCCCGGCGCGAGGCGCCCAAGATCTGACACAGGTCAGAGCGGTATCAGAGCGGTTTCAGAGCTGTGTCGGAGCGGTGTCAGAGCGGTGTCAGAGCTGGTCAGATCCGCTACGGCAGGTGGATTCCGTTGAAGAGGAACTTGAAGGTGCCGTGGGGTTGGCCGCGCCAGACGATTTCCGGGGCGAACAACAGGACGCGGCCCTTGCCGAGCGGCGCATCGATGATCTGGACGGTCTGATCGAGGTGATGCTGACCCCACGCCCATCCGCTCTTCAAGGGCGACGCCGATCCGAACCACGCTACCGGCACGACCCCTTGCGCCGGCGCGTCGGGCAACAGCCGGAACGACGGGCTGTCGTCATAGAACAGGTTGATCGGGTCTCTCACACCATACGCCAGCGGGTGTGCGGCATCCACCCTTGCTTCGAGGATCGATCCCGGGATGTAGAACTTCTCCGACGGCAGCGGCACCGCGGCGCCAGCACCGGTGCGCTCGACCAGCGCGTTCCGGATCGGCAGGCCGAGGTGATAGCCGATAGACGTGGACGATCCAATCGCCAGCAGCCGGCCGCCCGCCTCCACGAACTTCTTCAGCTCTGGAACGGTGCGCGAGAGGGTGACCGAACCGAGCCAGTCACGGAACTCCGCCGGAATCGTCTCCGGTCTCGGCTGCGAGCTCCCCGCCGCATCGCGCATCGGAATCGCGCCGTCCACGAAGATCAGCACGTCGAACTTGCTGGCAAGATTCCCTTCATCGAGCGTCTTCGGAAACACGACCTGGAACGGAAACTCGAACTGCTCCAGCAGCCAGCGCGTCCAGCCCGACGGCATCGATCCACCGTAGGTGTCCCACAAGCCGACTCGCACCGGTCGCAGACGGGCACGGGCAGCGGCCGGCACGGTGGCCGCGCTGTCGACGCTCAGACCCTTGTCCGCGGCCACCTTCTGCAGCACGCTGGTCGCCGTCGCATTGGCCGGCACGATGATCGAGCCTGCTGGATACGAACGCGTGTCCACCGCGAACGAACTGGTCGACCGCGCCACTTCCTGATTCGCCTGCAGCAGGCGGTTGATGGCGACGTACGAGTCGTTCACCTGCGCACTGAGGACGTAGGCACCGCCGGCCGGCACCGCGGTGAATCGCCCTGGCGGCGGCTTGACGATGTCCGCCACCTTCTCGAAGGGCCCTTCGAAGCCCTCGAGAACGCGGTCGAAGACGATGGCCATCGAGTATGACGGGTTGTAGCCGGTGACATCGTACGGCGCGCGCGGCGGACCGCCTGGATAGGGAAAGTCGTTCGGGTGATCCTGCGGCTCGAACATGTCCATCACGTGCGCGCGGAATGGCTGCGCCGTCCTGATCACGAACGAGCCCGCGGGATAGTTCTTGCCGCCGACCGTGAACGGCGACGTCGCGCGATGCACCACGACGCCGCCCTTGATCAGGATGTTGACGAACTTCGTCGCGGTCAGGAAGTCGGGCTGGTCGGCCGGAAGAATGAAGCCGCGTGGATCGCGCGCCGCCGGGTCGTGCAGCACTTCGTGGTAAAGCGTCACCGGCGCCCCCCGGCCGCCGCCGGTCTGTTTGGCCATCGCGGTCCGCACGCTGTCGATGCGTTTCGGATAGATCGTCCAGTGATCCCGGCTGCCCGCCTCGATGGCATTCTTGGCCATCCGGTACATGTTGAACAGGAAGTCTTCTTTCCGCTCCGACGCGATGTCGAGAATCGCGTAGTTGGTCGTCATCGAGTACTCGACCGACTGCCGGAAGTGCCACGGCTGCGGCGCAATCGGGTTCGGGACGTCCGACCGCCGCAGCTGCATCTCCGGGACGAACGGGATGGTCGTCGGCGTCGGATTGCCGATCATCTCGGTGAGGATCCCGATCTGATTGTGGAAGTACGAGGTGGTGCGGATGCCGCCGTTGAACCAGGTCGAATAGCTCGCCGCCGATCGCATCACCGCGCCCGGCTTGCCCTCCACCGCCAGGCGGGTGTGCATCGCCGCGCCGACGATATCGATGCCGAGCGGGATCAGCGGATCGAAGTGGTAGTTGAACGGATCGCGAAACGGCGGCGCGAACAGCACCGCTCCGGCCGGACCCGTCTGATGGTGGTTGTACATGATGGCCGGGAACCACTCGCGATACATGATCCGGTTCGCGTTCTCGCTCTCCGGCTGATTCATCATGTAGAAGTCGCGGTTGTTGTCGTGGCCGATGTACTTCTGGTAGAGCCGCGGCACACCCGCTGTCGATCGGCGGCGCTCGTCCGGCTCCCGCATGTACCAGTCCGACACGAGCTCCATCCCGTCCGGATTGATATTGGTGAGCAGCACGATCGCGTCGTCGAGGATGCGCGTTGTTTCCGGATCGGTGGCGCTATTCAGCCGGTAGGTCAGCTCGATCAACTGGGCGGCGCCGAGCACTTCCGTGGCGTGGAGACCGCCGTCGATCCACACCACGACCTTGCCGTCCCGTGCCAGCTGCCTCGCCTGGTCGTCGGTCAGCCCGTCTGCGGCGAGGGCGAGCCGGCGATTGATGTCCTTGTACTGCGTCAGGCGTCGATGATTCTCGGGGGAGGTGACGATCGCGGTGTATTGGGTGCGGCCTTCGGCGGTCTTGCCGATTTCGACAACCGACATGCGGTCCGACTCGCGATCGATCTTCTGCAAGTACTCGACCCACTGGGTCCAGTTGACCAGGAAGTAGTCGTCGCCGATGTTCTTGCCGAACTGCTCTTTGGGCGTCGTGATTCGAGGGCCGTTCCTGGTCTGGGCGCTCGGACCCGCTACCAGCACCGCCAGCACGGACACGACGCAAAGACGCTTGACCATCGCATGCCTCACGCGCGGATTCTACGCCAGAATTCGCCCCGAATCCGGGACACGTGGACCGACCGCACACCTTGCACGACGGACGGTGTAGGCCGGGTGCGTGCGGACCGGGCGTCGACGCGGGCCGTTGAGACCCGCCTACAGCAGTCCAGCCAGCCAGTGCATCACGTTGAGCGTGAACTGGCGGTTGTCGTTGTCGGCGCGGTTCATGCCGAACCGAACCGTCGCGCCATCATCGGCGCGAGCGATCTGCGCGGTGAGCATCGCGGCCTCGCCCAGCACCACCACGCGTCCGGCGCCGTGCTCGAGCGCGACAGCCTGCGACAGCCCGGCCGCCGATCGCCCTTCGCGTTCACGCGAGCGGCGATAGGGGTACTCTCGCGCCGTTGGCGACAGCGTCAGAATCGAGGCGCCGCCACTCGGCGCCCGCAGTGCCTGTCCCGTGAAGGTCATCACTCGCTGAACGGCTTCACTCTCGTAGCGGCCGCTGGCGATCGGATGATCTTCGAGAAGACCATTGGCACGTGAGAAGACCAGGAAGCCAGGATTGCGAGTCACAGCGTCGTGATGCTGCTCGTCTTCGGCCCACCAGGTGGTCATCTGGACGCCAAACGCGGCCGCGAGCGCCCGGGCCGCTTCACCCGCCGGGGTGTGATCAGCGACGAGCAGCAGTGATCCGCCGCTTCGGACCCATTCCTCGGTCTCGACGATCTCCCGAGCGGAAAGCGCACTGTCCGTCAGGCGCATCACTCGTTCGAGCCGTCCACTGCCAAACGCCAGCTGCAGCGCGCCGCGCCATCCCAGGGCGTTCGCGATGACCAGGATGCGGCGACCATCTCCGTCGCGGTCGAGCGCCGACAATGACAGCGGGCTGCGGCCGCTCCGTACCCAGAAGCCATCGCGCCTGAGCAGCGCCGCAAAGGGAGCGTAGGTGCCGCCCGCGGTGTGCACGTTGTAGTGCGCTTCGTCGATCAGGACCTCCGGCCGCCCGCGTCCGCTGAAGGCCGGCGCCGACACTCGCGGGAGGTACGAATCGTCGGCCGCCTGCGACGGAAACACCGCCCACACCAGCCCGGTCACGGTAATCGCCGCGCCACATCCAAACAGCACCGCCGGCCGTCTCGCCGTCTTTGTCATAAATCGACTCCGGCGTCCGAAGCACCCGGCACCCCGCGCCCCGCACCCCGCACCCCGGCACCCGGCACCCGGCACCCGGCACCCGGCACCCGGCACCCGGCACCCGGCACCCGGCACCCGGCACCCGGCACCCGGCACCCGGCACTTGACAAGTATATCCGTCACGGATACATTTCCCACGGTCATAGACCATGACACCCCTGACCCCGGCCGTCCTACACGTCCTGCTGGCCCTCGCCGAGGGACAGCGGCACGGCTACGCCATTCTCAAAGACGTCGAGCGACAGACCGACGGCGCGATGCGCATGGGTCCCGGAACGTTGTACGGCACACTCCAGCGCATGATGGAGCAGGGGCTCGTCGAGGAGGCGTCTGGACCGGCGCAGCCGGTCGACGAGCGGCGCAGATACTATCAGCTCACCAAGTCGGGCCGGGCGGCGCTCAAAATCGAGGTCGAGCGCATGGAAACGCTGGTGCGGACGGCTCGCGCGCGACGGGTGGCGACGCGGCCATCTCGCGGCTGATTCGGAGGGGATCATGGTTGCCCGATCGTTCGTGGCCGACGCGGTCTACCGGTCGCTCCTGCGGCTCTATCCAGTCCGCTTTCAGGAGGAGTTCGCGTCCGATATGGCGCTCGACTTCGCCGATGCGAGCGACGAGGCCTGGCTGAACCAGCGATGGGCGGGCTTGACCGCCGTCTGGCTCCGTTCCGCGTTCGATCTGGCTCACAGCCTCGCCTTCCAGTGGCTTCGAACGCGAATGCCGCTGTTCGCGCTGGTCGGCTTCGTCGTCGCGCTGACGACGGCTTCGGCGGCGCTGTCGCTGGCCCCCGAGCAGCCGCTGATGACCAAGGTTCAGCCGCAGGACCGGGACACCATCGCCCTGCTTCTGCTGACCGCCTGCCTGCTGCTGGTCATCGCCGCGACGATCATTCTCAATGTGTGTTTTCTCCGACCGATGCTCCAGCGCAGTCGGTCAAGGATGTCGGTCAAACCGGGCCGGTCGCTGCGCCTGTGAGCATGGTCGGATGGCGGGGCCTGATCACATCCGCATTGCTCACGGCATCCGTCGTGGCGGTTCCTGACCTTCCGCTTGAGGTGCCATTCAACGCGTCAGCGATGCGCCCGGTAATGCCGGCGACACGAGCCGCGGCCGACACCGCCGTCGAGGACAGGTCATCTGCCTCGCCAGTCATTCCGCTGGAAAAGATTGCAGGGCTACCCGCGTTCATCGACACAGCGGTTCCGCGGCTGATGGAGGAGCACCACACGCTCGGAACCGCCATCGCCGTGGTGCACGACGGCCGGATCCTGCTGCTGCGCGGTTACGGCAAGGCACGGCTCGACTCCGGGACGCCGATCGATCCGGCACGAACGCTGTTTCGCATTGGCTCGGTCACGAAGCTCTTCACGGCCGCCGCGGCGGTGCAGTTGGCAGAAACCGGCCGCCTCGATCTGCATCGTGACGTCCGCGACTATCTGCCGGACATTCCGCTTCGCTATCACACGACGACGCATCACCTTCTGACGCACACCGCGTCACTCGATGAGAAGTTCGGCGGCGGCTACACCGAGGCGCCGCAGCACCTTCAGTCGCTGCGCGATCACCTTCGCCGCTACGTTAGGCAATTCGGACCGCCCGGCAACGCCTACATCTACTCCAACACCAATTACGCGCTCGCCGGGCTCGTCGTCGAGACCCTGAGCGGCAAGTCGTTTGAGGACTACCTCGCGGGGCACATCTTCCGCCCGCTCGGCATGGACAGGACGGATGCGTATCAGCCGCCGGCGGCGCACCTGGTCGGCGACGTGGCCCGCGGTTACGTGTGGGACAAGGGCGGGCATCGTGCGATGCCGTTTCGCCTGACCCAGAGCCGTCCGGCCGGCGCGATCTCGGCGACCGTGGCCGACATCGCGCAGTTCATGCTGGCGGTGCTGGGAGACGGGGCGACCGAACGCGCTCGCCTCCTGTCAGCTGACTCGACGAAGACCTACCTGGCGGAGCACTTCACGCCCGACCCCCGCATCCCGGCGATGGCTTACGGATTCAGCCATGTCCTGACCTACGGGCAGCGCCAGTTGTATCGCGGCGGCACGCTCGGCGACCACGTGTCGATGACGCTGCTCATCCCGGCGGCACGGTTGGGACTCTTCGTCGCGTCGAACGGCGTGACCGGCATCGGTGACTTTCTCTACGAACCCTTGATGACCCATCTCGCCGGACCAACGTCGCCGGCCTCGTCGCCCACGCCGCTGCCCGATGTCGTCCAGCGCGCGCCGCGCTTTGCCGGCATGTTCCGCGATTACCATCACACGCGACACGACCTGTCGCGGCTGCGCGCGCTGATGCCGATGATTCAGTCGCCGGTCGTCGCCGATCCCGACGGCGCGATCCGCTGGCGCGGACGCCGCTGGATCGAGGTCGAACCGATGGTATTTCAACGTGTCGACGCTCGCGATTTCATCGTCTTTAGAGAAGGCGCCGATGGCGACATCGCGGAGCTCCATGCATCAGGCGCCACCTATGAGCGCGTGGGATGGATGGAACATCGGTACTTCCATGTGGGAGTGCTGGCGGCATCTCTGACGGCGTTTCTGTTGATAGCCATCAGCCGTCTGCGGCGGTGGTGGCAGGAAGGCGGGTGGCGGCAGGACGGCTGCCGCGCGGCGAAAGCGGCACGGCGTTACGCCGTGTTCGTTGCGGTTGTGAACCTGATGTTCATTGTCGGCCTTGCCGTCCAGATCGGCGATCTCGGCGGGACGACCCCGCTGCCGCTGCCGACATTGTTCTTGTTGCTGCTGCCGCTCATCAGCCTGGCGGTCACTCTCGTTCTCCCGGCGTACGCCGTGACGGCATGGCGCGACCACTGGTGGACGCTTCGCGAACGCGTCAGCTATTCCCTGGTCGCCGGGCTGGCGATCGTGTTCATGACCTTCCTGAACTACTGGAAGCTCCTCGGCTTCCGATATTGACGCGATGCTGCAGGCACGCGATCTGACAAAGCGCTACGGGGCTCTGCTGGCGGTCGATCGCGTCAACTTTGCCGTCGAGCGGGGCGAGATCCTCGGTTATCTCGGACCGAATGGATCGGGCAAGAGCACGACGGTCAACATGGTCGTCGGCCTGCTCGATTCGACGAGCGGCGCGATTTCGCTCGACGGCCGAACGCTCGGCGAAGACCCGATCGCCTACAAGCGGCGCATCGGCTACGTGCCGGAGGAGCCGCATCTGTATACGCAGCTGACGGCCGGAGAGTACCTGACTCTCGCCGGCACGCTGCGGGGTTTGCCGCCGCGACTGCTCGAACACAAGATCGAGCAGCTGCTACGCCTCTTCCTCCTCTACGACAGCCGATACGCGCCGATGTCCGCTTACTCAAAGGGCATGCGCCAGCGCGTGCTGCTGGCGGCTGCGCTGATGCACGACCCGGATCTCCTGGTGCTCGACGAACCGTTTTCAGGTCTCGACGTGACAGCCGGACTGCTGTTTCGAGCGCTCATGACGCTGCTGTCAGCGGAAGGCCGGATGGTGCTCTTCAGCTCACACCGCCTCGACATCGTCGAACGGGTCTGCTCGCGCGTCGTCATCCTCTCGCATGGCCGGATTGTCGCGGAGGAACAGGTGCGCGGGCGCGGCGCCGCACACACCGCGCAGTCGCTCGAAGATGTGTTCGTGGCCGTCACGGCGCCCGACGACTACTCGGCAATCGCGCGCGACATCTTCGAGGTCGTCCGCCGCGCATGAATCTCGCCGAGCGAGCGCTCACCCGCTACTTCATCCGGCACTTTCTCGACGTCGGTTTCATGACGTCGAGCGAGTCATCCGACGGCGTGCGGCGTGCGATGCTCGGCGCCATGTCGGCGGTGGTGACCATCGGTCTCTTCTCGCCGCGGCTGATCGGCGGAAAGTACTTCGGCATTCGCGCAGTCGCGGATCGCTACGAACTGACCGTGCTCGGCGACACGCTGATGCTGTTCGCGTTTGCCATGCTCCTCGTCGCGCTTGCGGCTGCCCTGGCCGGCGACTCGATGTTTCCCGATGAAACCGACTTTCGCGTCCTGACGCCTCTGCCAGTCACCCGCGGCTTCGTGTTTGCGGCCAAGCTCCGGGCGGTCGTGTTGTATCTCGGGGTGGTGATCGTGATCGTCTCGCTGGCGTTGCAGGTGCCGTTCACCGCGGTGAGCGGCGGGCCGCACGCGGACGCGCCGTGGCTGGTTCGGGCCGGCGTCTACTCCGGAGCCAGCATGATCGCGTCGCTGTTTGCGGCGTCGGCGGCGATGGCTGCTCAGGGCCTGATCGTCCTGTGCGCGCCGCGGCGATATCTGCGGCCGATGACCGTCGGCACACGCACGGCAATCCTGTGTGGCGTCGTGCTGCTCCTGCCGCTCGCCGGCCGGCTGCCGAGTCAGGCCAGGGCATTCACGTCCGCGTCGGACTTTCTGTACTTCGTTCCACCGGCCTGGTTCGTCGCGCTGGAGCGCATCGCGCTGGGGACGGCAGACCGATACAGCGTCCAACTCGGCGCCCTGGCGTTGGCCTCGCTGGCTCTGACGTCCGCCATCGTCGCGGGCTGTTACATCGTGCTCTACCGTCGCTTCGACGTCCTGATGCTGAGAGCCAGCTCAGCCTTTCAGCCTCGTCTCCGACACCGCTCCGACACTGCTCCGACATTGCTCCGACACCTATCTGGCACCGCTCCGACACTTCTCCGGCACCGCTCCGACACCTGTCCGACAGACATCAATCTGGCTCGCCGCCAGACCGCCGTAATCAGCCGCTTCGCCACGAAGACGTTGTGGCGCAGTCCGTTACAGCAGGTCGTGTTTCTCGGGACCACAGCGATCGGACTGGGGTGGGTGCTGAACGGGCTCCTGGCGGGAGGGCTCACGAGCTGGCTCGGCGGAAGCGCACCGTCACCACGGCTCGTGTCCGCCGTGACGGCGATGCCATTCGTCCTGCTGCTGGCAGGTGTCACCGGCCTGCGCGGCGCACTGATGCTGCCTCAGGACCCCCGCGCCAACTGGATCTTCCGCCTTCGCGAAGACGATGATCACCGGGCCGCGCAGCTGGACGCGGTCGAGCGGCTTTTCATGCGACTGGTCGTGATGCCCGTCCTGGTCTGCACGCTGCCGCTCCAGTGGGGAGTGCTCGGCGCCGACGCGTTCATTGCGCTGCCGGTCGCCTACCTGCTGGGGATTGTGCTCACCGAAATCGTGATCCGAAGCTGGCGGCGAATTCCCTTCACCTGCGGCTACATCCCGGGCAAACGTAATGTGGCGCAAACCTTTCTGATGGCGCTGACCGCCTACGTCTTCTTCACGACCGCCGGCCGGGCCCTGGTCGCCGTCAGCCGCGTCCACCCGTCTCGGTTCCTGATCGTGTTCGGCTTTCTGATGATGATCGTCGCGATCCTGAGGTGGCACCGCCTGCGTACCTGGGGCCGCTTCCCGCTGATGTTCGACGACGACCCGCCGGAATTCGCGCAACCGATTCAGCTGCGGTAGCTCGCCATCGCCGACTTCAGATCTCTACTCCTTCGATCTCGTCGTCCGCGACATCCACGACGACGCTGTGCAGGTCGACCCGGAACCACTCACGGAACATCTTCAGGCTGCGCTGCTGCGGCCAGGCACTCTCGTCCTCCGTCCAGGCGGACAGCTGGGATTCGAAGAGCACCGTATAGTTATCCTCAACCCACACGAGCAGATCCTCCTCTTCGACACCCTCGGGCAGCAGGTACGCGGATCCGTACGGCCTGGCACGCGGAACAGTGATGTTCACCGCCGCACCTCCGCCCGTCGACTCCTTCAACGGCGCAAACGCCGCATCCCGGGCGCGCGTCCACTCGAGATAAGGCTGCGCACCCACGACGGTGATGGCCGTGCGATTGATGAGTCGCATGAGGAAGCTCTATGGCGTCGGCAGCAACGCGCCGCCGACGTCCGGTGCGGCGGTGCGCGCCGGCAGGGCAACGAACCAGCAGCCGAAGCCGAGGGCCACGACAATGCCGGCCAGCATGTAGAACATGAAGTCATACGAGCCGGTTCGCTCCAGCGACGCGGCCAGCAGGAGTGGCCCGATCCCGGACGCGAGCACCGTCATCATCTGCGCGGCGCCCTGGATGCGGCCGAGATGCGCGCGGCCGAACACCTCGCTCCACACGGAAAAGAACACGACCGTCACGATGCCGCCCGAGGCGCCCATCGTGATCGCATACAACATCACGTGTCCTTGCGTGCGCACCTGGGGCAGAAGCAGCAGCGCTCCGGCCAGCGCCGCCATTCCGACGCCCATCACCCGCTGGATCGGCCACCAGGTGGCCAGCCAGCCTCCTCCGAAATTGGCGACGAGCCCGACCATGGCGCTGACGGCGAGCACCAGATAGTAGGTGGATGCATCGAAGCCGCGGATCTCGAGGATCGATTGATTGAACAGCGCGATGCCCGAGTAGACCAGGCCGAACACGGCGCTGGCCAGTGCAAACATCCAGAACGCCGGGCTCTGCATCGCATCCCAGATCGTCACGTCGGACGGCTGCGACGCGAGCCGCTCCGGGTCGGCGGCGATCTGACTGCTGTCCCGGGCCAACAGCCACGCCAGCGGCGCCGCGGCCAACAGGGCCACCCCGACGACCAACCAGGCACTGCGCCAGCCGGCCTGCAGCACCAGCTGGCCGACGACTGGAAACGCGATCACGAACCCGATGCCGACGATCAGCGCGTAGATCCCCATCGCCAGGTTCAGGCGGCGTGCGAACCACTTGCCGACGATCGCCAGGCTGACGACTGACAATGCGCTCTGCCCGAAGCCGCGCGTCAGCGTGACGGCGACGATCAGTGCAAGCCAGCCCGACGCCTGGCTCATGGCCATCACCGTCGCCCCGAGCGCCGCGAGCAGCCCGGTGAGAACGAAGCGCGCGCCCCATCGGTCGGTCAGCCGCCCGACGGGCAGGCAGAACAACGATCCGATGAGCGTCGCCCAGAGATTGATGGTGGCGTAGTCGGTGCGGTCGAGTGAGAGATCCGCAATGACCGGCTCGGTGACCAGACCCAGCCCCTGGGTGCGGCCAGGAAGCGTCGCCACCATCGCCGTGGCGGCCACCGCCAGGTTGATCCACCCGTAATAGAATCGCCGCGGACCGTCCATCCGCGGCGATTCTACCCTGTCGGTCAGCTCCTCAGCACCTCAGCTTCTGTTTCAGCTCCGTGCCTGGACCTTGAGGTTGTTGACGACCTTGGCAACGCCTTCGGTGTCCTCCGCGATGACCTCGGCGGCATGTTTGGCCGCGTCCGACGGAACCGACCCATTCAAGGTCACGACACCGTTTTTCGTGTCGACATCGACCTTGCGCGACTTGATCTCGTCGTGGATGAAGTACTTCGACTGCACCTTCATCGTGATCCACGCATCGTCGACCTTCAAGCCGACCTCGGTGCGCGGGCTGGCGTCGGTTCGTGAGTTGCTCGTGCCGCGATCGACGACCAGGTTGTCGTGCACCATCTCGACCCCGTCGGTCGAACGGGCGATCGACAGCGCGTGCTGACGCTCTCCTTCGCTCTGCACCGGCCCCTTCAAGGTCACCATGCCGTCTTTCGTCTCCACGTTGATGTTTCGCGCGCGCACGTCGTCGTCCACAAAGTACTTCGATTGGATCTTCATCGTGATCCAGCCGTCCTCGATTTTGTCGGCCGCGCTGCGCGCAGCCTCCCGCACCTCGTCTCTCGCCTCGCGGGCGTCACCTTTGACTGCAGTCGAGTCTTTGATGGCTCCACTGGTGGCCACGGCCTCGCGAATCCTGAGGCCTTCATTCACACGGGTGACACCCTCCGTAGCGCGGGCGATCCGCACGGCTTCAGTGCGATCGCTCTCAGAATCAACCGTTCCGGTCAGCGTCACGACGCCAGCCGGAGAAGTATCGACGTCGATGCGCCACGGCTTCAGTTCGGGATTGAGGTAATACTGCGACTGGATCTTCGAGGTAATCCAGCCGGGGGTCCGGTCGCTGTCGCGCCGGAGCGTCGTGTTATCGGGTGCGTGATGCTGCTGCGCATCCGGCTTCGGGTCGACCACCGGACGCACGACCAGTTTATTGTTCACCCGCGACACGCCGCTGACGTCGCGCGCAATCTGCTCGGCAGCCTGCCGCTCCGAATCGCGGTCGACCGTCCCCTCGAGCGTGACAACGCCCTGGTTGGTGTCGACATCCACACGATGGCCTTTTACATCCGGAGACACGAAATACTTCGATTGAATCTGCGTCGTGATCAGCGCGTCGCTCTGGCGAGCGGAACCGGCTGTGCTCGTGGTATCCGGATTTGGCGAGATGTTGTCGACCTGCGGCGTGTTGTCACACCCCACAAGCGCGAGCGTTGTCAGCGCCGCAGCGCAGCCGTAGGCTCGTAATCTCATGTGTCCTCCCAATGCCCGCATGAGATGTGCAAAACAGCCGCCGGGGCGGCGGCTGAGATAACGGTCGAGCCCGGCAACTCAACATTTCTTCCAGTTCGCACGCATCCTGCAATGACGTCAGGCGGACAGAACAATGGCGCATTGGGTCTTGAGAGGACAAATGGCCGAGCATCGTGACGACGGGCGGACGAAGCAGGAAAAGGGCTACGACGAAGCCGCACGTGGCGGCCCGGGGATGCCGAGCACGAGCGTCGGCACGAACCCGGACCAGCACCCGGATGGCGAGGACCGCTTCGACCGCGAGGCGCGCGAGGCTGCCCACGACGTTCGGCGCCGGGAGTCGTCGGCCGAGTAGTGTTGTCCGGGCTGTCGGAGTGATGGCACGCCGCCAGGCCGGCGCGTCTGGGGTTAGTGTCCGCCGAATACCACGTAGCCGCGTTTACGCAGGCTGTCGGCGAGGATTCCTTCCATTTCCTTGGCCCTGGCATACGGCATCGGGTTGAGGTGTGCGTACAGTTTCGGCACGAGCCTGGCCCCGCACTTTCTGACGATGCGTGCCGCCTTGATGCCGTTGCGGTGGTTCTCGAAGCGTCGTTCTGGGGACAAGCCCGTCATGCCCACGTAATAACCCGCCTTGCCGTCCCCTTTCGGGTTGCGGAGATACACGACGTACACCGAATGATGTCCCCGCTTTCCAGCCACGCGTAAGTTGTCGGCAGAAAGTGTTCCCCGATTTAGCGTCCTTGATAGAATCCGTTCGACTCTGAGCAGCCTGGTCACCGCAGTCTGAGCGCAGGAGAACAGCATGAGACGGAATTTTCTCGTGGCGGCCGCGTTCCTCGTCCTGATCGCCGGCCTTGGTGCGGCTCAGGCGATTCTCGCCAGCATCGCGCTCGCGCAGAGCAAGACCTCGGTCCAGGCGCCGCGCTTCGAGGTCGATCCATTCTGGCCAAAACCGCTGCCGAACAAGTGGCTGTTCGGCAACACCATCGGCCTCTACGTAGACGACCAGGATAGCGTCTGGATCGTCCACCGTGGCGCCACGAATCTCGACGACAACGAGCGCGGTCTGGAACTGAAGATCTCGGACTGCTGCCAGGCCGCGCCGCCGGTCGTCGTCTTCGACCGGCCGGGCAACGTGGTGCGCCATTGGGGCGGGCCGGGACAAGGCTACGACTGGCCCTCATCGAATCACGGGATTTTCGTCGACCACACCGGCAATGTGTGGATCGGCGGCAACGGCCCTGGCGATTCGCACGTGGTGAAGTTCACGCGCGACGGCAAGTTCGTCGCACAGTACGGCAAGCCGAACGTGCGCGTGAGCGGCAAGAACAAAGAAGGCCAGCCGACCTACGCCAGGGGCAGCAAGGATCCGGACAACTTCGGCCGCGTCGCCAAGATCTTCGTCGACGGCAAGGCCAACGAAGCGTACCTGGCCGACGGCTATTTCAATCGCCGCGTCGCCGTGCTCGACGCGTCCACCGGAAAAATGAAGCGGTTCTGGGGCGCCTACGGCAAGCCGCCTGACGATGCGGTGGAGCTTGGCGCTTACGATCCGGCCGCCCCGCCGCGCCCGCAGTTCGGCAATCCGGTCCACTGCGCCGATCTGGCCAACGA
Organism: uncultured Acidobacteriota bacterium; assembly: GCA_963728825.1. Classification (GTDB taxonomy): domain Bacteria; phylum Acidobacteriota; class Vicinamibacteria; order Vicinamibacterales; family CAVVIG01; genus CAVREM01. Next base: position 213,083 of record CAVSLA010000003.1, read on the forward strand.
CGGCCTGCTCTATGTCTGCGACCGGCAGAGCGATCGCATCCAGGTCTTCAAAGCGGACGGCACCTTCGTCCGCGAGGGGTTCATCGCCAGGAACACCAAGGGCTCCGGATCGGTCTGGGACATCGCGTTCTCGCGCGACCCGCAGCAGCGCTACCTGTACGTCGCCGACGGCCAGAACAATCGCGTCTACATCGTCCAGCGCGACAACCTGCAGGTGCTGACCAGCTTTGGCACCGGCGGCCGGATGCCCGGACAGTTCTTTGGCGTCCACAGTATCGCGGTCGACTCGCAGGGGAACATCTACACGACGGAAACCTACGAGGGGAAGCGCGTCCAGAAGTTCGTCAACAAGGGCATGGCGCCGGTGACGCAGGAACACCAGCTCACGGTGTGGCCGACGACCAAGTGACCCACGTGCGACGACGGGCCGCGGCTAGAATACCGCCGTGGTTGCGTTCACCCCATATGTAACTCCCGAAAGGGAGCTGCCCGAATCGACCGTCAAAGCGTACGTACCGGGCATCCTCTTCGGCATCATTTTCGGTGCGGCCAACGCCTACCTTGGCCTCCGCGCCGGCCTGACGATCTCAACATCCATCCCGATCGCCGTCATGACGGTCGCTGTCTACAAAGTGCTGGCGGCAGCTGGCCAGCGCGGCAACATCCTCGAAGCCAACATGTCACAGGCGATCGGCTCTGCGTCGAGCTCGGTCGCCAGCGGCGTCATCTTCACGATCCCGGCGCTGTTTCTCTGGAACCTCGATCCGACGGTCCTGCAGATGACGCTGCTGGCCCTGGGCGGCGGTCTGCTCGGCGTGCTGTTCATGATTCCGTTGCGCCGGCTGCTGATCGAAAGGGAGCACGGCGCGCTGCCCTATCCGGAAGGAACGGCGTGCGCCGAAGTCCTCATTGCCAGCGAGGCCGGCGGCGCGCGGTCGCAGGGCGTGTTCGCGGGGCTCGGCGTCGGCGCGCTGTTCAAAACGCTGGCCGGCGGTGCCCAGGTGTTTCCTGACGGGTTCGAAACGCACGTGCCGCTGCTGAACAAGGGACAGATCGGCAGCGAGATCTCAGCGGCGCTGTTCGGCGTCGGCTACATCCTGGGGCCGAGGGTCGGCACGGTGATGGTGAGCGGCGGCCTGCTCTCGTCGCTCGTGATCATTCCGATCATTGCCACCTGGGGCGAGGCGCGGACCACGCCGTTCTTTCCCGAGACGTCGCTGACCATCGCCGAGATGAGCGCCAGTCAGATCTGGTCGCGTTACGTCCGTTATATCGGCGCCGGCGCGGTGGCCACGGCCGGTATCATCACCCTGATTCGCAGCATCCCGACGATGCTCGAGAGTTTCCGGATGGGCGCCGAGCAGATGCGGGCCCGCGGCGGCGGACACCAGGCGGCGCCGCGGACGTCGCGCGATCTGCCGTTCAGCGTGACCATCGTCGGAGCGATCGGCGTGTTCCTGATGCTGGCGCTCGTGCCACAGGCGTTCGGTGCGCTCGACAGCATCGTTCATCGTTCGGTGGCGGCGCTCTGCGTCGTCATCTTTGCGTTCTTCTTCGTCACCGTCTCGGCGCGGATTGTCGGTCTGGTCGGCGTGACGTCGAACCCCACCAGCGGCATGACGATCGCCTCGCTGCTCGGCACCTCGGCGGTCTTTCTCGCCATGGGCTGGACCGGCGACGCGGGAAAGATGGGGGCGCTGACGGTCGGTACCGTCGTCGCGATTGCCGCGTCGATCGCCGGAGACATGTCGCAGGACCTGAAGACCGGCTATCTGGTGGGCGGCACGCCGGATCGCATCCAGATTGGCGAGCTCGTCGGGATTCTGACGTCGGCCGTCTTCGTCTGCCTCACGGTCGTCCTGCTCGACCGCGCCTACGGCTTCGGCACGGCGGAGCTGCCCGCGCCGCAGGCGACGTTGATGAAGCTGGTCATCGAGGGAGTGCTCGACAACCTGCTGCCGTGGACGCTGGTCGCCATCGGCATCGGCATTTCGCTGATCGCGCTGACGCTTCGGCTGCCGGTCCTGGCGTTCGCGGTCGGCGTCTATCTCCCGGTTGCGACGATGGTGCCGATCTTCCTGGGCAGCATGCTTCGGCTGCTGGCGGAGCGTCGGGCGACCAGCAGCGACGATAAGGCCGCGCGTATCGAACGGGGCACGCTGCTCGGCTCAGGCCTGGTCGCCGGCGAGGGGCTGGTCGGCGTCGCAATCGCCGGAGTCGCATTTTTTCTCGGGCGTGCGCCGGCCGGGCTGGGCTCCGAGTGGGCTGGCTGGGCGGCGCAGTGGATTTCGCTCGCCGCCTTCGCATTGCTGGCGATCTGGTTCTGGCGGTCGATCACCGCTCGGGACTCGGGACTTGCGGCCGGGGATTCGCGGAGGGTCTGAGCTGAACGGCTCGAGGCTGGCCTCTTTCGCGTCGAGATCGCCGGCGCGGCGGTCGGCAACGGATACCTGTTCGGAGGCCATTGCCACTACCACATCGCGTGGCGGGAAACGCTGCGACGAATCAGCGCTGAGGCCGGTACGTAGGGCGCACCTCTTAGGTGCGCCGGTATTGTCGGGTGTTCGTAGGGCGCACCTCTCAGGTGCGCCACAGTCGCTACTGCGTCGGGCCGCCTTTCACATTCACCCTGACGATCGCTGAGGTCGAGCAGCACTGACCGCTGCCGCCTTCACCGGCGCCCTCGATCGCGTTGACGCGCAGCCAGTATTCGCCGGGCGCTGCGAACGTCGCGGTGGTCGTGACCGTTTCGCCGGCGGCGTTGGTCACCGGCAGTGACTCGTTGGCGATCTTCACCGCCCCCGCGCCGCGATACTTGTCCCACCGAAGGTTCGCGGCGGCCGGCGGGCCGCCTCGACCCCGGCCCCGCGCGCCATCCGCATCGTCGGAACCGCGGCCCCGGCCGCGACCGCCGCCGCGCTGCGGATTCGGATCGAGCACGATCGTGTTGCCCTTGTCCATCAGCCACGTCGACAGCGTCAGCGGCTGACCGACCGCCGCGGCCATCGTCGCGTAGGTGCCCTTCGACGGGCCGGTGTGCTCCACGCCGTCCCCGATCTTGATGACCGGCGGCGTGTTGCCGGTGCCGGTGTTCAGCAACGGCTCGACGAAGTACGGCGGGTTCAGCCACGCGCTCACCGACTGCGTGATGCCGTTCGCGGTCAGCGTCCACGTGATCTTTTTCTGCCCGAAGTCCTTCGGCACCGTGATCGTGAACATCCGGTTGTTGCGCTCCGGCAGGAAGTGCGTCGGCTGTCCCTGATCCGCGTTGCCCGGCTCGATGCGGTTGTTCGGTCCGACCGGGATGTCGAAGGATTGCTTCGAATTGCGGTTGTGATACCCGAAGAGGATCGACGAGGTGCCGTCCGGATTCGTGTACCAACCCTCGAGGTACGGGAAAACCGCCTCGCCCTTGCTGCCGAGCGGCTCGAGCGGCAGCTGCCCGGCCTGTCCGGCGGACAACACGACCCAACTGGCAAGCGCGATCATTCCCGTCAGACCTGCCACCGCAGACCTCGACGCGCGCATCGGATCCTCCTGCACTGATCAGAGCGAAAAAGCCAGTCACCACCCAAACGGTTGATGACTGGCGGAGGACTATCGACTGGCGACTATCGACTATCGACTGTCGACTGACGACTGAATTACTGCTGCTGTTGCGTATTTCTCGCCTCGCGCGCCTTCCTGGCGGCGAGCTCCGCTTCGTAGTCCGCATCGGACATGTAGGTCACGTTGACCCAGGCGTGGGCCATCTCGTCGACCGTCCGGCCGCCGCCGCCGACCCAGGTATTCGGCTCGGGGTTCGACTTCTTGGCGCTCGTGTTGTCGTGCCACGCGGTGATCTTGAGGATCGTCCCTTTCGGCAGGACCGGCGCTGCTTCGTCGGTATAGACGTACGAGTTATGCCAGTTGAAGTTGAAGTCGGCCACGTGGCTGAGGATCTGCGTCTGGCCGTTCGGCAGAATCGCTTCCATCGACATCGCTTTGCCGCGCAGGTGCATGTGCGGCTGGAAGCTCTCGACGCGGCCCGCGCGCCGCATCACGAAGAACCCCTGCGTCGCCTTGACGCTGTTGGCTGGAATGTCGATGCCATCGGTGCCCATCAGATGCAGCGTCTGGCGGTACTTCGGTTCCTGGCCTTTGGGATAGAAGTAGATGCCGAGTTCCGCCGTATCGGTGATGTCCTCGCCAACCGAGGAGTAGTGGATGTCCCAGACGATCCGCGAGCCGGCGCGCATCAGCTTGCCGGTATTCGGCCGCATGATCTCGCCCTGCTTGCCGACCGCCCATTCCATGAATGTGCCGGTGTTGGCGAAGTCGCCCAGATCGAACGCGGCGGGACCGCTCTGCTGCTGCTGATCCGGCTCCGGCTCCTCCTGCTGGAGCCGCGCGATTGCATGATGCGTGACCTCGCGTCCCTTCACCGTGGAGGGACGAATCTCGATCGCACGCACCCAGCGATCTTCGGTGAGGCCGGTCTCGACGACCGGACGCCACCAGGCATCGTTGGCCCGCGCCTTTTGCGTCCAGGGCGTCGACTTGATCACCAGGTCGGGCGCGCCGCCGAACAGCTCGGCGAAGTTCCATTTGGACTCGTCGGGCCACTGCACCGGCGGCGGCATGTCGGCCGGGTTGCCGCGCGGCGCGCCGCCATCGACCCAGCGACCGATCGTTGCGATCTGCTCGTCGCTGAGCGACCGGTCGTTCTTGAATTCCTGAATGCCGACGGTTTTGTCGATATGCCACGGCGGCATCTGGCGCGTTTCGACGCGCTGCTTGATCGAACGCACCCACGGGCGGACGGCCTCGAAGGTGACGAGCGACATCGGCGCAATCGAACCCGGCCGATGGCACGCCTCGCACTTGGCCTGGAAGATGGGAGCGATGTCTTTCGTGAAGGTGGGTACGGCGTGCGTCTGCGCTGCCACGACGGCGGGCGTCGCGAACGCGAAAGCCGCGACAACGACCAGAACGAGCGTCCCTCTGCTGCGCACGTGGAACTCCTTTCCAAACTCACCGAGTCCCCAGGGTCCGCCTGATTAAGGGTAAAGGTAGCACCAGGGCCAGCATCCGCCAACTTTTTTCACGACTTGTCCGGCGCGCCGAAGCGCTCCGCGCGAAGGCGGTCCGGGCTCGGGATGGCTGCAGGCGCTCCATCTGGTTTCAAGCCCCGGCAGACATATCCTCTACATTGCGGATGATATCCCGGTCTGGTGTACGCTAACGTTCTGGCTGATCAACCGGAGATTGTCGAGCAGGCCGGCGCCGTCGCGATACGTGGCAGCGGACCGGAGACTGAAGTGCTGATCATCCGTGCCAAAAAGGATCCCCGGCACTGGGTCTTTCCGAAAGGCCACATCGAGAAAGGCGAACGTCCCGCCGAAGCCGCGCTCCGCGAATTGCGCGAGGAAGCCGGCGTGGACGGAGAGATCGGCCGGGTTCTCGGCACGTCGACGTTCAAGTCAGGCCACGAGCACGTGCGGGTAGCGTACTTCCTCGTCAGATTCACGCGAACGGTCCCGCCAGCTGAATCGCGCGAGCTGCAGTGGCAATCGGTCAGCGAGGCCCGCCGGCTCCTGACCTTCGAGGATGCGCGGCAGCTGCTCGACGAGGTGGCGCGGGACGTGTGAGGGAGGTATGAAGACGGCCGAATTCCTCGTCGAGCCGCTTCTCATCGGCTACGCCGTGCTGGTCACGGCGGCGATGCTCGCCATGGGCGATCCGGGGCCGTGGCTCCCCACCAATACCAGCGGCGAAATTGCCACGCTGGCCGTGTTCGCGTACTTCGTGGGCGTCGTCTTCGATCGCGTGGCCGATACGATCCTCGGCCCGCTCGAGCAGCACTACCGCCTGCAGTTCGCGCTGAGGCATCTGCGCCAGCCTCACCACATCCCCACGGCAGCGGCCGACGATCCCTTTCCGAAGGACGCGTATCAGGTCCGTGTGATGCAGAACGAGCAAGCCTGGGCGCATGCATCGTACCTCCGCTCACGCATCCGGCTGGTGCGCGCGCTGGTGGTCCTCACGCCGGCACTCGGCGTGGCCAGTGCGGTGTACGCCGTGGCCAATCCGCGTGATGAAGCCATCAGGTGGATGGGGTCAGCAGGCGTGGTCGTCGCCTATGCGGTGGTCGGCATGCGGGCAGCCCGTCGGCCCGATCGCGTGACGGTCGCCGCCGCAGACGCCAAAGCATCAGGCTACGATCCGCCGCGAACGGCCGGCCTGAGCGATCCCGTGATCCGGCGTTGGTACACCGACCGGTTCGGCGACAACCTGCCGCTCTACGATTTGGTGATCCGCGCCGAGCCCGCACACCGCATCGCGCTTCTACTTGCGGGCATCGCGGGCCTGATCGCCCTCGTCGGCGGCAGCCTGGCGTTCGCGCTGCTGATTCCGATCGCCACGATTCTGCTGCTATCGGTATTGACCTTCTGCTGGTGGCGCATCACCGAAACGTTTTTCACCTTCCTGCGGAATTACAACCTGCACAGCGTCACAGCCGCGCCCATGGGTAGTCAGGTCGTCTGACGCCGGGGCGCGTCGGCCGAACGGATGGCCGAGACGCCGATCCAGACACCGGCCGCTTCCAGAATCACGAGCAGCGCTGCCGTCGCCTGGAACGGGAGTCGCCAGCCGTCCGCGGTGATGCGCGAGACGTGGTCCGGGCTCTCGATGACGAAATGGTTCACCACTCCGAATACCAATGCTCCGGCCATGGTCAGCGTCAGCAGTTCCGCCCCGAACCGCCGATGGGTGCGCATCATCCACAAGGCGACGAGCGGACCGATGAGGATGACGACCCACACGAACGCGTTCTGCAGCGCGGACAACGGCACCTGTGCTCCCGAGTGCGCGGCCCCATGGACCAGGTTGACCATCAGATGCGCGATGACAATTCCTGTCGCCTGACCAACCATGGCTATGCTCCCTCGTCACCATGACGAGCATGCCCCGCTGTTTGTGACACCATCTGCTCCGGCACCACTGACAATATCCGACCGCGGTCCGACACATGTCTGACACCGCTCTGACACCGCTCTGACACCGCTCTGACACCGCTTCGACAGCTCTCTTATACCTCTCCGACCGCGCTCTGACAGCGCTCCGGCCGCGGTTTGACACCGATTCGATGTCGGTCTGACACCTATCTGACCGGACTATACTCGCGGAATGCGGCTCATGATAACCGTCTCGATCCTCACGCTGACCGCTACGCTGGCGTTCGCCGAATCTGCCGGCGGCCTGCGCTGGACCATGCCGGGCGGCTGGAAGGCCGAGCCCGAGCGGCCGATGCGCGCGGCGACGTATACGGTGCCCGCCGCGCAGGGCGACAAGGAACCGGGCGAATGCGCGGTGTTTTTCTTCGGGCGTGGCCAGGGCGGCAGCGTGCAGGACAACATCGACCGGTGGCGCGGACAGATCGTCGGCGCCGACGGCAAACCAGCGGTCGCCAAGATCGACAAGGGCCAGGCGCGCGGCTTGACGCTGACGCGCATCGACTCATCGGGCAGCTACACCGGTATGGGTGGACCAATGGCAACCAGCGCCCGCGCGGTGCCCGGTTATCGGCTGCTGGGCGCGGTCGTCGAAGGACCTGGCGGCAACAACGTGTTCGTCAAGTTCACCGGCCCCGTCAGGACGGTCGCCGCCAACCAGAAGCAGTTCGAACTGCTCCTTTCTTCGTTCCAGGTGGACAAATGATGGGTGACGACGCTCCGAAGTCTGCATATGAGCTCGCGATGGAGCGGCTGCGGAAGAAAGACGCAGACGAGGGCGTCACCGTCGTGCCGCTCACCGACGAACAGCGCACCCAGATCGCCGAAGTCAGGAACTTCTACGAAGCCAAGATCGCCGAGCAGACAGTGCTGCATCAGTCGGCGATGCGCAGGAGCCTGGACCCCGCCGAGCTCGAGACGCTCGAGCAGCACCACCGGCGCGAGCTCGAACACCTCAACTCGGCGCGTGATGCGAAGATCGAGAAGATTCGACGTGGGGAAAAGTAGCCCATGCGCATCGCGGTCGTCTCCGATATCCACGGCAACCTGACCGCGCTCGATGCGGTCGTCGCCGACCTCAAGACGGTCGCTCCCGACCTCATCGTCCAGGGCGGCGACCTGTGCAGCGGCTCGCGGTCAGCCGACGTGGTCGATCGCATCCGCGAGCTGGGGTGGCCGGGGGTGTACGGCAACGCCGAAGAGATGCTGTGGGATCCGACCAAGGCCGACGACTACCTCGTTGCCGCCGGCCTCCATTCGATACGCGGAATCATCGCCAGACAGATCGCGTTCACGATCGCCGAACTCGGACCCGAACGCATCTCCTGGTTGCGCACGCTGCCAATCGCCTGGAGTGCACATGATTTGGCGGTGGTTCATGCGAATCCCGGCGACGCGTGGGCGATCTCAGCGGCTGATCGCTCGGACGACGAGCTGACGCACATCTACGGTCCGCTGGGAGCCGGGCGTGTCGTCTATGGGCACATCCATGTGCCGTTCGTCCGGCGTCTGTCCGGATTCACCCTGGCCAACTCCGGGTGCTTGAGCATGTCGTACGACGGCGATCCGCGAGCCGGCTACGCAGTCGTCGACGACAAGGGGATCGCAATCCGGCGGGTGGAGTACGACGTCGAGCGTGAAGCGCGAGCGCTCCTCGCGTCCGGCCTGCCGTGCGCGGAATGGATGGTCGAGATGCTGCGCAAGGCGGCCTACCTACCGCCTCGGGAGTTAGGAATTAGGAGTTAGGAATTACAGGGTTCTATTCGTAGTGTAGGGCTTGGACGGGATCCAGGCTGGCGGCTTTCATCGCCGGATACACTCCAGACACCAGGCCGACCACCACCGACACCAGAAACGCCAGCAGTACCGAGGCGGTCGTCACGATCGTCGACCAGCCGGCAAAGCCGGCGATGAGACGCGACATCACGACACCGAGCGCCAGCCCGATTGCGCCGCCGGCCACCGCGATCAGCGTCGTCTCCAGCACGAACTGCCGGATGATGTCCACTCGCGTCGCGCCGATGGCGCGCCGCAGGCCGATCTCGGGCGTGCGCTCCATCACACTCGCCAGCATGATGTTCATGATGCCGATGCCGCCGACCAGCAGCGAGATCGAGGCCAGCGCCACCATCACGATGTCGAAGATGCGTTTGGTGCGCTGCTGCTCGGCAAGCAGCTCGGCGGGAACGACCAGTGTGTAGTCCGACGCGCCGCGGTGACTGGTCTCGAGAATGCCGCGCGCGATCGCCGATGCGGTGCCGATGTCCGCTTCGTTGGTGATCCGCACGAAGATACCGTCGATCTCGTCGCGGACGCCCGAGTAGTTGTCCTCGAGGCGGAGCATCGCCGCCGTCGTCGGCACGTAGATCATGTTGTTGCGATCCTGCGCCGGCAGGCCGCCGACCTCGCCCTGCGCCACGGCCTGCGGTCCGACGACGCCGATGACCTCGAACCACTGCTCGTTGACCTTTACGAAGCGGCCGAGTGGATCGGCTTCCCCGAACAGCCGCCAGCGCACGGCTTCGCCCAGCACGCAGACCGCCGCCGCGTGCGCCGCTTCATCGTCGGTGTAGAAGCGCCCCTCCGTCACGCGCAAGCCGGCAATCTCGCGATAGTTCGGTTGGACGCCGTAGACCACCGGCAGCTCGGTGTCGGGCTTGGGGACGACGCGGCTCGGCGTGAATCGCTTTCGCGGCGTCACCATCTCCACGCCCGGAATCGCCGCCTCGATCGCCCGCAGATCCCGGAACGTGAGCCCGGGCGACTGCTGGCGCAGCTTCTGATTGGCCTGGAAATCCGTCGTCTCACGCGCCTCGACGATGATGTTGCGGACGCCGAGATCCTGGATGAACGCCATCACCTGCTGCTGCGCCCCGGCGCCGATCGACAGCATCGAGAGCACGGCCGCAACTCCGAAGATCATGCCGAGCATCGTCAGCAAGGTCCGCAGCTTGTGGACCAGGAGGTTGTCGACGCTGCGGCGCAGCTCCGGCCCCCACAGCCCCCGCGACATGTCTCTCACGAGGCGCCTCGCGGCGACGACGGTGCGGGTTTGCCGCCGACCGCGGTATTGGGGTTGAGGAGCGCCACTTCAGCGTCCGGTTCGAGCCCTTCGATGACGGCAGCGGACTCGGTGAACGCGACCACTTTGACCTGGCGTGCCTCGAATCCGGCGGCCGTCTGCACGTAGACCGAGCGGTTGCCCGCCACTTCGAAGACCGCGGAGCGCGGCACGGTGAGCGCCTCGTCGAACGTCGGACCGGAAATCGCCAGCGCGGCGCTGACCCCCGGACGGATGCGCGATGTATCGCCGGCCACGTCGATGGCGATGTCGAACCGGCGCTGGGCGCTGCCTTCGAACATCTGGCGCGAAGCGACGCCGCTCACCGAGCGGACCGACCCCTGCAGCTCGGCTCCCGGCAGCGCGTCGACCGAGACCCGCACCGACTGTCCGGCGCTGATGGTGGCGCGATCGTATTCGGCCAGCTTGGCGGTCAGCTCGACCCGCGAGGTGTCGATGAGATCGGCAATCAGCTGCCCGGGATTCGCGGTGTCGCCGACCCGATATTCAGGCATCACCGCGCCGGAGAAGATGATGCCGCCGAACGCCATGGTGTTCATCCGCAACGTGACGAACCCGTCAAACGGGGCACGCATCTGCAGGTTCTCGATGTTCTTGCGCGCCACGTCCACAGCGACCTGCGCCTTGAGCCGGCGCGCCTGCAGCACCGCTCTGGAGGCAACCGCCGCCTGACGCCGGCTCTTCACGTCCACTTCGAGTTGGGCCAGCCGCTGGCGAGCTTCGTCGAACAGAAGCTTGTGCTGCGCGCCGAGAATGGCGCCGACCAGCTCGTTCGTGCTGGCGTCCAGTTCAGCACGGCGGGCGTCGAAGCGCGCTTTCAGCAGCGCGACTTCGTCTTCCGCGCCCTGGGCGGCGACCTCGGCCTCGGCCTTGGCGATCTCCTGGTCGGCAAGCTGCAAATCGAACGACGCCTGCTCGAGTGCGAACTCCTGTTCGGATGGATCGAACTCGACGACGACCTCTCCGGCTTTGACAGCGCTGCCCGACGCCGCGAGGCTGACGATGGTGAGCGAGCTGCCGGCCGGCGGCACGATCAGCTGCGCCGAACGCATCGCGCGCAGCTCACCGTTGGCGTGTACCGTCACCTGCACGGAACGGCGCTGCACGCGCGCGGTCGGAATGTCCTGGCTCTCGGGTCCGACGTTGGCCCAGGTCACCACCACCCCGAGCGCGGTCAGAACGGCGAGGACGGCAAACATCGTCCACCGTTTCATTGCGGCTCCCCGCTGGTGAGATCGCGCAGCGAAATGCGTTCGCCTTCGCTCACCCCCGACTGAATGGCCACCTGATCGCGACCGCGCCGCAGCACGGTCACGGTACGCGGCGAAGCCGAACCGCCCGCCACCACGTACACGACCGTACCGCTGCCCGCCTGGAATACCGACGCGGCCGGCACCATGATGACGTCGTTGATCCGGTTCATCTCGATTCGCGCCGACGCGCTCATGCCGGTTCGCAGGCGCGGATCGGCGTCCTCGATGGCGATGACCGCATCGAAGTTGCGGGCCGGCGGAAATGACGAGAAGTCGGGGCGGGCCATCATGCCGATGCTGGCGATGCGCGCCTTCAGCTCTCGATCGGGAACGGCATCGACGCGGACCAGTACCGGCGGCGCCGCTCTGGACCCGCGCCCGATCGGCTTCGTCGAGTCGGCTGGTCATCTGGACGGACGTCAGGTCGGGCAACTCCACGATTGGCGCGCCGAAGAACACGCGATCGCCGCGCTTGAACTCCGGCGGCGAGCCGGCCATCGGCCCGCCCGCGCGAAAATTCGGCAGCAGCGCGATGGTGCCGGCCGCCGGCGCGCGCAGCGTGAGCGACTCCATCGTGCGCTCGGCTTCGGCGAGATCGAATTCCGCCTTGTCGCGCTTCTGGCGGGCGAGCGCGACGTCCGCCGCGGCGACCAGCTGCTCTCCGTCGACCTTGCGCGTGACCGCCGCCACCTGCAACTCCGCGTTCGCGAGGAGCAGCGCCCGCTTCTCCGCCTCGACGCGCGGAACCAGCTCCGCGCCCGCCACATCAAGTCGAGCACGCTCGAGCGCGGATCGCGCCTGTGCCAGCTCGGTGTCCGCCGCCTGGGTCCTGCGCCGCGCCTCGGTTTCGACTTTCGCGATCTCCGCCTCCGCCTGCTTCACCTCGGAGCGACGCTGCTCGATGGCACGCAGTTGAGTCGTCGGATCGAACTCCACCACGACATCACCGGGTGCGACGGTTGCGCCGTTGGCCGCCAGCCCGACGATCTGCATGTCGGTCCCCGACGAGGGGGCGGTCAACACGATCGAGCGAACCGGCCGGATCTCGCCGCGCACCTGGAGGTAGTCGACGAACACGCCCCTCTGGACGACCGCGGTCGGGATCGCCCCGAGGCGGCCACGCGACCAGCGCGGCGCGGCCAGCACCACTGCGGCCACCGCGCCGACGATCGTGGTGACGAGCATGAGCCTGGCGACCGTTCGGTTCATGGCAGTCCCCGCGCAATCTCGACGGCGGCCGCCAGATCAGGCAGGAGGTGCGGGTCGTTCTCTTCGATGCTGAACACGGCGACGAATGTTCTGACCCGGTTCGACATCATGCTGGTGGTGGCAATCGGTGAGAGGTGTTCGAGCCGCGCCTTGAATTGACGTGATGGATAGGAGTCGAGCGTGATGGTCGCCGCCTGCCCCGCCGCCAACCCGTGAATGTCGGCCTGGTTGATGTTCACGCGGACCCGCATCGCCGACGGATCGACGACGTCCAGGATTGGCGTGCCTGGCCGCACCTCCTCGCCTTCGCGGACTTCGGCCATGTTCCCGGTCCGAAACACGCTTCTCAACACGACCAATCCGTCGATCGGGGCGACGATCTTCATCTTTTCAGCGTTGCCCTGCGCGTGCTTCCAGGCGTTGTCCGCACGCTGCTGCTGAATCTGCAGGATGCGCAGGTCGGCAGCCTCCACCTGCTGACGGAGCGCGAACGTCTTCGTCAGCTGCTGCAGACGCGCCGTCGCTTCCTCCAGCGTCTGCACGTTCTTCTCGGCGGCGATCGATCCCACGTTCTCGTTGCCGATCACCCCGAGCTTGGCGATCGCGACGTCGTTCGCCGCTTGTTTGAGCTGGCTCTCCCTGAGCGCCTGGGCTGTCAGATGCTCGCCGCGCCGCTTCTTCACCTGTTCAGTGATGTCGCGTGATTCGGCCTCCCGATCGCGGGCCGCTTTCAGCTGATTCGTTCGATCGAACTCGACCAGCAGGTCGCCTTTCTTGACGAGGGTGCCCGCTGCGGCGAGCCGGACCACGATGAGCTGGTTCTGGACAGGGCCGGGGCCGGGTCCCGCTCCTCCGGTCAACCGCGGCGTCGAAACGGTGTGGCTCCGCACCGGCTCGACGACGCCGTGAAGCCGGACCGTCCGTGTGTCTCATTGGGACTTGGCGTGTCGGGCGACGACCGGGCCAACATCGGCCCGGATTGCCCGGACATGGGTGAGGCAAGAAGGCAGAGCGAGAGCGCAAGGAGTCCGACGAGGCAAGCGGGGTTGCGCGGCCGAACGGTCATGCGTTCCGACTGCCGATATTAGACGCCCATTCGGGCACAATGGACGTCTATCTGCGGCGGTTTTTCGGGATTTGACGGCGGTTTTTTCGCAGGGCGGCGCCACCACGTGCGACGGGGGCACACGACTGGCTAGCGGATCGGTCTCCTCCGCGTCGGCGTCGGCTGCTCTCGAAGCTGCTTGATGCGCCCCATCAGCCCCTCGTGAAGGAACTGGATCCGCGAGAGCATCTGCTGGTTCTGGCCGAGCAGCTCGCTCCGCAGTGCAGAAACTTCCACTCTCAACTCGGCGAGCAGTTGCAGAATCTGCCGGTCGACACCCTCATCCCGCACGGCCTCGGTCACCAGGCCGTGCGGCGGCCCCTCGCCTGCCGGCGCCGCATTTTCAGGCCTGCCATCGGTTTCCATGAACACATGCACTCCGCTTTCGCCGCGGAACGCCCGAAATCAGCTTCGGTTCGTTTCCGCGGGCCGACCACACGACTGCGAAGCCTGTGCCGCCGGAGGAGTCCGTCAGGGTTTGCCGCCAATCGCGAACAACGTGTTCTGGCCTCTCAGGTAGATCTCGCCGTCGATGATCGCCGGCGTCGCGATGAAGGTCTGGTCCTTCAGCGTGTTGGTCGCCAGGACCTCGAACTTCGGCCCCATGCGGACGACCACGACATCATCCGTTTCCGTCGCGAGGTAGAGCTTGCCGTTTGCGCCGACCGGAGACGCCTTGAACTGGTACGGCTTCGGCAATCGCTGCTGCAGGTAGTGCGGATTCCCTGTCTTGACGTCGAGAGCTGAGAGCATGCCCGAATCGGTGAGCATGTAGAGGATGCCGTCGTGCAGGACCGGCGACGGCGTGTAGGAGTTGCCGCGCTGGTTTTCCCAGACGATTGCATCAGTGGCGGTGAGGTCGCCAGTGCGTCCGAGCCGGATGGCCATCAAGTTGGGGTTGCGATAGCCGCTCATCACGATGACCAGTCCGTCCGCGGCGACCGGCTGCGGAATCGTGTTCTGTCCCAGGCCGCGCGCCCACCAGATCCGCTTGCCGGTTTCGAGATCGTAGCCGACGCTCTCGCGGGTGGCAGACACGATCACCTGTTTGCGCCCGTTGACGGTCGTCACATAGGGACCCGACCAGTTGGTGTTTCCCTGACGCGGCGTGCGCCAGCGCTCTTTGCCGGTCACCTTGTCGAGCGCCACCAGGAACGACTCGCCTTCGTGATCCAGGACCACCAGCAGCGTGCCGTCCTCGAGCCAGGTCCACGCGCCTTCCCCGAACGTCATGAACATGCGGAGCGGACCGAAGTCCTTCTGCCAGACCGGCTGCCCATCGAGCGTGTAGGCGTAAAGACCACGCGATCCGAAGAACGCGTAGACATGCTTGCCGTCGGTGATCGGCGAGTTCGAGGCGAAGCTGCCGTAGGTCGAATGCGCCAGTTCGTGGGGTGTCTCGGTCTTCGCAACATGCCCCCAGAGGAGCTTGCCGCTCTTGCGATCGTAGCTCTGGACGACAAACCGATGTTCAACGAGCCGCGCTTTCGCCGCGGCCGCATCGGTCGGCACCGCCGTCGTCAGAAAGATCCGATCACCCCAGACCACCGGGGAGGAAAATCCCCGACCGGGGATGTTGGCTTTCCAGCGAATCCCTTCGGTGTCGCTCCAACGCAGGGGCGCATCGCCGCGCGCCATGCCGGTCGCATCCGCTCCGCGCCAGTAGGCCCAATCGCCGTCCGCCGCGATGACGAATACGTTTAAAAGGATGAATATCGCGAAGCTCGACGTGATGAATCGTCTCATGCGGCGTACCGTACCACAGCCGGTCGTCGGTGGAGGCACCGGGTCATCTGAACCCCGCGCTGCCCCGCAATCTCCGCTAAAATGAGCTGCACCACGGCTCTCGCCGGATGGCATGACGAACTCTGTCACCGTTCTCATCGCAGGCTGGCTGATCGCCCTTGTCGCGCTGTCGCCACAGGTGCAGGCAGCCCGACCGCAGCAGGGTGTATCTTCGGCATCCTCCCAGCAGGCGCTGCTCAATCGCTACTGTGTCTCCTGCCACAACGAGCGGCTGAAGACCGCTGAACTCGTGTTGAGTGAGGGCGTCGATAGCCCGGGCGCGGACGCGGCGCGGTGGGAGAAGGTAATCCGCAAGCTGCGCGCCGGCGTCATGCCGCCGCCAGGACTTCCCCGACCCGACGCCGCAGCCTACGCGTCGTTCACATCGGCACTCGAGCAGGCGCTCGATCGCGCGGCGGCCGCGCAGCCGAACCCGGGACGCAAGGCGCCGTTTCATCGCCTCAACCGCGCGGAGTATCAGAACGCGGTCCGCGATCTGCTCGGGGTCGACGTCGACGTCTCGGCGCTCCTGCCCGGAGACGATGCGAGCTACGGGTTTGACAACATCGCGGGCGTGCTGCGCATGTCGCCGACGCTGATGGAACGCTACCTGGGTGCGGCGCAGAAGATCAGCCGCCTCGCCGTGGGCGTGGCACCGCCGATACCGAGCGTTGAGACCGTCCAGCTCCGCGAGGACCTGCGGCAGGACGACCAGGTGGCCGGGTTGCCGCCGGGCACGCGAGGCGGGACGCTGATTCCCTACACGTTTCCGTTGGATGCGGAGTACGTGATTCAGGTGCGACTGTCACGCCGCGGCGCGAGCGGCGGCGAGGACATTGACATCCCGCCGTTCGCCGAGACGCACCAGCTCGAGGTCAGCATCGATGGCGAGCGCCTCGGCCTGTTCACCCTCGAAGGGCTGGCGCAGGGTGGAGGCCGTGGGATGCGCGCGGCCTCGGGATCGCGCAGCACGCTGGACGCCAACTGGAATGTGCGCGTGCCGGTCAAGGCTGGACCGCGCCAGGTGGCCGTGACTTTCCTGAGGAAGTCGTCCGCCTCGCCCGAAACCGCGCGACTGCCGTTTCTCCGTCCATACGCCGGCGCCGGCGGGGACACGCGCGTGCAGCCCTACCTGAGCACGGTCACGATCAGCGGGCCCTATTCGCCGACCGGGCCGGGCCGGACGCCGAGCCGTGAACGCATCTTCACGTGCTATCCGGCGCAAGCGGCGGACCTGCAGGTCCGCACGAATACGTCCACCGCCTGCGCGCGTACCGATCCTGAAGACTCTCGCTCGCCGCGCCTATCGTCGTCCCGCCACGGACGACGACGTGGAGCGCCTGATGGCGTTCTACGAGGAAGGGCATGCCGACGCAGGTTTCGATGCCGGCATCCAGCGAGCGCTCGAGCGGCTGCTCGTCAGCCCGCAGTTTCTGTTCCGGATCGAGCGCGATCCGGCGGGCGTCGCACCGAACGCGTCGTACCGCGTCGGCGACGTCGAGCTTGCGTCGCGCCTGTCGTTCTTCCTCTGGAGCAGCATCCCGGACGACGAGTTGCTCGTTCTCGCGACCGCGAACAAGCTGGGCCAACCGCAGGTACTCGAGGCGCAGGTGCGGCGCATGCTGGCCGACAAGCGATCGCGTGCGCTCATCGAGAACTTCGCCGGCCAGTGGCTGTATCTGAGAAATCTCGATGGCCTGCAGCCGGACGTCGACCTCTTCCCCGACTTCGACGACACGTTGCGCCAGTCGTTCAGGCAGGAAACCGAGCTGGTGGTGGAGAGCGTGCTGCGCGAAGATCGGAGCGTCCTCGATCTCCTGAACGCCGATTACACCTTCGTGAACGAGCGGCTGGCGCGACACTACGGCATCCCGAACATCAGAGGCAGCGATTTCCGCCGCGTCGCGGTGTCCGACGAGAACCGCCGCGGCCTGCTCGGTCAGGGCAGCATTCTGGCGGTGACCGCGTATCCGCATCGTACTTCTCCCGTGCTGCGCGGCAAGTGGGTGCTCGAGAACCTGCTCGGCACGCCGCCTCCCCCGCCGCCGCCGAACGTGCCGAGCCTGGACGAAAGCGCGCCGTCGACGCGAGTACCGTCGATGCGCGAGCGGATGGCGCAGCACCGCGCGAACGCCACCTGCGCGAGCTGCCACCAGATGATGGACCCGCCCGGGCTGGCGCTCGAGAACTTCGATGCCGTCGGCCGCTGGCGCGATCGAGATCAGGCGTTCGAGCCGATCGACAACTCAGGCGTCCTTCCGGACGGCACGACATTCGAAGGGGCGGCGGGTCTGCGGCGCGTGCTCCTGGCGCAATCGGATCTGTTCATCTCCACGCTGACCGAGAAGCTCATGACCTACGCGCTCGGCCGCGGCGTGGAGTATTACGACATGCCGGCGGTGCGCGCGATCATGCGCGACGCCGCCAGACACGACAACAAGCTCTCGTCGATTGTCCTGGGCATCGTCTCGAGCCAGCCGTTCCAGAATCGCAGGGCGGACCTCTCAGGTCCACCAGCAGACCGTAGGGCGGACCTGTTAGGTCCGCCAGGAGACCAACGATGAGTTTCGTCACGACGAAATCCCTGCCGCGGCGGACCCTGCTTCGGGGGATGGGCGCAGCGCTGGCTCTCCCGTTTCTGGACGCGATGGTGCCGGCGCTGGTCGGCGCCGAGCCCAAGCCGGCGCGTCGGCTCGGGTTCGTCTACATGCCGAACGGCGTCGCGAAGAATCACGAGTGGGACCGCTGGACGCCGGCCGGGGTCGGCGCGGCATTCGAGTTCTCGCCGATCCTGGCGCCGATGGCGCCGCTGCGCGATCGTCTCGTCGTCATCAGCGGCCTGAGTCAGATGGAAGCGAATGCCGCCGGCGACGGCAACGGCGATCACACGCGCGGGACCGCGACGTGGCTGAGCGGCGTCAGGCCCAAGTGGACCGAGGGCGCCGACGTCCAGGCCGCGACCACGGTCGACCAGATTGCGGCGACGCGGCTCGGCGCCGACACGCCGCTGCCGTCGATCGAAGTCGGCATCGACTCCAACTACCGCATGGGCAGCTGCGAGAACGGCTACAGCTGCGTCTACATGAACACCCTTGCCTGGCGGACACCGACCACGCCGCTGCCGGTCGAGAACAACCCGCGCGTGCTGTTCGAACGCCTGTTCGGCGAGGGAGGCACCACCGCACAGCGTGTGCGGCAGATGCGGAAGAACCGCAGCATTCTCGACTCGGTACTGAGCGAGATCGCCGATCTGCAGCGCACGCTCGGCGCCGGCGACCGCGCCACCGTCGGCGACTACGTCGAGTCGGTGCGCGAGGTCGAGCGACGCATCCAGCGTGCCGAGTCGCAGAGCGATCAAGGCGCGCTGCCCGATCTCGATCGGCCGCTGGGCGTGCCCGATCGTTTCGACGAACACGTCCGTCTGATGTTCGACCTCCAACTGCTGGCGTTTCGCGCCGACCTGACCCGCGTCAGCACCTTCATGCTGGGGCGCGAGGTCAATTCGCGAATCTTCCCGGAGATTGGCATCACCGAGCCGCACCACGGCCTCTCGCACCACGGGAATCGCCAGGAACCCTTCGAGAAGTACGCCAAGATCAACACCTACTTCACGCAGCTCGCGGCCGACTTCTTCGAGAAGCTGCGGTCGACGCCGGAAGGCGACGCCAATCTTCTCGACAATTCCTTGTTCCTGTTCGGCGGCGCGCTTGGCAACGGCAACGAGCACGCGCATCACGATCTCCCGGTCGTCGTGCTGGGCGGCGGCGACCGGCTCAAAGGCGGCCGTCACCTCGTCGTGCCGCCTCGGACGCCGATGACGAACCTGCTCCTGTCGCTGCTCGACAAGATCGACCATCCGCTGGACAACCTCGGCGACAGCACCGGCACCTTGAATCTGCTCGCAGGAGTGTGATGCGCCGCTGCTGTTCGTTCTTGACCGCGCTTCTCCTGACGACGCCGCTGACGGCGTCTGCCGCGGACGCGCGTCTCTCCGACCTCATCCGCACCGCCGACTTGACCGCGATCCGCGCCGCGCTGCCAGGCGCCGACGTCAACGGCGCGGACGCCGACGGCTCGACGCCGCTGCACTGGGCCGTCCAGCGCGACGACGAGAGGATCGTGGAGCTGCTGATCCGGGCGGGCGCGAACGTCACGGCCGCCAACCGCTACCAGGTGACGCCACTCACCGTCGCGTGCACCAATGGCAACGCGACCATCGTCAGTCTCCTCCTCCAGGCCGGCGCCGACCCGAATGCTGCCGCCGCCGACGGCGAGACGGCGCTGATGACCGCAGCGCGGACGGGCAAGGTGGATGTGGTCGGCGCGCTCATTGCACGAGGCGCGAACGTCAACGCCAAGGAAGGCTGGCGCGGGCAGACTGCTCTGATGTGGGCGGCGATCGAGAATAATGCCGCCGCAGCGCAGGCGCTCATCGAAGGCGGCGCCGACCTCGCCGCCCGCTCGCAGGGCGGCTTCACCGCACTCCTCTTCGCGTCACGCGGCGGTCATGTCGACACCGCGCGCGTCCTGGTCGCCGCCGGCGCGAAGGTCGACGAGAAGCTGCCGGACGGCACCAGCCCGCTGGTGCTTGCGACGATCAACGCTCACTACGAGCTTGCGTCCTGGCTGCTCGACCACGGCGCCGATGCCAATGCCGCCGAGCAGGGCTGGACGGCGCTTCATCAGCTGGCGTGGACGCGCCGACCGAACAAGGGTTTCGCGAACCCGGGTCCGGTGTCGACCGGGTCGATCGACAGCCTCGAGCTCGTCGAGATCCTCGTGAAGCACGGCGCCGACGTCAACGCGCGTCAGACGAAAGAGCCGCGCGACGGCTACCGCAACATGCTCGATCGGACCGGCGCCACGCCGTTCCTGCTCGCCGCCAAATCGGCAGACGTCGACCTGATGCGGGCGCTCCTGGCGCAGGGCGCCGACCCGCTGCTGCCGACGAAGGACAACAGCACGCCGCTGATGGTCGCCGCCGGCGTTGGGATCTGGAACGTGGGCGAAAACCCCGGCACCAACGACGAGGCGCTCGAGGCGGTGAAGCTGATTTTTGGGCTGGGCGGGGTCGTCACCGCAGCGAACGACAACGGCTACACGGCGCTCCACGGCGCCGCGCACCGCGGCGCCAACGACCTCGTCACCTGGCTCGTCGAGAAGGGGGCAAGTCTCGATGCAAAGCTGACCAAGCCAGGAGGCGGTTCCGAAGGAACCGGCGGATGGCGGGCCGGCTGGACGCCACTGACCATCGCCGAGGGTGTCTTCTACGCCGCCGCCTTCAAGGCGCATCCTGAGACCGCGGCTCTCCTTCGACAGCTCATGAAAGCGCCGTCTCCGTAGCCCGTCGTGTGCGCTACGTCCACTCTTTGCGGCGAATCCAAATCCCGTCCGCCGCTCGAATGGCCAGCGCACCGATGGTCGACGTCGGGTTCACGCCGGCCGACGTCGTAAACGAGCTGCCATCGACGACGAACAGATTGGGAACGTCGTGGGCCTGATGCCACGCGTCGACGACGGAGGTCTTCGGGTCGCTGCCCATGCGCGCGGTGCCCATGTAGTGCGCAAAGTTCATCACCCTGCCTGAATCAAGGACGCGCGACGCGCCGGCTGCCTCGAGGACCTGTCGCGCAGCGGCGGCGCCATGGGCGAGCATCTGGACCGTGTTGTCGCCCGCCCGGTACGTGACGCGCGGCGCTGGTATGGCGTTCGAGTCCTTCGAGTCGGCATCGAGCTCGACACGGTTCACGTCCTCGGGGAGATCCTCGGCCATCACCGCAATCCCCACGCTGTGGCCGAACCGCCGCGCCATCTCCTCGTGATGCCCACGTCCCCAGGGCACCGGCTCGCTGTCGCCCCACGCAACGCTGGCCGGTCCAAACGGGCGGTAGACCATCAGCGAGTAGCCCCGCACGAAGCCGCGTCCCCGATCGGTCTCGTAGAACTGCTGGCTGAAAAAGGGATTGCCGGTGAATGTTTCCGTCTCGAACGGCTCATCGAAGATGCCTTCGACGTAGCGGCTCGGATGGTTCATGAAATGTTTGCCGACGTTGCCGGTCGAATTTGCCAGCCCGTCGGGAAACCGCTTCGATTTCGAGGCGAGCAACAGCCGCGGCGTGCCGATGCCGTTGCAGCACACGACGACGACCCGCGCGCGCTGCTGCTGCAGATTGCCGCGGCGGTCGAAGTACAGGACGCCGCTCACGCGGCCGTCGTCACCGACGGTGATCTCCCGGACCCGCGCCCAGGTCGTCAGCCTCGCACCCGCCTTCAGCGCTTTCGGCCAGTAGACGACGTCGGCCGACGCTTTGGCCTGGAGCGGGCAGCCGAAGTTACAGCGGCCGCGATTGTCGCAGCCGATGCGCCCGTCGTAATTGCGCGAAATGATCGCGTTGTCGGACGGCCACCAGTGCCACCCGAGCTTCTCGAAGCCGCGCACCAGCGCCTCGCCCGACCGGCCGAGTGGCAGGGGTGGGGTGGGGCGCGGCGCCCTGAGGGGATTGGCCGGGTCGCCGGCGATGCCCGACACGCCGATCATCCTATCGTTGATGTCGTAGAAGGGTTCGAGGTCCGTATACGAGATCGGCCAGTCGTCGGCCACGGCATCGAGGCGGCGGACAGCGAAGTCGGACGGATGGAACCGCGGGAAATGTCCTTCCCAATGCACCGTGCTGCCGCCCACACCATTCCACATGACGATGTAGGTGGGGCCGGTGCCGGCGGTTGTCACCGGGTAGTCCTCACGGCGCTTGCGGTCGTTCGGGAACAGGGCGTAGCGGCCGCGTTTCAGCGACGCCTCGAAGTCATGACGCTCGGAGGCGAAGTCGCCCGGGCGCAGCCAGTCCCCCTGCTCGAGGCACAGCACCGACGCGCCCTGCGAGGCAAGGCGCCAGGTCAGCGCCGCGCCGGCCGCGCCGGATCCGATCACGACGACGTCGACGCGGTCTCGCGCTGCCTGCGGGGTCGCCTGCAGGCTCATGACTTGATCTCGCGGTAGAGCGGCGCCATCTTGCGCACGCGTGCCAGCTGCTGTTCGTCGAAGGTTTCGACGGCCGCGCTGCGTCGACGGCCCGCGCGGAAGTTGTACCCGATCAGGCTCATCACTCGCGGCTGCGTGTAATAGGCCTCATAGACCAGATCGCGCAGCGCCAAGAAGAACCCGGCCGGCGAATCGGTCTTCTCGACGTGGGCGATGACCTCGACCTGGAGATCGGCCATCAGCATGTCGAAGCGCGCCGCATGCGTCGCACCGGAGTGCGCGTCGAGCGCGCGGAGGCCCTCCAGAAACAGCGCGCCCAGCTTGGCGTCCTGGCTGGCAATCCGCTCGATATAGGCCACTGTCCCGACGGCGGATGCCGCCGGCATCCGATCCTGTGCCGGAATGATGACGTCCGCCGCCGCGCGGAGCGTCCGCCGTTCGGCGGTCTGGAGGCGCGCCCACGGCTGGGCGATCGCGTCGAGCGGTTTGAGCTGAATCAGCTGCGAGACGACGGCGAGCCGGATCGAGCCGCCGACAAAGCGCCGGCGGCTCACCTTTTTTGGCATCGTAAGGGTTGGCGGACCTACGCTTGGCGGACTTGAGAGGTCCGCCTTACTTCTTGAGGGTTTCCTCGAACCACGCCACCAACGCGGCCTGCGCCTTCTCCGCATCGGCATCGCGGAAGCCGTGACCCGCCCCGGGCACTGTGATGAACTTCGACGTGATCCTGGCCTCCTGCATTGCCGCGTACATCTTCTCGCTGTGACTGATGTTCACGGTCGTGTCCTTGTCGCCGTGGATGAGCAGCGTCGGCGGATCGTCCGGGGTGACGAACAGGATCGGCGAGATGTCCGCGGCTTTCTCCTTCTCGAAATTCAGTGCCGGGAATCGCTGTTCCGGCGTCGCCAGCATCGGGCCGCGCGCCATCGTGCGGAGGTCGACCGGCGGAAAATACGCGACCACCGACTGGACGCGATTGCTTTCGCGCATGAAGGGCTCCTCAGCCGACGGATCGCCGGCGTCGGACGCCATCCCGAGCACGAGCGACAGATGCCCGCCGGCGCTTCCGCCATGGACGCCGAGGCGGTTCGGATCGACCCCCCACTGCTTCGCATTGTGGCGGACGAACCGCACGGCCCGCCGGACGTCCGACACCGCGTCAGGCACCTGATAGCGCGGGCTGCTGCCATGTCGCACGACCACCACCGTAAAGCCTTTGTCGAGCAGGAACTGGAAACGGGTGGCCGTCTGCTGGGGTGGCGTCCAGCGCGACACCCACCCACCGCTCACCATGTACAGAATGGCTGCACCGTTGGCGTTCGTCTTCGGCTTCAGGACGTCGAGCGTCATCGCCATGCCGTCCTTGTGGCCGTACACGAGGTCGGGAACAATCTCGACTTCGGCGGCCGACGCCACGCTGACGAACACTCCCGAGACCGCGAGCGCCGCGACGCCTGTCATCACCGCGCGACGGACACCACGAATCAGCCCTTTGGTATCAGTCCTCATTCCCATCCTCCTCGATTACTATCTACGCCAGCGCAGGGTGGATTGTATCCTGTCGGGGGACCGGCTTCGCGGCTCTGGGCTTTAGCCTAAAGCCCAGGCCTGAAGCCTCACAACTCAAGCTTTGAAGAGAGGCTCCAATGCATCGATCGAGAATCATCGTGGCCTCGGGCCTGCTGGGACTCGCGTGTGTCTGGTCGGTCGCGTCCCTCAGCGCGGTGCCGACGACCAGTCGCCCGGAGGAGGTCGGGCTCTCCTCGGACCGGCTGAAGCGGATTCAGTCGACGATTCAGCGGCACATGGAGGAGGGCGACATCTCCGGGGCCGTGACGCTGGTCGCGCGCAACGGGCGCGTCGCGCATCTCCAGGCGCACGGCTACATGGATCTCGAGGCGAAGCGGCCGATGGCGCCGAATGCCGTCTTCCGGATCATGTCGATGACGAAGCCGGTGGTCGGCGCCGCCATCCTGATGATGATGGAAGAGGGCAAGCTCCGGCTGTCCGACCCCGTCTCGCGCTACATCCCCGAATACAAGTCATTGAAGGTCGCGGTCGAGACGCCCCGCCCGGCCGGACCGGGTGCGGCGGCGGGCGATCCGACGTTCTACATGGTGCCGGCAAGCCGCGAAATCACGATCCGCGACCTGCTCACGCACACATCGGGCCTGGTCAGCGGCGGGATCAGCGCCAGCGAGGCCGGGAAGATCGACCGGGCGCGGACAGACACCCTCGCCACGTACCTGCCGAAGCTCGGTTCCGTACCGCTCGCCTTCCAACCGGGCACGCGCTGGGCCTATAGTCCCGGCGCCGGCTTCGACGCACTCGGCCGCATCGTCGAGGTCGCGTCCAGCCAGCCGTTCGATCGGTTCCTGCGAGAGCGGATCTTTCAGCCGCTCGGGATGAACGATACCTACTTCGTCGGCACGGCAGACCGCGCGCCGCGGGTCCCGCTGGTGTACCAGCGATCGGCCAAGGGGCTGACGGCACAGCCGGCTCCCACGCAGCCGCCGAGCGGCACGTATTTCGGCGGTGGCGGCGGCCTGGTGAGCACGGCGGAGGATTACGTCCGGTTCGCACAGATGCTGTTGAACGGCGGGCAGCTCGAAGGCAAACGGCTGCTTGGCCGCTGGACGGTCGATTTGATGCGGTCGGTCCACGTACCGGACACATTCACGGGCCGCCAGCCTGGACGAGCGTTTGGTCTGAGCGTGCAGGTCGTCACCGATCCGGTCGCTGCCGGCTACAGCGTGTCGCCGGGCAGCTTCGGCTGGATCGGCGCGTGGGGTACCCACTCGTGGATCGATCCAAAGGAAAAAATTGTCGGCATCATGATGGTGCAGACCTCGAACCCGAACCGACAGGTCGATCGTGACTACGAGACCGCCGTGATGCAGGCGATCGTGGAGTGATGGGAAGTAGGCTTCAGGCTGGAAGGCTGATGCGATGAAATTCCGTGCGGATGCGCTCAGCTGAGGCCTTCGTCAGGTGACGACTGTGCAGGGAGTCCGTCGTCGGGCGCACCCGCAACTGCAGCAAACAGCAATCTGCCGCCCTGCAGC
This sequence comes from uncultured Acidobacteriota bacterium, assembly GCA_963728825.1. Taxonomy (GTDB): domain Bacteria; phylum Acidobacteriota; class Vicinamibacteria; order Vicinamibacterales; family CAVVIG01; genus CAVREM01. The sequence continues at coordinate 238,556 of CAVSLA010000003.1, forward strand.
CTCAAGTGATCGACCCGTCGATACCGGCACATCCCTGTTTACCGCGGTACAGGAACAGCTCGGACTCCGGTTGGAATCGCAAAGAGGCCCGGTCGATGTGCTCGTCATCGATCGCGTCGACCGCCCCACCGCCAACTAAACGCCGATTCTGTCGATGACTTCTTCGTGCAAGACGCGCATCTCCGTCCTCGTCTCTTCGTTCAATGCGCGAATCTCTGTCTTCGTCTCATCAACGTGTCTCGCTCCATCCAGCCTCCTGAGACGCGCGTTGCCGGTTCGAAACGCCCGCCGCCAGACGAGTGAGCGAGAGACATGCCGGAATTAACGCTCTTGCACGAATTCATGCCGGCGGACGACGACGCTAGCATCGTCGGACCGATGTGGCAAGCAACCTATACTCACGCCATGCTGAACATTCAACCGACACAGACGCTGATACTGTCGGTCCTCCTAGTCGCGGTGTTTCAACATCACGGGCCGATCGCCCAGGCGCAACCGCAGGTGCGTGACGTTGGGAACGGCATCCACGCCGCCATCGGCGCTGAGATGGGCACGGCGGTGCAGATTCCGCAAAGCAACACCTTCATGGTCGTCACCCGCGACGGCAACGTGATCATCGACACCAGCGGCGGCGCGGTGGCGAAGGCTCATCGTCAGGCGCTGACGGCGATCAGCGCCGCGCCGACGCGCGCGATCGTGCTGACCCACGCGCATGGCGATCACACCGGCGGATTGCCGCTGTGGATGGAGGCCCAGACACAGCTCGTCGCGCACCAGGCGCGCGTCGAATTCCTCGCAGTGCTTTCCCGACTGAACGGCTACTTCGCCCGGTCGAACGCCGCACAGTTCGGCGGAGGCGCGGCAGTGACGACGGCTGTCCCACCGGCAGCGGGTGCGAAACCGGCTGCCCCGATTCAGCCGACCGTCCTGACCGGCGACAAGCACTCCTTCACTATCGGGGGCGTGGCGTTCGACGTGCTGCACACACCAGGCGAGACGCCGGATCATGTGACGGTGTGGATTCCGCAGTTCAAGACCGCGTTCGTCGGCGACAACTACTACGGCTCGTTTCCGAACCTCTACACGCTGCGCGGCACGCAACCGCGCTGGGCGATGGACTACGTCAACTCGCTGAACACAGTCCTCGCGCTGGAGCCGGAGCTGGTGTTGCCGAGCCACGGTCAACCGATTGTCGGCGCCGCCGAAGTCCGCCGCGTCCTGACCCGCTACCGGGACGCGATTCTTTACGTCCACGATCAGACGGTCGCGGGGATGAACGCGGGCAAGGACGTGCTGGCGCTGATGCGCGAGATCGCTCTTCCCCCGGCGTTGGACATCGGCGAAACCTACGGAAAGATCAGCTGGTCGGTCCGCGGCATCTACGAAGGCTACGTCGGCTGGTTCGACGGCAACCCGTCGACGATGTTCGGGCCGCCCAGCCAGGCGTACCCGGAAATGGTGCGGCTGGCGGGTGGACCGGAGTCGGTCGCCCGTCGCGCCGGCGAGCTTGCGGCGACCGATGCGCTGCTCGCCCTCTACCTCACCGACATGGTGCTGGCGGTCGATCGGACGAACCGGGTCGCGCTGAACGCGCGGATCGCCGCGCTGCAGGCACTCGAAAAACGATCCACAAACAGCAACGAGCGCGGGTGGCTGGCCGCTGGCATTCGACAGTCCCAGGCGACGCTTGACGCAATTCGTTGATTGTTGGCGAGCCTGACAGGCCGGCGCACCTACCCGCCCGGCTCGCCGCTGCTGGTCGACCGCAGCGTTTTCAGACATTTGTGCCGGAACTAATTCGCCGCTAAAATTCCGGCACGATGCCCTGGACGTGTCCGGCCTGCAGCCTGGCCATCCATCACAGTGAGTCCGAGCCTTCACCGCGCACCGGCGTGGTGTATCGCTGCCACATCTGTCGGCTCGAGCTGATTCTGGATCCCGTCACCAACAAGCTGGTCCTCGCGCCGATGCGCGACCGCCAATAGAATTCATAATTGTAAATTTACAATTGTAAATTCCCCTAGCGCCACTCCGGATCGTAGCCGCGCCGCCGGAGCTGCTGCTCCACCCTGATGCTCAGCGAGAACAGGGCCATCACCTGCACGAGCGCGATGATCGCGTAGATGGCGTACCTGGTAAACGCCGACGGATCCGGCCAGCACGTGAAGCCGCCCTCGAGGCACGCCTGCACGTGACGATCGAGCTCGACATGCTCGCGCATGATGAGAGCGATTGCCGAGGCGAAGATCACGAAGCTCCCGGCGAGGCTGCCAAGGATTGGCTGGTTCACGCGCCACATCGGATACGCCATCACCAGGCCGGCCAGAGCTGGCGCGAGGGCGCCGACACCGATCCAGAACCAGCTCAGGGTGGCCAATGCTCACGCGTCCGCGCCGACCGGCCCGACCGCCAGCCGATTGATGTCTTGTGCATAGAGGACGCGCTTGGGATACCCGGAGGCGGCCGCCTGAATCAGCGCTCGACCGAGGGCAGCGGTGGTGGTGGTGGCGTTCGGCAGAACCCGGCGCACCAGCGGATAAAGAGGGGCGACCATCGAATACACTGCCTGGACCCAGGCCGTCCGGGATCTGACGCCGCCAACCGGCTGGATGTAGCCCGGCCGGAACATGTACGAGGCCCGGAACGGCAGCGCCAACAGCGCGTTTTCAGTCCTGCCCTTCACACGCGCCCACATCGTCCGACCCTGTCCCGTGCTGTCGGTGCCCACACCTGACACATAGCAGAACGTCATTCTGGGATTGGCTTCGACCAGCGCTCGCGCCGCGGCCAAAGTGAGATCGTAGGTCAGGTGCGTGTACGCCGGTTCGCTCATGCCGATCGACGACACGCCCAGGCAGAAGAAGCAGGCATCGCACTGCGCGAAGCCGGCGCCGCAGTCGTCGTAATGGAAGAAGTCGTCGCGCCGCACCTCGCGGATCTTCGGATGAATACGACCGATGGGCGATCGCGTGATGGCCACGACCGATCGCACGCGCTCGTCGTCGAGACACTCGTCAAGCGCTCCCGCGCCGACCATCCCGGTCGCCCCGAAAAGGACGACGTTCATCGCTGGTGGTCGATGCCGTCGAAGACATCGCGCAGTGGCCACCGTGGAACCGGGCCGCGCGTCGCGCCGAGCGCGAACACCTCCTGCTCCATGATCGGCGCAAACGCGTCGAGACGGCGCGCCTGTTCGGGCGGCGGATCGCGCAGCATCTCGAGCGAGACACCGAAGGCGGCTTGATGCGCGGCGAAAGCCGCGAGCTTGCGATCCATGAGCGGACGCGCGTCGAACGCGACGGCGACCATCTCGTTGCTGACGGCGAAGACCTCCGGGTCGAGGCCATCGACGATACCCCAGCCCTGCGTCCTGACGGCGTGCTCGCGGAAGACGTCCACGGCGAACGTGCTGTAGAAGAGCCGCTCCGGCGCAGCGTCCGCCGGAGCGATCGCGCCGCTCGAGTAGAACGCGGCAGTCGCCGCGCGGTGCACCGCGATGTGATCGGGATGGTAGTAGCCGCCGTGGGGATCGAACGTGACGATGACCTGCGGCTTGACGTCGCGGATGACGTCGAGGATCGCGGCCTCGACCTCCAGCATGTCGGCGTTGACCAGCGCCCGCGGATCGTCGCGGCGCAGGCGCTCCTTCCTCGCCGAGTCGTGGAAGCCAAGGAAACGTGGTTCCTGGAACCCGAGGATCTCGCACGACCGACGAAGCTCTCCCGCGCGATGCTCGCCCAGATCCGCGACCGGGCCGACTGATGGATGCGGCTTCCCCGCTTCCCCCTTGGTCGCGCACGCCAGTGTGACCTGCACGCCACCGTCGGCCAGATGGGCGAGCATCCCGCCGCCGTGGAACAGCTCGTCGTCCGGGTGGGCGTAAACGGCGAGGATTGAGGCGCGGCGTCCGAGCATGACGCGAGTCTAGAGCATTCCAGGCGCGCTTTTTGGGCGGGTCAAGGCTTTTCGGACGTCGTGAGCCCCTTTTCATCCCGTTGACGCGTCTAGCGGCTGAGTGTGGGCCGTGTTCACCGCCCCCAAGGAGACGACATGAATCGGTTTGGGATATGGATACCTGCGGTGGTTGCAGTGGCTTTTGCGGTCGCGATGTTCGCGTGGCCCCTGCTGGCGCAGCAGCCCGTCGCTCCGGACCGACCGGTCCCTGGTCTCGAGGTTCGACATCCGGACCGTTGGTCCCTGGAGTCTCGGTCTCCTGTGCTCACCATCGCACAGTGACACGTGAGGGTACTGGGTGCTGGGCAAACCTACCGGCCAGCGTCCGGGCGCTGGCGGACGATCCGTTCGGCGGATGCGCTGAGGACGTACTTCGGGTTGCGGTCGTCGTAGTACGGGGCAAACAGAATTTCGGTCATGCGCCGCTCATCACGAGTTGCGGCGGGGTCGTTCGGGTAGCCGGCGATCAACACCACCGTCGGATCCAGGCTTTCCGGGTGCGGCTCGATTCGGAACGAGAAGTCCGGCTCCGAGCGGTGGGCATCGACGAACGAAATCACCCGTGTCACGTAGAGCGACTGGTAGCGGTTGGTGCGGCCGACCTCACGGGCGGTTCTGATGGTACCCGTCGCGTGGATGAACGCGAACGCGACGAGCACCGCCATCAACACCGCCGTTCTGCGGCCGGACAGCCGATCGAAATCGACCAGCGCATAAACGAGCGGCATCAGGAGAACCGCCGGCAGGTAGGCGTAATAGGTGATCGCGGACACTTCGTCGGACGAGCGGCCAAATGCGATGAGCGCCGCATACGTCAGCAGCCCGGTCAACAGCAGCACCGCAAGCGGGCTGACGCGTCGCAGCCGTTCCGATGACGTCGAAAAGCCTGTCGCGACGACTCCCAGCACGACAACGGCGAGGTTCGCCATCTGCAAAGGATCGCTCCACGAGAACGCGAAGCTTTTGCCGAACCGTTCGTACGGAACCGACGTCAGCTGCAGCGCCGCGGGCAGTGCCAGCTCCAGGGTCCAGACGGTCAGGACGCGGCCGGCCCCGATCAGGACGCTGCCGGCATTCGCCGCCTCGAAGAGGGCCTGACCGTCTGCGCGATCGACATAGCCGAGGCGAGGCGCACGCAGAGCGTGCGCCGCATACAGCGCGGAGAACACGATCACCGGCACGAGCACGGCGATGAGGCGGCGCCATGATGGCCGCGTGGGCTGCCTGACGTGCAGGATCGCGGCGCCAGCAGCGGCAATCGGCACCATGGCCTCGTAGGAGAGCGCCGCGAGCGTCAATGCAGCGGCGTAACCGACGTAGGTATCCCGGGACAGCTGACCGTCCAGCAATCTGACGAACGACCGCAGGCCAATGGCCAGAAACAAACACGCCAGCAGATAGCCGCCCAGATGATTCCAGAGCACGAGCTCCATCGGCGGTTTGAGGACGAGAAACAACACCGCCGTCGGCAGGGCGAGCAGCGAGGGACGGATCGCCAGGAGCAGCCGCAGGATCGCGACAGCAACGGCCCAATGGATGGCGACGTTCGCCACGTTCCACCACCAGTGATGGTACGTGAACAGACGATTGGCGATGGCGAGCCAGATGAACAGCACGGGCCGGAACAGCAGGTCGTCGCCCTTCCAATAGACCCGGGAGAGCGCGTAGTCGACATGACGGAGACCGGCCGCCAGCGACTGTTCCCCGCCGACTTCAGCGAAGTAGGTCAGCTGATCGGCGGCAAACACGCGGTCGAGCGCCGGACCGTAGACCGCATAAGCCATCACCAGAAGCATGACGCTCCCGATCCGCCAGTCCAGGAGCGCGTTGCGAACCGCCGTCAATCGCATCTCACGTCTCGAATTCCGAAAGTGCTCCGTGAATCGTACAGCGGCTTCACCCCACGGTGCTTTCGGCTTCGCCGCAGAGTGCTAGGGGCTTCGCCGCAGGGTGCTGGGATTCGACGAGCACGCGGCGACCTCAGTCGTCCAGCACATTGCGTGATTCAGCCAGCACCCTGCGCAACTCAGTAAGCACTTCCATCGAAGCCGCCCGTGTGGCTGAGGTTCGATCTTGCTTGTGGTCGCACCGGCCGAGGCGTAGAGTCGGCTTGTCGGCACGTCGGCTCATGAGGAGGTTGCGATGGCGAACGGGACCAAGTGCGCGCATCCGGCCTGTGATTGCACTGTCGAGAAGGGCGGCGAGTGGGGCAAGTACTGCAGCGAATACTGTAAGAGAAAGGGCGACCAGATCGAGCTGCGCTGCGAATGTCGGCATCCGGGGTGCCATTGAGCACCTGGCGACCCTGAAGACAGCGCCCGTCACGCGACCATTGCAGCTTTTGAAGTGCCGGCCGATCTGTCCGGCTGGCATGGGTCGTGCTGATGAGGCAGCGTGCGTCGCCGTTGGCGCTGGCTCATCGGTTCGGCAATAGCCGCGTTTGTGATCATCGTCGCGATTGTTGCGGCGGCGCGCATTCCGTTCTCGTCCGAAATCCTCAGCGAGCGGGTCACCGAAACTCTCGCCGATCGACTGAATGCCGAAGTCGAGCTCGGCGGGCTGACGCTGCGGGCCTTTCCGACGCTCCACGCCATCGGCACCGACCTCACCATCCGTCACAAGGGTCGCCGCGACGTCCCACCCCTTATCTCCGTGAAATCGTTCACCGTCGACGCGAGCCTGATGAGCGCGTGGCGCCGGCGCGTCGACCGGGTGCGGCTGGACGGCCTCGAAATCCAAATCCCTCCCGGCGAAAACCAGGACGATGGTCCGGACCCGATCGGCATCACGGGCACGCATCTGGTCAAGGGACGGCAGGTGGTCGTGGATGAACTCGTTGCCGACGAAGCGAAGCTGATCATCATTCCGCGCAACCGGGAGAAGCAGCATCGCACGTGGGTGATGCACAAGTTGCGCGTCCGGAACGTCAGCGTCAACACCGAGATGCCGTTCGAGACCTCGCTGACCAACGCCGTCCCGCCGGGAGAAATCGTCACGGAAGGCTTCTTTGGTCCATGGCACCGCGACGACCCGGGCCACACGCCGGTCCACGGCACGTTCACCTTTGAAAACGCCGACCTCAGCGTGTTCAAGGGGATCTCGGGAACGCTCGCATCGAAAGGCAACTATACGGGGCGGCTCGAAACGATCCGCGCGCAGGGTGACACGGATGTGCCGAATTTCAAGGTGGATGTCGGCGGCCATGAGGTGGCGTTGCATGCGACCTATGATGCGGTGATCGATGGCACCAACGGCGACACGCGGCTGGACAAAGTCGACGCGAAGTTCCTCAACACGTCGGTCAGTGCGACCGGCGGCGTCTACGACGTCAAGGGCGCACAAGGCCGCGAAGTGGCGCTCGCCGTCGTCATCGATCAGGGTCGGCTGGAAGACGTGATGCGGCTGGCGATCAACACCAGCCGACCGCCGATGACCGGAGCGCTGCGCCTCAAGGCCAAGTTCGTGATCCCGCCCGGCGACGAGGACGTCGTCGACAAGCTGGAGCTCGACGGGACGTTCGCCATCGATGGCGGGCGGTTCACGAACGCCGGCGTGCAGCAGAAGATCAACGACATGAGCCGCCGGGCGAGCGGCAACGTCAGCAAGGCGAAGGCCCAGCCGATCGCCCCGGGAGTCGCCTCGGATTTCCGGGGGCGCTTCACGCTGAATGACGCCGTGCTGCGGCTGCCGACGCTGGTGTTCGATATTCCCGGCGCCGCGGTGCGCCTCGGCGGCTCCTACTCGCTCCGGCGCGAGGCGATCAACTTCAGCGGCAATCTCTACATGGATGCCAAGGTCTCCCAGACAGTGACCGGCTGGAAGTCGATGCTCCTCAAGATCGCCGACCCGCTGTTCCGCGAGAAGGGTCAGACGGTCGTACCGGTGAAAATCACCGGCACCCGCGACGCGCCGGCCTTCGGGATGGACGTCGGACGGATTTTCAAGAAGGGCGATTAACGCCTACGAGCCGCCGCCCGGTCCACACCCGCCGCAGGCGCCGTCGATGTCGATCTCGGGGTCGGGCGACGCCTTGAGTCCTTTGTAGTAAACGAGATACTTGTGGTCAATTTTGTTGGGCGCCTTCATCTGATCGGCGTGCACGCGGCCATCGATGTAGGTCTTTCCGGGCTTCGGCTTGAGAACGTCCAAGGCCGCCTCGCTCTCCTGAACGCCATCGGCCATGATCGGGTCGTCAAAGCGCAGCTCGACGTCGGCAAAGTTGAGAAACGGGCACGGGTTGTAGAGATCGTTCTGGATGTGCCACCTCAGTTTGTGTTTGCGTTTGACCTGCCGCATCCGGTAGGTCGTCGCCGTCCCGACGCACGCCGCGGTCACCGTCGTGTCGTGATTGTCGTTGGCGGTCATGACGATCAGGTTGTTTCGGTGCGGCGGATCGCCGTCAACCGCGTTGGCTCCTTCAATCGCAATGTTGACCGGGGAAGTCGGCGTTGGCTGCCCCGTTTGCCCGACTGGGGTCGGGTTGGATTCGCTTCCTCCCGGGTCGCACCCCAGCAGCGCCGCCGACAGGATGCTGCAGATGACCAGTCGCTTCACGTTGGCTCCTTTCGCCGCCGTCATTTCGAGGCGGTCAATGCCTTGAATTCGGGTGTCAATCGCAGAGGCGCCAGATCCGGATCGTCGCGCACCACGTCGACCGGGTATCCTTTCGTCACCGCTTCAGCGAGTGCTACTAGCGCGCTCTTCGTATCGCCGTGCAGCGCCAACACGGCGGCGCGGCGAAACAGCACTTCGGGCAGCGGGTTGATGACGAGCGCCCGCTCGATGTGCCGCTCGGCGTCGGCGCGGCGACCCACCTTGGCCTCGTAGACAGCGAGCTGCGCCATCGTGCGCGCATCGTTCGGATTCACCGCCAGCGCATCTTCCGCGAGTCGGACCGCCGTCTCGTATTCAGCCCGCGCCTCGCGCTCCCGTCCGAGCTGCAGGTAGACATCGCCGAGGTTCCTCCGGTAGAGCGCACGGCGCGGAAAGAGCTGGACCGCTTCGGAAAAGGCCCGTGCGGCGTCCTCGAATCGGCCCTCCGCGTAGTCCATCGTCCCGATGTTGGAATAGACGGCCGCCCGCACGCCTTCGTCGGGGGCGACCTGGAGCGCCCGCTCGTAGTTCCGGCGCGCCTGCTGATAATCGCCGAGCACCTGGTAGGTCGTGCCGAGGCGCTGGAACGCCTGAGCGGACTCGGGGCGGAGCTCTGTCACGCGCGTGAAGGCGCCGACCGCTTCCTGCAAACGTCCGGTCCGATAGTAGAAGAGCCCCAGCAGGTCGTGGTTCAACCAGTACTGCGGCCGATCGTCGACCGCTCGCCGAAACTGTTCGAGCGCCTCGTCGTACCGTCCCTCGCTTTCGAAAATCGAGCCGAGCCGCCGCCGGGCCTCGTCGTTGGTCGGCTCGTCGTCGAGCACTCGACGCAGCTCCGCCATCGCCGAGACGTTCCTACCGGTGGAGCGATAGACATTCGCCAGCGACAATCGCACCTGGGTTTGCGCCGGGTCGATCTCGAGAGCCCGGCTCACCGAGTCGCCGGCGCGCGTCATCCATTCCTTGTCGTTGGTCGCGCTGTACTTTCTCACGTAGGCGGCGCCCATCCCCGCGTGCGGCAGTGCGAAATTCGCGTCCAACGCGATCGCCCGCTGGAAGCTGACAATCGCCTGGTCCACGCTCGCGACGTCTGTTCGCTCCAGCAGCGCAACTCCGCGCCAATACGCCTCGAGCGCCTCCTGGCTGCTGGTCAGCGATCGAGCGAGCTGCCGCCGTTCGGCGCCGCTGACGGCGACACGCAGCACTTCGACGAGCCGATCGGCGAGCTGGCGTTCGACGGTCAGCAGGTCTGACATTGCCGCTTCCGATTCGACGGCCACGGCAATCGTCCCATCGTCGCGAATCACTTTGGCGTCGACGCGCAGCCGATCGCCCACCCGCTGCAGGCTGCCCTGCACCAGGAGACTCACGCCGAGCTCGCGCGCCAGCCGAGAGGGTTCAGTGGTGCGCCGTGCGGAATCACGAGCGGTCTCGCGTGAGACGACAGACACCGACGAGAGCCGCGACAGGCTCGTCGTCAACGCGTCGGCGATGCCGATGCCGATGTAATCGTTCGCCGGATCTCCGGTGAGATTCGCCAGAGGGAGCACGGCGATGATCGGACGCGACGGGGGCGTGACCGTCGCGCCAGGCACGCCCCAGCGAGCGATGCCGACAACAGCCGCCATCGCTGCCACGCTCGCGGCCACCACCCAGATCGCGACGCGGGACAGCCTCGGACGCTGCGGCGTGACACGCCCTGACGGGGTGAGACCGCTGCGCAGCCGCTCGAGCTCGGACTTGAGCGTGGCGGCTGATGCCGGTCGGTCGGCCGGGTCGGTCGCCAGACACTTTGCAATCACATCTGATACCGCAACCGGCACTGACGCATCGACGTCAATCACGTTTGGCGCCGGCTGCGTGAGACGACGAAGCGCAGCGGCCAGCAGGGCGTCGCTGGCAAAGGGACGGCGGCCGGTTACGAGCTCGTAGAGGATGACGCCGAGACTGTAGATGTCGGCGCGATGGTCGCTCGTGCGTCCCAGCAGCTGCTCGGGCGCCATGTAGGCGGGCGTGCCGAAAATCTGCCCGGGACGCGTCGCTACCGACTCTCGCGTCTCGGACCGCGCCGACGGAGGGTCGCTGGCCAACACTTTCGCCAGCCCGAAGTCGAGCACTTTGGCGCGGCCCTCCGGCGTCAGCATCACGTTGCCGGGTTTGAGGTCGCGATGCACCACGCCGTTGGCATGCGCCGCCGCGAGCGCGTCGGCGATCTGGATGCCGACGTCGAGCGCGTCGCTCACCGGCAGCGCACCGCGCTCCACTCGATCGGCGAGCGTTTCGCCGGGCACGCGCTCCATCACGATGAACGGCACGCCCTCGTGCATGCCGATGTCGTACACGGCGAGGATGTTGGGATGATTCAGAGCGGCGGCCGCGCGCGCCTCGCGCTCGAGACGCTTCAGTCGTTCGGGATGTGCGGCCAGCGTCGCCGGAACGACCTTGATCGCGACGTCGCGCTTCAGCCGCGGGTCGTACGCCGCATAGACTTCGCCCATTCCGCCGGCGCCGAGCAGGGCACGTACTTCATACGACCCGAGCTGACGTCCGACGAGCCGTCCCGGTGCGGCGCCCTCGGGAAGCGTGACGGGCGGCAACACCGCGTCCGAGTCGTCGTAGCGCAACAGCGATTCGACCTCGGCGCGCAGGCTTTCGTCCCCGGCGCATGCCGACTCGAGGAACGTGCCCCGGTCCTTCGCATCGCGGTCGAGCGCCGCATGGTAGAGGCCGGAGATGCGGCGCCAGCGTTCGTCCCCTGCGCCAGTTGTCACGGCATGACCTACTTGAAGCGCCACGTAATGAGCTCAATCCCGTACGCGGCGCCGTCGTTTCCCCCCGCCGGTCGCGCGACGCTCGCCACCACCCGGATGACGCGCTCGCCGTAGGGCTTCTCCATGCCGGGCTGAAGCGTGTCCTTGAAGCCGGGGCCGTCGACCTCTATCGACAGGGCATCGTTCAGCGGAATCCCAAGTGACTGCGTGGCCGTCAGCATGCCGCCGGACAGCAGCGGAGCCTTGAGCGTGACGCGCTCGCGACCGGTTCGAACCAGCGACGCAATCTCGACGCCAGCCGGAGTGCGTACGGCGATGAACTGCTCGCGCTCGATCCGCCCGGGCCGCCACCTGAGTTGGACGTCGACGGCTTCCTTCTGACTGACGCCCAGAGGCTTGCCGCCGACCTTCGCCACGATGGCCAGCTGCCGTTTCGGCGCGAGCTGCAGGAGGATTCGCTCCCCGTTTCCGTCCACCTGCACGACCAGCGCCTTCCCCGCGAACTCGGAGCCCCCCGCCCCCAGATCGCTCACGATCCGGATCGTGCTCATCACCTTCGACGGGATGGCGCCGGGTTGAGGCTTCTGTTGCGGCGCCGGCGACAAGGGGGGGACCGGCCCGGACGGCTGAAGCGCGGCGAGCCGCTCGACTGCGGCAGCGGCGTGCGGCGACGACGCGGCGCGCCACAGCTGTTCCTGTTCAGGATTGCCCGTCAATGCCGCTGCCCGTTCCACTGGATCGGGAGCCCACAGACGCCACGCGAGCGCTCCGGCGGCCCCGACGACGATCAGCGCGAGCAACACTTTTCGCAGCATGTGATCAAGGCAACAGCGGGTTGTCCAGCGTGCCGTTCAGCTTCGGGCCATCGAATCGCAGCGCCGGCCAGTTCGCGAAATCATCGATCGTGTCCGTCTTGACGGTGTTGTTGTTCGCATCGACGCTGAACGCGGTCGAGAGGGCTGGCGTCCCGTCGCCCGGCGTGCCGTCCTCATTCCAGTCGACCTCCTGTTGACACACGCCCTTTTTCTCGTCGAGGGAATAGTTGTTCTCGACAACAGGACTGGCGACTCCAGCTGAATACCCGACAATGATGTTGATGCTTGCGGGCAGATCGAGCATCGGCTCGGTTTCGTTGGCTTTGGCGTAGTAGAACGGCAGACAGGTGACCCACCAACGGCGCTCGGTGAGCGTCGAATCGGTCCTGAGCACCCAGGTGTAGGACATCACGCTCCAGTAGTTCGGGTTGTACTTCTCGTCGTCCGAGCCGCCGTGCTTCTGCGCAAGGTTGTGGCCCAGCTCGTGCGCCAGGATTTCCGCTCGGGATCGTTCGGAGTTGTAGACCGGGTCGTCCCCGATGCCGATGATGACATCGTCGGCGGGCTCATGCTTCGTGCCCTCCGGCATGTCGCTCTTGCCGGTGTCGCCGAGCGCTTCGTGTTTGGCCCAGATCACATAGTGATACATGTCGCCGAGCGCCTTGTGGTCGAAAAACTTGTTCTTGAGCTGCGAGAACGTGGCGGTTTCGCTTCCACAATCGGGATCGTTCGTCACCGGCTTCAGGTTCGCATCGAAGATGACCGTGTCGACGCTGCAGACGCTGCCAACCGCAAACACCAGATTGATGCCGTTCTCGGCCAACGGATTGAGAAACGGCGCGGATTCAAACATGGTGCGCACCGCGTCGAGCGTTCCCGGCTGGCTGGCGGTCGTGTCGGCCGGTGGGTAAATCACATCGTCCATCACGTCGAGCTCGACGAAGATGTCCCGGCGGTACGGATCGGTATCGTTGACGCCGTCACCGTCGGCGTCGTGTCCGGCCTGCTCCCATGCGTCGGTGAGTGAGTCGCCGTCGCTGTCCATCACAGTCGACGCATCGGGCACGACGAACGTCGCCGGCGTCGGGCTGATCTTGTTGTCAGGATTTCTGACGATGATCGACAGCTCGTCCCCGGGTGTGCGTGGTCCCGGCATTGCCACGACCGCTATATAGTGGTGAATCGGGTACGCGAGGGCGTCCTCGGGCACGCCGAACAGATTGTTCTTGATGCCTTTGTGAGCGAACGTCGGCACTTGGGCACCGTTCACCTCGACGACCGCGCCGACCTCGAGGTTTGCTCCTTGCACATACAGCGCAAAGTTCGTCTGACCGCCATCGAACTGAGTGAAGAGCGGCATCACGTGATCGATGCGGGGATATTCAAGCCGCAGGGCAGGCACCGGGTCGACCTTGAAGTCGACCGCCTTCGTTTGTCCTCCCCAGAACCCGAGCTTCACGGGGTGATTACCCGGCTCCGCATCGGCCGGGATCGAGATCCATGGCCCGTGCATGCTGACAGGAATGGTCCGTTCGTCGGGTTCACCGGCGTCCCAGATGACGCTCCCGACGCCCTGTTTGGCGACGATCAGGCGGACCAGCGACCGCGCAGGAGCATGGGGCGGCTCGAACGCCGTAAATTCGGGGTCGCTACAGGCTGCCGCCGGCAGCACGGCGAGCCACGCGAGGAGCGAGCGGAGCCGCAGGAAGCGCATATGCCGGGGAGTGCGGCTATTCTACGGCAAAAGGACGGGCCTGATTTCGAACACTATCGGCCACCGTTTCCCGGTCACGAACAAGCGCTTTCGCAAGGGGTCGTAGGCAATCCCATTCAAGACCGCTCCCGAGTTCGGATCTGGCGGGGGCATCAGGAGGGCGGCCAGACCAGTCAGGTCGATCCAGCGCTTCACGTGACCCGATTCCGGATCGATGACCGCAACGCGCTCGGTCTGCCAGACATTCGCATAGACCTCGCCGTCGACGTATTCGAGCTCATTGAGAAAAGTGACCTCTTTGCCGGCATCGGTCACCCGCACCCGCCCGGTCTCGACGAAGGTCTCGGGATCGATGAAGCGGAGCCAGGCTCTCCCGTCGCTGAGAATGAGCCGACGACCGTCGTGCGTGAGTCCCCACCCCTCGTTTTCGTAGGTGAACGTCGCCTGAGGCTCGAGTTTCTCGACGTCGTAGATCACGCCGACGTTGACGCCGAACTTCCGGCCGAGCTCCGGCAGCGCGACGGCAGGATCGCCCATTTTCCTCAACGCTGACGGAATCGAGACCTCGGTGCGGATCGGGGTCAGCTGCAGGATGCGCCCGCGCCACTCGGTGAGTCCTTCCCCGAACGCGCGATCGTCCAACGCGCGACGCAGCACAACCTCGCCGCTGTCGAGACGGACCTTGCGGATCGTGGAGTGTCCGGTCGGACCCGTGCTCTCGTAGAGGAAGCCGTCGAGGTAGATCAGCCCCTGTGTGAATGCGGTTGGATCGTGAGGGAACTCTCGGACGACTTCGGATCCGTAGATCGGTGCTGCGGTCGGTGACGGTTCGTCGAACGACGGCGTCGGTGCCGGCACAGTTGCCACGTAAACGATGACGGCCGCTCCGAAGACCACCAACGCGAACAGCCACGGCACGCGGCGCATCTCAACACCCGCGAGCGTAATACCAGACGTTCAGCGCGCCCGACGGCGCGTGCACCGGGATCCAGCCACGTGCGCGCACCTTGGGAGGCTCGATCGATGCGCACTCCGACTGGTTGACGATTTCCACTTCCGCCCAAAGAGCGTCGCTGACCGTTCGGAGGCCCAGGACACGCACGTCCCGGCTCTCCGGTCCAAATGCACGCGTCGCGAGCCGTGACGATTCGGCTTCGCTGGCAACCGCGCGAAAACGCCAGACCGGCGACGCCTGCAGCCAGGCACGCTTCGCGCCCCGCCAATTGTCGGCATTCGCCAGGCCGACCTGAAACCAGCCGGGCCGGCTGTCGAAGACGACGACCTGCGGCGGGCTCTGGTGCGTGTTCTGGAACGCCGCATCGGCGCGGTTGGTCTCGAAGTGGGTCACGATTGGCGTCAGCGTGCTTGGCTGTTCGAAGGCCGGCAGCATGATGCCGGTTTCGAGCGACAGCACACGCGTCCCATCCGGGCCGCGACTCGACCCCATGCCGGTTGGACGATATCTTTGCCGAATCTCCTCCTCGTCGTCGCCAGGCTGCAGCACGATGCGAAGTGTCTGAAGGTTCGGCTCGAGATAACCGGCAAGGCGTCGCTCGGGATCGGCCGGGACGTTCACGCGTTCGGTGCTGGCCGGAGCCCTCGTCAACACGCCGTCCCACGCATCGGTCAGATAGGTGAGCCTGTCACGGAGCAACATGTCGAGCGAATGGAACTCACCGGCGTCGGCCGCGGCCATCCAGCCGGCGATGCCGCCACTGGTCTTGACCAGGCTCCAGTCACCATCGCGGCCGTGAACCATCGCGCCCAGCTCTTCGTAGGTGTATTCCACCGTGGCGAGCTCTTCTGCCCGAACGATCGTGGCGACGACCGGGGCATCTGATGTGGGACGAGCGCGGAGCGGAATGCGGATACCTTCAGGCTTGAGCGGCTCGCCGTCGGCCGTGTACGCCTTCAGCAGCCGCGGAACCTCGACTACACCGATGATGTTCGGGGCATCGGGCTCCGGAGCGGCCAGCAGCGCGAGTGCGACGAACGCCGCCCTGGCGGACATCGATCAAGGATAGCAAACGGCCCGGCCGATACCCGGAGTGTGAAACCGCGCAACCAGGTGTAAGGCGTAATCTGGCGGACCTAGAGCGTTTTCCCCTTGTACGTCAGTACGGCTGCCATGGTACCTCTGTCGCGGAGGTGTCATGGCGCCGTATTCGATGGACTTGCGGAAGCGTGTCGCGAAGGCGTGGGATGCGGGCCTGGATGCCGACGCGGTTGCCGCCAAATACGAGGTCAGCCGCGCGTGGGTTCATCGCCTGATCCAACGGCGGCGCGAGACCGGGTCGCTCGCGCCTCGGAAGCAAATCAAATTTCGCCACCGCGTTCTCACGGCGCGCCAAGAAGAGCGCTTGGCGGCGCTGATCGTCGCGCGGCCTGATGCCACGCTGACCGAGTTGCGCGCCGCCGTGCCGACGTCGGCGGCGCTGAGCACGTTGTGGCGGACGATCGCGCGTTTGGGATTCACGCTCAAAAAAAACGGTACACGCCGACGAGCAGCGCCGGCCTGACGTCGCCGCCGCGCGGCGGCAGTGGCAGGCGTGGCAGCCGCTCCGCCACATGCCGCAGTATGTGTTTCTCGATGAATGCGGCGTCGCGACGGACCTGCTGCGGCGGTACGGCCGGAGTCTGCGTGGCAGGCGTCTGCATGATCACACGCCCGGCAGCCACTGGGACACCCACACCGTTGTCGCGGCGCTCCGCCTCGATGGCCTCGGCGCCGCCGCGGTCTTCGATGGGCCGATCGACCAGGTAACGTTCCTCGCGTACGTCGAGCAAGTCCTGGTGCCGACGTTGCGGGCGGGCGATGTGGTCGTGCTCGACAACCTCCCGGTCCACAAACAACCCGCGGTGCGCGCGGCGATCGAGGCGGTCGGCGCCCAGCTCCGCTTTCTGCCGCCGTACAGCCCAGACTTCAATCCGATCGAATTGGCGTTCGCGAAACTCAAGGCGTTCATCCGGGCGGCGCGCCCTCGGACCTTTGACCACGTCTGTGATCTGATTGCGGCCGCGCTCGGCCTGTTCACTCCCACCGAGTGTCGAAACTTCCTCCGGCACTGCGGGTATCGGGTTTCTACAGCGGTGTGAAAAACGCTCTAAGAGGTCCGCCCTACGTTCGGTTGGGATTCGCTACGGTCGGTTCGTACTGACGCAGCCAGCGGCGTGCGTCGCGGAAGTTCGGACAGGCTTCGGCGACCAGCTTCCAGAATGTCCGCGAGTGATCCATCCGCTTCAGGTGCATCAGCTCGTGGATCAACACGTAGTCGCGCACCCAGTCCGGCATCGTCACGAGGCGCCAGTTCAGGCAGATGTGTCCGGCGCGTGAGCAGGAACCCCAGCGCCAGCGCTGGTTGCGGACGCTGATCCGCGACACCGTCAGGCCATGAACGGCCGCGAGCTCCCGCAGGCGGAGCGGCAGCTCGTGTTTCGCGCCCCGCCACAACGCGCGCGCAATGTCCGGCGGCAGATGTTCACGTGCCTTCGCCTGATCCGCAGTCCAACGTGCGAGCTGATTGTCGATCCACGCGCGCTGCGAGTCGGCAAAGCGCTCCGCTTCGCGCTTCGATCCCCAACGCGGGATGGTGACGCGGACGCCGCCGTCGCGGGTGACACGCACGATGTAGCGACGGGCTTTGGGGTGACGGACGAACAGGATGGCCGGCGGGGAGACGTCAGCTGGCGAATGCGGGAACAACGACAGCTGCATCGCTAGTCCGTCGCCAGCGCGCGAGCGGAGCGGAGCCAGAGGCCGCCGTCGAGAACGAGCGTCACGCCGGTGATCATCGACGCAGCGTCTGAACACAGGAACACGGCAGCGGCAGCGACCTCGTCGATGCGCGCCATCCGGCCGAGCGGGCAATGCTCCTGAATCAGCTTCTGCGACGCCGGCGTGGTGAGCCGTGCGACACCCTCGGTGCCTTCCACCGGGCCAGGGGCCAGGCCGTTGACGCGGATCTTCTCCGGTCCCCATTCGACCGCCAGCGTCCGGGTGAGTGAATCGATGCCGGCTTTCGCCGCCGCGGCATGCGACTGCCCCACCGTTCCGAGAAGTTGCAGCGTCGCGCTGATGTTGAGGATCGCTCCGCCCTGTTTTTTCAGCACCGGGAAGGCCGCTCGCGAGACATTGAACGTGCCTTTGAGATCGATGTCCACCACGGTGCCGAAGCCGTTCGGCGACAGCTTGTCGGCCATGCAGATGAAGTTGCCAGCCGCGCCGTTCACGAGGATGTCGAGGCGGTCGAAGCGGTCGACCGTGCGCGCGACGACGGCGTCGACGTCAGCGGGCACGCGGACGTCACCGGCCACCGCCAGCGACCGGACGCCGACGCGCTCGATTTCGGCCGCAGTCGGCGCCAGGTGCTCGGCCTTCCGGCTGGTAATCGCCACATCGCACCCGGCCTCGGCCAGCGCCAGCGCGATGCCCCGGCAGATGCCGGTCCCGCCGCCGGTCACCAACGCCGCCTTGCCACTCAATAGACGATCCGCAAAAAACATTGGTCCTTTCCCGGCGACCCTACGAGGGTCGCCCTACGTACGCCCCGCTACCAGAATCCCACCAGCTTCCACCACGCGAACCCGATCGTCGTCCAGATGACGATGTTCACGACCGACATCGCGAAGCCAACCCGCCACCAGTCGCGCTGCGAGACGTAGCCTTCGGCAAACACGATCGGCGCCGTCGTCGTCCCGTAGTGCGTGAGGCCGGCCGTGAGGTTGGCCATGCAGGCCAGCGAATAGACGGCCAGCGTCGGCGGCGTGCCGAGACCGATCAGCATGACGACGAACGGCGGAAACATCGACAGCATGTGCGCCGTAATGCTCGCGAACGCGTAGTGCGCGTAGAAGTAGAGCACGATGGTCATGAGCAGAACCGGGAACCAGTTGATCCCGGTGAACCACCCGCCCACATAGCCGGCCAATGCCGCCGTCGATCCGGTCCGGTTCAGCACGTCGCCCATCGTCAGCAGTCCGCCGTACCAGACGAAGACGTCCCACGCGTTCTTCTCGGCCAGGGCATCGCTCCAGGTCATCGCGTCGGCGGCCAGCAGCACCGCCAGACCCAGAAATGCGACGAGGGTGACGTCGAGCGAGAAGCCAATCAGCCGCGTGTGCCACTGCGACGTGACCCACAGCAGCACGATGCCGCAGAACACGCCCAGCACGGTGCGCTCGCGGCTGCTCATCGGGCCCATCCGCTCGAGCTCGCTGCGAGCGTAGGCTGCCGCACCCGGCGTATGCGTGATCTCAGGTTTGAGCATGCGGTAGACACCCCACGGCACGACCAGACACGAGACGAGGCCCGGCAGCAAGCCGGCCAGCAGCCAACTGGTCCAGGTGATCGTCACCTGTGCGTACTGCGCCGCCAGCCCGACGGCGAGCACGTTGCTCGCCTGGCCAGTGAGAAACATCGCACAGGCGATGGCGCTGCCCTGGTAGAGACCGGCCATCAGGAACGTTCCCAGACGGCGCGCGGTCGCTCCCGGATGTGAGTCGTAGAGCTCGGCGATGCTGCGGGTGATTGGCAGCACGATGCCGCCGCTGCGCGCCGTGATCGACGGAATCCCCGACGCCAAGGTGACGTCGGTCATCACCAGCGAATAGGACACGCCGAGCGAGGTGGTGCCGAACCGCCGCACGAACAGCAGCGCAATGCGCCGCGCCAGCCCGGACTCCCGCAGCACCCTCGAGATCATCATGGCGGCGAGCACGAGCCAGACCGACGGCGCCGCAAATCCGGTGAGCGCCTCGGCCATCGGCATCCGGCCGATCAGCACGAACATCATCAGCCCGATCAGCACGATGACGGCGCCCGGCATCGGCTGCAGCATCAGGCCGGCAATGGTCGCCAGAAAGATGCCGGTGATCCGCCAGTTCGCCGGCGTCACCGATTCGGGGCGGGGAAAGACGTGGGCGACCAGCAGATAGATGACAACCAGCGCCGCGAACCCTGCGATGCGACGGCTACGCCCGGATGGTGAGGACGGGTTGACGACCGCGGGGCTAGGGGCGGTGGAGATTTGGGCGGCCACGGACCGCGAGGAGTGTAGCACCCATTTTTCTTGAATCCTTAAGCGGGCTCGGTCTCTGGTTCCACGGGATCGGTGAAGGGCAATCCGTCGGTGAGCTCGCGCGCCTGCAACATGCGCGGAACGCGATCGATCGGTTCGAGCGCCTTGATTTCTTCCGTGCCGGCGGTCGCCTGGAGCTCCTTGAAGCGGCGCGCCTTCACCAGGACGTTGCCCTCGAGCGATCCGACCGCCTGGTTATAGGCTTCGAGCGAAGATTTGAGCCGCGCGCCGAGCGTGTCGAAGTGGCCGCCGAGGACGCGGACCGCGTCGTACAGACCACGGCCCAGCTCGCTGATTTTTCGCGCGTTCTCCTCCATCGCCTCCTGCTGCCAGCCGTAGGCGACCGCGCGGAGCAGCGCAATCAAGCGTCGTCGGACTCGCCGGGATGACCCGCAGCTCGACGCCGAACTCGATGAGCGACGGATCCTGCTCGAGCGCGGCGCTGAAGAACATCTCGCCCGGCAGGAACATCACGACGAACTCCGGGCTGGACGGAATGTGCGCGGCGTAATCCTTCGAGGCGAGCTGCGTCAGATGCGTGCGCACCTGCCGTGCGTGATCGCGCAGCAGCGCCTGCCGCGTGCGTCTCGTCCTGCGCTTCGAGCGCCTTGAGGTACGCGTCGAGCGGAACCTTGGCGTCGACCACGACGTGTTTGCCGCCGGGCAGATTGATGATGACATCGGGCCGCATCCGGCGGTCGCCGTTGGTGCTGGTCAGGGTGTGCTGCTCGTCGAAGTCGCAATGCTCGATCATGCCCGCCAGCTCGACGACGCGTTTGAGCTGGAGCTCTCCCCAGCGGCCGCGCACGCCGGGACGCTTCAGCGCATCGATCAACCGCGCCGTTTCGCTGCGCAGATCGCGTCCCATGGTGTCGAGGGCGCTCAGCCGCTGCATGAGGGCCGAGCTCGCCCTCGATGCGGCGCCGCTCCGAGTCTTTGAGCTCGCGGTCGACCTGTTCGATCACCTTGGTGAGTGGCGACAACCAGATCGTCGATGGCCTTCTTCCGCGCGTCGATATCGGCGGTCGCCTCGGTGCGCGCTTCGCGCAGCCGCGACTCGGCCAGTGCAAAAACGCCTGGTTGTTCGACTTGCAGCGCCTCGGCCGACATCGACTGAAACGCCTCGCGCATCCGCGCTTCGGCCTCGGCGTAGGTCTTGAGCCGCTCGGCATGCACCGCGCGCTCTTTCGCAAGTTCGGAGTGGAGTCGGTTGACGGAAGACCGACCAAGAAGCCAGCCCGCCACGGCAGCGGCGGCAATGGCAAACGTGACGAGAGCGAGGAATGAGAGGGTCAAATTAGATGTGTCCCGTCCTGCGTGACCAGTGAGCGCAGCGAGTGACGGTGGGGACAGTATCGCATGCGATTCAAGCCAGGCCTGGCAAATTCAGCGCGAGACGACGAACGGCAACCAGGCCTCGGGCAGCTGCAGCGACGACATTGCGTGAATCGGCGATCGCCCGGCGTCGCGACTGCGAGCCCTGAGGCGATCCGCTCGAGCGCATGGCGCGCGGCGATTTGTGCGTGGCGCCGCCGGTCGACAAAACGAGCCGCGCCGACGTTCACGCGGCACGAACCGTTGCGCGCTCGGCGCGAAGACGTTCGAGACGCGCGCGGTTGATCGGCTCGAACGGCAGCGAGTCCTGGAACCGCGCTTCGGAGGCGGTGTTGAGATGGCGCGCCGCCTGGAGCGCGCGCTCGCGCGCGAGGTCGACGCGGTAGCACTCGAAACACAACGGCGGGGCCGGCGTGTCGCGCGGCGATCGCTTCGGCGCCTGAGCTGGCCGCTGCCCGCGCGGCGAGCGCGGAGGCGCTCGCGGCAGGACGGGCACATGACCTTGGGCTTCGACCTTCCAGCTCGCCGCCTGGGAACGTAACCCATTCTCCTTCAGCACTTCCGCGTCCTACGACGATAGTCTGGTGCCTGAACATGCAGCCAGTGTAGGCGAGGGGTGTGACAGGGGGGTCAATCCCAGGGCTAAGGGCTAAGGGCTAAGGGCTCAGGGCTTAGGGCTCAGGGCTTAGGGCTCAGGGCTTAGGGCTTAGGGCTCAGGGCTTAGGGCTCAGGGCTGGGGCTCAGGGCTTAGGGCTCAGGGCCCAGGGCTGGCTGCGAAGAATGGCGGCGGCTTCGGCCATCGCCGCAATCTTCTTTCCGGCTACGTCAGCGGTGTTCATGGCGCGGCTCGTGAACGTGGCGAAGCCGCAGTCAGGGTTCAGGAACAGCCTTTCGGCGGGGACGTGCTCGAGGACGGTGCCGACCCGGTGGACAATCGCCAGCGGCGATTCGACCTCCGCGATCCGCGGGATTCACGACGCCGAGGCCGAACGACTTGCCGTTGACGGGCACGAACTGGCCGGCGCGCGGGGTCGCGTACTCGAGCACCAGCTGATCGACGTGCATCTGCTCGAAGTAGCGGCGCCAGCGGATGATACGAGCCCGTGAGCAGCGTCGACTCGTCCTGGCTCCAGTTGCCGCGGCACACGTGAAGACCGACGATCGATCGCTGATCGTTCGTCGGTCACTCGACGATCGGCTCGACGACGCGGTTGATCAGCGAGACGGCGAAGGCCAGCTCCTCTGCCGGGTCCTTGCGCGCGGCGAGCGCGGCGCACATGAAGGTTCGGGTCCGGCCCTGGGTGAACACCAGCTCGGTCAGCACCGGCTCGTCGAGCTGGATGAAGACGCGCCGGCGGTCGTGGAGCTCGGCGACTTCCTCGCGCAGCAGCTCGACGACGGCCTCGCCGAGATCCTCCTTGGTGGGATAGGTCTCGCCGCGACACCTCCTTGACCCACATCGCGCGGGTCAGCAGGTAGGGTCCGGGCAGCGTCACCTTGATCGGACGGTCGGTGTGGCGCCGCAGGAACTCGAAGTCGTCCACTGCGAGCGGTTCGCGCCGTCGTATCTCGCCGACACAAGTCGGATTGCGAATCGAAAACGCCGGCACGTCGAGCGTCGCCAGCAGCCGGCCGAACCCTTCCTTGTCCTCGACGACGTCGAGCATCTCGGCAAGCGTCATCAGCTCGCACGCCCTGGAGCTTGTCGGCGACGAACGAATAGAAATTGTCACGACGCTGTTCCCCGTCGGTGACCAGATCGGCGCCCGCTGCCTCCTGCGCGCGCAACGCGGCGAGCGCCGCCCGATCGGCGACGCGGTCGAATTCGCGCCGGCCAGATCGCCTGCCGATACTTCAGCGCGAAGGCCCGCAGCAGCTCGGGCGGTCGCGGCCAGCTGCCGACTGTCGTGACCGGAAAGAGCGGCAGCGTCATCAAGCGGTGCGCTCGAAGAACCCTGACTCGCGGGTGGCATCGCCGAGCGCGGCATAACCGGTGGTTCGGCCGGGCAGCCACGCCTTGAGCCCCTCGAGGTCCATCATTTCGCGATGCGCCGGGTTGTCGTAGCGCATCCGGAACAGGACGTCGGTCCACTTCGCGGCGCGCTCCGCCGCAAAGTTGTCGAGAATCGTGAAATTGCAGTGGTCGAACGGCGCGGTCGTCGTCAGAACCTGAAACTGGCTCGGATCGATGGTGCCATCCGCCGACCAGGCGTCCCAATTGAGATCCAGGATGGCGGTTGCCTCGGTTTCACCACTCTCCAGCGAGCGCAGCGCCTCCCTCTCTCCCCCGATGTGGTCGCCATGCTTGCCGACCAGCAGATCGTGACGCCGGACGCCGTAATCGCGGCCGGGCACCAGCCCCAGCCCGCGCAGGTGCTGAATCGGCAGGAGCGTTGCCTGCGGCGAGTCGATCGCGCCGGTCGCGAGCATCCGGCCGCGCAGGTCCTCGACCGCGTTGACCGCACCGTTGCGCCGCACCACGATGTGCGACACCCGGTCGCGGTCGGTGTCGCGCATCGCGATCGCCCGGCAGCGGCCATCGAGCCGACGCTGGGCGTCGACCCAGGCCAGCGGCGAGTTCCAGGCGATGTCGATGTGGCCGTCGACCAGCGCCGACACCTGCAGCTCGTAGTTGGTGTAGAACACGCAGTCGATCGGACAGCCCTCGACCGCGAAAAAGCCTCTTGATGATGTCCCAGATGATCGACACCTTGGGATCGTAGATGACCGCGCCGACCAGAATCGGTTTCATGGAATCACTCGGAGATTGATCGTGACGGAAGCACAGCGGCTCAGGGTGTTGTAAAGCGGGGATCGCACCAGCGTGGTGCGCCAGGCGTGGTCGAGCGCGGCATCATCGCAGTCGGCGCTGACGTAGACGGTGCCGTCGATCCTGCTGAAACCCGCGTGGCCGTGTTCGCCGACGACGCCGAGCTGGACGAGGATGTTGTCGAGTCGACCGTTCAGCGCGATTTCGACCGCGTGCAGCTGGAGCCCTTCGGACGCCGCTGCCCGTTCCAGTCCGCAGACCAGATCGCCGCCCAGCGCCCCGAGCGCGTATTCAATCGCGCTCGGATAGGGATCGACGTCGCGCAGGCTGGCCTGCGAGCCGACGTCGAACGACTGCCCTCGCGCATAGGCGCGCGTGACCCGGGTGGCCGTCCGTTGCACGCGGACCGGGAAGACGTGGTCGGTGTCAGGCATACATTCGAATGGCAAATGGCAAATTGCAGATTGCAGATTGCAGATCGCAATCGCAGATTGCAGAAGTGATGGCGCGTGCGACCTGCTGTTCCGCCGCCCCACCTCTGCAATTTGCAATTTGCAATTTGCCATTTGCAATCAGAATAGGGGCAAGCCCGTCAAGGCGCGTCCGACGAACTCGCGCAGGTGATCGGCGGTCGGCGCCATCACCCAGCCGGCGCGGGCGTCGCGGAAAAAGCGCTCGAGATCCAGGTGCCGTGAAAACGCCGCCCCGCCGCAGGCTTTCATCGCGAGGTCGGTAACCTCCACCGCCGCCTCGATCGACGCGAGCCGCGTCTGCAGCACGAACAGCGGCGCTTCCGCCGCGCCGCGCTCGATGACCGTCAGCGTTCGTTCGAGCAGCGCCGCCGCCTGTTCGGTACGGACGCTCATGTCGGCCAGGCGGGCCCGCAGGGTCGGCAGATCGCGCAGCGCGGTCCCGGTGTGCTCGAACGCGCCAGCCTGGAGATGCGCCGCGGTGGCCGCCAGTGCGGCGCGGCACAAACCGTTGGCCATTGCCGCGCTGCCGACGCTGAACCACGGCAGGATGACCTGCAGCATCATCGCCGCCCCTTCGCCCTGCGGCGTGATCAGGTCCTCGCCCGCCACGGTGGCGCTCTGAATGGATACCGGCGCCGAATCGTTGCCGCGCAGGCCGAGACCGTCGAACGGTTTCTGCACGCGAACCGCCCCGTCCAGCCGTCGAAGCAGGAACAGCGTCGACTCGAGCGGCGAGGCGGCCGCCGGCTGCTGCGCGCTCGTCACATACGAGTGCGCATGGCCCGCCGAGGTCACCCACGACTTCTCCGCCGACACGCTCAGATGCCCATTCGACTGGACCAGGCGCGAGACCGGTGCCCAGAACTGCGAGCGCGATCCCTTTTCAGAAAGCGCGAGCGTTGTCAGATGACGTCCGGCGGCGATCTCGTGCAGCAGATCGTCTTTCCCGCGGAAGCTGGTCGACGCGGCAATCGCCTGGGCGGCGCTGACGTGCATCACGAACACCATCGCCGTCGAGCTGCAGCCGCCGGCGAGAGTCTCGGCCACCGCGGCAAATTCGCGCAGGCCTTTGCCGCCGCCGCCGAACTCGGCCGGCACACACATGCCGAACAGCTCAGGGCCGAGCGCGGCGACGCTTTCGCTTGGAAAGCGGCCGTTGCTGTCGACGTCGCGGGCGTGCTCTTTCAGGATGCCGGCAGCAAGTGCGGCGGCGCGTTGTTCAAGTGTCTGGCTAGTGGACATCAGGACTCCTCCTCGGTACAGAAAAACCGGGTGCGCTGAATTGGGGATCAGCGAAAGAGGAGGAGAACGATGTCGTTCGGCGTTCGTCGTTCGGCGCACAGCCGTCGAACGACGAACCATCCAATTGCGGAGCGAAACGACGAACGATCTGGAACTGCGGGCTACTTCGGGAGCTGTTTGATGCCCAGCGCCTTCAGCTTGTTCGCGAGGTCCGCGCCGGCCGTGCCGGCGGCGACCGCTTTGTCGATATCGAGAATCTTGCCGTCCGGCCCGATGTAGAAGGTCCAGCGGCGCGCCAGACCCGTGGGCCCGAGCACGCCGTACTTCGTGGCCACTTCCTTCGACGGATCGCTCAACAGCGGAAAGTCCGCGCTTTCCTTTTCCGCGAACGCCTTGTTCTCCTCCGGCTTGTCGACGCTGATCATGAAATACGCGACGTCGAAACCGCGAATCACCGGGCCGTTGTCACGCAACGACCTGCATTCGGCGGTTCAACCAGCGGTGAACGCCTTCGGAAACCAGGCGAGGACAATCGCCTTTCCCTTCAACCCCGCGAGCGAATACGTTTTGCCATCGGTGCCCGGCAGATTGAAATCCGGGGCGGCATCGCCCGCCTTCAGCTCCTGTGCCAGCGCGGGCTTGGCCGACAGCAGGCCGCCGGCAATGGTGACTGCCAGCGACAACATGCGAAGTGCTTGTTTCATCACGACTACCCCTTCCTGGCGACGCGCGGCGGGTCCAAAAGGACCCGCCCTACATCTACTTCACGGTGACTCGTACTCGGGCGCTGGTCCAGCAGCACTGATCGCCGCCGCCGCCCGGACCCGACTGATCGTTGGCCGTGACGAGAATCGCGTACTCGCCCGGCTGGCTGAATGTGGCTTGCGTCGTCGCGCGCATCACGAGCTTCGCGTCGCGCTTGTTGAACAGCAACGACCGCTCCTCGGAGAACTTGATATCGGCGGGGCCACGATACCTCTGCCACAGGATCGTGACGTCACCGCGCGGCTCGTTACCGCGCCCGCCGCCACCACCACCACCACCGCCGCCCCCTCCGCCGCCACCGCGCCCGCCACGTCCGCCGGCAGCAGCGCCAGCCGCCGCCGGATCGCCGCCACGGCCGCCGCGGCCGCCGGCGTCGGCAGTCGTCGTCGCGGGGGGAGGAGCGCCGCGCCCTTCTGGTTCATCGGACGGCTTGTCGGTGACCCACAGGTTCAGCGCCAGCGGCTGATTCACGGTGGCGGTCAGTGTCTGGGACCATCCGGTCACCGGACCCTGCAGCGCCGGACCGGTCTCGGTGAAACGCATCACCGGCGTCTCGTTGCCGTTCGCCGTGTTCTGATAAAAGTCGATCCAGTACGGAGGGTTTTTCCAGCCGGTGACCTGCGTCTTCTGACCGTTGGCGTTGATCGTCCACGTGTAGCGCTTGTTGCCGAAATCCTTCGGCACCTCGATCGCGAACACTCCGTACTGCCGGCGCGACAGGAAATGCGTCGGCTGGCCGAGGTCCGGTCCGTTCGGCTCCAGCGTGTTATTAGGGCCAATCGGAATATCGAGAATCTGATCCTGGTTCCGGTTGTAGTAGCCGAAGAGGAGAACTTCCTTGCCGTCCTTGGTGGGACCCCATCCTTCGAAGGCCGCGTAGACAGCCTCGCCGCGAACGCCGAGCGGCTCGAGCGGCAACGGCGCCGGCGACTGGGGTGGCTGCTGCGCCTGACCCGCACCGACGATGACCCAACTTCCGAGAGCACCCACTACCGCCAGGGCCGCGATCGCGGACCGAGACGCCGCCTGCATTGCCTACCTCCGTATCCCCTGTGATGTGTGGTGGAGACGTACACAATCAGTCGCCAGCCGCCAGTCACAATTTCGTGACTGAGGACTGGCGACTGGCTGGACAAATGATGCCGGGCCTTTGAGGCCCGGCCTTAACCCTACCTGCGTGCAGCCGTCAGGCCCAAGAGGCCCGACCTACTGCTGTTGCTGCTGTTGCTGCGTGTTGCGCTGCGTCTTCTGACGACGGGCTTCGACTTCCGCCTCGAAGTCCTTGTCTTCCAGGTAGGTCACGTTGACCCACGCGTGCGCCATCTCGTCCACCGTGCGGTCGCCGTAGCCGACCCAGACGTTCGGATCCGGGTTGGCCTTGTTGGCCGCGGTGTTGTCGTGCCACGCCGTGACCTTGATGATCGTCCCCTTCGGGAAGAGCGGCGCGGCGTCCTCGGTGAACTGATACATGTTGTGCCAGTTGAAGTTGAAGTCGGCAACGTGGCTGATGACCTGCGTCTGGCCGGTCGGCAGAATCGCTTCCATCGCCATCGCCTTGCCGCGCAGGTGCATATGCGGCTGATAGCTTTCGATGCGCCCGTTCTGCCGGAGCACGAAGAAGCCCTGGGTCATCTTGACCTGGTTTGGCGGAATGTCGACGCCGCCCGCGTTGGTGCCGCCCATCAGATGGAGCACCTGGCGGAACTTCGGCTCCTGGCCCTTCGGGTAGAAGTAGACGCCGAGCTCGGCCTGATCGGTGATGTCCTCGCCGCCATTGGAGTAGTGGATGTCCCAGATGATCCTCGCGCCGGCCTTCATCAGCTTGCCGCTGCCCGGCCGCATGATCTCGCCCTGCTTGCCGACGGCCCATTCCATGAAGGTGCCGGCGATCGGACGGCCGTCCGGATCGAGGTTCTGCGCGAGCGGGTCGTTCTCATCCTGCTGGAGGCGCGCGATCGCGTGATGCGTAATCTTGCGGCCCTTCACCGAGCCGGGACGAATCTCGATGGCGCGGACCCAGCGGTCTTCGGTGAGGCCGCTGTCGACCGACGGCTTCCACCACGCGTCATTCTGTCCGGCCTTGTGCGTCCACGGTGTGGACTTGACGATGAGATCGGGCTCGGTCTGACCGAACATCGCCGCGAAGTTCCAGCTCTGATCGTCGGGCCACTGCTTCGGCGCCGGCATGTCCTTCACGTCGCCCTTCGGCGCGCCCTGATCGACCCAGCGGGCGATCGTTTCGATCTGATCGTCGTTCAGCGAGCGATCGTTGGCGAACTGCTGAATACCAACGGTCTTGTCGAGGTGCCACGGCGGCATCTGACGGGCGGTGACCCGCGTCTTGATCGAGCGCGCCCACGGACGCGACTCTTCATAACTGACAAGGGACATCGGCGCGATCGAATTCGTCCGATGGCACGCTTCGCATTTTTCCTGGAAAATCGGAGCAATGTCCTTAGTGAACGTCGGCTTCGCGACCGGCTCAGCTGCGGCCGGCGCAGCAACGACAGCGGCAAACGCCGCAGCCATCGTCGCAACCCCCAAGGCCCTCGTCATTCCTCTCATCGCGGTCTCCTTTTTGCCCTATCTCGAGATAAAAACTATCAGCACCTTAGCATCGCAAGCCCCCGCAGTCCAGTGACTTTCGTGGAATTCGGGTACCACGATTACGACGGCCCGCGGGGGGCTGTTTACATCGTTGCAACCGCGCCTGAGCCTGATGGGCGAAAGAAAGAAGAAAGTGCCTTTGTCAACTCCACCAGAAGGCTTTCCCCGTCCTGCCTCAACATCGTCCCGAACTGACGCGACAACGACTCCAACACACGCTGAATCTCTGCGGCAGCCGGCTGATCGGGCCGGCGCGGCAGGCCGTTCTCATCGAGGACCACGGGATGCAGCCGGACCGTCCGCAAGCCGTCGGGCTCGAAGGTCAGCACCGCAAGCACCGATCCCCTGGCGGCACCGGAATCGGACGCTGCCGGCGGGCCCGGGGCGTCCCGCGACGAGGTCGCACCGAGGGCCAGCGTGTACAGATCGGTGCCGGCGTCGAACCCGGCACGGACGCCCGAAGAAGTCTGATAGATGAAATTGCCGACGCTGTAGAAAATGACGCCGCCGTTGTACACCTCGATGCCACGCAGTCGGTGCGGGCCATGGCCGACGATCGCATGTGCCCCGGCATCAATTGCGCGGCGCGCAAACCGCCGCAGGAATTCCGCCGGCTCGGGACTCGCGTTGGTCGGCTCGTGGCTGTGTACCGAGACGATGACGACTTCCGCTTCTGCACGAGCAGCCTTGACCTGATCGAGAATTTCCCGCTCGTCGCGTTCGTCGACGAGAAAATCGACGACCGTCCGATCGCCTTTCTTGATGGTCGTCCCGAACAGCGAGAGCTCAGTGCCTGCGGCCCCGTCACGGGTCACCGGGCCGGCAACAGGGTTCAATACAGACGCGGCGTCCCTGAGCGTGTCGAACGTCTTTGCGTCGACGGTCACGTCTGCGGCATAACGCAGCGGATTCAGGCCCGGCCGTCCCTGGATATCACCGCGTGAGGCGCTGGCGCGGGAACCCGGCGACGACGAGGTGGCGACGGCAATGATGCTGATGCGCCCTCCGACGTGAAGCGGTGCGCGGGCCGCGGCGAGGTCGGGGCCGGTCCCCACGTGCAGCAGGCCGGTCGCGTCGAGCACCCGCCGCGTCGCCATCAGCCCCTCGACGCCGTAGTCGGTCGCATGGTCGTTGGCCAACGAGACGACGTCGATGCCAAGCGCCCGCAGCGCGGTGACGTCGCGCGGCCGCGCAAACGGCCAGACGGCGGCGTCGTCCGCGGGCGGGGCTTGCTCGAGGACGTTCATGTCCAGGTTGGCGAACGCGAGGGTGGCGGTCGACACGATGTCGCGGACTGCCGTAAATGCCGCATCGCGCGACTCGACCGGCCGCGTCAGCACGGTATCGCCGGCCACGGCTATCGTGATTGGGCCGGTAGCTGGAACCTCCACAGGAGCGGTAACGCGGTCGCCGCAGGCCGCGGTCGCTAACACGATGCAGAAGCTGAGGAACTTAAAAATTGAGAAGCTGAGGATCTGAGGAATTGAGGATTGTTCCACAGGTCCTCAGTTCCTCAGGTCCCCAGCTACTGTCCAGACAGGTAGGGTTTCAGCGACGCGAAGCGGAACTCGATCTCGTCGATCGCATCCGGCGGCAAGGTGACCTGGTTGATCTTCGGCGGCTGGCCTGCGACCAGTGCGCCGGCGCGGGTGACCGTCGTCTTGAAGATGCCGCGCTTTTTCATGACGTACAGGCTGGTGCCGGGCACCTGTTCGTCGAGATTCCGCATCAGCAGGAACTTGCTGTAGGCATCGCGCAGTTCCTCGCCTCGGCCGCGCGTATGCAGATCCCACATCCGCGCCATCAGGTCGGCGTACATCGCGTTGCCGGTGATCACGCCGTCCAGGCCGAGGCGCATCTCGTACAGCCAGCCGACACCGAAACTGGCGCCGAACACGCCGCGCATCGGCGGCCGCTGCCGGACTTCCTCGCGCATGCGATCGAGGACCGGCACGCTTTCCTCTTTGACGTAGCCGCAGTTCGAGAACTCGCGGGCGAGCTCGACGATCATCTCGACCGGCGGGACGAGGTTGCGCGCGCCGCCGCTGGTCTGCAGGATGACCGGCCGCCGCGCCCGCCCGGCGAGCGCGCGGAAATAACTGCGGTAGTCGTCGAGCGAGGTGGCACTGGTCGGCGGCATCGCGATGACCGCATCCGGCGCCAGCGCTTCGGCCCGATCGGTGAACTCGAGCATCTCGGCGGTGTCGCGGCCCTGGACTCCGAGCACCAGCGCGGTCTTCCGGCCCTGGACCGCCTTGGCCAGCACTTCCATGCCGCGCAGCCGCTCGTCCCTGGTCAGCGTCGCCACGGCGCTCGATCCCTGGGGCCAGACCACACCCTGGCAGCCGCCGCGATCGACGAATGCCACTTCACGCGCGAGATCCTCCCAGTCCACCATGCCGTTCGCCGTGAACGGGGTATGAAGGATCATGAAGGCGCCGCGCAGCGGTTTGCCGGCGGCTTCGGCCGCGCCGCCCTTCAAATGGGCGGCCACCGCCGTGGCGGCCATGGTGGCGAGGAATTCGCGACGGGACGTCAGCAGAGACATCGTCATTGGGAATTTACAATGGGAAATTTACAATGACGGATCATGGGTTCGCCGGATTGGCTCGTTCGACGATCTTTGTCCGACATTTTGCATCGTAAATTCCCAATTGTAAATTTTCCGATCCGCTAGAACCCGAGACGCGCCCCGAACTGGAACTGCCGTGGGAAGCCGCCGCCTCGGAGCGCAGTCGGCACCAGGAAAGTGCCTGACACCCGCCGATCGCCGCTCGGGTTGTTGAAATTGGCCCGATCGGTGAGGTTGAAGATCTCGCCGTAGATATCGATCGTCCGTCCCCGAATCGGCTGCACGCGGTAGCTCAGACGGACGTCGACCTGAGCGAAGTCGGGACCGATCGCGCCGCCGACGCCGCCTTTGTTTTCCACCGTCATCGCATTCTGTCCGGTTCCGGAATAGGTCCCGGCCGGCAGCGGCTCCTGGAAATTGCCGTTGCGATCGGGATCGGTCGTGCTGTCGGTGAGCGTGAACGGAGTCCCACTCATCACCCGCATGATCGCCGAGGCGTTCAACCCGGTAATCCACGGCATCTCGACCCGCCCGCTCAATGACAGCACGTGCCGGCGAGCATTGGGACCCCAGACCAGATTCCGCTGGTCGAGCACCTGGAAGGCCGCCGAGCCGGTATTTGCCCGGCCATGGGCGAGCGCGTACGAGACCCTGGCGCCCCAGTAATTGGAGAACCGCTTTTCGAGCTGCACCGTGAGGCCGTCGTACTCTGACTCGCCGATGAACTCGCTGATGAGCACGCTGCTGGCGAACGGCGAAAGGCCCATCTGCGCCGCGAGCCCGGTGATGTCCACCCGTACCGGAGTCGATGTCCGACTCGTCGTCGGCCGCAGGTTGGGATTGAGGTTGTAGCTAATCGGCTGCTGCCGGTTCGAGATGTGCACGTAGTCGGCCCCGAACGAGAACTGCTGCCCCAGCTGCCGCTCGTAGCCGATCGACACCTGGTGCTGCTTCGGCAGCACGCGGTCCGGCGTATCGAGATTTACCGTCGCGGTGTTTCGCGAAAGCGACCCGGCGGGAACGAGCCGGTTGATCAGGTCGCGATTCAGCACCGGCCCGTTCACCAGCAGCGGATCGGTCGGGAACCGGCCATTGTCAGGTCCCGGATCGACACCGTTCACCGGGAACTGCGCGATGAACGAGTCGCTGAACACGGCATTCAGCAGGAAGTTCTCGAAACGATCGATCCATTGCTTCTCGTAGAACATCCCGTAGCCGCCGCGGATCACCGCCCGGCCGCCGATGTTGTAGGCGAAACCGACGCGCGGCTGGAGGTTGTTCCGGTCGACCGGGTAGTCGTTCGGATCGGCAAAAAACGGATTCCAGGTGTTCCGGAGCGGCGAGACGTGCACGTCGTAGCGCAGGCCGAGGCTCAACGTGAGATTGGAGGTGGCCTGCCACTTGTCCTGGCCGTAGAGGCCGATCGAATGGGTCCGCGTCAGCAGGTGCGCCGGCGCCGGCACCCTAATCCGCAGTCGCTCGGGATACGTGAACGGATTCGCTGGATCGAAGTCCAGGTCGGTACTGAAGTCGAAGGCGCCGTTCGTATATCGCTGGTCATGGCGCAGGTGCTCGCCGAGTTGATACTGCGCTCCGATCTTCAGATCGTGGCTGCCGCCTCGTCCCGGGATGAACCAGGAGAACGTGTTGTCGAAGCCATAAACCTGCATCGTACGGACGTCGGCGTACTCGTTGCCGGCCTGATCGTAAAAGCTGTTGAACTGGAGCATCGGCGGCGCCTGCGTGTAGTCCTTGGTCTCGTGGTACAGCGCCGATCCGCGATCCGGACTCTCGTAGACGTACGACGCGCGCATCGTGTTCAGTTTCCGGCTGCCGATCACCCAGTTGTAGGTCCCGACCATCGTCTTGTCGTTGTCGATCTCGGTATAGAGGGTGTCTTTCGTCCCGTCGCCAAGCACCTGGTTGCGGTTCGGCTGGTGATCCCACAACACGCGGACCGAATAGTTGTGGTTGCTGTTCAGCTGCTGATCGACGCGGCCCATGTAGTTGTAGAAATTCGTCTCCTGGACCGCCGTAAAGTTCTTGTCGGGCCTCGTGTTGTAGACGCGCGTCCGGCCTTCGTTGAGCCCCTGCCGCTCGAAGCTGAAGAAGAAATGCGCCTTGTCGCGGACGATCGGGCCGCCGAGCGTAACGCCCCACTGCCGCTTCTCTGTGTCAGGCTTCGGGATCCCCTGCTGCCTGACGAAGAAGTCCATGGCCGTCAGCTTGGCATCGGTGTACGAGAAGAACGAGCTGCCGCGGAAGCCGTTGGTGCCCTGCTTGGTCACCGCGTTGACGACGCCGGCGGTCGCCGCGCCGTATTCGGCATCGAACTGGCTCGTGACGACCTGAAACTCCTGGATGGCTTCGAGCGCGGTGCGGGTCTGCGCGCCGGCGCTGCCGCCGCGAAGATCGTCGTTGTTGCTGCCGCCGTCCATCAGGAACACGACGCCGCTCCCCGACTGGCCATTGATGGTGAGGGCGTCGGACGACGAATCGGACGAGGGCGTGTAGATCACGCCAGGCAGCAGGCCGACGTACGACGTGAAGTTGCGGGAGCCGGTCGGTAGGGCAGCGATTTCGGCGGTCGAGACATTGCCGCCAACCTGCGCAGTTGTGAGGTCGACCTGCGGCGCCACCGCGGTGACCGTCAAACTTTCCTGAAGCGCGCCGACCCGCAGCACCAGTTCCAGCTGGAGCGTTCCGCCGACCCGCAGCTGGAGATGCTCCTGCAGCAGCCGGCTGAACCCACCGAGCTCCACCGTGATCTTGTACGGACCGGGCACGACCCCTGAGACCAGGAATGTGCCGTCGGAACCGGTCACGGTTTCGCGGAAGATGCCGCTCTCCTCATGCGTCACAACGACCGATGCGCCGGGCAGCACGGCGTTCTGTTCATCAGTGACCCGGCCGCGGATCGAGGATCCGCCCTGCTGTGCGGAGACGGTGGAAGCGAAGAGAAGTGTGGCGAGGACGACAACCGACGCGCGCCTGAATGATCGCATGGCAGCACTCCTTCGGAGGAAGAGGGCACCGATCTGGCGTGTAACCGCGTGGCGACTCGACGAATGGTTGGCTGGTTGTAATCCCGCGGGCGTCCGCCACGCAAGGGCAAATCCGACCCGCGTGCAGAGAAATCGCTACTTGCCGGAGCGGGCGCCGTGCTCGAGAAGAAAGGAAACGACGGTGGAGTACTTGAGAGTCCGTGCCGCATCGAGCGCGGTCCGTCCGTCGGTATTCACGGCATTGACGTCGACGCCAAGCTCAACCGCAAGCTTCACGGCCTCGAGCATGGTCGGCTCGCGCTCGACGCGCACCGGGCGGACCCAGACGCGGGCGCCGCCTTCCCCGCCGCCGCCGCCGCCGATGCCGACAGCGGCCATGAGGATGGTGGCGCGGTCGCCGCGCGGCTCCGCCGGATCGCCGGCGTGATAGGACGCCTGATGCACGAACAGTGGATCGGCGCCGAAATCGACCAGCAGGCGCATCATGTTCGGCTGCGCGAACCGCGCCGCCAGCCAGATCGGTGTCGCGCCGACCAGCTCCGGTGCGAAGTTCCAGTCGCGTGACGAGCGCCGCATTGGCGTCCAGACCCGGAGCGGCGCATTGGGGTTCGCACCACGTTTGAGCAGCATCGCGGCGAGCGGTTCATCGCGCCGCATGATGGCGGCGTGGATCGCAGCAAAACCGGCCTGGTCCGCGTTGACGTCGGCACCCTTGTCGAGCAGGAACGCGACCAGCTCGTTGAACCCGGAGTGGGCCGCGAGCACCATCGCGCTGACGCCCCAGGCATCTTCGTCGTTGACGTTGCCCCCGGCAGCCACGAGCACCTTCGCCGACTCGAGATCGCCGACGCGCGCCGCGAACATCAAGGCGGTGTCGGCGCCATGAGGGATCGGCCGGTTGTAGTCGAGGAGGCCGTGCGGGAACACCGCCATCACCTGACTCCACGCGTCAGAGCGCGCGTGGACGTCCGCACGGTGGTCGACGAGCACTCTGGCGGCCGCCGGATGCTTTTGGGCCACGGCCCACATCAGCGCGGTCTGACCGCGTGACCCGCGCGCGTTAACATCGGCGCCCCTGGCGGCGAGCAGCTCGACGACCTCCGCATTGCCCGATCGCGAGGCCACCATCAGCGGCGTTTCGCCGGCCAGCAGCGCCTTGTTGGGATCCGCTCCTGCCTGCAGCAGCCGCTTGACCATCGCGGCGCTGCGGTTCTGCGCGGCGAGCCAGAGCGGCGTGGCGCCGAGGTCGTTGGCGGCGTTCACGTTGGCGCCGGCGCGCAGCAGCAGATCGGCGATCTCGAGCTCGTCGCGATAGCTCGCCCAGTGCAGCGCCGTCGCCCCATCGCCCTCGGCGAGGTTGACGTCGATCTTCTTCTGAAGGAGTGTCTTGACGGCCGCGGTGTCGGCGTTGCGAGCCGCGTCGATGAGCGGCGGCCGCTCGGCTGCTGCCGCGGCGGTGTAGAAACACAGCAGGACAGCAGCACCTGCGGCCATCACCACAGTACGTAGGCCGGACCTCTTAGGTCCGGCTCCGTGACAGCTTTCGGCGACAGCTTTTTTCCAATGGCGCTGGGGCCCCACCCCCAGCGCGTTCTTACGATGATGCTCGCCCTCGGATTCACTTGTCCTCGGGCTCGCATGGCCGCGGGCGCGCATCCTCTCTCCTCTACACTCCTGATAGCGTGTCGATCGGCAGCCGGCCGGTGCTGCCGCCCAGCTTCTCCACCGGCACATCCAGCTTGTCCAGCAACGTGACCAGCAGGTTGGCCATCGACGGCTCGTCGGTGTACGCGAGGTGGCGTCCGCCGCGCAGACGGCCGCCGCCGCCGCCGACGACCAGCAGCGGCAGATTGTCGCCGGCGTGGGCGTTGCTGTTCGAGATGCCGGAGCCGTAGAGAATCGTCATGTGATCGAGGAGCGTCCCGTCGCCGTCGGGCGTCGCGCGCAGCTTCGCGAGGTACTTCGAGAAGATCTCGATGTGATAGCGGTTGATCTTCGACATGTGCGCGATGATGTCGG
Source organism: uncultured Acidobacteriota bacterium (assembly GCA_963728825.1). GTDB lineage: Bacteria > Acidobacteriota > Vicinamibacteria > Vicinamibacterales > CAVVIG01 > CAVREM01. Next base: position 275,268 of record CAVSLA010000003.1, read on the forward strand.
CGATGTTGCCGTGATGCGACAGCGGATGGTGCGCTTCGGGCACGCCGATCTGCGGATACGGCCGGGCGCTCTGCTCCTTCGAGATCATGAACGAGATGACCCGGGTCAGATCCGACTGGAAGGCGAGCAGCTGCAGGTCGAGCATCAGCGCGACGTGATCCTCGAACATCGGCGGAACGCCCTGCGGCTGATCGATCTCCGGCAGCTGCAGGTCGCGCTGCTCCTCGGCTTTCTGGATGCGCCGCTCGACGTCACGAATCGACTCGGTGTACTCGTTGATCTTCGTCTGGTCCTGCGGCCCGAGATCTTTCCGCAGCCGCGCCAGCTTCTCGTTGACCGAGTCGAGAATGCTCTTGTGCTGCCGCAGCCGCGCCTCGCGGGCGCTCCGCTCGGTGCTGCCGGCATCGCCGAACAGCTTCTCGAACACCGCGCGCGGGTTGTATTCCATCGGCAGCGGCTGCGTCGGACTGCGCCACGACAGGGTATGGGTGTAGACGCAGCTCAAGTTGCCGGTGCAGGCGCCCGCGTTGGCCGGCGCGTCGATCGCCAGCTCGAGCGACGCGACCTGCGTCTCTTTGGCGAATTGCCGCGCGAGCAGCTGATCCATCGACACGTCGGCGATGATTTCGACCTCGTTGCGGCCGCCGCGCGTCGTGCCGGTCAGAAATGACCCGGATGCCCCGGCGTGGATGTAGTTCCAGTTCGCCTTCAGGCCGGTGAGCACGAGCAGCTGATTCCGGAACGGCGCCAGGGGCTCGAGCACCGGCGACAGCTCGAAGCCGGTTCCTTCGCCTTTCGGCGTCCAGTACTCCATCGCCATGCCGTTCGGCACATAGAAGGTCAGGAAGCGGTGCGCCGGCTGTCCGGCGGCACGCGCCGCGGGCGCGAACGCCGGGACCATCGCGTCGAGGAACGGCAGCGCGAGCGTCGCGCCCAATCCCTGGAGCACCGTCCGACGGGGAAGCGATTTGGAGGTGACGAAGCTCATTACCTACTCCTGGCGGACCTCAAGGTCCGCCCTGCTGTTCCGGCGGACCTAAGAGGTCCGCCCTACTCTCCAAGGCGGACCTCAGAGGTCCGCCCTACGTGCGTCGTCGTCCGCTAATTCGTCGCCGACTGCGCCGCCCGCATCTGAAACGCCGGGCTCTTGACGATGCCGAGCACAATCGCCGACCAGCGGAAATCGTCAGCCGCGGCCTCGCGGACGATCTGTCGCACCGCCGGGCGATCGTAGTATTCGAGCCGGCGGCCGAGCGCGTAGGCGAGCAGCTTTTCGGTCACCGTGTGCGGGAACCGATCGGGCTTCTCCAGAAGATACGCGCGCAGACCCTTCAGGCCCTCAATCGTCCGCCCGTTGACCATCGTGCCCGCCGCATCGACCGGCCGTCCCGCCTCGTCCACCGTCCGCCAGCCGCCGATGGCGTCGAAATTCTCGAGCGCGAAGCCGGGCGGATCGATCGCCGAGTGGCAACTGCTGCAGACGGCGTTGTTCCGATGCTGGGCGAGCCGCTCGCGAATCGTCGGCGGCGCCGCCCCCGGCTTCGCATCGGGCAACGTCGTGTCGACGCCCGGCGGCGGAGGCGGCACGGGAATACCGAAGATGTTGTCGAGCAGGTACTTGCCGCGCAGCACCGGCGAGGTCCGCTCCGGATACGAAGTGGTCGCCAGGATCGAACCGTGTGACAGCAGACCACCGCGCTGGTCGGCGTTCGGCAGGGTGACGCGACGGAATCGGCTGCCGTAAATTCCCGGAAGGCCGTAATGCCGCGCGACCCGCTCGTTGACGAACGTGTAGTTCGCGCGCAGCAGATCGAGCACGCTGCGGTTGTCACGGATCGTGCTGCCGACGAAGAGCTCGGTCTCTTCGCGGAAGCCGTTCAGCAGCGTCTCGTCGAAGTTCGGGTAGAAGTCGGGGTGGACGACGACCTCGCTGATTCGCCGCAGATTCAGCCATTGCGAGGCGAAATCATCCACGAGCGCCGTGACCGCCTTGGGATCGCCCAGCATTCGCCGGACCTGCTCCTCGAGGACCTGCGGCTTCGACAGCTCGCCGCGGCTGGCCAGGTCGATCAACCGGTCGTCGGGAAGGCTGCTCCACAGGAAGAACGACAACCGTGACGCAAGCTCGAGATCGCTCAATCGATACGCCCGTGCCGTCGCGCTGCTGTGATCCTTGTAGACGCGCAGCAGGAAGTCCGGATCGACGAGCATGCGCTCGAGCGCGAACTGAATACCGGTGTCGAAGCTGCCGCCCTCTTTGCGACCGCTCTCGAAGAACGCGAGCAGCGTCTTGACGTCCGCATCCGTCACCGGCCGGCGGTAGGCCAGCTTCGCCATGCGCGACAGGATCCTCGAAGCACATTGCTGATCGGCGTCGCGCGCCGGCTGACAGACGAAAATCGCGCGGCGGCTTGGCGTGTCCGTCGCGTTGGCGATCACCTTGAACGGACCGCCGATCTGCACCGAGCCGATGCTGGCCGGCTCCATGTAGATCTGATCGTTGGTCAGCACTCGGCCGCGCTGCAGCGGCTGCGGCAGTCCCTCGGGCTCCCACAATTCCCGGACGAACGAAATGCCGACCGTGCGCGGGCCCGCTTGAATCGGCACGCGCACCTCGAGGCTGGCATCACCCGTCAGCTGCATGAAGGCTTCCCATTCGGGAGCGCCGGCAAAGCCGGGCTCACCGTCGCCGGCATAACTCGCCGCGGCGGGACGACCCGGCGCGTTGCCGCCAACGGTAAAGCGTTTCAGCAGCTTTCCGTCGAGCCGGACGTCAACCTGCTGCGGCCACCCCATGCCCATGATGTAGTCCTGATACTGGCGGCGCAGCCGCACTTTGATCAGGTACTCGCCGTCGACCGGGAACTGGTACGGGACGGCGATGCCGCCACGCGATCCGAACGGCAGATCTTCACTCTGCCGATCGTCCTGCACGACATGCAGCGGAATCTCGAACCGTTCCAGACCGGGGCTGGCGGGGGGAAGACCGATCGCCATGCGCGTCACCTGGCGTGCGACCGACAGGTAACGCTCGAGATGAGCGGTCGAGATGGTCAGCACGTCGGCAAAGTTGTCGAAGCTGCCGTCGGCGGTCTCATCGCCCGGCAACAGCGTCGCGACGTCGACGTCGAGCGCGAACAGATCCCGGACGGCGTTCTTGTACTCGGTGCGGTTGAGCCGATGCACCGCATTGATCCGGCCGGGATTCGGGCTCGCCGCCCACACGCGATCGATCTCGCTCTCGAGACGCGTCGCCAGCGCGTCGTAGGTGGCCACGTCGGGACGCGGCAGGCCGGACGGCGGCATCGATCCGGCGCGTAGCCGGGCAATCACCCGCTCCCAGAGGTCCGGGTTGGCCGAGGGATTTGCGGCGTCGAGGCCCTGAAGCACCAGGTCGCCGGTACGGAGCCGCTCGTTGTGGCAGCTGGCGCAGTACGTATTGATAACCCCCGTGTCGGGGCTCGGGACAGCGGCCTGTGGACTGGAGATGCCGGTATTCGGGGTCTGAAACGCGAGGCTCCGGGCAGTGCTGTAGACGCCGGCCAGCCACACACCCGACAAGGCGACGAGGGCGGCCGTGAAACGGCGGCCTGACATCGCCCAATCTTCAGCCCTAACCTGTCATTCTGCAATAACTTTTCTAGGGCTGAGATATCGCGGTGCGAAGCCGGATCAGGCCGATATTGCCCTCGATGGCGATGGTCGTGCCCAGCGGGGCCGACAAGTTCTGCAGCCGCGCCAGAATCCGCTGCGCCACCTCGGGCGGCGCCGTCCTCGGCAACCCCCGATGCGCCATCCGCACATCGTCCGTCAGAAGCACCGGGTGCAGCCGGACCTCGCTCAGCTGACCGCCGTCGAACCGGCTGACCGCGACCACGCTTTCGTACTTGATCGGCGGGCTGTTCTCGTCGCCGCGGCCAATCGAATTCATGCCGGAGAGCCCGACGACGTCCATCTGACGGAAGAATTCGCCGAGCCCGTAGAAAATCGGTCGGTTCTTGTAGATCTCGATGCCGCGCAGCACGTGCACCCCGGTGCCGAGGAACGCATCGGCGCCGTTGTCGATGGCTGCCTTCGCGAAGGCCGGCAGGTAGTCGGCGATGCTCGGGTTGGTGTCGAGGTCGATGGTCTCCTTCACTCCCGGGCCACGCTCGCCGCCGGTTGCGTCGGCGAAGTGATGCGCGTGAATCGCCACGGTCATGAAGTCGGAGCGCAGCTTCCCTTCCCGCACCGACGCGAGGATGTCCTTGAGGTCCTGCTCGTTCATCCGGAACGAGTAGTACGGTCTGGCGGCCTTCGCATCGAGACGGAACGTCTCGCCCAGAATCGTGACCTCGGTGTCGGAGTCGGCGCCACGCGCATAGAAGCCGGTGCCGTTCGGGAATCCCTGGCGTACCGCCCTGGCGGCCTGGAACAAGGCCGGCGGGCTCATGAAGAAACGCGTCACGCGCAGCGCACCCGCGCCGCCGCGGCCCGGCCACTCGCCGCGCGGCGGCTGGGCCATCATCGCTTCGGGAAAACTGGACGCCGTGGCCACCATGCCGACGCGGCCCTTCGGCGTACTGACGAATCGCGCCGCACGCGCCGCCCAGTACTTTTCGCCCGATCCCGCGTAGACGACGCCACCTTTGTCGAGCCAGCTGTTGGTTTCGAGCAGGCCTTCGTAGCCGTATTCGCCGGCATGGTTGTTCGAGCGCGCGACGAGATCGATGCCGAGCGCTTTCAGATCGGCCGCGACCTCGGGGACGCCGGCAAACCCGCCCGGCCCCGACCCGGCGAACGTCCGGCCGTCGATGATGTTGCCCTCGTAGTTGCCGGTGGCCACATCCGCGCTCTGCAGCAGCTTCATCACGCTCTGGAACGCCGGATCGGGATTCTGCGTCTGCGGAAACGCCAGAATCAGATCGCCGACCGACGCGATGGTGAAGCCGTCGCGCACCGACGTCGCCAGCTCGTCGCGCTGCGCCGACGCCGGCAGATAGACCGCAGCCAGCAAGGCGACCGGCAGCCAAGAAAGAAGCGGCGTCTCAGCATGGCGCGTGTAATATCGCTGCCGAGTCGAAAAATCAATACCAGAGGCACATGCTTCCACTTTCCGACCTCAAAGTCATCGATCTGACCCGCGTGCTCGCGGGTCCATTCTGCGGAATGCTGCTCGGCGACATGGGCGCTGACGTGATCAAGATCGAGGAACCGGCGGCGGGAGACGACGCACGCGCCTGGGCGCCGTTTGTCGGCGACTGGAGCGCTTATTTCCTCGGCGTCAATCGCAGCAAGCGCAGCCTCGCGCTCGATTTGAAACAGCCGGGCGGTCCCGAGGTTCTGCGCCGCCTGCTGTCGGCCGCCGACGTCTTCATCGAGAACTTCAAGCCGGGCAGCCTCGACAAGCTCGGGTTCGGATACGAGCAGACGCGCACCCTCAACCCACGGCTGGTGCACTGCACGATCAGCGGCTACGGCAAGAACGGCCCGCGGCGGCATCTGTCCGGCTACGACCCGATTGTGCAGGCCGAATCGGGGTTCATGGACATCACCGGTCCGTCCGACGGTCCGCCGATCCGGACCGGCATCGCGATGACCGACTACCTGGCGGGACTCTACGCGTACAGCGGGATCCTGCTGGCGCTGCGCGAACGCGATCGCACCGGAGTCGGCCAGCACGTCGACATCGCACTCTACGACTCGGTGCTGTCGACGCTGTCGATGCCGGCCGGCATTCTGCAGGCCACCGGCCGGAATCCCCGACGCCTCGGCAACGACCACGCGGCGATCGCGCCGTACGAGACGCTGCAGGCGAAGGACGGCATCGTGATGATCGCGGCGGCCAATCCGCGTCTGTGGAAGCAGCTCTGTGCGGCGGTCGGCGTCGGCCATCTGGTCGACGACCCGCGCTTCAAGACGAACACCGATCGCGTGAAGAACCGCGCCGAGCTGAAAGTGGAGCTCGAGCGCGCCTTTGCGCCGTACACCGTCGCCGAGCTCGCGCAGATCCTCGAGAAGGCATCGGTGCCGTGCGGTCAGGTCCGGTCGGTGTCGGAAGCGATCGATGATCCACAAGTGGCCGCGCGGCAGATGTTCTTCGGATTCGACGACGCCGAGCTGAACGGCTTCAAAGTGCTGGGCAACCCGATCAAGCTCTCGCAACACAACGAGCTCCCGGCGCGCCGCCCGCCGAAGCTCGGCGAGCACACGCGGGAGATCCTGAAGGAGCTGGGCTACGCCGAAGATGCCATCGCACAGTTGATGCGGCCAGCGGTCAGTGGCTGACGCGAACGTCTATTACGAACAACTCGTCACGACAACACGAAGCGGCGCTGGTCGCATCGGTGTCCTCTGTGTTGGAGAGCCTTTTCACGCCCGCCGACGCTGCAGCAATCTGAAAACGAGCAACGCTGCCAGGCCGCCCAGTCCGATCAGCACCGCGAGCACGCGGCCGATCGTCACGCCGCCGACGAGGAAGGTGACCGACCGATTCGCCGGTGTCAGTAGCGCCTGATGGGCCTGAGCGTCGATATCGGCCCGGACGTGATGCACGTGCTCTGCGCTGGTGATGGTGTCGAGCGTCGATGCCACGCGCAGCTGGCGGACCGCCCGATCGAAGGTGTAGACGAGCTCGGCCTGCAGCATGTGGTCGTCGGCGATCTGTTGCCGCTGCATCACGACCCTGGTCGGCGGCTCCGGCGCGCCGAGCGTGTAGTGCTGCTTGATCAGCGCGAAGATTTCCTCGATGCGCGCGTCGAGCTCGTCGTAGGTCACGCGCTCGTCGCGGTTCCGGTCGGCGTCAAGCTCGAGCAGATTGATCGCAAACTGCACCCGCACCGTCGAACCGTCGATCGTGACGGTGGACTCACTTCGTGCAATGTCATGTGTCGAAACGATGACACTGCAGCTGCAGAGCACCGCGCCTGCGGCCATGCCGAGCCGAGGAAGAGCAGATCCGAGGCGAGGCATCAGCGTAAGTACGCGCCGGGGGTGGGGCCCCGGCGCAAGTGAAAAAAAGTTGATCGACTGCTGCTAGACATCCAGAAAGCCGATGTGATTGCGGCAGTCACGCAAGAATCGTTCAAAGTCGGCAAACGAAACCGTGAGCGTCGCCGTGTTCACATTCGGATGGAACGAGATCCGCTTGGCGGTGCGCAAATCGCGATCGAGATAGACGCGCACGTGATGTTCACGATCGTTGATCAGCCCGGCCGGCGAAACCGACCCGGGCGTGACGCCCAGATGGGTCAGCAGACGCTCGGGCGAGGCGAAACTCAACTTGCCGTCGCCGATCTGGCCGGCGACCGCGCGCAGGTCGGCGCGCTTGCTGTGCGCGATGATCACCAGATAGTGTCGATTCCCCTTCTGGTTGCGGAGGAAAAGATTCTTGCAGTGCGCCGCCTCGATGCCGGCCCAGTGGCGTTCGGCCGCCTCGACCGTCGGCACCGGCGGATGCTCGTAGCGCTCGAACGCAATCCCGAGCTTCGTCAGGTGCTCGAGCACCGAATGCTCCAGGGAGTCGGCAGTCATCAGTCGGCAGTCACGCTCACGGAATCAACACCGCGGCCCCCTTGATGTTGCCCTGCCGGAGATCCTCGAGCGCGCGGTTGGCGTCCGCCAGCGGGTATTCGATCGCATGCGTCCGGATGCGCGTGCGCGCCGCCAGCGCCAGAAACTCGGCCGCATCCTGTCGAGTGAGGTTGGCGACCGAACGGATGCTCCGCTCCTCCCACAACAGTCGATACGGAAACGACGGGAGATCGCTCATATGGATACCGGCGCAGACGACGACCCCGCCCGGGCTGAGCCGTGAGAGCGCTTCCGGAACGAGCGCGCCGACCGGCGCGAAGATGATGGCGGCGTCGAGCGGCCGCGGCGGCGCCTCAGTCGACGCGCCAGCCCACACCGCACCCAGGCTCAACGCAAATTCCTGCGCGGTGCTGTCGCCCGGCGTAGTGAAGGCGTAGACCTCGCGCGTTTCGTGGACCGCGACCTGCGCGATGAGGTGCGCAGCCGCACCGAATCCGTACAAGCCAAGGCGGCCGGCATCGCCGGTCATCCGGTACGACCGATAACCAATCAGCCCCGCGCACAGGAGCGGCGCCGCCTCGAGATCGCTGTAGACATCCGGCAATGTGAACGCGTAGCGGGCGTCGGCGACGACGTACTCGGCATAGCCGCCATCGAGCTGATAGCCGGTGAATCGGGCATCCGCGCACAAGTTCTCGCGGCGAACCCGGCAGAAGCGGCATTGACCGCACGAATAGCCGAGCCATGGCACGCCAACACGATCGCCGATCGACATCCCGGCGACGCCGTCGCCGATCTGCTCGACGGTCCCGACGATCTCGTGGCCGGGCACGATCGGCAGATCGGCGTCGGCAAGCTCCCCGGACACGATGTGCAGATCGGTGCGGCAGACGCCGCACGCTCGCACCTTGATCAGCAGCTCGCCCGGCAGGGCAATCGGCGTCTCGCGCTCGGTGAGCGTCAGACCGCCACCCGGCCGCGACAGCACCATGGCCTTCATCGGAGGAAGAAATAGATCGTCATGCCCCAGGCGATCACCGTGACGAGACCTCGCACGTAGGCTTCATCGATCCGCCGCGCCGTTGCCGCGCCGGCGTAGCCGCCGGCAATTCCACCGGCCAGCATCACCAGGCCCGGCGTCCACGCAATCGCGCCCAGCGCGATGAACTCGGCCAGCGCCACGCCGTTGATCACCACGGCCAGCGCCGACTTCACGGCATTCATCTCATGAATATTGGTCATCCCCGACGCCGCCAGCGCCGCGAGCATCATGATGCCGATTCCGCCGCCGAAATAGCCGCCATACGTGGCGATGGCCAGTTGGATGAGGAGCGGCCACCAGGCCATGTGCCGGCGCTCGACAGCCGTCGGCCGCCCCTTCACGAGGCTCTGCAGGCGGCCGCCAAAAGTGAAGGTCGCCGCGGCGACCAGCAGCAGCCACGGCAACAGTCGAAGAAAGCTGGTGTCTGACGTGCGCATCAGCAGCAGGCCGCCGATGACCCCGCCAACCAGACTGACCGCGGCAAGCGAGACGACCCGTGCGCGGGCGGCGCCAAGCTCACGCCGGTAGGCCCAGGCGCTCGACAGCGACGCCGGCCACAACGCGAAGGTGTTCGTCGCGTTGGCTGATACTGGCGGGACCCCCGCGAAAATCATCGCCGGCAGCCCGATGAACGAGCCGCCGCCGGCGACGGCGTTCAGCGCACCGCCGGCAAACCCGGCAAGAAAGAGAAAAAGCGTCAGGGGAATTGTCCCAGAGCTGTCAGCAGCTCGAGTCGGGCGCGGCGGAGTGTGTCTTCGGCAATAGCGACCGTCGTGTCGGCATCGCGCGCGCGGCGCTCCGCATCGATCACTTCGATGTTGGTGGCAGCGCCGGCCCGAAAGCTGACGTTGACGATGTTGACGACCTCCTGCGCTTGAGACGCGGCGGCCCCGGCACTGGTGAGGCTGCGTGCGGCGCTGGCCACCGCTTCCCGCGCGGTGCGCACCTCGGAGCTCGCGGCCGTCAGCGCGCCCGTCAGCGTGGCGCGCGACACATCGACCGCTGACTGACGTTCCACGCGCAACCCGCTCCGCCGTCCGCCGTCGAAGAGCGGCATGGTCAGCTGGGTCATGAACCGCCAGCTGTTGGCAGGCACGAAAAACTGCCCGGGATAGGTCGTCTGCGGTTGAAAGATTGCTTCGAAGTACGGCCGGTAGTCGAAGCGCGTGTCGTCCAGGACCCGTTCGGCCGCCGCTTGTTGCGCCACGAGCACGCGGATGTCGGCGCGCTCGCGAAACAGCGACGGCGACCCGGCCCCAGCCGACGCGACGTCGAAGGTCGGTTCGTCCGCGGCATCCACCGGACCATCGGTCACGAGCAGCACGCCGAGCGCCTCCTGGGCGCGGTAGACGGCCAGCCGCGCCGACTCGACCAGACCCTCATCGATGGACAGCTCCTGCTGCGCGCGCAGCTGATTCAAGCGGCTGCCGGTGCCGGCACGTTCGAGCTCGGATGCGAGATCGAAGTGCGCCTGGGCGACGTCGCGCGCGCGGCTGTTCGCCTCGACGACACGGCGGCGTGCCAGGATGGTCAGATACGCGTCGGCGGTGGCGAGCGCCGTCTGACGGCGCGTTTCACCCGCTTCGAGCTGGGCGACGTTGACGAGCTCCTCCGCCTGCGCACGGCGCGCCCAGACCGCGGGCGCGTAGAGCGGCATCCGCACGTCGAGCAGCCCGAGCACCGCATTTTGCGGCGTGACCGTCGCCCCTTCGAACTCGACGCCCCGGTTGAGCGTCGTGGTCGTCACGCTGCCGCCGACTTGCAGCCGGGCCACCGACCGCGACTGCGTCAGCAGCGCCTCGGCGCGGAGGATTCCTGCCGCGGCGATCGCCGCGGACGGATTGCGCTCGATGGCGCGCTGCACCGCCTCGGCAAACGTGACGCGCTCGGTAGGCTGCGGTTGCGCGAGCACGCGGGAGGCGCCGGCCAGCACGATGACGGCGCAGCCGGCCGCCACTCCGCAGCGAAAGCCCGGGCGCAGGTTGCGGCCGCGGCGTCGCGGCGCGCTACGCTCGCCGTGTCGTAAGGTTTTTGACCACCACATATAAAACGGGGATGAACGCGAGATTGAGGAACGTCGAAACAATCATGCCGCCCGCGACGACGGTCCCGACCGAGTGCCGCGCTTCCTGACCCGCGCCATTGGCGAAGACGAGCGGCATGACGCCGAGGATGAAGGCCAGCGAGGTCATCAGAATCGGCCGCAGCCGGATCCGCGCCGCTTCCACCGCCGCGTCGACGATGCTCAGGCCGCGCTCCCGCAGCTGTTCGGCGAACTCGACGACCAGAATGCCGTTCTTCGCCGACAACCCGATCAGCATCACCAGACCGATCTGGCAGTAGACGTCGTTAATCAGCCCGCGGCTCCACTGCGCCGCGAGGCCACCCAGAATCGCCAGCGGCACCGAGAGCAGGATGATGAACGGCAAGGTGATGCTCTCGTATTGGCCGGCGAGGGTCAGGTAGACGAGCAGCAGGCCGAGCCCGAAAATCGCCGTCGACTGCACCCCGGCCCGGACTTCCTCGCGTGACACACCGGACCACGCAAACGTCATCCCCTGCGGCAGCGTCCGGTTCGACAGGTCGCCCATCGTCTGCAGCGCCTGGCCGGAGCTGTAGCCGGGAGCCGCGGCGCCGTTGATCGCCACCGATCGAAACAGGTTGTAGTGGGTGATCGCCGCCGGCGCAGCCGTCTCGCTGACGGACACCACGCTGCTCAACGGCATCATCTCACCGGCTGCGGTGCGGACGTAGAACCGCTCGATGTCGTGCGGCTTGGCGCGGTACTGCTGATCGGCCTGGACGTAGACCCGGTACGAGCGGTTGTTGAAATCGAAGTCGTTCACGTACGACGAACCGAGCAGAATCTGCATCGTGCCGGTGACGTCGCGCAGCGACAGGCCGACGCTTTTCGCCTGCTCGCGATCGATGTTCACGAGCAGCTGCGGATCGTTGGCCGAGAACTGCGTGAAGACACCGGTCAGCCCCGGCGTCTTGCTCGCTTCCGCAATCAGCTGGCGGGCGGCACTCTCGAGCTCGGTAATCGCGCCGCCGCTCTGGTCGAGCAGCTGGTACTCGAAGCCGCCGAACATGCCGACGTTGATCGACGGCGGCAGGAGCGGAATCACCATCGCGCCGGGCAGCTGACTGAACCGGCCGAACAACTGACCGACCAGCGCCGGCGCCGACTGCTCTGGCCGCTGCCGCTCCTCGAAACTCTTCAGGCTCATGAACATGATCGCCTGATTCGGCGCCGAGCCCGTGAAGTTGAACCCGCCTGCCGCGAACACGCGATCGACCTCGGGCATCTCACCGAGAATGCCTTCGACCTGCCGGACCACGCCCATCGTGTAATCGAGCGACGCGCCCTGAGGCGCCTGGACGATGATCATGATGTAGCCCTGATCGGCGTCCGGCACGAAGCCGCTCGGCACGCGCGTGTAGACCCAGTAGGTGACGCCGAGCAGCGCCAGAAAGACCAGCGTCACCAGCGCGCGAAGCCGCACCAACCGGTGCAGGCCGGTGACGAGCAGCGATGTGCCGCCGTCGATCACCCGATTGACGTTGCGGAAGAAGATCCCTTTGGGCTTCTCGACGCGCCCGAGCAGCACGCCGGACAGCGCGGGAGTGAGCGTCAGCGCGTTGAACGCCGAGATCGCCATCGAAAAGGCGATGGTCAGGGCGAACTGCTGGTAGAGCCGGCCGGTGGTGCCCGGAAAGAACGCGACCGGTACGAACACCGCGCCCAGCACCAGCGCCGTCGCAATCACCGCGCCGGTCACTTCGCTCATCGCGCTGGACGACGCCTCGCGCGCCGACTTGCCGTACTCGTGGATATGGCGTTCGATGTTCTCGATCACCACGATCGCATCGTCGACGACGAGGCCGGTGGCGAGGGTGATGCCGAACAGCGTCAGCGTGTTGATCGAAAAGTCGAACAGTTTGACGAAGGCGAAGGTGCCGATCAGCGAGACCGGAATGGTGATCGCCGGGATCAGCGTGGTGCGCCAGTTCTGCAGGAACAGGAACATCACCCCGACGACCAGCGCGATGGCGATGAGCAGCGTGATCACGACTTCGTAAATCGACTCGGACACGACGGTCGTCGTGTCGAAGGCGATCTCGACCTTCAGGCCGGGCGGAAACCGCTGCGACAGCCGATCGAGCTCGGCGGTCACATCGCGAAACACCTGGAGGGCGTTGGCGGTGGGCAGCTGCAGGACGCCGAACCCGACGGCGTCGCGCCCCTTGTAGCGCGCCGATTGTGCGTAGCTTTCGGCACCGAGCTCGGTGCGGCCGACGTCTTTGAGGCGAACCAGGCCGCCCTCGGGCGTCCGCTTCAGAATGATGTTGTCGAACTCGGCCGGCTCGGTCAGCCGGCCGATCGCCCGGACGCTCATCTGAAAGGTCTGGCCGCTCCGCGCCGGCGGCTGACCGATCTGCCCCGCGGCCACCTGAACGTTCTGTTCACGCAGGGCGGCGACGACCTCGTCGGCGGTGATGTTCCGGCCGGCCAACCGATCCGGATCGACCCACAGCCGCATCGCATAGCGGCGCTCGCCGAACACGACGATGTCACCGACCCCCGGGACGCGGCGCAACTCGTCTCGGATGAAGCGATCGACGTAGTTGCTGATGAACAACGTGTCGTACTCGTTGTTCTCGGCGAAGGCGCCGGCGGCCAGCACGAAGTTCTGCGACACTTTGGTGACCGAGATACCGACGGCGTTGACCTCGGTCGGCAGGCGCCCCGTGACCTGCGAGATGCGGTTCTGGACGTCGACGGCCGCGATGTCGAGGCTGCGCGTCACCTCGAAGGTCACGACGATCGCGCAGGAGCCGTCATTGCCGCTGGTCGAGGTGATGTACTGCATCCCCTCGATGCCGTTGATCGCCTGCTCGAGCGGGTTGCAGACGGCGGTTTCGACGGTCTGCGCGTTCGCGCCGGTATAGAACGCGATCACCTGGACCTGCGGCGGCGCCAGCTCGGGGAACTGCGAGATCGGCAGCGTGGGAATGGCAATCGCCCCGGCGAGGATGATGACCAGCGAGCAGACGCTCGCGAGGATCGGACGGCGGATGAAGGAATCTACGAACATGACGATCGTTCAGGGAGCCGGCACGATCGGCGCGCCTTCGACCAGCTTCTGGGCACCGGATACCACGACGCGATCACCGGGCTTGAGACCGTTCAACACGGAGTAGTTGTCGCCCTCGATCGGGCCGACCGCGATGGACCGCTGCCGCGCCACCATCCCCGGCTTGCCGTCCGGCCCCGGCGCGTCTTCGGCAACGAACGCGAAATGCTGGCCGTTGATGCGGACCGCAGCGGTCACCGGCACGACGATCCCTTCAGTCGTCCGCCACACGATTCGCGCGCGGACGTACTGCGAGCCCCGCAGTTTGCTGTCGGGATTGGGCACCGCCGCCTTGACCAGCACCGTCTGCGATTGATCGTCGACGTGCGGCGAGATGAAGTTGACGCTCGACCGCGCCAGCGTCTCACGGCCGTCGCTGCTCACGATGAGGAGCGGCAGCCCGTTTTTCAGTTCGGCCGCCCGCTCGACCGGCACCTGGACGTGCACCTCGAGGGTCTGGTTCTGATCGATCGTCGTCAGCAGCGTCTGCGGTGACACCTGGTTGCCGACGCGCACCGGCACATCGCCGACGATGCCGGCAGTCGGCGCCGTCACGGTGTAATAGCGCAGCTGGACCTGCTGCTGCTGCACCTGCGCCTGGAGCGCCTGCAGATGCGCCTGCGCGGTCTGCAAAGCGGTCTGGGCCTGTTCGAGCTCCTGCTTGCTGATTGCGCCGGCCCCGAACAGCTCTCGGGCACGCTGCTGCTGCTGTTCCGCGAACGCGACGTCTGCTTCGCGGGCGGCGCGCTCGGCTTCCTGGCTGGAAACCGCGGCCTGCTGCCGCCGCGGATCGATCTGCAGGAGGCGCTGTCCCTGTGCGACACGGTCCCCCGATTTCACGAGGATCTGCGTGATCTGGCCGTCGATCTGCGGGTGAATGGTCGTCGAGCGCAGTGACTGCAGACTGGCGACATATTCGGAGGTCTGCTCGATCGGACGGGATGAGGCCTGTTCAATCTTGACGGCGGCCGGCGGAAACGCCATGGCGCCAGGGGGAGCCGCCTGCCCGCCGCCGCATGCGGTCGACAGCGCGCACACGGCAACGATCGCCGCGGTAGAGGTTCGGTTGTAGGGCATTGTCGTCAACAAGCTGAAGAACTGGAAGTTGTCCCCTGATAAGACGCGCGGTAATCGGGACTGGGTCCCAATTGTACAATTTCCAGTGTGCCGCGAAATGCCGAGGTCATCCGACAGTGGACGATTCTCCGTGAAATTGAAGGCGCGCGAAACGCGGGGGTGACGATCGACGAGCTGGCGTCGCTGTGCGGCGTCACGACCCGGACCATTCGCCGCGATCTGCAAGCACTCGAGGAAGCCGGCTTCCCCATCTTCGACGATCGCGCGCGCGACGATGGCAAGACGCGCTGGAGTCTGAACGGTCAGGCGTTCAGAGGATTGGCCGCCGGGTTGACGCTCGCCGAGCTCTGCGCGCTCTACTTCAGCCGCACGCTGGTCGAAGCGCTGGCGGGGACGCCGTTCCGTGCTGAAGTCGAAAGCGCATTCGACAAGCTCGGCACTGCGCTGACGCCGCACATGCGCCAGTTCCTCGACCAGCTACCGCAGGTGATTGCCGCGAAGTCGGACCCGATGCGGCGCCGTTCCGAGGATGAAGGACTTCGTCAGCAGATCATCGCGCGGGCCCTTGAAGGGACGCTTCATCATCGTCAGGCTGCTCTGACCTACTTTTCCCGATCGAGTGGGCGGACCAAAACCTATCAAGTGCATCCCTACCGTCTGGCCTACGCCCAGGGCGGCCTCTATCTGCTCGCCTTCGTCCCCGAGTACCGGTGAGGTACGGACGTTCGCGACCGAACGGATCCAGGAATTGTCACTGCAGGAGGAGCGCTTCACACCGATCGAAGAGCTCGACGATGCGGCGTTTCCGAACTCGCTCGGCGTCCATTCGGGTCCGGCCGAGCGCGTCGAGCTCGAGTTCCAGCCTGCGGTCGCCGACTACGTGCGCGCCCGCGAGTGGCACCGCTCACAGACGGTGACGGTCGCGGCGGACGGTACCGTCCAGATGATCCTGGACGTCTGCCTCGATCAGGCGCTGCGCAGCTGGATCCTGAGCTTCGGCCCGTTCGCACGCGTGGTTGCGCCCGAATCGCTCGCGAGAGAGATCGCCGATCAGTTCGAGAAGGGTCGGGCGCTGTATTCGTGACGCCCTCGCTGATGCCTCGCCTCGGATCTGCTTGTCCTCGGCTCGTCCTTCGACAGGCTCAGGACGACCCTCAGCGAAGTCGAAGGCTCGGCATGGCCGCAGGCGCCTGATGATTCGCCTGCTCGCCATCGACATCGACGGCACCCTGCTCGACAGCAAGGGGCGGCTGCCGGATGTGCATCGTGCGGCGCTGGCCGAGGCCACCAACCGAGGCATCGCGGTCGCGCTCGTCACCGGACGGACCTTTCATTTCACGCGGCCGATCGTCGAGCAATTGCAGCTGCCGGTGACCGTCATCGTGAACAATGGCGCGGTCGTCAAACGCGCGGACGGCACGAGCGTAATGCGCCACGTCCTGCCGCGCGATGCCGCCATCGAGGTGCTTTCCTGTACGCGGGCGTTCGAGGACAGCGTCGCGGTGGTCTTCGATCGCGCCGACGTGGACGACGAGCGGCAAATCGTCTACGAACGCATGGACTGGACCCATCCGCATCGCCGCGGGTATTACGAGAAGAACCGGGCGTTCATCGCCGCCGCTCCGTCGTCGCTCGCCGCGGTGCTCGCCGACGAGGATCCGATCCAGGTGATGTTCAACGGCGCCGTCGAACCGATGCGCGCGTTGGTGCGCGACCTGCGGTCGCTGCCGATCGCCGATCGCTACTCGGTGGCGATCACCGAATACGAGCTGCGGAACTTCTCGCTGGTCGACGTCAACGCCGCCGGCTGCTCGAAGGGCACGACGCTGGCACGCTGGGCGGCCGCCGGACACTACGCGCGTGAAGAAGTGATGGCCGTCGGCGACAACCTGAACGACGTGGAGATGCTGGAGTTTGCCGGGACCGCGGTCGTCATGGGCAACGCCGCCGACGTCGTCAAGCGGTCGCCGTTTCACATCACCGGCAGCAACGACGAAGGCGGACTGGCGGACGCAATTCGGAAGTTTGCGTTACACCGATAAACCAACTCCAGTGCCTACTGGATTGTTCAGAGTGCTCGGAGGGTTGCTCAGAGTGCTTGGTGTCGAGCACTCTGCAGGTTGGATCCTAAAAACGTCGGGGCGCGTTTCCGGTGCAGTCAGCGGCGACAGCTGATTCGAATCGCGCGGCCATTCGGCCAGGGCTCTAGAAACCCCCGCAGTTCAAGACGGCGCGACGAATGAGCCGTTACCAGGCCGAGCAGCCCGGGCGTGGCCCCGATGGGGCGTCAAGCTAGCAAGCCGCGCGCCACGACCGATCCGGTTGTTTTCCACAGTGGTGCGACATGTCGCCCTGGCGGCCGCGTAGGTTAGACATGCACTCGTGTTTACTTTCCTTCCATTCTTCACTGGCGCCGGGGCCCCACCCCCAGCGCGTTCTTACGCTGATGCTCGCCCTCGGATTCTTTGTCCTCGGGCTCGCATGGCCGCAGGCGCTTTGCTAGGGCGCGGTGGAGCCGATGTCGTAGACCACCTTCCAGGTACCGTCTTTCTGCTTTTGCCAGGTGGTCGCGTACTGGCCGCGCGCTTCCGTTGTCTTCCGGTCAGGAGTCTTTGTTCGGCGGCCATGAACCGATGGTGACTCCAACGTCGCCGCCGACCAGCACTTCGGCGCTCGTCGGCTCCCAGGTCAGCGTCGGTCCGTTCGGGTCGAAAAATGGCGCCCAGCCCTTCAGGATCTCGTCATGACCGCGCATCGGGCCGGTCCCGACGAAGACCGCGGTCTCGCTGATGAGCGACAGGAATCGTTTCTTGTCCCGGGAAGCGAGCGACTGGTTGAACTCCCGGTCGGCCTGGTCAGCGACCAGCAGCAACGGTACGCCCTACTTCAGATCTTGGAGGAGAATAGACATTGCCCCGCCCGCTGCGGTTAAACGTCGTGTCCGGACGGGCGAAAATCAAATGCGAACATCACTCGGCCCCTCGACGCGGCGCGCGGAAGGACATTCCCGCTCCGCCGCAGTCCCGGGACAAGACCTCACGGACAAGAAGGCCGCGAAAGCGACGATCACCGCCGGCGCGTGGGAAGAAGCGCGCGCGCTGGTGTGGAAACATCGGCACCGCCTCGCGCTGGGGATGGTGATCATGGTGGTCAACCGTCTCGCCGGACTCGTGCTGCCGTGGACCTCGAAGTTCCTGATGGACGACGTCGTCGTGGGGCAAAACTGGGACCTGCTGCCGCGGCTGGCGATGGCGGCGGGCGCCGCCACGGTCGTCGACGCGGCGACGTCGTTTGCCAACTCGCAGATCCTCGGGGTGGCGGCGCAGCGGGCGATCACCGACATGCGCAAGGACGTCGAGGCGCACGTCATGCGATTGCCGATCCGCTACTTCGATTCGACGAAGAGCGGCGTGCTGATCTCGCGAATCATGACCGACGCGGAAGGCATCCGGAACCTCGTCGGCACCGGCCTGGTGCAGCTCACCGGCTCGATATTGACCGCGGTGATGGCGCTCAGCATCCTGATCTATCTGAACTGGCAGCTCACCGCGGTCACGATTCTGGTCCTCGGCACGTTCGGCGCCGTGATGACCATTGCCTTCAAGCGGCTGCGGCCGCTGTTCCGCGAGCGCGGCCAGATCAACGCGGAAGTGACCGGCCGGCTGGCCGAGACGCTGGGCGGCGTGCGCATCGTCAAGGCCTACACCGCGGAGAAGCGCGAAGAGCTCGTGTTCGCGAAAGGCGCGCATCGCCTGCTCCGCAACGTCGCCAAGTCGATGACCGGCGTGTCGGCGGTCGGCGCGTTCTCGGCGCTCGTCATCGGTCTGATCGGCATCTCGATGATGCTGGTCGGCGGCTCGTCGATCCGCGCCGGCGAGATGACGATCGGCGACTTCGTGATGTATCTCACCCTGACGGCGCTGATCACGGTGCCGGTCATTCAGCTCGCCAGCATCGGCACCCAGATGACGGAGGCGTTTGCCGGTCTCGATCGCATCCGCGAAATCCGGCGGATGGCGACCGAAGACGATGAGGACGCGACGCGGCTGCCGCTGCCCGAGGTGCTCGGCGAGGTGGCGTTCGAGAACGTCACCTTCGAATACAACGAGGGGACGCCCGTGCTGAACAGCGTGTCCTTTCACGCGCCGGCCGGATCGACCACGGCGCTCGTCGGCTCGAGCGGTTCCGGCAAGAGCACGCTGATCAGCCTGGTGATGACCTTCAACCGGCCGAAGACCGGCCGTGTGCTGGTCGACGGCCACGACCTGACCTCGATTCGCCTGCGCGACTACCGCGAGCATCTCGGGGTGGTGCTCCAGGACAACTTCCTGTTCGATGGAACGATTGCCGAGAACATCGCCTACGCGAAGCCGCACGCCAGCCGTGACGAGATCGTTGCGGTGAGCCGCATCGCGCACTGCGACGAGTTCATCCAGGGGTTCGAAAAAGGCTACGACACGATCGTCGGCGAGCGCGGCGTCCGGCTGTCGGGTGGGCAGCGGCAGCGGGTCGCGATCGCGCGGGCGATTCTCGCCAACCCGCGGATCCTGATTCTCGACGAAGCGACCTCGAGCCTGGACAGCGAGAGCGAGGCGATGATTCAGGACGGCTTGAAATCGCTGCGCCGCGGCCGGACGACCTTCGTGATCGCGCATCGGCTGTCGACCATCCGTAGCGCGGATCAGATTCTGGTGCTCGAGCACGGGGAGATCGTCGAACGAGGCACCCACGACGAGCTCCTCGCCGAAGCCGGCCGCTACCGCCAGCTTTACGACAAGCAGTACCGGTTCGAACGGGATCGCTTCATCAACCCCGGCGAAGACTTCACGCCGGAACCTGAAGCGGTCGCGCCGACCGTCCGCAGCAGCAACGCGTTGTAAACGCGATGAATCTCCGGAAGCGCCTGACGGGACTGTTTACCGATCCGAAACGCGAATGGAGCCTGATCGCCGCCGAGCCGTCCGACGTCGGTCGGCTCTACCGCGAGTTCATCGTCATCGTCGCGGCGGTACCTGCTGCGGCCTTGTTACTACGGTTCATCCTCGCCGCTTCGCCAGTCCTCGGCCTCAGGATAGCGGTCAGCATGTACCTGATCGCCCTGGCCACCCCATTGGTCGCCGCGCTGGTCATCGGAAAGCTGGCGCCGAGGTTTCACTCGAGCGGCACGACTGCCGAGACGCTGAAGCTGGTTGCTTACAGTTCCGCACCGACCTGGCTGGCTGGAGCGTTCTATCTGGTGCCCGGTCTGCGCGGGGTGGCGACGCTCGTCGCGGTGCTCTATGGTATCTACCTGTATGCGCTCGGCTTGCCGCGGTTGCTCAAGACGCCGCGCGAGCAGATGGTGCCCTTCATGGTCGTCTCGGCCTTGCTGCTGCTGGTCATCAATATCGTGCTGAGCGCGCTGCTCACCGGTACGCGGATGTTCTAGCGCTTAGCGGGCGCCTGGAAGCCCCTCGACGATATTGACCCTCTGTTCGGTCGAGGCGAGCTCGTGTCCACCCGAGCCCCTCAACACGGCGCGGACCGAATATTCCCCCCCGGGCAGACTGAGAAACTGAAGGAAGGTCGTCCTCGGAGCCGAGTCGCCGTCCAGTTGTATTTCGCTGCTGCGATAGAACTGGGTTGACTCTGCAATGATCTCGATGGAGCGGTTGTCGGGGTTCGACGCGATCGTCGCGCGCACGTTGAGATTGGCGGGCGCAAACGCCACGGCGGGCGACACGCGCACGGACAACTTCTCGCTTGCTCCCACCGCACCCGAAATCAGAATTACAAAGCCAGTCAAACAAACCCGAACTTTCATCCCTCACCGCCTTGCGTTGTCGCCCAGTGCAAAGGGCGCACCGTACTTTTTGGATTCGGAACACGCGCTCGCGGACGTTCGTGACTCGCGGGCAACCGATGCTTCGCTCTTATCCCGGCCCCGACTGCTCCGGGTAGTTCCGACCCATGAGATCATTCGGAACGGAACCCGCAGTCACACGACGCCGTTGTGAATATGGTTAAGAATCGACCGCCGAGACGGATGCACGATGGGCCTTCAGGGGGTGCGTGCCGGACATTCTCATGTATCGGAGTCTCGACGCCTGAAATGTAGCCACGGCCCCCTTAGGCTAGTGATGCCGACTGACGCTGCGTTTCGTTGGTCCCGATCTGGCAACGATGCCAAATAGGAAGTACCCTTCCCCCATGCCTTCATCCCGCGACGTGATCGCTCTCGTCGGTGTCATTGCCTTCGCGGCCTGTTCGACGGCGGCGCAGCCGGTCCGTCAGCAGGTGGCTGACGACGTCGTGGCGACGGTAGGTGGCGTGCGGATTACGCTCGGCGAGCTCGATGGGCGGGCGCTTTCGGTGCCTGCGGGCAATTTTGGGAACCTGCCGCTGTCGCAAGCGATTTACGAGGCACGGCGAGCGGTGCTCGACGAGATGATCGGCAACCGCCTGATCGAAGCGGATGCGAAGTCGCGCAACACCGACCCCGCCGCGATCGTTCAGCAGGAGATTACCGCGAAGATCGCACAGCCTACGGACCAGGACGTCGCGGCCTGGTACAAAGCCAACCAGGAGCGGGTGCAGGGCGCGACGCTCGAACAGGTCTCGTCTCCGATTCGATCCCTGCTGGCGCAGGAGCGGACCGCAGAGGCTCGCCGCCATTATGTCGACCGCTTGAAGAAGACCACGCCCGTCACGATCACCCTCGAACCGCCGCGAGTGACCGTCTCCGATGGTGGCCGACCGGCCAAGGGACCGGCGGCCGCGCCCATTCAGATCATCGAATTCTCGGATTTCGAATGCCCGTTCTGTTTCCGTGCGAACCCGACCATCACCCAGGTGCTCAGCACATACGGCGATCGCGTCCGCCTCGTGTACCGCCACCTGCCGCTGCCCAATCATCCGAACGCCCGCCCCGCCGCCGAGGCGGCGGCCTGCGCCAACGACCAGGGGAAATTCTGGGAATACCACGACCGGCTGTTTGCCAATCAGTCGCGGCTCGCGGCTGCCGATTTGAAACAGCACGCCGCCGACTTGGGTCTCGATAGCGCCAAGTTCAACAGCTGCCTCGACACCCGCCGGTTCCAAAAGGACGTCGACGACGACATGGCCGCGGCCGCGGCGCTGGGGGTGTCGGGAACGCCGCACTTTTTCATCAACGGCCGCCCGATCAGCGGAGCTCAGCCATTCGAAAGCTTCCGGGAGATCATCGACGACGAACTCGCAAGGAAGTAGACGATCGACTCCCGACTCCCGACTCCCGACTCCCGACTCCCGACTATCGACTAAAAGGTGGCATTCGTGTTGCGACGGCAGGCGGCATGCCGCTTACCGAGTCGCTTTCCGCCCAGCTCGACAGGCTCGCTGCGCTCGAGCCTGGTCCGTTTCCGATCATCAGCCTCTATCTCAACGCACAACCCGATCAGCATGGACGCGACAACTTCGAGCCGTTTCTGCGGAAGGAACTCTCCGACAAGGTTCGGACCTATCCCGCCGACGGCCCGGAGCGTGCGAGTCTGGACAAGGACGCGGCACAGATCCGGTCCTACCTGGGTAATCTCGAGGCCTCGGTGAACGGTGTGGCCATCTTCGCCTCCGGCGGCGCCGGTCTCTTCGAAGCCATCCAGCTCGCGGCGCCGATCGATCAGCATCGCCTGTACATTTCCGATCTTCCCCATCTCTACCCACTGGCCCGGGCACTCGACCAATATCCCCGCTATGCGGTGCTCATTGCCGACACCCATTCGTCACGCATCTTCGTCGTCGCCGCCAATACGGTCGAATCGACCGAGCAGGTGGAAGGAACCAAGACCCGGCGGCACAAGATGGGGGGATGGTCACAAGCCCGCTATCAGCGGCATGTGGAGAACTATCACCAGCAGCACGCGAAGGAAGTGGCCGATGCCCTCTCCCGGCTCGTGCGCGACGAAGGCATCGACTCCCTCATCATCGCCGGGGATCAGGTGGCGATACCGCTCGTCCGCGACGAGCTGCCCAAGGACATCGCGGCGAAAGTGGTCGACTTCGTCAAGGTTGATGGCCACTCCACTGAGCGCGACATCGTGGACCGGACCATCGAGTCGATGCGGCAGAACGATGCGGAAACGGATCGCGCCCGCGTGGACGCCCTGCTTGGCGCGTACCGCAGCGACGGCCTCGGTGTGGTCGGCGTCGAGCCGACGCTTCGTGCTCTCGAGCTCGGGCAGGTCGACGAGCTGATCATCGCGGCCCAGCCCGACACGATCGACGCGGCCGCGCCAACGGAGGAGGCAGCCGCTGCGGAGCGACCGACTGCCGAGCGAACGGCAGATGAGCTGGTCGCGAAAGCCCGTCAGACCGCCGCAACGATCCGTTTCATCGAAGACCCCGCGCTGCTCGCCGGCGTTGGCGGCGTTGGCGCTTTTCTCAGGTTCAAACTCTAATGTCGAAACGTATCAACGTGAACCCGGATCATTACAAAGTCGCGGGCCGCGAGCGGCCCGGCAACGCCGTCGCAAAGGCACCCAAGGAGTTCGGCGACGACGAGAAAGCCAAAGAACGCTGGCAGCGCAGCCGTGAGAAAGCAGGCGGCCCCAGGTCTGTGACTCGCCCGAAGAAATAATCGCCAGCCAGCTCGGCCGGACGATTCCGTGCAGATTGCGATTGACGATCAGCCGGAATCGTCCCATCATCCCACCCAGTTTTTTTTAACGTCCGCAGCCCTAATCGTGAACGCTGGATGATCCCCGTACTTTTCGAAGGTCCAGTAGCACTGATCGCCCCGCCAAGGAGGCTGCCATGGTCCGCCGTCCGGTCGTCGCCGTCCTTCTCATCGTCGGCGCGCTTACGCTGCGCGCGTCGGCCCAGCAGACGAGCAGCATCGCAGGAGTCGTACGCGACACGTCGGGTGCCGTTTTGCCCGGCGCGACGGTAGAGGCCACCAGTCCCTCGCTGATCGAAAAAGTCCGTGCCGTCGTCAGCGACGAGCAGGGGCGCTTCAACATTACCGATCTTGTGCCGGGCAGTTATACAGTGACGTTCCGGCTGCAGGGCTTCAGCACGGTGCGGCGCGAAGGCATCACTCTAACGTCAGGGTTTACCGCCTCGATCAACGCCGATCTGCAGGTCGGGGCGCTCGAGGAAACGATTACGGTCAGCGGCGCGTCACCGATTGTCGATACGTCGAACGCCCGGCGGCAGACGGTCGCGTCGGCTGAGCTCCTCTCGACCCTGCCGGTCAGCAACAAGAATATCCAGTCACTTGTCACGTTGACGCCGGGCTGGACGGGCGTGGCGGACGTCGGCGGTCGCTACACCGCCGAAGTCGGCGCGTTTCACGGCAAGCGCGGCATCAAGGTGTCGTTCGACAGCATGGTCATCGAGAACAGCGACGGGAACAGCAGCTACCAGATTAACGCGCAGTCGGTATCGGAGATGGTGGCGCAGACCAGCGGGGTGACGGCCGAAGTCAACGCCGACGGCCCGGTGATGAACATCATCCCGCGCGAAGGGAGCAACAAGTTCAGCGTGATCGGCAACGCGTTGTTCTCGAATTACAAGATGGAAAGCAGCAACCTGAGCCAGGAGCTGAAGGACCGCGGGTTCACGAACGTGAACAAGACCTACCGGATGTGGGACGAGGGCGCCACGATCAGCGGTCCGATCCTGCAGGACAAGCTGTGGTTCCTTGGCGCGCCTCGCTCGTGGGGGTTCTCGCGGCAGATTGCCGGCGCCTACTGGAACAAGACGCAGGACGTGTTCCTGACGCCGCCCGGCGCCGAGCGCAAGGTCGTCCTCTGGACGCCGTGGGTCGACCGCCCACTCCAGGAAGACAGCGGCCGCTACGAGTGGTATCACTCCGGACTGGTCCGCGCCACCTACCAGATGTCACAGCGGAACAAGTTCAACGTGCTCTTCGACTACCAGCGCGCCTGCAACTGCTACGGTGCCTCGCCAGCCAGCGCGCAGGAGGCGACCAGCGACTACAAGTTCCAGCCGAATCGCCTGGTGCAGACGACCTGGAGCTCGCCGCGCACCAACCGGCTCCTGCTCGAGGCCGGGTCGGCGATCTCGATCTCGCAGTGGAACGCCTACTGGCATCCGGGTGTGGCGCCGGACATCATTCGGGTCAGCGACGTGGGACGCGGCATCAGCTACGGGTCGCAGACCTCCTATCGCGGCTGGCCAAACCACACCGACCGCTACTCGCAGCGGTTCTCGGCGACCTACGTCACCGGGACGCACTCGTTCAAGGCCGGCATGCAGAACGAGGTGCTGGTCACCAACGCGCAGTACATCACCAACGGCAACGTGAACTACACCTTCCGCAACGGCGATCCGATCAGCATCACCCAGTACTCGACGCCGTACCTGCGGAAGGACCGCGGCAACGACTTCGGCATTTACGCCCAGGACCAGTGGAGCATGGGCAGGTTCACGTTCCAGATGGGCGTCCGCTACGACTGGTACTACGGCTGGGTACCGGCGCAGAGCACGCCCGGCGATACGGCCAAGTGGCCCGGCGCGCCGAGCCGCAACGAGTGGCTGGGCGAGCGCTCCTACGAGAGGGTCACCGGCGTGCCGTCGTGGAAGGACATCAATCCGCGGCTGGGCGCCGCCTACGACGTGTTCGGCAATGGGCGGACCGCCCTCAAGTTCGCGATCGGCCGCTACGTCGCCAAGACCAACGTCGACGTCCCGGCCGCCAACAACCCGATCACCTCGTCGGTGATCACGACCAGCCGCGCGTGGCGCGACCTGAACAAGAACTACGTGCCCGATTGCGATCTGGGAAACTTCAACGATCAACCCGAATGCGGCGCGATCGACAACGTCAACTTCGGGAAGAACAACCCGCGCGCCGTGCGCTGGGCCGACGACGTGCTGCATGGATTCGGTGCGCGCGACTCGAACTGGGACCTGTCGAGCGAGCTGCAGCACCAGCTGTTCGAGAATCTGTCGATAACCACCGGCTACTACTTCAACACCGGCGGCTACTTCCGGAACTCGGCGACGCTCAGCAAGAACCGCGACACCGACAACCTGGCGTGGACGCGGAACGATTTCGACCCGTACTGCATCACCGCGCCGGTCGACTCGCGGCTGCCTGACGGCGGCGGCTATCCGGTGTGCGGCCTCTACAACATCACACCAACCAAGTACGGTCTGAGCGAAGAGATGGTGTCGCATTCGAAGAACTTCGGCGACCCGGTCTATCGAAATCACTTCGTGAACTTCACGCTCGACGCCAGGCTGCCCGGCGGCGCCCGCCTCGGCGGCGGCGTCGACACCGGCTGGTCGCTGCGCGATACCTGCTACGTCGTGGACAGCCCCCAGGAACTGCTCTACTGCCGCGTCGTGACGCCGTTCAAGGGCAACACCCAGGTGAAGTTCAACGGCAGCGTGCCGATGAAGTGGGGGATCATCCTCGCCGGAACCTACCAGAACCTCGCCGGACCCGCATACGAGGCAAACTACATCGCGACCACCGCGGAAGTCGTCCCCTCGCTCGGCCGCGACCTCGCCGGCGGCGTCCGCACCGTGACGGTGCCGCTGGTGGCGCCGCAGACCCTGTTCGAGGATCGGACCAGCCGCCTCGACCTGCGCGTGACCAAGATCATCAACATGGGGAGCAAGCGCCTGCAGATCAACCTCGATGCCTACAACGCGCTGAACAGCAGCTCGATTCTGGCGGTCAACAGTACGTTCGACGCGCGGTGGCGGCAGCCCAACTCGGTCATCGATCCGCGGCTGTTCCAGTTGAGCGGGCAGATCTCGTTCTGACGACGTGAAATTGAGAATTAGGAATTGGGAATTAGGAATTGTTCATTCCTAATTCTTAATTCCTAATTACGGTGCTCAGAACTGCGGAGGTCCCTGCAGCAGTGACGCGGCGATGGCGAGAAACGTCGCCAGCAGGCAGAGGATGGCGATGACTACGTGATCGCCGCGCTCGCGGGTCAGCGGGTTGAAGAACATCGACGTCAGGTAGCCGCCGAGAAAGCCGCCGGCGTGCGCCCAGTTGTCGATGCCCGGAATCAGAAAGCCCATGACGAGCCCCATGATCGCGTAGCCTCTCGTTTCCTCGCGAATCAGCGCGCTGCCGCTCACCCGCCCGTAATGCATCAGGGCGCCGATCAATCCGAAGACTGACGCCGACGCGCCCACCGTGATGTTCGCGCCGCTGAGAAAGGGAATGCGGGGCCCGTAGTAGCCCATCACCGAACTCAGCAGAAAGCCTGCCACCCCGGACACGACGTAAAGAATCGTCGTCCGGCCCGGTCCGATGATGTCGACGGCGCTGGGTCCAAGATTCCTGACCCACATCATGTTGAAAAGGATGTGCAGCACGCCGGCATGCAGCCAGCCGGCGCTCAACAGAGTCCACCAGTCGCCGAGATAGAAGACCGGCACCGCGCCGCTTGCGCCGAACCACACCAATGCAGGGGTGCTCGGCGACAGAATCGACATCCCTCCTCCGCCGATGTTCCCTCCCGACGCGAACAGGGCAAGCGCGTAGAGCACCACCGACGCGCCAATCACCAGCGGCACGAACCCCATGTCGCGGCCGAGCGCACGGATCGCCGGCGCGAAGCCCCACAATCCGGGATTCGCTCGGCCGCAGGAATAGCACTTGTCGTCACGGACGCCGACGAGCGATCCGCACGACGGGCAGACGACGGAACCTTCGGTCTTGCGGTTGAACAACGATTCTCCTCCGAGCCGCTAGTCCCTGCTCTTCGGCCGCATGTTCGACGCCAGCGTGCGCTTCCGCAGCCGGATGCTCGACGGCGTCACCTCGACCAGTTCATCGTCATTGATGAACTCGATCGCCTGTTCGAGCCCGAGCTTGCGCGGCGGGATCAGGCGAATCGCTTCGTCGGCGGTCGACGCGCGCATGTTGGTCTGCTTCTTTTCCTTGGTGACGTTCACGTCCATGTCGCTGGGCCGCGCGTTCTCGCCGACGATCATGCCTTCGTAGACCTGGGTGCCAGGGTCGATGAAGATCTCACCCCGCTCCTGCAGGTTGTAGATCGCGTAGGCGGTCGCCGGGCCCGGCCGATCGGCCACGAGCGCGCCGGTGGCGCGCGACGGAATCGCACCATGCCACTTCTCCCAGCTGGAGAAAATGTGGTTCATGATGCCGGTGCCTTTGGTGTCGGTCATGAACTGGGAGCGGAAGCCAATCAGGCCGCGCGCCGGAATGCGGAACTCCAGCCTGACGCGGCCGCTGCCGTTGTTGATCATCTTGGTCATGACGCCTTTGCGCTCGCCGACCTGCGCGATGACGATGCCCTGATGATCTTCCGGCACGTCGATGACCAGCTCCTCGACCGGCTCGACCGTCTCGCCGGCCAGCTGCTTCGTCACGATGTCCGGCCTCGACACCTGCAGCTCGTAGCCCTCACGCCGCATCATCTCGATCAGAATCGACAGCTGCAGCTCGCCGCGCCCGACGATCTTCACCTGTTCCGGCGAATCGGTCGGCTCGAGCCGGATTGAGACGTTGCCGAGCAGCTCGCGGTCGAGCCGGTCGCGCAGCTGCCGCGACGTGACGTATTGCCCTTCACGGCCCGCCATCGGCGAAGTGTTGATGCCAAAAATCATCGACACGGTCGGCTCGTCGATCGCAACCGGCGGGATGGCGATGCGATGCTCGACGTCCGCGATCGTCTCGCCGATCGTGATGTCCTCGATGCCGGCCAGGCAGACGATGTCGCCGGCGGCCGCCTCCTGGATGTCGACGCGCTTCAGGCCATCGAACGCATACAACTTGGTGACGCGCGTCTCCAGCACGGCGGCGTCCAGCTTGCACACTGCGACCGGATCGCCAATCCGTACGCGTCCGTTGAAAATCCTGCCGATCGCAATCCGGCCAAGGTAATCGCTCGAATCGAGGTTGGCGACCAGCAGCTGCAGCGGGGCGTCCGGGTTGCCGCGCGGCGGCGGCACATGCTGGACGATGGCGTCGAACAGCGGACGCAGGTCGGTCCCGGAACCCTCGGGGTCGAGGGTAGCCGTGCCGAGCCTGGCGTTGGTATAGAGCACCGGGAAGTCGAGCTGGGCCTCGTTGGCGTCGAGATCGATGAAGAGATCGTAAATCTCGTTGAGGACCTCCTGCGGCCGCGCGTCGGGCCGATCGATCTTGTTGATCACGACAATCGGCGGCAGCCGGCGCTCGAGCGCCTTCCGCAGCACGAACCGGGTCTGCGGCAGCGGTCCTTCGGAGGCGTCGACCAGCAGCATCACGCCATCGACCATCGAGAGCGTCCGTTCGACTTCGCCGCCGAAGTCGGCATGGCCTGGCGTGTCGACGATGTTGATCAACTGATCGCCGTAATGGACGGCGGTGTTCTTCGCGAGAATCGTGATGCCGCGCTCGCGCTCGAGGTCGGTGTTATCCATCGCGCGCTCGGCCACCCGCTCGTTGGCGCGAAAGGTGCCGCTCTGGTGCAACAGGGCGTCGACCAGGGTCGTCTTGCCATGGTCGACGTGGGCGATGATCGCCACATTGCGGCGGAGCGGATTGGCGATCTCCGCGCGGGCAGACCCATGGCGCGGTTCGGTGGACGAGGGCATCTTCTCAGTATATTGCGGGCGGACCTAAGAGGTCGGCCCTACGTACGATCGAGTACGTAGGCCGGGCCTCTCAGGCCCGGCGACGTCGCGTCGTCCTTCGCGAGTTCAATCCGCCGGACGTTTTCCTCGTACGAGATGAACGCCGCGTCGCGCCGCGGCGGATAGCCGGGCCGCCGGTAGACGTCGTATGCCTCGGTGCGGAGGTGTGCCGTCATGTGATGGCCGATGCGCGCCGCGCGCTCGTGGCGCAGCGCCGAGATGTCAATCGGCGCAACGACAATCCGCTCACCCGGGCCGGGCGACGCTTCGGCCAGCAGACGGCCGTCGAAGTCGACGACCTGCGATCCGCCCGGCCAGGAATAGGGGGGATAGTGACGCAGACTCGCTCCCTGATTGGCGGCCACGACGTAGGCGATGTTCTCGATGCCGCGCGCCCGGTTGATGAGCGTCCACCAGCTCATCGGATCGGTGGCGCCCCAGGGGTCCATGTAGGCGGAAACCCGAACCAGAATTTCCGCACCGTTGGCGGTCAGCTGACGCAGCACTTCCGGAAACAGCCAGTCGTAGCAGATCGCGCAGCCGATCCGTCCGATTGACGTGTCGGCGACCGGAAACAGCGGCTCGTCGTACCCGGGAAGATCGTGCGGGCTGCTGTGCACCTCGTAGGGAATCCACGGATTGACCTTACGGTACTTGAACAGGATCCCCTCCGGACCGATGAGACAGGTCGTGTTGAACACGACGCCCGGCCAACGGGCATCTTCTTCGAGCATCGTGCCGCTCTGAATATAGATGTCGTGCTGGCGCGCCTTCGCCGCCAGCCGATCGGTGTGCTCGTTCGGGATGGGTACGGCGAGCCTGTCCAGCAATTCAGTCACGGTTGGAAAGACCGGCGCGGCGTGGGCAAACTCAGGGAACACCACCAGCCTGACCGGCAGGAACGGCGCGCTGCCGGCGACCGCCGAATCGATCATGCTCAGCATGCGATCGGTATTGGCGCGCATGGACGGGCGATCGAGCGGATTCGGCATATCGGTCTGACAGGCCGCGGCCGCAAAACGAATGTGGTTCATGGCAGGTCCTTGATGTTATCCGACTACTGCAAGCGTTTCAGAATCTCCCTGGCGCGCTCTGAAAACTGCTCATCGTCGACCACGCGTTCGGCATACTGGCGCGCCTCGTCTCGGCTGCCGAGGTTGAAGTGCGCCACCGAGATGTTGAACCAGGAGGTAGCGAGCATTCGGGCCGCGCCGGTGATCTGCGCCTCTCGTCGCGCGATCTGGCGGGCCTTGCGGGCCGGATCCCAGCTCGACGCTTCGATCTGCGCGATTTCCTTCTTCAGCCCGTCGCGTGCCTGCTCGATGCAGGTCGCCGTGCGCGTGAAGATACTTCGCGTAAGCGGCCAGTCACGCATCTCTGCGTGCACGGTGCCGAGGTAGAACGCGGTCTCACAATCATCCGGGACGAGCTTGAGGGCCGCCTCGAATCGTTCCCTCGCGGTCGGACGCTGCAGACGGCGGTAGGCGATGATCCCACCGAGCTTGAGCACCTCGGAATTGATCCAGAGCCGGTTCGCCTCCTCGATAGCGACCCAGGCCATATCGAGATCGCTCGTCTGCGTGTAATTCCAGGCGCGCCAATAGAAGGCCTCTCCCGGAAAGACCCGGGTTTCGCCGTTGAGGACCGCGTCGATGGCGTCGAACGCCTCCTTCGGCCGGTTCAACAGGCTGAGCGCCTTGATGCGGCCGATGAGCGCCTCGGGATGGTCCGGAACGAGGGCCACTGTCCGATCGAAGAAGTCGAGCGCGCGATCGTTTTCCTCGAACGCAAAGTACAGATTGCCAAGCGAAGCGGTGACAGCCGGCCATCGGGGCCGCCACTTGAAGGCGATTCCGAACAGGCGCTCGGCATCCTCGATCTGGGTGCGCCCCTGCGCCACCTGCGCGAGCCAATAGGTGATCTCCACATATCGGGGTTCGCGTTCGAGGAGCGCCGTCAACGGTTCCGACTCCGGTCCCTTACAGGTGCCGACCCGGTAGTCGACCAGCGCCGCGCTTCGCATCTGCACCAACGGTCCGAGCAGCGTCCCTGGCGAGCGATCTTCCTGGCTGCCGGTATGCGTGCAGTAGAACGCCAGCCACCCGTAGGCCGCGAGCGGATCGGCGTCCGCGAGCAGCCGCCTCTCCTCGACGAGCGCGGGGAATTTGGCGCGAAGTTCCTGGCTGCGTCGCAGGGCGTTGGCATCCCCAGGGGCGTTGAAGCGGGCGTCACGGCGCGGCACCGAATCGATCGTGTAGAGGTGCGGGGCGAAGGCAGCCTTCAGGTCCTCCCGCATCCCGATGAGGTCCTGGGCGCGTCGCAGGTAACCCTCGTCCGCCATCCCGAGCTCGCGTTGGCGGAGCTCGAGGAGCAACGCGGCGCGAACGGCGCCCCGTGTCGCCGCATCCTCATCCTTCGCCAGAAGATTGGGAAGAGTTCTCACTTCCTCGTATTGGCCGAGCGCCTCCTCGAGGCAGTCGAAGCATCCGACACGCATCAGGTCCCCGGCCCGAGACAGGCGTGCGGTGACGTCGGGAGCGACCGGGGGCGCCGGAGTTCTGGGCTTCGCACACCCCCACACGAGAACCGACAGACAAACGCTCGCTAGTACCTGACGCATGGCGACTTAGACACCATCAATCCTGGAATAGGGTAATTGGGTAATCGGGTAATTGGGTAATTGGGTAATATGGGGCATGCCGCTGTTCGAGTACGCGTGCCGCGATTGTGGTCACCGGTTCGAATACCTGACGCGCCTGGGTCAGCAGCCCGCCTGCCCGGTCTGCCACGGGGAGGCACTCGAGAAACAGCTGTCGGTCTTTGCCGTCAACACCGGGATCAGCACCGATACCCGAAGCGTTGCCGGGCCATGCGGGAGCTGCGGCGATCCGCGCGGTCCGGGTTCCTGCTCCATCCACTGACCAGCTGCAGCTCCGGCGGCCCCCCACTCCTGTTCCCGCCACGTCACCCCGCGCCGGCGATCCGCTTTTCTGGACGGCTTTTCTGAACAGCTGCCGAATTGCTCTGGCGCGTCAGGATTGCCGCTTGAAAACTAATGCGACAGCGATGTAATGTCCGTCGCGTAGTGGGTTCGTATTAGGCGTTTTAAGACAGCGTCGCCCTCTTTGTATCAATTCTGTTCGCCCGTCCCAAGAGGAGGCCGGATGTCTCGATTCGTTAGCGCAAGTATGCGTGTCCTTGGTTTGTTCGCGCTGCTCGTCAGCGCGACGCCCGCATGGGCACAGGACGCCGGCATCGCCGGCGTGGTGAGGGATACCTCAGGCGCGGTCTTGCCAGGGGTGACGGTCACCGCGACGAGCCCCGTGCTGATCGAACAGCAGCGGGTTGCCGTCACCGATGCCGAGGGCCGCTATGTCATCACGCAGTTGAGGCCGGGCGAGTACAAGGTCACCTACGCCCTTTCGGGCTTCTCGACGGTCGCTCGCGAAGGCATCCGTCTGGCGGCCGGATTCACGGCTAACGTCGAAGCCGAAATGCGCGTGGGCAGCCTCGAGGAAACCATCACGGTGACGGGCGCCAGCCCGGTAGTTGACGTTCAGAACGTCCGGCGTCAGACCGTTGTCACCAACGAGTTGCTCGAGGCGCTGCCGACCAGCACGAAAAGCATCGGGCAATTGACCACGCTGACAACCGGCGTGACCGGCCTTGGCGACGTCGGCGGCACTTACCAGGTGGAGCCAGGTCAGGACGTCGTCTCCGGCGGCGGCCGCTTCCACGGCAAAGGCGGCACGAAGGTGTCGTTCGACGGCATGGGGATGGAGAACAGCTCGGGCAACAACAGTTACCAGCTGAACGCCGCCTCGGTCGAAGAGATGGTCATGTCGACCAGCGGCATCTCCGCCGACACCAACGCCGACGGCATCGTCGTCAACATCGTGCCCAAGGAAGGCGGCAACACGTTCCGCACCATGCTGTCGGGCGTGTTCGCCAACTCGTCGATGGAGGCGACCAACCTCTCGCAGGAGCTGAAAGACCGTGGCCTGCTGACCGCGAACAAGACGATGAAGGTGTTCGACGAGTCGGCGAGCGTCGGCGGTCCGATCAAGCGCGACCGGCTGTGGTTCTTCGTCGCGCCGCGCACCTGGGGCGTCGCGCGCAGTCAGGCCGGCACCTACTGGAACAAAACGCAGAACGAATTCCTCACGCCGCCCGACGCCCAGTGGAAGGTCGTCAAGTGGACGCCGTGGGTGGATCGCCCCGAGGATCGGCTCAGCGGTCGCCTGGAATGGTACGACTCGATCCTCACGCGCATCACCTGGCAAGCGACCCAGAAGAACAAGTTCAACTTCACCTACGACGAGCAGCGCGCGTGCAACTGCGGATCGGTGAGCGCCGCGCAGTCGCATGAGTACTACCTGTCGTCGTATCGCTTCGAGCCGAACCGGCTGTTCCAGGCGACCTGGAATGCGCCGATCACCAGCCGGCTGCTGTTCGAGGCGGGCTACGCCGCGACGATTTCGCAGTGGAACATGTTCTACCAGCCCGGCGTGCGGCCCGACATCATCAGCATCGCCGACACCGGCATCAACCAGTTCTACGGCGCCGCCAACTCGTATCTCGGGTTCCCGAACTCGCGCGATCGGTTCACGCAGCG
Source organism: uncultured Acidobacteriota bacterium (assembly GCA_963728825.1). Classification (GTDB taxonomy): domain Bacteria; phylum Acidobacteriota; class Vicinamibacteria; order Vicinamibacterales; family CAVVIG01; genus CAVREM01. The sequence goes on from CAVSLA010000003.1 coordinate 309,241, forward strand.
CGCGTCGCTCTCGTACGTGACCGGGTCACATAACTTCAAGACCGGATTCCAGAACGAGCAGCCGCGCAGCCGCGTCTACACGCAGGCGAACGGGAACATGACCTACAACTTCTTCAACGGCCGGCCGGTGTCGATCAGCCAGCGCGCGACGCCGTACCTCGCCGACTCGCGAACCAAGTACGACATGGGCATCTACGCGCAGGATCAGTGGAACATCAGCAATCGGCTGACGCTCAACCTCGGCCTGCGCTGGGATGCGTTCAATGGCTACGTGCCTGAGCAAACTGCTGGTGTCGCAGGAACCACCACCGGCTGGCCCGGCGCGCTCGAAACCAACGAATGGCTCGGGGAGCGCAAGTTCGAGGCGAGATACAACATTCCCAACTGGAAGGACTGGAGTCCCCGGATGGGCGTCTCTTACGACCTGTTCGGGAACGGCCGCACAGCCGTCAAGGCGCAGCTTGGACGGTACCTCTCGAAGCTGGGTACCGACCTCACCGAAGGATTGAATCCGATTGCCACGTCGGTGACGACCGCCACCCGATTCTGGGAGGATCTGTACTATCCAGTCGGTGATCCGCGGCGCGGCAATTACGTGCCGGACTGCGACCTCGGCGACTTCGCAGCCAATGGCGAATGCACCGCGATCAACAACAACAACTTCGGCAGAAACAACCCGAACGCCACCCGGTACGATCAGGATGTCCTGGAGGGCTACGGCAAGCGCGACTCGAACTGGGACTTCTCGACCGAGATCCAGCACGAGCTGCGACCCGGGTTCGCGCTGACCGGCGGCTACTATTACAACAACGGCGGCTACACGCGTCAGGGCAATAGCCGGAAGCGCGTCACCGACAACCTCCTGGTCGGACCCGAGGACTACGACACCTACTGCATTACTGCGCCCATCGATTCGCGGCTGCCCAACGGGGGCGGTTACCAGGTGTGCGACAACGCCAACATCAAGCAGGCGAAGTTCGGTCAGTCATCGAACCTGATCACGGCTCGGGAGCCGTACGGCGAGTTCGAGAGCCGGAACGATTTCTTCAACGTGGCGTTCGATGCGCGGCTGCCGCACGGCATCCGTCTGGGCGGCGGCGTGGACACGGGTCGTTCGGTTGCGGGCAACTGCTTCATCGTCGACAGCCCGGGCGAACTGCAGAACTGCCGCGTCGTCACCCCATTCAGGGGCCAGACGCAATTCAAGGGGCACGGCGTGATCCCGCTGCCGATGGGCTTCGTGACCAGCTTCGCGTATCAAAACCTCTCGGGCCCGTCGTTCAACGCCACCTATACGGCCGTTAACTCCGAAATCATCGGGTCTCTCGGCCGTCCGCTGTCGGGTGGGGTGACCCAGGTGACGATCCCGCTGGTGGCACCGCAGACCATGTTCGAAGATCGCATCGTCCGCCTCGACCTGCGTTTGTCCAAGTCAGTGACGGTGAAACGCGTGCGCCTTCAGGTCAACGTCGATGCCTACAACGCGCTGAATGCCAACTCGGTGCGGGCGCTGAGCAGCACGTTCGGCTCCGGCGGGCGGGCCTCGTCGGCGTGGCAGCGGCCGACGCAGATTCTGGATCCGCGGCTGATTCAGGTCGGCGGGCAGGTCAGCTTCTGATATGGAAAGACCGGTGTCAACGAGCAAGTAAGTAGGGCATCGTTCGATAGCAAGGTCAGCCCCGCACCCGGCTTATCAAGCCATCCGGGTGCGGGGCGTTGTCTGTACCCAGTCATCTGATCGGCCGAGCGGCAACGACGATGAATCACTCTGATATTCGCGGGTCGGGACCGCATGACCATGATTCGTCGGGAGCTGCCTCGCTCTAGGGACGCGAGTTCGAGACCGGAGTCGTCTATCGCATAGAAGCCTCGAGGGTTCTCCTTTCGACAGTCGGCCGATCAGATGACTGGGTCAGGGCGGCCCACACGAAACCGGTCAGCTCGCGCGCCACCGCGGTGACGACGTGCTGTTTCGGTTTGCCGCGCGCGGCCAACCGGGCGTAGCGGCGATGGAGCCGCTGTTGCGCCGTCCAGGCCTGCCCGATCACCGTCGCCGGGGCGCCACGCTGTCGGGCGCGTAACGTGTCCCCGACGAAGGGATGATGGCGGTAATGCCACGCCGCTTCGACGAGCACGCGCCGTAGGTGCGCATTGCCCGTCTTTGTGATCGCGCCCCGGGCCTGCTTGGTCCCGCTCGAATGCTCAGACGGAATCAGCCCCACGAACGCCATGAGACTCGGAGCGGTCGCAAAGCGCCGGGCGTCGCCGAGCTCCGCCGCGATCGTGAGCGCCGTCAGATCATCAATACCGCGGAAGCAGCGCAGGCGCTCGACGCGCGGCCGGAGCGGCGCGAGATCCAGCAGCTCCCGTAGATCCTCCTCGACCGTCCGAAGCCGCGCGACGGCTTCGTCGACGGTGCGAAGATACGCCCGATGCGTCTGCTCAAGGGCGGGCAGCGGCCAGGTCTGCGCGCGGAGCCAGGCGTCGTGGCGCTTCGACCACGCCTTTTTGGTTCCGGTGAACCGGCGGCCGTGGCGCAGTAAGAATTTCGAGAGGCGATGGCGGGCGCGGAGCAGGTCTGCGCGCACATCCTCGCGACACCGCAGTAGGTCGCGCGCCGCTTCCTCCTGCTCCGTCGGAATGTGAATGGCGGTCAGTGCCCCAGCCCGATACAGCACCGCGAGCTGGCCGGCATCACGCCGGTCCGTCTTGATGCGGGCCCCAGGGCGTCGAGGAATCAGCGCCGGGGCAATCACGTCACACGGAATGCCCTGCTGCGTCAGGGCACGCTGCAACTCGAAGCCACACGGCCCGGCCTCGTAGCAGCAGCGAATGGGGCCGTGGCGCTGCAGTCGCTTCACGAACCGCAGAATCGTCGGACTATCCGACGCCAGCGTGTGCAGCGCGGGCGTCCGCTCGCCCGGCAACAAGACAGCCGCCACGGTCGTGGCGGCATGCTGATCGAACGCAATCAGAGGAGTAGACTGCATGGTGACCGACCTCCTTTGTATGCGGCTCTGCTCTGAGCTATCGCAGGTCCAGAGTAATCCGCGACAGATGCAAAGCCGAGGTCGGTCTTTCCATATGGTCTAGTCGAATTAAGGTAATTCATCTTCCGCGAACGGGCGGCGGGACGGCTCCCGCCGCTCGTACTTCCGCAGATTCTCGGTCGCCCGGCGCACCACTGGTTCGAGGTTGCCGTTGCGGGCGGCGGTCAGCACATCGTTCTGGACGCGCACCGCCTCGTCGAAGCGCCCCACTTCCGCCAGTGCCATCCCTGCGGTTTCGGCCAGCTCGATGCTCTGTGCTCCCTTGGCCACTTCGTCGACGAGCGCGAGAGCGCGGCGGCCGTCGCGCACCTGATCGTCCGGTGCGGCCGCCAGCAGGCGCGCCAGCGCCAGCTTGAACAGCGGCTGATCGGCAAAACGCTTGGTCCCTTCAGCGAACGCCTCGCGTGCCTCGCGATAGCGGCGGAGACGGACGAACGCCATGCCGCGCCCGTACACGGCCTCGAACAGCGTCGGATCCGCTGCGATCGCCCGCGCATATTCGTCGATCGCTTCACCGGGCCGGCCGGTACGGGCCAGCGCGCCGGCCAACTGCACGCGAGCCTGCACGTATCCCGGCTCGTGCTGAAGCGCGCTCGAGAAACGGGCAATCGCTTCGTCGTACCGGCCAGCGTCGTTGAGGAGCACGCCGAGGCTGAAGTGCGCGCGCGTATGGGTGGGCGACCGTCGAATGACGTCATCGAATTGACTTGCCGCCCCGGCCACATCGCCCATCTGCGCGAGCGCTGTACCCAGCCGATGGCGCAGCGAAACGTCCGCCGGATCGATCTCCAGTCCTTTCCGAAACAGCTCGGCCGCCTGGGCCCATTGTCCGGCGTCGAGCGCCTGACCACCCCGGACGTTGTAGGCCTCGGCCGTCTGAATCAGGTCGTCGATCTCGCGCATCAGGGGATCCGCCGGACGCGGGTCGTCCTTGCCCTGCACCTTCAAGTGAGCTTCGGCGCGGGCGACATCGCCAATGCCTCGATAAGCCATCGCGAGCGGATAATGCACGCCGGTCGCCCGCGGTTCGCTCGCGAGCGCCGCCTCCAGGTGTCGTGCGGCCGCGGCGTATTCACGCCTGGCCAACGCGGTCCGGCCGGCCCCGAAATGCGCGGCCGCCGAGTTCGGCTGCGCCGCCAGCGCCTTGGCAAACAACGCGGCCGCCTCGTCGGTGCGGGCATCTGCCAGGTGGATTTCGCCGAGCCAGATCAGCGCGGCGAAATCGGTCGGCTGCAGCTTCAGCACCTGCTCGAACGCCGCAACAGCCTTCGGCAGCGGTCCGCGAACGCGATAGATCTGGCCGAGGTAATAGGGCCAGCGCGCATCGGATGGCGTCAGCGTCTGCGCGTTGAGGTAGCAGGCCTCTGCGGCGTCGAAATGCGTCGCCGCCATCAGCAGCTTCCCCATCTCGCCGTAGGCCGCGGCCAGGGCGGCGTCGGTCGTGCCGCGGTTCGATAGCGCAGAAACGAGCGCGGACTGGCGTGCCTGCAGCTGCGAACGCGCCGGCTCCTCCATCTGGGCGAGCTCCGGCAGCGACACCGGCTGCAGCCCGCGGCCAGGCTCAGATAACGACGGTTGCGGAAGCGAGCCACACGCCGCGAGCGTCACTGCCAGCAACATCGTCGCAGGCAGAAACAGGTGCTTTCGTGGCCGGTTTAATCCGTGCTCTCGTGGCATGCCGTTACGGATTCACCCGTTGCCGCAGCGTCGTCCACCGATCGATCGGCAGGTCCGCGAACTCCTCTGTGCGTCCGTCCGGCCAGATGACACGAGCGCGCGACACGGCCGTAGCCTTCTCCAGCCCGACGATTACTCGCGGATCGTTGGCGGACGCGTAGCTCCCATCCGCCCGGACCCGGCGCCGCAGGGTGACGCCGTCACCGCGCACGATTTCAACCGTTGCCCCGAGCATGTCGCGGCCCCGGCCACCGCCGCCGACGAGACGCACGCCAAGCCAGTGCCCGCCGCTCCCCGACTGGTTGATCAGCAGCCGCGCCGGCGCGTGGAGATTGCTGACGACGACATCGGTGTCGCCATCGTTGTCGATGTCGCCGAATGCGGCGCCGCGGCTCACTTCAGATGCGCCAAAAGCCGACCCGCCCCGGCTGGTGACGTCCTCGAAGCGGCCGTTCCGCAGGTTCCGGAACAGCAGTTTGCGCTCGTCGTAGGGAAATGGCGCTCCGGCCGGACGACCCTTGACGGCTTCGATCGCGCCGTTCACCGCCAGGAGATCGAGCCACCCGTCATTGTCGTAGTCGATCCAGCTGGTGCCGAAGCCGCTGTAGCCAAGGCTGAGTGGCCCGAGCGCGGAGGGAGCGCTCAGATCTTCGAACATCGCCGAGCCGTTGTTCACGTAGAGGTTGTTGCCCTCGGCGGGCAGGTGCGTCATGTAGAGGTCTTCGTCGCCGTCGTTGTCGAAGTCTCCCGCGTCGACGCCCATGCTGGCTTCAGCTTTGCCCTCCCCGCTCAGCGCCGCACCGGCCAGCAGGCCCGTGTTCTTGAAGGTGCCGTTCTGTTGATTCATCCACAGCAGGTTCTCGGTCCCGTCGTTCGTCACGTAGATGTCCAGCCAGCCGTCGCGATCGAAGTCGGCTGCCACGACGCCGAGGGCCGGACCGAACGGTCCGCCGACCAGCGCCTTGGCCGTGACGTCCTCGAACGTGCCATTGCGGCGATTGCGATAGAGCCGATCCGGCTGCGGGACGTAGACCTTCGGCGTGCAGTAGTCGCGGCGACCAGTCAGACCGGTGCACGGCCTGTCGGACTTGATGTCCCATTGCACGTAGTTGCCGACGTAGAGGTCGAGCCAGCCGTCTCGGTCGTAATCGAGAAACGACCCCGACACGCTCCAGCCCGGGTCGTCGGTGCCGCTGGCGCGCGAAACGTCCGAAAACGTCCCGTCACAGTTGTTGCGGAACAGCTGATTGGGACCGAGGTTGGTCAGGTACAGATCGACGCAGCCATCGTTGTCGACATCGCCGGCCGCGACGCCCATCCCGTAACCGGGCGCGTCGATGCCGCTCGCGTTGGTGACGTCGGCGAAGCGCAGCGTGGCGGTGCCCTTTGAAGCGTCGAGATCGTTGCGATAGAGGCGCCCTTTCAGCGGAAGCGCATCCGCTGCGGGCGGAACGAGCGCATCGCCGAGGCTCTTCCCTTCCGGAAGCATCCGCCCCTGCGCGAAGTAGACGTCGAGGTCGCCGTCGTTGTCGTAATCGACGAGCGCCACGCCTCCAGGCAGCATCTCAGGAAAATAGAACTGGCCGGACATGCCATTGAAATAGGAAAAGCGGAGGCCGGCCTCTGCAGCGCGATCGATGAAGAGGTCGGTCGAGTTGGCCGCCGGCGTCCCTTCAATGGGGGCCGATCGCTGCTCCGCACCACAGCTTGTGAGCAGCAGACCTATGGTCGCCAGAGCGGTCAACTTTTTTCCAATGGCGCTGGGGCCCCACCCCCAGCGCGTTGTTACGCTGATGCTCGCCCTCGGATAGGCAGTCCTCGGGCTCGCATGGCCGCGGGCGCTCACGTTCTCCGCCGCCTGTCCTGCCCTTTCCCGCCCTATTTTTCCATCCCCAGCGCCCAGCGGATGCCGCCGGTGACGTGCGCCTGAAACACCGGGTCGACGGCCCAGATGTCGTCGCGATGACCGAACGAGCTGTAGAACACGCGACCCTTGCCGTATTCGCGGACCCACGATTGCGGGTAGTCGACGCCGCGCTTCAACGACGTGCCCTCGAGATTGGTCAGCTCGGTGTCGATGCTCAACAGCACCTTGTGGCGTTCGCGGGAAAAGGCCAGCGGGATCTTGTTCTTGAATAGCGTGTCGACATCTTCGCCAGGCGTCTTCGGATCTCCGAAGATATAGAACTCGTCCCACACCGGCCAGCTCGGGCCGAGCATCCGGGTGGCCGGATGCGTCCGGTCTTCGACCTTCATGACGACGATGCGGCGTTGAGCGGAGTTGGTGGCGGAACGGAGGAAGTACGCGCCGAGCATGTCGCCGAACGCCGGATAGTCGTAAAACGTCAGTGAGGAACAGTGCGTGCCGATGAATCCCTTTCCGCTCTTCACGAAGTCGAGCAGCATCTGCTTCTGCGCCAGCGTGAACGGCAGGTTGCCGTTGGTCATCATCATGATGCCGTCGAACTGATTCAGAGTACTGCGGCGTCAGGAAGGAGAAATCGAGCTTCTCGGCGTCGTACTTGTAGCCCTCGACAGTCGTCACCTCGAAGCCGGTCCGCTTGCCCATTTCGGTGACCGCCTGTTCGGCGGGGCCGAGGCTGGTGTGCTTGTAGAGGCCCGCATGCGTGAGGAACAGCAGCTTGTGCGTCAGCGGGACGGGCGGAGCGGCGCCGCGCCCGCGCCCGCCCTGCTGCTGCGCGCCCACCCCGTTCGATCCCGTGACAATCGCCGCCAGCGCGACGAGGGTCATGACTCGTCTCATGTCGTCCTCCCTACGGCAGCGCGTAGGCCACCATCTCCGGAACCGGTTGGGCCTGAACGGTGAGGGCGATGTACTGCTTGCCATCGACCAGGTAGGTCATCGGCGTCCCGATCGCCACACCCGGCAGATCGACCGACGCGATTTCACGGCCGTTGGTCTTGTCCCGCGCGACGAGTCGCGGGCCGTTCTTGCTTCCGCCGCGAATCAGCGCACCGATCAGCAGTGTCTTGGTCAGCAGCGGACCGCTCATCGTGCTATCGCCGCCGAGCGGCGGCAGGTTGAGCCCCTTCAGCATCGCATGGCTGCGGATGTTGTCGCCAGCGCCGAGCGGCACCATCCAGGCATGCTCGCCGGTCTTCATGTCGATCGCCGTCATCCGGGAGTACGGCGGTTTCAACAGCGGTAATCCTTGCGGCATCGCCGGATTGCCGCCGCGACCCTGAAAATACGTGAGGTTCGACTTCAGCTCGGCACGCGGCAGCTCCAGGGCGATCACCGAATGCTGGTTGCGCGACTGCACGTACAGCAGGCCGGTCTCCGGATCGACCGCTGCGCCCGACCAGTTGGCGCCGCCGCTCACGCTCGGCCGCACAATCGTGCCGCGGTTGGTCGGCGTAATGACGGACGGCGGGGTGTACAGCGGACCCATCCGGAAACCCTGGACGGCTTTGACCGCCATCGCCCGTATCTCAGGCGTGAAGTCGACGAGATCGTTTTCGCTGATCCCCTGCGGCTCGAACGGCGCGGGTCGCGTCGGAAATGGCTGCGTGCGGGCGGCACGCTCGCCGGGCACGTCGGACGGAGGGACCGGACGCTCTTCGATCGGCCACAGCGGCTGACCGGTCACCCGGTCGAACGCGAAGACGAATCCCTGCTTGGTGATCTGGGCGACCGCCTTGACGAGGCGGCCGTTCACCGTGACGTCGAGCAGATTCGGCGCGGCCGGCGGGTCGTAGTCCCACAGGCCGTGATGAACGAACTGGTAGTGCCAGACGCGCTTGCCGGTTTCGACGTCCAGGCACACCAGCGATTCGCCGAACAGGCCGTCACCCGGCCGGTGGCCGCCGTAATAGTCCGGAGCGGCGGTGTTCAGCGGCAGATAGACGTAGCCCAGCTCTTCGTCGGCGCTGTAGATCGTCCAGCCACTCACCTTTCCCGTGACCGCCCACGAGTCGTCTTCCCACGTGTCGTTGCCGAACTCACCGGGACGAGGGACGGTATGGAAGGTCCACTTGAGTTTGCCGGTGCGCACGTCCCAGCCGCGTGTCCAGCCCGGAATCTGTTCCTTGAGCACGTTGTAGGACGAGATCGAGGCCGGGGTAATCACCGTGTCGCGCACGACGATCGGCGGCGACTGCACCGAATAGGTCAGCGCGTTCAGCCAGTCCCGCGATCCGCGGACGGCATGCGGCAGCCCCTGCATCAGATCGACCTTGCCGCGATCGCCGAAGGTCGTCACCGGCACGCCGGTTTTCGCGTCAACCGCCAGCAGATAGCCATCGCTGGTGCCCCAGAGAATCCGTTCTTCTTTGCCGTCGGTCCAGTAGGCAACGCCCCGCTGATTCCAGCGGGCGGTCATGGTCGTGGTACCGGCTTCATAGCTCTTGGGGTTGTAGACCCACAGCGTGCGGCCGGTCTTCGCGTCGACCGAAGCACCGATCGAGGTCGGCATGTTCAGGAACAGCCGGCCGCCAATCATGATCGGCGTCGCCTTGAAATTCGACAGGATGGGCGGCTCGCCGTCGCGCCAACGCTTGGGATCGGCGGCGGCGAGCTGTTTGAAGATTTCCGCCGAGCTCGCCCAGACTTCACCGCCGCCGGGCAGCGCGCGGCTGATGAAGGCGTCGGCAGACTGCCACCGCCACTGCATCTGGAGGCGGCCGAAATTGCTGGCGTCGATCTGCGTCAGCGGCGAGTACTTGGTGTTGGCGAGGTCGCCACCGTAACTGCGCCACTCGCCCTCGACGCCGGGGCCCTGCTGGGCACGGACAGACGCCAGGACGCCGACAATCAGCACACAGATGACTGCAACCGGGAGATAACGAAAGAACCGATGAGGGCGCATGACTTCTCCACGCCCGACGTCAGAGCGCCGGGCCAAGACGGAACCGGGACCGCGCCGTGCGGCGCGAGCTTAGCACGCTGGCACCACCTGCGCGATCACTTCGCCAGGATCCCGGCCAGGTGGCGCTCGACGAGATACAGGACACCGGTACGGTTCAGATGGTCGGTGTCGAAATACGAGGCAGAATCCTCCACCGCAGCCGAAAGATCGTGCAGCTCGGCTCCGGTTCTGTCCGACAGCGCCCGCAGCGCGGCGTCGAACTCGGGCTCCTTCGGGATGAGTGCCCGCGTCCGTGGCGGAAGGGGCGGCCGGATCAGCACGACCCGCAGCCCCCGCGCGCGGACGCCGGCCACCAGCTCCTCGAACTGCGTCATGTAGCGCCGAAGATGACCCTGCACGGTCGCGTCGATCTGCGCCGGATACAGGTAGGCCAGCCGCTGGCGGTCGATCTGATCGACCGGCCGATACCGGCGTTCGAAGCGCGCCGCTTCGGCGGGCCGGTCCGGCCCGAATCGATCGGGATTATTGATCTTCGAAAAGCCGGCCAGGTAATCGACGCCAACCGTTCGGGAGGCGCCGCTCCGCAGCAGCAGGCGCGCCAGCGCCAGATCGAGCGGCGCGCGCTGGAACAGGCGGGCGTCCTCGAGCCGCCGTTCGTTCCACTCGGGCGAGTAGAAGGCAAACGAGTCGACGAAATAGACGATGGTGCGGGCGCGGTGACGCGTGAAGAAATAGTCGAGCAGCAGGCGGTTGACCGTGACGCCACCGCCGACCACGGAAAGGTTGATGATTCGCGAGGCGGTCAGTGCTTCGAGGCGGGCGTTCATGTCGGCAAAGTCGAAGACCGCGGCGTGCGACGCGCCGAGGATCACATGGTCGTATTCGAGGTGGGGCGCCGTCTTCACCATGAAGAACCGGTTTCGATCGGCGTTGCGATAGACGAGCCACTCGGCGGCTCCATAGAGGACCGCGTAGAGCGCGGCCCCGACCGCCAGGAACGCGGCAGCCGTCCGCAGGAACGCCCGCGGACCGTCCGCGGGGGCGCCTAGAACTGCATGTAGACGAACTGCCTGAGACTCCATGTGCCCAAGACGACCAGCGCGGCGAGAAGGACGTAGTACACCGCCCACCGCAGCGCGATCGGACGATCGTTCAAACGAGACCAGACGGACCTCGCCTCGTCGGCGAACTCGACCGCCAGGAGGACGGCAATCACGACGATCGAGAGGAGGACGCCGGGCTCGAGGACTCGCACCCGTAGCAGCGCCGGCAGCTGCGGCAGCGTCCGCCCGATCCGCTCGTAGATCACGAGCACATCAGACAGACTCGCTGCGCGAAAGAACACCCACGTGAGGAGCACGAGGTGGAACGTACCGAGGGTGCGGAGCAGTCGGACGGCCGGGCGCGGGGACGCCGTCGCGCCGCGCCGCCACAACACCGTCGACACAACGACGTACAGACCGTTCAAACCGCCCCAGACGAGGAAGGTCCAGTTCGCGCCGTGCCAGACGCCGCTCAGGAGGAACACGGCCATCACGTTCAGCGCATGCCGCGCGCGGGACACCCGACTGCCGCCGAGCGGGATGTAGAGGTAGTCGCGAAACCAGCCCGCCAGGGACACGTGCCATCGCCGCGACCAGAATTCGGCGACCGAAGCCGCCAGGTAGGGGCGGCGGAAGTTCTCCACCAGGTCGAAGCCGAGCACGCGAGCCGTCCCGATCGCGATGTCTGAATACCCGGAGAAATCGCAGTACAGCTGGAACGCGAAGAAGTAGGTCGCGATCACCAGATCGGCCGGCGGCGAGAACGCCGGCTGCGAATAGGCCGCGTCGACGAACGGCGCGAGTCGATCCGCGATGACGACTTTCTTGAAGAGCCCCCAGAGCACCAGCTGCAGGCCAGCCACGACCCCGGCACTGCTGAACCGGATCGGGATGCGCAGCTGCTCGAGGAACGGACGCGCCCGTTCGATGGGGCCGGCCAGCAGCTTCGGGAAAAACGCGAGGTACAGCGACAGGTACCCGAAGTGCCGCTCGGCGGCCAGCTCCCGGCGGTGGACGTCGACGAGATAGCTGACCGCCGACAACGAGTAAAACGACAACCCCGCCGCTCCCACGAAGCCCGCGGCTGGAACGAACTTCGCGGCCGCGAGCACCGCGAGAATGACGGCGACCGCCGTGGCCAGGACCACCTTGCGCGACGCCGCCGCGCCCGGGCGATCGATGACCGCCGCCGCGCCATACGCGGTCACCGAAATGCCGCCCAGCAGGGCGAGATAGTCGATCCTGAAGGTCGCATAGAAGACGAGACTTGCGGCGAGCAGCAGCAGCCAGCGGTATCGGTGCGCGGTCAGGTAGTAGACGGGAACGAGGACGGCCAGGAACGCGAGGAAGCCGAAGGAATTGAAGAGCACGTCAGTCAACAGTCGTCAGTCGTCAGTCGATCAAGAGAATCAATTGTATTGGGCCGATTGCGTCCGTACCAGGAAATTTGCGCGGCTCGCTGCGCGATGCCTGGTGTACCATCCTGCGGCCACCTTCAAACACGCGAGTCATTCCCCAGTCGCGGGTAAGGGTCTTCAGATGTTGAACGTCGGCCGCGCTGTTTCCTTCCTCGCGCTGATGATGCTCCTCCCGTCGCCCGCCTGGTCGCAGCTCCGGGCCGTCCCTTATGTTGGCGGATTCGTCACTCCCGTCGAGTTCGTTCAGGATCCTTCCGATCCCACGGTCCAATACGTGGCCCAACAGGGTGGTCTGGTCCGCGTGATCAAGGACGGGATCGTGCGTTCGACGCCTTTCATCGATCTGACGGGCCTGGTATCTGCCGGCGGTGAGCGAGGGCTGCTCGGACTCGCGTTTCCGCCGAATTATTCGACCAGCGGACGCTTCTATGTCTACTACACCCGCGTCGGCAACGGCAGCGTCGCCGATGTCGGCGACATCGTCATCGCTCGTTACAAACGATCGACGGGTAATCCGCTCGTCGCCGATCCGCTCACCCGAAAGGATCTCGTGTGGGGCGGACTCCCGTACATCGAGCATTCGAGCGCGGCCAACCACAACGGCGGCCATCTGGCGTTCGGCCCGGACGGCTATCTCTACATCGCCGTTGGCGACGGCGGTAACACACCAGAGCAAGCGCAGGCCACGAACTCACTCCTCGGAAAGCTCCTCAGAATCAATATCAACGTCGCAGATGGCGATGCGCTGGGCTACGCCGTTCCACCTGATAACCCATTCGTCGACACCCTGCCGGTCGCGGCACTGACCCAGATTTGGGCGTTCGGGCTGCGCAACCCGTGGAAGTTCAGCTTCGATGATGTCAACGGCGGCACCAACGCGCTGATCGTTGCCGACGTCGGACAGGCCGCGTGGGAAGAGATCAACTACGAACCGTCGAACCAGGGCGGCAGGAACTACGGGTGGATGAACAGAGAAGGGCGGCACGACTACTTCACAGTCAATCCACCGGCCTACCCGCCGCTCACCGAACCGATCTTCGAGTACGAACACTCGATCGGAAACTCCATCACCGGCGGGTTCGTCTACCGCGGCTCCGCGATGCGATCGGCAGTTCGGGGAAGATATTTTTATGCTGACTTCGTCCGCGGCCGGGTCTGGTCACTGGGATTGACGATCGGCGGCGGTGGCGAAGCGACCGCGACCGATCTCGTCGAGCACACCGCCGAACTCGGTGGCAGCGACACGCTCGGCGCCATCAGTGCGTTCGGCCGCGACGCGAGCGGCGAGCTCTACATCGTCAGCTACGCTGGCACGATCTTCAAGATCGTCGACGTGACGCCGGCGCCCGACATCGACATCGTCACCTTCAACGACAACGGCGACTCGTACAGAGATCTTCTGCTGTACAACCGCGCCACCGGAGCCTGGACCATTCAGCATGGCAATGCGCAAGGGCAGTTCCCGCTCGCGCGTTCGGGGGGTTGGGCCACCGGTTGGCAAATCCTTGTGGCGAACTTCAACGCGGACGCGCTCGAAGACCTGTTCCTGTACAACCGGTCGACCGGAGTCTGGGTCAAGGTCATGAATACCGCCGGCGGCTTTTCCTATTTCGCGCAGACGCTGCAGCCCGGCTTCTCGGTGTACATCACCGAATTCAGCGGCGACGGCCGGTCCGATGTCTTCTTCAACAACCCGGCAAGCGGTGTCTGGCTGACGTGCATCAGCACGGGCACCGGTGCCGGAGGATTTACGTGCGGAGCGGGCGGGTGGCGACCGGGATGGCAGCTGTTTCCCGCCGACTTCGATGGCGATAACCAGACCGACTTCCTGCTCTACGATCCTGTCGGCGGGATATTCGTCAAAGCGATCTGGCAGGGCAACGCCCTGTTCACGTATTACGGCGGCGGATGGGCTGGCGGCTGGCTGCCAGTCATTGCCGAACTCAATGGCGACATCCGCGACGACGTGCTCCTCTATAACCCGGTGATCGGGATTTTCGTGAGATGCACAAGTCTAGGGGATGGCACGGGCGCGTTCAGCTACAGCGCAGGCGGGTGGGCGGCTGGCTGGAGCGTCAAGGCCGCCGATTTCGACGGTGATGGCCGAACGGACATCTTCCTGTATCACTCGACCGGAACCTGGGTAAAGGCGATCAACACCGGCGCTGACTTCAACTACTTCGGTGGTGGCTGGCGGCTGTGGGAGACGACGATTACTGATCTCAACGCGGATGGGAATTCGGACGTGCTGTTGTACGACCGTTCAACAGCGATCTGGGTTCAGGCGTTGAGCACGACCCCACAGGCATTCACCTACACAGCGGGTGCTTTTCCAAGGTGAACGAACAACTCATCTCAACGGAACGGAGTCGACGACTGGCCGTATCAGTACCGATGTCCACGTATCCAGCAGTGCCTTGGGCAGCGTCGGCACCGGGCGGTCAGGGTGGAAGTTGGCGACCAGATACGCGTAGAGCTTCTTGAAGTCTTCGTCGTTCAGCGACGCCACCCGTTCGCGGTGGTCGAGGCTGTTCCGCGCCCAGGCGTCCTTGTCCATCTGCAGCACGACGATCGGCACGAACGTGTGGCAGTTCTGGCAGTTGTTCAACACCAGGTCCCGGCCTTCGCCGGGCGGAAAGATCTGATTGATGTCGACCTTCGACGCCACCGTTGCGGCATCGGGCTGCGGCGGCAGCGGGCGGCCGCCGGAATCGTGCGGTTGCGAGCACGCCGCGGCGGTGAGAGCGATTGCACTCAAGAGCACAGGAACCAGCCGCCCCCAACCCCCGGCACCTGGCACCCAACCCCCGGCACCTGGCACCCGGCCCCCGCCGCCTGGCACCCGGCACCTGGCACCCCGCACGCGGCACCCGGCACCTGGCACCCGGCACCCTAGAATGGGGTGCATCCGCCTTCGAGGAAACGCGGCGGGATTTTCGGCTCCGGCCGGGACGCGTTGAAGTTGGCCTTGAGGTACTCGAACATCGCGGTCAGGTCGCCGCTCGAGACCTTGTCCTTGTGCCCGTCGCGCAGCGCATCCCACCGCTCGGCCGAACGCTGTCCAATCGCCGCGCACGCCAGGTTGTGGCAGCTGCCGCAGGTATTCATGACCGCTTCGCGCTGCGGCCCTGCCGGGAAGATATCGGCGACGGTCTTCGGCTCGGCGGCTGCAGCGGCCGGTGCGGCAGCCGTCACAGGCGGAGTGGCGCCGGTCGCAGCGGGCTTCGCGGTTGATGCCGTCTGATCGGTACCGGGCGCATCGACCTCGCTGCAGGCGCTCACCAAGACGCTAACGATGACGGCAACAGCGAGGCGCAGCAGAGCGCCTGCGGCCATGCCGAGCCGAGGAACCGAAATCCGAGGCGAGGCATCAGCGTAAGAACGCGCTGGGGGTGGGGCCCCAGCGCAAGTGAAAAAAAGACCGCGATCAATCGACATAGGTGTCATCGGGGAGCTCGGGTCTGGCAATGATTCGGCCGGCGAGCGAAAAGACCGGCACCTGGATTTCTCGATCGGCTTTCGTGGCCGGAAACCCCTCCTCGGCCAGCCGGCGCAAGGCCTCGCTGACGTTGTCGTCGTAGAACTGCTCCAGGCACGCCGCGCAGACATGCGCCGGGATGTCTTCGACGATCGCGACGCGATCGCCCTGCCAGATGGTGGTTCGGACCGTGGTTGCCGACAAGGCGCCGCCGCACCGCGGGCACATCGCCCGCGGTGCGGAGGCTTGAGGACTCATCGAAGAGATCGACACCTATCCGCGCATCATCTGAATCGCGGCATCGACGATTTTCGGCGCATCCGGCCGCAGCCAGCCCATCATCCCCGCTGCACCCGGACCGGGTACGTCGGGGAACGCCAGCTTCTTCGCCTTCACGCCGGGCAGCGCCTGCACCACTTCGGCGATGACATGCGACCCGTAGCCGTTGGTGTAGTGTCCGTGCTCGACGACCAGCAGGCGCCGCGTCTTCCTCACCGACGCGACCAGGGCGTCGACGTCCAGCGGCTTCAGCGTCCGCGGATCGATGAACTCGACGCTGACGCCCGCCTTCTCGAGCTCGGGCAGCGCGCGCTGCACGTCGACGGTCGCCGGCGCCCACGCGACGAGTGTGACGTCGCGCCCCTGCTTGCGGACGACCGCCTGGCCGAGCGGCACTTCGTACGCCTCGTCGGGCACGTCCGGCTGCTCACCGCCCTTGACCTCGCTGTAGTCCAGGTAGATGACCGGATCGGGATCGCGAATCGACGCGATCATCAGCCCTTTCGCGTCGTAGGCATTGCTGGGCGCCACCACTTTGATGCCGGGCAGCTGCGCATAGAGCGCTTCCATTCCGACGTCGGTGTGCTGTCCGGCGCTGCCGCGGCTGCGGCCGGCGCCATCCTGCCAGAGGACGAACGGCATGCTGGCCTGACCACCGGTCATCGAGCGGATTTTCCCCGCCTGGTTCTGCACGTACTCGATGGCGTAAATCGGCGCCATCGACGGAATGCGCGCCACCGCCTTCGATCCGGCGGCGGCGGCGCCAATCGCGACGCCGACGATCCACTGTTCGTCGATCGGTGAGCCGCGCCCGGACGTCCGCTTGTCGCCGAACTCCCTGGCGAGATCGAGCACTTCGCCGGTCGGCAGCGTCGCGGTCGGCGCCTGATATTCGTAGAGAAACAGCATGTCGGCGTTCGCGCGCATCTCCTGGGCGACGGCTTCGAGCTGCGCGTAGTTGTAAGATTTCTTTGGCATCTCTCCTCCTACGTCGTCCGCGCCGTCGGGATGTTTTTGCGGTTGTAGAACTGCGTCGCTTCGGCCGCCTTGCTCGCGTAGGTGTTCAGCACGCCGTCTTCCGGATTCGGATCGGCGCTCTTGCGCGCGAACTCGACCGACGCGTCGACCGCCGCCTGCGCTTTGGTATCAATCGCGGCGAGCTCGGCCTCCGACGCCAGCCCCTTGGCGACCAGCCAGTTCTTGTAGCGGACGTTCGGATCGCGCGACATCCACTGCTTCACTTCTTCGTCCGACCGATACGGCAATCCCATCGCACCGTCCTGGGCGACGCGGCCGCCGGCGAAGCCGGCGTGATCGTACCAGCGGTAGGTCATCCCCTCGATCACGGTCGGGCCGCGGCCGGCGCGCGCCCACTCGACCGCTTCGCGGGTCGCCGCAAACACCGACGACACGTCGTTGCCGTCGACGAGATGGTGCGGGATGTCGAGCCCTTTGGTGTACTCCGAGATGTACTTGGTGGGCACGGTCAGCGCCATCGGCACGCCCATGTACTGGAAGTTGTTCTCGGCGACGAAGATCACCGGCAGCTTCATGTTCGCGCAGCTGCGCACGGCGCTGAAGTAGTAGGGCGAGGCCGCCGCGCCGTCGCCGAAGAACGCCACGCCGACCTGCTTGGTACCGCGGACCTGCGCGCGAAGCGCCGCTCCCGCCGCCATGTAGTAGCTCGCCCCGACGATGCCGTTCATGCCCATGATGCCTTTGGACATGTCGGTGATGTGCATCGAGCCGCCGTAGCCTTTGTTGTAGCCGGTGGCCTTGAAGAAGATCTCGGCGGTCATCTTGTTCAGATCGCCGCCCTTCGCGATCAGATGTCCGTGGCCGCGATGCGTGCTGGCGATGTAGTCGTCGTCGTTCAGCGCGCCCATCACGCCGACCGCGATCGCTTCTTCACCGATGTAGGTGTGGAACGCGCCGTAGAGGCCGTCCTTGGCGCCGAGAAACAGATCTTTCATCGCTGTTTCCCACTTGCGGCTCGAGCTCATCAGCTCGTAGAGGCGCAGCAGCTTTTCCTTCGGCTGCGCTGCAAGCGCATCGGCCGCCGCGCCGCGCGTCGGGATGTCGGTGGGCGGCAAAAACTTCACCGCGTCCCCGGCCTGCCAGGCCGGATTGCCGCCCGGGCCTTCGGTCGCCAGCGGCACGGACTTGTCGAACTTGCCGCCAGGCAGGCCGCTCGCGCTCACCGACTGTCCGATCGAGCAGCCGGTCGTCGAGATGACCGTTGCCGTCGCGCCGGCCGATCCCATCAATTTCAGCAGGGTGCGCCGGTCCATACGTGATGTCGTCGTTTCCATTCGATGCCCCTCCCGCTTACCGCGCCCCGCCGGTCGTGGGTTTCGCGGCTTGCTGTTCGTCCATGCGGGCGCCCTTGAGAATACCTTCCATGCCGATGTTCCCTTCGTGGCACGCGTACTCGAAGATCGGCTCCGCGCTTCGGGCCATTGGTATCTCGGCCGTCCACGGTCTCACCCAGGTCGTCGGATCCTCGACGGTGAACTGATAGAGCAGCGTGTTCGCGCCGTCGAGCCGGAACCGCTCGGTCAGCTTCATGTTCTCGCTCGAACCGCCGAACGCGGTTGCGCCTTTGAAGTTCGTCGTTTCGACGACCAGCGTGTCGCCCTCCCATCGGCCGCGCGACTCTCCCGCCCATCGGGTGAGCTTCGGGCGCGGCCGGTTGTCGAGCGGCACAACCCGCGCGTCATGCACCATCTCGTTCAGCAGGACGATATTGTCCTTCGTCTGCACGATCTGAACGTTGTTGTTGTAGGCGCTCGGCGTCATCGGCGGGCCGGCGTTGAAGCCGACGATGCAGCGCTCGGCGAGCATCCGGTCCTCAGGTCCCTCGGCGGGCCGCCGCAAGCCCGCGAACTGCGTGGCCATCCGTTTCTGTGCTTCCGGCGTGTAGGCCGGCCGCCGGCCGTCGGGCGGGTCGATGATCAGCGAGGTCCGCAGCGACGCCGTCGTACCGAAGTCCCACCAGAAGTCGTTGTAGGCCCGCTCGACGTCGGCCGAAGAGCCGCCGTCCCGCGTGTCCATGTTGCGGCGCTTCCGGCTGTCTTCGGCGTACTGGCGGGCTTCCTCAGGAGTGAGGACCGCCTTGGTTCCGAATTCCTTGGGACGCTCCATCGGGGTCAGGGTGGCAAAGCTCCAGGTTCCCTGCAGATCCGGCCGGCCGTCGGACGTCAGGCCGCCGACAACCCCGCCGCGAACCCCTTGCGCCTGCAGCGTGGCAAGCGTGGTCACGGCCAACAGCGACGCGACAATCAACGGGTAAGAAATCGAATGTTTCATGACGACCGTTAGGGTAAGCAGGAGGACTGGCAAACGCAACAATTGTTTGGGGTTCATCTTCATCTCAACCACTCAGAACTAACTGAAAATAGGTATGCCGGCGGTCGGCTCGCATGGCCGCAGGGCTATTTGGATTGCAATAGCTGCTCGGCGGTCGTAAAGCGCGGTTCGATGTCCACCGGCACGCCGGTGAGCTTGTCCAAAGCCGCCTTGACGGGCGGACGGACGACGCCGAGCCGGTCGCCCAGCGCCTTGGCCTTGGCGTAATCGCCTTCGGCCTGCATGGTCATGATCTCGCGGGTCAGCGCGTTGACGCCTTCCTTGATCTTCTCGGTATTGACGGCAAAAGTGCCGTCGTCCCTCACGACGAAGCCGCCCTGGTCGAGCAGGTAGTTCAGCTGAATGGCGATGCCCTTGCCGTGGGCTTCGTTGACGCCGAAGCGGATCGAACGGAAGCACGACGCCAGAAACGTCGTGTACATCGTCTGCTCCATCGATCGTGGGAGGACGCCCTTGTCGATCAGGTGCTGGAGCGCGAACAGGCCGGAAATATCCGCCTTGGCCTCCTCGAGGTAGCTCGACGCTTCTTTCATCGCCTGGCGCACCGTGGTCGGCTTGCCGTCGAGGGTGATGCTGTGGGGTCCGAGGCCATGCATCAGCTCGTGCATCAGAATGTGCGTGAAAAACGCATCGAACGCCACGTTGCCTTGATCCGCCGCGGCGAGCACGACCTTTGAGATCGGCGTCAGCACCTTGGCGAACTTGGCGTCCTGCACGTTCTTCAGCATCACGCGCTTGGCGCCCTTCTCTTTCAGCACGCGCTCGTCGTTCGGCAGGTTGTAGGCCGCGGTCTGGACGCCGCGATTGGCGTCACCGGCCGTGAATACGACGTTGACGACGGTGAGCGGGGCCAGCGCGGCGAGCTTCGGGTTGCGATACTTCGGATCGATGGGCAGGACGTTCTCGATCCCCTGGAGCTCGCCACCGAACCGCTGCAGCTTTTCGCTCTCGGCCTCGTCACGAATCGTGATGAACGACTCGAAGGCGGCCTTGTAGTTGAAGAACTCGTCTTCGTAGACCTCGTACGGGCCGATCGTCGGTTCAATGGCCCCTTTGAGCTCCATCCACGCGACGTCGCTGTCGTAGTACTCGTTCGACAGGAACGCCTGCGCGCGCTTGGTGAGGTAGGCCTTCAGCGTCGGCTCGGCTGACAGCTCCGCGGCCTCGCGCAGCAATGACGCGGCCGCGGCGAGTTCGTTCTGGTACTCGATGCTGTAGGGCACCAGCGTGAACTGACCATTCGGCGCGCGGCGAACCACCGTGAAGAAGCCGGTGGCGCGGGCACGCTCCGCATCCGGCAGCGACTGTATCCACTTTTCGATCTCTTCCTTGGTCGCGCCGGGCGGGTAGAAGTTGGCGCCCTGTGGCTTGGGCGGCGCGCCAGGGACAAACGGCTCGTCGTGATCCAGCCTTGACCATGGCCCCTTGTTGATCAGGAAATGGTGCAGGCGCTCACGATCGACTGGTCCGTCCCGTCGCGAGAGATCGAGCAGCATCGCCTCGTTCCCGACCCACACCTGGCGCAGGTAGATGGCGTCGATGATTTTCGAGGCCTCGACGAGCTTGGTGAGTGCCTGCCGGTCGGCGGGCGACAGCTTCGACAGATCCGCCGCCACCTCGGTCGGCGCAAAACGCGCGATTTTCGTGCGCAGGTCGGATGATGACGAGCGGGCGGACTGAGCGGTTTCCGAAGTGGCCGGCACCGGGGCCTCCTGAGAACCGCACCCGGTGAACAGGCCCAGCAGCAGGATCGCACCAGACGCCGTTGCGGTTTTGAGTGCGTATGTCATGATGATTTGCTTTGGTTAGTCTAAACCGGAGGCCGACCGTGAAACGAATCGCACTGATAGCTGTCAGCGTCACTACCCTCGCGGCTGTGCTGTCGCCGCCGCTGCTGCTGGACGGCTTCGGCGACGCCAGCGCGCAGGCCCCAGGCCAGCCGGCGGGTCGCGGCGGCCGGGGCGGCTTTGTCCTCGGTGCCGAGGCGATGCCGGGGACGGCTGCGGAACATCTGACCAAGCTCAAGCTGCCGGCCGGTTTTTCGATCAGTCTCTACGCCGACAACGTCGCCGGCGCACGCTCGATGGCGCTGGCACCGGACGGGACGGTGTTCGTCGGCACACGCGCGCAGACGGTTCATGCCGTGGTCGATCGCAACAAGGACTTCAAGGCGGACGAAGTGCTGACGGTGGCCACCGGTCTCACGTCGCCGAATGGCGTCGCGTTCAGGGACGGTGCGCTGTACGTGGCCGAGAACAGCCGCATCTCCCGTTACGACGGCGTCCTCGACTTCGTGAAGGTCGCCGGCGGCAGCGGTCCGGCGCCCAAACAGACGATCCTCACCGACAAGCTCCCCACCGATCGCCAGCATGGCTGGAAGTACCTGACGTTCGGACCGGACGGCTTGCTGTACAGCGCGATCGGCGCGCCCGGCAACATTCTCGATCGCGGCGATCCCTACGCGACGATCATCCGGCTGAAGCCCTCGGTCGGAACCGACTTCGAGATCTTCGCTCGTGGCGTGCGCAACACCGTCGGCTACACCTGGCATCCCGACACCCGCGAGATGTGGTTCACCGACAACGGCCGCGACACGCTCGGCGACGACACGCCGAATGACGAGTTGAACGTCGCGGTGAAGCCGGGCCTGCACTTCGGCTACCCGTACTGCCACGAGGCCAACATCCTCGATCCGGAGTTCGGGAAGGGCAAGAGCTGCTCCGACTACGTCGCGCCTGCCCAGAACCTCGGACCGCACGTCGCCGGGCTCGGCCTCAAGTTCTACGGCGGCACGATGTTTCCGCCCGACTACCGCAAACAGCTGATCATCGTGAACCACGGCTCGTGGAACCGCTCGCCGCAGGTCAGTCACACCGGCTACCGGCTGATGCTCGCGAAAGTGCAGAACAACAAGGTCACCAGCTACGAACCGTTCGTGGAGGGCTGGCTGCAGGCGGCGCCTGGCTCCGAAGTGAAGCGGCAGGCGTGGGGACAGCCCGTGGACCTGCTCGAACTGCCGGACGGATCGCTGCTCGTCTCGGACGACCGAGCCAATGTGATCTACCGGATCACCTATCGCTGAAGGATCGCCACGAAAACCACGGGACGCCCGGGATCGTCTAGTGCACGCCGCGGCTCATCGTGAGAGTCGCGGGATCGGCGCCCAGCCGCCGGATGGCTTTTTCCCACATCGCTTCCGGCGGCGTCTCGAAGATCAGATCGCGGTCGACGTCAATCATGAGCCATGACGACGACTCGAGCTCGGCTTCGAGTTGACCGGGGCCCCACCCCGAGTAGCCAACCACCAGTCGGGCCCGCGGCGGCGGATCGGGGTCCAGCAGACTGCGCAGCAGATCCGGCGACGTCGACAGATACAACCCTTCTTCAACCGGTACGCTGATCGTGTACTGGCCCGTCGCGTCCGCGATCAGAATCCAGCTGCGTTCCGGCTCGACCGGCCCCCCCACCCACACCTCGAGATCCCGTGCTGCCGCGACCGGCGGATCGAGGTTCACCACCACTCGCCCGCTGGTCACCAGCGGACGGTTGACGACCAGTCCGAACGCGCCGTCTTCCCGGCTGTGCGTGCACAGCAGGACGACCGTTCGGGTGAAGTTGGGGTCCATCAGCTGCGGCATCGACAGCAGTAACGACGGCGCGAGAGATGAAGACATCGCTACGATGATAGCGCCCGCTGCACTTTGCGCAAGTCGTCGACGAATCGTTCGGTTTCGTTCCGTCGAGTGTCCTCATCGGGCGCGCGCAGCAGCGACGAAGGGTGAACGGTCGCCATGACCAGCGGTGCCAGCGCCGAGGTGATGAACGCGCCGCGCTGCTCGGTCACCTTGAAGTGCTTCCCGAGCAGCGCCTGCGCGGCGGTGGCGCCGAGGCACACGATGGCGCGCGGCTTGACCAGCTGAATCTCGGTGTCGAGCCAGGGCCGGCACGCCGCAATCTCGGACGCACCGGGCTTCTTGTGGATGCGCCGCTTGCCCCGTGGCTCCCACTTGAAGTGCTTGACGACGTTGGTGACGTAGACCCTGGCGCGGTCGATCCCGGCCTGGGCCAGCGCCTTGTCGAGCAGCTTGCCCGCGGGGCCGACGAAGGGACGCCCGGCCAGGTCCTCCTGATCGCCGGGCTGTTCGCCGACCAGCATGAGATCGGCCTTGCTGGCTCCCTCGCCGAAGACTGTCTGCGTGCCGAGCTTGTAGAGATCGCAGGCTCGACAGCTACGCGCGGAGTCGCGTAGCTTCGTCAGGGTGGGGCGATCGGGAATGAGATCGGGAACCGAAGGCCTGCTCTTTTTCGGCATGCGCCGTCAGGCCTGCCTCAGGTTCTCCGCGGCGATGCCGATATTCCGACGCAGGCCGGCCACTTTGGCGCGATTCATGGCACTACCCTCCAGAGCGCCCGCGAGTTCGCCTTCCGGCATTTGCAAGAGATCCACCAGCGCCGGCAGGTCCCAGGCCGGCCGTGGTTGCCACGCCGGGTCGTCGGAGGTCGGCGCCGTCGCATTCCACGGACATACCTCCTGGCAGATGTCGCAACCGTAGACATGTGCACCGATGTCCCTGCCCAGCACCGGATCGATCGGTCCGCGGTGTTCGATCGTGAGGTACGAGATGCAGCGATTCGAGTCGAGCACGCCCGGCGCGACCAGCGCGTTGGTCGGGCATGCCTCGAGGCACAGGGTGCAGGTGCCGCACTGGTCGAATGCCGGCGGATCGATCTCGAGCGGCAGACTGCAGAGGATTTCGCCGAGCAGGATCCACGAGCCCAGTTCCGGGTTGATCACGCAGGTGTTCTTGCCAATCCAACCGATTCCCGCGTGGCGGGCATAGACCCGCTCCTGAACCGGACCTGTATCGACGTAGGCGCGCGCGTCGAATGGATCGGTCGAACGGTCGCGCATCCACGCCATCAAGGCTTCGAGCCGCCCGCCGATCACCTCGTGATAGTCGTCGCCCCACGCGTAGCGCGCGACGTGCGCGCGTGATGGATCGGCGCATTCGGTCGAGTACGGGCGCCTGGTGTTGTAGACGGTCGCCGTCACGATCACCGTACGAGCGGACGGCAGCACGCGGCGGACGTCGGCGCGACGTTCCGCCGAGCGCGCGAGGTAGGCCATCGACGCCCCATAGCCACGCGCCAGCCAGTCCGAGAGAAAGCCGAGCTCGGGCAGATCCACCGCGGGCGCGATGCCACACGCGTCGAAGCCGAGCTCGCGGGCTTTGGTCTTGATTTCAGCGGAGGTCAGCATGGAAAGTGCCGGGCCCAAGAGGCCCGGCCTACGTACGTAGGGCGGACCTCTTAGGTCCGCCGGTTCACGCGGATTTCGTAGGGCGGACCTCTTAGGTCCGCCGCTTTACGGGGTTCGCCCTCATTGCGGGCGGCCGACGAGCTGGCGCAGCACGTACGGCAGAATGCCTCCGTGACGGAAAGCCACCAGCTCCTCGGGCGTGTCGATTCGTGCGACCGCCTGGAACTCGATCGGCGCGGCCGCGGCATCGCCTCGCGCGCGAACCGTGATCGTGCCGGCCGGGGTCAGGCCATCGGCGACGCCGACGATGTCGAACTGCTCGCGGCCGGTGAGACCGAGGCTCGCGGCCGTGTCCCCGGCTCGGAACTGCAGCGGCAGCACGCCCATGTTGACCAGGTTGCTGCGATGGATCCGCTCGAAGCTCTCGGCAATGACCGCGCGGACGCCGAGCAGCAGCGTGCCCTTGGCGGCCCAGTCGCGCGACGATCCGGATCCGTACTCCTTGCCGGCGATCACGATCAGCGGCACGCCGAGATCCTTGTACTTCATCGCCGCGTCGTAGATCGTCATCACCCCGCCGCCCGGCTGGAACGTCGTCCAGCCGCCCTCCGTCCCGGGCGCCAGCTGGTTGCGCAGGCGGATATTGGCAAACGTGCCCCGCATCATCACTTCATGGTTGCCGCGCCGGGCACCGTACGAGTTGAAATCGGCGGGTTGAACGCCGCGCGCCATCAGGTATTTGCCCGCCGGGCTGTCCTTCTTGATCGATCCGGCCGGCGAAATGTGATCGGTCGTGATGCTGTCGCCCAGCAACGCGAGTGCCCGCCCGCCGGTGATGTTGGTCGGCGGCGTCGGCGTGAGAGTCAGACCCTCGAAGAACGGCGGGTTGCGGATGTACGTTGAATCGTCGTGCCAGTCGAACCGGTTGCCGGTCGGAACCTGCAGCGACCGCCAGCGCGAATCGCCGCTGAAGACGTCGGCGTATTGCTCGCGGAACATCTGCGCGTTGACGGCACGGAGCATCGTTTCCTGAATTTCGCGCTCGGTCGGCCAGAGGTCGCGAAGGTAGATCGGAGCGCCGTCGCGCCCGGTGCCGAGCGGTTCGGTCGTCAGGTCCATCGTCATCCAGCCGGCGATCGCGTAGGCGACCACCAGCGGCGGCGACGCGAGATAGTTGGCGCGGACCTGCTGCTGTATCCGGCCCTCGAAGTTTCGGTTGCCGCTCAAGACCGAGGCCACGACCAGATTTCGGGCCTCGACTTCAACTGACACATCGTCGGGCAGCGGACCGCTGTTGCCGATGCACGTCGTGCAGCCGTAGCCGACCAGGTTGAAGCCGAGTTGATCGAGGTAGGTGTTGAGCCCGGACTTCTCCAGGTACTCGGTCACGACCTTGGATCCCGGGGCCAGGCTCGTCTTGACCCACGGCTTGCGGGTCAAACCCCGCTCGACAGCTTTCTTGGCCAGCAGGCCCGCGCCGATCATCACGCTCGGATTCGACGTGTTGGTGCAGCTGGTGATGGCGGCAATCACCACGGCGCCGTGATCGATCTCCGCGACGGCTGGTGGATCGACGACGGCCACCGCCGCGCCTCCCTGTTTCGCGGAGACGTCGGCCGATCCGCCGGCGAGGGCGCCCTTCTTGGCCGAGGTCGTCTGCAGGCTGGGCAGCGCGGTGGCAAACCCGCTCTTGGCGTGCTTGAGCGACACACGATCCTGCGGGCGGCGCGGCCCGGCAAGGCTTGGTTCCACGGTCGCGAGATCGAGCTCGATGCACTCCGAGTACGTCGAATCCGGGTCGCCGGCATTGCGGAACAGGCCCTGTTCTTTGGCGTATGCCTCGACCAGGCGGACGTGCGATTCCTCGCGACCGGTCAGGCGAAGGTAGTCGAGCGTCATTTCATCGATCGGGAAGATCGCAATCGTGGCGCCATACTCCGGGCACATGTTGCCGAGCGTCGCCCGATCGGCGATGGTCAGGTGCGCCAGACCGGGCCCGAAGAACTCCACGAACTTGCCGACGACGCCGTGCTTGCGCAGCCGTTCGGTAATCGTCAGGACGAGATCCGTGGCGGTGGCACCCTCGAGCATCGCGCCGGTGAGCCGGAATCCCAGGACCGGCGGAATCAGCATCGAGATGGGCTGGCCGAGCATCGCGGCTTCGGCTTCGATGCCGCCGACGCCCCAGCCGACGACGCCGAGACCGTTGATCATCGTGGTGTGCGAATCGGTACCGACCAGCGTGTCGGGATACGCGATGGTCTGGCCGTTGCGCTCGGCGGTCATCACCACGCGCGCCAGGTACTCGAGGTTCACTTGATGGACGATGCCGGTATCGGGCGGAACCACGCGGAAATTGCTGAAGGCGTCCTGCCCCCAGCGCAGGAACGCGTACCGCTCCTTGTTGCGCGAGAACTCCAGTTCGGCGTTCAGCTGAAAAGCGTTGGGTTGGCCGAAATAGTCCACCTGAACCGAATGATCGATGACGAGCTCGACTGGCTGCAGCGGATTGACCCGGCTGGGGTCGCCGCCGAGGCGGACGATGCCGTCGCGCATCGCCGCGAGATCGACGACCGCCGGGACGCCGGTAAAGTCCTGGAGCAGCACGCGCGCCGGCGCGAAGGAAATCTCACGCTGGACCGAGGTCTTGACGTCCCAGCGTGCCAGCGTCTCGATGTCAGCCGCTTTCACGAAGCGGCCGTCCTCCTGGCGTAGGAGGTTTTCCATCAAGATTTTCAGGGAATACGGCAAGCGGTCGATCTCGGGATGCCCGGCGTCGCGGAGGGTCCGCAAGCTGTAGGTACTGAAACCCGCGCCCGGCGACCTGGAGATCCTTGCGCGTTCCAAAGGAGTTCACGGTCGACATCTCGCCTCTCGAAAGAAATCCATCGTACTACAGGCGTGGACACCAAGGAACCAAGCGCCGGCAGCGGTGTCCAACCGACCGTGACGATGTTCGCCACGTTGTGGCGTGCTTTCTTCGCCCAGTTCTTCTCGAGCGAGAACGTCACCTCCGACATGCGCCTGCACCAGGGCATCATCTGGGTGATGGCGTTTTTGATGGCCCCCGGCCTTTCAATCGCCACGCGGTTCGGCGCCAACTACCAGATGGCGCTCATCTTTGCGCCAGAACGCGCCGATGGGCTGCTCCTGACGGTCATCACGCTGTTCGTCGGCTATTCGTTCGTGGCGGTCGGGCTGATCGCGGTGTTCGTCTGGGATGCGCTGTCGTTCACGCGGCGGGACGCGATGGTGCTCGGCGCGCTGCCGCTCACGGGATCGTCAATCGTGTTCGCCAAGCTGACGGCGCTGGCGGCGTTTCTCGGCGCGGCTCACGTGGCCATCAATCTCACGACGGCACTGCTGTTCTCGGTCGGAGTGTCGGGGACGGTCGGTCGCGTGCCGGTCGTGCATCAGCTGGTCGTGCACATGCTGGTCACCGGGCTTGCTGCCCTGTTCGTGTTCACCTCCCTCGTTACCGCGCGCGGATTGCTCGGCCTGCTGAGCGCGCGCCTCGCGGCGGCCGCGGCCCCCGTGCTACAGCTTATCTTCGTCGCAGCGATGTTGTGCTTCCTGGTGCTGGCCGTCATGTCGGCGCAGCTGATCAGGCTTCCGGTGGAAGACATCAGTTGGATTCCGAGTTTCTGGTTCGTCGGCTTGTACGAGCGGCTGCTGGGAATGGAGCAGCCGGCGTATGGTGCGTTGGCGAGTCGAGCGCTCTGGGCAGTGTCGGGCGCATCGGTAGGCGCCCTCGTGACGACGCTCGCCTCGTTTCCGCTGCAGTTTCAACGGGCGCTTACTCCGTCGGCGAACCCATCGGCGATTGGCGGTTCCGCCCGTCTGTTCCGGGCGCTGGCCTGGCTCGCCGGCGCCCGCCGTCCGCTGGCGTGCGCCGTCTCTGACTTCGTCCTGGTGACGCTGGTTCGAAACCGATCGGCGCAGACACTTGCGGCAATCAACCTCGCGATCGCGGCGCCGATCATCGCGTTCGGATTCTACCGGGCCGGTTCGCTCGATGCACTGGCCATCCCCAGGCATGCCGTGCTGTGGGTGCCGCTCGTGGTGGTGTTCTGGATGGCCGTCGGTCTGCGAGCCGCATTCTTCGTACCGAGCGAACTGCCGGCGAGCTGGACGTTCGCAGTCAATGGACCGGAAGAGAGTCGGCAGTATCGAAGCGGCGTCCGCGCGGCCATCCTGGCCATCCTCCTGCCTTCCGGTGTCGTCGTCACCATGGTGACCGGCTTATTGATCGGATGGCAGGTCGCCGCGTTTCACCTGGCGTTCGTCCTGATGCTGACGGTGATTGCCGCCGAGATCGCCCTGTTGACCATCGCCCATGTCCCCTTTACGCAGCCGTATCCCCCGGGGCATGCCCGCCTTCGGACCCGCTGGTGGATCTACATCGTCGGCTTCTTCGTCTTCGCGTATCTGCCGGTTCGCATCGAGCTGTTGGCGGTGCACGGCCGCGTTCTCTGGCGCGATCTGTTCATCTGGACGTCAGCGCCGGCCGTGATCGTCTTCGCGCTGTCGCGCTGGCGCGGCCGGCCGTGGCGAATCGAAGCGTTCGAGGAGGGGGACGGCGACGAATCGTCGGTCATCACCCTGGGCCTCGACGCGACGACCCAGGTCATCAGGACGCCCACCGTTTAGGCTGCTCCGGCACGCCGCTTGAAGCGAAAAAAGGGGAGGGCATCTAATGGCAGAGCCGCGCGACACGAGCATCCCCGGCGAGCAGCGCCGCAGCGATCCGGCCGAGGGTTCCCGCGAGAACGTCAACGACAACGAGGAAGCGGGTGTGACCAATCGGCCGATCGAAGAGGAGCAACGCCAACAGCAGAACCTGCCACCGCGGGGAGACCGCAAGGACGGTACACATGCGTAACGATGCGCGCCCGATCGGCGAGGACAGCCCCGCGTCGCCGGTCGGCGGCGACCAGTCACCGCTCGAAAGCGAACGCCCGGACTCCCGCGATTCTCACAAGCACGATCGTCAATCGCACATTGTCAACCGGGAGGCAGAAGAGCGGCAGCCCGACGCGCCGGAGGACCCTGTCATGCCGTCGAGCGATTCCTCGCTGAAGACACGGATCTGACAGTGGTCAAAACCGGACGAAGAACGATGCCCCGACGGCGGGGCTCGTATGCACGCCGTCGTCGAAAATCACACCTCCCGACCGGAACAGCACCCGGCCATCGAGCCGCAAACCGGCGGACTTCATTCGAGCCGTGGAGTTGGAGCGCAGGAAGACGTTAAGCCCTCCGCCAAGGTGCCAGAGGGTCCCGTGGTCGACGAGAATCTGCTCCTCATGGAGGTCGCGCACATAGCCGGCCCCGGCGGCGAAAAACGGCATGGCGCGCGACCCCATCTGCCACCGCGTCAGATCCATCGTCAGCGCGCCTTCCATCGTGAACTGTCGGATCGACTCGATCGCCGTGGTGTCGGGAATGCCCTCGACGTCAGACCGGAGCTCCACTGACAGCTCGGACGTTCCATACGAGCCGGTTGCCTCCACACGGACCGAGTCGCTGACACGGATGCCGAATCGCGCCTCGATCGCGCCGATCGCACCGAGACGGCTCTCGGCAGTGAACAGCCGGAATTCTCCACCAGCCGGATTCGTCTCGTTCGCATCGGTGGTTCCGAGCCTGACGGCTTCGACACGGCGAAACCCGACAGCCATCTCGTAACGGCCGGTCGCGGACTGGGCGCCGGCGCTGCGACCCGTCGCCAGCACGGCCAGCAAGGTTGTCAGCGCCGTTCTCCAGATCGACGGCCGATCGCTCAGCAGCCAATGCCGGCTCATTTCGGCACCACCCGGATCTCGATCGAACCACTGTCACCGCCCCGTGGCGCGACGACCACCTTCTCGTGAAATGCCGCACGGAAGTTGACGTCGAGAGGACTGGTCACGATGAAGAAGCTGTCGACCTCGGCGTCGTCGAGCGGCTCGATGCGCAGGATGTGCGGCCCGGGTGTCAAGCCGGCGATTGAGAAATTACCGTTGGCGTTGAGCGCGAAATTGCCGACGAGGGCGCCGGTCGCCGGGTTGAACGCGACGACGTGGGCGCCGAACAGACCGGCGCCGTTCTTCGTGACGCGGCCGGAAATCGAACCGGTCGCGTCGTCGAAATCGCCGTCGGGATAGACGTCAGAAATCGCCGCGACGTCGTCGGCGCGAAGCGAACGATGCAGCGTGCTGCCGGAACCGTAGGCCAGCGGAAACATCGTCGATTCGGCAGCCAGCACGCGGCGGCCGGTGAGACTGATCTCGGTCTCGCCGATCGCCGAGTGGCCGAGGCCGCTGAAGTGGCCGATCTCGTGGACCGCAATTGTTTCGACATCGAATCGGCCGGTTTCCCCGGCCGCCGACGTGGACCACGCGAAGGCCGAATTGAAAAAGATGTCGGACTCGATCAATTCACCGGTGGCCTCGTCGATCAACAAGCTGGTCGATGCCAGCACGCGATCGAGCTCGGGAGTGGCGAGAAAACCGATCGTCGAGCGCCCATCGTCCTGATCGGGCAGCGCCGCCGTGAATCCGCCGAACTGATAGCGGATCGCGGCCGAGGGCACTGCCTCCCAGGTTCCGAAGGCGCGGGCCAGCGCGTCGGCGAACGCGGCCCCACCGACCCCGGCCACGCCGCGGTCGTTGACGAAATACTGAACCGGCGTCCGGTTCCATTTGACCGTCACCACCCGCCCGTTCAGGGACACGCCGAACTTCAGATAGGCGGCGGCCGGCTGCGCCAGCAGGACGAAGAGCGTGGCCGCGGCAACGAGTCGCACCCGTGAGGTCACCGGACCTCCTGCGCCAGAGCGCGGACGCGCCGTTCGAACTCGGCGAGCGCCATCGGTCGCCGGGTCAGGTCGCCGCGCACGACTCGTCGCGCGGCGCCCGACGTCGGGAGCACCGCCGGCGGCGTCACCACGACACCGGTCGCCGTCGACGCCAGACGGAACACGCCCTGACTCATGCCGAGCACGTGCGGCAGCGCGGGCGGCGAGGCGCCGAGGAACACGACGACCTGTTGACCGGGGTCGAAGGCCGGCGCGCCGACGACGATGCGTCGATACCGCCCCAGCCGTCCTCCGGGCACTCGGAACTGAATCGTCGGACCGAGATCGCGTTTCAGCCACGCGTCAGCCGCCAGCGTGACGATCGTTTCGACCGAGTGGCGATCTGGCGTCGTCCACCGCGAGTCCACCGCCACGATTCGGCCGCGCACGATCGCGAACGCGTCTCGGGAGAGGTCGCCAAGATCGGCAGGAAGAAACACCGTTGCGCCGGCAGGGGCTGGCGCAAACAGCAGTAGAACCGCAACCCGTAACGCTCGCATTTTCACTCCCCCGGCGGACCTGGCGGTCCGCGCTACACATCCGGCGGACCTAAGAGGTCCGCCCTACGTACGTCAGAGGTCCGCCCGACGTACGTCAGAAGTCCGCCCGACGACGTCAGAGGTCCGCCCGACGAACGTCGGCGCCAGCTACCTTCAGAATCGCCTCCGCCGCGCGGCGGCTCGCCCCCGGACCACCGAGACGTTCCCGAACCCTCGCCAGACCGACGCTCACGCGCGCGGTCCTCTCCCGGTCGGTCAACATCGACACGGCCTCATCCGCAACCGCGACCGGGGTGAACGCATCCTGAATCAGCTCGGGGACGATTTTCTCGCCGGCAATCAGATTGACCATTCCATAAGTATCGAGCTTCACGAGCCGCCGGCCGAGGTGGTAGGTGAGCGGCGACAGCCGGTAGACGATCACCATCGGCCTGTCGTGCAACGCCGTCTGCACCGTCGCCGTTCCGGACGCGGTCAGCACCACGTCGGCCGCTTCGAGCACCGCGTCGGTCTGCCCGGCGACGATCGCACACAGCGGCAGGTCGTTGGCCACCGCGAACAGCTCGTCATCCAGATGAGGGGCCCGCGCGACGATGAACTGCGTGCCGGGGATGCGGCGACGGATGTGCTGCGCGGCCGCGACGAGATCCGGGAAGATGCGCCGCACTTCGTTCGGCCTGGAGCCGGGAAGGATGGCGACAACCGGCGCACTCGGCTCGAATCGCAGGCGCCGTAAAAGGTTCTCGCGCGATTCACCGGCAACCGCGAGATCGACCAGCGGGTGGCCGACGAACTCGGCGGCCACGCCGGCATCGCGATAGATTTGCTCCTCGAAAGGAAAGATCACCAGGACGCGCGTGGCCAGCTCGCGGATGGTTTTCAACCGACCGGCGCGCCACGCCCAGATCTGCGGGCTGATGTAGTAGACGATCGGCACACCCAGCTTGCGGATCCGTCGTGCCAGCGGCAGGTTGAAGTCCGGAAAGTCGATGACCACCAGCGCATCCGGCCGTTCACGCCGCGCGTCCGCGACCAGCTCGCCGAGCGTCGACAGCGACTTCGGCACTTTGGTGATCGCCTCGGTGAGACCGGTGACGGCCAGGCCGCGATAGTCGGCGATCAGCCGTCCGCCGGCCGCGGCGAATTCCGGTCCTCCCAGTCCCGCGACCGATATACCGGGTGAGAGTGCCTGCAGCTCGCGCATCAGCGCGCCCGCATAGAGATCGCCGGACGGCTCGCCGCACGACAGCAGAAGACGGACGCTCAATTGACGCGGTTAGGGCCGCGTGAAGAGTGCGGGATCGAGTGGAGCGTTGATCCGCAGGTCGACGACTTTGCGATCGAGCATCGACTCGCCGCCGCGCCGCACCATCGCGGTGAATGCGATTTGCACGCCGTCGATCGTTTGGTAGTCGCTGAACAGTTCCTCGATCAGCGCGCTCCCCGCCCCGCCCGCGACGTAGGTCTGACGGGACACCAGGAAGCTCTCGGGATGGATGTAGAGGACCATCGGATCGAGATCCTTACCGGACAGCTCGAGCGCGCGGTACAGTGCGCCGCCTTCGCCCTTGATGTCAGGAAGGATCCGGGCGCGCAGCGAACCGTCGTAGGCCGCCAGCAGCGCCGCGATCGTATCGCGGCGCAATCCGCGCCGAAGATCGTGCAGTGCCGCATCCGGTACCTCATGGACGCCTTTGGGGTCCTTCACCCACCCCTTCGAGCCGTCGAACACCTGTACGATCGTTGCGTCCGGCAGCTTCGTGGCGACGTGCACGCGATTCGGGTACTCGAGATAGGTGGTCGTCTCCGCATAGGTCGGCTCGCCGCCCCGTGTCGCGCCCCGTCCCGCCCCGGGCGGCGGCGCCGGAACTTCGGTGCGAGTCCTGGCCGTGATGCTCTTGACGCCGCGGAGGGTGTCGAGCCCGCCTTTCGCCGCGATGACTTTCTCGAGCAGCGCCCGCGCTTCCGCTCCGGGCCGCGGGTTGATCGAGGAGCTCGGCTGATACTGCGCGCGGCTCAGCATGGCCGCAGGCGCTCTTCCAGCTGCACCTGCTCTGTTTGCCCCGCGTGGCTTCTTGAAGTCGGTGGTCGTCAGATCGAGGTCGCTCATCTCGATGACCTCGAACGTGGTGAAACCGAGACGGCGAAGCTGCGGGATGAACGAGTCGGCATTGCCCACCAGCACGATCGACAACCGATCGGGTTTGAGGTAGAAGCGCGCGACCCGCTGCACCTCCTCGGTCGTGACGGCGTTGACTCGATCGCGGAACGACTGCAGCTGTTCGACCGGCAGTCCGAAGAACAGCACGTTCAGGACCTGGGTGGCAATCGCATCAGCGGTTTCGATGGTCAGCGGAAAACTACCGGCCATGTAGTTCTTCGCCTCCGCCAGCTCGCGTTCGCCGACCCGCTCGCGCTGCAGCCGCCAGAACTCGTCGACCATCAGGCGGAGCACTTCGCCGGTTGCCTCCGATCGCGTGTTGGTGGTGGCCTGAATCGCGCCCGTGTCGCGCAACGCGTGCATCTCGGCCTGAGCGCCGTAGGTCAGACCACGCTCGGTCCTCAGCACCTGGTGCAGGCGATTGGCGCCCTCTCCGCCGAGAATCCTCGTGGCGAGATTCATCGGCATGTAGTCCGCGTGATTGCGCCGGATGCCGATGTGGCCGGCCCGCACCTCGGTCTGCACCGCATCGGGCTTGTTGACGATCACCACGCGCCGCGTCGGATCGGGCGGCGCCAGGGTGGTCTCGGCCGGAACGTCGCCGCGCTGCCAGTCGCCGAACACTTTCGCGACACCGGCGAACGCCTCTTCGGCGGTGACGTCGCCGACGACCGCCAGGATCGTGTTGTTGGGAACGAAGTGGCGACGGTGAAAGGCGATCAGATCGTCACGGGTGATCCGCGCCAGCGTCTCGGGCGTGCCGCTCTGCGGCCAGGCATACGGATGAAAGCCGTAGACGAGCCGCCGGAACACCGCGTCGGCCACGTATTCGGGGCTCTCGAGGCTGACGCGCAGGCTCGACAGAATCTGCTGCCGCTGACGCTCGATCTCCGCCGGTGCAAACGCCGGCCGGCGCGCGACGTCCGAGATCATCCGCAGGCCGACGTCGAAGCTGTCCTTCATCACGATCATGTTGATGAAGCTGAGATCGGTCCCGGCACCGGCGCCCAGGCCGGCCCCCATGAAGTCGATCGTCTCGTTCAGCTCGGTCGCCGACTGGAGCTCGGTGCCCTGCGTGAGCAGCGCGGCCGTCAGATCGGCGAGACCGAACTTGTCCTTCGGATCGAGCGCGCCGCCGGCGCGGACGAGCATCCGCATGCTGACGATCGGCTGCTCGTGATGCAGGACCGCGACCACCTGCAGGCCGTTCGGCAGCGTCTGCACGTGATACGGCGGAAACCGCACCTCGCGCGCCGGCAGCGGCCGCGGCGGGCTCTCGGCGGGCCAGGCGGTGGTCTGCGCTGCCGCCGGGCCGGCCAGCAGCACGCCGATCAGCAGGAGCAGCAACGCGGCAGGACGACGCGTCATCGCGGTCCGCCGCCCGACGGCATAATCGTCATCACCAGCCGGCTTTCCTTCGTGAAATACGTATTGGCGACCTTCTGCACCTGCTCGGCGGTGATGTTCTGGAAGATGTCGAACTCGCCGTCGGCGGTGGTGATGTCGTTGTGAATGACCGCGGCGTGGGCGAGGTGCAGCGCCTTCTGCTGATTCGAGTCGCGGCTGAGCAGGTAGTCGCGCGCGAACTGGTTCTTGGTGCGCTGCAGCTCGTGGGCGGTGACCGGCTCGCGCTTCATCCGCTCCAGCTCTTCGATCAGCGAATTGATCGCTTCCTCGGGCTTGCGTCCCGGCTGCACGACCGCGACCGCGTAGAACAGATTCGGGTGCTCGATCAGGTTCGCCGCACCGAACGCCGCCACCGCCAGCTGCTGGTCGTAGACCAGCTTCTGATAGATCCGCGAGCTCTGACCGTCGGACAGCACTTTCGCGGCGATGTGCAGCGGATACGAATCCGGATGCCCGTCGAAGGTGATGTGATGGGCCACCACCACCGCCGGCAGCGGCCAGGGTTGCTCGAGCGTGATGCGGCGCTCCTCGGTCTGCGGCGGCTCGCGCGGGATGTCGCGCGGCACCGCCCGCGCCGCCTTCGGGACGCGGCCGAAATACTGCTGCACCAGCTGTTTGGCGCTCGCCGTCTCGAAATCGCCGACCAGCGTCAGCGTGGCGTTCTCGGGCACGTAATAGCTCGCGTAGAAATCGCGGACGTCTGCGATCGATGCCGCCTCGAGATCGGCCATGCTGCCGATGGTCGGATGTTTGTAGGGGTGGACCTTGAAGGCATGGTCGTAGATGATCTCGTTCAGCCGGCCGTACGGCTGATTGTCGACACGCATCCGCCGCTCTTCCTTGACCACCTCGCGCTCGTTGCTGAAGGTCGACTCGCTGATCCGCAGCGTCGCCATCCGATCCGCCTCCAGCCACAACACCAGCGGCAGGTACTGGGCGGGCACCGTCTCCCAGAACACCGTCTCGTCGTCCGTGGTGTAGGCGTTGGTCTGGCCGCCGACCGACGAGACGAACGAGGTGTGCGCCTCGGGCTCCACGTTTTTCGAGCCCTTGAACATCATGTGCTCGAAGAGGTGCGCAAAACCGGTGCGGCCCGGCTTCTCGTTCTTGGAGCCGACGTGATACGTGAGCGACAGGTGAACGATCGGCGTCGAGTGATCCTCGGAGAGAATCACCGTCAGACCGTTGTCGAGTTTCGCGATGTCGTACTGGAGCTTCGGCGGCCGGACGGCCGCGGCCGGTCCTCCCGACGACGCCAGAATCATCAGTGCAGCGATGAGCAACGCGGGAGCGGTACGAACCATAGCCAGATTTTAGCTGTTTTGCCGGTCGCTTAGTTGCCCGACAGACGGAATCCGGCAAACGCCCACTGGCGTGTGACGCGATCCAGCGGATCGGCGTCGATCATGCGCTCGACGCCGCCGAACAGTTCGACGGTGCCGGCTGTTCCGCTGAGCCGTACGCCTGCCTCGAGGCGGCCACCGGACTGCTGCCCCCGGCCGGCAATCGTTTCGTCGACGCCGAAGGTCTCGCCGTACGCCCGCCCGTAGATCGCCGTCGTGGCGGACAGCGGTCGCCGCATGACGAGATCGAGATTCGCCAGCCAGGTGTAGTCGACGTAGGCGTGGGCGACGATCGGACCGAAATCGCCTTTCACATCGAGCGTCGCACCGTCGAGCTCGACGCGCCGCAGCACCCGGCCGAGCATCGCGTTCATGGCGACCGAGTCGCGCTTGGGGCGGTCTCCCAGATGACGCGACACGTGATGAAAGACGAACGCGAACTCGTTCGAGCGCTGCCGCACCGAGGCCGA
Organism: uncultured Acidobacteriota bacterium; assembly: GCA_963728825.1. Taxonomy (GTDB): domain Bacteria; phylum Acidobacteriota; class Vicinamibacteria; order Vicinamibacterales; family CAVVIG01; genus CAVREM01. The sequence continues at coordinate 346,363 of CAVSLA010000003.1, forward strand.
GACCGCCAGGTAGTAGTTGCTCTGATAGGGATCGAACGGACGGAACTCTTCGCCCAGCAAGGCCTGGTAGTCGGCCAGAAACGTCATCCGTCCGGCAACGTAGTCGATCAAGTCGAAATCGCCGGCCCAGTGCGTATCCCAGGTGAAGCGCGGATCGTCGTAGGCGAGCGCGTTGGCCCACATCCGGAAATCGAAGCGCGACATGAACTGCGGGCTCGAGGGCGCCTCGGGCAGCGGCTGCTGTGCAACGGCGGGACGAGCGGCGGCGGCGATCAGCAGGACGGCGACGGCTAGCGCCCGGACGGTTTCACACATTCGGCGAGCTTCTCCTCGAGCTCCGCAATGCGCTGCTCGAGGTCCGCAACGCGCTTCCTCAGTGCCGGCAACTGGCGGTAGACCGCCGACGACTTCAGCCAGTCGCGATGGGCGATCGCCGGATAGCCCGAGATGTACTCACCGGGATCGACGGAATTGGGAATGCCGGTCTGCGCCGTGGCCAGCACGCCTTTGCCCAGCCGCACGTGATTGGCCACGCCCACCTGTCCGGCCAGAATCACGTCGTCTTCGATGACGCAGCTGCCGGCGATTCCGACCTGCGCGGCAAACAGCACCCGGCGGCCGATGGTGACGCCGTGACCCACCTGGACGAGGTTGTCGATCTTGGTGCCCGCGCCGATTCGCGTTTCGCCAACCGCCGGGCGATCGACCGTCGTGTTGGCGCCGATCTCAACGTCGTCCTCGATGATGACGTCGGCCCGCTGCGGAATCTTCAGGTGCGAGCCGTCCGGCTGGCGCGCGAACCCGAACCCCTCGCTGCCGAGGACGGCGCCGTCCTGCACGATGACCCGATTGCCCAGGACGACGCGCTCGCGGATCGAGACCTGCGAGCGGATGATGCAGTCGTCGCCGATCTGCGCACCAGGCCCGATCGCGACGTTCGGATAGACGATCGTGCGGGCACCGACGCTGGCGCCGGCACCAATCGAGACGAATGGTCCAATCGCGACCTCCGGCCCGATCTTCGCGTCGGCGGCGACCGAGCTGGTGCGATCGATGCCTTTCGGCGGCGCCGGAGCGTCGGTCAGCATCCCGACCGCGTGCGCGAACGCCAGGTACGGCTCCGGGGTGATCAGCAGCGCGGTGCCGGCTTCGCCCGGCTGCTTCTCACGAGCCACCTGCTCGGTGACGATCACCGCCGACGCCCGCGTCTTGGCGAGCTTGGACAGATACTTTTCGTGCGCGATGAAGGTGAGGTCGCCCGGCTCCGCGCGATCGATGCCGGCGACGCGGCGGATGTCGAGCTGGCCGTCCCCCTGAAGACGGCAGTCCAGCCGGTCAGCAAGCTCTTGCAGCTTCAAAGCGGCCCCAATCTTAATTCGTCCGGCAGAAATCCGACATGTCAGGTCGACGGCACCGCCACTCGATCGAAGAACGAGGACAGCCGCTGCAGGTTGAGACGCGCGGCAATCGCCGCCACCCGCGGCGCCCGTTCGCCGCGCGGCAGATCGACGAGCGCCGCCAGTTCCGCCAGCCCGCCGTCGGCGTCGAAGCACCACACCACGAGATCCATCGCCTGGCAGGCGCCGCGCCATGACTGCAGATGGCCGATGAAGCGGAACGCGAAGTAGTAGGCCACCAGGTTCGGCCCCGGGATGAAGAAGAACACCACCGACGACACGAACAGCACCAGGTCGATGATGAACCAGCGCAGATGGTGGCGGCGCGCATGTGACACGGCGCGCTCGAGCTCCGACCGCGCGCGGTCGACGGAGATGTTCGCCGGATAGCGCAACGTCGCACTGGTCCGCGTGCGCAGCGCCCAGAGCGTGCGCTGCTCGGCGATGGTCTCGGATAGCCGGCAGACCACCGCATCCCGCCACTGCGCCAGCCGGCCACGGGCCCGCCCGCGCCGCGCCGCTTCCACCAGCTGATGCCACTGCACGTTGACCGCGTGCGCCCACCGCCGGAACCGTCCGTCGTCGCGAGCAGGCGCCGGGCTCAGCTCCTCGCCGACTTCTGAGTACAGCTCGAACCGATCGCGCCCGGCGGGCACCAGAAAGACGACCATCGGCGCGCGCTACCTGGCGACCTTCTCGACGGGACGGGGCTCCTTGAGGAGGACCGCCGGCCGGCCCGCGCCTTCCCAGGCGCCGATGATCAGCGCGGCGGTCGCGCTAATCGATTCCGAAAGTCGCCGCTCGAGCACCGGCTTCACCGCTGCGAAAAACTTCTCGTAATAGTCGTCGTCGTAGGTTTGTTTGCCGGCAACCGCCTGCTTGTCCGCCTGCAGGATGCCGTCGACGAGCTGGTAACTGTCGAGCAGGACGTCGAACGCGGCGTCGCGCGGATTGGCGATGGCTTTCGGCGCGGCCGGTTTGAGCGAGAGCCGGTCCTGGAATCGCTCGACGAGCTGTGTTTCAAAACGTGCATGAATCCCCCGCTGGCCGGTCAGCTGCCCGTCGTAGTTGTCGCTGGCGTGGAACGGCTGGTGTGCGTCCTGGAGGTAATGCGAACCGGCGGCCGAGAACAGGATCACGTCCATGATGCTGAACCCTGACTGACGGCGGAAGCCTTCGAAGCCCCGCTGCAGCTGTCCAAAGACCTCCGCCAGCCGCCAGGGTAGCAGGCCATTTCTGTCGAGCACGACTTGACCGAACTTCTGCAGCGCCACCCCGTGCTCGCGCGGCAGCTCGGCGAACGGGAGCTTGCCGTACTCGGGTACGCCGAAGTCGAGGAAGTGATTGGGGTTTTCGGGCCAGCCGACCACTCGCCACGTATCGGGGTCGACGACGCGCACCACGATTTCATCACGGTGCTGGACGAAGAACGGTTTCAGCTCCGGTGGCAACAGATCGATCGCGCGGGCCATGATCAATCGATGTCCGACGAAGCCCCAGGCCAGCGCGGGCGCCGGAAGCATCACGAGCGCCAGGAACACCGTCCCCAGCCGGATCGCAGTTCGCATGTGACTATATTAGCGGGAGGACGCCCGTCGAAGGCAGGGACGGGCCCGCCACGCACCACCGACGATGGACAACCTCACGCATACGCTGTTTGGCGCCACCCTGGCGCGAACACCCCTCAATCGCGCCGGGCGGGGCACCACCGCTGCGCTGCTGCTCGCGTCGAATGCCCCCGACATCGACATCGTCACGACGGTGAACGGCGCGGTCAATTACCTGCAGTGGCATCGTGGGCCGACCCATGGACCGCTCGGGGTGGTCGGTCTCGGGCTGATCGTCGCTGGCATCGTGTGGATCGGCAGCCGTCTGGCCGACCGCGGTCGCACCGGGACGCACGCGTCGTTCAAGGCGCTCGCCGCCGTGGCGATCGTCGGCGTGTTCTGCCACGTGCTGATGGACCTGCCGACCTCGTACGGGACACGGCTGCTCAGCCCGTTCAACTGGCACTGGTATGCGGTCGACCTGATGCCGATCATCGACGTCTATCTGCTGGCCGCGCTCGCGACGTGCTTCTGGTTCGGCAACCGGCACGAATGGCGGCGCCGGAATGTGGTGATCGCGCTGGCGTTGATGGCGCTCAACTACGGCATTCGGATCGCCGCCCATCGCGAGGCGCTGGCGACGGCGACCCGTGTCTTCGGACCGACGCTGCCCGAACGATGCGACGCCGCCGGCAGCCAGGGCCCGTTGATCGACCGCTGGCCGATTCATGGACCACTCTCGGACCGTGATGCCGGGCGCCGCTGCGTGCTCGAGATTGCCGCGCTGCCGACCTTTGCGTCGCCATTTCACTGGCGGCTGATCGCGCGGTTGTCCAACGCGTACGAGACGCGCGACATCGATCTGATCGAGCTGACGCTGCGCCCACCGCCGGACGCTCCCGAGGCGCCGTGGCGTCTCGTGCAGCGGCAGCCGAATCGCTGGACGCCCGAGGCGCTGCGGGCCTCGGAAACCCGCACGGCGCAAGTCTTTCTCGGATTCTCCCGCTTCCCCGCTGCCCGCATGATCGCCGAACCGAACGGCGACCGGCGGGTGAGCTGGACCGACCTTCGCTTCACGACGGGAGCCGCACGAAATCCTCAAGATGCGCGCCGCGCCGGCTTCTTCACGGCAACGGTCGTCGTTGCGCCAGACGGCAGCATCGTGCAGGAGCATCTTGGTCCGTAGACGTCGCGGACCGCGGCTGGGCGCGCACATGTCGGTGGCCGGCGGCCTGCCGCGCGCCGTCGAGCGCGCCGTCGTCCATGGCTGCGAGGCGCTGCAGATCTTCGCCAAGAACGCGAGCCAGTGGCGGGGCCGCATCGTCCCGCCCGAGGAGGTCCGCGCCTTCCGGACGCTGGTCAGGCGCACCGGCATCGCGCCGGTGGTCTCGCACGCGAGCTACTTGATCAATCTCGCAACCGCCAATCCCGGACTGCGATCGCAGTCACTCGCCGCGATGGCCGACGAAATCGATCGCGCTGAAGCCCTCGGCCTGCTCGGCGTGGTCCTGCACCCCGGGTGTTACACCGACGGCAGCGAGGCACATGGGCTCGCCCTGATCGCCGATGCGCTCGACGGCCTGCTGGCCAGCCGCGCTCGCGGCAGGACGATGGTGATTCTGGAGCACACGGCAGGCCAGGGCACCTCGCTCGGTGCGACGTTCGAGCAACTGGCGACGATCATCGGGTTGATGAAGCGCCAACGGCGGATCGGCGTCTGCCTGGACACATGCCACCTGCTGGCGTCCGGATACGACATCGCGTCGCCTGAAGGCTACGCGCGGACGTTCAGGCATTTTGGCAGGATCGTCGGCTTCGATCGGCTGCAGGTGTTTCACATGAACGACTCGAAGCGGCCGCTGGGGAGCCGCGTCGACCGCCACGCCCATATCGGCGAAGGATTCGTCGGACTGGAAGCGTTCAGTCGGATTGTCAACGATCGGCGGTTCGACGGTCTGCCGATGCTGCTCGAAACACCGAAGTCCGAAGGAAGGGCCACCGGACCGATCGTGGCCGATCCGCTCGACGCCAGGAACCTGAACATGCTGCGCGGGCTGCTGACGGCCGAACGGGCACCCTAAGGCGCTTCTCCAAACACCTCGGCCTCGAAGCGCCAGAGCGACGTGTCACTCTGCCACGCGTCGAGCGGCAGGCCAGCCTTGTGACAGGTCTGCGCGAGAAAGGTTTCGGCGTCCCATGCCCATTCGACCGCGACTTGCGGCAACAGCAGGCCGCGCTGCCATCCCCGTTCGACCAGCAGTCCGTGGCGTCCGATCTCGATGTCGGACGGACCGCGAATCGGCTCGAGCGCGCCCAGAATCGAGAGCTCGATGTGCAGACCCGCGAGCTCGTCGGCCGTGACCGGTGCAAAGCGCGGGTCGGCGCTGGCCGCGGCGACCGCCGAGCTCGAGACCGCCGTGGCCAGAGGTCGATCCTGCTCGATGTGCCCGATGCAGCCCCGCAGGTCGCGCCCCCTGCCGGGCCCCAAAGGACCCGGCTTACGCAAGTGCAGCGACACGAACACGCCGGCGTGACGTTTCATGATCGGCGACTGCTCTGGGGTTGGCAGGGGCAGGCCGCCAACATATGAGGCGATTGCTGCCCGGGCGAGATGCAGGAGTGCCAGGCGTTCTTCGGTGTCGATCATTCGTGTCGGCTGCGTCCTTCCTCAGCACGGCTCAACCGTAGTATCTCTGACGCGTTGTTATCGCCTGTTCCCGAGAGCGGCCGCAAGGTAGCCGACGACGGCACTCTTGTCCCCGGAGACGTCGCCGGAATCGGCGTAGTTCAACACCACCGATGTATCCGCGCCGAGCTGCCGGGCGGCGCGCATCACCGCCACCATCGCGCCGCCCCCACAGGCGTGTTCGGGCCGGGCGTCGAGCGCCTGTTGAAGGCCGTCGGGGTCGAGCCGCGCGACGTGCTCAATCACGACCGCGTCGAGCCGGGCGGCGGTGTCGGCGTCCTGGTAGTGCGACAGATCCGAGCTTGCCACCAGCACCGCGTTCCGCCCGGCGACCACTCGGGCGAGCGCATCGCCGAGTGACCAGGCAGTCGCCTCGGTCTGCCAGCCGACCAGCAGCGCGACGACTTTCGCATGAGGCGCACACCGCCTGATGAACGGCAGCTGCATCTCCAGGGAATGTTCCCGCGCGTGCGCCGTCGGGTGTTCGTGAACGATCGGGCACGCCTCGATCAGCGCCGCCGTGCAATCCTGATCGACCGGCGCGACGCCGAGCGGCGTCTCGAACGCCGTGCCGCGAAAGGCGGCAACGCCCTCGAAGCCGACAAAATGCGAAGGACCGACCATCACGACGAGATCGAGGGTCCGTGGCAGAAGGCGATACGAGTAGGCCGCGACCGGTCCCGAATACATCAACCCGGCGTGCGGCGCAATCACGGCGACGAGAGGATATGGCGGCGGCGGCGTGTCGCCGGCGGCGGCAAGGTATTGATCGACGGCCGCACTCAGGGCATCGGCGGACGCGGGATACCAGCTGCCGGCGACCGCGGCCTTGCGGACGGTCATCTCTGAGTGTAGATGTTACTATCTGCGCAGATGTCCACCTTCAGCCGCGCGCAGGTCGAAGCGATCGCCGCGCTGGCTCACCTCGAGCTCAACGAAGCCGAGCTCGATCTGTTCTCGCGGCAGCTTGGCGACATCCTCGACTACGTGAATCAGCTGCAGCGGATCGACACCACCGGTGTGCCGCCGACCGCCAGTGTGGTCGTCGGTCATGCCGCCGACCGGGACGACACGGTCCGGCCGTCGCTGGCGCGTGACGAGGCGATCGCCAATGCGCCCGACGCGGCGCGAGAGGCCGGCCTGTTCAAGGTGCCACGGGTGATCAACTAGGTGGACGCGACGCGCATCGCTTCGGTGCGGGACTGCCGCCAATCCGTCCGGACCGGCGAGCGTTCCGCGGTCGACATCTGCGAATCAGCCCTGGCGGCGATCGACGCTCAGAATCCGACCCTGCACGCCTTCAACACGGTCGCCCGGGAGCAGGCGCTGGCGCGCGCGGCGGCCATCGACCGCGACCGCGACCGCTGGCAGGACCGGCCGTTGACCGGTGTCCCGGTCGCGCTCAAGGACAATCTGTGCACCCGCGGTGTGCTGACGACCGCCTCGTCGCGGATTCTCGAGTCGTTCGTGCCGCCGTACAGCGCCACGGTCGTCGAAAAGCTCGAGGCGGCCGGCGCGGTGATCGTCGGCAAGACGAACTGCGACGAGTTCGCCATGGGATCGTCCACCGAAAATTCGGGATTCGGCCCGACCCGAAACCCCTGGGCGGTCGATCGGATCCCTGGTGGGTCGAGCGGCGGTTCGGCGGTGGCGGTCGCGGCCGGGATGACGCCGCTCGCCCTCGGTTCGGACACCGGCGGCTCGATCCGGCAGCCGGCAGCGCTCTGCGGCATCGTCGGCCTCAAGCCGACCTACGGGCGCGTGTCGCGGTACGGTCTGCTCGCCTTTGCCTCGTCACTCGACCAGATTGGACCGATGACCAGGACGGTCGCCGACGCGGCGCTGGCGTTGTCGGTGATCGCGGGGGCCGACCCGTGGGACGCCACCAGCGCCCCAGAGACGGTGCCAGATTTCACGCGTCACCTGACCGGCGAGGTGCGCGACGCGCGGATCGGCGTGCCGCGCGCGCTGCTCGACGAAGGTGTCGATGCCGCGATCTCGAGCGCGGTCAAGACGGCGCTCGACGTGCTGGTGGCGCGCGGCGCGACCCTGGTCGATATCGAGCTGCCGCACGCCAGTGCCGCGATTCCCGTCTACTACCTCGTCGCAACGGCCGAAGCGAGCTCGAATCTGGCGCGCTACGATGGCGTGCGCTACGGCTACCGCGCGAGCCAGAGCGGGCGCGAGGAACTGCGCAGCATGTACGCGCGGACGCGAGCCCAGGGCTTCGGCGCGGAAGTCAAGCGGCGCATCATGCTCGGCACCTACGTTCTGAGCGCCGGCTATTACGACGCCTACTATCTGAAGGCGCAGCAGGTCCGGACCCTCATCAAGCGGGATTACGACCAGGCGTTCGAGCGCGTCGACGTCGTCGCCATGCCCACCAGCCCGACGCCGGCGTTTCGCATCGGCGAACGGGTGTCGGATCCGCTGCAGATGTATCTCGCCGACGTCTTCACGGTGAGCGCCAATCTGGCCGGCCTGCCCGCAATCAGCATCCCGTGCGGCTTGACGAGCGACGGCCTGCCGATCGGCCTGCAGCTGACCGGCCGGGCCTTCGACGAAACGACAGTGCTCAGGATCGCCGACGCCTACGAACGCGTCACCCCGTGGTCGACGGCGATTCCCACAAATTCCTCAAATCCTCAAATCCTCAAATCCTGAAATCCTGAAATCCTGAAGATTCATGATCGACCCCGAATGGGCCACCTGGACGGACGAGCAGCTCCTCGCCACGCGTCTGTGCGACCTGCCAGTGTCGATGAGCGGAACGGAAATCGAACAGCACATCGCGCAGGTCAACGCCGAGCTCGACTCACGGGGCCTCGCGCGACCGCACTACTGGCTGTCGGATGAATGGTTCACGCCGGATGGCGTACCCGGCGTTGCCGTGCCGTTCTACCTCGCGCATCCGCGGCTCGCGAAGCTCGAGCTCGCGCAGATGCTGGAGGTGGAAGGCGGCGATCGGGAGGGCTGCCTGAACATCCTGAGGCATGAGGCGGGCCACGCGATCGACAACGCGTATCAGATTCGGCGGCGCCCGACGCGGCGGCGGCTGTTCGGACCGCCCGATACGCCCTATCCCGAGTACTACACGCCGAAGCCGTACAGCAAGAGCTTCGTCCAGCACCTCGACCACTGGTATGCGCAAAGCCACCCCGACGAGGACTTCGCCGAGACCTTCGCGGTCTGGGTGGATCCGGCCTCGATGTGGGGCACGCGCTACGCGGGCTGGCCGGCGCTGCGCAAGCTCGAATACATGGATCGGCTCATGCGGGAACTGGCGCGGACCCGCCCCAAAGTCAAGTCGCGACGGGAAGTGGATCCACTGCCTCGGCTGCGCAAGACGCTCGCCGAGCATTACAGCAAGAAGCGCGAGCACTACGGCCTCGATCACCCGGACTTCTACGAGAGCGACCTGCGCAATCTGTTCTCGGACGCCCCGGCCTATGCCAGGAATCTCTCCGCGGCGCGGTTCGTCCGGCGCATCCGCAAGGATGCCCGTACGACCGTGGCCAGCTTCACCGACAGCTACCAGTACACCATCGATCAGCTGCTCGAAACCATCATCGAGCGCTGCAAAGATCTGAACCTGAGACTGATGGATTCGGAGGAGTCGACGAAAAGTGATTTTCTCGTCTTCCTCACGGTGCAGACGATGAACTACCTGCACAGCGGCCGGCACCGGGTGGCGCTATGAGCACCAAGCTGCGCGTCCTCGCGCTGATGCACCGGCACCTGATCCCGCCCGACACGATTCCGGAGGGCACCGATCTCGTGTCGGCGCCGTGGCGCACCGAATACGACGTGATGACGGCGTTGAAGGCGATGGGGCACGAAGTGCAGCCGCTGGCGGTGCACGACGACCTCGGTGAGATCCGGCGCGCCTCGACCGAATGGAAGCCGCACATCGCCTTCAACCTGCTCGAAGGGTTCGACGACATCACCATCTTCGACCAGAACGTGGTGAGCCATCTCGAGCTGTTGAAGCTGCCCTACACCGGCTGCAACCCGCGCGGCCTGCTGATGTCCCGCGACAAGTCGCTGTCCAAGAAGCTGCTCGCCTACCACCGGATCCGCGTGCCGGAGTTCGACGTCTACCGGATCGGCCGGCCCATCCGGCGCCACAAGAAGCTGGCCTTCCCGCTGATCGTCAAGTCGCTCACCCAGGAGGCGTCGATCGGCATCTCGCAGGCGTCGGTCGTCGAAAGCGACGAGAAGCTCAAGGAACGCGTCGCGTTCATCCACGAGAGCATCGGCACCGCCGCGATCGCCGAGCAGTACATCGAAGGGCGCGAGCTGTACGTCGGCATCATGGGCAACCAGGTGCTCCAGGCGCTGCCGGTGTGGGAGCTGTTCTTCACCAACATGCCCGCCGACGCGCGCCGGATCGCCACCGACCGCGTGAAGTGGAGCGTCAAGTACCAGAAGAAGTACGGGATCGACAGCGGCCCGGCCAAAGACATCTCGGAAGCCGACTGCGAAAAGCTCCAGCACACCTGCAAGCGGGCGTTCCGCGCGCTCGAGCTGAGTGGCTACGCACGCATCGATCTGCGGCTGGACCAGTCCGGCAATGCGTGGGTCCTCGAAGCGAATCCGAATCCGCAGATCGCCAAGGGTGAGGACTTTGCCGCGTCAGCCGAGAAAGTCGGCATCGGCTATGAGCCGCTGCTGCAGCGGATCATGAATCTCGGCCTGCGCTGGCAACCGGAAAGTTTTGCCTGAAGAAACGTAATCTTCGCTATCCGGCTTTTTCGAGCAGCTCGGGCGCCCGGAGCTGGTCGGCAGGTCCGCGCGGTGCGTTCGGCGGCAGGTAGTGCATCGGCCGACTGGTCATGACCTCATCGAGGCTTTTCACCACCCGCGCCCGCCCGCCGGCGGTGGTCTTGGTCTTGAAGAATCCGAAGAGGACGCAGAAGCCGATGAACAGCAGCAGCACGAACACCGTGCTGAGTCCCAGTCCCTGCAACACTCCGACGCCAATTGCCACACCCTCGGCGCCGGTCATGGCTGTCCTTCCGCACGCGCGGCGCGTGGCTGTGGCACCGAATAGGGGACGAGACCGCGACGGACTTCCTCCATCGCCATCCGCTCGGGCTTTTTCATCACGGGAGTTCCCGGTTCCGCTTCGTAGCGCAGCCTGGCGCCGCGCCGCAGCTGCTTCGCGCGCAGCGCCGCGACGTCCACAAACAAGAAGCGGCTCTCGATCGGTCGCGCTGGCTCAGTGGGAACGAGCGCGCCCGTTTCCTGGTCAACGAGTTCGTTCGTGTCGTCCATCGGCCTTATACGGTACACGGCGGCGGGCAAGGCGGCAAGAGCGGGCAGGCCAGGCTCGACACTTCGGTGCCCGGCCTGGCCTGCCGCGCTGACGTTACGCGGCGACGTCGACCTTGATCTGCCGCGGCTTGGCTTCTTCGCGCAGCGGCAGGCGGACGGTCAGCACGCCGTTCTTGTACTCGGCGGCTACCTTGCCGGTGTCGACCGTCTGAGGAAGCGAGAACGAGCGGCTGAACGTCCCGTAGCGGCGCTCGATACGGTGAAATTGCTCCTCTTTCACCTCGGCCGAGACCTTCTTCTCGCCGCGGATCGTGAGGGTGCCGTTGTCCACCGTGATCTCGATGTCCTCGCGCGTCATCTCGGGCAGTTCGGCCTTCAGCACCAACTCGTGCTCGCCGTTCTGATAGATGTCCACCGGCGGCGTCCACGTCCCCGCGGTGAACAACCCTTCGTCGCTGCCCTGCCGGCCGTAGGCATCCGAGAACGCCCGGTTGATACGGTCCTGAAGCTGCGAGAACTCGCGAAATGGGTCACTCCAGCGAACGAGCGTCATGCGAACCTCCTTGACAATCCGGCCCACCGGACCGGGGTTTTTATCGTGTCTCCGCGTATTCCGCGTCGACGACTTCCGCGTCCTTCACGTTGGCGTCCTGCGCGCCGCGCGCGCTGGCTGCGCCCGGCGCACCCTGTGCACTCTGATAGAGCTTCTCCGCGATCCCGTGCGAGGCACGCTGCAGTTCGTCGGTGGCCCGCTTGATCGCGGCCAGGTCGTCGGTCTGCGCCGCGCGCCGGGCTTCGGCAATCGCGGCATCGACCGTCGACAGCTCGCCAACCGGCAGCTTCTCGCGGCTCTCGTTCACGGTCTTCTCGACCTGATACGCGAGCGCGTCTGCCTGGTTGCGCGCGTCGATCAGCTCACGGCGCGCCTGATCGTCGGTGGCATGGCTCTGCGCGTCTCTGACCATCCGATCGACTTCGTCCTTCGACAGGCCACTCGAGCCGCTGATCGTGATCTTCTGCTCCTTGCCGGTGGCCATGTCCTTCGCGCTGACGTTGACGATCCCGTTGGCGTCGATGTCGAATGCCACCTCGACCTGGGGAAGGCCGCGCGGCGCAGGCGGCAGGCCGATCAGATGGAAGCGTCCCAGCGTCCGGTTGTCACGAGCGAACTGCCGTTCCCCCTGCAGCACGTGCACTTCGACGCTCGTCTGGTTGTCGGTCGCGGTCGAGAAAATCTCGCTTTTCCGCGTCGGAATCGTCGTATTCCTCTGAATGAGCGTCGTCATGACGCCGCCAAGCGTCTCGATGCCGAGTGACAGCGGCGTCACGTCCAGCAGCAACACATCCGTGACCTCGCCGGCGAGGACGCCCCCCTGTACCGCGGCGCCGACCGCGACGACCTCGTCCGGGTTGACCCCCTTGTGGGGTTCCTTGCCGAAGAACTCGCGCACCAGCTGCTGCACCTTCGGCATGCGGGTCGAGCCGCCGACCAGCACGACTTCGTCGATCTTGCGGGGATCGACGCCGGCGTCGGCGAGCGCCTGCTTGACCGGCGCCATCGTGCGCTGCAGCAGATCGTCGACCAGCTGTTCGAGCTTCGCGCGCGTCAGCTTGATCTGCAGATGTTTCGGACCTGTCTGATCGGCGGTGATGAACGGCAGATTGATCTCCGTTTCGATCGCCGTCGAGAGCTCGATCTTGGCCTTCTCGGCGCCTTCCTTCAGACGCTGCAGGGCCATCCGGTCTTTCGTGAGATCGATCCCTTCAGCCTTCTTGAACTCGGCACCGAGCCACTCGATGATTCGATCGTCGAGATCGTCGCCGCCGAGGTGCGTATCGCCGTTGGTCGCCTTGACCTCGACGATCCCCTCGCCGACCTCGAGGACCGAGATGTCGAAGGTGCCGCCGCCGAAGTCGTAGACGGCGATCGTTTCGTCCTTTTTCTTGTCGAGGCCGTAGGCAAGCGCCGCGGCGGTCGGCTCGTTGATGATCCGCACGACGTTGAGACCGGCGATCGTGCCGGCATCCTTGGTCGCCTGCCGCTGCGCGTCGTTGAAGTAGGCCGGCACGGTGATCACCGCGTCGGTAAGCTTCTCGCCGAGATAGTCTTCAGCCGCCTGCTTCAGCTTCTGCAGGACCATCGCCGCGATTTCCGGCGGCGAATACCGCTTGCCGCGCGATTCAACCCAGGCGTCGCCGTTCTGAGCGCCGGCAACCGCGTACGGAACGCGGGATGTCTCGGAGGAGACTTCCGCGAACTTGCGCCCCATGAATCGCTTGATCGAGAACACGGTGTTCTCGGGGTTGGTCACCGACTGCCGCTTGGCGACCTGGCCGACCAGACGTTCGCCATCCTTCGTAAAAGCCACCACCGACGGAGTCAGCCGTGCGCCTTCCTGGTTGACGATGACGGTGGGCTGCCCACCTTCCATGACCGCGACCACCGAGTTGGTGGTGCCAAGGTCGATTCCAATAACTTTTCCTGCCATTGCGTTAGGTCCCCCGTTTGAGATGACCCATCTTACGGTCAGTATGAGTTCATGTCAATCATTTAATCTTATGGCTACACACTCATGTTTATGGTTCGGCTATCTCGAAGCAAGCACGACACTTACGGTTGAGCGGAACCACAGCCGCTCCCATCTATGCGATCATGGACGCTATGCGCTCGCGGGTTCACGCCATCGTCCTCCCCTCGGAAGTCCTCGCGGAGTTTGCGGACGAGGTGCGCGATATCTTTCTCGAGCTCGGGCGCGGTTACAGCCTGGAGTCACTGGCCGGTGAGTGCACTCCGCCGGTCGATGTTTACGAGACCGACGCTACCGTCGAAATCTCCGTCGATCTGCCGGGCGTCGATCCCGGCGCCCTGCGCATCGTCGTCAAAGGCAGCGCGGTGCTGATTGCCGGCGACAAGGCCCCGCGACGCGGGCGCGGTGATTCAAGCTTCCACCTGGTCGAACGCGGCTTCGGCCGGTTTGCGCGGACCGTTCGCATTTCCACGCCGTGCGACGCGCGGCGGGCCCGCGCCGTCCTCGAAAAGGGTGAGCTGCGAATCAGCCTGCCGAAAATCGCCGAGCGTCGCGGCCACGCCATTCGCATCGACGTTCAGACCGCAGACTAAAGATGCGCCTCCTTTTCATCGGCGACATCGTCGGCAAACCCGGTCGAGATCTGATCCGCCGCGGCGTCAGCGCGCTGGTCGAGCATCACCAGCTCGATCTGGTCGTCGCGAATGCAGAGAACGCCGCCGCCGGCTCGGGAATCACGCGCGAGCTCGGCGATCAGATCCTCAGCTGGGGGGTTGATGTGATGACCTCCGGCAACCATATCTGGGCCAAGCGAGAAGCGATCGATTACATCGGGACCGAGCCGCGGCTGCTGCGGCCGGCCAATTTCCCGCACGGCGTACCCGGCAATGGCAGCTACCTGGCGCGCTCGTCGGATGGCCGCACGGCGGGTATCGTGAACGTCATGGGCCGGGTCTTCATGCAGCAGCTCGATGACCCGTTCGTGGTCGTCATGCGCGAGATTGAGGCGCTGCGCGCCCGAGCGAAGATCATCCTGGTCGACTTCCATGCCGAGGCGACGTCGGAAAAAATCGCGATGGGATGGTATCTCGACGGCAAGGTCACCGCGTTAATCGGCACGCACACACACGTCCAGACGGCCGACGACCGGATTTTGCCGAAAGGGACCGCTTATCTGACCGACGTCGGCATGACCGGCCCCCACGATTCAGTGATCGGTGTGGAAATCGAGCCCGCGTTGAGCCGGTTCCTCAACGGCATGCCGAGCCGGTTCGAGACCGCGACCGGCAATCCGCGACTGAACGCCGTCATCGTGGACGCTGATGAAAAAACGGGCCTCGCCGTCGACATCGAGCGGTTAAGCTACAGCCTTGACGAGCTTGAGCAGCTGACGAATGCGGGACCTGTTCGATCTACCGTTTGAAGAAGAAGACGACAGTCGACAGTCATCAGTCGACAGTCGTCAGTCGAGTGTCATCGGTCCTCAGGCGGCGGCTCGGCGCGTTCTGACGGTCACCGAGCTGACGATTCAGGTGCGTGACCTCCTCGAGGAACGGCTCGGCGAAGTCTGGGTCGAAGGCGAGCTGTCCAACTGCCGCGTCTGGAATACCGGCCATCTGTTCTTCACGCTCAAGGACAACGCGACACAGATCAAAGGCGTCATCTTCAGATCGGCGCTGCGCTACCTGAAGTTCAAGCCTGGCGACGGACTGCGCGTCGTGGCGCGCGGCCGCGTATCGGTCTATGAGCCCAAGGGCGAATACCAGATCGTCTGCGAGCATCTCGAGCCGCACGGCCTCGGCGCGCTGCAACTTGCGTTCGACCAGCTGAAGAAACGGCTGCACGACGAAGGCCTCTTCGACGCGGCGCGCAAGCGGCCGCTGCCTGCCCTGCCCCGGAAGATCGGCGTGGTGACGTCACTCGACGGCGCCGCCATCCGCGACATCATCAAAGTGCTCAACCGACGGTACCGGAACCTGCATCTGGTGATCAGTCCGGCGCGCGTTCAGGGTGAAGACGCCTCGATCGAGATCGCCCGCAGCATCAGGCAGATCGGCCGGGTCCCAGGCGTCGACGTCATGATCGTCGCACGAGGCGGCGGCTCTATCGAGGATCTCTGGGCGTTCAACGAGGAGATCGTCGCGCGCGCCATCGCACGGTCGCCCATCCCGGTCATCTCAGCGGTCGGTCACGAAACCGACGTGACCATTGCCGACTTCGTCGCGGACGTGCGGGCGCCGACCCCGTCGGCTGCCGCCGAAATCGTCGTCAAGGCGAAAGACGAGTTCTGCGGTCGCATCGACCGGCTCGAAGATCGGCTGCGCGCCTCCGTCCGCAGCCGGGTCCAGCGCCTTGAGCGCCGTGTGGATGTCCTGAGCAGGCGACCCGCCCTGGCAGGCGTACCGGCGCGCGTCGCCATGCGAAGCCGGCATGCCGCCGAGCTGACACATGCCCTGGCCCGCGCGGCGCGGCTGCGGCTGGCCTCGCGGGGACGCCGTCTGCAGCTGCTCCAGCGACAGCTGGATACTCTCGACCTCGGACGCCGGCTGGCCGCGATTCGAACACGACTGGTCTCCGGTAACGGCCGGCTGGCGAGCGCGATCGCCCGCCGGCGGCACCTCGCCGATCGGCAGCTTCGCGACTGCGCGGCGCGACTGGAATCGCTCAGCCCCCTCGCGGTGCTCGGCCGCGGCTACGCCGTATGCTGGACGTCTGACCGCGCCAGCGTGATCCGCGACGCCTCGACGACTGCGCCGGGGGATCAGGTACGGGTGACCTTGCACAAAGGGGAGCTCGAGTGTCAGGTGACCTCCAGAAAACCATAGACGGAGCCCTACCGTCCTCCCTAAGCTTTGCGTCCTCATGACTGACACATCCATCAAGGATTTCGAAGCGGCGATTGCCGAGCTCGAGTCGATTGTGAAGAAGCTCGAAGAAGGCGAGCTGCCGCTCGAGCAATCCCTGGCGCTGTACCAGCGAGGCGTCCAGCTGTCGCGCTTCTGCCATGCGCGGCTCGAGGACGCCGAGCGCCGGATCGAAATCCTCACCGACCGCGGCGAGCTGAAACCGGCGCCGGCCTCGCTCGGCGCTGACGAGCCTGCCCGCTAGATGAGACACGGCGTGCCGAACGACGTGGCCGATTCTCTCGCGCTCTTCGTGGAACGGACGCGCGCCGAGGTCGATGCCGCGCTCGATCGATTTCTGCCCCAGCCGCCGGCCTGTCCGCCGCTGCTCGCCGAGGCGATGCGCTACAGCGTGTTCGCGGGCGGCAAGCGCCTCCGGCCGCTTCTGACGCTCGCCGCCGCCGAATCCGTCCGACGGCAGACGCCGCCGCCGGACGGCGAGGCGAATCACGCGATGGCGGCAGCCTGCGCGCTCGAGTTGATCCACACCTACTCGCTCATCCACGACGATCTGCCGGCGATGGACGATGACACGTTGCGGAGAGGCCGGCCGACGCTGCACGTGGTGTACGGTGACGGGATCGCGATCCTCGCGGGCGATGGTCTGCAGGCGGAGGCCTTCGCGCTGCTCGCCCGTGAACCGGTCACCACCGATCCGGCGGTCGTCACGCGGAAGCTACGGGTCGTCCGGACGATCGCCGAGGCGGCCGGCGTCGCGGGCATGGTCGGCGGCCAAGGCATTGACCTGCAGGCCGCCGGGCAGGCGCCTGGTCATCCGATGACGCTCGATGCGGCCGCTCTGCAGGCGATGCACCTCCGTAAGACGGGCGCGCTCATCCGCGCCGCGGCCGAGAGCGGTGCGGTGATGGGCGGCGCCGCCGACGACCTGGTCGCGGCGATTACCGAATGGGGAACCGAGATCGGCCTGGCATTCCAGATCGTCGACGACATCCTCGACGTCGAAGGCAGTTCCCAGGAACTGGGCAAGACCGCCGGCAAGGACGCCGCGAGCCGGAAGCCAACCTATCCGTCGCTGTTCGGACTCGAACAATCCCGGGCCTTGGCCGGCGAATGCGCGGAACGCGCCCGGTCGATTCTTGGCAGTGCTGGCCTGGCCGGGACGCGGCTTCAGGACATGGCGGATTGGGTGGTAAAGAGGAAATCCTGAGATTTGAGGATTTCAGGATTTGAGGATTTGAGGATTTGAGGATTTAGGAGTTGGCTCGCAAAGAGCGGCTCGATGTGACGCTCGTGAGCCGCGGCCTCGCACCGACGCGGGAGCGGGCTCAGGCGCTGATTCTTGCCGGGCAGGTGAAAGTCGCCGGTCAGGTTGTGTCGAAAGCGGGAGCGCCGGTCGCGACTGACGCCGATGTCGAGCTCGCCACCCCGGATCATCCCTACGTGGGGCGGGGAGGAATCAAGCTCGCTCATGCGCTCGACGCGTTTGCAATTGACGTCGCCGGCCGCCATGCCCTCGACATCGGCGCATCCACCGGGGGCTTCACCGATGTTCTGCTGCAACGCGGTGCAGCCGATGTGATCGCCCTCGACGTCGGCCACGGGCAACTCGACTGGCGCATCCGGAACGATCCGCGCGTGGTCGTGCGCGAGGGCGTGAACGCGCGCGCGCTGACCGCCGCCGATCTCCCCCATCCGGTCGACCTGGTGACGATTGACGTGGCGTTTATCTCGCTGCGGCACATCCTGCCCGCGGTGCCCCCGGTCGTTACGCCGGCCGCCGAAGTCGTCGCGCTGGTGAAGCCTCAGTTCGAGGCCGGACGCGACCAGGTGGGCAAAGGTGGAATCGTCACGGATCCGGCGATTCACGAGGCCGTCATCGCCCACGTGACGGAAGCGGCCGCTGACTACGGCTTCACTCGGTTGGCGATGACGCCGTCGCCGATTACCGGCGCCGAGGGCAATCGCGAGTTTTTCCTCCACCTGCGTCGACGGCGGACCTAAGAGGTCCGCCCTGCGTCCGTTCGTCCGTAGGCCGGGCCTCTTAGGCCCGGCTGGGACGTGGGCTACCATTGAACGCTCATGCCTGAGGGGAACGATCAGCGGCTGCCGCCGGTGCGTCGCGTGGGCATTCTGGCGAAGTCGCACCTCACCGCGGCGGGGCCGCATCTGACGGAGATCGCGTCGTGGCTGCAGACGCGCGGCGCCGAAGCGATCTTCGAGACCGAGACCGCCGCCCTCGCCCCGGCTGCGGGGGCACGCTCGCTCAGCAAGGCGGCGCTCGCCTCGGACGCCGACATGGTGCTCGTGCTCGGCGGTGACGGGACGCTGCTCAGCATGGCCGATTGCATCGGCGAAACGGGCTCGCGGATCCCGATTCTCGGCGTCAACTTCGGCAGCCTCGGGTTTCTCACGGAAGTCACGCTTCCCGAGCTGTACCCGTCGCTCGAAGCGGCCCTCGGCGGACGCGCACGCCTCGAGGAGCGGATGATGCTCCGCGCCACCACCACCCGGAAGAACCAGCTCTTTGCCCGGCACGTCGCGCTCAACGACGTCGTGGTCACCAAAGGCGCACGCTCGCGGATGATCGATCTCTCGGTGTACGTCGGGGACGAGTTCGTGACGCGGGTCAAGGCGGACGGCCTGATCGTCGCGACGCCAACCGGCTCCACGGCCTACAACCTGGCGGCGGCGGGCCCGATCGTCGAGCCGAGCCTGGACGCGCTGATCCTCACCCCCATCGCGCCGCACACGCTGACCAACCGGCCGATCGTGATCCCGGCGACCGCGCCGGTTCGCATCCAGCCGGTGATGGAAGATCGCGCGGAGGTCTACGTCACCTTCGACGGCCAGGAGGGCCTCCAGCTGCAGGCCGGCGATCACATCGAAGTCACCCGATCCGACACGCCGCTGCTGCTCATCAAGCCGTCGACCAGGAGCTACTTCGAGGTACTTCGGACGAAGTTGAAATGGGGCGAACGATGAATGCCGAGGCGGGTAATTTACAGTTTTACAATTGTAAATTGTAAATTTCTGAGCGCTACCGGCGTCCTGCCCTGAGATCCCTGAAGTACTGCACCTGCCACCGCTGCACGTTGCGATTGTGCTCGTCGAGCGTGCGCGCGAACTCGTGGGAGCCGTCGTTTCGGCTGACGAAGTACACGAAGTCGACATCGGCAGGGCTGGCCGCCGCCTCGAGCGAGCCTTTGCCGGGCGCGGCGATCGGACCCGGCGGCAGCCCGGGATAGCGGTAGGTGTTGTACGGTGAATCGAACTGCAGGTCGTCGCGGCGCAGGTTGCCGGTGTAGCGGCCGGCGCGCTGCAGCGCGTAGATCACGGTCGGGTCGCACTGCAGGCCCATCCCGATTCTCAGACGATTGCTGTAGACGGCGGCCACCAGCGGACGTTCCTCGGTTTTCGCGGTTTCCTTCTCCACGAGCGAGGCCAGCGTCACGAGTTGCCGGACGCTCAACCCGCGGTCGGCCGCGGCCTTGCGGATCTCCGGCGTCATCACCTGCTGGAAGCGATCGACCATCGCCCGGACCACGCGCTGCGCATCACTGCCACGCGGCAGCGCATAGGTATCTGGAAACAAATAGCCCTCGAGATCCCGCGCCTGAGGATCGAGGTCCCGCACGGGCGATGCATCGGCGGCCGCCGCGGTAAACGACTTGGCGGGGCCGAAGCCGTTGCCCTCGAACACTCGCGACATCTCGTCGATCGTCAGACCCTCGCGAAACGTCACATTTAACAGCACGACGTCGCCGCGAGCGATCTTGTCGATGACCGCGAGCGGCGTCATCTCGCCCTCGAATCGGTATTCGCCAGCCTTCAACGTTCGCGCGGCGCCGCTCCGCCAGAGCGCGACCCGATACGTCAGGTCGTCCCGGATGACGCCGGCCGCGATCAACCGCTCGCCGATCGACCTCGAGCCTGATCCGCTGGGAATGTCCACGAACCTCTCGGCTTCGCTGTATCCGCGGAAGGGCTGGTTCAAGCGGGCGTAGAACACGTACGACGCCGTGGCGGCGGCAACCAGGATGACCACGAGAAGAGCCAGGGCGACTTTTTTCATAGTGGACGCTACGTCAACCGTCGATCCAGGAAGTCCTGCAGGATGACTGCCGCCGCAGCGGCGTCCAGCTGTGCCTTGCGCTTGCGCCAGTCGCGTTCGCGAAGCGCCAGCCGGCTGTCCGCCTCGCGGCTCGTCAACCGCTCGTCCTCCTGATGGACCGGAATCATCGTGCGCTCGCGGAGGCGTGTGACGAAGCGCGCGACCTCTAACGTCTGATCCGTTGGCGACCCGTCCAGGCGCGCCGGCAGGCCGACCACGATGGCGCCGAGACCGTCGGCGTCGGCGGCCAGGCTCTCAATCTCGGCAACGACGCGGTCGACAGCCGTATCGGCTTCAATCGTCAGCGTCCTCAGGGGACGGGCGAGGGTGCCGGACGGGTCGCTGATGGCCAGGCCGACCCTGCGTCGCCCCAGATCGACGCCGAGGATGCGCATCTTCAGATGTTATAATTTTCCGCCTCGTCCCATTTTGTGACACGCCTGTTTCTCTTTTTCCTTCTATCGCTTGCGGTGTCTCTCACCGCGCAACAAGACGATCGGGCGCGTACCGAAGCGCTCGCGCAGAGCACGAGCGAGCGTCTCAGGGCGCTGACGCAGGAAGCCGATCGGCTGGCTTCCGAAGCAAGAACGCTGCTCGGCGATCTGCGTCGGCTCGAGCTGGAACGCCAGATCAAGGACGAGGAGCTCCGGCAGGCGAAGGCAGACGAAGGACGGGTGGCCACCGAGCTCGAGGTCCTGAGCCAGGAGATGGCGCGGCTCGAAGAAGAGGAGCAAGCGGAACGTCCGGAATTGCGGGCACGGCTGATCGAGTTGTACAAACTCGGACAGGGTGGCTATGTCCGACTGTTTCTGGCGACCGCTGATGTTCGCAACGTCGGGCAGGCGTCGCGCATGGTGGCGGCCATCGCACGCCGCGACCGCGACCGGATTGCCGCGCACCAGCGACGCGCCGAGGAGCTCAAGACTTCGCGCGCCGCGCTCGAGGAACGGCGCGTGCGGCTGGCAACGCTGCGTACCGGCGCCGAGCGCGCGCAGGCAGCTGCCACGCAGGCGGTCCAGAACCACAATGCGCTGATTCGCGACATCGACCGCCGGCGCGATCTCAACGCTCAGCTGGCAGGCGAGCTGATGACCACGCAGCAGCGCCTGCAGGCGACGCTGCGCGAGCTGTCGCCGGGCGCGAGCAGCGCGCCAAGCGCGACTGCCCCGACGCTGCCGGTGACAGCGTTTCGCGGCGACCTCGAGTGGCCTGGAACGGGCCCGCTGCGACACCGCTTCGGTCAAACCGGGGCCGCCGCGGGCAGCTCTGCAAACGGCATCGAAATCACTACGCCCGTCGGCACGCCCGTCCGGGTCGTGCACGAGGGCACGGTCGCTTTCGCCGATACCTTCGCCGGCTACGGGAAGCTCGTGATCATCGACCATGGCGCACAGAATTTCAGCCTCTACGGGCATCTCCTCGATATTTCCGTGACACGGGGCGCACGGGTCTCCCGTGGAGACAGCCTGGGATCGGCCGGTTTCGCCCTGTTAGGCGTGCCCGGGCTGTACTTCGAGCTTCGCGTCGACGGTCGCCCGGTCGATCCCTTACAATGGCTTAGAAAACGTTGAGACACCTATGAGCCCACGCACCCGCCGCACCGTCCTGCTGCTGTCTGCTCCGGTGGTGATCTTCGCCGTGCTCGGCGGCTTCCTGAGCAAGGCGACCGCTCGTGAGGACACCTACCAGCACCTCAAGGTCTTTGAGGAGGTGGTTCAGCTGATTTCGAACCACTATGTCGAGAAGGTGGACGGCGACAAGGTGATGCTGGGAGCGCTGACCGGGCTCGCCGATAGCCTGGATCCCGACAGTGCGTTCCTCACAGCCGATCAAGTGAAACAGATCGAAACCGCCTCCGCGCCGCCGGCAGGCGACGTGGGCATCGATCTCACCCGTCAGTATTACCTCCGCGTGATCGCGACGCGCGACGGCTCGCCGGCCGCGCGGGCCGGTATTCGGACCGGCGATTACATCCGCTCGATCGGGGAGACCGCGACCCGCGATACTTCGGTGTTCGAGGGAATGCGCCAGTTGCGCGGGACCCCCGGCTCCAAGGTGAAGCTCACCGTGATGCGCGGCGGCGCCGCCGAACCCCACGTCATCGAGCTGACGCGCGAAGCGAATCAGACGCCCGACGTCACCAGCCGGATCGCTGCCGCCGGCGTCGGCTACATGCGCGTCGCCGCAATCGGCCCGAAGACGGCGGACCTCGCCAAAGCGCAGGCGACCGAGCTCGTGAAGAACGGCGCGTCGACCATCCTGGTGGACGTGCGACGGACGTCGGGTGGCACACCCGATCACGGCCTGGCGCTGGCGCGCGTCTTCATCGGCCAGGGCACGCTCGCCGTACGCGAGACCAAAGGCATGGAGCGTGAGTCGATTACTGCCCGCGCCCCGGATGGCGCCGTCTCGCAGTCGGCGCTCGTGCTCATCGACAACGGGACGTCGGGCGCCGCCGAGCTGTTTGCCGCGGCGCTCGCGGGCAACAAGCGCGCGGAGCTGGTCGGCGAGCGCACCATCGGCCGTGCTGGACAGCAGCGACTGATCAAACTGCCGGACGGCACCGGCCTCTGGCTCACCACCACGCGCTATCTGATGCCCGACGGAAGTCCGCTCCACGAAAAGGGCCTCGAACCAGCCGTGCCGGTCGACGAACCTGAAGTCGATTTCGGCCAGACCCCGCCAGCCGGCGATCCCATTCTCGAAAAGGCGCTCGAGCGCGCCGCGCTGAAGAAAGCCGCGTAGTATACTGAGGGTTCGTCTAACGCGCGGTTTTTGAAGCAGATGTAGGCGCGTAGCTCAGAGGTTAGAGCGCCTGCTTGACACGCAGGAGGTCGGTGGTTCGAGTCCACCCGTGCCTAATCCCCGCTTCGCGTAATTCATGAGTCAGATCACCGTTACCCTCCCCGACGGCTCCAGTCGGGATTTGCCCGCGGGCGCACGCGTCCGCGACGTCGCGGAATCGATCTCGCCGCGACTGGCGAAAGCCGCCCTGGCCGGAGTGGTTGACGGCAAGCTGGTCGACCTGTCGACTGCACTCGACGCGAACGCATCCGTGCGGATCGTGACCGACCAGAGCCCTGAGGCGCTCGCCCTGTACCGACACAGCGCGGCGCATCTGCTGGCGGCCGCCGTGACGAACCTCTTCCCTGGAGTCCAGTGCGGCATCGGTCCGGCGACCGACGAAGGGTTCTTCTACGACTTCGTCGTGCCGCGGCCGTTCGTGCCCGAAGATCTCGACGCCATCGAACAAAAGATGCGAGAGCTCGCCGGCGCCGATCTCGTCTACGAGCGTCAGTTGTGGCCGCGCGACGAGGCGAAGCGGTTTTTCGGCAGCCGCGGCGAGCCGCTCAAGGTGCAGTTGATCGACGAGAAGACCGAAGGTCAGCGCGAAGTCTCCTGCTACACCATCAAGGACAAGGAGACCTTCATCGACTTCTGCGTCGGCCCGCATGTGCCGTCGACCGGCCGGCTCAAGGCATTCAAGCTGCTCAACACCTCGAACGCCTATTGGAAGGGCGACGCGCGCAACCAGCCGATGCAGCGGATCTACGGGACCGCCTTCTTCTCGGACAAGGAGCTGAAGGCCTACCTCACGCAGATCGAAGAAGCGAAGAAGCGCGACCACCGCAAGCTCGGCAAGGAGCTCGGCCTCTTCACGTTCCACCCGTGGGCGCCGGGCGCCGCGTTCTGGCAGGACAAGGGGACGACGCTCTACCACACTCTCGCCAACTACATGCGCGACGTGCTGCTGCCGAACGGCTACGTCGAAGTCAAGACGCCGATCATCTTCAACAAGGCGTTGTGGGAGACGTCCGGCCACTGGTCGCACTACCGGCAGAACATGTTCCAGGTCGAGGGGTCCGAGGGCGAGGAGATGGCCCTCAAGGCGATGAACTGCCCTGGGCACTACGTGCTCTACGCCAGCGAGGTCCACAGCTATCGCGAGCTGCCGATCCGGTTCCACGAACAGACCCCGCTGCACCGCAACGAGCTGGCCGGCGTGCTCTCCGGCCTCACCCGCGTCCGGCAGTTTTCCCAGGACGACGGCCACTGCTTCGTCATGCCCGAGCAGATCGGCGAGGAGGTCGAGCGCCTGCTGAAGCTGGTGCGGCGCGTATACAGCGATCTCGGCATGACGTTCCAGCCGAAACTGGCGACACGGCCGGACGAGTATCTCGGCGAGAAGTCCACATGGGACGAGGCCGAAGCGCACCTGAAGGGCGCGCTCGACAAGGCCGGCGAGACGTACACGATCGATGCGGGCGGCGGGAACTTCTACGGGCCCAAGATCGACTTCGACGTCACCGATGCGATCGGCCGGAAATGGCAGTGCGCGACGATTCAGCTCGACTACCAGATGCCCGAGCGGTTCGACCTGAAGTACGTCGGCGCCGATAACTCGGAGCATCGTGTCGTGGTCATCCACCGGGCGATTTTCGGCAGCTTCGAACGGTTCATCGCCATTCTGATCGAGCACTACGCAGGAGCGTTCCCGTTGTGGCTCGCGCCGGTGCAGGCGATCGTCCTGCCGATCTCGGATCGGCATCTCGAGTACGGGGCATCGGTCCGCGATCGCCTCAAGGCGGCCGGCCTGCGCGCCGAGCTCGACGAACGCCAGGAAAAGATCGGTTATAAGATTCGGGAAGCGCAGCTGCAGAAAGTGCCGTACATGCTCGTCGTCGGCGACCGGGAGGCGGCCGACGGCACGGTGTCGGTGCGGACTCGAAAGGGCGGCGACCAGGGGTCGCAGGCGTTGCAGTTGTTCATCGACCGGGCGCTCGTCGAGATCCGGGAACGGGTCGTCGACGCGGGCCAGGACGCGGCGGCTTAATTTTTAGGAGGCTCTTATCGCTTTCGACAGATCACCTCGGAGAGACGACCGCGTCCGCGTCAACGAACGGATTCGCGTCCGCGAGATCCGCGTCATCGACGATACCGGGCAGCAGCTCGGGATCATGCCGCCGCCGCAAGCGCTGGCCATCGCGAAGCAGAAAGGACTGGACCTGGTGGAAATCTCGCCCACCGCGGTCCCGCCGGTCTGCCGCATCATGGATTTCGGGAAGTACCAGTACCAGGAGCAGAAGCGCGCGCGCGAGGCCCGGCGGCACCAGAAGGTGATCGAGGTCAAGGAGATCAAGTTCCGACCCAAGGTCGACGAGCACGACTATCAGTTCAAGAAGAAGCACATCGAGCGCTTCCTCGAGGAGGGCGACAAGGTCAAGGCGACGATCTTCTTCCGCGGCCGCGAGATGGCGCATCCGGAGATTGGCCGTCGCATCCTCGAGCGGCTGGTGCAGGACCTGGCGGAGGTGGCCGTCGCCGAGTCGATGCCGCGCATGGAAGGCAACCAGATGCACACGATTCTGTCGCGCCGGCCGCAGGGCGGCAGCCGGCCCAAGCCGGCGGCGACCCCGGCCCGATGACGATGAAGGTCTGGTTTCCTCTCTCCTTTGTGTCCTTTGTGTCCTTGGTGTCCTTTGTGATTAAGCGGAGTTCGACCAGCGGAGAATCCCGATGCCGAAACTGAAAACACACCGCGGCGCGGCCAAGCGCTTCAAGCGGACCAAGACCGGAAAGTTCCTCAGGAGCAAGGCGTTCAAGCAGCACATCCTGAGCAGCAAGACGACCAAACGGAAGCGGGCGCTCCGCGGAACGACCGTGGTGGCCGATGTGGATGCCGCGAAGCTGGCGCGGATGCTTCCATATAAATGAAGTACAAGGATTGTAGAAAATGCCGCGAGTAAAAAGAGGAACGGTTCGCCGCGCCAAGCGTAAGAAGCTGCTCGGCCTGGCGAAGGGCTACTTCGCCAACAAAAGCAAGCTGTATCGCGCCGCGAAGGAATCGGTCGATACCGCGTTGAAGTACGCGTTCGTCGGACGCCGCCGCAAGAAGCGCGACTTCCGACGACTCTGGGTGGTGCGGATCAATGCCGCCGCCCGCGAGCACGGGCTCACCTACGGGCAGTTGATCAACGGCCTCAAGAACGCCGGCGTGACGCTCGACCGCAAGAGCCTCTCGGAGCTCGCCGTCTCGAGCCCCGCGGCCTTTGCCTCGCTCGCCCAGACGGCCAAAGCGAACGCAAAGACGTCGGCTCGCGCATAGAGTCATCAGTCGACAGTCGACAGTCACCAGTCGAGGATCGACTGATGACTGACGACTGATGACTGACGACTGCCGACTGTTTGGCTGCCGTGTCCTCAAACCTCCCCACCACCGATTCGGTTCAGGCGCAGATCGCCGCTTTCGAAATCGATCTCGCCGCGGCGCCGTCGCTGCGCGACGCACAGTCGGTCCGCGACAAATACCTTGGCCGCAAAAACAGCGTCGTCGCGTCGTGGATGCAGCTGATTGCCAGCGCCCCGGCCGAGCAGAAGAAGAACATCGGCCGGCTTGGCAATGAGCTGAAGCAGGCGATCGAAGAGCGCTGGGGGCGGTATCTGGAATCCGCCGCTGCCGTGGCTCCGCCTCGCGACGCGGTCGACGTCACGCTGCCGGGCCGCGCCCCGGGACTGGGGCACCGCCATCCTCTGACCATCGTCCGCGACCGGCTGGAAGAGATCTTCACGCGGATGGGCTTCGCGATCGTCGACGGCCCCGAGGTCGAAGACGAATGGCACTGTTTCGATGCGTTGAACATGCCGGCCGAGCATCCTGCTCGCGACATGCAGGACACGCTCTATCTGACGACGCCGATCAAGGGCGAAAGCGGCCGGCCCGACGACCTGCGCACGCTGTTGCGCACCCACACCTCGGCGGTGCAGATCCGCTACATGGAGACGCATCAACCGCCCATCCGGATCGTCGTCCCCGGGCGGGTCTACCGCCGCGACGATCTCGACCTGACCCACTCCCCCGCTTTCAGCCAGGTCGAGGCGCTGGTGGTTGGAGAGGGAATTTCGCTCGCTCACCTGAAAGGAACGCTGCTGGCGTTCGTCCGCGAGATGTTCTCGCCAAAGTCAGGGGTCCGCTTCCGGCCGAGCTTCTTCCCCTACACCGAGCCGAGCGCCGAAATCGACATCAGCTGCTGGCAGTGCGACGGCGCAGGATGCCAGATGTGCAAGAAGACCGGCTGGATCGAAGTGGGCGGATGCGGGATGGTCCATCCAGCCGTCTTCGAATCGGTCGGATACGACGCCGAGCGCTACACCGGCTTCGCGTGGGGCCTGGGAATCGAGCGGATTGCCATCCTGCGGCACCAGGTGAGTGACATCCGGTTGTTCTACGAGAACGATCTGCGGTTTCTCGAGCAGTTCCCGGACCTGAGCAGCCAAGAAGACACGAAATAAATGCGCCTCTTGCTTTCCTGGGTCCGCGATTTCGTCGATGTCAAGGCAGCGGCTGAGGACGTTGCCGAGAAGCTGGCACTGCGCGGATTCGAGGTGGCCGCCATCGAGCCGCTCGACGACGGCGACGCCGTTATCGACTTCGAGGTCACGGCCAATCGTCCCGACTGTCTGAGCGTGATCGGATTCGCGCGCGAAATCGGCACGCTGTTCGACCTTCCGGTCCGCCAGCCGTCGACGGATCCGAACGCGCCGGTCCAGCTCGCCGCCGTGGATGTCGGGCAATCGGATCGCCTGAAAGTTGCCCTCGAGGAGGCCGAGCTCTGTCCGCGCTACGCGGCCGCCGTGGCGGACGTGACGCCGGCGACCTCGCCGGCGTGGATGACGTCGCGGCTGCAGGCGGCTGGCATCCGGCCGATCAGCCCGATCGTCGACGTCACCAATTACGTCCTGGTCGAACTCGGCCACCCGATGCACGCCTTCGATTTGGCGGCGCTCGCAGGCTCCGAGCTGAAGATTCGACGCGCGGCAAGCGGGGAAACCATCAGGACGCTCGACGGCGGGCAGCGGAAGCTCGACCCCGACATGCTGGTGATCGCCGACGGCGCACGTCCGCAGGCGATTGCCGGCGTCATGGGCGGCGCGGAGTCCGAGGTCTCGACCGGCACGCGGGTCATCGCACTCGAAAGCGCGTACTTCAAACCGGCATCGGTCCGGAAAACCAGCAAGCGGCTGGGACTCAAGACCGAAGCCTCGTCGCGCTTCGAGCGGGGTGCCGATGTCAACGCGCCCGTTCTCGCCATTCAGCGGGCCATCGCCTTGATGCAGAAAATCGGCGCCGGCCGGCCGGCCGGAGCGGTGATCGATTGCTATCCGGTCGTCCGCGGTCCGAATGCCCTTCGGCTCAGACGGCCGCGGCTCGAACTGCTGCTCGGAATGACGGTTCCCGATCGCGAGGTCGAGCGGATTCTCCGAAGCCTTGGCCTGATCGTAACGGCCGCTGGCGATCGCTGGGACGTGGTTGCGCCAACGTTCCGGGTGGACCTGATGCGTGAGGTGGACCTGATTGAGGAAGTCGGACGCCACTACGGGTTCGAGAAGCTCGAACCTGCGTTCCCGGTCATGACGATGGCCGCCCCAGCCCCGGATGCTCGGATTGTGCGCGACCAGACGGTTCGACGCATCCTGACCGCCGCCGGGCTCTCCGAGGCGGTGACCTTCGCGATCACCGAATCGGCCGCCGTCGCGTCCTTTGCGGCGGCAGAAGGGAGCGCGGCGGTGGCGGTCGCCAACCCGCTCTCGGCCAAGTTCGATGCGCTGCGGCCGACGCTGCTGCCGGGCCTTGTCGACGCCGTGGCCCACAACCGTCGTCACGGGCGGCGGGACGTCGCGTTGTTCGAGATTGGCTCGCGCTTCACGCCGGAGGGGGAAACGCGCGGCGTCGCATTCGCCTGGACGGGCGCCGCGACGGCGGAACACTGGTCCGGCGCGAGCCGCGAAGCCGACTTCTTCGACGTGAAAGGAATCGTCGAACGGCTGTGTGACGTCCTGGGCGTCGACGCACGCCTCGAAAGCGCCACAGCGCCGTTTCTGGTGGCGGGCCAGACGGCGGCGGTTCTCGCAGAGGACGAGCCGATCGGCTTGATGGGACTGGTCACGCCGGCGGTCGTCGAAAGCCGCGGCGCTCCCCGTCAGGACAAGGTGCTGGTCGCCGAGTTGAATCTCGATCGGATTTCGGCGCTGGCACGACCGCGCAGCGATCTGGTGCGCGTGCTGCCGCGCTACCCGACGGTTGTCCGCGATCTCTCGGTGGTCGTGCCCAACCGCTTGCCTGCAGAAATCATTCGTGGCACCATTCACGCCGCGGCCGAGCGCGCGGGCAGCAACGCGGCGCCGCTCGGGTCGGTGATATTTTTCGATCGCTATCAGGGCAAAGGCGTCGCGGACGGATCGGTCAGCCTGTCGGTGCACCTGACGTTTCAGGCACCAGATCGGACGCTGACCGACGCAGAAGTGCAGCGCGGCGTCGACGCGATTCTCGCCGCTCTGGTCCGCGAGCACGGCGCCGTTCAGAGATAACGCGTCGGGGGCAGATCCCGCGTTTTGGGAATAACTATATGGCACCCACAAAGACAGCGACCCGTGGTATCGAGCTCGAGCCAATCGACCGGCTCGAGGACAAACTCAAGCGGCTGGTGAGCATGGTCGAGCGGATGCAGGGCGATCAGGCGCGCGCGGCCGAGGAAAACCAGCGGCTGACCCGCGAGCTCGACGCGATGCGCGCGCGGCTGGCGACGAGCGATTCGCTGTCGAGCGAGGTCTCGTCGCTCAAGGAAGAGCGCGACGTGATTCGGGCGCGGGTCGGCGAGATGCTCGACCAGCTCGAAGCACTCAATCTGTGAAGCAGTCGACAGTCGTCAGTCGACAGTCGCCGACTGACGAGGACTGCCGAACCGGCGACCGAGGACTGAGGACTGACGACTGAGGACTGATGACTGATTCCGGCCGCGTCATTCCCGTCGAGATCCACGGACAGCGCTATCCAATCCGGAGTGTGCTCGAGCCCGAATACGTCGCCCGTCTGGCTGCCTACGTCGACGAGAAGATCCGCGCAGCCGCGGACACGACGCCGACCGGCGACTCGCTGCGGCTCGCCGTCCTGGCGGCGCTGAACATCGCCGACGAGCTCTTTCGCTGCAAGGACACCAACCAGAAACGCGACGGCCAGCTCGCGGAGCGCGCCGGCGAGCTCGAACGCCTGCTCGATCGCGTGCTCATGGCCTGAAGTCCAGCGGGGCGAACTGGCGGACCTAAGAGGTCCGCCCTACGTGCGTAACAGGCTGCCGCGCCGTAGCTCGCGAAGCGAGCGAAGGCGGGTGTGCTAAGATCCCTTCAGGTTTTTGAGTTCCCTGCTTTGCTCGTGATGGCGGCAGGCTCGTTTGAGCCAACGTTCCATCTAAGTGAGTCGCGACGCCGCGTGGTGTGCATGCCTCTGTCAGAGGAAGCCTGAAGCGCGGCTTATTGCAGCGGTTCCACCTGCTTACGCAGGTTCATCGACCTCCCCACACGGCAAAGCGGGGCCTTTCGTTTTCGCACCCTCCTCGTACTCTCGGTGATCGCGGGCTGAACGAAAACCCGCGCGGGACGCACCTGAAAGGACGTCACGCGTGTTGCCATATCTCGGGTACTGGTCAATGTCCTGATCACCCTGGTGGCGGCCGCCGCCGTATTCGCCGTGTGGGTGGCCAACCGGAAACGGATCGCCGCCGAGACCATCGGTCGCGCCGAAGAACAAGCCCTCCGCATCGCCAAGGACGCCGAGCGCGAAGCCGAAACCCGCAAGAAGGAAGCGCTGCTCGAGGCCAAGGAAAAGGCCCACGAGCTGCTGACTCAGGCCGAGAAGCAGGCGCGTCACGACCGGCAGCAGGCCCAGACCCTCGAGCAGACGCTGATGCGCCGCGAGGCGTCGCTCACCGAGCGGCAGTCAGGCATCGATCGGCTCGAGCGCGATCTGCAGGGGCGCGAGAAGTCGGTCGCCGAGCGGGAGCGGACGTCGAAAGCCGCCGCGGATAAATACGAGCGGCTGGTGGCGCAGCAGCAGCACGACCTCGAGCGCGTCGCCGGCCTGACCGCGGAGGAAGCCAAGGAGCTGCTGCTCAAGCAGATCGAAGGCGAGGCGCGCCATGACGCCGCCAACCTCCTCAAACGGCTGGACGCGGAAGCGCGCGAGATCGCCGGCGACCGCGCCAAGCAGTACATCACCGAGGCCATTCAACGATCCGCCGCCGAGCACGCGATCGAGACGACGGTCTCGGTGGTCGATCTGCCGAGCGACGACCTCAAGGGCCGGATCATCGGACGGGAAGGGCGCAACATCCGTGCGCTCGAGCTGGCCACCGGCGTCGACCTGATCGTCGATGACACGCCGGGGGCGATCATTCTCTCCGGCTTCGATCCCTACCGGCGCGAGATCGCCAAGAAAGCGATCGAGAAGCTGATTGCCGACGGCCGCATCCACCCCGCCCGCATCGAGGAGGTCGTCCAGAAGGTCAAGGACGAGACCGACGAGGAGATGCGGAAGGAAGGCGGCGCGGTCGCCTTCGAGCTCGGCCTGCACGATCTCCACCCCGAGATTCTCCGGCTGATGGGACGCCTGAAATACCGGACCAGCTACGGCCAGAACGTGCTGTCCCACTCGGCCGAAGTCGCGCGGCTCGCGGGCATCATGGCCAAGGAGGTCGGCCTCGACGCGCACGTCGCCGTCCGCGCCGCGTTCGTCCACGACATCGGCAAGGCGATCGACCGCGAGATGCAGGGCACGCACCTCGAGATCGGCATCGATTTCCTCCGCAAGCACGGCGAGAGCGAGCCGGTGGTCATGGCGATGGCCGCGCATCACATGGACATCGACTGGCCGTCGCTCGAGGCGATGATCGTCCAGGCGGCCGACGCCATCTCCGCGGCCCGTCCGGGTGCCCGCCGCGACATCCTCGAGTCCTACGTCAAGCGCCTGGAAAAGCTCGAAGGCATTGCCGACTCGTTCAAGGGCGTCTCCAAGTCGTTCGCGCTCCAGGCCGGCCGCGAGATCCGCATCATGGTCGAGAGCGAGAAGATCTCGGACGAAGAGGCGATCTGGCTCTCGAAGGACATCGCGCGGCGCATCGAGAACGAGCTCGAGTACCCCGGACAGATCAAGGTCACGGTCATCCGGGAAACGCGGGCGGTGGACTACGCGAAGTGATCGGGGCGTGTCCGACCACGAGCCCTGCGCCACCAGTCCCGAGACCCGATGACCACCGTCTCCACCCTCACGGAATCCGAGCTGATTGAGCGCATTCGCCGGCTGCTGCCGCCGGCGCCAGACTGGGTGAGCGTCGGAATCGGCGACGATGCGGCGATCGTCGCCCCGGCGAGAAACCGGCTCGAGGCGTTGACGGTCGATGCGATCGTCGAGGGGGTGCACTTCGACCGCCGATTCACGCCGGCCGACGCGATCGGTCATCGCGCGCTCGCCGTCAACCTGAGCGACCTGGCGGCGATGGGGGCCGAGCCGCGACTGGCGCTGCTGTCGCTCGCGTTGCCGGCGGATCTCAGCTGCGACGACTTCGAGGCGATCATCGGGGCAATCGCTTCCCTCGCCCGACGCTACGCCATCCACGTCGTGGGCGGCAATCTCACGCGCTCGCCTGGGCCATTGATGATTGACATCATGGCGGCTGGAACCGTCAAGCCGCGACAGGCGCTGACCCGCAGCGGGGCACGGCCGGGCGATGAGCTGTACGTCACGGGATCGATTGGGGCCGCCGCCGCCGGTTTGGAAATGTTACGCGTACGTAGGGCGGACCTCTTAGGTCCGCCGCTCTCAGGTCCGCCGAGTTCTGACCTCTCAGGTCCGCCGAATCCCTGTATCTCCCGTTACCTCTACCCCGAGCCCCGCGTCCGAACCGGATTGCTGCTGGCTCGAAACCGCGCGGCGACGGCCTGCGTCGATTTGAGCGACGGTCTCGGCGATGCGGTCGCGCGGCTCGCCGAAGCGAGTGGGGTGGGGGCGGTGATTGACGGCGACGCGCTGCCGATCGAACCTGATGCCGCCAGGTGGTTTCTCGAGCGCGGGGCGGACCCGGTGTTCGCGGCAGTCTCCGGCGGGGATGACTACGAGCTTCTCGTCGCCGTTCGCCCCCGGCTGCGCGGCCGCCTGACCGCGGCAACCCGGCACGGACGTGCCCCGCTCGCTCGAATTGGTGTCTGCACCGAAGATCGGGCACGCCTGGTGCGGCGCGCCGCCGGCGGAGACTCGCCGTTGCCCGGCGGGTACACTCATTTCCAATGATTCACCAGACGCGCTCACTCTTCCGGCGCTGGCTGAGCGCGCTCCTCCACATCAAGGACACGCCGGAACGAACGGCGGCGGCGTTCGCGCTCGGCGTCTTCTTCGGGTTCTCGCCCTTTCTGGGTCTCCACACCATCATGGCCGTCGTGCTGGCGTTCCTGCTGAATCTGAACAGGGTGGCCGTCCTGCTGGGGGTCTATTCGAACCTGCCGTGGATCATTGGTGCCTACTACGCTTCGACGACGATGCTGGGCGCCGCCATCCTCCGGACGGGGCTGCCCGAAGGTTTCCGGGATCGGCTGGGGGCGCTGTTCGAGCTGTCGATTCTCCAGGCCGACTTCTGGCAGGAGCTCGCCCGGCTGCTGATGCCCCTGCTGTGGCCGTTTACGGTGGGTTCGACGATCGGTGCCATTCTGCTCGCCGCCGCCGCCTATCCCCTGGCCCTCGGTTTCATCAATAGCCGCAAGCACTTACAGGAAATGATCCACCACAAGCCAGACGCCTGATTTCAGATCTGAAATCCGAAAGACCGACCCATTTCGGCCTCCCGGGTCTTACAATTTCCTGAGCCGATGGTCATCGCTGGGTCGTTCTGGCGGAAGGTGGTGGTAACGGCGATAGCCGCCGTGGGCTTCGTGTCGCTCTACGAGGCGACCATGCTCGACTCCAAGCAGGCGGCATTGACGGGGGCCACCGCTGCCGCGACTGCCGTGATGCCGCCGCCCGAACCGGGAGCGCGCCTCTCCTTCACCGCCACGGCCTATTGCAAAGGGCTGACGACCAAAGCCGGCGCTCCCGTCCAGGCGGGAATCGCTGCGTCCGATCCGGCGCTCCTGCCGATGGGGTCCATCGTGGAGATTGATTCGCCCGACTCCAGATACGACGGGGTCTATTCCATCCTCGACACCGGTCCCGCGGTGCAGGGGCCCGAGATCGATATCTACATGTGGAGCTGCCATGAGGCGCTGAAGTTCGGCCGCAAGCCGATCCGGCTCACCGTCCTGCGCCTCGGCTGGAATCCCAGGGCGACTGCCCCGGGCTTCATGAATCGTCTGTTCCGTCAGCTCGAACAACCGGAGTCTGACGGCCGTTCGCTGCCATCCCGCCCGCTGCCGATCCAGGCGCAGTAGGGCCGGCCCTACCCGTGAGTACTTGAGGTTTCGCGCGCGACCGGTTCGCTCTTGTACTGCAACTCGAACAGCTTGAAGTAGATGCCGCGGGCGGCCAGCAGTTCCTGATGCGAGCCCGTTTCGCGCACCGCCCCCTTGTGGAGCACGAGGATCTTGTCCATGTCCTGGATCGTCGACAGGCGGTGCGCAATGGCAATCGTCGTCCGGCCTGCCATCAGGGTGTCCAGAGCGTCGCGAATCAGCAGCTCGGTCTCGGTGTCGACGCTCGAGGTCGCTTCGTCGAGGATCAGGACGCGCGGGTCGAAGGCGAGCGCCCGCGCAAACGACAGCAGCTGCTTCTGACCAACCGACAGGCTCGCGCCGCGCTCGGCCACCGGTGCCGCATACCGACCCGGCAGCCGCTCGATGAAATGATCGGCGTGCACGGCGCGCGCCGCCCGCTCCACCCGCTCATCGTCAATCGACCTGTTGCCGAGCCGGACGTTCTCGGCGATCGTCCCCGAGAAGAGGTGGACGTCCTGCAGCACGAGGCTGAACAGGCTTCGCAGATCGCTCAACGTCATCTCGCGGATGTCGACGCCGTTCACGAGGATGCGGCCGCGCTGCACGTCGTAGAAACGCAGCAGCAGATTGATGATGGTCGTCTTCCCCGATCCGGTGGCCCCGACGATGCCCAGCCGCTCGCCAGGTTTCACCTCGAACGACACATCTTTCAGGACCCAGTCGTTCTCGTTGTAGGCGAACCAGACGTGCTCGAAGACGATGCGAACCGGTTGCGCCGGTTGCACCGGCTGAAGCGGGCGCACAGGGTCCTGGATGACGACTGGTTCGTCGAGGAGCTTGAAGATCCGCTCCGATGACGCCATCGCCGACTGCAGGACGTTGAACTTCTCCGACATGTCGCTGATGGGCCGGAAGAAGCGCTGCGAGTACTGCAGGAACGCGGCGAGCGTCCCGAGCGTGACCGCGCCGGCCATGACACTCGCGCCGCCGTACCAGATGATCAGCGCCGACGCCAGCGAGGCGATGGCCTCGATCGCCGGGTAGAACACGGCGTAGTAGAAAATCGAATCGATGTTGGCGTCGCGGTGCCGCCGATCGATCTCGTCGAACCGCTCGAAATTCAGACGTTCCCGGCGAAACAGCTGCACCGTGGCCATACCGGTGATGTTTTCCTGGAGAAACGCGTTGATGCGGGCAATCCAGCCGCGCACCACCCGGTAGGACTCGCGGACGTGCACGCGAAACCACTGGGTGACGAGGACGATGAGCGGCAGCACCGAGAAGGCGACCAGCGCCAGCCGCCAGTCCATCATCAGCATCACGGCCATGATGCCGACCAGCGTCAGCACGTCGCCGAAGATCGTGACCACACCCGAGTTGAAGAGATCGTTGATGACGTCGACATCCGACGTGACGCGCGTCATCAAGCGGCCGACCGGGTTGCGGTCGTAGTACTTGAGGTCGAGCTTCTGCAGATGGCCGTAGACCTCCATCCGCAGGTCGAACATGATCCGCTGCCCGGTGAGCTGCATCGCCCAGGTCTGTACGTATTCGGCGACGAACGCGACCACCAGCGTCGACGCGTACAGGCCGGCCAGAGTGCCGAGGCCGTCGAGGCGTCCTTCGGCGATGTAGCGGTCGATGGCCAGCTTGAAGAGGTACGGTTGCGCCAGGGACGCTCCCGCCAGCACCAAAATCGCCGCCACCGCCAGCAGGTACCTGCCGCCAGTACCGGCCGCAGGTAGACCAGCAGCCGCCGCATCAGGACCGCGTCGTACACCTTGCCCAGGATTTCGTCGTCGTGCTGGGTCATGAAGCAGCCAGTTCCTCCTCCAGCAACTGCTTCTTGTGCAGCTCGGCGTAAAATCCGTCCCGCTCGATCAGCTCGCCGTGCGTGCCGCGCTCGACGATGCGGCCCTGGTCGAGAACGAATATCTGATCGGCGTCGCGCACCGTCGAGATGCGGTGCGACACGATGATCGAGGTCCGCTGGCGCATGACGCCGCGCAGCCGGGCAAGAATCTCCTCCTCGGTATAGGTATCCACGGCCGAGAGCGCGTCGTCCAGGATGAGGATGCGCGGGTCGATGACGATCGCCCGGGCGATGGCCGTCCGCTGCTTCTGTCCGCCGGAGAGCGTGATCCCTCGCTCGCCGACCATCGTCTCGTAGCCCTTGGGAAAGTCGGCAACGTCCTTGTCGAGGCGCGCGATCGCCGCTGCGGCCTCGATCCGCGGCTGCCGCTGATGCCTCGCGTCGGATTCACTCGTCCTCGGCTCGTCCTTCGACAGGCTCAGGACGACCCTGAGCGGAGTCGAAGGGTCGGCATGGCCGCGGCGCTCTCCCTCTCTTCCATCTGATTGGCGTCCAGGCCGAAGGCGACGTTTGCCGCCAGCGTGTCCGAGAAGAGGAAAGGCTCTTGCGGGACGAAGCCGATCGCGCCGCGGAGACCGCCAGAGGAATGTCACGGATGTCCACGCCGTCGACGAACACCGTTCCACGCAGCGGATCGTGGAGGCGCGGCAGCAGGCCAATCAGCGTCGACTTCCCAGATCCGGTCAGCCCCGACGAATGCCACGGTCTGGCCAGCCCGGATGTGCGCGTTGACGTGATCGAGGACCGGAGTTCCGTTGTAGGCGAAGACCAGGTCCCGGAATTCGATCTCGCCACGGATCGGCCTCTGCGTCCTTGTCTCCGGAGGCGCGGCCGTCTCGTCCTCGATCTGCGGCCGCGTATCCATCACCTCCAGCATCCGCTTCCAGCTCGCCAT